>CAWDYR010000015.1:0-177035 GCA_963806555.1 uncultured Bacteroidales bacterium | reverse complement strand
CAATCCGGCTGCAGAAGTTGATCAGCCATCCGCCCAGGTAGTTTGCAACGGGGCGGCTGTTGCAGACGTAAACTTTACTACCACAAATACAGGTGGTACGGTAACATATACCTGGACCAACGATCAGCCCTCGATCGGACTCGCAGCAGCAGGGGCCGGTGATATAGCATCATTTACGGCAACAAACGCGGGAACGGCGCCGGTAGTTGCAACCATAACCGTAACACCTCATTTTGAGAACGGTTCTGTGACATGCGACGGACCGCCACAGACATTTACAATAACAGTCAATCCTACTGCACAGGTAAATCTGCCATCGGATGTTGTGGTATGTAACGGCAGCCCTGCTTCGGTGCCCTTCGGGACTGTAAATACCGGAGGAACAACCACCTATACCTGGACCAATGATCAGCCATCGATCGGACTTGCAGCAGCAGGGGCCGGTGATATCGCATCATTTACGGCAACAAATGCGGGAACGGCACCGGTAGTTGCAACCATAACCGTGACACCTCATTTTGAGAACGGTTCTGTGACATGCGACGGACCGCCACAGACATTTACAATAACAGTCAATCCGACTGCAGAAGTTGATCAGCCATCTGACCAGGTGGTATGCGACGGGGCAGCTGTTTCAGACATAGACTTTACTACCACGAATACAGGTGGTACGGTAACATATACCTGGACCAATGATCAGCCCTCGATCGGACTCGCAGCAGCAGGGGCCGGTGATATCGCATCATTTACGGCAACAAATGCTGGAACGGCACCGGTAGTTGCAACCATAACCGTAACACCTCATTTTGAGAACGGTTCTGTGACATGCGACGGACCGTCACAGACATTTACAATAACAGTCAATCCGACTGCAGAAGTTGATCAGCCATCTGCCCAGGTAGTTTGTAACGGGGCAGCTGTTGCAGACATAAACTTTACGACCACGAATACAGGTGGTACGGTAACATATACCTGGACCAATGATCAGCCATCGATCGGACTCGCAGCAGCAGGGGCCGGTGATATCGCATCATTTACGGCGACAAACGCAGGAACGGCACCGGTAGTTGCAACCATAACCGTAACACCTCATTTTGAGAACGGTTCTGTGACATGCGACGGACCTCCACAGACATTTACAATAACAGTCAATCCGACTGCACAGGTAAATTTGCCATCGGATGTTGTGGTATGTAACGGCAGCCCTGCATCGGTGGTCTTCGGGACTGTAAATACCGGAGGAACGACCACCTATACCTGGACCAATGATCAGCCATCGATCGGACTCGCAGCAGCAGGGGCAGGTGATATAGCATCATTTACGGCAACAAACGCGGGAACGGCACCGGTAGTTGCAACCATAACCGTAACACCTCATTTTGAGAACGGTTCTGTGACATGCGACGGACCGCCACAGACATTTACAATAACAGTCAATCCGACTGCAGAAGTTGATCAGCCATCCGACCGGGTAGTTTGCAACGGGGCAGCTGTTGCAGACGTTAACTTTACTACCACGAATACAGGTGGTACGGTAACATATACCTGGACCAACGATCAGCCCTCGATCGGACTCGCAGCCGCAGGGGCCGGTGATATAGCATCATTTACGGCAACAAACGCGGGAACGGCGCCGGTAGTTGCAACCATAACCGTAACACCTCATTTTGAGAACGGTTCTGTGACATGCGACGGACCGCCACAGACATTTACAATAACAGTCAATCCTACTGCACAGGTAAATCTGCCATCGGATGTTGTGGTATGTAACGGCAGCCCTGCTTCGGTGCCCTTCGGGACTGTAAATACCGGAGGAACAACCACCTATACCTGGACCAATGATCAGCCATCGATCGGACTTGCAGCAGCAGGGGCCGGTGATATCCCATCATTTACGGCAACGAACGCAGGAACGGCACCGGTAGTTGCAACCATAACCGTGACTCCTCATTTTGAGAACAGTTCTGTGACATGCGACGGACCGCCACAGACATTTACAATAACAGTCAATCCGACTGCAGAAGTTGATCAGCCATCTGACCAGCTGGTATGCGACGGGGCAGCTGTTTCAGACATAGACTTTACTACCACGAATACAGGTGGTACGGTAACATATACCTGGACCAATGATCAGCCCTCGATCGGACTTGCAGCAGCAGGGGCCGGTGATATCCCATCATTTACGGCAACAAACGCTGGAACGGCACCGGTAGTTGCAACCATAACCGTGACACCTCATTTTGAGAACGGTTCTGTGACATGCGACGGACCGTCACAGACATTTACAATAACAGTCAATCCGGCTGCAGAAGTTGATCAGCCGTCTGCCCGGGTAGTTTGTAACGGGGCAGCTGTTGCAGACATAAACTTTACGACCACGAATACAGGTGGTACGGTAACATATACCTGGATCAATGATCAGCCATCGATCGGACTCGCAGCAGCAGGGGCCGGTGATATCGCATCATTTACGGCGACAAACGCGGGAACGGCACCGGTAGTTGCAACCATAACCGTGACACCTCATTTTGAGAACGGTTCTGTGACATGCGACGGACCTCCACAGACATTTACAATAACAGTCAATCCTACTGCACAGGTAAATTTGCCATCGGATGTTGTGGAATGTAACGGCAGCCCTGCTTCGGTGGCCTTCGGGACTGTAAATACCGGAGGAACGACCACCTATACCTGGACCAATGATCAGCCATCGATCGGACTCGCAGCAGCAGGGGCCGGTGATATAGCATCATTTACGGCGACAAACGCAGGAACGGCGCCGGTAGTTGCAACCATAACCGTGACACCTCATTTTGAGAACGGTTCTGTGACATGCGACGGACCGCCACAACATTTACAATAACAGTCAATCCGGCTGCAGAAGTTGATCAGCCATCTGACCAGGTAGTTTGTAACGGGGCAGCTGTTGCAGATGTAAATTTAACGACCACGAATACAGGTGGTACGGTAACATATACATGGACCAATGATCAGCCTTCCATAGGTCTTCCAGCCCTAGGGACAGGGGATATCGGGACCTTCATTGCCATAAATGTCGGCACCTCACCGGTCACTGCAACCATCGTCGTAACACCTCATTTTGAAAACGGGCCGGTTGTTTGTTCAGGAGCACCAAAGATCTTTACCATAACTGTAAATCCCACAGCAATTGTAATCCAGCCGTCTGACCAGGTTGTCTGTCATGAAGGATCGACAGAAGAGGTTATCCTCGAAACACTTAATTCCGGGGGTCTTACTACCTACACCTGGACAAATGATCAGCCATCAATCGGACTTCCCGTATCAGGTTCGGGAAACGTTCCTTCATTTGTTGCGCTTAATCCCGGCGATTCGCCGGTAGTCGCTACGATTGTAGCCACACCGGATTTTGAAAATGGATCTGTTAATTGTGACGGACCAGTCAAGATATTTACAATAACGGTCAACCCGACAGCTCAGATTGATCTTCCGGATAATCAGGTCGTTTGTAATGATGCTCCTACTCTTCCAATAATTTTCACCACAACAAACTCTGGTGGCGTAACAACTTATACCTGGACTAATGATCAACCTTCAATCGGTCTGGCAGCATCCGGAACAGGAGATATTCCGGTATTTATCGTAACAAACCCGGACAACTCCCCGGTAACAGCTATAATTGTTGTAACACCCCACTTTACATACGGAGGTTTGACTTGCGACGGTCCATCAAAAACATTCTCAATAATTGTTGATCCCACTCCTCAGGTAGTTCCCAGCATACTTACGCAGTTTATCTGCAATGACGAACCGACAAATATTGTCATAGGAAGCCCAAGCACTTTTAACAACGGAGTTGTTACATTCGGATACACTGTTGTAGCAACCGGAGGAGTGACCGGATTTACCACCCCGGAAACCGGCTTGCTGAAGGATCATATCATTGCTGATGTATTGTCTAATCCGACCAACGAGGTTCAAACGGTAACTTATACCATTACACCCTACAGCAGTATGGGTTGTGCATCCAGCCCTGCGGTAGTTGTCGTAACCGTTGTCCCGACCGCCCGTGTTATCCTTCCGGCCGATCAGGATCTTTGTGACGGGGAAAATTCAGCTGAAGTAATTTTCAATACCCCGACCATCGGAGATGTTACATATACCTGGACGAATGATCAGCCCTCGATCGGTTTATCACCAAGCGGCTCCGGGAATATACCTTCATTCACAGCGGTCAACTCAGGGGATAGTCCGGTTATAGCCACAATAACTGTAGTACCGCATTTTACATTTGGAAGCCTTTATTGTGATGGTCAGCTACAAGTATTCACGATATCAGTCAACCCGACACCGAGGATCTTCCCGGTTCCGACAGACAACACGCAGTGCGACAACACAGCGACCAGCATAGTACTTCAGAGTCCCAACACCTTCACCAGTGGTGTGATAAGCTTCAGATATACGGCAGTGGCAACAGGAGGGGTGAATGGGTTTGCACCATCGGCAACAGGTCTTCCGTCCGGACATGTAATTGCCGATATCCTCGTCAACCCGACCGATGCACCACAGACCGTTACATATACAATCTACCCGGTTAATCCTTCGGGATCATGCACGGAAGGACCTCCGCAGGTTGTAGTTATAACAGTAAATCCGACACCACAGGTTGTGCCGGTTGTAGCAGAAGGGACGTTATGCAATGACGGGACGACAGGAATAACACTCTCCAGCCCGAGCACCTTCAGCAACGGTGTTATTACATTCAGGTATACGGTAGTTGCAACAGGCGGGGTTACAGGGTTCACGACACCAGTGACAGGCCTTCCTCTGGACCATGTAATAAGTGACATACTTCATAACCCGACCGATGCACCGCAGACGGTTACATATACGATCTACCCGGTTAATCCGTCGGGACCATGCGCGGAAGGACCTCCGCAGGTTGTAGTTATAACAGTAAATCCGACACCACAGGTTGTGCCGGTTGTAGCAGAAGGGACGTTATGCAATGACGCGACCACAGGAATAACACTCTCCAGCCCGAGCACCTTCAGCAACGGAGTTATCACCTTCAGGTATACAGTTGTTGCCACAGGCGGGGTTACGGGCTTTACGACACCTGTGACAGGTCTTCCGCTGAACCATGTAATAAGTGACATACTTCATAACCCGACCGATGCACCGCAGACGGTTACATATACGATCTACCCGGTTAATCCTTCGGGATCATGCGCGGAAGGACCTCCGCAGGTTGTAGTTATAACAGTAAATCCGACACCACAGGTCGTGCCGGTTGTAGCACAAGGGACGTTATGTAATGACGCGACGACAGTTATGACGCTTACCAGCCCGAGCACCTTCAGCAACGGTAATATTACATTCAGGTATACGGTAATTGCAACAGGCGGGGTTACAGGGTTCACGACACCAGTGACAGGTCTTCCACTGAACCATGTAATTAGTGATATTCTTCATAACCCGACCGATGCACCGCAGACGGTTACATATACGATCTACCCGGTTAATCCTTCGGGCTCATGCGCGGAAGGACCTTCGCAGGTTGTAGTTATAACAGTAAATCCAACACCACAGGTTGTGCCGGTTGTAGCAGAAGGGACGTTATGCAATGATGGGACGACAGGAATAACCCTTACCAGTCCGAGCACCTTCAGCAACGGTGTTATCACGTTCAGATATACCGTAGTTGCCACAGGCGGGGTTACGGGCTTTACGACACCTGTAACCGGGCTTCCATTGGACCATGTAATTAGTGATATTCTTCATAACCCGACCGATGCACCGCAGACGGTTACATATACGATCTACCCGGTTAATCCGTCGGGATCATGCGCTGAAGGACCACCGCAGGTTGTAGTTATAACAGTTAACCCGACACCACAGGTTGTTCCGGTTGTAGCAGAAGGCACGTTATGCAATGACGCTACCACAGGAATAACACTCTCCAGTCCGAGCACATTCAGCAACGGTGTTATCACCTTCAGGTATACGGTAGTCGCCACAGGCGGGGTTACAGGCTTCACAACACCTGTGACAGGTCTTCCACTGAACCACGTAATAAGTGACATACTTCATAATCCGACCGATGCACCGCAGACGGTTACATATACGATCTACCCGGTCAATCCGTCGGGATCATGCGCTGAAGGACCGCCGCAGGTTGTGGTTATAACAGTAAATCCAACACCACAGGCTGTTCCGGTTGTAGCAGAAGGCACATTATGCAATGATGCGACCACAGGAATAACAATTACCAGCCCGAGTACCTTCAGCAACGGTGTTATCACCTTCAGGTATATGGTAGTTGCCACAGGCGGGGTTACAGGGTTTACGACACCTGTGACCGGTCTTCCGCTGAACCATGTAATAAGTGACATACTTCATAATCCGACCGATGCACCGCAGATAGTTACATATACGATCTACCCGGTTAATCCGTCGGGATCATGCGCGGAAGGACCAGCGCAGGTTGTTGTCATAACAGTTAATCCCACACCCCGGGTTGTCCCGGTTGTAGCAGAAGGGACATTATGCAATGACGGGACGACAGTTATAACGCTGACCAGCCCGAGCACCTTCAGCAACGGAGTTATCACCTTCAGGTATACGGTAGTTGCCACAGGCGGGGTTACAGGGTTCACGACACCAGTGACAGGTCTTCCGCTAAACCATGTAATAAGTGACATACTTCATAACCCGACCGATGCACCGCAGACAGTGACCTATACGATCTACCCGGTTTATCCTTCGGGATCATGCGCGGAAGGACCTCCGCAGGTTGTAGTTATAACAGTAAATCCGACACCACAGGTTGTTCCGGTTGTAGCAGAAGGGACGTTATGCAATGACGCGACGACAGGTATAACGCTTACCAGCCCGAGCACCTTCAGCAACGGAAATATCACGTTCAGGTATACGGTAGTTGCAACAGGCGGGGTTACAGGGTTTACGACACCTGTAACCGGTCTTCCGCTGGACCATGTAATAAGTGACATACTTCATAACCCGACCGATGCACCGCAGACAGTTACATATACGATCTACCCGGTTAATCCGTCGGGCTCATGCGCGGAAGGACCTCCGCAGGTTGTAGTTATAACAGTAAATCCGACACCACAGGTTGTGCCGGTTGTAGCAGAAGGGACGTTATGCAATGACGCGACGACAGGAATAACACTTACCAGCCCGAGCACCTTCAGCAACGGTGTTATCACGTTCAGGTATACAGTAGTTGCAACAGGCGGGGTTACAGGATTCACGACACCTGTAACAGGGCTTCCGCTGGACCATGTAATAAGTGATATACTTCATAACCCGACCGATGCACCGCAGACAGTTACATATACGATCTACCCGGTTAATCCGTCGGGATCATGCGCGGAAGGACCTCCGCAGGTTGTAGTCATAACAGTTAATCCGACACCACAGGTTGTGCCGGTTGTAGCAGAAGGGACGTTATGCAATGACGCGACGACAGGAATAACACTTACCAGCCCGAGCACCTTCAGCAACGGAGTTATCACGTTCAGGTATACAGTAGTTGCAACAGGCGGGGTTACGGGCTTTACGACACCGGTGACAGGTCTTCCGCTGAACCATGTAATAAGTGACATACTTCATAACCCGACCGATGCACCGCAGACGGTTACATATACGATCTACCCGGTTAATCCGTCGGGCTCATGTGCGGAAGGACCGTCGCAGGTTGTAGTTATAACAGTAAATCCAACACCACAGGTTGTGCCGGTTGTAGCAGAAGGGACGTTATGCAATGACGCGACGACAGGTATAACGCTTACCAGCCCGAGCACCTTCAGCAACGGTGATATCACGTTCAGGTATACGGTAGTTGCAACAGGCGGGGTTACAGGATTCACAACACCTGTGACAGGTCTTCCGCTGAACCATGTAATAAGTGACATACTTCATAACCCGACCGATGCACCGCAGACAGTTACATATACGATCTACCCGGTTAATCCTTCGGGATCATGCGCGGAAGGACCGCCGCAGGTTGTAGTTATAACAGTAAATCCGACTCCAAGAATATTCCCGGAACCGGACGCCGATAATATTCGATGCGACAATACGCCTGTCAACATTGTGCTTCAGAGCCCGAGCACCTTTACAAGCGGAGTAGTAACCATCAATTTAACAGGTTCTGCTCCTGCAGGTCTAAGCGGCTTCACAACCAGCGCAAATGGACTGCCAGGCGGATATCTTTTAATTGATAATCTTGTTAATTCAACTGATGCTCCCCTGGCGGTGACATATACCCTGGTTCCGGTAAGTGGTGCTGGTTGTATTGATGGGCCCACGGTTACCTTCACGGTTACAGTCAATCCCACACCACGTGTTACTCCGGTCAACGTAAAACCTGCAATCTGTTTTGGGGATGACACTGAAATAAGGCTGATGTCACCAACTGAAATGACTTCTGGTGAAATACGTTTTGATTATACTATTAACCTGCCGGGTGGAGTTTCCGGTAACGGTAATCCTGATACCGATAAATTACAGGGCGATATCCTTTCGTTTGTTTATCATAATTTAAATGACAGCGTAAGATCGGTGAGTTTTAATATCACACCAAAAGTTGCGGGACTTAACTGCCCGTCAGGTAATATTAACGTTCAGGAAGTACAGGTTCATCCGAAACCGGCCAGGGGAATCATCATTACAAGGCCATTTACCTGTGAAACAAGCTCAGGGCTCGCGGCACTGGAAGCTGTGATCTCAAGAGGTGCGGATCCATATAGTCTGGTGTGGTCGGGTCCTGTCGGATACTCAATGGAAGATTCAATAGCAATAACTAACCTTTATGCCGGAAATTATATCCTTAACGTAACGGATAACCTCGGATGTCAGGGAGACACAGCAATAAATATTGTAAACCGCAGCGCTTCACCGAGAATTATTCCTTACGCTAACCCTGTTGTCCCGTCTGTTAATATCTCATGCCCGGGAGGCAGCGACGGTACTGCAAGGATTTATGTGAGCAGTGGAATTACCCCACCCTACAACTACAGGGTAGTTCTAAATGATACTGCAACACTGTTTACGGGAACATTCACAGACTCTTATCTTCTCTCCGACCCTTCAACCTTCAGAATCATTACAGACCTGCCTGCAGGGCAATATAAGCTGATAACACAGGATATAAACGGCTGTGAAACATTCAGGGAAGCAGAACTTAAGGAACCCGAACCATTAGTTGTTCTGTTTGGGAAAAGTGATTTCAATGGTTCCAATGTCTCATGCAGGGGCTACAGCGATGGTTCTGCAACTGCCAATGTTACAGGTGGAAATGGAAGTTATGCCTTTTTCTGGTATCCCGAAACCGGTTCTCTTACGGTCAGCGTTAATGAAAGTCTTCTTGACAGCATTCCGGCGGGAAAATATTATGTGCAGGTTACTGATTTACTTGGGTGCACCAGGCTCGACAGTGTTACTCTTGCTGATGCTCCCGGTATGATACTTGAATCGTTCGAAGTGTCCCAAAGCAATGATGGCGATTACCAGATTTCCTGCAACGGTGCAACTGACGGGTATATTGACATTAATATTTCAGGTGGCTCCGGTATCTACACCTATTTATGGATCGGTCCCGACGATTTTTCATCAACTCAGGGTGATATTTCCGGGCTTAAAGCAGGAAATTACAGATGCACTGTAACTGATATAAATGGGTGTATTCTTACGCCTCAGCCTTCCTTCGACCTTACGCAACCTGAGATATTGGATATCGATTTTACAAGCTCGGTATCGACCGATGGATCATTCAACATTAATTGCAACGGAGGCACTGGTTCCATCGATATAACAGTTACAGGTGGAAGTGGGGGATCATATGTTTATGACTGGAGCACAACGGATGGGGGAGGTATGCTGATTGGCCTGGAGGATCAGAATGCCCTCAGGGCTGGCTCCTATCAGCTTAAGGTAACCGACGTGAACGGCTGTTTCGCAACAGTCATTATTACCCTTACACAGCCTCAGGCTCTTGTAATTGAGCTTGTGCCAACCCATGTAACCTGCGAGGGATTGGGTTTTGACAATGGTTCAGTAAATCTCACCCTTACAGGTGGCATCGAACCATATACATACAACTGGTCGAATGGCATACATACCCAGGATATTTCAGGCCTTGCCGAAGGGTCCTATTCGGTTACGGTAACAGATGCAAACGGATGCTCACAGACTGATTCCACAAGGGTAAACCTGCCTCCGGATTTAACCTATAATCCTGTGCTTTCACTTTTCAATGGTTATAATGTAAGTTGTTACGGGAGCGCTGATGGCTCTATCCGGATTGAACCCACCAGCGGAACGCCTCCCTATATCTACACCTGGCAGGGACCCGGAGGATTTAACCAGACTACCGGTGATATAACCGGACTAAAAGCCGGTCAGTATATTTTATCAATAACGGATAATAATTTATGCACAGCGCTCGATACGGTTACTCTGATCGAACCGGGCAGGTTAAGCATGAATTTTACACCCTCCCTAAGTATCACGGGTGACCATAACATAAACTGTGCAGAGGCCAAAACAGGTTCGATAACTGTAGATGCAGTCAATAATGCAGGCGCAGTTGAGTATCTGTGGGCTGACGGCGAGATCGGCAATGTCAGGAATGACCTTAAAGCCGGGGTATATAAAATTATAATCAACGACTCAAACAATTGCCAGGCCGACTCTGTTTTCACGCTTACTGAACCTGAACCGATAATACTGGCATTTGAAGTTGAACAGCCATTCTGTACCGACATGCCAAATGGTGTAATCACCCTGTCAGCAACAGGAGGAGCCGGTTCTTACACCTACCTGTGGTCAGATAATTCAACAACTCAAAACATAACAACAGCTGTGAGTGGCATGTACAGTGTTAAAGTTACCGACATAAACGACTGTTCAGCAATGGATTCGGTAATGATCAGCCCCGTTAATGAAACGTGCCTGGTCATTCCCAATGCAATCTCTCCCAATGGTGATAATATTAACGACCAGTGGAATATAGGCCTCAATGAGCTATATCCGGAAATGGAAGTTAAGATTTACAACAGATGGGGAGAACTGATCTGGAATTCAGAAAAAGGGTATCCCAATCCCTGGGACGGCAGAAGCAATAACAATGTTCTTCCGGTTGATTCTTATCATTATACGATTGATCTGCATAATGGCACCAGGATTATAGTTGGTCATGTAACTATTGTAAAGTAATTTATATTTTTTAATGAGGAAACTGGCTTTCATATCAATACTTCTTATCTGCAGTGCAACTCTTGCTGGTCAGCAGCTTCCGTTATACAGCCAGTATCTCTACAATAAATTCCTTATCAACCCGGCCGTAGCCGGAAGTGACGGCTATACAAGCTTTAATGTTACAGCCCGCGAACAATGGATAGGTTATTCGGGTGCACCAAGGACTTTTTCCTTTTCAGGTCAGGGACGTATCCTTAAGCGGGGTTATGTACTTAAAAGCAGAAATTCAGAACGGAATTCCTACAGGCCCAAGTCGGATGGAAAAATAGGCTTCGGGGGATATGTTTTCAGCGACAGGAACGGACTGATCCAGAGGACCGGCTTCCAGGCCGCCTACTCGTATCATATGTGGGTGAAGAGTAATACCCAGCTGTCGATGGGGCTTGCTTTCACCGGGTATCATTTTAAGATCAACGAGGAAGAAATAAGGTTTGAAGATCCTGACGAGCCATGGATGAATAACGAGCTCAGGAGAGGCGTCTTTGTTCCCGATGCTGATTTTGGCATATATCTTTTAAATCCAAAGTATAGTTTCGGATTTTCAACGGAACAATTATTTGGAGCAGCCGTTAAAATCGGCAATGAGGCTTACAGGAATTTCAGGATGGACAGGCATTATTATTTTTTCGGAACATATAGCTTTGAAGCCGGAAACAAAATCGAACTGCAACCCTCAGCTCTTTTGATGGTGTCGGAACAGATGAAACCGATGGCCGACATCGGACTTACCTATACCTTCGACAGGAAGTTCTGGGCTGGGTTTGTCATACAGGACAAGCAAGGCAATAATTGCAAATTTCGGAGTAACTTACACAAACCTGCATTTCGGTTATGCATTTGATTTTACCCTCCAGCAGATCCAGAGAGTCACATACGGCACCCATGAGCTTACAATTGCAATAAAATTCGGGGATAGCGACAGGAAATACCGCTGGCTCGACCGTTATTAAGAGGTTCACCAAACCGACCTCCTGTTTTCCGTACTTCACACCCAATTTCCACATAACCAAAAACTTACACAGAGGTCCACAGAGGTTGCACAGAGTTCCACAGAGGGACCTTAAGTACTATCTCTGTGGATCTCTGTGACTTTTTCACCCGCCGTAGCCACTTTAAATCCTGTCAAAATTTTGATTGATTTTTGGGCGAAGGCGGGCTCAGTGGAACTCTGTGTAAGTTCTTTATTCGTATTTGCTGATTAACGCAGAAAATAGATCAGTGAACTACTTTTACCTTTACTGAATAGTGACAGAATTGCGAATAAAAAGCCTTTTGTCAGGCCTGTCAGTACATGTAACTTTGTTCCTTTATTTTTCTCACTCAGCATTGAAATATAGAAAACATCCAGAGGGAGAGGCCTGATTTCCGACAACTGAAAACCTGTCTTTTCCGCAAAAACCCTGAAGGTTTCAGGTGTAAAATGACGTAGATGACGTGGCACATCATAGGCAGCCCAGTTTTCGCGGAAGTATTTTGCGTCGAATGAGCTGCAGTTGGGAAGAGCAGCAAGGCAAACGCCACCCGGCTTCAGGAGTCTGAGGATTTCCGTCGCATAGCCAGCCGGATCCTGCAAATGTTCTAGAACATGCCACATCGTAACACAATCGAAAGATCCGGAAGGCAGGGAGGAGATTTCCTCCGGCTTTCTTACGTCAATCCCGAAATGACGCGAGGCGAAATCGCGGGCTTTCGTATTTGGTTCGATGCCGTTTACATCCCATCCGCCTTTTATCATTGTTGCTGCGAAATAACCTGTTCCGCATCCGATATCAAGGATTTTCCCTTTCTTAACACCTGTTGCCTCACAAACAATTTTTAGTTTCCTGCGGAGCATAAAATCCCGCACAAGCAAATAGATCCTGTTTATAAATCCGGTTGCCCTGTCATCGTGCGAAATATAATCGTCCGATTCGTAATATGATCCGATATCATTTTCGCCTGGATAGCCCCGGGTAAATATAAACTTGCAGTTGGAGCATTTCCAGAGGTCAAATTCCTCCTTGCTTTTAAGATGATCTCTGCACCTTAAATAAAAAGATATTTGATCAGAAGCACAAAGAGGACACTTATCGTGAAGGACCATATCCCTTACTTTGATTTTTTTACCCTGCCGGAAACAATATATCCGGCAGTAAGCAGGATGAGAAGCAGTGAACTTGCCAGTGAGACTTTGTTCCCGGTGAAATACGACGAGGGTCTGAAAACAAATTTGATTTCATGATCACCCCCGGGGACTACCATGCTCCTGAGAACATAGTCAGCTCTGAAATAATCTGTCTCTTTATTGTCAACATAGCATTTCCAGCCTGCCGGGTAATATATCTCTGAAAAGACCAGAAGCTTTTCACCATCGGCCGAATACTTATATACCAGTTCATTCGGCTGGTAGGAGACAAGCTCGATCCTGTCACCGGGTGCTACCGGGTAAGAGGAAGCGGTTACGTGATCCTTAAATCGTGTGTCAACAACTGCTTCTTTCGAGGGATCAAGAGAATTAAGTGCGGAAAGTTCCTGGTTTGCATTCTCTGCAAAAAGAGGCTTCTCAACAAACCAGGCATTGCCGAGCGCATGCTGGTTTACAAGCGGTGGGAACTCAGAGTCATAAATTGCATATTTTGTATTCAGCATGTTGAGCACCGTTGTGCTTTTAAATACCGGCATCAGGTCATCAGCCGATTTTGCGCTGTCGGCAGCAGCCCTGAAAAGTGAAAGCTCCCTGATGATCGATGAATCTATCAGCTCCTGATACCTCTTAAGCTTGGCGCCATGGTACCCCCCGATCGATTTGTGGAAATATGAAGTGGGGCTGTTATCATTGAAAGTCGAAACCATGAGATTTAAAACTCTGTAATACGACTGGTCCTTAAGTATAAAGTTGTCAACAGTCATCGGATTAAAAGTTTTCTGAATTGCTGATGGTTTTTCAAACCTGTCAGCATTGAGGTATCTCTTGTCAACACTCCATAAATCGATAATGATCAACAGACCCAGGATCATTATTGAGTACTCTTTCTTTAGTTTACCCAAAATAAATCCTATTATGGCTCCGGCTGCAAAAAGAATAAATACAAGGGATCTGAAGGCATCGGACCTCAGAAGATTTTTCCTGTCATCGACCATCGCGGCTGTAAGCCAGCCAGGATATCCTGATGCTTCATAAGGACTTAAAAACGAGCCAGCAATTCCCGGTATTATAAGAACCAGAAGGAGAATTCCCCCTGTTATACCGCCTGCGATCATAATCCCGTTCAGCATCATCTTTTTTGTAAGGCTTTTGTTATAAAAATCCCTCAGAGCCAGGAAACCCAGAAGTGGTATGCAGAATTGGGAGATGACCAGGATCATGGTTACAGCTCTGAACTTATTATAACCAGGGAAAAAATCGATGAAGATATTTGTTAAAGGCATGAAATTCTTACCCCATGCCAGCATTATTGAAAGAAGGGTTGCAATAAGAAGCCACCATTTTTCCCTTCCTTTTACAACTACCAGCCCAAGCACAAAAAGAAAGATCACGATTGCACCCACATAATGCGGACCATCAGTTCCCAACTGCTGGGGACCCCAATACTTCGCCACCTGGTTTACAGCTGACGCTGCATTGTTCTGCCTTAGCGCTCTCACAGTCTCGGAATTTCTGTCGAAGGGTCTGCTCGATCCTCCCTTGTAGTTGGGAATGAGGAGATTCATTGTCTCATCAACACCGTAGCTCCATGTTGTAATGTAATCCCTGTCAAGTCCCCGTGAGACATTCTTATTATCAACAACCAGGTCGGACTTCCCTCGGCTTGAGTACTTACCATATTCGTAAATTGTATAAAGACTTGCGAAGTTGATCCCTATGGCAATAACAAAAGGAATAATGAGAAGTGCGGATGTCTTTAAAAACTTTGGAATACTCTTCTCCCTGACAGAAAAGACAAATTCGGTTATAATGAACACAAGCAGACACATCATCGCGTAATACGTAATCTGGGGATGATTTGCCAGGATTTCAAGGGAAAGCATAAAGGCGGTGAAAAGAGCACCTTTTAAGGCGTCCTTCCTGTAGGCATAATAAATTCCGCCTATCATCGGAGCCATATACGCCAGTGCAACCGCCTGGGTATTATGGCCCGCGGCCAGGATCTGAAAGAAGAAAGATGAAAATCCGTAGGCTACTGCTCCTGTAGCGGCAAGCCATGGATTTACGCCCAGGAGTAAAAGCAGGATATAAAATCCTGTCATAGAGATAAAAAGAACTGAAACCGGCATCCTGAAGAACCTCAGCACGGTATCTGCATGCTTCAACAGATTGCCTGGATACCTTGCAGAAATAAGATATGCCGGCATCCCGCTGAATATAGAATTGGTCCATAAAGGTTCCTTGTGGAACTTTTCACGATAATCCCTTATTTCCTTTGAATTAATTGTTGAAACCGTTGAGTCGTTGGCTCTTAGAACTTTCCCTTCCAGCACAGGATAGAAATATGCAAACGAGATAATTATGAAAAGGGCTACCGCTATAAGATGTGGTAACGCTGGTTTGATCCTATTTTTTATTTCCATAATCCTGTCAGTTTGGGTTATATCAATGAAAAACAAAAGTATTCAATTAGATGAAATTATTCTACCTGAAAGCCGGGATCAGCTGTCAAATTTTTCCCTGCAGACCTTTGAGCGACCGGAGATTCTCCCTGAAATTCCTCAGGTCCGACCATTTGCTGATAATTCCTTTTATTGCTTCCAGCTCAACCGGTTCGTAAAAATTGAACAGATAAAGAATGAAGGGAAAGCTTATTACGCACATGGTTTTAATGATTAACCTGGGAACTAAGTACATCTCGTTAAGCAGTAATCCCGCAAATGAAAGCAAAGCGCCCGTGATGAACATAATAACTATTTTCCTCCCCTCGTAGGGTATAAAGTACTCTTTCTGCGAAAAGTAGTAATTAAGCGACCAGTAAATCAGCTGAGTGATTGCTGTTGCGATGGCCGCCCCGGTGATATTCCATTTCGGGATTAACAGAATGTTCAGGAGGATGTTCAGAATACTTGAGATGACAACATTTAACCCGACAATACCTGTTTTCCTGTTAATGAGAAGCCCATAACTCGATGTTTCTCTCATGTTTGTAAAAAAGACTGCCAGACACAAAACCGGAACTACCATATAGGCGCTCCAGAATTCGGTCGACTTTGAGATAACCCTGATAACCTCGTAGGAAAAAAGTGAAATTGTAATGATTCCAAGCATCAGTACAAAAGAGGAGTAGAGCAGGGTCTTGGAATAAAATCTTTGATTATCGGGAACATTTATCTTTTGCAAAACAATTGGTGTTATTGCCATTTTTATTGAGTCGACAATTACAAGTTTCAGCACAGAAGAGATTTTATACGCGAGGGCATAAATAGCTACATATTTTAAGAGGGCGAGGGAATTAAGCGAGTACCTGTCGATTGCCGTCAGCGAAGCCGCTGCAAAGTTTGCGAGCAGCAATGGGAAACCGTACTGGCTCATCACCCTGAATAACTGAAAGTTGAAAAAGGGTTTACTGTTTTTAATTGCATACCATGAAAGAAAAACAATGAACAGAAGATTTCCGATCACCTGGGCGAGGTATATTCCGGTTATACCCATATGCCTGTTCACAATAAAGTAGATGGTCAGCACCAGGACGATCAGGAGTTTGGAGAGATTGACAACACTGAACAGGACTGATTTAGCCTGCACCCGCATCAATGTGTTGATCAGGTTATTAACCGCCTGCAGAGCTGATGCCAGAATTAACAGTTTTATAGCCTTGCTCCAGTCGGTATTGCTGAAGATTACTGTTGAAAGCTGGCTTGACAAAGGAATCAGGATCAGGCAAAAGGATAGACTGATAAGGATCTGGAATGAAAGGCACATAAAAAAGATCCCCCTCTGGTTATTGACGTATGCCTTGTCCCAGTACCACCTCATCATACTCTGCGGTAAGCCGGATGCCATCAGCGATATTATGATAAGACCCGAGATATCAAGTACTGCAATTATCCCGAAATCATCAACAGAAAAATATTTCGGATCGGTGTAAAGAGGGATCAACAGGAAGCCGATTACTTTTACAGCAATGTTTCCAAGCCCATATACCATTGAGTCCTTTGACGTCTGCTTTATTGTCTTTAACATAAGCTGTGGTAGCGTGTTCCAGTTTTCAAAAGTACATGAAACAAATGAATTATTAAACCCACCCCCGGCCCCTCCCAGGAGGGGAGCCAAAGAACCCACACCCGACCCTCTGAGAAGGGGAGCCGAAGAAAAGTACCCACCCCCGGCTCCTCCCAGGAGGGGAGCCAAAGAACCCACACCCGAACCTCTGAGAAGGGGAGCCGAAGAAAAGTACCCACCCCCGGCCCCTCCGAGGAGGGGAGCCAAAGAACCCACACCCGACCCTCTGAGGAGGGGAGCCAAAGAACTCACGCCCGACCCCAACGAGAAGCGTGAGGTGAGATCATCTTACCGCCTCCTTTGGATATCCAAGCAAAACAACCTCCGAGTGACAGAGATTATTTCTTACACCTGTAGCCAGTTTTCTGATTAAGAACACATAATCGGACAGCAGATCTTCAAGCATTGGCTTTACTTCAAAGAATTCATAGGGATTGTGATAGATGGCTACAGATAATACCGGCCTGAATTTTATCAGCGTTTTCGTGGCACCCTTAACAAATTCAAGGCTGTTCCCTTCGATGTCGACTTTGATGAAACGGGGAACTATATTATACTTATCCACCAAGAAGTCGAGCGACTTTTTCTCAACTGAAATTTCATCGTATTTACCCGATTTCCTTAGGAAAGAGAGCCCTGAAGAACCGGTATCCCAGAGCCTTTCGGGAGGTTCATTATCATTAGACGCCAGCCCCGCATTAATGATTTCAAATTTATCAGGAGTTATACCGCAATTCGCCAGGTTGACCCTGTACTTCTCTATTGATTTCAGCGACATTTCAATTGAATAAATTTTCCGGTACTGATACTCATTCAATGCTATCGCAGAATCGCCGATAAAAGCGCCTGCATCGATAAAATCCTGATCCTTAATATATTCAATAACTCCATCCGGAAGAAAAGTAAGCCCATGATAAAAGTAAAAGACGGATTCTTCAATATGTTTTGAGGGCAGCTTTAATCTCCTTCTTAAGACTTTTCAATTTCCTGTTAATAAGCCTCTTTTTCAGGCTCTTCTTCCACTGGCAGCCGACCGCCGATAATCTCCTTATGCCTTGATATCCTGTGCTTAAAGCGTTCGTCGGGATAATTTAAAAGCCGCTGAACAATAACGTCAATTGTTTCAACAGATTCCTTATCAAGATTTCTTTTTAATTCCGGGATACTGCCCATCATGCCCTCTCCGGCCAGGTACTCCTTAAAACTACCTCCCAGGCTGTCAGTGATATAAATTGTGTATGGACTTGTCACCCTCCTTACAGAATTTATCAATGCGACAAGATAAAAATATACTTTTGGGGACTTCTCTCTTAAATATTTGCCTGAATACTTCATTAAAATGCTACTTAACTCCAGTTCCTCTGTTTAACCCGCAACCCGCAACCCGCAACCCGCAACCCGCAACCTGCAACCTGCAACCCGGCAACCCGCAACCGCAACCCGCAACCCGCAACCCGCAACCCGCAACCCGCAACCTGCAACCTGCAACCTGCAACCCGCAACCTGCAACCTGCAACCCGCAACCTGCAACCCAATTAGTTATCTGTTCAATATCAGTTTGACTATCACGGCTTTCATGTATCTTTTCCACATCACATAATTGTAATATTTCCCTATAATTTTAAACGGCAATTTGTTGGTCGTTAAATTAACTGAGAAATCGCTGAGGTCTTTTTCCTTATCACCGGGAAACCTCTGAAAAAGCTGTTGCTTACATTTTCGCCATGAACCGTCTGGATCCACATTGGTTTTTTCAGGATGAAGCGGGACATCCTTGCCTCTTTATTGAACCATTCCAGCCAGATCTCCCTGACAACAAACAATCGCAGGCTGTCCCATTTTGTGTGGATTTTTTCAAATACGCCTGCAGTTTCAATTTCAGAATCTTCAATCAAGCTTATAAACGGAGACATGGGATAGAAATAATGTGAAAGTGTTTTGTCAACCGTGTTTAAAATATATCCTGAGGCAAGCGATATCAGATATTTGTGTTTCTCAGTAAAATTGGACTGAATTATTTTAACGGCATCTTTATGCAGGCAGTCGTCATTGTCGATCCTGGTAGTTATTACCCATCTGGCCTTCCCGGTCCTCTTCCTGACTTCACTGATGTAATTTTTGTTAAAATCCTCAACGCCACTGCAATAACATATACTGATAAAAGAAAATGCACGCAGACTGATAATAAAGTCATTAAATTCTTCAGGGGTGTCAGAATCAAAATATAATAGCCAGGTGAATTCCCTGCTGCTCTGATTTAAAACCGATGGCAGGCAATATTCCCTGAAAAGCGTGATCCTGTTCCTCGTCCATTTCACCCGGCTTTCATACTCTTTGTTATTTGAAAGAGGAAAATTCCTCAGGTTGAACTGGGTAATAATAAAATGTGAAAACTTCATCAACCGGTAATCTCTATTTTAAAATTAACTAAGGTAAAATTTCTTTGTAGAGTGTGATTAACCTTTCCTTTAATAATCCCATGTTATGATGATTAACAACCGCATTATAACCGTTTTCACCCATCTGCTTTCCAAGGAGGGGATCATCCGATAGTTTTTCAATTGCCGATTTAAGCTCCTGGCAGGCTTGAATAGATTATTCCACAATGGTACTTCTCTATAAGCCTCTTTTGTGGCTTGCAGTCGGAAGCAATCACAGGTTTCTTACCAAGCATATAGTCGTAAATCTTATTAGCCACTCCCGATTCATGCTGCGGATTCTTTTGGAAAGGGGCCAGACAGATATCCGTTATTTCAAGATATGCTGGCAGTTCTGAACCATCTATCCATGGTATGTAATTGACCCTGTCATGAAGTTGTTCTGAATTTATTATTTTAAAAAATCTCCGGCTGTCTTTTTTATCGACAGGACCGATAATCAGAAGAACCGATGGATGATTTTCTGCTGAAAGTTGTTCAAACACACTGAGGACATCAAAAATTCCCCTTCTTTCAGCAACAACACCAAAATAGAAGAGAACAGGACCCTTTCTTTCAAAACTTACAGCCGGTGTAACAGGTCTGTTCAGTTCTGCCTGTGCAAGATCGGGAACATTTGGCAGCGCCGTAAACAGAGCTTTTGGGAGTTCCGGATACCGTTCTGTAAGGGTATCCCTGAAATCTTCGCTGAGAACAATAATTCTGTCAGCATAACCAAGGTATTCTTTTTCTTTTTTCTGCCACTTTAACGGTTGAGAAAAAAGTGACCGCAATCTCCCTTTCGTCCAGTTGTAGGTTGTGACAGCATAAGGATAATTTTCATGAAGGTCAAGGATCATCGGGATCACTTTCCCTGATTTTTTAATCCCCATCCGGCCTGCTTTTGCCATGTAGAGATCATGGACATGCAATACCTGTAAATTGTTGGCTTTAATGAACTTTTTTATGGAAGATGCCCATATATACTCATAAACAGGGATGAAGTTCAGGAAGAAAAACAATATGTTCTTTAGTTTTCTGCTGATCCTGATCCTGGTTATACTTACTCCCTCAACCCGGATGTAGACTTTACTGGTGAATCCGAAGCAAAGAACGAAGACCTCATAACCGGTCTCCCTGAGGATATCAATTTCCCTCAGAACCCGTTTGTCGTTATTAAGATCGTTGTCAACTACGACTCCGATATTCATCTTTGGATATGAATTGGTAACTTATTCACAATAAAGGTAAATATTCTTTACCGGAACAGAGAAATGATTTGCACTATGAAATCCACTAAGACTTCCCCCTGTTGAAAGGGTTCTTTTTAACTCGCAAAGAACGCTAAGTTGTCGCAAAGAACGCAAAGCTAAAACACATAAATTCAGCCCTTTGCGAACTTTGCGTCTCTCCTTTGCGTCCTCTGCGGTTAAAAATCTCAACTTAATAATGTAACAACTCTTTTCACCAGGTTTTCCCTGCTGTAAATTGAAGGAGAAATTTTTTCAGATATTTCCGGATTTGAAATCAGAACTTTTAGGTATTTAGAAATGCCCTTTGAATCATAGATAATCAAAACGCTCTCCCATGCCCGCTTCCTGAGTATCCGTGCCGCATCCCCGTCAACCGGCCCCAGGCAGATCACTGGCTTTCCCGACGCCAGATATTCAAAGAGCTTGCCGGTGATTATACTTTTATTTGTCTGATGATCAGGTATAATAAGCAGCAACACCGTGGAATCAAGCATGTGTTTTATAGCTGTTGCATGACTGGTATACGGAATGAACTCCGTCTTTGTTCCTGACCAGGATTTTAAAATGTTCTCCCTTTGCTGTGACGAGACCATACCCACGAACCTCAGCCTGAAATCGGTTTTTTCATTCTCAAAAACCTCCAGGGCTTTAAGTAATCCTGTGACAGGATATGAATCGGATAGTGTGCCCGTATATGAGATCGTAAATATCCCGGGATTGGACCAGTCAGATCTGTAAAATCTTCTGCATCATAACCGTTGGAAATCACTTCAATTTTTTCTCTTAACCCGTGGATCTTTGAAGCAAACAGTTCTTTAAGCGATGCCCCAACGGTTATTATAGCATCTGTGGATTTCAGCACACTTTTCTCATAGTTTAAATCGACCATTCTGGAAAGAGCAGTAGGATGGAACCTGTCATAATAATAGATATCGGTCCAGGGATCCCTCAGGTCGGCAATCCATTTAATATCAGGGTATTTCTTTTTAAGTTTCAGGCCGATAAGCTGTGTGGAGTGGGGCGGGCTTGTTGTTATTACATTCCTGATCTCCTCCTTTTCAATTAATTCACAAGCTTTCATGAAGGCATACCTGTTCCACCCTTTTCGCGGATCAGGTATGAAAAAATTTCCCCTTATAAATTTCGACAGCCAGCTGAAAAGGCCTTTTCCTTCGTCAATAGCAAAACCGGAGGAAGGAATCCTTTTTTTATCCCTGCTGTATAGCCTGAAATAATCTGTTGCTTTTGTTTTATGAACTTTTAACCGGGGAGGCACTTCATCGGTAAGCGTATTGTCGAGCGCAGGATATGTGGCATAGCCGGGATCTATTGTAAGAATAACCGGCTCCCAGCCGTATGCGGGGAGGTACTTTGAAAATTTAAGCCACCGCTGCACTCCTGCTCCGGATCCCGGAGGCCAGTAGTAGGTGATTATCAGGACCTTTTTCATCCTAGAATTTTTTCAGGAGGGTCCTGATGCTTACTTTTTCGGCAATTATATCAGTTAATCCCGGGATGCTTACCCTTTCCTGCAGCATTGAATCCCGGTACCTGATTGTAACAGTCTGGTCTTCAAGTGTCTGATGGTCAATTGTGATGCAATATGGAGTACCGATGGCATCCTGCCGGCGGTAGCGCCTTCCGATTGAATCCTTATCGTCATACTGGCAGTTGAAATCAAACTTCAGGTCATGGACAATTTTCTCCGCTATCTCAGGCAGCCCGTCCTTTTTGACAAGAGGCATAACGGCAAGCTTGACAGGGGCCAGGTTTGATGGCAATCGCAATACCACACGTGTATCTGAGCTGCCATCCTCCTTCTTAAGTTCCTCCTCAGCATACGCAGCGGAGATCACCTGCAGGAACATTCTGTCGACCCCGATGGATGTTTCAATAACAAATGGGATATATGATTCTCCCTTTTCAGGATCGAAATATTGCATCTTTTTACCACTGTACTGCTGATGCTGTTTAAGGTCATAATCCGTTCTTGAATGTATTCCCTCAACTTCCTTAAAACCGAACGGGAATCTGTATTCGATATCGGTAGCCGCATTTGCATAATGAGCGAGCTTAACATGGTCGTGGAAACGGTAATTCTCATCTCCGAAGCCAAGGGCTTTATGCCAGTTCATCCTGACCTCTTTCCAGTGTCTGAACCACTCAAGTTCGGAACCGGGCTGAACAAAATACTGCATCTCCATCTGCTCAAACTCCCTCATCCTGAAGATGAACTGCCTTGCTACAATTTCATTTCGGAATGCCTTGCCGATCTGTGCAATTCCAAAGGGGATCTTCATCCTTCCTGTTTTCTGCACATTCAAGAAATTGACAAATATTCCCTGGGCTGTTTCAGGGCGCAGGTAAACCTTGTTCGCTCCTTCAAGTGTGGATCCCATCTCGGTTGAGAACATCAGGTTGAACTGCCTCACATCCGTCCAGTTCCTGCTGCCGGAAATAGGGCAAACGATCTCGTTATCTATAATTATTTGCTTCAGCTCAGCGAGATTGGTCTCATTCATTGCTTTTGAAAAACGGGTATTCAGTTCATCCAGTTTAACCTGGTTTGCCAGTACCCTGGGATTTGTCTCCCTGTATTTCTTTTCGTCGAATGCATCGCCGAATCTCTCCCTGGCTTTGTCAACCTCCTTTGTTATTTTATCCTCGATCTTCGCAATGTGCTCTTCTATAAGAACATCTGCCCGGTATCTTTTCTTTGAATCTTTGTTATCGATAAGAGGATCATTGAACGCATCGACGTGACCGGAAGCCTTCCAGATCGTGGGATGCATGAATATTGCAGAATCGAGGCCGACAATATTATCATTCAGCAGGACCATGCTGTCCCACCAGTATTTTTTAATATTGTTTTTAAGCTCAACCCCGTACTGACCATAATCATATACGGCGCTTAATCCGTCATATATCTCGCTTGACGGAAAGACATAACCATATTCCTTGCAATGAGCAACCAGCTTTTTAAAAACATCTTCCTGAGCCATAGCCAATTTTAGTTTGTTTCGCGGAGAGCAAATGTAAGGGAAATTGTTTTGTTTTACAAAGCGGCTGCAGGGCACAGGGAAGGAAGAAGGCATCAGGGCTCAGGGCGCAGAGCACAGGGGGGAAGAAGCTCAGGGCTCAGGGCTCAGGGCGCAGAGCACAGGGCTCAGAGCACAGGGGAAGAAGCAGGGAGCAGGGGGCGGGGGGCAGGGGAGGCAGAGAAAGCGGAGGAAGAAACCCAGGCTTCCCTTGTTCCCTACATTTCATCAAATCTATTTGTATCTTTAGGCCTCTTAACCGCAGAAGAGATTATGAAGAAGAGGACAGATTTTCTTGTCATTGGATCAGGGATTGCAGGATTGACTTTTGCATTGAAGGCATCCGGGTTCGGCAAGGTCACAGTAGTTACCAAATCAACGCTTGATAATTCGAATACACGTTATGCCCAGGGTGGAATAGCAGCTGTGTTCAGTGAACCGGATAACTTCGAAAAACACATACGGGACACCCTCATAGCAGGCGATGGATTTTGTAACGAGGAAGTAGTAAGGCTCGTGGTTCATGAAGCTCCGGAAAGGATTAAGGATCTTATAGAGTTCGGAGTTCCCTTCGACAAAAAGGAGGATGAAACCTATGACCTTGCAAGGGAGGGGGGTCACACTGAGAAGAGAATTCTTCACGCAAAGGACAGGACAGGTGAGGCGATACAGAAAACCCTGATGGAGAAGGTAAGAAACAATCCGAACATAGAAGTTTATGAACAGCACTTTGCAATTGAGGTTCTTACCCAGCATCACCTTGGTATTGAGGTGAAAAGGAATTACCCCGGTTTAAACTGCTATGGGGCTTATGTGGCCGACCTTGTAAATAAGAAAGTTTTGACCTTTCTTTCAAAGATCACTGTTGTTGCAACCGGAGGACTTGGGAATGTGTACCTTACAACAACAAACCCGGAGATAGCTACCGGCGACGGAGTAGCAATGGTCTACAGGGCAAAGGGTACCATCGAGAACATGGAGTTCATCCAGTTTCATCCCACGGCATTATATGATCCCGAAAAGAGGCCTAACTTCCTGATAACTGAAGCCTTACGCGGCTACGGCGCCGTTCTGAAGAATCTTTCCGGTGAAAAATTCATGAAAAGATATGACAACCGCGAATCACTTGCTCCAAGGGATATTGTGGCCAGGGCTATCGACAACGAGATGAAGATCTGGGGCGATGACCATGTCTGGCTCGATTGCACTCATCTCGAGCCTGCCGGATTGAAGGATCATTTTCCGAATGTATATGAACACTGCCTCCAGCGGGGAATAGACATAACGAAAGACCTAATACCTGTTGTCCCGGCAGCCCACTATTCGTGCGGAGGAATAAAGGTGGATACCGACGGCCAGAGCAACATAAACAGGCTTTATGCCCTTGGCGAGGCCTCATCCACAGGACTTCACGGAGCAAACAGGCTCGCTTCCAATTCACTCGTCGAAGCCGCAGTGTATGCATACCGGGCAGCAATGCATTCGGGTAACCGGTTAAGTGAACTTGGCTTTGAAGAAAAAATGCCGGACTGGGATTACAAGGGCACTACCCACCTTGAGGAGATGGTGCTTATTACACAGAGTCTGAAGGAGGTACAGATGATAATGAGCACTTATGTAGGTATCGTAAGGTCCGACCTGCGGCTTCAGCGAGCAATGGTCCGCCTCGAGATCCTGTATAATGAAACCGAAAGCCTCTTCAAGCGATCGCTGATCTCTAAAAAGATTTGTGAGCTCCGTAACATCATCAATATCGGATACCTTATTATAAAGATGGCCACTGCCCGAAAGGAGAGCATAGGATTACACTATTCAATCGACCACCCCAAAAGAGCTAACATCCGATTTATAATTATTGACTATGAACCATCTTGAATCCTCTTTTACAGGCAGAAATAATCTCTGGAGGTATATCGTTATGGTTGTGGCGGTTCTTGTGGCTTCAAATACCATAGGCGCCATACCTCTTTTGGTGGCTTATTTTCTGAAAGCATCATCGGATCCGGCAGTGATATCAGAGATAGCAGCAAATCCAACTGACCTCAGTGTTCTGGGGCTCGAACCCAACCTGGGACTTTTTGTAATGCTATTTCCGTTTCTGGCAGCATTGCTGACCTTTATCTTTGTCATTAAGCCTTTGAATAACAGGACATTTAAAATGACAGTAAACGGAACAGGATCTATCAGATGGAACAGATTTTTTATTTCGGGTCTGGTTTGGCTGATCCTGTCAGCGGTTTATCTCTTTATCTATCTGAAAGCTGATCCCTCAAATTTCACCCTGAACAATACCTCAGTCACACTTATGGGTCTTGTTCTGGTTTCAGTAATCTTTGTCCCGTTCCAGGCAGCATTTGAAGAGGTTATCTTCAGAGGGTACCTTATGCAGGGATTCTCAGTGCTAGCGGCCAACAGGTGGCTTCCGTTACTTGTAACTTCACTGTTGTTCGGGATAATGCACTCATTTAATCCTGAAGTTGAGGAGTTTGGATTTTTTACAATGATGCCCCAATATGTCCTTTTTGGACTGGTTTTCGGGATCATAACAATTCTCGATGACGGAATTGAAGCATCAGCAGGAGCTCATGCCGCCAATAATATATTCCTGTGCATAATGGTTACTCACGATTCTTCAGCTCTGCAGACGGCTGCGGTCTATGAGCAACAAAATGTTTACCCCTGGACTGAGCTTATAGCTCTATTTATTTACAGGAATTATTTTCATACTGATACTCAGGGCAATTTTCAAATGGAAAAGCTTTTCCGCTCTTTTCAGCAAGGTTGAGGCTGCAAAAGCGCAGGATCAGACACCATATACCGACGTTTTGTCGTCACTCCGGTAGTCGCCCCATTTCACGCGGATCTCATTTATAATATCCTTTATCTCATCGACTTCGGTGGATGTGACAAGCCTCAGACGTGTTTCCCTGATATCCGGCAATCCCTTGAAATAGTTTGAGAGATGTCTCCGCATTTCATAGATTGCCTTCTTTCCCTCCTTGTAAGTCAGCGATTTGTCAAGGTGGAGGAGTGCAAGGTCAGCTTTTTCCGAAACTGTAGGCTCCGGCAGCAATTCACCGGTATTGATATAATGCCTGATATCGCGGAATATCCAGGGTCGGCCTACGGTAGCGCGCCCGATCATGATGCCGTCGACACCATACCTTGTGAACATTTCTTTCGCTCTTACCGGGCCGTCAATATCACCGTTCCCGATAATGGGGATCGTCATTCTCTGATTATTTTTTACCTCACCGATGAGTGTCCAGTCGGCGCGGCCCTTGTAAAGCTGGTTCCGGGTTCTGCCATGGATGGTCAGTGCACTTATACCGGTATCCTGCAACCTCTCCGCTATTTCTACTATGTTCCTTGTTTCATCGTCCCAGCCAAGCCGGGTCTTAACCGTTACCGGCAATTTCACTGCTTTTACAATTGCTGAAGTCATACTGATCATCAGCGGGATATTTCTCAGCATGCCTGCACCGGCTCCCCTGTTGGCAATCTTTTTAACAGGACAGCCAAAATTTATGTCAATCAGTTCGGGCTTCGATTCTTCAGCTATCATGGCTGCCTCAACCATTGCCTCAACAAGGTGGCCGTAGAGCTGAATGCCAATAGGTCGTTCAAAGTCATATATATCGAGTTTCTTGACACTTTTCTTCCCCTCCCGGATAAGTCCGTCGGACGAGATGAACTCGGTGTACATGAAATCTGCCCCGTTCATCTTGCAGATCATCCGGAATGAAGGATCTGTAATATCCTCCATCGGCGCAAGGAACAAAGGGTATGCTCCAAGTGTTATATTTCCGATTGTCAAACTGATTTTTATTACGGCCAGATACTGCTTTGTGCTTCGGTAGCCTCAGAAGCTTTGTTCAGTTCGTTTTTTCTGTAAAAATAGACAATGCCATAATTTTCACTTTCTGCCATCCTCTTTTCTTCGGGGAGTGTGCTGTGAGTATTTTCAACCTCATTCCAGATCTGAATAATGATATCATCAGCTTCTTTCCTGAGTTCGTAATTCTTTTCGGTGTAATCGAGAGTCCGTTTAGCAAGTGTTTTTTGAAAGTTCCATGCTTCAAGGAAATTCTGATATCTTACTTTTACAACCGCTATCGTGGGATTCGTTATCGCACAACCACCTTTCCTGATGCGGTATTCTTCTCCTTCTATTATTCGTTTGCCCCAGCTTATGAGCTCATTTTCAGTATTTAATGAAGGGACAGTTGATTCGTTCGTTGCCAGTCCGTAAAATGCCCTTGATTCGACAGGAAGATCCCCCCTGAAGATTGCCATATTCATAACCCTGACAAAATGAGTGAGGTATAATCTTGCCTTTTTTATAATCTCAGCATAGTCCTTGTTTTTATTATTCTGTGAGGCATAAGACTGACGTTGCATCTGTATCATATTCTCAAAACGGGGAAGGAATCCCTGCAGCCGGACAATATTTTTGGGTGAAAAGGCCATCTGGTTTGGAGGAACATCTCTCCCTTTTTCGAGAGCAATTCTCATTGCCCTGATACGGGCCGCATCAGTGTTGGGAAGTCTTCTGTAAGGCATATCGTCAGGTTGGTGTTAATAATGTGTTGATAACTCTGTTGCGAATATAATAAAGTTTTATTAACAATAATTTCTATTCGCAAATTAATTCTACTGATTATTAAAACGTTCTGAATTGATATTTATTTGATTAACCTGTTGATAAAATTTCCGGAAATGTATCATCCCGATCTATACAGTCCGCATATCAAATATTTCAGGAAATAAACAGAAAGGTGAGAATACTCTCCTGTAAATGGTGCCTTAGTAGTCCCTCACTAAAGAATGATATAGCCCCAAAAAGAATAACCTGAAAAAGAAGTTAAATTATAGAGCCCTTTGTGTACCTTAGTGCGAACTTTGCGATCCTTTGTGCCTGTTTGCCGATAGGCAGGGTTAATGGATTTATTTTTTTACCACTAAGTACACAAAGGTCCTCCAATGGGTCACAAAGGGAGGTTTTAAACAGACCCGTGGAAACAGATAGCCTTACCCGAAGCTGCTTGAAAAGTCCGATCATTCCAGGTTAAAAAAAGAGTTCTATAAATAATTAAAAAAAAGATACAAATTATGTTTAAAAGCGAAGTTTATGTAAAAAGGAGAACTGCCCTTCACAAGCTCATGAAGTCGGGACTCGGTTTATTCATCGGCAGCGAAGAGGCGCCGATGAACTATCCTGCAAACACATACCATTTCAGACAGGACAGTGATTTTCTCTACTATTTCGGCATTGATCTCCCCGGATTCACCGGTTTGATGGATTTTGATTCTGGAAAAGACTGGATCTATGGCAATGACGTCACCGTTGATGATATAGTCTGGATGGGTCCCCAGCCCAGGGTAAAGGAACTTGCCTTAAAAGCCGGAATAACAAATACGGCTCCAATGGCGAACCTGGAAAGTATCGTAAAGGCTGCTGTTTCCAAAAAGAGGAAGATCCATTTCCTTCCACCTTACAGAGGCGAAACAAAAATGACCCTGGGGAAACTCCTGCGGGAGAATCCATGTCAGATGAAAACCATTGCGTCAACCGACCTTGCAAAGGCTGTCATCTCAATGCGTTCGATCAAGGAGCAGGTTGAAATTGAGGAAATTGAAAAAGCAATAAGGATTGCTTACGATATGCACGTTACTGCAATGAAAATGTGCAAACCGGGTATTAAGGAGCAGGAAATTTTTGGCATAATCGAAGGCATTGCACTTTCGAAAGGCTACGGACCTGCATTCCCGGTGATTCTGAGCATTAACGGACAGACACTTCACAATCATAACCATGGAAATATTCTGCAGAAGGGAAGGATGATGGTTAATGATTCAGGCGCCGAAACGGAATTGCATTATGCATCCGACATAACACGAACTACTCCTGTAGGGGGTAAATTCAACCGGCAGCAGAAGGAAATCTATGAGGTCGTCCTGAAAGCAAACATTGAGTCGATCAAAGCCGCCAGGCCTGGAATGTCGAACCGCGACCTCCATCTTAACGGGTGTAAAATAATAACAGCCTCCCTTAAAGAACTTGGCCTGATGACTGGTGATACAGATGAGGCTGTTGCAGCCGGAGCACATGCTCTCTTTATGCCTCACGGGCTGGGTCACATGATGGGCCTTGATGTGCATGATATGGAGGCGCTGGGCGAAGATTTTATCGGGTATAACGATGAGGTCAAACGTAGCGATCAGTTTGGACTGGCCTATTTAAGGTTTGCGCTTCCTTATAAACCGGGACACGTTTTTACAGTGGAACCCGGTTGTTATTTCATCCCGGAGCTTATTGATATGTGGAAAGCTGAGGGGAAATTCAGTGAGTTCATAAACTATAGTAAGCTCGACAGCTGGAGGGATTTCGGAGGCGTACGGATTGAAGATAATGTTGTGATTGTCGAAAAGGGGCACAAGCTGCTCGGCAAACCGATACCAAAAACCGTAAAAGACGTAGAGGCAACCTGTTCCTGAGGGTACAGTGTTTTGGGCAGGGGGTTTTGGGCGCCGGAAGAGGCCGGCTTTAGTTTGATGGCCGCCTTACCTGCCCCGGGAAAACTGCGAGGCTTTCGTGTCCGTATCCGTCAACCGACTGAATCGCGAAAAAATAATTGTCTTTTGAATAAGGAAGGGTTGCTTCCGTACCTTCAACAAATATCTTTTTCTCCCATAGCGGCTGGTATGTTTCCCTGACAAGGACATAATAGCCTGCAGGCTTAACACCTTTTCCCGGCGCTTGCCAGCGTAGTGTGGTTTTATTTGTTAATCCGCCTGCCACAATTCCGCAACCGGTAGGTTCAAATGGCGCAAGGGCAAGATTGGCAATGGCTGCAAGATTCATTCCGGCATTCTTCCTTACATATTCATAATCAACATATTCCGGCAGGTCGCCTTCCTGGATCCCGTTAACAATTGCCGGGATCTTGTGGGTCCTGTCATAATTCTCATTAAATTCACAAATCCGCACTGCTGTAAATCCTTCCTGACAGAATGGGGAGTGATCGCCGCCCCTTCCGAACCTGTCGTTCCGGAATACAAGAGTTATGTTGAGCTGATCGACATACCTTTCACCTGATTCCTTGATATAACGTGCAAGCTGGCGGGCTTTGCCGTCATTTTCTCCCGAAGTGTATTTCCTCAGCGCTGTCATCTGCTCCGTTTCATAAGCCGGTACACCCTCGCTGAACACCCTGACCCGCATATTGTCGTTCAGCAGTGTTTCGCTCGATCCGCTGTTACCTATCATATCGTTATTGAGCATTGCTATAATATTCCATTTCTCCTCCTTTGCCCTGGCTGCCATCTGCCTGGCGCCATAAAGGCCATGTTCTTCACCTGATAATGCCATGAACACTATGGTTGCGGGGAATTTCCGTGACGACATTATCCTTACAAGCTCAAGTATTGCTGCAATACCTGATCCGTCATCATTAGCGCCCGGGGCAAAACCGGTGTTGTCACTATCTGTTGCTGCCCTTGAATCGAGGTGAGCACTTACTAATATCTTTCTGTCATCCAGCGGATCAGTGCCCCTGAGTGTTGCAATAACATTTTTAAGGTTCGTGGCTGTTGGTATTCTCTGACCCTGACCACCGACAATATATTCTTCAAATTTCACCTCCAGCCGTCCTTCTGAGGCAGGGATACTTTTCTCCATTTCAGTTTTAATCCAGTTCCATGCTGCCCCGATACCCCTGGCCGGATCGTTCTGAACACTCAGGTTGTGGCGGGTGTGAAAGCCTACAAGCTTGCGGACATACTGTTCTATCCTTTCTTTTGAGATCTCATCGACCATCCTGGTGATTTCAGGATCGCGGCTGATAATGGTTTGTGCCCAAAGTGCCGGAATAAAAAAAATGGAAATGAGAAGGAGGGTTATTTTCTTCATAAAAGGGTTATTTATTTTGAAGTGGGCTAAAAATCAGAAAGCCTTGTAGTATTCCCTGAAGAGCCTGGCTATGTTCACAAGGGTTATCTGTTTCGGGCATTCGGCTTCGCATGCCCCGGTATTGGAGCAGTTGCCAAATCCGACCTCATCCATCTTTGCAACCATAGCCCTTGCACGCTGTTTAGCCTCGACCCTTCCCTGAGGTAGCAAAGCATACTGGGAGATCTTGGCGGAGACAAACAGCATTGCAGATGCATTTTTGCATGCAGCAACGCATGCCCCGCAACCGATGCAGATTGCAGCATCAAAAGCAGCATCCGATTTCTTTTTTGGTACAAGAATGGAATTCGCCTCCGGAGCACCTCCCACATTAACTGATATGAATCCACCTGCAGCCTGGATCTTATCGAAGGCGCTTCTGTCGACAATAAGATCTTTTATTACCGGGAACGGCTTTGCTCTCCAGGGTTCAACCCAGATAGTCTCACCATCCCTGAAATGCCTCATTGAGAGATGGCAGGTGGTGACAGCGGGCACCGGTCCATGGGGATGACCGTTGATGAACATTCCGCACGAACCGCAAATACCTTCACGGCAGTCGTGGTCGAAAGCAACAGGTTCTTTGCCCTCTTCCACAAGCTTTTTGTTAAGCGCATCGAGCATCTCCAGAAAAGACATCTCCGGCGACACGTTATCCATATTGTATGTTACGAAAGAACCAGTGGCTTTTGCATCCTTCTGGCGCCATATTTTTAATAAGAGTTTCATATGAGGATCTTTAAGCTAATTCAATTCAATATGTCTTTTAATTGGCCTGGCCTCATCCCTCGATCTTTCTTTCCCGAAGATCGGGAAGTCTTTTCCTGCGGATTTAAGTCGCGAGTTTAATATGTCTTTTAATACGCTTTCTTTTAAATTAAATATGTCTTTTAATACGTATTTCTTTTAAATTTAATATGTCTTTTAATACGTATTTCTTTTTATTTTAATATGTCTTTTTAGGTCCGGCTCTCACTTCATCGATCCCCCTCTCCCACTAGAGTACGGAAAGCCCCTCCCTCTGGGGGAGGGGTTTGCGGAGAGGTCTAATGCTGAACTTTTAATACGTATTTCTTTTTACTTTAAATTGTCTTCGGTCTTTGGTCTTCTGTCTTCCGTCACTTATAGCTTCTTACCTTGAGTTCCACCTCTTCGAATTTAAGTTCCTCCTTGTGGACCACAGGCGGTTTACCTTCTCCCGTGTATTCCCAGGCTGCCACGTAGGCGTATTTTGCATCATTCCGCTGTGCCTCCCCTTCGGGAGTCTGATACTCCTCCCTGAAATGAGCGCCGCACGATTCCTTTCTCTCAAGTGCGTCCTTTATCAGGAGCTCGGCAAGCTCGAAATAATCAGCTACCCTGCCTGCTTTTTCAAGCTCAGGATTAAGCTCGTAAATTGTACCGGGGATTGCCAGATCCTTCCAGAATTCTTCTTTCAGGTCACGCACCAGTCCGAGAGCTTTTGTTAACCCCGCTTCATTGCGTATCATTCCGCAATAATCCCACATTATCTTGCCCAGCCGTTTATGAAAGGATGAAGCTGTCTGCTTACCTCTTATTGAAATCAGCTTATTGAGGCGCTCCACAGAAGCTCTTTCAGCCTCTGTAAATTCAGGACTATCGGTTTTTACAGCCGGAGCGCCCAGTTCATCAACGAGGTAGTTACTTATGGTATTGGGCAGGATGAAATATCCGTCGCCGGTTGACTGCATAAGGGAAGCGGCACCCAGGCGGTTTGCACCGTGATCTGAAAAATTGGCTTCGCCGATTGCATAAAGTCCGGGGATAGTAGTCATCAGCTCATAGTTGACCCACAGACCTCCCATTGTATAATGGCCGGCCGGATAGATCCTCATTGGCTCTTCATAGGAATCGATCCCCGTTATAGTCTTATACATATCAAAGAGGTTCCCGTATTTATCTTCGATAGCTTTCTTTCCCTGTTTTTTGATGGCATCCCTGAAATCGAGGTTCACTGCCAGCCCGGTTTCTCCAACGCCAAAGCCTTCATCGCATCTCTCCTTTGCTGCTCTCGAAGCAACATCCCTTGGTACCAGGTTTCCGAAAGTGGGATATCTGCGTTCGAGATAGTAGTCGCGCTCTTCTTCGGGGATTGAGTTGCCCGGGCGCTTATCGCCCTTGATTTTGGGAACCCAGATACGCCCGTCATTTCTGAGGGATTCCGACATAAGCGTAAGTTTTGACTGGAACTCATTGAGCTGAGGGACACTTGTAGGATGGATCTGGATAAAACTTGGATTGGCAAAGTATGCACCTTTTTTATGGGCTTTCCATGCTGCCGAGGCATTGGAATTGACTGCCAGCGTCGACATGTAATAGATGGTCCCGTAACCGCCGGTTGCCAGAACGACGGCATGAGCCTTATGTCGTTCAATTTCTCCCGAAACGAGATTGCGTGTAATGATCCCTTTTGCTTTTCCATCGATTAAAACGATGTCGAGCAATTCCCTTCTTGGATAAATGACTACATTTCCCTGTTGGATCTGTCTGCTGAGGGTGGAATAGCAGCCAAGCAGGCATTGCTGGCCGGTCTGTCCCCTTGCGTAGAAGGTTCTTGAGACCTGGACTCCTCCGAAAGAACGTGTTTCGAGGGTTCCTCCGTAGTCGCGGGCAAACGGAACTCCGACGGCCGTGTAGTGATCAATGACGTCATTGCTTACTTCCGCCGCCCTGTAAACATTGGCTTCACGTGACCTGAAATCACCTCCCTTGATCATGTCATAAAAGAGCCGGAAGACACTGTCGCCGTCGTTATGATAGTTCTTTGCAGCGTTTATGCCGCCCTGGGCTGCAACGGAATGCGCCCTCCGGGGAGAATCCTGATAACAGAAACTCTTTACTCTGTAACCGAGCTCGCCAAGGGCTGAAGCAGCGGAGGCGCCTGATAATCCGGTGCCGACGACTATTATTTCAAGCTTCTTTTTGTTGGCCGGGTTTACCAGTCTGACAGAATTCTTGTACCTGGTCCATTTTTGGGCAAGCGGACCATCGGGTATCCTGGAATTTAGTTTATCCATATTTTTTGTATTTCTATCTGAATTGCCAGAGTGTGATTGAAATAGTTGCAAACCCCAGGGGAAGTACAATAGCATAGACCCACGCAAGGGTATTGAGAATTGGTTTCCAGATACTGTTATTTAACCCCAGGGTCTGGAAAGCAGAGGTAAAAGCATGGAAAAGATGCAGGCCAAGAAGGACAAATGCCGTAAGATAGATTATATTGTAAACAGGGCTCCTGAACAGGTTATGCGCCAGCAAATAGAAGTTATCAGGATCCCCCGGTACCAGTCCCAGACGGATAAACCAGAAATTTGTAAAATGTATTATAAAGTATGTCAGAATGCAGGCTCCTGTCCAGATCATGAACCTTGAGAAGAAAAAGGTTTCCGATTTATTGCGCGATGCGTAGCGGACAGGCCTTGCAAACCAGTTTTGGATCTGCAGGTAGATACCCCATGAAATATGGATGAGAATTGATGCAATAAGCACAACTTCAATTATCCTGATTACAGGGAAGGTCGCCATAAAATGGGCCGCCTTGTTGAATGGCCCGGGGTCGCTTTTGAGAAGCAACAGGTTTATTGAAAGATGTACCGGGAGAAATAGCAAAAGAAATACTCCTGCCAGTGCCATTACAAATTTTTTGGCAACAGACGAATAAATAACTCTATCCATTGGTTATTTAATTTAAAGATGGTGGTTAAGTCCGGAGAAAATATTTTCTAAAATTAAAACTATTTAAACATATTAACAATTCCACGAAATAACTATATTTATTATTGAAATGTTATATCAGGTAACATGCGATTTATCATATCGGATTTTTACCTAAAGCATTTTATCAATGAATAACTACATTCACTGCCAGGGAGGCAAACTCTACTATACCGATTCCGGTGAGGGTGACACGATAGTACTGATCCATGGTTATCTTGAATCATCGGCAAGCTGGAACGGATTTGCCGAAAAACTGGCAAAAAGATTCAGGGTCATATCTGTCGATCTGCCTGGGCACGGTCAATCCCCCATTTTCGGAGAATGCCATACAATGGATTTTCTGGCATTATTGATAAGGGACCTGCTCGACAACCTGAATATAAGGAAAGTTTTTCTGACAGGCCACTCCCTTGGCGGATATATTTCGCTTGCATTTCTTGAACACTATCCTGAACGGCTCACGGGTTATTCACTATTTCATTCGCATCCTTTTGCTGACACCCCCGAAGTGATTAAAAAGCGGGAAAGGGAAATAACGGTTGTAAAGGCAGGCAAGAAATTCCTTCTTTACCCGGAAAATGTTTCAAAGATGTTCGCAGATGTCAATATTGTTAAATTCAAAGAGGCCCTGCAGCGGTCAAAGGATATCGCTTCCAGGTTAAGTGATGAAGGTATCATCGGCGTTCTTAACGGAATGATAAGCAGGCCATCGAGACTTTCAGTAATGGAAGCGGGGAAAGTTCCCTGCCTTTGGATACTCGGGAGGTATGATAATTATATCTCATGCGAAAAGGTCCGGGAGAAAGTAAGGCTTCCGGCAAATGCCAGATTGCAGATACTTGAAAATACCGGCCATCTGGGATTTATTGAAGAGGAGGAGAAATCCCTTAAGCTGCTTTCTGACTTTATTAACGGACTCGGGAAAATTACCAGTGGCTAATTTAAATATCCGATGGCATATTTCAGGGTAGTGTCAATCTCCTGCCAGATGGGGTAAAATCCCCTGTTGTCTAATATATTCCTGGCAATATATGCCTTCAGCTGGGTATGAATAATTGCTCCTGAGATCTTCAGGTCTTCAGAATTCTTTTTGATCCCGTTTTTTGAAGCAAAATCTGTAAATTGTTCGAGCAGCCCCTGTTTGTCAAGATATTTCTCCATTTCAGCTACATCGGTATATCGTTTTAGCGCCTGCCGGTGTGTTTCAGTAAAGTTCAGTGAAAATCTGTAGATCAGGGATCTGACTGCCAGAAAATAAGGAGAAAGACCCGATGTGTCGACGGGAACAAATTTATCAGGCATTATACCGCCTCCCCCGAAGACAACTTTTCCTCCCGGGGTAATAAACTTCAGTGAGTCGGAAAAATGAATGCTGTCGGGGACTTCAAATTCACCGTGTTCCATTCTTACATTGAGATCATCAAAATACTCATCGAAGCCGTTATTATAAGGTTTCTGAATTGACCTGCCGGTAGGTGTATAGTAACGGGCGATAGTAAGCCTCATGCCCGAACCGTCAGCAAATGGTACGGGTTCCTGTACCAGTCCTTTCCCGAATGAGCGACGGCCGATAATTGTACCCCGGTCATTGTCCTGAATTGCTCCTGCGAGTATCTCGCTTGCAGAAGCGCTCCATTCATCAATAAGCACCACCAGGTCTCCCGTTTCAAATTCCCCGTTGCCTGATGCCCTTGCTTCATTTTTTGGCTGGGAGCGCCCTTTTGTATAAACTATAAGTTCACCCTCTTTCAGGAACTGATCAGCAATTTTAATGGCCGACTCCATGACACCTCCCGAGTTTTGACGCAGGTCAAGGATCAGGCCGGTCATTCCTTTGTTTTTGAGTTCCCGCAGACTTTTCAGGAACTCGTCAAAGGTAGTCATGGCAAAATTATTGATCCTGATAAAACCGGTATGATCATTTATCATATAGCTTACATCCACACTGTTGATCGGAATTTTATCACGGGTGATTTCAAACGGGATCAGGTCCCTGGAACCTTTTCTCAGAACTTTGATTTTCACAAGCGTCCCTCTTGGTCCCTTGAGCATACCCATTACCTTCTCATCGCTCAGCCGCTGTCCGGCAACAAGGGAATCATTGACATAGATAATTTTATCTCCCGCAAGCAACCCGAGCTTTTCAGAAGGTCCGCCAGGTATTGTGCTTATGACCAGTATTGTATCTGTAAGCAGGTTAAATGATATTCCAATCCCGTCGAAATTTCCCTGTAATGGTTCATTAGCCCGTATAAGATCCTTTGCCGGTATATAGACCGAGTGCGGATCGAGCTTCTTCAGGATTGCAGGTATTGCCGCATCGACCAGATCACCACGGTTAACGGAATCGACATAGTCCGATTCGATGATGTTGAGAATGCTGTTGATCTTGTCATTTCTTACCCTGAAACCTGATTGCTGCGCGGAAGTATTTTTCCGGGGGAGGTAAATTCCTATCATAATGCCTGCAACAAGCGATAACGCCAGCAGAAGAGGAAGAAGAACACTTTTTGTGGAATTATTGTATTTCATAAATGTCATTTTCAGGGTCAATATATACAATTTCAATTCCTGCCCGTTTCAGCAGGTCAAGGCCGTCAGATTTATGATACCGGTTACAGAAGACTACTCTTTTAATACCTGACTGTATAATCAGTTTGGAACACTCCATGCATGGTGAAGTGGTTACATAAAGCGTTGAATCTTCGCTCGAATTGTTCGACTTGGCAACTTTTGTGATCGCATTGGCTTCTGCATGAAGAACGTATGGCTTGGTGACATTGTTTTCATCTTCGCATACATTTTCGAAACCAGCCGGTGTCCCGTTGTATCCGTCGGAGATAATCATTTTTTCCTTTACAATAAGGGCACCTACCTGCCTCCTGTACGCAATAGGAATTCTGAGCCCAGATGAGAGCCATTTCCAAATAGCGTTTGTCAAAAGCGATCTGCTTATCGGCGCAGGGTTTAGCAACTTCCTTTTCCGTCATCGGGTACCTTAAAGTCTATCCGTTAAAAGTGTTCAAAGTTAAATAATTTTGGGTATCCTGTAAAACTAAATTCCCGGTGAAGACCTATTTTTACTGTTCCAAACCCTGATGCTTATGTCAACATTCGCCGAAAAAATAATTTCCTTCTGCCGGGAACTTGACTTTAAAGGTCCGCTTCCTCCGGGAATTGCTGTAATGAATCCATTCAGAACAAATTCCGGCATATTACCTCTTATAACGCAATTTTATGAAAAATTTTATACCGACAACAAGAAAAGGCATCTGATACTGGGTATAAATCCCGGAAGATTCGGTGCAGGAGTGACCGGAATCCCGTTTACAGATTCCATAAGGCTTAAGGAAAAATGCGGACTTTCAATTCCCGGAATTAAAACTTATGAGACATCTTCAGTCTTTATCTATGATATGATCGACAGGTACGGTGGACCGGTTAAATTCTATTCTGATTTCTATATAAGCGCTGTCTCCCCACTGGGTTTTACCATTACCGGGAAAAACGGCAGCGATCTGAATTACAATTATTACGACAGCGATAAACTGGCCGATTCGATCCATAATTTCATAATTGAAAATCTTATAAAACAACTTGAATTCGGAATAGAAACGGATGTCTGCTTCTGTCTCGGGACTGGTAAAAACTTCAGATTCCTTTCAAAACTCAATCTGGAATATAAGTTCTTTGGAACCGTCGAGCCGCTTGAGCATCCGAGGTACATAATGCAATACAGGACAAAGGAAAAGGAGAAATATATTAACATGTATCTTGAAAAGCTTCGAAAGTATTGATCCACAATTAATGACTTCTTAGCGTCCTTTGCGGTTAAAAAAGGCTTGATTATGCTTTGATGGGAGCAAAATTTATTTTTGGTAAAAAAAACATAACCACGAAGTTGCCGGGAATGGAAAAATGTATACTTTTGTTTCGTAATTAGACGAAATACCAGAATACAGTCGAGGTCATGACAAAAATTGTTGTAAAAGGCCAGGTGCCGTCATCGGATGAGATCAGGCAGTTACTAACCCTAAAAACCAATTAAACCATGAAAGGAAAGGTTCTTACAGTCTTATTGTTTATTTCGTTACTGGTGGTATCATGCAGGCAGCAGTCCCAGACGGCCCAAAAACTCCAAACTCCGGCAGAGGTTTCAGGGAACGATATTGAGGTATACTATTTTCACATGACGGTGCGATGTGCGACTTGCAGAACAATCGAATCAGAAGCACGCAAAAATATTGAAATGCTTTATCCTGAAGAAGTTAATTCGGGGAAAATAAACTTTACAGCCCTTAACATTGAAGAGGAGGCAGGAAAAGCTCTGGGGGACCAGTTTGGAATTAATGGCCAGACACTTCTGATTGTGAAAGGGGATCAGAAGATAAACATTACCAGTGAAGGATTTCTGTATGCCGAGGGTAAACCTGATAAGTTTGCATCGGTTATAAAAGAGAGTGTTGATTCTCTCCTGCTCAAATGAGTTGAGTGAAAGTTTTTTAAGCCAGGATTAAGTCCTGATGATATTATTGATCTTGCCCCGGTGAAGCTGATTGCAAACCATGAAGATCAGATAAAAGATTGTACTGGGGCAAACTAATGCTTTTCGAAGAAATTAAATCCTGATAAATCAGATAAAATGAAAATACTGATCCTTTGTACAGGCAACAGTTGCCGCAGCCAAATGGCTCAGGCAATACTGCAATCATTTCAAAAGAACCTTGAAGTTCATTCTGCGGGGACGAATCCCGCAAAAGAGGTCAACAGGACAGCCATTAAGGTTTTGAAAGAGGTTGGGCTTGACATAAGCGGAAACGTGCCAAAACCTGTTGACATGTACTTAACCTATGAGTGGGACTATGTTATAACAGTGTGTGATGAGGCAAAGGAGGCTTGTCCTTACTTCCCCGGGAAAGTAGCACATCGGAAGCACTGGGCTTTTGAAGATCCATCCCATATTGAAGGTACTGATGAGTATGTGTTAAGTGAGTTTCGCAGGGTAAGAGACTATATAAAAGATACTCTTCTTAATTTTTATGATTCGGAAATAAAATCAAAAATGTGAAGTCAGACGAAGTTATATCGGCTCGCTGATCGAAGTACCGGTTATGACCGGACTTATAGATGTTGCACTATATTTTAAGAAGAAGTATTTTAGGGTTTTATTAAAACCCGTTTAAAAATGGATACTATACTATTCAAACTCCTCATTCTTGCCGTTTTCGGTATTGCAATGGCGCACTTCGAAGGCGTGGTTGTCGTCTATCTGCGGAAGGTTCTCGGGATACTCGATTCTGATTCAAATAAGGAATCAATCGGGAAGTTCCCGAAACGGTATTTAAATATCGAAATATCAAGAGAGGTGGCGACAATTGTCATGCTGGTTGCAATAGCGCTTCTTGTTGGCGGTACATGGATTGAAAGAGGTATATTCTTTTTATGGACCTTCGCTTTCTGGGACCTTTTCTACTACCTGTCGCTGTACATCCTGATCAAGTGGCCTCCGACCTTTAAAACGATCGATGTCCTGTTTCTGATCCCGGTTCCATGGATCGCTCCTGTCTGGTTTCCGATCGGGGTCTCGTCACTTACGATAATAGTAATAATTGCCCTCTTCCTGCTGAAGGTTTTGATGTAAAAAAGGGGCGTGTAAGTGATTTTAGATCCTTTTTCACCACAGAAAACACGGAATACGCCGAATTGCACGAATTGGTTTCCGTGATACTTTTAACGAATGAATTAATGGATAGTGCGATTGACGGGAACAAATAACAGTAGCATTTCATCAAGAATAAATACCATATTCCGTTCGCTTCAATACAGGAATTACAGGCTCTTCTTTACCGGGCAGAGTATATCCCTTATCGGAACATGGATGCAACGCATCGCTTTACCCTGGCTGGTTTACAGGATGACCGGATCTGAATTTCTTCTCGGACTTGTAAGCTTTGCAGGCCAGATCCCGACCTTCCTTCTGGCGCCATTTGCAGGTGTGATGACCGACAAGCTGAATAAATACAAAGTCCTTCTCACAACTCAGGTCCTTTCGCTGGTGCAGGCATCCGTTCTTGCTTTCCTTTCCCTGACCGGGATGATTCAGATATGGCAGATTGTAATGCTAAGTATAATATTGGGTTGCATAAATGCTTTTGACGTTCCGTCCAGGCATTCTTTTGTGGTAGAGATGGTTGAAAAGAAGGAAGACCTTGGTAATGCCATAGCGCTGAACTCAATGATGTTCAATGGCGCACGTCTTATCGGGCCATCAATCGCCGGTTTACTTTTGGCCGCTACCGGCGAGGGGATTTGCTTTCTGATAAATGCAGTCAGCTATATTTTTGTGATCGGTTCTCTCCTTAAGATGCAGGTCATAAACAGGGAGGTGAAAAAAGAATCCGGTAGTTTTTACGCGGAGATGAAGGAAGGTTTCAATTACACTTTTGGCTTTGCACCCATCAGGCACCTTATTCTTCTGCTGGGGATAATCAGCCTTATGGGAGCATCATACCAGCTTCTTATGCCCGTCTTTGCGAAGGACGTCCTCCACGGAGACTCGGGTACCTTTGGATTTCTTATGGGAGCAGCAGGTTTTGGGGCGTTGATTGGCGCGCTTTTCCTTGCCTCACGCGAAACGGTTATTAAGCTTGGCAGGCTGATACCTGCAGCTGCGGCGCTTTTTGGCATCGGACTTGTTATTCTTTCCTTTACCAGTTATTTCCCCCTTTCAATAGTTCTCATGATTGTAGCCGGACTGGGATTGATGCTTCATACAGCATCAAGTAACACCATCCTCCAGACCATCACTGATGATGATAAGCGCGGCAGGGTTATGAGCTTTTATACAATGGCTATCATGGGCACCGCGCCGTTCGGAAGTCTTATAGCCGGCAGCCTTGCCAAAGCCATCGGCACACCTCTGACAATGCTTACCGGAGGATTGACCTGTATAACCGGAGCCTTTGTTTTCTACAGGAAACTTCCGGAATTAAAAAGAATTGTAAGGCCCGTGTATGTCAGGATGGGCCTGATCCCCGAAGTGATCTCCGGGATCCAGTCTGCATCCGAACCGGTGGTAAAGCAGGCCGAACTTCATGAATATCAGCCGGATAATAAATCCGGTAAGGTTGACTGAGATCCCTTAATACAACATTCTAATCTGTTTCCCGTTAAAATCAATAGTGATGATAACGTCGAAAAGTCAACGCAATTCTATCAATAAATAACTTAATCATGAGGTTTTTAAGGATAACTTTAATTCTGTGCATCCTCAGCCTGGTCTCAGGTTGCAGCAAGGATGACAATGACAGGGTAAATGCTGAGAGTATAATAATTGACCACTCATCTGTAAAGCTTGCAACAATTCCGGAGGAATGGGTAACCGCAGCAAAGGATGAACTTCATATCGCATACAGTCATTCATCACATGGCAGTCAGCTGACTGATGGAATGTCGGGCCTGGTTTCCTTCAAGGGGACGGCTTTCACATGGAACGAGGGAGGAACCGGTGGAGCGCTTGACCTGGATGACTATGCAATAACCGGCGACCTTGGTAGTCCTGACAGGACAGCCTGGGCTTCGGGTACCAGAACCTATCTGGACGCAAATCCTGATGTGAATGTGATGATCTGGTCGTGGTGCGGCCAGGTTTCAGACGCATCTGCAGCGAATATCAACACATATCTTGAGCTTATGTCAGACCTTGAAGCTGACTACCCTGAGGTAAGATTTGTGTATATGACAGGTCATCTTGACGGGACCGGGCTGACGGGAAATCTTCACCTAAGAAATGAGCAGATAAGGGATTACTGCAGGGAAAATAAAAAGATCCTTTATGATTTTGAAGATATTGAAAGCTACAATCCTGATGGCGTTTATTTTGGCAACAGGATACCAACAGACGGATGTGACTATGACACCAACGAGGACGGTACCCGTGACGGGAACTGGGCAACGGAGTGGCAGAACTCCCATACAACGGGAACTGACTGGTTCAGCTGCTCAGCTGCACATACACAGCCTGTAAATGCAAACCAGAAAGCCTACGCTGCATGGTGGCTCTGGGCAAGGCTTGCAGGATGGGATGGCAAATAGAATTATTCCGTTAACTCGTAAACCACACTTGTCAACGGAGTTCCTGATCCGATATTAATCCCCACCTTCATGAGGTAATCGCCTGAGTAGCTTCTTCCGTTTTCGGACATCCCGAATCCCCTTCTTCCTTCATTTGAGACATTTATCTCCTGTATTTTGTAAGTCTTTTCCGGATCAAGTCCCTGAAGACAAACCCGGTTGAATGTCTCACCATACCTTGCGTTAAGGGTGTAACCAAACACTACGGCTTTGCTTCTGGTTTCATTTACATACATCAGCACCGCCCGGTTTTCCTTATACGGTGAGACAAGCCGGTACAAATCGCCTTTCCAGATAACGTCACTGAGCCTCTTGTAATTAGCGACTGCATTCTGGCTGAACTTCAGTTCATTTTCGGTCATCTCATTTACCTTGATATCATATCCCATCTTGCCCATCATGGCAACATCTGTCCTGAACTTAAGCGACTGTTTACCCCATGAGGTTACATGGTTGCATACAGCGATAGCCGGGAAGAAATATGAATAGCCCCACTGGATATATATCCTTTCAAGAGCGTCGGTATTGTCGCTTGCCCAGAATTCTGTGAAATATTTAAGGGCGCCGTAATCAACCCTGCCTCCTCCTCCTGAGCAGAGCATAATCGGAAGATCGGGGTATTTCCCTCGCAGACGGTCGAGCACACCGTAGAGAGAGTTAACATAATCAACATAAAGATGCGATTGTTTGTCTTTCAGATAAACGGAATAAGCATTTGTCATCATCCTGTTGCAATCCCATTTTATAAAGGCAATCCGTGGATTTGCGGTGAGCATTCCGTCAACAACGTCATAAACAAATTCCTGCACTTTTGGATTTGTCAGGTCGAGAACAAGCTGGTTCCTGTAGTAGTGTTCAGGTCTGTTGGGGAGCTTCAGTATCCAGTCGGGATGAGTTTCGTAAAGCTCACTTTTTGGATTTACCATTTCAGGTTCGATCCATATTCCGAATTTTACCCCTTTGCTGTCAGCTTCCTTTACCAGGTAGCCAAGTCCATTCGGTAGTTTGGCTTTGTTTTCCTGCCAGTCGCCAAGTCCTGCACGATCGTTGTTCCGTGGATACTTGTTCGCGAACCATCCGTCGTCAAGAAGAAAAAGATCGAGCCCCATAGTTTTGGTGTCGTCAAGAATTCCGGTAAGTTTTTTTTCATCAAAATTGAAACCGGTGGCTTCCCAGTTGTTGAGAAGTGTCAGCCGTGAACCGGTACCATCGAGCACCCCATATTTTATTGCCCACCGGTGAAGGTTACGGCTTGCCTGACCCTGACCGGTTTTTGAATAAGTAAAGATCATGGAAGGTGTCTTGAAAACTTTTGCAGGGTTCGAGTGAATACTCTGAAGCAAATGGATTAATTCCCGAAATTACCCTTAGTGATCCTTTTTCATCGACTTCAAAGAGAAATCTGAAATTGCCGGACCATCCAAGTGTTCCCGCAAGGACTTCTCCGTTATTCTCGTCCGATTTATCATTTAGCGAAAGCAAAAATACAGGTGTCTGGTACATATGTGCCCGTGTGCCCAGTTTTGTATCAAGGATTTTAATACCGCTTGTTAGTTCGCTCTCAGTCATCTTCATCTCTTCGGCCCAGTCGCCATGAAACTGAGTTAGCCAGTATTTTCCGGCATCGAAATGGAGCATGGATGAGGCATAGTTGAAAATCGTAACAGCCTTCTTTTCGGTATGTTTTATTTCAACCCACTGTTCTATCACATCTTCATCAGCATAGGTTTTGAAGTTAAGCGTTACCTCAAAAGGATATTCCGGATCCTTCAGAAAGATCTTGCTATGTGTCACATTATTCTCCCCGTCAACTGAAGTTTGAACGGAGTGATTTACATATTTCAACTCAAGCGAAGGATTACCATCATTGTGAGTAGCCCGTACAGCAGGTTCAAAAAGATTGTCTGTACCGAATGTTGCATAAGCCGGATGACCTGCATCCCTTGTTTGTCCGGGGATGTCAGAATCCTTCAGCTTTGCCCCGAAATAAGTCTGGTATAATCTTCCATCCCTTCCGTTGACCCTGAGCACCAGGCTGATATTTTGAGTAGTGATATGAATAATATGATCAGGATTTTGCTGCAATTGTTGTCCGGCAGGTGGTGACCCCGCCGGATCCTGTCCTGCCGATACAATACATAATGAACAAAGAATGACGATCAGGTGCAGAAATTTCTTCATGGCGCTATTTTTTAATTTATTGGTTAGTTCAGGATTTGGCCTGTAAAGATATTATGACAATCTGAGACAGGGAAATATTTCCGGAAACTGGTTGTAAATAATATCGGATGTAAATGTTAAATAAACATGGTTAAATTTAACTTATTCTTTTATTTTTGGGGAACTTTAATTCTCTAAACTCCCGCCAAACATGATCCGGATTAAGACCCCATTGATTTTTCGTCTGCTTATTTTCAGTTTAACGGCTATCACATTTTCTCTGATCTCATTGTCAGTAAACGCGTCAGGTGTCTGTCAGCAGGATACTGTTCCCGGCAAGGCAACGGTTTTTATACAACCCGAGTATACCACTTCACGACTTGTTACATCAAAACCCGTGATAGATGGAAAACTGGATGATGAATGCTGGAAGAAGGGTACCTGGGCAGGCGATTACCACCAGTTCATACCGAATGAAGGTGCAAAACCAACCTATCCGACAGAAATGAATCTTCAGTACGATGATAAAAACCTCTATGTTGCTTTCCGGGCTTTTGACGGTGAACCTGAAAAGATCCACAGATATGCCGGTGTGAGGGATGAAATTGTGGGGGATATGGTTGGAGTCAACTTCGACAGCTACCGTGACTACCGGACAGGCTTTGAATTTACAATAACGGCCTGGGGACAGAAAGTTGACCTTGTCCTGTTCAATCCGATGAACTGGGATTTCAACTGGAATGCTGTCTGGAAAGGAAAGGTCGGACTGGAAGATTCAGCCTGGGTGGCAGAAATGGAAATCCCGTTAAGTCAGCTTCGCTACAGCAATGAAAAGGAGCAGGTGTGGGGAATGCATACCTGGAGATGGATCGACAGGCTTCAGGAGGAGAGCAACTGGGAAAGACAATCCAAGACCGGACCCGGAATGCTTTATAACTTTGGGGAATTCAGGGGGATCAGCGGTTTAAAAAAATCGCGCCGGCTTGAAATAATGCCCTTCGCCCTCGGCGAACTGAAAACCATGAAAGAAGAACCGGGTAATCCCTTTACAAAGAACGGAAGGAGCTGGAGTGGTAACCTGGGCCTTGATGCGAAGATCGGAGTGTCGAGCAACTTTACGGTAGATCTTACGGTAAATCCTGATTTCGGACAGGTGGAGTCTGATCCATCAGTAATGAACCTAACAGCTTTTGAAACATTCTATGAAGAAAAAAGACCTTTCTTTCTTGAAGGGCTGACCATATTCGATTATAAATTTGATGACCAGAGCCTCTTCTATTCAAGGCGGATCGGACATTCTCCGTCCCGTACCATTTCCCCCGATAATACGTTTGTAAAAAACCCTGACAAGACAACAATACTGAGTGCGATAAAGTTAAGCGGCACAACCTCATCAGGATTATCAGTCGGGCTTATTCAAAGTGTAACGGCAAATGAGTTTGCAAGAATCAGTGATCAGGGAAACAGAAGCAGTGAACAGGTTGAGCCTTTAACAAATTATACTGTAGCGCGCATCCAGAAGGGTTATAATGCCGGGACGACCGTGATAGGAGGCATGCTGACATCCACAAACCGGTTTATTAACGATGAAAATCTTGAATTTCTTCCCACCAATGCATTTACTGGCGGACTCGACCTAATACACCGCTGGAAGGATAAAGAGTTTTTTATTGATGCCAAGACTGATTGGCAGCTATGTTGAGGGGAGCGAAGAAGCCATAACTCTGTTGCAGGAGTCTTCCGCAAGGTACTATCAGAGACCCGGTGCAGATTACCTTAACTACGACCCGTCAAGTTCCAGCCTTGGCGGTTTTGGCGGTAAGTTCAGGATAGGAAAAGGATCGAAGGGTTTCTGGAGGTATTCAACGGGAGTGTCGGTACTTTCACCGGGAATTGAACTGAATGACCTTGGCTACATGAGAACAGCCGATGAGATAAACCAGGAAAATGAAGTATCCTATTTTGTAAATCAACCAGTTTCGATTTTCAGGACTTATAATATTACCCTGGAACAATTCAACACCTGGAATTTCAATGGTACATTTCTGGGATCGGGAGGCCATCTTTCGTTCAGCTCTGAATTTAAAAACCAGTGGAGCCTGGGAGCCAATATTATTTATCATTCACAGGCATTTGACACTAAGATATTAAGGGGTGGTTATGACATGAAAGTGCCGTCGGGGGTGATGACCTTCTGGAACCTGAGGACCGATGCTTCAAAGAAAGTGATTGGCTCCATCGGATTTCAATATGAATCGAGAGGCAGCAATTCGGCTCATAATTTTCAGATTCAACCCGGCATTTCGATCCGCCCTTTCAGCATGCTTAAACTGGGGGTAGTTGCAACATACGAGGAAAACCATGACGAGCTTCAGTTTGTTGCCAAAAGAGATTTGCCACTCCTTCCACCGGCAGGTACCAGATATATTCTGGGAACAATTGATCAGAAAACCCTTGGCCTCACATTCCGCCTCGACCTGAATGTTTCACCCGAATTCTCAGTACAATATTATGGAAGTCCTTTCCTTTCGAAGGGAGCCTATTCAGAGTTTAAGCGGGTCACTTATCCTGAAGTAAATGATTATGCCGGCAGATTTGCTATTTATGAGAATCCTGATTTAGTGGGAGGAGATGTGTATCTGTATGAAACCATTAATGGATACCAGACGGCTGTTTATTTTCCTGATCCGGATTTCAATTTTCATCAGTTCCGGTCAAACCTTGTTGCAAAATGGGAGTACCGGCTTGGATCGTTCATTTATCTTGTATGGTCAAGCGACAGGACTGGAACCAACAAATTATCAGGCGCTTCCTTCGGGGATTCGTACAAGTTTCTCCGGAGTGCATTCCCGAATAACATATTTCTCATTAAGCTAAACTACTGGTTTTCTTTGTAAGCGGGAAAAGTTAATCACATGAAATGGTAATGTTCATCTTTGAAATAGTTCAGGTAATCAAAATAATGGCATTTTTCTTTGGTAGCACAATAAAAATCGCCAATTTTGAGTAATAGAATAAGGATTTTAGCCTGATAATAAATTATTTAAAAAAAATTCATATACACAGAATTTCTGGTAATGAAAATATTGATTTGTGAAGATAATCCAATGGCGATGAAGACCCTTTCTGTCATTCTTGAAAGGGAAGGATTTAAGGCGGATATAGCTGAGGATGGGAATATTGCACTGGATTTACTTAAGAAAAATGACTATGACCTTCTTGTAATGGATATTCATCTTCCATACCGAAGCGGCCTTGAGCTTGTAAAGTTTGTCAGGTCCGACCAGGGAAAAGATACACCTGCAATCGTTCTGACAGCTTTCAGCGATCCTCAGATGCAACGTCAGGCGGGCGAATTGGGTATCAGCGGCTATATAGTAAAGCCCTTTAATCCGGTGGATCTTATAGCAAAAATCAAATCAATTCTCAACAAATAACTTATGGGTAAGCGAGTATTATCATTATTTGTTGCGTTTTTATTAAACGTGCTGTTAATTAATTCACCGCTTCTCTCACAGGAAACATTTAATCCGGAAACCGAATATCTCAGGATCAGAACGATAGCTTTTGACGGTGATTATGCTACAGCGGTTGCTGCTGCCCGTAAGCTCCTTAACGCATACCCTTCTTACGGCGACGTACGTGTACTTCTTGGCAGGATACTTGCCTGGCAAAAAGATTACGAGCAGGCAGCTGCAGTTATTGATACCCTTCTTGCTGTTGAACCGGATAATGGTGATGCATTGGCTGCCAGGCGCGATATAACACTATGGTCAAAGCAAAACACACCTGTTGCCACTGATATCAGGGCAGGGTATTATTTCGATTATTTCACTGAGCCCTACTCCAGGTTCTGGCAGGTTTTCAGCGCGGGAGCCGGCCACAGGTTTGCATGGGGTCCTGCTGCTGCAGGGGTTAATGCCGGCAACCTTAATGTCGGAGGGGCATCACCCTTTAAGGCGACTGAACTGCAATTCGAAGCAGAGGCATACCCCAGTCTGGGAGCCAAAAACTACGCTTACCTGGCTTATGCATACAGCCCTGGTAATTATTTTCCGACACACAGGGCTGCATTTGAACTCTGGCAGGTTTTGCCCGCCGGATGGGCGATTTCGGGTGGACTCAATTATTACTATTTCGACAGAAATATTTTTATCGGACTTGCGTCTGTGGAAAAATATCTCGGAAAATACTGGTTATCAGGAAAGATCTTTGTCTATTTTAAAGATGATAGGCCGACAACATCATTTTATTTTAATGCAAGACGGTATTTCAATGACAATGACTATCTTCAACTGACATTGGGAACAGGAACAGCTCCTGATGAACCATTTGATATTCAGTCAGATATTATGCGTCTGAGCGCAAACAGCATCAGACTTACCTATTACGGAAGGATGTCCAAAAGGCTTTTTTTACGCGTGGGAGCAGGTTATTCGAGGGAGGAATACCAGGAATCTGTGCTTAGAGACAGGTTTGAGGGGAATATTAATTTAATTTACGCGATTAAAATGAAGTGATGAAATATCGGGTCCTGTTTATATTATCACTTCTTTTTTTTACTGTGGCACAGTCGCATACCGTGTACAATTCTACCAGATCACGAACTTCGAATAATACATCCCGTCCCGGCCCGGTCTACTACAACGATGCTATCAGGCTTATTACCTCCGAATACAACAGTTCTAAAATTGACAAGCTGATCAGCCTATCCCAGGATATTAAGCCAATCCAGATCGGGGCATTCAAACAAAGGTCAAATGCTGAAAAGATGTACTTCCAGATCGCTGAGGTCCTTGGCGAGGATGTGGTTGTAATTGAAGAGGATGGTTTCTATAAGGTAAGGGTAACGACCCTTGATAAAGATAAAATTAAGGATTTTCTTGAGCCTGAAGATAATTTCAGTGATGCTATTGCACCAGAACAGGTAGCTCCTTACCTCCAGGATACCACCGGCCTGACTGCCCCTGTTTATGATTCAGTGAGAGTTGCGGATACAACCCGGGAATTAATGACAGCTGCTTCACCTCCAGTCGACTCTACCAGTTTAGTTGTACAGACGAAAGAAGTGGTAAGGAAATATTTCCTGTTAAACAGCAGCAGCCCCTGGCTTAAAAGGATAAATTATTTTGGTAAATCATTTGCACTTGTTAATGCCCTGATCATTACAATAGTACTCTCCATTGCAACCATGTTCATTATGCTCTTCGTAATCCTGCTGAACAGGGCAAGAATGGAAAAGGAGGAGAATTTGAAACAATACCTTGCCGAAACATACCAGGGTATGATCATCGACTACCTTTTTACCGACAGCAGTCCGGATAATTTCCGCCCCATCGCTTCCGATACATACCGGAGACAGGCTCTTATAGATCAGATGATTGATGTAAGTGTGAATTTAAAGGGAGATGCCGAGGAGAAGCTTGGCGGCCTGTACCTGTATCTCGGACTCGACGGTGATTCCATCAGAAGGGCTCATGACTTCCGCTGGCATAAAAAGATCAAGGGATTCCGTGAACTGGCATTTATGAATATTAAAGATGCCAATGATGAGATGTATAAAGCTCTGAACTCCAAAAATGAGATACTCAGGATGGAAGCCCAGATAGCCCTGGTCAGGTTAAGTGACGAGGATCCGATGGGATTTCTGTTTGAACTGAAGAGGCCCTTTTCCCTGTGGGAACAGATCACTCTCCATGAACTGATGATACAGCACGATCTTCCTGTGCCTGAATTCAGGAAGTTCCTTAAGGCTGACAACCCCACTGTTGTCATGTTTGCACTCAGGATGATAAGGGAGTTTAAGCAGAGGGAGGCGGAAGATGATGTAAGGGAAGCTCTCGATCACCCCTCTCCTGAGGTAAGACAACTTGCAGTTCAGGTGGCAGGCGACCTCGATATGTCCTCGACTCTCGAGACGATGAAGAAGATGTACAAGAACCAGGATTACCAAACCTGTGTTGAAATAATAAGGGCCATGGCCAAAATGCCTGATCCGTCACTTATGGGATTTCTGAAGCTGGTTTTGGACAAGGAAGATGATGTCCAGCTGCAGATCGAAGCAACAAAGGCAATTGAAAACAACGGTGAAGAGGGGGTAAGAACACTGGTTAAACTGATGAAATCGGAATATAAGAACTATAATATTATTGTAAGACACGTACTTGACCGCAGAATATTCTAATTAAAATGGGATTTATATTTGCACATGTTATTTTTTGGCTTACGCTGTTCCTGTTCGGATCATACCTTCTGCTTGGTTTGTTTTCGGCTATTGCATTGCGGAAATACATCCGGAAAAACAGCTACATAAACTATAATTCACTTGTCCTTTCACCCCTCAGTCCGAAAATATCGATTATCGCTCCTGCATTTAATGAAAGCAAGACCATAATTGACAATATTCGAACACTTTTATCACTTTATTATAACAACTTTGAAGTCATAATTGTAAATGACGGATCGACTGACAATACATTTGATCTTGTAAAGGATGCTTATGATCTAATAAGGGTAAACTACTATTTCGACTACCGGATTCCATGCGAAAGGATAAAAGGAGTTTACCGGTCAAAGAATCCATCATACAACAGGCTGACGGTAATTGATAAGAATAATGGCGGAAAAGCCGATTCGCTCAACGCCGGGATCAATATCTGCCATAGCGGCCTGTTTGTCTCCATCGATGCTGACTCTATAATTGAACCCGATTCCATACTTAAGCTTGTCAAACCTTTCCTGGAAGAGAAGGAACGCAAGGTAATAGGTACCGGAGGAGTGATCAGGATTGTAAACTCGTGCGACATAGAGAGAGGCCATATTCGTGAGATAAGGATTCCCTCGAAAATATTGCCGCGGCTCCAGGTACTCGAGTACACACGTGCCTTCCTGCTGGGCAGGATGGCATGGAGCCAGCTCGACGGGCTGATGCTTATCTCCGGGGCGATGGGTATATTTGACAGGGAGACTGTGATCAGGGCAGGAGGATACAGTGTTAATACAGTGGGTGAGGATATGGAACTCGTTCTGAGAATGCGTCGTTTTATGACAGATCACAAGGAAAAATATGAGGTGACATATATCCCTGATCCTCTATGCTGGACAGAGGTGCCTTCAGACCTGAAATCATTGCGTAAGCAGAGAACACGATGGACACGCGGACTTGTTGAATCACTGCTTACTCACCACCATATGTTCTTTAACATCAAGTATGGCCGCCTTGGCATGCTCGGGTATCCATACTGGTTCTTCTTTGAATGGATGGCTCCCCTTATCGCTTTTGCGGGATTTATATATACCATTTATCTCATTATTGTCAATGCCCTTAACTGGCCATTTTATCTTCTCCTCTTTATTTTTGTATATACTTTTGCAGTGAGTCTTTCCTCCTGGGCTGTGCTGTTCGAAGAGATAACCTTCCACAAATACAAAAGGAAGAGGGATGTCCTTAAGCTCCTCTCGGTTGCACTTATTGAGCCCTTTTTCTATCCTGTTCATACCTATTTTGCGATTCGTGGAAACCTCGAAGCGATGAGAGGTAAAAAAGGATGGGGAAAAGCTGAGCGCAACGGTTTTGATAAGAAGAGGAAACCGAGAAAGAAGACAGCTGAAAACGAAGACGATTATTAATCTGCGAACCCCGGGATTCCTGACAACCCTGCCTTTATAACCTGGAGTGATTTTTTGTCCCTCGCGACAGTCTCAGGAACTATCAGCCAGAGAGGCCATGTATACCGGCTTTCTGACGAAGTTACAATTCCATCGTAATAAACAGATACTGCAATACCGTCCGACAATGCTGTTGTTATCTCATAATTATACCCGCCATCGTATGATACTGCACCATCGATAACTTTCATTTGTGTGGGATCGAAAAAGTAAAGTAAGGTCCAGGGTATCCTTACCTTGATTGAATTATTATTCCAGGCAACGGCTGTTCTCTGGCCAAAAGTGAAATCCATGGAATTCTCCATCGGTAATTTGCCTATATCCTGCTTCTTATGCGTGGATCCATCATTGATCCATTGCATCGGAATCCACGGTGACCCGTCTGAAACTATGCTATGAAACTTCTGCACCGAATGATTGGTGAGATCAAACCTCGGGGTAAGCCCGTTCATGTCGTATGATTCGGTGACGCTATAGAATGCTGTATCTTCATCAAGAGTCATTGTAAGAAGGAATTCAGACCTGTTGCCCAGCTTCCTGCCATTGGGCAGCTCCGATTCACCAAGTCCCCGCAGGTAAGTATCAAAGGCAACCATAACTGTATCGCCGGCTGCCAGCGTATTATTTGTCTCGATTTCAAGAAGGAAGCAGCTGTTATCATTTGTGGCGCTAATCTTTCTGACCGGACCGCCAGGATTATCTGTCAGATAGGAGATAAACGGCAGGGTGGCTGACTGATCGAAAGTTAAAATTCCGAAATTTTGTTCCGGCGAGGTCAGGTTATGCCAGATCTGTCGGGTAGGTATTGTCGCTCCCCCTGAAAATAAACCATAAGCTTCAAGATAAGCTACAATCCATGTAGGCTTGAACCATTCATCCATCCAGGCAAAAATAAAACCGCCTGCACATCCCGAATTGATGATGTTATGCATAAGCCTCATATTCTTTTCACCCTGTTGTTGTTCAGAGTACCCGCCGTGATGCATATTGCTGTACGACTGGTGAGCGCTCCCCCAGCTTGAAGGTACCCCAAACTCTGCTATAACCAGTGGCATACCCTGATAATGGGCTTTTAAGGCATTCAGATACCCGAGATAGCTATTCGGTCCCTCTGAGTCGCTATAGGTAAGGTATGAGGGTTCTTCGCTTATAAAGTTCGGGTAATACGGATAAGCGTGGTAGCTGGCAAATATCCCTGCCTGGAGACTCTTCGGTGAGATTTTGACTATATCGTAAGTCGCCTTGTCTTCGTCTGTGTAAGTCTCTGTTGGATGAATCAGCGGATCAAGGGTAGGCCAGCTTGAAATGCTGACCGGGCGACTTACAGAGTATTTCTGAGCTTCATAAGTAGCAGTTTCGTCTAACATTCGTGTGACAAAAACTTCCGAAGCAGTCGCCCCGGTAATTTCGTAATGATTTCCCGAAAATGCACTGACTGAAGGATTTCGGCTATTTGTTGAGTCTACTTCCTGCGGGCTTATTTCCCTGCCGATGATATAACCGGCAGTCCATCTTGAGACATCAGTAAGATACCTGCCGTAGGCTTTTCCATACCTTAAAGCTATATCGCCGTTGCCGTTTATGCAGTCGATAACTTCATGGATCTCCCTGCTGAATGCTGCTGTACGGTTTAACAGATCATATGAAGCCGGATTGTGGGGATCTTCAACTTCCTCCAGCCAGATACCCTGGAAAAGCAGCAACGGGTTATCAGTATGTCTCTGATTATAATCAGCCAGCTTTTCATAAAAGACAGGTGGATGCAGTGTATAAACACGGATACTGTTGAATCCGGCTTCTGCCATCTCTTTTATCCATTCTTCATAAAGTGCCGAAGTAATGGCATAAGCGATCTCTCCGGGGAATGTTCCCGGAGGGGAAGATCCCAGATTGATTCCCTTCAGCACGAGCGATCTGTAGTTCTCTCCGGTATGCATGGCGATATTTTCATCCATTGTCCTGAATGGCATTTCCTGTTTAAGGGTAATTTCAAGGTTGATTATGGTATCCTGACCGATCGTTACATCTGTGAGCCTGAGTGGATAGTAGTTCTGACACGTCACTGAAGTGATAACAGGAAATCTCAGGCGTCCGGCCGGAGGTGGTATTAATGGAGGAAGCATTACAGGTTCAAGGGAAGTACCAGCCGAGTACGAGGAGAAACCTGCTGCCTTTATAAGCTTACCGGATTTTGTTTTTCCCTTGAAAGTAATGGCATAAATATAGAATCCATCAGGCTGTGGAGCCCCACCCTGGTTGCAGCCGTCCCACACTATTTGATAACTGCCCGGATCGACAGCATCAAAAACGATCTCCAGTATCTTTTGCCCCGAGAAATTATAAATCGAAAACCGTATGTCGCCCTGGCTGTTTATTATGAACGGGACATTGACAGATTGACTGAATGGGTTAGGATAAGGCATTCCAACATCTATAAGTCCGGAGATATTGTCGTATATTCCTGATATTCGCACAGAATAAGTGCCATCAGGCTTAGTATTTGCAGCGTATTCCCTTGTACCTGCCACAAACGATACTTTTGCATTAGGGATAAATGTGCCGTTTGGATCTGTTACCTTTCCAGTCACTATATAATCCCTGGCCGATGACTCAACTGCAGAAAATATTAAAATCAGAGCCGGCAACAAGATTATTTTTGAAAAGAATTTGCAGAGTGAGGTCATTTTCTAAGATCGAAGTAGAGTTTTAAACTCTCCAAAATTAATAAAAAGAAGCATTTATTTGTATTTTTATAAAATTCAACCAGGACATGAAATTTATGGATAGACAGGGTGTCAATTTCCGGAACATCAGGGAAACAGATAATAAAGAGCTTGCCGGACTGATAAGGAGTGTCTTCAGGGAGTTTAAAATAGACAGGCCGGGTACCGTTTATTTTGATCCCACTACCGACAAACTATTTGATCTGTTTACTTCTCCCGGATCAGTTTACTGGATTGCAGAAGAAGACGGGAAGATGGTGGGAGGATGCGGTATATATCCCACACCCGGTTTGCCCGATGGCTGTGCAGAACTTGTCAAGCTCTATCTTCTTGCTCCCTGGCGTGGAAAGGGGATAGGCAGATTGTTGATGGAGAAATGTTTTGAGTCGGCTAAACAGCTTGGATACAGGCAGCTCTATCTGGAATCCCTTCCCGAACTTGAAAAGGCAGTTTCAATGTATGTAAAGTCTGGTTTTAATCATATTACTCATTCCCTGGGCAATTCCGGTCATTTTGGCTGTAATATCTGGATGACAAAGGATCTTTAAAGGAACTTCAAAACAATATATCTGAAAAAACCAAAAGAGTGTGTATCTTTAGTTCATCGTTCATCAAAATTAAATTTTGACAGTTTTTGTCTAAATCCTAATAATTTACATCATCATGAAAAAACTAAACAAATCAAATCTCAGGAAACTTTTTGGCGCAATGGTTCTTTGCCTGGCCACCTCAAGCTTATTTGGGCAGGCAAATTTCTCGGGTACATGGGCGTTCAATGAATCAAAAAGCAATTTTGGCGACAGCCAGTTTCGCTTTGCGGCAACATCGATGGTTATTACCCAGGATGCAAACGCAATAACCGTTGAAAGTACAATGCCGGGCCGCGACGGAGGTGAAATGAAGACCTCTGCAAAATATACCCTCGACGGCAAAGTGAGCGAAAATCCCATGTTTAACACAACAAGGAAATCAATGTTAACCTGGTCGCCGGATAAATCTTCACTTGTAATTGCTTCAACCATGTCATTTGAAATGGATGGCGAAACGAGGGAAATGAAATCAACCGACACCTGGAAACTTTCAGAAGGCGGCAAAGTTCTGCTTATAGAATCTGTAAGACCCAATCGCGACGGCGGCGAAATGAAGACCACTGCTGCTTACGATAAGAAATAGAAAGATTCAGTCTCAGCGCTTGAAGTCCCGAAGCCCATGCGTGTCAACTTAAGGAAAAGGAAAACTTATGAATCTAACCGTATGCAATTGATTTTCAGTAACTTAAATTTCCCCTCCTTTTCAAGGAGGGGTGGTCGGGACAATAGATTTTGATAGGTTAACAATCAACTTTCCCGACCGGGGTGGTTAAGACTTGAATCAACCACCCCGGCCAGACGAATTTATTTTTAGCCTGTAAGATGATTTCACCGTCTGGCCACCCCTCCTTAAAAAAAGGAGGGGAAACTTATGTAATTGTATTTCTGCTAGTTAAAAATACTCGGTTTAACACTGATTCTTAAGATCGCGCATGCCTGAAGCCACTGGCAAAAGGGTCTATTTCAAATCGTACAGCATCCTTAATGCTTTCCGGGCAACCATTTCACCTGATCCTATTTCAAATGGGGTTGAGGTGGTTTCGTATCCTCCTTCCTTATAAAGACCTGCAGGCGGAAGATAACCGCTGGAACCGTTGCAATGCGTAATGAGGAATGTATGCTTGAACGGAGAACCCGATTTTATCTTCATCCCGATCTCTGTAAGCATTTCAACGCTGAATCCGATAAAAGCTATATCCTCGCTGATTCGCGCTGCAGTAATATTAACTGGCACTGTAGCGCTCTGGTTTTCAGGCGCCGGTTTTCCATCTGCTGGTTTCTTGCGGGGGAGCTCAATAGTAGAAAAAGAGGTGTTGATATTACCCTGCATGGTGGTTTCCTTTATGTTGCGGAATACATGGACTACTTCTTCCCCAAGCAGGGTCCCAAGCAGAACAGGTTCGGGTATCCATCCGGGCTCTGTATTAAATCCCGGAAGGACCCTGTACCATGGATCAATATCTCCCGAAGCCCCTGCAAAAACAGGAGCAATAAGGTCTTTACCAAAGATCTTTTCAACAAATTGTGCGGATATACCGAGTACATCCCCGCTGACCATCAGATTAGCCGGACCGAGGGATGTGGCATGAGTAGCGTAATCATAAATTCCAGCAATCGGAATTCCATCAGCTGATGTAATCTTCATTACAAGGACTTCTTTGTCTGTGGGGCCATATGGATTCCTGCCAAGGTTTATTGAGCCATCAGGTCTCATCTCGCGGCGGTTCGAACCAACAGGCGAATATCCCGTGCCAATACCGGTCTGAACCGGCTTAAGATTCTTAATAGCCTCCCCGATAAGGGTCAGCAATTTCTGGTTAAGCTTCCCGGTATATATGATATTACCAGGATAACCGGTCTCTTTGTTCAGCGACAATATCGGTGAGCTGTGTGAGTGAATGGCTGAGAGGAAGAGTTCAGATTCCTTCAGGTTGAATTTTTCAAGGATGCTCCTTCTGAATTCAGTTACGACTTCGCTGCCGTATGATCCAAGGTCTGAGGAGACCAGTACAACCTTGTTCCCGTTGTTCTCGAAAACAATAGCCCGTGCATATAACTGGTCATGTACGCCCTCTGAGGGTACCTTCCTTGAGGCATAACCATAAAGCATAACAGGAATGTCGGGGGTGATATCAACCTTTGCGATTCCGGCACGGAGTTTTCCTTCATTCGTAACCTGGGCTGTTGAATACAGGTATATAAAAGATGCTATAAAGACAAAAAATATTTTTCTTAATTTCATGGTTGCCTCCTTTAATTTTTCTACTTAAGAATCTGTGTTGTGATAATTCATGTCCCCATCAAAATTAGGAATATTTTGTTGATTGGGTATTTCTGATAAATCTTTCAAACGGGGGTTGCTGAAAAAGTCAAAATCCCTTAACCGCAAAGGGCGCAAAGGGAAGACGCAAAGTTCGCAAAGAGCTGAAAGTATGTGCTTTAGCTTTACGTTCTTTGCGACATCTTAGCGTTCTTTGCGGTTAAAAAGGGCTTTTTCAACAACTCTGTTAGGGTTTTAAGGATTAGTAAATAATCTATATCTTGCATTAAAAACAACAAATCATTTCAAACCTGCTAATATGAATCCAACTAAACCAGAAGACAAATTCTCTGAAAACCCGCATCCTGCAAATTGCTCCTGCTGTAATGGGAATCACGGAATTACAACGACTGAAATGTCAAGAAGGAATTTTGTAAAGATTACCGGGACAGGCGCCCTGGGTACAGTTGCACTTTCAGGCCTGTCATGGTCAGCATTGGCCGCTCCGCAAAATAGGGACAGGACAGTAAAACCCCGGAAAACATTGATCGTAAAACCAGTATTCACATATGAAATTCCGTCACGCAGGAACCAGACGAGCTGGAGAAACTGGGGTGGCATCCAGACTGAAAAGGATGCTGCAGATGAGATTGCCCGTATCCGGGGTGAACTCGACATCCTTAAGTCAAAGGCCGATTTTCCGGTAAGTTTTCTTCCGGTTTCAAGTGTCCGCAAAATACAGGACCTGAGTACAATCGGGGATCTGAAGACAGCCGATATGTTTATCATTTATGCTGCCGGAGGAGGAATGGATACATTCTCAGCCCTGAACAATATGGGAAAAGATATAATAATTTTCTGCCGTTATAAATCAGGCCCGGTCTACCTCTGGTATGAAATTATAAGTCCGAGATTTCTACGGCAGCATTCCGATGCCCTTGCCGTGAAGGGAATCGATGAAAATGATGTAGTTATTGACAGCCAGGATGAAGTTCTCTGGCGGCTGAGGGCACTTTGCGGATTAAAGAATACCATGAATTCAAAGATTCTGGCAATCGGAGGTCCCGGAGCATGGTCCCAACCTCTGGACGTGGCCATGAAACTTGTTAAGGATACTTATAAGCTTGATATTCAAACCATACCTTATGACGAACTTGGCAACCTGATAAGTGAAGCCAGGGCTGACAATTCAGTTGTTGCATCAGCCAGAAGTAACGCCGATAAGTATCTCCAGGACTCAGGCATTAAACTTGAAACAAAACGCACATATGTTGAAAACTGCTTTGTCCTTGAAGAGATCCTGATACGGTTGATGGAAAAATACGATTGCAGGGCAGTTACCATAAATAACTGTATGGGAACAATCATGCCTCTGGCTGAGACCTCTGCCTGTCTTACGCTTTCATTGCTTAATGATGCAGGGTATCTGGCATTTTGTGAATCAGACTTTATTGTAGTCCCGTCAGGTTTGCTTTTGGGAAATATCACCGGAAAGCCTGTATTCCTGAATGACCCCACCTATCCGCATAACAATACCATAACCCTGGCTCACTGTACGGCTCCACGAAGGATGGATGGTAAAAAACTTGAACCTGCCAGGATACTTACTCATTTTGAGTCGGATTATGGTGCGGCACCTAAAGTTGAGATGCTTGTTGGACAAACAGTTACCAATATCATGCCTGATTTTTCATTTAAAAAGAATATCGGACTGGCAGGAAAGATAATCGACAATCCGTTTCTCGATATATGCCGGTCACAGATCGATATCAGTTATGAATGCACCAGCAGGACTGTTGCTGAGAAGATGCCCGGCTTCCATTGGATCACTGTTTACGGTGATTATCTGAAGGAAACAGGTTATGCAATGAAAAAGATGGGTATCGAGCTGGAGATACTTGCCTGACGTTAAATATTTTGACCATGATTGACAAATATAAGGTGATCACCTTATGCGGAAGCACAAAATTCAGGGATGAGTTTATTGCGGAACAGAAACGTCTGACGCTTGAAGGTAACATAGTAATAAGTGTAGGCTTGTTTGGTCATTCGGGCGACGGAGAAGTATGGACTGATACTGCCAAGGAGATGCTTGATGATATGCATTTGAGGAAGATCGATCTGTCCGATGAGATTTTTGTAATTAACAGGGAAGGCTATATAGGGTCATCAACAAGAAAGGAGATAGAGTATGCCCTGAAGACAAATAAGGCTGTTAAATTTCTTGAACCTACGGAACTGCGGGGTTAAAAATGAGAATGATAACATTTGCAATTATCTGAAATCGACTCTTACTTTTCCTTTAGCTTTCGAAAGATCAACTTCTTTTGAAACACCATTGACTGTAACCCTGTATTTTCCGAAGAAAGCGGGAACAGCATATACCCCGTCTTTACCTGCTATTCCCGATTCTCTGGTCCACCATTCCTTAAAGATCAGATTCTGGTAGGCTGTAGCGGCAGGAGTGGGTGACCAGTCACGCCTGTACAGTGATGAAACAGGTATCCAGTTCGCACCTTCCCAGAAACCCCACATAAGAATGCCTTCGACAACCGGGTGGGCGAAACATATTTTGTAATAATCAACAATCTCTCTGGCCTTTAACTCCTCTTCCTGCGGGGTCATTACCAGAATTTTTTCCTTATAGTATTTTGATCGCTGTCCCGGCATATTAAACTCTGTGATGCGAACCGGCAAATTGAAAACTGCAAGTGAATCAAGGGCAATCTTTAGCTGGCTGCGGTCGAACGTATCAGAATGAAGATGGCCCTGGACCCCGATTCCTGCAATTGGAACTCCCTGTTTCAGTAATTTCCGTGATATCTGCCATATAGTCAGCCAGTCTGTTGCCTGTAAGAATATCATAATCATTCACCCAGAGTTTAGCATCCGGGTCGCCGTTATGCGCCCACTGAGCCATCAGCTTTGTTATTTCCGGACCGAGGCGATCTTCATAATAATTCCCATGGATCATCTCATTGTTCAGATCGTATTCCACAAAGCGTCCTTTATAACGCCGGGTGACTGTCTCAGCCCTGTTCTGCAGGGTTTCCCGGAGTTCATTGTCGTTCAGTTCTTTTATCCAGGGTTGAACGAACTGAGGAATACCCCAGAACAGGTTGTGCCCCCTCAGGGGAATATGGTTTTCTTCTGTCCATTTCAGGATCGCATCCACAACTTCATAGTTAACCTCCCCTTTCCGGCGCTCCATACTTCCCCATTTAACCGCATTTTCAGTCACAGCCGAATTAAAATTCCGGATGAAATTCTCCTTATATTGTTTCAAATCATTTTCCGGCATTGAACCGCCTGCCAGACTGTTGGTAATTGCACATCCGAACCAGAATTCGTGTCTGAGCTGTTCAACGTTCACCTTGTCACCTGGTCTTGCATTGACGATAAGCTCTCCCTTCCGGTATTTTGCAATCGATTCGTTAACAGACTGGTCCTGACCAGAAACATCATAAAAACAGGTGGTCTGGGCTAGAAAAACTATTAAAAACCAATTAATAAATTTTCGGGTTACGGGGACAAAACATTTCATTTTTTTCATTTTTGGGTTGACTCTTAAGGCTGCTTTTTAACCGATAAGGAATAAAAGTAATTCTTTATTTTATTGGTTAATCGATTTTAATAAAGAGGTTTGAAAATATAGCGTTCATCAAAGTGGATTTCAAAAGCCTTTGTTCAGCCCCTTCAGGCATGCGCGATCTTAAGGAATTGGAAAATTTATGAATCTAACTGTATGCAACTGATTTTCTGTAACTTAAATTTGAGGCTGTATAAAAAGTCTAAATCCATTAACCGCAAAGATCGCGAAGAATTTACGCAAAGATCGCAAAGAGCTAATTATTAACGTTTTAACTTTGCGTGCTTTGCGCCTTCTCTGCTACTTTGCGGTTAAAAAGGGCTTTTGCAACAACCTCAGCAATAACCTGAGTTCCAGGTGCGAAGGCTCTCCCACCAAGCTTTTAAGAATTGGAAGAGGTTCAGGGGTTGCGATCGCAGAAATTTAGAGGCAGAAACCCTCCCCTTAGACTTAAGGGGAGGATTTGGGAGAGGTTCAGGAGGTAGTGTGGTGATAGCACTTTCAAATATTCAATTCTCCAGAAGATAAATCTGGTATCTTTTATAACTCTTCCGGGAGGTCCTGATTATATTGTCAGAATTTCTTAATTTAACACGTAATAAAAATTAAAGAAATGAAAACATACATTCTTATTCTGATCTCCACCATGGTGCTGATTTCGTGCTCAAATCAGGACAAAAAATGGCGGCAGCTTTTTAACGGGAAAGATTTATCAGGCTGGGAACAAGTCGGTCCCGGTAGTTTTGTTGTTGAGGACGGACTCCTTAAAACGGTCAGCGGTATGGGAATGATACTCTACCCGGCGGAAAAGTTCAGCAATGTGGTTATCCGTGTAGTGTACAAGGTAAAGGACAATGACTGTAATTCCGGAGTCTTTATCAGGTTACCGGAAAAGCCGGCTGATGAATGGCAGGCTGTAAACACAGGTTATGAAGTTCAGATTGACAATGGAACAAGGCATGTGGGTGGTGAATTTCATTGTACCGGAGTCTTGTATTCGCTTACCAAAGCTAAAGCCCACCCCCAGAAGAACCCTGAAGAGTGGAACACAATGGAGATTACCCTCGACGGACAGCGGACTATCGTTTCTGTCAACGACGAACTGGTTACTGATTTTACCGAAGGCGATGCTGTTCCGGAGAAAACCAGGGATTTTGAACCTGAACGCGGACCCAGGCCTGAATCGGGATATATCGGATTGCAGAATCATGATGAACTCTCCACCTGCTATTTTAAAGAGGTTGCCGTGAAGTCTTTAAAGTAGGGGAACAGAATGTCTGCTGATAATTTTTTCAGGAAATTCAACAAGAAGCCGGAATCTGCTTCTGACACCGGAGATGAAAAGAAGGATCTGCCCGAATCCACAGATCCGGATTCGGAACACAGTAAAGATGATCCGCAAAAGTCATTTCTCGATATCATCGAAGACCTTGCCATCAGGCAGAAAAGCAACCTGCCCGATAATTATGGCAGGCCGGTGCGGGACCTGTCTGCCATTTCCATTGATGACTACCAGGTGGTCGAATCGAATGAACGGCTTAATAAAAAGATCGAAGAACTTAAATCAATTATATTATCGATCGAAAACAGACCGGCTGATACTACTGGAGTTCAGCTCACCCGGTCGTATAAAATCAACTACGGGCAGGAATTGAATCCCGCTCAGTTTGAGGCTGCCACCAATATCAACGGACCTGTCCTTGTGATTGCAGGCGCTGGAAGCGGAAAAACAAGGGTGATAGTCTACCGGGTAGCTTTTATGATGGAAAACGGTATCGATCCTGGAAATATCCTGTTACTGACCTTCACAAGGAAGGCAGCCAATGAGATGCTGGGAAGGGTTCAGCAGCTCCTGAAAGACAGCTCAGCCGGAAAAGTCTTCGGCGGGACTTTTCATGCTTTTTCAAACTATATCCTCAGGAAATATGCAAACCTGCTCAATATTCCCGTGAATTTCACGATCATCGATGAAGAGGATTCAGCCGATACAATCGACCTTATAAGGTCGGAGCTTAAAATTGAGAAAAGAGAGAAGGCATTTCCAAGGAAAAACAGGATCCAGGAAATAATTTCTTCCGCCAGGAACAGGAACATAACCATCAGGGAAGTAATTGAAAATGAATTTTCAGGCCTTAACGAATTCATTGACAATATCGAGCTCATAAATCAGGGTTATGAAAAGTATAAGAAGATTTGCAGGATATTCGATTATGATGACCTGATGGAGGTCCTGCGCAATTCGCTCCGTGATAATATTGAATTCAGAAGAAGCCTTCACAACAGCTTCAGATATCTTATGGTTGATGAGTATCAGGATACAAATATCGTTCAGAAGGAAATTACTGAATACCTTGCGGAGGGGTCAGGGAATATTCTTGTTGTTGGAGATGATTCACAGAGTATTTATTCCTTCAGGGGTGCAAACTATGAGAATATATTAAGGTTCCCGCAGAAGTACCCGGGCTGCAGGGTGGTAAAAATTGAGGAGAATTACAGGAGCAACCAGAAAATTCTCGATTTCACGAATGATATAATCTTAAATGCAAAGATCGGGTATAAGAAACGCCTCTATTCCAGGATAATAAAAGAAACACTTCCGGAGGTAAGAAAATTCTATGATCAGGAAGCGGAAGCCGGATTTATCGTCGATAAGATCCTGGAATACAGGGAACAGGGGATCGCCCTAAACCAGATCGCCGTTCTGGTCAGAGCATTCTGGCATGCAAGATACATTGAAGTTGAATTGAACAAAAGAAGTATCCCTTACATTGCGGTCGGGGGACTTAAATTCAATGAACGCAAACATGTTAAGGATGTGATCTCATATTTGAGGATAATCCAGAATCCTTATGATGCTGTTGCCTGGCACCGGGTATTGAAATATCTTCCGGGCGTCGGAATGGTCACAGCCAGGAAGATCATGGAAACGATCATAACCGAAAGGGGGATGGATATTAATGCTTTCGAAAAAGCAAAGTTTGCGGAGGGATTAAGAAGGCTTGCGCTAATGCTCGACAAGGCAAAGCCTGATACCGTACCAATCTCAGGGAAAATTGAGTTCATCAAAGAGTACTATGCCCCTCTCCTGCAGGAAAGGGAATACGATTTTCAGATCAGGCTTCTGGATATCAATGTGCTTATTGAACTGGCTTCCAAATATGATTCACTTGAGAAGTTCCTTACCGAATTTGCACTTGATCCACCCTCCAGAAATTTTGGCACCAAAACGATACCCCTGATCGATGAGGGTGAGGATAAGCCGCTCACCATCTCGACAATTCACTCTGCCAAAGGGCTCGAATGGTATAGTGTTATTATCCCGCATGCCCTCGACGGACTTATACCATCTGTCAGAGCGCTGAATGACATTGAGGAACTGGAAGAGGAACGAAGATTATTTTATGTTGCCTGCAGCAGGGCAAAACAGGATCTTATTATCACAATGCCTTCGTATGTTGCAAGTTATAATGCATTTTTGTCATACCCCAGCAGGTTTCTTGCGGAGATAAGTAAGGATAAGTTTCATTATAAATAATTTGTATCAATAAGATGAACAGACTGGGAGTAAAGCTGCTTTCCATTGCAGTGTGGACCACTCTGGCTGTTGGCGCCAGGGAGTATCATGTTTCGGTTACCGGTAACGATAAAAATGACGGGAGTGCGGTAAATCCGTTTAGAACTATCTCTTTTGCAGCGAAGCTTGCCGGGCCGGGCGATGAGGTAGTGGTACATGCAGGTATTTACAGGGAAAAAATCGTTCCGTTCCGGGGGCGGTGAATCGGAAGCCAGGCGCATTGTCTACAGGTCGGCAGGAGATGGTGTCGTTGAGGTCAAAGGTTCGGAAGTGATAACAGGATGGACAAAACTTACAGGTGATGTATGGAAGGTAACCATTCCGAATTCCTTTTTCAGGAAATACAATCCATACAAAGACCTTATTTATGGAGACTGGTTCAGTGACTATCTGAACCGGAAACCGCACACCGGGGAAGTATATCTTAATGGTAAATCCCTTTATGAAACAAACCTTATAGCAGATGTATTAAATCCAAAACCGCTTCAGGTTTCCCGGGATAAGGAAGGCTCGGTTTATACCTGGTTCTGCGAGAGCGATGAAACGGATACTTATATTTATGCCAACTTCCATAGTTTTGACCCGAACAAAGAGCTTGTCGAAATTAACGTACGTGAAAGTTGTTTTTATCCCGATTCAACAGGCCGGAACTTCATTACCGTGAGAGGATTTCATATTAGCCAGGCAGCGACACAATGGGCCGCTCCTACAGCTGAACAGGTTGGTCTTATCGGTACTAACTGGAGTAAAGGCTGGATCATTGAAAACAATATTATCCATGATTCAAAATGTTCCGGGATCACTCTCGGAAAAGACAGGAAAAGCGGGCAGAATGTCTGGCTGGCTGATCCGTCCAAAGGAGGCGACGTTCATTATAATGAAGTTATTGTCAGGGTATTGAAGGATGGATGGTCAAAAGAAAAGATCGGCTCCCATATTGTAAGGAATAATATCATCTATAATTGCGAACAGACAGGAATGTGCGGAAGCCTGGGCGCTGCCTTCAGCCAGATCATAAATAACGATATCTTCAATATCTGGACTAAAAGGCTATTTACCGGAGCAGAGATTGCGGGGATAAAGATACATGCCTCAATAGATCTGCTGATAAAAAACAACCGCCTGGCAAATACCGGAAGAGGATTGTGGATGGACTGGATGGCCCAGGGTACCCGTATAACAGGTAATTTATGCTACGATAATACTCTCGAAGACCTTTACTGTGAGGTTGACCATGGTCCTTATCTTATCGACAATAATATATTTCTTTCGGAGATCGGATTACGCGACTGGTCGGAGGGAGGAGCATTTATTCATAACCTTTTCACGGGTAAAATCATAAGAAGCCCCGATGGACGAACCACTCCATACCATAAACCGCATTCGACTGAAGTGGTGGCTTTGAAAAACCTGAGGGGAGGGGATAACAGGTTTTATAACAACATTTTTGTGGCTGGTTATCCTCCCTGTGCCCGTTTTGGCAGAGGATAAAACAGTTCAGAGAAGAACCGGATACGGACTTGAAATTTATGACAATGCCGAACTCCCGATGTATGTGGATGGAAATGTCTATTATAACGGATCAAAACCCTTTGGAAGAGAGACAAATAAAATTTACTTACCCGGGTTTGATCCAAAGATCAGTTTATCCAAAGAAGAAGGGAGTATCTTTCTTAATATTACCCTCGAAAAATCAATTAAATCACTTAAGAACAAGCTTATAACGACTCAGTTCCTAGGCAAGGCAATGGTCCCTGAACAGGCTTATGAGAATCCCGACGGTTCTCCTTTAATGATTGATACATGATTATTCAGGCAACAAAAGGAATGCAAAAAAACCTTCACCGGGCCCTTTTGAAAATCCCGCCGTCGGAAAGGAAATGAGGATCAAAGTATGGAATCCTGTGTATAAACAGGTAGGATGATCAGATACCGAGACAATAAATAAATTATATGGAACAAGACAAAGGTAATCTATTCTTATGTCTTCCGGCTGACCCTGGTTGCAACGCTTGGAGGATTGCTTTTTGGATACGACACTGCAGTAGTGTCAGGGGCAGTTAAGGCGATACACGAGTATTTTGTCCTGCCACTCGGACTTTCGGCTGACAGGGCAAATTCAATTACCGGAATTACTGTGTCAGGTGCTTTGATCGGTTGTATTCTGGGAGGAGCATTTGCCGGATTCATAAGCATGAGGGTAGGAAGAAAGAAAGGACTGATGGTTGCAGCTATGCTGTTCATCCTTTCAGGCCTTGGGGCAGCATATCCGGAAAAAATGGGCATTTTTGGAATGGAGCCTCTTGTTTCCTTTATTTTTTACAGGATTATCGGAGGGATTGGTATAGGACTCGCCTCAATGCTTTCACCAATGTATATTGCTGAAATTGCACCGGCAAGGATCCGCGGCAGACTTGTTTCCTGGAACCAGTTTGCGATTGTTCTCGGCATCCTGGTTGTCTATTTTGTAAACTGGTTCATCGCCAGGCAGGGAGATGAACAATGGAATCTGACCACCGGATGGAGATTAATGTTCCTGTCGGGAGTTATTCCTTCACTTATTTTCATACTCCTTCTCCTTTTCATACCTGAAACACCAAGATACCTGGTATTAAAGAATAGGTATAACAAGGCAATGAGTGTACTTAAGAAAACAGTAGGTGCAAAGGAAGCCGAGGCGAGTATGAAAGAGATAATGGAATCCTTTACAGCGAAATCAGTTCCCTGGTTTTCATTTGGCACCCTCGTGATTATCATAAGTATCCTGCTTGCAGCATTCCAGCAATTTGTGGGAATAAACGTGGTCCTCTACTATGCACCGAAAATATTCCAGAACACCGGTACACAGCTCGATGTTTCCCTCCTCCAGACAATACTTGTAGGGGCTGTCAATGTTGTTTTTACTGTCATAGCTATCGTAACCGTCGACAGGCTGGGAAGAAAACCGCTGCTGATGCTTGGCGGACTGATCATGGCATTTGCCATGGGTGCCATCGGATTTACATTTTATTCTGAAAACATGAGCATTCTGGCATTAATCTTTATTCTGATCTATATTGCAGGATTTGCTATGAGCTGGGGACCGGTAATGTGGGTAGTCCTGTCGGAGATCTTTCCTAATTCCATAAAGGGCGCTATGTCAATTGCGACTGCAACGGTATGGATATCTGACCTGATCATCTCCTGGTCATTCCCTGTGCTTGACGGCAATGCCTGGCTTACAGGAAAATTCCATCATGGTTTTGCCTACTGGATCTATGCGCTGGTTTGCCTCATGGCGGTGATCTTCGTCTGGCGGATGGTGCCGGAAACTAAAGGGAAAACGCTTGAACAGATCGGGAAATTCTGGAAGAAACCGGTTTCTCACAAGTCTTCGTAACTTTCAACTATTGTTTTATTCAGGATACTAAAATGAAAATGATATTTATTGCTACAGTACTGGTCATAATGACATTGAGCGCATGCCAGGAATCGCAGAAAAGAAACTCGATATCCCTGAATGGTGTCTGGCAGATTGCTGAAGGACGGATGGATGAAATACCCACTGAATTTAATCACTCTGTAAGTGTGCCCGGACTGGTTTCGCTCGCGACCCCCGGATTCCGGGAAGCGGGTCCGAAGGTCAGCGACAGGAGGAGTCTCATACAGAAGGATACTTTAAGGGAGGCATTCTGGTACTTCAGAACCTTTACAATTGACAGGAAAATCCCCGCAAAAGCAATCCTTAAGGTTTCAAAAGCTATGTTCGGAACCAGGGTGTTTTTAAACGGAAAAGATATAGGCGAACACCTGCCATGTTTTACTCCCGGATACTTCGATGCGAGGGATGCGCTTGTGAAGGGAGAAAATAAGCTTTTGATCCGGGTAGGTTCCTCCCGCAATTCCATACCCTTTTCCCTGCCTGACGGGTTCGATTTTGAAAAAGACAGATATATCCCCGGCATATTTGACAATGTTGAACTTATACTTACAGGAATTCCTGATATTGTCAGCGTTCAGACAGCGCCCGATATATATAAGAAACAGGTTCGCGTTCAGGTACGACTCGGGAATCCGGGTAAAACTACGGCATCAACTGTCAGTTTTGTTGTAAGAGAATCAAAATCTGATCTGGAAGCCGGCAGAATTGACGAAAAAGTATTATTCCCCCCTGAACCGGGAGGAGAAACCCTTGTTGACGTGATTATCCCTTTAACCAGCTGTAAATTATGGTCACCCGAAGATCCTTTCCTCTATAATCTGACGGTAACAACCACAGGGGATGAGTATCATACAAGGTTTGGAATGCGCGAGTTCCGTTGCGACACCCTGACGGGTATGACAATGCTTAACGGAAAGCCCTATTTCATGAGGGGAAGTAACATAACCCTGTATCGTTTTTTTGAAGACGAAACATGCGGAAGCCTGCCCTGGGACTCTTCCTGGGTGCGCAACCTGCACAGGAGTTTTAAACAATTCCACTGGAACGGACTGAGATATTGTATCGGAATTGCTCCTGAACAATGGTACAGGATTGCCGATGAAGAGGGGATACTCATCCAGGATGAGTTTCCGATCTGGTATGGAGGAAAAGGGTGGTGCGTCTGGCCTGAAGAGCTGAAATCCGGAGAACTTGCAAAGGAATATGCAGAGTGGATGCAGGAACAATGGAATCACCCTAGTGTCGTAATATGGGATGCAGGCAATGAGACCGTAAGCAATAACGGGAAGACTGAGGAAATTGCAGAGGCAATCAAAAAAGTAAGGCCGCTTGATATTTCCGGCCGCCCGTGGGATAACAGCTATTCAGGCGTCCGTTCGCCTGGTGATGTTATGGAATTGCATCCCTATCATTTTCAGAATCCGCATTTTAGATTGAAAGATATTGCCTCTGCTGACATCAATCCGGGAGGTCAGCCAGATGAGAAAAGATATATGAAGATCATTAATGAATATGGATGGCTCTGGCTCAACAGGGATGGCACTCCGACGACGCTTACATCTGATTTATATAAAAACCTTCTCGGGGACAATTCCACAGAAGCACAACGGAGGCACCTGTATGCCACTTACCTGGCAGCCGAGACAGAATTCTGGCGGTGTCACAGGCAGAGTGCAGCTGTTCTTCACTTTACAGCGCTGGCATATTCGCGTGCTGATGGCCAGACAAGCGATCACTTTATCGACGTTGAAAATCTTGTTTATGATCCTGAATTTCTGAAATATATGCCTGATGCTTTCTCTCCTGTTGCACTTATGCTCGATGAGTGGGGGAATGAGATTAAAACACTCAGTCCGCATGTCTATAAGATTATTGCCATAAATGACCTCGAACCGGAATGGCATGGGAAGGTCTCCCTGCGGATCTACAAAAATGATATAATGACATCTGAAGCTTCTGAGGATATAGTTATACCGTCATTTGGTCAGGCGACAGCTGGCATCAGCCTTGTATCTCCTGCATCTCCCGGCTTATACACAGTTGTTGCATCACTCGAACGTGGTAACGACAAACCTGTAAAGAGCATAAGGGAAATACCTTACAGGTAAAGCCGTACACTCCGTTATTGGGGTTGTTTAAAAAGTCCAAATCCATTAACCGCAAAGGGCGCAAAGGGAAAACGCAAAGTTCGCAAAGAGCTGAAATTATGTGCTTTAGCTTTGCGTTCTTTGCTACATCTTTGCGTTCTTTGCGGTTAAAAAGGACTTTTTCAACAGCCCCTCGGGGATAGGGTTCAGAAACTATATTTTATTTATTCCTACAGATGATAAGGTCTTCTGTACTGGTAATTCATAAGCCTGTGGCTGGCAGCCTCCGGATCATCAATAAAGGTGTATGTTGCCGGATTCCATTTTACAGGCCTTCCAAGCTCATTCGAAATATTTCCGAGGCAGCAGGTTACAGCCGTGCTACAGCCCACTTCGATAGAGGCTATTGGTTTCTGACGTGACCTCACACAGTCGATGAAGTTCTGCATATGTGGTGAGCTTATTTCAAACTGCAATCCTGCCTGCGTTGGTGCCGGTCGTGCCGGGTGCATTTGCCGGGCGCTGCCCTGCAGGCCGTTGTCCTGCCTGACCAGCCGGCCGTTCAGCTCTTGCCTGCGGACGGTTACCAGCGATCTCAGCAGGAATGAGGGAAGGATCAGAACAGGCGATATATCCTCTTGCCACTTCAATCCATCCTTTTGTACCAATGAATTTAATGCCCTGTGCTCCGGGATTATCTTCAAGATAAGGCTGTTCAGTCATTACAACGCCTGTCTGATATTTAAATGTCATGATATGGTTGTCCCTTGTAGCCTTTGGGAATGATCTCGCACGGTGCTGACCCGTCCATTCCGATTGCAGCCTGTGCAATGTCGAACATATGGGCGCCCCAGTCGGCCGTATAGCCATTGCCTGTTTCGCGGTACCATCGCCATGCACCCCAGAGTGTTTCGTTCTGAACCGGGTCGAGCGTGATCTGCGGGGCCAGATCGGAATTATAAACGATCTTGTCGTCATTGAGCGGGCCAAGCCACAGGTTCCAGTTAAGGTTGCCCGGGATAGCCATTGCTGGCAGGTCGAGAGGTTTTGGAGGATCGCCGACCTTGGCATAGATCTTCTCGATATGACCTATTGCACCTTTCTGTACAAGCTCAATGGCTTTCTGGAATTCCTTGCTTGAACGCTGCTGGCTTCCTACCTGTACAACCCTTTTATTATCATTTGCAACCCTTGTCATTGTAAGCGCTTCCCTTAATAGTATAGGATAGCGGTTTCTGAACATAAACATCTTTTCCTGCCTGGCAGGCATGAATTGTCATCAGGCATGCCAGTGATCGGGGGAAACAACTTCAACAACATCTATATCCTTGCGTTCGAGAAGCTGTTCATATTGTTCATATGTATCGCAGCGTGGAGCGAGTCCTTTTGTTTTTTGCCACTCCTCGACTGTTTTCTTATAACGCTGCTGTTTGATTGTATCTACATCGCAGCAGGCAACGACCTGAAGTCCGGCAGCCCCGGCAAATCCCCTGAAATCGGAGAGTGCCTGCCGTGCCCAATCCGATGGTGCCCATCAAGACCCGGTCGCTTGGTGGTACACGTAAACCGCCAATAATATAGCCTGGAAGGATTGTGAGACCTGTCAGTCCGAGAGCAGACAATCCTAAGAAATCACGACGGTTAAGATCTTTTTTGGTGTTTTCTTTCATGTTAAGTTGGGTTTATTTAAGGTGTTTCTAAAACGAACTAAAAGTAAAAAAATTTGTAATCCGGGAACCGGTACTTATGAGTTAAATAAATTTCATAAAAACTAAAACCCGGCAATTCTCCACCCTTTACGGTATTGTCGACGAAGATACTTCTCAGCATCCCTGTAATTGGGAAACTTCATGCCAGTTGCGTCCCACTCGAGCAAAGTGCCGGGTACGCGGATAGCAACTGTTCCGAGTAAGATAGCCTCAGTCATCGGGCCGGTCTGAGTAAAATGAGACTCTGTCTTCGGACCTCCCAGACAGGCAACCACAAAACTCTCGTAATGGTTGCCGGCTTCAAACTCCGGAGTTTTGTAATTTATAAATTTGTCTTCCGGCAAAAGGACCGGAATCCCGTCATGCGGAATCAGAAGTGCACCATCCGTCCCGATAAGCATTGCTGATTCGGCAGGATAATCCCCTGTATATAATGCACGTATTTCCTGTGGCGGAAAAAACTCACCATCGAACCATTCCAGCGGCAAAACGTCTGATTCTGTGAGATCTGTCCCGGGGAACATCCATGTTATATGATTACCCTGCGGCCAGTTATCGGCCCTGCGTTCCGGCGACTCCTGCCACGATTTCTGCACTTCTGCTGTTACCGATATCGGAGGCTTCATTCCCAGGCCTTTCCAGACAGCATCAAAAATATGGCATCCTATGTCACCTGACCATCCTGTGCCGAAATCCTGCCATCCCCTCCACAAAGTCGGATGATAAATATCAGGCGCATATTCGCGGACAGGCGCAGTACCAAGCCAGAGATCCCAGTTAAGATGGGCAGGGGGCTCCTGTCCTTTTGGTCGGACGCGGACCAACTGGCCGGTAATTCTCAACTGCACCCGGACGGTTCGAGCAGAGATAAGCATGTCTGACCTTCCCGATAGCTCCTTCCCTTATTAGCTGAACCGCAATCCGGTCACCTTTATGGGATGCTATCTGCGTGCCAAGCTGTGTGATGACCCCGTACTTCACCGATGCTTCGGTAAGCGCCCTTACCTCTGAAACGTCATGACACATCGGTTTCTGGCAATAGACATGCTTCCTTTTCCGTATGGCTTCGTAAGCTATGGGGAAGTGATTATGGTCGGGCACAGTAACGTTAACGGAGTCAATACTGTCACCCTCCTTACTTAGAAGCTCTCGCCAGTCGGTATATGTATGTGCATCAGGCAGGAGGGCGGATGCTTTTTTCAGATTGTTTGCATCAACATCGCAAATAGCCACTATCTGAACATTCGGATGCTCCATGAATTTCTGGAGATCTGCCCATCCCATGCCCCCGACTCCGATGCATGCATGGCTGAGCTTGTTGCCTGGTGATGAACTGCCCGACGAACATCTGAGGATGAACGGGGCCGCAACAGCCGCTGTCGCTGCCGTCTGAATGAACTTCCGGCGCGAAAAAGAAGAGGAATGGTTAGCCATAGAGTCTGGATATGATTGTCAAATGCTATGAAGGTAATCCGCGCTTTCTTTAAAAGTATCAGGATCCATTTCAACGAAAATATTTTTTACTCCTCCGGTATCCAGCGATGCAAAGAACTCCTTCCAGTCGACAATACCCTTTCCTATAGGTACATTGCCCTTTGTCTCAGGCGACCAGTCGGCAAGATGTGCTGAAATGAACCTTCCGGGATATTTTTTAAAATATGTCGATGCCTTATATCCTATACTTATGACAGCTACCTGGAACTGCATCCTGACAATTGCAGGATCGAACTCTTTCATCAGGACATCATAGATAATTGTATCCCCTATTTTGGCAAATTCCCCATGATGATTATGGAAGCCCATCTGCAAACCTGCATTTTTTACTTTAGCTCCTATTTTGTTAAGATCACCTGCTGCTTTTTGCCAGTCACTCAGGGTTGCTTTTTCAGACAATCCGAAACTTGAAAGTACCATCTGTGTCTGTCCCGAATCCAACGCCCATTTTATCCTGTCATCAAGATTCTTGCTCAGTTCACCCATTCCATAATGCGTGCTTATGCATATAAGACCGGCATCTGTGATGATCTGCTTCATCTCTTTTCCCGTCATTTTCATCAAAGGACCAAAACCCGAGGACTCATATCCGGGAGGAGAACACATCTCAAGGCTCTGATATCCAAGGCCCGCCATCTTTTTAAGTGTCCCCGGAAAGTCCTTAACAAGCTGATCCTTAACAGTCCAAACCTGGAAACCAACGGGCATCTTAAGTGTACCGGGAAGACTTCCGGCATGAAGATCAAGAGGAAGTTGTGATGCAACGATGACTGATCCCAGCCCGATCGCGCTTTTCCCCAGAAATTCTCTTCTCGACAGTTTTTTCATAATAATTATTTTTTAAGAATCTTTAAATTCAAAACCAGTACTCAGACAAATTTATTAAAAACCAGTTATAAACAACATGCTAAGAATTGAATTTTTGAGGAAGCCTTACCAGACCCACCAGGGGGCATTCGTAAATTCAGCATAAACAAGGATATCGAACAGGGCATGGGCTGCCAGCGACGGCAGAATGCTATCCGACAAATGCCTTATGGCTCCGAAAAATAATCCTGCCCCAAATGTCCAGAGTGCCAGGAATGTGATATCAATTTGCGGCATCAGGGACGGTGAAAGGAACAAACAACATTTATAACCTGTATGTGCAAGTGTGCTGAACAATACTGAAAACGGGCCATTTATGCTTCTGACATGTACCTGCAGAAATCCCCTGAAAACCAGCTCCTCCATCGATCCGATAAGGGCTGCGACAACAACAAAACTATGAAATGACCCGGGTAAAAGACTGATATCTAAATACCACCGGTATACTATGGCAAGAATTAAACCTGCCGAAATACCTGCAATTGTGTAAAGAATTGTGGTCCTGTCCGGAATAATCTCACCTGTTATTTTTTTTAAATCCGTACACGACCTGATGTTGCTGCTTATGATCACGGCAGACATAAGTAATGCCGCAAATGAAATGAGCTTTCAGAGGGAATTTATAATGAATAAAGAATGAAAAGACCATCAATCCCAGGCAGCAAAGAGTTGCCCCGGTTAAAATACCGAACCTTTTTTCGACTGACATTTAAGATCTTTATCACTTAAGGCGATGCCTTTTCACCCGCGTAAAAAATCTGATGATCAAAACCAGAGGGAGGAGAAGCAGGAGCCAGCCTGAACCCAGGCAGAATCCTTCATTTGCGGCGATCCTTGTACCTGGCAGCGATTGCATGATATCAGTCTTATTTACGGAGTTTTTAAGGTAATCAGCCGGAAGGGAAAGATACTTCAGGTTCTTCAGCATTTTTATGGTTGAAATGTCAGTCACAGTATCTGTAACAACAAGACCGGTGAGTTTTGTGAGCCTTGATAAAGCCTGAAGATTATTCAGGGTGTCATTTCCCAGGATTTCAACCATCTCAAGATCGGGATGAGTGTTTATGAAGGAATCGAATCTGTCCTGGGGAACAGTTGAAGGAAATGCCATCCACCGAAGTGCCGGCAACTCCAGGACTGCCGGATCAACGGCCATATCAATACCTGTCAGAGAAACTACTTCAAGCTTCTTATGACTGTTAAGTCTGTCAGGGTTTTTAATTTCACTGGCTCCGGATACGATCAGCTCTTTAAGGTTGTCAAGCGGATCAAGCATCACAAGATCCGGGTCTCCCGAATTATTGAATATCACCCTTTCAATCTGCCTGTTGTTCAGAAGGAAATTACCGGGTAATACTGCATCATCATCCGTTTCAAACAGAAAAATCTGCTTCAGAGATGGAAGGGCAGGTAACGGATCAACGATGACTGAATCTTCAAGGGATACCATTAAGATCTCAAGCTCTGTCAGCGTTGAAAGCATTTCATAATCGCTCTGTGACAGGGCAGGGCCTGCAATGACCTTTGGTTTAAAGATACTGAGGACCTCTGCTAAATCTCCGAAGTCATCGTTATACCAAAAGCTTACGTCCTGTTTGACCTCTGCAAGCTTTTTCAGGTAAGGAAGATAACTTTCAGGCAGCTTTGAGCTAAAGCTTAAAAATTGAAGGCTTGAAAAATCACTGTCAGATGAATTACTGAACCATGGTATCATGTTATCGTTATCGGGTAAGTCAAGAGAATGTAGCTTTCCGTTTACATAGACCATACTGTCATTTGATTCAATTGAAAAACTTTTTTGTGAAGCGTCGTTATAAATGAAAAGATAATCATCGCAGGCAAGCATATCTCCCAATGTAACGGCTATGGGCACGGGATTAATGCTGTCTGACTTATTCTGCATCAGCAGAAACGATTTGGAATAGTTGCTCACATTATCAACTCCGGTAAATTCAATAATTGAAAAGGGTTCAGTTTTCCCGGTGCAGGAATTGAGAAACTGGATGAGGACCACGATGAAAACACAGAGTGGAAAGTTCCTGAGATTAAGGTGCCTTCTGCAGTAAAAAGCAGGCTTTTTCATTGTTCGGAGGTTTGAAAGGGTTAAAACTCAAAATGTTAAAAGCAAGTTAAGTCAATTTCCCGGATTAATATAAAAATTTTATAAATTGTCTGCCTTATAAATACAAAAATATGAAGAAGGTATACCTGACCTCAATATTCCTTGCAGTCTTCTTTCAGATCTATGGAGGATTCAGTGCCGGCCTGGGGCGCAAGGCAATCACCCCCGAAACCCCTGTCTGGCTCTCGGGCTATGCAGCCAGGACCAAACCTTCAACTGAAGTCCTTCATGACCTGTGGGCAAAAGCTCTCCTGATTGAAGATGAAAAGGATAACCGCATAATAATTGTCACTCTGGATATTATAGGATTATCGCATGAACTTTCGGAAGAAATTATAAAACGTGTCGTTGAAAAACATGGGATAAGCCGTTCCCAGTTGTTGCTTAACAGTTCGCACACCCATTCCGGCCCGGTGATATGGCCTTCGCTTAGCAGGATGTACGTGTTAAGTGATCAGGACCTGCAGGCATTGATCAGGTATAACCGCAGACTTGCGGATGATATTGTCGATGTAATTGATATGGCATTCCTTGACCTGAAGCCGGCGAATCTGATGGTTGCCCACGGCTCGGCAAATATAGCAGTTAACAGGCGGCAACCGACTGAGAAGGGCTTTGTAATAGGTGTAAATAATGAGGGGCCTGTCGATCCGGACGTCCCGGTCATGAAGGTTGAAACTACCGACGGAAAGCTCAGGGCTATCCTCTTCGGATATGCATGTCATAATACAACCCTCGACATCTATCAGGTTAATGGGGACTATGCCGGATTTGCGCAGATAGAGCTGGAGAAAGTCAATCAGGGAGTAACTGCTATGTTCATGCAGGGCTGCGGCGCCGATCAGAATCCGAATCCCCGCAGGACGGTAGAATATGCACAGCAGCATGGGAGAACGCTGGCCGGTGCGGTTCAAAGTGTATTATCCGGTGAATTTAACCCTGTACGTACTCCCTTAAGGACTTATTTTACTACCGTCAACCTTGAATTTGCACCACCTGTTCCAAATCAGTTTGAAGAAGAGATACTTGGAGAAGACCGTTTCAGGAGAAACAGGGCAGCCTTTATGCTCGAAGCGCTCGATAAAGGATACGATATAAGCTCACTTTCATATCCGGTTCAGGCTGTCCGCTTCAATAAGGACTTTACCATCCTCGCGCTTGGCGGAGAAGTGGTAGTTGACTATTCGTTAAAAACCAAAAAACGTTATCCGCATGAGAACCTGTTTGTAGCAGGTTATTCTACTGAAGTCCAATGCTATATTCCCTCGGAAAGAGTGCTTGGGGAAGGGGGATATGAGCCTGATAACAGTATGATCTATTATGGTCTTCCGGGCCCCTTTGCAACCAATGTGGAAGATAAAATTACCGGCGCCATTGATCTGGTCATGAAGAAGACAGGAGCAAAGCACGCAAGGTAAAAGCATTACTTGTCCTGCCCTGACAACAAATGAGTGCCGGTATGACTTTAAAATTTGCCATTAGAAGTGTTGTTAAAAGACCGATTCTTAGTCTTATTAAGGTTATAGGATTAAGTCTTGCTTTAAGCGGAATATTGCTTATAGTATTGTTCCTTAAAAATGAATTGACTTTTGACACATTTCATAAAAAATCAGCCAGGATTTACAGGTTTACAGTGACTGACAGATCCATTGCAGGCAGACATTTTGCCAGAGTAAGCAATACAGAATATATCCCGGGAATGGCTGAATATTTCCCTGAAATTGAAAGCTATGTAAGGTTGGTACCTGTAAGGGGTGGGGTGATAAAACATGATGAAGAGTACATTCTGATAAGCCAGGCTTTTGAATGCGACAGCACATTTTTTGACTTGTTTGATGGCGGGTTGACGGGTTCGGAGAATATATTGGATGGTCCGGGATCTATGATTGTTTCAGAAAGCTTTGCTAAAAAAGCATTTGGTAAAGACAATCCGGTCGGGCAGATATTGACCCTGCCAGGCGGACAATTTTATGGCAGCAACATGGATTTTACAGTTAAAGGCATAATGAAGGATTTTCCTCAAAACAGCCATTTCCATCCCGAATTTATAACAACACCGGTAGATAAATCTGTTTTCAGAGGTTGGGCATGGACCTATTTGTTGCTTTCCGAGAATGCCAGTCCCGATAAAATTTTATCGGGATTTAAGAATTTCTATTCAACTCATGTTGAAAACAAGACTGATGGAAATTCAATGGAAGCCCACCTCCAAAAGATCACTGATATACATCTTCATTCCAATAAATTGCGGGAGATAGAGGCAAACAGGGACATCTCTGTCATCTATACCCTCTCCATAGCCGGATTAATGCTATTACTCATCGCACTTGCCAACTATGCCAACCTGAATATCGGTATGGCAGGTTTTAGTGATAAATACCTTTTTATTTCGAAGGTTAGCGGTTCTGCGGGTTTGATGACCCTTAAATATTTTTTATTGGAAGGAATAATCATTGTCATTGCATCTTTAGCCATAAGCGGATTTATTTCCGCGCTGGCACTGCTGGTAATTAAAAAGCAATTAGCTTTAAATCTCTCAGCAGGTGGGACAACAGTTATTCTTTTGGTTGCCGCATTTTTCAGTTTGCTTGTCATTCTGGCAGGAACTCTGCCGTTACTGAGGCAGGTAATAGGCAAAATCAATCCATTATCGGGTCATACAGAAGGATATATTCATGACAGAAAGGGGTTGAGCAAGTTCATAATGGTACTCCAATATACAATTTCAGTAGTACTCATAGCAGCAGTAATTGTGATCCAGCGTCAAACCACATTTGCCCTCAAAAGCGCCATGGGGGTTGAAAACGAAAATCTAATCTGTTTTGAGGATGTGCATACCGATGTTCAGGGTAAGTTTGAGGTATTCAAGGAAGAACTGCTAAAATATAACTCCGTAAAAGCTGTTTCAGCGATGTTCGAACCTCCGGGTGGAGAGGCTAACGACATGTTCAGGTTTACATTGGAAGGCTATGTTGCCGACAAAACAAAGGAAGCTGAAGACATGATTGGCATTTTTCCCTGTGACTACTCTTTCCCGGCTATCTTTGACTTAAAGTTCCTGGCCGGAGACGACTTTTCAGAAAGGAATGAAGACAATGAAGGCTCGGGAGAATATATCATCAATGAATCGGCTATGAGAAGACTTAGTTTTACAAGCCCGGAGGAGATAACAGGAAAAGAATTCAAACTTTTAACCGATATTGATGGAATAGAACTTCCCACAGGCAAAATCACAGGTGTTGTAGAAGACTTCCATCTTTCAGGAATTGAGAAAGAGACTGAACCATTAGTACTGTTTAAACGGAAAGCGCTCTGGCTCATCAATTTTGTAGTTTCTTTTCAGCCAGGCATGGAGATAAAAGCTCTGGCTGACATCAAAAGTGTCTGGACTAAAATGTTTCCGGGGTATCCGTTTCAATATCAGTATATCAGTTCCATGTACAGGAAGGTTTACAAAACAGAGCTTTTACAGGTTAAGCTGCTCCTGGTTTTTACATTAATATCCCTGTTTATATGTTCCATGGGACTGCTAGGGATGTCGATACTGGCAACTTTGCGCCGGACAAAAGAGATAGGGTTACGCAAAATAAATGGTGCCGGAACAGGTGATATAATGATAATGCTTAACATGGACCTTATGAAATGGATTGTGATATCCTCCATAATTGCCACTCCCCTGGCTTTCTTTTTCATGAACAGGTGGCTGGAGAACTTTGCCTATAAAACTTCCCTCAGCTGGTGGATTTTTGTCATTTCCGGGCTAACCGCCCTGATAATAGCTCTTTTAACAGTTTCGGCGCAATCCTGGAAAACTGTAACCAGCAATCCGGTTGAGGCATTGAAATATGAGTAGGTGTGTGCAAGCAATTGAAGAATAGCCTGGCCCCGCCAGGAGTGCCGGCAGGGCAGTCTAAATCACTGTTTTCTGCTGTAAATAGGGAATTATAACATCGTTTTTATAATCATTTGTCCCGTCATAGGTAATAGTAACAACCGGTATACCAGTTATATTTCTGATTTCGCTTGTCATAGCTTCGGTAACCAGAGAAGGGCAGCAAAAGGCAGGATTCGCCTGAACAAAAAGCGAAATATCAGGATAGTTCTCCAGAAAATAAAAGATCTTTAATATATTTTCATACGATTCCCCTGAATTATAGGGATTGATATTGAATCTGGCAAGGTACTTTTCCAGCTTCCCGGGATTTATGATTTTTTTCCGGCCTAAATATTTTTCGAAATACCTGTAGTATTTATCCTCGAACAGTTTAAGGCATGTGCTGATCATTCTTTGCTGTGCTGCAGTCACGTATTCTCCCCGGTAGATGCTCCGGCGTATCACATTCTCGAGAGTCATTTTAACCAGATCCGTATAGGGAGTCGTTATTACCTCCCCGCCTTCTTCTTCAATTACACGGTTCAGTTCCTGATTCATTATTTCATTGTCACATACATAGAAGTCTCCGAAGAGTGCAATTTTTGGTTTGTTCCCCTCCCTGCGCGGTATATTGTCAAACAGGCAGATTACTTCAGAGACAGCTTTCTCCATAGGTTTTTTACCGAGAAATGCCACTTCGAGAATTCCAATAGTATTCATTTATTACCCGGTCAGTATCTCCCTTGTTAATCTCATACGGTCTTATTTTGTAGCCTGTCATCCGTATTAATCCTCCCAGCAGGTAAGCAAAGTAGGCATAGTAGCAGGTGCTCAGGGATATTTCAAGATGTGTCAGTAAACCACTGTAAACATGAGCTTTCTCGAAACCCTGCCCGTAGTTTTCAAAAATGCTTTTAAAATACTCGGGATACAACCTGATATTGCAAGACAATTTCGATTCAATTGCCCATAACATGGTATTTTCCGGTTCCAATCCATGTTCTTTGACATATTCTATGAACTCCTGGGCTATGATATTAATTGGCAGGCATTGACCGGTGTTATGTTCCATACTCTTCTTTATGGTCAGGTCACTGGACTTCAGCAGCCGGGCATCAATCCCTATTCTTTTAAGATTTGCAACGAGTAACGGGGAAACCACCGGGTCCCAGCGTGGGAATAATAATGTCTTGCCGTCTATTGTTTTTGTTATCCGGGGAAAAACATGAGTGGCTTCAATATTTGGCTTTCCTTCACTTATTGAAGCATGATTTTTAAAAGAACGGACAGCAGCTTCAATCCTGGTTTCATAACCCAGATTGGAATCGTGTTCATCAATCTGAAGAATGAGATATGGCTTCCTGCAACTGTTGAATATTTTCTTAAAGTATTCAATTATAAACGAATCGGGCCCGCATTTAAAAGCTGTGATCAGTACCGGATAAAGATTCCTGGTATTTGCAATTATTTTAGAAGCCTCAAGGATCTTTGTTACAAAATACCATGGAACCTTCTTAAGAAATACAGTAATATCTTCTGTGCCAATGTCATCTGAAGATATCATATCCTGATAAAAGGATTTTATCCCAAGGCTGTTAAAAATATCCGGGATCCCCTTATTAAGTGTCTTTGAGAGAACTATGTAAGGTCTTCCAAGCAGCACCACGGAGATTTCTTTTTCCGGCTGAAATTGATCCTTAAAAATATTACCCAGTTGATTCTTTTTTTCTGAATAGTAAGATAAAGCTTCACTAAATGCATTTAGTATGGTAAAATAATTCACCCCGTTTTTAAGTACAGGTTTTAAGCATTGCAGGAGTGATTGTGCGACATGATATTTCCCTTTGGCGAAGCTTAATAAGGGTGACAGACATTTGTCGGGGATATTGTTAATCTTCAGGGTGTAAACGAGGGACGGGCTAAACTGGGTGTAATAACAATACTGGCCTTCGTTTTCTTTTGATTTTTCTGGTCCCTGAAGCAACACAGGCAAAAAAATAAAGTCTACTTTATCGGACAGATAAACAACATGGCCAAAGATTGAATTAACGGGGGAGCAAAATTCGGCTCCGGCAAGGCATTTCCCCTTTTTTAGTGAATCACGGTAACCTTCGCTTGTCAGAGTACGGATAGACAAATTATTGAAGAACCGTTTCCACAGGGCTAATTCATCGAACAAATGAAGGGTGGCGGGGATTCCAATGGTGATTTCAGCTTTCGGATCAGCGACTTTATCTAAAGAGAATATCTTTTCCCTGGCTGTCAGCAGATCAAACCCCGTTTTATTTCGGGATAAAAAATGCCTGGTTTCATAATCCCGTCCGCACATAAAGCCAAAGGCAACTTTTTCACCTGAAACTGTTGCTGTGCTGATGCAGCAATTATTTGTGCACATTGTGCATGACTCAGTTTGAACATCGATCTCTTCATTATAAATTTCAATCCCTCTGAAGCCGGTTTTGCTTATCTGCTGCTCCTGAAGCATCAATGCGGTCCCGAGTGCACCTGTCAGGTGACAATATTCTGAAACGATAGATTGGCTTGTTTAATCGTTGTTCGAATGCCGCAACCAGTGATTTATTTTTTGCAGTAGCGCCCTGAAAGCAAATATTTTTCCCGATAGATGCTTCGGTGGCAACCTTTTTCAAGTAGTTCTCTGTAACCGAATGCAATGCTGTTGCCAGAACCTCATTAACCGAATAACCGGTGTTGAGAAGCTGGCTGATATCGCGTCCCATAAAAACTGCACAACGATCGCTGGCGAGAGGTGAACTGACATTTTCGGACATCGCGGCATAATCGGATAATGAACAGCCCAGCTTTTTAGCCTGCTCCTGCAGAAAGCTACCGGTTCCGGCTGCACAGACACTGTTCATCTGCGAAAATGTAACACTGCCGTTATGCATAAGAGTAAATTTCGCATCCTGCCCGCCAATCTCAATTATTGTATCCGTTTCGTGGTTAAGCTCATAAGCTGCTTTTGCATGGGAGGTAATCTCATCAATTATGAAGTCAGCGTTCAGAATCTTTCCGATAAATTTTCTGCCCGATCCTGTAGTCCCGATTCCTGCTATTGTAACCAGGGATTTCTTTTGCCTGAAAACATTCTCAATGGCTTCCAGAAGAGCTTTGACAGCAGAAACGGGTTTCCCTGCAGTGTAAGTGTAAAATCCTGCAACCGGGCTTTTCATTTCATCAATCAGGATGCTCTTGGTACTTGTGGAACCAATATCAATGCCCGCATAAACCCTGCAGATAGTATCAGGCTTTAACTCTTTATAGATATCAACTTCAACCTCAACAGGATGCCTGGAAATCAGAGGCGTGAAACGATATGATTCTGTACTGGTTAAATGGGGATAATTGCTTAAGTTCAGAGAGAGTGGTTTGTGATAATATTGCTTTTCCGTATTACCCTGAATAAGAATATCATCGAATGAGACTATATCCAGCGGTATAAGGGTGTTTTTTTCTTTCAGAAGCATCAGGCCTGCACCTATAGCTCCAAAGAGATGGGAATCCGCATTCGACAAGAAGGTTGTCTTCAGGATTTTCTCCAGATAACCTGCTGACAACCAGGTTCTTTGAAACACCGCCGGTGATCAGAATGGGTAATACAGGCGGTTCTATGTTAAATACAGTGTTGTTGATGTTTTCAGCAAGGCCTTTACAAAGACTGGTGCAAATTGCGCTTACTGAGTAACCTCTTTGCTGCGCATGAATAATGTCAGTATTGGAGAATACTGCACACCGCGATGCTATAACCGGGATCTCTTCCGTATTTTTTAATGCCCTTTCGCATAATTCTTCAATGCCGGTAAGGTTTAACCTGTCGACCTGCTGGTCAAGGAAGCTACCTGTTCCGGCAGCGCAGGATGTGTTTATTTTTGTCGATTGGTAGTTTCCCCCGGCATCAAACTTTATGAGCATGAATTTCTCGGCTCCGATATGCAAAACGGAAGCCGCGTCTCTGCAAAGTTGCCGTACTGCTGCTATTATTGCTACCTGGCTGTTGTAATTCAGGACATATTTCTTATTCAGACAGATGGAAGAAGAGGTGCAGGCAATAGCTTTAATATCAGCCGGATCAAAAATTTTAGAAGCCTCTTTAAAAGACTCGGGGATATTGCCCTTATGAAACTGGTAAAACCGTCGGAGAATATTGCCCTCCGGATCCAATTGTACTGCAGAAAAAGAAACTGAGCCGATGTCAATGCCAAGGATTGAATCCCTGGTTACAAAGACTTTAGCCATAGTCTTAACCTTTCTTGTATAGGAAATTTGCCAGCTACTTTATTTAATAAAGATACGATAAATATCGGTAGACACTGTCCCCTCCTGAACAACCGGAACAGAATTGGTGTTATCCCAATAAGTAAGTTCCGGTATTCATCTTTTAAATCTTGTCAGGATGACCCTTGAAGATATTTTTAATCGCCTCTGGACCGATTATATAAACCAGAATCCTTCAGCCGGGAAGATTTATAATCTTTTTACAAGTGAAGGTGAAAAAGTTGTTAATGACCATATTGCCTTCAGGACACTTGATTATCCCGAGATTAATATTGATGTTCTTGCACAGCAGTTTGTTAAAAACGGGTATGTGCCCAAAGGTGAGTATGAATTCAAAGAGAAACACCTCTTTGCCAGACATTATGAGTTGCCCGGGGTCACCCCGTGTTTTTATAAGTCAGCTGATACTTTCGGATTGTTCCCGATACATTCAGAAGGTTTTCGGGGAGTTGATTGAATCAGTCGATCACAGCAGGTTTTCATCTGAGGAGTTACTTTTTTCGGGAGCGTTATCAAATCCCCCATCCTACGAAATTTTTAACCGCCTGAGGGAGGAATCTGAATATGCCGGCTGGTTTTATATATTCGGGTTCAGGGCTAATCATTTTACTGTTGCAATAAACTCCCTTGGTAAATACGATAACATTTATGACGTCAATGAGCTGTTAAAGAAAAACGGGTTCCAGCTTAACAGTGCCGGCGGCGAGGTGAAAGGGACACCGGAGGATCTGCTTCAGCAATCGAGCACCATGGCTGATATTGTGACTGTAAAATTTGTTGAAGGCGAATTTGAGGTCCCTGCCTGTTATTATGAATTTGCACAGCGGTTCCCCGATTCAACAGGTCAGCTTTACAGCGGGTTTATTTCAAAATCGGCGGATAAGATCTTCGAAAGCACGAATTTTTATAAAAAGAAATAATCCCGGAGGCTGCAGTAATCGCGATCTTAAAAGTGTTTTTCCGCCGTGAGAATCCGTATGGGGTCTACACAGATCAAACTGTATGCAACTGAGTTGCAATAATTTACATTTCCCCTCCTTTTCAAGGAGGGGTGGCCGGGATTATAGATTTTGAGGGGTTTACAATCTGCTTTCCCGGCCGGGGTGGTTAATCTACGTTTTAAGTCTATCCATTTAAATATATGTAATAAAAAAGACTTGAATCAACCACCCCGGCCAGACGAATTTAGTTTCTGCGTGTGAGATGATTTCACCGTCTGGCCACCCCTCCTTCAAAAGGAGGGGAAACTTATTTAATTGTGTTTCAGCTAATTAAATAATTCTCAGTCTAAAACTGGTTCTTAGGTTGATGGCTATGGGGAATCAACTTCATTCGAATCCTGCAGGAAATCCTAAGGCATTTTTATGATATTTATAATCCCTTTCGAATACTAAATTCAGGGTTTTTGGGTTATCTTTGTATAACGGAATCAGAAGACTCAGGAGTAAGTTCATTGAATTGAAAGAGTTAGAGATGAACAAAGCTCAGGCGGACGAGAAGAAGCTTAATTAATAGCTTATCTGTTTGAATATTGTAATGATAAAAAACCAAACCGGATGAAAAATCATATCAGTATCGCCAGAGAACCGGAGGAGGTGATGAACAGGCCATACTCATTCCAAAGAAGCATTCCTTCACCTATTAGCTATGCCTCTTACAAGAGCAGAGAGGTAGCACATCATACAAAATACAGCATGATCATACCTGAATGGCAGTTGGTTGACAAAAAGCCAGACAAGTTACAAAAACAGAAAGAACCAGATCTGTACGTGGCAGACTGGCAGATGAACAACTGATTTGCGTGCAGAGGCCGGATCTGCCTCGCCTGCACCATGCCGTTACTCAAACACCACTGTCTTATTATTATATACAAACACCCTGTCTTCAAAAACAAGCTGCATGGCTTTGGCGAGCGCCGCTGTTTCATTTTCCCGACCTGCTTTTATAAGATCAGCGAGTGTAAACGAATGATTGACCGGGATGATTTTTTGAGTTATTATCGGTCCTTCATCCAAATCGTTGGTTACAAAATGAGCTGTTGCTCCTATTATTTTCACCCCGCGTTTTAATGCCTGCCTGTAAGGGTAAGCGCCGGTAAAGGCAGGTAAAAAAGAGTGATGGATATTAATGATCTTTAATTTAAAAGAATCTATAAATCCGGGCGACAGAATACGCATGAACTTTGCCAGGATCAGGTAGTCCGGTTTATAGGGAAGAATCGTGTCTGACAATTCAGACTCAAATTCTTCCCTGGTTTTGTCCTCATGCGAAATCAGATGAAACGGGATGCTGAATTGTCCGGTAATATCCTTCAGATCAGGATGATTCCCGATAACGCACTGTATGCTGGCTCCAAGTGTTTTAAAGTGATTCCGGGTCAGGATATCGCTCAGGCAATGATATTCCTTCGTAACCAGGACAACAATCTTTTTCTCGGGTAAAGGATTTACCTTAACTACAGCATCGGGTGGCAATACGGTAGTTATTGCAATCTCTATTTTTTGCGGATCACCGGCGCCATCCAGAACTATCCTGGCAAAAAACTGCTTCTCCTCCTGATCCACATGCTCCCGCATAGAAACAATGTTAAGGCCGGCATTTGCCAGAAGGGATGTTATAGCAGCAACCAGGCCTACTCTGTCGCTGCATTGAATGATTATGACCATTTTTCTTTCAGGTTACCGTTATGCAATTTTACGATTTTTATGAATCCGCGCGAATTGCGGGGGGACAAAAAATTTCCCGCAGATTTCGCAGATTTTCGCAGATAGACGTGTGCTCCCTCGCTCCTCGCTCCCCCGCCCCCTCTCCAAAGTAGTCCGTTAAACAATTATACCGAAATTACGTCTACATCATTAAGGATAACCCAATAAATATAAAGGATATGTACAACAAATTAATCATCAACATCAAACCTCTGGGATTTGTATGGGAAACCATTGATCCCTTTTTGTTCTGTGTACACCATCTTGACAATTATCCCGCAGGAAATGACGAGCTTGGACCTGCAGCCTCGCTTCAGGGCAGATACCTTGGACAGGATTTTACCCTCAAAGATGGCTGGCGTATGTACCATGGCGAGAGGGTACCGGGATTCCCCGAGCATCCGCACAGGGGTTTTGAGACCGTTACCGTTGTGCTGAATGGTTTTGTCGATCATTCCGATTCGCACGGGGCAGCGGGCAGGTATGGCAATGGCGACGTGCAATGGATGACCGCAGGGGCGGGATTGCAGCACGCCGAAATGTTCCCCTTACTGAATAAGGACAAGCCTAATCCTCTTGAACTTTTTCAGATCTGGCTCAATCTGCCCAGGACAAGAAAATTTTCAAATCCTTTTTATAAAATGCTCTGGGGAGAAGATATTCCCGTGTACTCAATTAAGGATCAGAATGGCAGGCTGACAAAAGTGACTGTAGTTGCCGGAAAAGTGGACGATAGTAAGGCTCCTCCACCTGCTCCTGATTCCTGGGCTGCCGAAGAGGTAAATGAAGTCGGGATATGGCTTATACAGATTGAAGCCGGCGGCCAATGGATAATTCCGGTTGCGTCTCCTGAAATAAACCGGACGCTTTATTTCTATCGTGGTTCTGAAATAAAAATTGCCGGGATTGATGTGAAACCAAATAATTCTATCGAATTACTTGTGGACGAACCTGTAATTGTAGAAAGCGGGAATGAAGATGCTTATCTCCTTTTGCTCCAGGGATGTCCGATTGCTGAGCCTGTAGTGCAGCACGGGCCTTTTGTGATGAATACTCCGGCAGAAATACAACAGGCATTTTATGACTACCGTAAAACCCGGTTTGGAGGGTGGCCCTGGGAAAGATCGGATAATGTACATCCCCGCGAAAGAGGAAGGTTTGCAAGGTATTCGGATGGGAGGGAGGAGACCCCGTAATTTTCGCCCTTTGTCCGAAAGTCTACTTTTCAGACTGGGTGTTGGCAGGCAGCAAACCAAAATATATCAGCATTTTATTAAAAGCAACAATTGATTGCTATCTTGCAAAAAAATGAAAGCAAACAGTACATGGTAAACCGATTGTTCGCACCAGGTTGTGCACTAATGATATACAAACCGGAGTTAGCCGGGAGGCTCGATTCCATTTTAAATAAAAACCTGGGCAAAATTGAAATGTTGATGACCTGCTGCCAGCATAATCCCAACCTCGAAGAATTTACAGAGATAATAAATGTTTGTCCGGGCTGCGACAAACGGTTTCGTAATGATTATGCTAATTCTTCAACGATTTCGTTATGGGAGATACTTGCAGAAAGTGATTTTTTCCCTTTCCCGGATTATGAGAACCGCAGCATGACAATAATTGACGCATGTCCGACAAGGGACCAGGAAAAGATCCATTCCGCAATCCGGAAGATCCTTAAGAAGATGAATATCAACCTGATTGAACCGTCAACACAAGAACAAAAAGTACCTGTTGCGGCGACAGTCTCTATGGAGAAATCCCAACCGAAGATGTAAAGGAGCAAATGGTTAAGAAAGCTTCGGAAATGCCATTGAGGGATGTTGTTGTTTATTGCGTTTCCTGCACCAAGGCAATGTTTGTAGGCGGGATAAACCCACATTATTTAATAGATCTGCTTTTTGCTGAAGAAACTGTTCCTAAAATCTTTGAACCTGAGGAGTGGCATGAAGAGCTCAGGAGTTATATTGAAGAACATTGAAAGGTAACGGCGTAACGGCATAACGGCATAACGGCGTAACGGATAACGGCGTAACGGCATAACGGCATAACGGCATAGCGGCATAACGGCGTAACGGCGTAACATGAAACAATTTTTCCTCTCTTTAATCAGGAATATTAAAAGAAGTCCACTTACAACCACTATCAATCTTTTAGGATTGGTGATGGGATTTACCTGTGTTATCTTTATAATCTTCTGGACTAAAAATGAGCTTAGTTACGACAACTTTCACAGAAATAGAGATAATATTTATCGGGTACACAGATATTTTTATGACGCTAACGGAACTGAGAACCTTCATCTTCCGTACGTTGCGCCAGTAATTGCTCCACTGTTGAAAGATGAATTTCCTGAAATCCGGAACATCACAAGGATTTATCATACCGACCTTGTTTTATCAGCAGGTGACCAGAAAATGATCAATAACAATGTCTGTTTTGCAGAGCCCGATGTGCTGAAGATCTTTGATTTTGAAGGATTACCCGCAGATACAGATCTGCTTGCAGAACCTTTCACTGTAATTGTTTCGGATGAGGTTGCAGATAAATATTTCCGGGGAAACGATGCAATCGGTAAAACATTTGAGTTCAAAGATGAAACTGCCAAAAAATATGCATTCCGGGTTACAGGAGTCTTTAAAAGCTGGAAGGGGAACAATCATTTTAGTCCGGGGTTTTTCATATCTTTCGTTACCCTTGAGTCGTTTTTCGATAAGAATGAGTTTAAAAACTGGGGAAGCAATAATTATGAAACATTTGCCCTGGTTCCTTATTTATCACCGGACATCGATAAGAAGCTCGATTCGTTCATCGATGAGTACTATACCGGTACCTCAAAAGCAACAAAAATAAGATTCGAAAACCTGACTGACATACATTTTAACTGGTACGGCAGTCGTTCTTACATATTCATCCTGATATCAATTGCCATACTTATCCTGATTCTTGGCAGTATCAACTATATGAATCTGACTGCAGCTTTATATTTTAAGCGGATTAAGGAAATCAAGATAAGAAAGATTATTGGTGCGTCCCAGAACACACTTGCAATGCAGATGCTGGCGGAGACTGTGCTGTTTTGTTTTATTGCGGTTGTAATTGCTCTTTTTATAGTTTCGGCAGCTTCGGGCTTTATAAGACTCTCGGATAATCCGCTTAAGTTTAGTATTAACGGGAATTTAGAATTGATATCCGGTTTCATTCTTCTTTCAGTAGTAACAGGATTCCTGTCCGGAATATATCCTGCACTTACAATTTCCTCATACAGACCTGTCATGATTACTACAGTTGAAGCTGTGATGAAGCGAAGAACAGTATTCCGTAATGTCCTGGTCGTATTTCAGTTTGCTGTTTCCACCGGATTGATCATCTCCTTCCTTCTGGTTTCAAAACAACTTAATTACTTAAATGGCAAAGAACTGGGCCTCGATAAGGAAAATATTTTAATAATCCCTTCTACCAGGAAACTGGTGGAAAAGCTCAATGCATTCCGGCAGGAACTGATGCAAAATCCAAATATCATATCGTTATCTGCTTCCAAGAGGGTGCCTTCTGACGGGTTATTGGATTCCGGTAGTGCAAGTATTGTGGCAGATGATAATGTTACTCCCGTAGGATTCAGAATAGCACATGTTAGAATTGATGGTCAATTTATTCCCACTTACAAAATCAAAATCCTTGCAGGCAGAAATTTCAAGGAAGATATTTCTACTGATTTCGGATACATTATAAATGAAATTGCAGTGAAAAAAATTGGTTGGAAATCACCGGAAGACGCAATCGGAAGGGTAATAGAATACAGTGGAAGAAGAGGCAGTGTAATAGGCGTTGTAAATGATTTTCATTACGAATCGTTGCATAATCCTATAAACCCGGTGCTTATGAGTTACGATCCTGCATCCTTCAACAGGGTGGCAATAAAGATCACCCCGGTTGAAACTAAGAAAACGATTGCTTTTATTGAAAAGACCTGGCAGACATACAACATTTCCGACGAACTTTTTTCAATCGAATATCTGACCGACCGGTATAACAAACTTTATAAATCAGAAGATAAGATAAAAATGATATTCGGTTATTTTATGATACTTGCCATTTCGATCGCAGTATTGGGTATGGCTGGATTATCTCTTTTTATTATTGAACGGCGCACAAAAGAAATAGGAATTCGAAAAATTAATGGTGCCACGGTGCCTGAAATTGTAATACTTCTGAACAATGATTTTGTAAAATGGGTGGTCATTGCTTTCATCATATCTGCACCAATCGCATACTATTCTATGCACAAATGGTTAGAAAGCTTTGCCTATAAAACTGAACTCAGCTTATGGATATTTGTAATGTCAGGATTAATCGCATCAGGAATAGCACTTCTGACTGTAAGCTGGCAAAGCTGGAGTGCAGCAACCGGAAATCCGGTAAATGCTTTAAGGAATGAATGAGATCTATTCATGGCAACGGCACAACGGCCCGACGGAATGCTAGCCCGAGAACGGCAGGGCGGACCAGCAGAACAACAGATCAGGATTTCTTCGTCATAACTTCTCTAAAACTTCTTACATTTGCCAAAGCCAATTAAAAGTCATAAAAGATTTCTCCGGATATGACAGCCGACATAGTAAAGAAAAATCTGATCCCTCTTCGGGATTTCATTTATGGATTTGCAGACCTTCATGGTTTGACAGGCCGCAGATACGATGGGTTCAATTATGGAATTTCGATCGGGAAAAGACTGGATGACGCGATTGTTGATAAACTTGAATACGGTCCGACAGTTGAATACTATAATCACTATAATCAGACCAATGCAGATTTGGCTGAGATAACAGGGAAGATCAGGTCTGATTTATTAAGGATAAGGATAGAGTCGATACCCATTCCACCTACTATTTCACCCGGGGATAAGGACTACGACAGGTATATGGAGACACTGACTTACGATCTTTCCCATAAAATGGTCGCAACACGGGCCGGCCTGGGCTGGATCGGGAAAACGGATCTGTTCATTTCAAAAAGATTTGGACCAAGGTTAAGACTGGCCAGTATCCTGTTGAAACAAAAACCTGAGATAATCGCTCACCCGGTTGTAAAAAGCAAATGCGGTAAATGCGAAATTTGTGTTACAAAATGTCCGGCAAAGGCAGCAAATGGAAGATTATGGGATATCAATACTTTCAGGGATGAGTTCTTCGATGCATTTAAATGCAGGGAAAAATGTGGCGAACTGGCAAGTGAGCGGCTGAATGTTGATGTTCATATATGCGGAAAGTGTGTTTGCGTTTGTCCGCTGGGAGGCGGAGAGAGCAAGGCAAGGGAGCGCCGAATGGACCTCAGCAGACCGGCAGACCCTAAACTTCAATAATCTTACCTGTATTAAACCCCTTCTGCTCATTGAACATAACATAACCCAACTGATTGGTTACCAACCGGGTTTTACCAATACTAAAATCATTATTATTAGAGTGAAGGTGACCAAAGATCCAGAAATCTGGCTGGGAAGTTTCAATCAAATCAGAGAGTTCAACTGCAAAAGCTTCGTTGAGGGCATCCCCTTTGAATTCTTCAGGATAATTCAGGAAAGTGGGCAAGTGATGGGTTATTACTATATTCCTGCTCTTCTTCTCTTTAGATAATTCCATTTTCAAAAATGAGACGCACTGGTCATGAATAAGGTTATACTGCTCAACGGTCAGGAGTCTCCCTCCGCTTCTGATTACACGAAAATCCGATAGCGTCTTTTGTATCTCCCACAGGTAGCGGCCCGTTATCCTTGTCCAGAGTGTTGAAAAGATGAGGGTTACTTCTCCGATCCCTATCGATGTATTATTGACAAGGAAAACATTATCCCTTATTTTCTCATTTAAATACCCGTATCTGTCCTTTATATCAGAGTGATAATGCTCATGGTTCCCTGGTATCCAGTAAGTAGCTTCAAAATGGTCTGACACGAAATCAAAAAAATCGGTGTGCTCGTACATATTGATAAATGGAACAATGTCGCCGGCGAGCAATAATATATCACCTTCCGGCTTAAGGGGGTTTTTCCGCAGGAAAGCTTTATTTTCCGGAAATTCAAGGTGCAGGTCGGAGGCATACTGAAACTTCATACCGCAAATGTATTAATAATCGCCATGTTTGAAGCGGGATTCAAAAAGCTTCCTCCCGGGGTTCCTCTCTGGAGGGGCCTGGGGGAGGGGGCTATTGAGTGGGGGGTTCCCGGTTGGCTTAAGCAGTTTTCCTATTGTCCCTGTGCCGGAATGTCGGAATCACTGGTCTTTGATTTCCGGAATTTCAGTTTGCTTTTTATCTTATCATAAAAACTTCGTCCTAAAATAAGTAAACTTAAATAGAACATTATTTCACCTGCAATCAGTAAACCTGCAGCAATGCCGGCGGTCTGAGCTGCTGAAAAATCAAACCAGGGAACAACAGGAATCAAAATAAAGAGCATGCACGAAATTGATAATATTATATACCCGGCAATTTTAAACCACTGTTTTTTTGTCTTCATAAGATCTGCAAATCATATTATAATAAGGTATGGAAGCTTGTTTTGTTCAATATTGCCTGGTAAAAAGACCTCTCTCCCCCGCTCCCTCGCTCCATCGCTCCCTCTCTCCCCCGCTCCCTCGCTCCACTCCGCTCCCTCGCTCCCTCGCTCCCTCGCTCCCTCTCTCCCCCGCTCCCTCGCTCCATCGCTCCCTCTCTCCCCCGCTCCCTCGCTCCCTCCGCTCCCTCCCGCTCCCCCGCTCCCTCGCTCCAAAAAAGCAGAAGAACAAACCTGAAGTAACATTTTTTCAGACGGATTGTTAGTAATTTTATACTTTTTACACTTTATGGAGGAAAATGTAATAACCAGGGCAAAGCCCGGAATGCTGAGTCAATTGCTTAAGAAACAGGTCTGGGCTGATATCAGGGAGGCCATACGCGGGACAGAAGCTGATTATACCAGCATCAATCTGAATAAGGCGATCCTGCTCCTTGCCATACCTATGATACTTGAGCTGGTTATGGAGTCCACATTTGCAGTGGTAGATATTTTCTTCGTTGCAAAGCTGGGATCTTCTGCAGTTGCAACTGTGGGACTTACCGAGACCTACATGTATTTGCTCTATTCAGTTGCCATGGGACTTTCTATGGGGGTCACTGCCATCGTTGCAAGAAGGATAGGTGAAAAAAACAGCGATCTTGCGGGGCGATCGGCTGTCCAGGCTGTTTTACTGGGTTTTCTTTGCTCCATACCGTTTACTTTCGCGGGGATTTTCTTTTCAAAGGAGTTACTGGCTGTGATGGGAGCCGATAAGTGGGTCCTGGAAGAAGGCTACCGTTATATGCAGTGGATGCTGGGAGGGAATCTGGTTATAGTTCTTTTATTTGTTATTAACTCCGTATTCCGCGGGGCAGGCGATGCTGCAATTGCAATGCGTATACTCCTGATCTCCAACGCAGCCAACATGGTGCTTGATCCGCTGCTTATCTTCGGCCTGGGGCCGGTCCCTGCTTTAGGGATCGAAGGGGCCGCAATAGCCACAAACATAGGACGTGCAGCTGGAGTAGGAGCACAGTTCTGGCTTCTTTTCAGGGGCGGGAAACATATCAGGATAAACATTTCCCAGATCGTTCCTGATATGAAGATCATGTTTGCCGTTATCCGTACTTCACTTGGAGGAATCGGACAGAACCTGGTAGCCATGATGTCATGGATCTTTCTTATGAGGATACTTTCAGGCATAAGCAGTGAGGCTGTCGCAGGTTCAACAATCGCACTCCGGATCATGGGCTTTACATTATTGCCTGCATGGGGAATTTCAAATGCCGCTGCCACTCTTGTCGGCCAGAACCTGGGCGCCGGCAATCCCGGCCGTGCTGAATCTTCTGTGTGGAAAATCGGGGTTTATAATATGATATTCTTACTCGGCATTTCAGTAGTGTTTTTCCTCTTCAGCCAGCCACTGATAGAAATTTTCACGAAAGATGAGACGGTAATAAAAATCGGTGGAACCTGGCTGCGGATCCTGTCATATTCCTACTTTGTTTACGGATGGTGGATGGTGACAACCCAGGCGTTCAACGGATCGGGGGATACAAGAACCCCGACGAAGATCAACCTTGTTTTTTTCTGGCTAATCGAAATACCTCTGTCCTATCTGCTTGCCATCGTCCTTGACTGGGGATATACGGGAGTTTTCTGGGGTGTGTTCTTTGCCGAAACATCGGCGGGACTGGCATCGCTCTGGTTGTTTAAAAGAGGTAAATGGAAAACTGAAAAGGTGTGATCACGGAGGGTGGATATAGTCAGATTTGAGAGGACCGGAAGGCCAGGAGATAATTCTGCCGGCGAAAAAATTTTAAACGAAACTAATCCTTAAATTTTTTGTTTATTAGGTGAAACCATGAAAAAGAACTATGCAACTAACAAGGTTAACACATATATTTCCGGTCTTGTTGGTTGTATTGATTCTTTCTCTGGTTAAAGATTGCTCTTCGGGGAAGTTTACAACCGAATTATCAGCTGAACCGCTGGCGATGGAGAGTCTTTTACAGAGGAATTACAAGTCTTTGAAGGGGAGCTGATATACAACCCTGATATTATTACAAAACTTTACGAAAAGGGGGAAGGTTTTTCTCTGCTAAATGGAACAGCAGGGATAAGATTGAACAGATGATATCCGCCATCAGAAATGCTTCGGAGGATGGGTTGAATCCTGACGATTATCATCTTCAGGATATTGAAAGCCTGGCTGAGAAAATAGCTTATTCAAATGAAGCCGGAGCGGATGATATAGGCAGGCTGGAGCTGCTTCTGACAGATTCATTTCTGCTTCTGTCATCACATCTGTCGGCCGGAAAAACAGACCCCGTAACGATTGACCCGCGATGGAAAGCGTCGAGGAGGATAGTAAGAAATGACTGGGAAGCCTTTATCGACAGCTCCCTTAATAGCGATAACATATCCGGATCACTTGAGGCGCTTGCTCCAAAACATCCTGATTACGACAACCTGAAGAAAGCCCTGGCAAAATACCGTCAACTAAAAGAGAGAGGCGGCTGGCAGAGTATCAGCACTAACCTTTCAAAGATTGAGAAAGGGATGAGTCATCCGGATGTCTCAAGGCTGAGGGAAAGACTTGCCGTAACCCAGGGTAATATTGAATTTAGTCCGGAGGATACGAATCTATTCGACCAGAATTTATACGACCAGGTAGTCCTGTTCCAACAGAGGCACGGGCTTGATGCAGACGGGGTGGTTGGAAAGTCGACAATCGCAGCGTTAAATACTCCTGTCGAAAGGCGCATTGAAGAAATTGAAGCTAACCTGGAGCGCTGGAGATGGATAAGTGACGATCTGGGCGGAAAGTACATCAGGGTGAATATTGCCGGGTTTGAACTGCAGGTAATTGATAAGGGTAATATTGTTCTGAAATCTCCGGCAATAGTCGGACGTTTATACAGGGAGACACCGATCTTCAGTTCAGAAATGAAATACCTGGTCCTTAATCCCGAATGGGTAATCCCGCCCGGAATGCTTAAAAATGAAATTATTCCCGATATAATTAAAGATCCCAAATACCTGTCTGAAAAGAAGATGAAGGTCCTGCGACAGGATGGGACGGAGGTTGATCCCACAACTATCACATGGGACAGCACGCTTTTAAAAAGCTTCCCTTACTCGATCCGTCAGGAAGCCGGGTCTAAAAATCCGCTGGGGCATTTAAAATTTGTATTCCCGAACAAGTACAACGTTTACATTCACGACACACCTTCACGGAGCCTGTTTTTACGCAGTAACCGTTCATTCAGTCACGGTTGCATTCGTATCAGCGGAGCCCATGAGCTGGCTGAATACCTGTTGAAGGATCTCCCTGATTGGAGCCCTGAGCGTATACAAAAAACAATTGATCAGGGTCTGGGAAGAACCATTATTCTTCCGGATCCGGTACCGGTCCATATTTTATATCTGACCGCCTGGGCTGATAGTGAGGGAAATGCATTTTTCTGCAGGGATATTTACAACCGCGACCAGCGGCTCATCACCGCCCTGAAGAAAGCTCCTGCCGGGAGGGGCTCACTGATTGTCAGAAACTGAAGATGCCTGTGGAAAGGTGTTAAACATGGCTGACCATTCATTCTGAAAACTATTAATCCCCTTGAGCGCTGTTTCGGCAGCAAACAAATGGGTACTGGCCAGGTAACTTTCGTCTGGATAATAGATATAAATACAGGACATTCCCGAAAGCAGATTAATAATCCTTTCGTGGTTATCGAGGGGGATTGAAGGACAGCCGAAACTTCTGCCAAGCCTGCCATACTCACGGATGAAGCTTTTGCTGACATAATCCGCTCCATGCATTACAATAGCCCGTTCCCGTGCCCTGTCGTTTATGCCGGGTTCGACTCCGTCAAGGATCAGTGAGATGCCATGCTTGCCAATGTAGGTGCCCCCTGTAATGTAAAAACCAAGACTGCTCTGATGAGAAGAAGGGGTGTTTGAAAAGTGACTGGCAAATTCGTCACCACTATTCTTCCCATGAGCTACCAGGCTTGTGAACAGGACCTCCATCTTATTCATATCGATTATCCACATCCGGTCCAAAGTGGATGAGATGGAAAAATCAATTATGGTGAGAATATTTTTTTTGACGTTGTTGCCTGCCTTAAGGTTAAGGAAACCGGTAAAAGCCTTCCTGAATACCTCAATGTCGGGTTTCGATGTCTCACTTTTGATCATGTTGAAAACCTGTGAGCTAAAACTGGCAATGCTGGCTTCGGAAGAGGGAAAAGGTGCGCTTTCCCTGGTATTACCGGGTAAATAGGCACAAATTATGAGGGGAAGAAACAAAGAAAAGAGAAGCAGCCTCGTAATTTTCAAGTGTGTCAGGTTAATTTGTTTTACTCCCGCAAAATAAATATTAATTCTTAAACTCCAAAAAATACAAATCATTGTACTTAATATGTTAAAGTTTGAAATTTCCCTACTCCGGCGACCTGCTTTATAATTGCGGAGCTGTTTAAAAAGTCTAAATACATTAACCCCTATATGTGCAAAGAAATTAAGAACTTACACAGAGTTCCACAGAGGTATCACAGAGTTCCACAGAGTTAAATCACCCCCAACCCCCTAAAGGGGGCTATAAGTCCCCTTCAGGGGATTTAGGGGCTGACTGTTAAAAGGACCTAAAAACTATCTTCCTGCAACAAAGTAGATCGAGCAACGTCTTTTACGAAACAAACTCTAAAACTATGGTCCGGAACTTTTTCAGCATTACACTAAGAAATATTTCAAAGAACAAGGGATTTACCCTGATAAATATTACCGGGATGGCTGTTGGTCTGGCAGCTTCATTATTAATACTTCTATGGGTTCAGGATGAGCTCAGTTTTGAAAAGTTCAATCATAATGCGGACACTATTTACAGGATTGAAGAGGACCAGTTTTATTCCGGCGAACGCTACCATGTTACAGTGACACCTTATCCTTCGGGACCCGTATGGAAGCAAAAGATCCCGGAGATAAAGGAGCAGACCCGGTTAAATCTCTGGCTTCCGCGGATCCTGTTCCGGAATGGCGATAAAGTATTTTTCGAGAATTCGGTAATCGCAGCCGACTCGGGATTCCTTAAGATGTTCACATTCCCGCTTCTTGAGGGGTGATCCTGCAACTGCCCTTAATTCACCACATTCATTGATCCTGTCTGAAAAACTCGCAACTAAATATTTTGGCGACACAAATCCGATTGGTAAGACAATCACACTTGAAAACAGGTTTCAGTTCACTATATCAGGAGTGATGAAACGTCTGCCCAAAAACTCAATGTTTAATTTTGAAGGGATCATACCTATCTCCTTCCTTTATGAAATTGGCGCTGTTTTCGAAGGATGGGACAGCAATTCGATCTTTACCTACGTTCAGCTTGAAAATGACGCAGACCCTGGACCTGTTGACAAGAAGCTTACCGATATTGTACTTGAATATGTTCCTCAGATTACGACTAAGTACAGTTTATTCCCACTGCTCGATATCCATCTGCACCAGCAGTTTGGATTCAAGGAGACCAATGGTCCTGTGACTGTCGTTTACATCTTCACCCTGATTGCCATTTTTGTTCTTGTGATAGCATGTATAAACTTCATAAATCTTTCTACCGCAAAGGCGGCGGCACGAGGTAAGGAGATAGGCATAAAAAAAGTATCAGGCGCCGGACAAATGTCAATGATGATGCAGTTTATGCTTGAATCACTGATGCAGATAACAGTGGCGATGGTTTTTGCTCTTATCCTTGTCGGTCTGTTCCTGGGGGTGTTCAATAATACATCGGGAAAGAATTTTACTCTTGGCGACCTCCTTCAGACAAAATTTATAATAGGATTTCTTGCAACCGGAATTTTTGCAGGAATTGTCTCAGCCGTATATCCTGCCTTTTATCTCTCCTCATTCAAGCCGGTGAGTGTCTTAAAGGGAACGGCGGTTTCAGGCAAAGGGAATGGCAGATTAAGGCAGATCCTGGTTGTAATTCAATTTACACTGTCAATGCTGATAGGAATTGCTGCAATTTTCATGTTTGTTCAGTTAAAATTCCTGCTTAACAAGGATCTTGGTTACAATAAGGATAATCTGATAGCCATTCAGATGACAGGTAATATGAAATCAAATTATTATTCCCTGAAAAGAGAGCTTCAGAAAGAAACATTGATCCAGGGCGTTACCGCGTCAAGGTGGAGTCCGGTACTGATGGGAAGCAATTCAGGGGGAGCCAGGTGGGAGGGGAAAGATCCCGATAAGAATGTGCTGATCTCGACCAACTCTATTGATTATGATTATCTTAAGACCTTAAAGATGGAATTGGTATCAGGCCGCGATTTTTCGAGAGATTTTCCGACGGATATGGCAAGGGATACCACTGGCAACTTCCTGGTAAATGAGGAAGTGGTAAAGGTCATGGGGATTGGTGATCCTGTTGGCAAGAGCTTCAGGTTCATGGGCCTTAACGGGAGGATAGTCGGAGTGATGAAAAACTTCCATTTCAAAGGAGCTGATCAGCTTATCGAACCAATGGCATTTGCTCTTTCCGACACAAACAGCTTAAATCAGATACTTATAAGACTCACACCGGGAAACATCCCTGCGTCACTTAAATCGGTCGAAAAAGTCTGGAAAGAAGTAATTCCGGATTATCCCCTTGATTACAGCTTCCTTGATCAGGAGTACGAGAACCTTTTCAGATCTCAGTTAAGGTTGACCGGACTTTTAAAGTATTTCACCATTCTTGCTTTGATAATCGCATGCCTGGGACTGTATGGTCTGGCTTCCTATTCTGCACAACGCCGTACCAATGAGGTCGGCATCAGGAAGGTCATGGGGGCGGATACTTTTACGATAATGTACACACTGTCGAGGGAGTTTCTTGTGCTGGTGCTGATTTCAATTGTAATTGCTGTACCGCTGGGATGGATAATTGTGGGGAACCTGCTGAAACAATTTGCTTACAGGATTGAAATGAATGTGATTGTATTTATTGTCATCGCAATTTGTTCAATTGCAATTGCTTTGCTGACTGTCAGTTTTCAGGCGTACCGGGCGGCGCTCACAAATCCGGCGGAAGCGCTCAAGGTGGAATGATGTGGATGTAAAGACGATATTGGATGGAAGTGGAGAAGGGAGAGGGGAGAGTGGGAGTGGGAAGGGCATGTCAGGGAACCAGGAAAAGGTATCCGGTGGCTTTCAGGGTTATGATCTGGATTGACGTGTCAGCTGCAAAGTAGTTCCTTAGCTTTCTAATATAAACATCGAGGGTTCTGGAGTTGAAATATGAGTCATCGCCCCAGATTGCCATAAGGAGGTCTTTTCTGGGTGTGACACTGTTCCTGTTTGCATACAGTATCCTTAATACCTGCATATCCCTGTGTGAGATTCTAAGTGTCGCAGCCGGAGATTGAAGCAGGTACCTTGCAGGTTCAAGGGTATATTTTCCGATGCTTATCCGGTCCGGAATTTCATGAGTTCCCGTCTTCCCTTTTAAGAGGTTTAACTGATTCTCAATTCTTGCTATCAGCTCCTCAATGCTGAAGGGTTTCCTTATATAATCGGTTCCTCCCGACTCAAAACCTGTTACAAGGTGCGAAGTATCAGTTTTAGCAGTGAGAAAGATCACCGGGAGCCCGGGTAACATGGTCCTTATTGTTTTGCAGAGACTGAATCCGTCTATGTTCGGGAGCATAACATCAAGTACACAGATGTCTGCTTTGTTTTTTTCAAGCCAGGAGATTACCCTGGCTCCGTCACTCTCCCATTGTACTTCGTATCCCTGTTTTTCAAGAGTATCACGTACTATCTTTCCCAGCGATTGCTCATCTTCAATATAGTATACCCTGGTCTTCTGCATCAGATTACCGGTATTTTAAGTATGAATGAGCATCCCTGATCATTATTCCTTACAGCAATGCTCCCTTTATGGAGTTTCATCACGAGTGAAGCAAAGCTCAATCCAAGACCATATCCTTTTACATTATGAACATTCCCTGAGGGGAGTCTGAAGAATTTTTCAAAAATCCTCTTCTGGTAATCTGGCGGGATGCCAGGTCCGTTGTCAGATACCTCTACCACAGCAAATCCGTTATCTTTCCTGGTCATTATTCTGATAGCCGGCACCTTGTCGCAATATTTAATGCTGTTGTCAACAAGATTTATCAGCACTCCCTTAAGAAACAAAGGATCGCCCATAACGCTTAATTTTTCCGGTGAAGGAAGAAATTCGATTGTTCCCGGCCCCTCAAGGCAGGGCCTCATAATTCCTGTCACCTCCAGGATAAGCGGATTATATAAAGGTTGGAGAAAAATTGAGGGGCTGGCTATTCTCCTCAAGTAATGAATGATCCAGAACCCTGCTTATAAGATCCCCAAGCCTCTTTGTTTCGAGAGAGGCCAGGTTAAGATATTCTTCCATAACTGCAGGTTCTTTCTTCATGTTGTATTTCCCAAGCGATTCAAGCGCCACACTTAAAGTTGCTACCGGTGTTTTGAGCTCATGTGTTATATTGCTGATGAATTCGTTCCGAAGGCTGTTCAGTACGATATGATCATGGATGCTCCTGTAGGAGAGCCAGAATGCAAGCCCGGTAATGGTTATCAAAGCCAGTCCGAACAGTATCTGGGGCAGGATCTTTCCGGCAAGGTACTTGTTGTAGCGGGTTACTGAAACGGCAGGTAAAGAAAATGGATTAAGCGGATCCAGATAAAGTGTCTTCTTTTGTTGTTTGACTAGTTGCAGTTTTGTTTTTCATCCCCCATGCAAGGTTGAAATTCATGCCTGCACCAGCCAGCCTTCCATTAAAATGCATTTTAAAAATCGCCGTATCAGGCTTCATTATCAGATGGTCGGTTACCGGTTTCCCATTACCAGATGAGTCCCTCGTATGCGACACAATCATCTTTACACTCCGCAGAAGCATTTCATCATTCAGTGTCCGGATCTTTAAAGTATCGGATAAGGAAGCGCCTGAGTCGCCGCCTTGTTCAACCCTGATTGTTACTGCCCCCCTGGCGCCATTCCATTTTATCACCTCCTCATCTGAATCATGGGTTCTTAGAAATCCGGTGTCATGCACAGCTGAATCCTTCAGAGTTATAAAATGCTGTGTCTTAACTGTCCCATTACCGGAAAGTACCGGGCTGACGTAGGTTTTGAACAAGAGGGTATCGATTACCTCATCCTGTGTCTCAATATAGTATTCTGTCAGCTCGTTTACCAGGCTTTCTCTCTCACTCCGATATTGGGAACGAAGCCAGTGCAGTATAAAGAGCGTCAGCAGCACCTGGCTGGTGACCATCAGGATAAGTATCCTTTTATGTTTATTGGTGTCCTTCATTTAATTACCTGAGATGTTAGGAAAGGGATTTATTTATCAAACTGCTATCTTCAACCCGCTATTTACTATTTTACAAAATTATAAGAAACCCACCCCTTACCCCTCCCAGGAGGGGATCCTGGCGGTAGTGCCTTCTCCCAGCGCCCTGCGCCCTGTGCCCTGACACCTCTGTGCCACTGGATTGTTTTTTTTAACCGCCCTGTGCCCCTCCCAGGAGGGGATCCTGGCGGTAGTGCCCTGTCGCCCTGCGCCCTGCGCTCTGTGCCCCGCAACCCGCAACCAGCAACCCGCAACCCGCAACCTGCAACCCGCAACCTGCAACCCGCAACTTTAATTAACTAATTACAAATATAATTACACAAGTAACCCAATAGACAACGATTAACCTTAATTAACCTCAATTACATTTTCCTTAACATAAGTTGTGGTCTGTGGCCGGTATTTTTGAAAAAAAATCAAAAGATATGAAATCAATATTATTTTCACTGCTTGTTGTTTTTCCTGCTGCTCTCTGGGGACAGGAAAAGAGTCCTGAAGGTATCACCTCAGGAAAGATAACCTATGAAGAAATTGCTAAACTGCAGATCAAGCTTGAAGGCGATGCACCACAAATGGCAGGAATGCTGCCTAAAGAGCGGAAATCGGAGAAGATACTGACTTTTACAGAAGAAGCTACCCTTTTCGAAGACGGCGCCAGTAATGTTGAGGATGAAATGGTAACTCACGATGACGGGGATGGAGGTGTAAGGATCAAAATGATAGTTTCAGGTGCAAATAAGACTTACACCGATCTGAAAGATAAGAAAGTAATTGACCAGAGAGATTTTATGAACCGGCTCTTTCTTGTTGAAAAAGAGCTCCCTGAGATGGCATGGAAAGTCACAGGCAACCAGAAAGTTATCCTTGGATATCCATGTGTTGAGGCTGTAAAGCAGGATACTGCCGGGAACAAGACAATTGCCTGGTTTGCGCCATCGATTAAGATAAACGGAGGACCGGCTGGATTTTGCAATCTTCCCGGTATGATCCTCGGAGTCGACATAAACGGAGGCAGCCGTACCCTGACCGCAAAATCGATCGAGCCCGCGGCTCCCGGTGTGATGAAGATCCTCAAGCCCAAAGACGGTAAGAAAGTTTCGGAGAAGGAATACAATCAAGATCGTGGCCGAAAAGATGAAGGAGATGGGCATGGAACAGGGTGGTGAAGGTGGAGGTGATCAGGTACGCATAGTTATCAGACATTAAAAACTATCAGTATGAGGACAGTAATTGCAATTGCCTTCCTGGCAATTTTCGGGGGAGCCTATGGACAGACCTATATGCTGACAGGAGATATTCTTGATGAAAAAGCTCAGCCATTATCTTCAGCAACAGCTGTCCTGCTCAATCCTTCAGATTCTACCCTTCTTTATTTCTCAGTGACCGGCAGCAACGGCCGGTTTGAGATGAGGAACATAAAAAAAGGCTCTTACCTGCTGCAGATATCACTGCTCGGATATAAAACCCTCTACCGGTCAGTTACCATGCCTTCACAGGCCGGAGAGGATATCGGATCGCTGATAATGACGCCAAAGGTTTTCAACATCGATGAAGTAACTGTATCGGCTGACAGGATCCCCATGCGAATAAAGCAGGATACAATTGAATATGATGCAAAAGCTTTCAGGGTTAAACCTGATGGCGTAGCTGAGGATCTTATTAAAAAACTCCCCGGACTGGAAGTCGACAGGGCAGGAAATATTAAGGCGATGGGAGAGGATGTCAATAACGTGCTTGTTGACGGGAAGGAATTTTTCGGAAATGATCCAAAGGTTGCAACCCGGAATCTGCCGGCAGAGGCTATTGATAAAGTGCAGCTTTTCGACAGGCAGACTGATGAATCAAAGTTTACGGGCATAGACGATGGTGAACGGAACCAGACACTTAACCTTATTCTTGATGAGAATAAGAAAAACGGCATATTTGGCGATGTAAAGGCGGGGGCAGGTACCGGTGAACGCGTAGAGGCAGGTGGTAAGGTCTACCGGTTCACTCAGAAAACGCAGTTTGCAGCCCTCGGGATGTTCAACAACGTAAACCAGTTCGGTTTTTCCCTCGGCGATTACATAAACTTCAGCGGAGGAATCTCGAAATTTTCATTGGGAGATGGTCATATTATGGCTGGCGGTGAAAACAGTTTTCCGGTAAACTTTGGTCAGCCAATATATGGCCGCGGATCTAACGGAGCTGCAGGAATAAATTTTTCAGTTTCAAATTCAGACAACAACAGGTTTTTTCTCAGTTATCTCGGAAATGGCTCAAACAGGAATCTGAATGAGACTTCGATAACGCGCAATTTTATACCAGACGGTTCCTTTCTGGTGAATGAAACCAGGAATGAAATTAAAAGGGACACTGCTCACAGGCTCAATTTCGGCCTGCGGGAAACGATTGGCGGGAAACAGAACATTATTATGAACGGAGGATTATCTTATAACACCGCATCAAATCCTCTGAACTCAATATCGGGAAGTTTTCTGAACGATGTCGATATCAACAGGCTGGACAGGAATTCAAATGAATTAACATCAAGATTATCAGGTAATGCCGATGCATCTTACCTGCTAAAGATAAATGAGGGAAAGACCATCTTCAAATTATCGGGCAGAGCGGGTTATTCAGGGAGTAATTCTGAGACCAGATTCCTCAACAGGACGGAATACTTCAATCCATACCAGTCAGAGGTTGTCAGCCAGTTCTACGACCTGGATTCAGAATCAGGAACATATACAGGGAGCGTATCCCTTACACAGAAAGTCACAAAAAGGTCATTCCTCGACTTATCCTTCCTGGCCGGATACTCCACGGACAAATTAAACAGGAAACAGGGAGACAATGAAGGAGATATGGTTCCCGACCAGCTGCTCAGCCCCGACTTCTTGAAAACAGAAAGATTTATACGTCCGGCAGTGACCTGGAAGCTGGGAACACAAAAGTCACAACTGTCATTTTCTCTTCTTTCAAATACCGGAGAATATAAAACAACATTGAATAATGACGGAGGCAAGGTGAAAAGTTATTTCTACCTGAATCCGAGAGCCTCCTGGGAGTTTGAGTACAGGTCGGGACGAAGGGTGATGGCCAGCTACAACACATCTGTCACAACCCCTGCCGCTTATCAGCTCGTGCCGGTTGTAAATAACCTTAACCCGCTTTCCCTGTTTTATGGCAACAGGGACCTGAAACCCGAATACAATGCATACTGCAAGGGTCACCTGGTGGCTATTTGACCAGTTCTCGTTTACGACACTTCTTACAGGTCTGACCGCAAGATACACTCGCGACAAGATCGGTTATGCCAGATCAGTCAGTGAGAATCTCGCTCAGATCATATCTCTTGTAAATGTTAAGGATGAATGGAATGCCGGAGGCGATATTGATTTTGCAACTCCCATAAAGCCCCTTGGATTAAAGATAAATCTTGCGGTGAATGAAAGCTACACAAGGGGAATAAGCTTCATTAACGGGACAGAGAATATTAACAGCAGTCTGACAAACAGGATATCGCTTACTGTTGACAACAGGAAAAAAGACAAGTGGGACATTGAAACCGGAAGCGCTCTTACAATTACAGGATCAAAGTATTCGGTGCAAAAGTCGCTTAATAATGTCTACCAGGATATTTCATGGTTTTCAGAGATCAGGTACACGCCAAACGTTCATTTCAACTTTATGGCATCAGCAGATATTACAAGCTATTCGGCAAGGAGTTTTAGTGAATCACAGCTGGTACCGCTGGTGGGCGCAGAGGCAAGTTATTATTTCCTCAGGAACCAGAGGGGATCGGTAACAATTTCGGGAATTGATCTTCTGAACCGGAATAAAGGTATAGAAAGATTGAGTGAGTTGAATTACCTGGTAGAACGCAGATCAGATATCCTGGGACGGTATGTAATGCTCTCCTTCAAATACAGGCTCAATAAGGTCGGAGACGGGAATGGGGGGATTGATATACAGGTGAAGAGAAGGTAATAGTTTCCGGAAACCGATGTCAGAAGGCGCAGAGCGGCGCAGAGCTAGATCCGCGTAAGTCGAGTGGAGCTGCGGGAAAATTTTTAAGTATGCGAGACCAGCAGACCACAACCTTCTCAGCTTCGGCTTGCAGACCAGCAGACCAGCAGACCAAACCTTCAGCAGGTGTTGATTGTTTTATTAATTTAGTTGAACGTAAATCAGATAGCCATGGTACTGAAAAGCATTAATCCTTACACAGGCAGGGTAATCAGGGAATTTGAAGAGTTTTCTGATGAGGAAGTTGAAAAGGCGCTGGCTCAAACTGTTGAAGCATTTGAAAAATGGAAGCGGACTACTCTTGAATTCCGTGGTTTGCTTATGGAAAAACTGGCGACATTGCTGAGAGCGAAAATTGCTGAACTTGCCGGATCGATAACCTCCGAGATGGGAAAGCCAATAAAGGAGTCAAGGCTGGAGATTGAAAAATGCGCGTGGGTGTGCGAATATTATGCAAAAAATGCCGGTGACTTTCTTGCTCCGGAGAGCGTCGGGACTGATGCTGATACAAGCTATATAGTTTATGAACCCCTCGGGGTCATCCTTGGAATTATGCCATGGAATTTCCCCTTCTGGCAGGTATTCCGTTTTGCAATTCCGACTCTTATGTCAGGTAATGCAGTTTTGCTGAAACATTCCTCAAACGTTCAGACCTGTGCACAGAATATCGAAGACATTTTTACAGAGGCCGGATTTCCCGCTTCGGTCTTCCGGAACCTCTTCCTGGGTTCGGGCAGGATTGAAAAGGTCATCAGACATGATTCGGTAAGGGCAGTTTCTCTCACGGGAAGCGAATCTGCCGGTGAAAAAGTAGCTGAAGCTGCAGGTAGCGTGCTTAAGAAGTGTGTTCTTGAACTTGGAGGCAGCAACGCTTTTATTGTACTTGAGGATGCCAATATTGAAAAAGCAGCTGAGATTGGGATAAAGGCACGTTTTCAGAATGCCGGTCAGAGCTGCATTGCGGCAAAGAGGTTTATCCTGGACCGGAAGATAAGCGATAAATTTACATCATTATTTATTGAAGGGGTACGGAAAATAAAATCAGGCGATCCGGCAGATCCAGACACTGATATGGGACCTCTTGCCACTATTCAGCAGGCAGAAAATGTTGAGGAGCAGGTCAGAAGATCAGTTGAGATGGGAGCAAGAGTGATTGAGGGAGGAACCAGGGAAGGGGCATTTTATAAACCATCAGTTGTTGACGGCGTAAAACCGGGTATGCCGCTTTTTGACGAGGAGGTTTTTGGTCCGGTCGCCCCTATAACAGTTGCCAATAATACAGAAGAAGCAATAGCCATTGCCAATATGTCAAATTTTGGTCTGGGTGTATCTCTTTTTACAAATGATCTGGAAAAAGCCGGTGAACTTGTCCGGGAATTTCATGACGGCGGAGTGTTCATCAACGGACTGGTAAAATCGGATCCGAGGCTCCCGTTTGGTGGCACGATGCGGTCAGGATTCGGAAGGGAACTGGCTCTCCATGGGATCAGGGAGTTTGTGAATGTGAAGACAGTCTGGGTGAAGAAAGTGTAGGAGAAGGAGGAAGAGAGGGGGAGAGCCGGAGAGGGGGAGAGTGGGAGAAGGGGAGAGGGGGAGAGTGAGAGAAAAGGGGACGGGGGTGAGTACAGGAGGCGTAAACAAGCAGTATTAAAAAACAATTTAAATCAAAAGGATCAAAAATATTTTACAAAGGATGATAAAAGAGGCACCCCTCTTTACGAAGTAGAGAGGGGACGGGGGTGAGTACATGAAGAGTAAAAAAAGCAGTATTAAAAGACATATTAAATTAAAAAGAAATACGTATTAAAAGCAGTATTAAAAGACGTATATTTTTGATTTTATCTATTATGATAGAAATAATTAAAGGAGATATTACCAGGATAAAAGCTGACGCAATTGTGAATGCAGCCAATTCCTCGCTGATGGGTGGTGGCGGTGTTGACAGGAGGAGACGTCAGGCAGCAGTTTTATGGCCTATAAATGAATAAGCCCTGCACATTTCCTTAACCCCCTTCTGGTACGGTGTAGCTTTAATCCCAAACCGCTTTTCAAACTTCGACGAATCAAAGAAATAATCCTGGTCATACTGGTAAATCATCTCAGGCATCTCCTTCATGACAGGGATAAAGAGTCCCAGCAATCGTATAATCAACAGTGGTATTACCCTTAATCGTGGTTTTACATTAAGTTCATTGGCTATCATGTCCACGAAATCTGTTGCTGTTATTCTGGTTCTGTCGGTCGGGAGATGCCACACCTGTCCGTAGGCGTCGCTGGTATTCCCAAGCAGCGCTGTGGCTCTGGCAGCATCAGGAGAATAAGTGAAAGAATGAACCGCTGAGCTGTTAAGAAACCACTGTGCACTCTTGCCGGCTGCCAGATTCCTGGATATCAGCTGAGTCACGAGACTCGTTCTGCTGTCGGTGCCGTAATAATCGGCAGAACGTGCTATAAGCCCATTCAGTTTCCCTTCCCTGACTTCAGTCATAAGCATGTCAGCAATCTGCTTGCGTATGGCGCCTTTCCGGCTCGATGGATTCACTCTTGACTCCTCTGTCATATGCGGAATCTCATTTTCATCATACACATAAACGTTGTCAAAGAAGACAAGCCTTGCGTTGTGTTTGATGCAGGCATCGATTGTGTCTTTCATAAGTGCAGGCCATTTCTTCTCCCACACTTTTATATTGTAGTCAAATCCCACGGTAAGGTAAACAACATCAGAGCCATTCACTGCTCTCTCAACCGCACCAGGTTGTGAAAGATCTGCAGGGAAAAGTTCATCCTTGTCGTTTACTTTCTGCGGGTTACGGCTTACCAGCCTTATTCCGGAAGTGTAGCTGGCCAGTTCTGAAGCAAGCAATCTCCCGATTGTTCCATTGGCTCCTAAAATTGTTTGCATATCTGATAATTTTAAAATCCGACCTGTCCTTTACTAACAAATTTGAGGGAATAAGGTTTCAGCTACTGAGCCCGCCTTGGCAAAGAAATCAATTAAAATTTTGAGGATTTAAAGTGGCTACGGCGGGAGAAAAAGTCATTCTATGAAATTTTCGTCTGAATGAACATAAAGTGAACTTTTATAGCCGGATAAGCGTCATAGTTATTATACATAAGTTTTAGAAACACCGTGACGTCTTCGGAGTTGACGGTGTGATGGTTGTATAGCTTTATTACCTGCAAAATGTTGAAAAAGAACACCACGAAAATATCCGGAGTCAGTGCTCTGCGGAAGAAGGCGGAGGACAAGTTAAAAAAGGAGTTGAAGGTTACGGGATCTGCCGAAAACGGCTCAGCGGTAAAGTATCTTCATGAATTGCAGGTGCATCAGATTGAACTGGAGCTTCAGAATGAGGAACTTCTCTATACCAATGAAGAGCTTGAAACTGCAATTAAAAAATACGACGACTTTTATGATTTTGCACCGGTAGGCTACTTTTCATTTGATTCAAAAGGGACAATTCTGGAAGTTAATCTTACCGGGAGTACGATGCTGAATCTTGACCGTTCACATCTGGTGGGCTTGAAAATTCAGAAGTTTATAGCGCCCGAGTCTCTTAATAGTTTCACCCTGATGCTAAAGAAAGTATTCGGGGAAAAGATCAGGGGATCGTGTCAGCTAAACATCACTGCGGTGGGAGATCTCTCATTTTACGCACATCTTCAGATCAGTGAGCCGATAGCCGGGACTAAATGCCATGCAGTTGTAACGGATATAACGGAAACGAAAAGGGCGGCGAATGACCTTTCTCAAACCAGGAATTATCTCGAACAACTTATCAATTACGCAAACGCGCCTATTATCGTATGGAACCCTGAATCTGAAATAGTATTGTTTAACAAGGCGTTCGAACGACTTACAGGGTTTAAGGCTCAGGAGGTAATAAATAAAAAACTGGATTTCCTGTTTCCCGATGCAAGTCTGGAACGCTCGAAAGCAAAAATCAGGCAGACACTTAAGGGGGATTTCCTGGAAGGCATTGAGATCCCGATTTTGTGCAAAAGCGGAGATGTTAAGATCGTTCTCTGGAACTCTGCCAATATCTATGATAATGAAAACAGAACGCTCATATCCACCATAGCCCAGGGCAACGATATCACTTCAAGGAAAAAAGCAGAAAATGCGCTCCTTGAATCTCAGAGGAAACTTGAGCTTGCCCTTGAAAACGGGAATATAGGTATATGGGAATTTGATGTCAGGACCAGGAAATTCCTGTTTGATGGAAGAATGAATAAAATGATGAGCCTGGGGAATATGCCCTTTGACGGATCCTTTAAGGCGTTTGAAAGGCTCATCAATGATGAAGATGTTAAGCATGTGAATGAAGCTTTCAGAAGGACCATTGTAAATCATGAACCCTTCGAGTCAATCCTGCGGGTTGTAAGGGACGAGGATGTGGAGAAATATCTGCTTTTTAAAGGGAAGCTCTATGAAGATGAGGGTGAACCTTCCCGGATCATAGGTGTCAGCTTTGATATCACCGGGATGAAAAAAAGTTCGGAACAGGCCCTTTTTAAACTTACTGAGGAATTGACACGGTCGAACAGGGATCTTGAGCATTTTGCCTATGTTATTTCGCATGATCTTCAGGAACCTCTGAGGATGGTTTCAAGCTTTACGCAACTGCTTAATCAGAAGTATGGCGACCAACTCGATGGTAATGCAAGGGATTATATGAAATTTGCTGTGGAAGGTTCGGAGCGGATGTATAATCTTATTAACGCACTGCTTGCATATTCGAGGATCAACTTAAAAGGCAGGAAGTTCAGGTTGGTTGATATTAACGGTGTGCTTGAGGAAGTTGTGAAGAACCTGCGACACATGATAGAAAAGAAGGAGGCAGCTATTAAGATCGGTAATATGCCTGCCCTCTATGCCGACAGGAGCCAGATGATACAGCTTTTCCAGAATCTTATTTCAAACGGCATAAAATTCAGCACTGATTTTCCTGAAATAACTGTTAATTCAGAAGAGCAGGATGAACATTACCTCTTTTCTGTAATAGATGAAGGCATTGGCATTGATGAACAATTCTTCGAACGGATCTTCCAGATATTCCAGAGACTTGAACAGGTCGAAGAGTATGAAGGAACAGGTATCGGGCTGTCAGTTTGCAAACGGATAGTTGAGAGACATGGGGGCAGGATCTGGATTGAATCCAAACAGGGTTCAGGATCGACTTTCTGGTTCACGATAAAAAAGGGGGAACCCGCTAATCCATAGTTGCTTTCCTTTTCTTTTCGTCAACACCCCCGCCCTTGCCATTTATAATGCTTTTGACAACACTTTCCTTGTTGCCGTTCAGCCAGTAAATGATCTTGTGATGAATTTTGTTCTCGAGCGAGGCCGGAGATTCTATAGCATTGTCCACTATAACCGGTGCATTGTAAAAAACATTGTATATCCCTATTCCCCACGCCTCGTGGGTTTTAACGTTGTCCGATACTTTATACGATGCAAAACCGTAAACTCCATCGTGTTTCCAGCTGTCGACAGTCGGCGGATCGTAAGGCATTTCACTCTGGTAGAAATAAACCCTGCCGTTATTTCCGTTCCAGAGAGTCTGGTACTCCTGGAAATGTTCATTAAACAGGCCGTAAACTGTCACGTTGTCGCCATTTACTATTAGTCCGTTGGCACAGCGGTTCTTATCCCATCCGACTCCGTTTCCGTGATCAGCCCTCCAGAGCCAGATATGATCAATGCAAACATCATTGCTGTTTATAACCATGCAGGCCGAGGCAGATCCTTCAGCCGGCCCGCCTACCCTTACGAAAATATCATAAAGAAATGAGGGATCAGATACGTGCGAACGTTTTGATCCAGTTTCCCCTGCCTGCAGCAGGTATCCGGATGGAACCTTACCGGCGTCAATTGTTAAACCGCTGACGATCACCCCGCCAACATCGGATATCTCAATTGCAGCATTTCCATTCTCAGGGATAAGTGTTGCCAGACCGATACCGGTAATAACTGTTCCCCTCCTTGTTACCTTAAGACTCTCTTTAAGAAAGTATCGTCCGGGAGTTATCAGGAGGTTCATTCCCTTTTTCAAGGCCTTGTTTATTGACCTGGAATCGTCAGTTTCAGGATTTACAATATAAAGCTTATCCTGACCTAGCCTCCTTTCGGGCATTGTTCCGTTGATCCAGTCCGGACCTGAGCTGTTTTTCCTTATGGCAGGGATGTTGAGGCAAAATCCTTTTTCATCAAGTGAAAGCCAGGGTTTCTCACGGACAATTGGAGTCTCTTTAATTGTGGTATAGGGTTTTTCCGGCCATTTTTCAGCCGGTGCTTCCGGAACCCCGACAAACATCATGTTCCAAACGCCTCCTTCCCACGTTCCCAACCTGGAATTCCTTGTGAACCACTGCTGCTGGGGACCTGAATTTATTTTCCCGTCAACCTTTGAGTCAGCAAGGAATCCGCCGCTTGCATATCCTTTATCGAAAAGCTGAAGGTTCCCCTTTATATGAACTCTCCTTAGCGGCGCTGCTTGCGAAACACCCCATACCATGGTGGAATCAGAAGTTGGAATTACTGTAAGGTTCTCGACCCCGCGCCAGAAATTGGTAAGGACGCTGTTGCCGTGTGTTGTGTTTGATCTGACAGCGCCGGTTATAACAACATCTTCGGGCGACTGCCCCAGTCCAAGCACCTGCATATAGTAATCGACCTTAACGTCGAGGTTGTAATGCCCCGGTTTGAATAACAGGGCATAGCGGTTTTTGCTGAATTCACTCCTGCGGGCTGACTGCCTGTTGAATATAGTGTCAATTACTACCTGGATCTCCTTCATTTCCATAGCCGGATCAAAAACAAAAACATTTTCACCAAGAGCTGACTTGTTGTATTTTTCAAAACTCAGCGGGAGTGGGGGATCTGATGTATCTGATGATTGGGAAGATCCAAAACAGAAAAGAGTTGCTGTAAATAACAGCAACATGGAGGAATTGAAATTTATTTTCATTTGAGAGATCATTTATTTTATTAAGATTCACTAAGGTATGAAAAATGTTTTTTGTTTCCCGCAGATTACGCAGATTGACGCAGATAGCAATAAGTGCAGACCTTCAAGATTGCTCGAAATTTTGAATTAATAGAAGGGATCCAACTATTTATCCGGCACAAAACTGACATCAACCACGATTATTTCAGATTTTCCCGTGGTTCGGACCGGTGGTCCCCATAATCTTATGCCGCTTGAAACGAAGAAGTGGGTATTACCGAGGGTTCTATGCCCCCAGCTGAGCTTGTAGACCCTTTTTGTAATCAGATTTATCGGGAAGAGCTGCCCATTATGAGTATGGCCTGAAAACTGAATATCGGTCCGGGTCCTGCCTACCTGCTCAATTTCAGTCGGACGATGATCCACAAGAATTAAAGGCAGGGAATCAGGTACTGATCTCAAAAGCTCTTCTACACTTTTCCTGTTTCTTGTATGACTGTCATTTCTTCCTGTAAGGATAAAGGAATTGTCAAAAATTACAGAACTGTCGCGCAGCACGGTAATGCCTGACCTGTCAAAAAAGTTCCCTTTGTCCTGACCGGAATAGTGCTCATGATTACCTAAAACGCCGTATACACCGTAGCCGGTTTTAATTGTGTTGAGAAGGATTTCAAGCCTCTTCATATTTTCATCTCCTCCGTCGCCTTCCACAATGTCGCCACCATAAAGGAGAAGGTCAGGACTTATTATTTTTATCTTGTTTACAAAACGCTCAACAAATTTCAAAGGAGTATCGTCCTGTAAATGAAAATCGGAAACGAAGGCAATCCGTAAACCATTTATCTCTGATGATCTTTTCCCTGCATTTACATTGTATCCGGAAATCCGTATTGTGTTGAAATTAATTATGCCGCCAGTCACTACTAATGCCGAAAGACAAATTATTACCAGCAAAGTTTTGAATCTGAACGATCCTGAAGTTAATCTCCCACGGGGAATTATTTTAAAGATCAGATTGACCAGCAACAAACAGTCGGTTAAGAGCACAAAAAGAAACAGGTAAAGGAAGAAGGGGAGCAGGTACCAGGCAGTTTTCTCAAGGACTACCTGATCCAGAATATTACTGAGGGGAAAAATCGAGAAGAGGAGTATAAATATCAACACATACCATAACCTGTAATCCGTTGGAATAAAGAGTTGCCAGATGCGGATAAAGAGATAAATGCTTGGAATTAAATAGGATAATGTAAGTATAGTGTGGAACATCCGTCTGAGATTGATAGCGCAAGTTAATATAAAAGTAAGATGGGACCATGGCTTAACGGAATCGGCGATTAAATGGAAGGGGAGAAGGGTATGGGGGGAGAGAGCCTTAGCTGTCAACTTAAGAAATGGGATAGCTTATGAATCAAACTGTATGCAACTGAGTTACAATAGTTTACATTTCCCCTCCTTTTCAAGGAGGGGTGGCCGGGACTATAGATTTTGAGGGGTTTACAATCTGCTTTCCCGGCCGGGGTGGTTAATACGTTTCAAGTCAATCAATTTGAAGAAAGGTAATAAGAAAGACTTGAATCAACCACCCCGGCCAGACGAATTTAGTTTCTGCCTGTAAGATGATTTCACCGTCTGGCCACCCCTCCTTTAAAAGGAGGGGAAAGTTATTTAATTGTATTCCAGCTAATTAAATAATTCTACCCCTAAAACTGGTTCTTAGGTTGACGGCTCCGGGAGAGGAGGTTGAGTGTTAAGAAGGTGTTAATTATAAGATTAAAAGGTCCGATTTTCCCAATATGGCACATAATTTGATAAACAGATTAAAGGGTAAAAATTAAGAGTTATGAAAAGGGTAATTAATAATACAGGAAAGGTGCTATTGGCAATCGGACTTCTTTACATTTCTGTTGCAGGCAATGCTCAGGACCGGAAAGCTTCCCGGCAGGATCGTGCAGAGATGAGGAAATCTGTAACGTTAGCCAACTTTGCAGTGCTTGACAGTCTGCTGTCACAAAAAAGTTTTGTGCTTGAAGCGTATTACCTGGCAAACCAGTATGGCGACAGGATACCTGTTTCGCCGACCGTCAACTTTATACAGGTTAATTCCACAAGAGGCATTCTGCAGACTGGTGTTTACAGTACGCTTGGATACAATGGCGTTGGAGGGGTCACTACAGAAGGAGAGATAGGAGCATGGAAGGTTTACAAGAATTTTAAGAATTACACTTACTCCCTCCGTTTCACACTGCACACAACGCTGGGAATTTATGATATCTCCCTTTCGGTAAACGCCGACAATCATGCCAGAGCTGTAATTACGGGATTAACACCCGGACAGCTTATTTATGAAGGGCAATTGCAGTCGGTTGGAGCATCCAGAGTCTTTAAAGGACATAATACAATCTGACCCAGGCAGGTTTCATATTATATTTCTGACCCCCATATTTTTCAGGTGAGAAAAAACAGCATCGAAGCGCACGGAAAGAGCATTTCCGGCGCTTCGCTGTTAAAAGGAGATGGTGTTAATCTCTATGGCAGAGTCAGGCCTGAAATTCTGAACATAAGAGCTTGCTATTTTGTTTATATAACTGATTTCAGGAATAAACACAGGGGGGTTGTTTTGTGTTGACACGGGGATGAAACGCTATGTAAAAAGTCTGTAAAAATTAAAACGATGCCAAAGTATCTTATAGAGGTTCCTCACAGCGATCATGAGCTTGAGTGTTATCGTTCAGCTCATATACTTCTAAGCACGGGATCGCATTTCCTGACCAATGCGGAATGGGGTTGTCATGATGGTGAGCATAAAGCCTGGTTCATTGCTGAGCTTAAAAATAAAGAGGAGGCTCTGATGATAGTACCTCCCTTTTACAGGAAAGACACGAAAGTGACCCTTCTTACGAGGTTCACCCTGGAAGAAGTTGAGGAGCTTCTCAGTCACTATCCGACATAGCTGTTTTCTTTATTTGCGATCTGACCTTTGCGACAGCTACAGGTGTGACTGGAGAAGCCTTATTGCCCCAGCTGCTTCGTACATAGGTAAGTATAGCTGCTATCTCCTGGTCGGTCAGGAAACCGGCTGCCGGCATTTCCTGCTCATAAGTCTCACCAGCTAATTCAAGAGGACCCTTAAGCCCTGAAATAATGATGGTGATAAGTTCATCCTCCCGGCCAAGTACTTTGTCTGTTCTGATGAGAGGAGGGAACATCCCCCGTACTCCGGAGCCATCAGCCTGGTGACATGTAAGGCAGTGCTTACTATACAATTCCCTTCCATCAATTTCAGGATCAATGGGATTATAAACTCCTTCTGAGAATATAATGAACAGAGCCAGGAGAGGAATTCCTTTGTAAACGTTGGACATTATTTAGCTGAATAATTGACTTTCCAGATTCGGCCTGCTTCGGAGTCTGAAATATAAAGCGATCCATCAGGTCCCTGTGCCAGACCCATTGGCCGGTATTTGGCATCCCCGGGTCCCTTTACCACGCTGACACCTGCAAAGCCATCGGCAAAGATCTCCATATCGCCTGATGGAAGGCCGTTAGCGAATGGAACAAAAACAACATAATAACCTTCCTGCTCGAGAGGGGCGCGGTTCCAAGATCCATGAAAGGCAATAAATGCTCCGTTTCTGTATTTTTCGGGAAACATATTGCCGGTATAGAAGAGCAGGTCGTTTGGGGCCAGGTGGCCAGGAAAGGCAATAATCGGATTTTTAGCGTCAGCGCAACGTCCGGTTGCGTTTTTATTACCTCCGTACTCCGGTGCAAGCAACTTCATTTTTTTAATCTGATCATAATAGCAATAGGGCCATCCGAAGAAATCGCCGTCTTCAACAAGAAAGAATTCTTCAGCAGGGAGATCAGCGCCTTCCTGATCAGAGTACATACCGGGGTAAAGTTGCGATAACTGGTCCCTTCCGTGCTGGACAACATACAGTTTATTGTTTGAGTAATTCCATGCGAGGGCTACTGAGTTCCTGATGCCCGATGCATAACGGTGACCCTGGGCTACCTGTGTCTGACCGGGCAGATCAGCCCGGAACCTCCATATTCCGGCATGGCGTTCAAGTTGAGGACATGGGTCAAGACCGGGTGTGCCGGGTGTTCTGTCGGGCTGTGTGCATGAATTGGAAGGAGCGCCCACATTGACATACAGGTTGCCGGCGCCGTCCAGCGTAAAGGTTTTGTCACGGTGCTGGCTCTGTGCGGGAAATCCTCCGGCGATAAGCACCGGAACCTCTGCCGGGGTAATCCGGTTCTGAGCCATCCGGACACGATAGACCTCCGTAAAATTACTGAAATAGAGATAACCTCCTGCTATTTCGATGCCGGTTGAGGGGGTATCGGCAAAATAGACTATTGAATCGGCTTTTCCATCATTATTTGCATCACGGAGGGCTACAATCCCTTTTCCGTTTTTCAGACTCCGGAGCGCCAGAAAAACGTCTCCGTTCTCCGCGACTGCAATATGCCTTCCCGGCCCTAGCTTATCAGCAAATACAACAGCCGAAAAACCTGTTGGAAGAGCTAATCCCCCATTATCACCCTGAACGTCAGGAGGCGGAGTCTTTTCCTCACATGAACCCGGAAACATCAATAGGATAAGGGAAGTTGAAAAAAAAATCTTCTTTAGTGCTTTCATAGTCATTGTCACAGGATAAGATATGTCCTGATAGAATAACAAAACTGTCCGTTTATTGTTTGGAAAGAATTAATCAACAGGAGAGCATAATCCTCTGAAATTCTATTCAGGTCAGCACTCTCCTTTGATTTCTCCGATAAACTTTTTTATTGTGTCCGCACCAGCGCCATTTTCGCCGAGCGTTTTTACGAAAGCACTTCCGATAATTGCTCCTGAAGACATGCTGCAAGCTTCATAAAACGATTTTGAATCAGAGATCCCAAAACCGATAAGCTGAGGCTTAGCCAGGTGCATCTCCTTTATACGCCTGAAGTAGGATTTCCGGGCTCCCGTGACACCATTTCTTATGCCGGTTGTTGATGATGAGGAGACCACATAAATAAAACCTTTGCTGATCCCATCGATCATTCTTATCCTTTCAGGATCGGACCGTGGCGATATGAGGAGGATGTTATGAAGGTTGTATTTTTCAAACATTCGGGAATATAGGTCAATATAAATTTCAGGTGGAAGGTCGGGAAGGATGACACCGTCAATTTCAATCTCAGCGCATTTTCTGCAGAAATTTTCCATCCCGAATTTCAATACCGGGTTAATATATCCCATTAAAATCAGGGGAATATTAACTTCACTCCTGATTCCCGCCAGCTGCTCAAAAAGCAACTTCAGGCTCATGCCATTACGCAGAGCTGTAGCGCTGCACTTCTGGATCACGGGTCCGTCGGCCAGCGGATCTGAAAAAGGGATTCCTATTTCAATCAGGTCAACCCCGGCTCCGGCGAGATCCCTGATTATTCCGGTTGTGGATCCGGTTTCCGGGTAACCGGCCGTGAAGAAAATCGAGACTATATTCTTCTTTTTTGCCTGGAAAAGCTTATCAATACGGTTCATTCTATTTATTGTTTCAGATTATGTGCGGGTGTTTTAATACTTCATTGTGTTCATATAGTCTGTATATGCTGTCATATCCTTGTCACCACGGCCTGAGATGGTAATTACCACTACGTCAGCGGTGTTAAACTTTCTTTTGTCAAGAACTGCAAGGGCGTGAGCCGGTTCGAGAGCCGGGATTATGCCTTCAAGCCGCGCAAGGCGGCAGGCAGCCTCAAGAGCTTCGGTATCGGTCGCATTCATGAACTCTACCCGGCGTGTCTTGTTAAGCCAGGCAAAAAGCGGCCCTATACCCGGATAATCAAGTCCGGCGGAGATTGAATAGGGTTCGGTTATCTGGCCGTCGTCATTTTGCATCAGAATGGTTCTGCTGCCATGGATGACACCTTCCGACCCGGTTGCTATGGTAGCCGCCGATTCTCCGCTTTCTGTTCCTTTTCCAGCCGCTTCAACAGCTATCAGAGTTACATCTTTCTTATCAAGAAAATGATAGAAAGATCCGGCTGCGTTGCTTCCACCGCCGACACAGGCGATAATACAATCCGGCTCTGATTTCCCTGTCTGTTCCTTCAGTTGCCAGATCATCTCCTCACTTATCACTGACTGAAGCCGGGTTACAAGATCGGGGTAGGGGTGTGGTCCGACAACCGAACCAATAAGGTAATATGTATCATCAGGGTTGCTGATCCAGTCGCGTATTGCCTCATTTGTTGCATCCTTCAGTGTCATATTTCCGCTTGTTACGGGGACTACCAGGGCACCAAGCATCTTCATACGCAGAACATTGGGCATCTGCCTTTCAACATCCGTTTTCCCCATGTACACGATGCACTTCAGTCCCATCAGCGCACATACCGTCGCGACAGCAACACCATGTTGTCCTGCTCCTGTTTCAGCGATGATCCGGGTTTTGCCAAGCTTTTTTGCAATAAGTATCTGGCCGATAGTATTGTTTATCTTGTGGGCTCCGGTATGATTCAGATCCTCACGCTTCAGGTAGATGTGTGTCCAGTAGAATTCTGAAAGACGCGAAGCATAACTAAGTGGAGACGGCCTGCCTGCATAATCTTTGAGGAGTGACGGAAAATTCATTCCTGAAATCCTCATTTCTGATAATTTCAATATAATTGTCCCTGAGTTCTTTAATGTTTGGATACATCAACTCCGGGATATAGGCGCCTCCAAATTCGCCATAGAATCCGCGGTCATCAACATTATAATTCATGATCTGTTATCTTTTAATTTCGTTAATAAAATCCTTCACCTTGTTGCATTCCTTAATTCCCGGTCTGCTCTCAAAACGGCTGTTAATATCAACAGCAAAAAGCTTGTCGTTATCAATCTTTTTTATGAGGAAAGCATCATCCGGCCCGATCCCTCCACTGAGAAAGAACTGTTTTGGGAGACTGTATTTATCTATAATGTTCCAGTCAAACCTGATTCCGCTACCGCCTTTACCCGGGGTTTTGGTGTCGAACAAAAAGTAATCGCAAACCTCCATATATTGTTGAGCTGTTTTAAAACTGAAGCTGCTGCTTATGGCAATAGCCCTGATAATTGTCAGCCCCTCTTTCTTCAGTGATCTGCAATACTCCGGAGTTTCTTCGCCGTGGAGCTGAAGGATATCAAGGTTATAGAAATTCATCTTTTCAATTACCTCTCCGGGTCGTGAGTTGACAAAAACTCCTGTTTTAAGTATCCCGTCAGGGACCGCGCTGAAAAGTGAATCCGGCGGTTTGTCTCCAACATACCGTTTTGAGAGCGGGTAAAAGATAAAGCCCATAAAATCGGGCAGCGTTGCTGCGATCTTTTCAGTGTTGGCGGGATCGTTCAATCCGCATACTTTAACCTTTAGCATAATTGTCAGATTCTTTTTACAAAATCGGAAAATGCGGAAACAGGGTCTTTTTCCGTCATAAAAAGCCCGCCTATTAAGAACCCGTCATACCCCGCATTACGGAGCATCTTTACTGTTGCCGGTGACGAAATTCCGCTCTCCGAGATCTTAAGAAAACCTTCAGGAATTTTGTCCGCCAGTTCGAGGGAGACATCTGTATTTACACTGAAGCTTTTAAGATCACGGTTGTTGACACCAATTAAGTTTACATTGTCATTTGTCATTTGAAGGTCATGTAATGTATGTACCTCCAGCAATACTTCCATCTTGAGCGACTGTGCAAGCTTTGCGAGACTCTGAACCTTCTTTTTATCAAGGATGGAAGCAATCAGCAGAATTGCATCAGCACCCGCTGCTTTCGATTCAACCACCTGGAATTCATCGATAATAAAATCCTTGCGCAGGACAGGAATGGTGTTAAGGTCACGAACGAGAGTCAGGTCCGCACAGCTGCCCGCGAAAAAATGATTGTCTGTCAGAACTGACAACCCCGATGCACCGGCCAGAGAATATCCCTGCGTCACAACTCCGGATCCGCTTCTGAATTTATTATACCTTTTGAGGGTGACCTTCTCTTGAATTCAGCTATAATTCCTGTTTTTGCCGGATTGGATATCTGGTCTGAAAGTGAACGGGTTTTTGTTGTGAAGAGCCTGCTGTTTTCTAATTCGCGCAGCGAGGTCTTCTTTTTCAGGTCCGACACCTCCTTTATCTTATTTGCAAGGATCTTGTCCAGGATTGTCATGGCTGCATTTCAATTAGTCTGGAGAATGCCTTTGATGCTTTTCCGCTAAAGAGTGAATCTTCAGCCATTGCCCTGCATTCATCGGATGATTTTGCCGGGAAGCAGCACCTTATTGCCAGCTGGGTATTTGCCAGTACAACGTTATTCTGTGCTTTTGTTCCCTTTCTTTCCAGTACCGATTTAAAAATACAAGCCGACTCATTTACCGTCTGACCGCCGTACAGATCAGAAGGATCTGTCTTTTCATAATTCAGCATTTCAGGTGTAAGGATCTGTTCCACACCATTAAAGACATATTTAAAAGGGCCGGTAAGCGAAACTTCATCATACCCGTCGAGGCTGTGTACGATTGTATAATGAATATCAGACTTCTGGTAGAGGTAATTATAAAGTCTTGCAAGTTCAAGGTTATAGACCCCGATCATCTGCCGGCCGGGAGAGGAGGGATTGATCATCGGTCCCAGCATATTAAAGAAGGTCTTGACCTTAAGTGCTCTCCGGATCGGGACAATATTCTTCATTGCAGGATTAAACAGGGGAGCATGCAGAAAGCAGACGCCCGATCTGTCAATTTCCCTTCTCAGCTTGTCGCTGTCGGTTGAGAATTTGTAACCAAAATATTCAAGGATATTCGATGAACCGCATGCTGATGTTACAGCATAATTACCATGTTTTGTCACCTTTATTCCGGCGCCGGCAAGAACAAACGTGCTGAGAGTTGAAACATTAAAAGTGTCTTTTCCATCGCCGCCTGTTCCGCAAACATCTATAGTATCAAAACCGGACAGGTCAACCCTGATGCAAAGATTCATCAGGGCATCGCGGAATCCCGACAACTCCTCAACAGTGATGCTTCTCATCAGATAGACTGTCAGAAATGCAGCAATTTCTGATTCCGAATAGACATTTGAAGCTATATTGGTCAACACTTCTCCGGCTTCCTGCCGGTTTAGCGTCTTGTGTTCGAACAGGAAGTTCAGTATTTTTTTCATAACAGGTGAATTTTTATGTTGGTATCTATAAAAACATTGTATATGGATTTCGGGTCAGCAGTTATTAAAGCTCAATCCAGTTTTTTATTATCTCAGATCCATTCTCCGTAAGAACTGATTCAGGATGGAACTGAAGACCCCTGACATCATAGTCCTTGTGACTGATGCCCATAATAATGCCATTTTCATCCTCACAGGTAATGTCAAAACATCCGGGCAGATGCTTTTTTGAAACCACCCACGAATGATAACGCCCCGCCATTATAATGGCAGGCATATTTTTAAGCAGCGGATCACCGGGGATCTTTATTCTTACCGGAGATGCTACTCCGTGGTAAACCGTACTGAGGTTAAGCAGTTTCCCTCCGAAGGCTTCACAGATAGCCTGGTGGCCAAGGCAGATTCCAAGGATGCTCCTGGAAGGGCCGTATTTTCTTATTACTTCCAGACAGATGCCAGCCTCTGAGGGGATACCAGGGCCCGGGGAGATCAGTATTTTTTCATAATCAGCAATCTCTTCAATGCTTATCTCATCATTGCGGAAAACATCGGGACGGGTGCCGGTTAACTTCCCGATCTGGTGAACCAGATTATAGGTAAATGAATCGTAGTTATCAATAACAATTATCTTTTTCATTTTATACCTCCTGCTATTTCAATTGCTTTTTTAAGTGCGCCAAGCTTATTGTTTACTTCCTGCAATTCGTTATCCTCATTTGAACCTGCCACAATTCCTGCACCGGCCTGGTAGTAGAGCTTATTTCCCTTGCTGAGGAATGTCCGGATCATTATTGCATGGTTTACCGTACCCGTGAAGCCGATGAATCCTATGGCGCCTCCATAGAAGCCGCGCCTTCGGGATTTCATATCTGTCAATCAGTTGCATAGCCATGTGCTTTGGAGCTCCTGAAAGAGTCCCTGCCGGAAAAGTGCCGGTCATCATTTCGGCGATTGATGATTCATCCATCAGGTTGCCTGAAACGGAAGAAACGAGATGGATCACATGTGAATAGAACTGAACTTCCCTGAAATTTTCAACTGTGACATTTCTGGCGTGACGGCTCAGGTCGTTGCGTGCAAGGTCGACGAGCATTATGTGTTCTGCGTTTTCCTTAAGATCGTATGAAAGGCGTTCAGCCGTCATCTTGTCGTTCTCATCATCACCTGTCCGTCTGAAAGTACCTGCAATGGGGTTAATAAAGGCCTTGCGCTTTTGAATTTTCAGTTGTGCCTCGGGCGATGAACCAAAGATCTTGAAACTGCCGTAATCAAAATAGAAGAGATAGGGGGAGGGATTGACCGAGCGCAACGCCCTGTAAACGTTGAATTCATCACCGATGAATTGTTGGGAGAACTGCCGCGAGAGAACGACCTGGAAAACATCACCCCTGTAGCAATGTTCCCTGCCTCTGGTAACCATCTCTTTAAACTGCCCGTCGGTGATGTTCTGCTGTTCTGCACCGGTTGCCTGGAACGGATATATTGCATAATTCCTGCTGGAGAGGAGCGTGACAATTCTGTCGATCTCTCCGGGTTCATCATTGATCTGGTTCTCAATAATTTGTAAATCATTCTGGAAATGGTTAACAGCTATTATGTACTTATAAAAATTGTAAAGCACGTCAGGGATCTTATCAGGATCCGGTTCACGTAATCTGAATTTTATTTTTTCGAAATATTCAACTGCATCATAGGAGGTATAACCAAAGAGGCCATTTACAGGAACATCATCAGAAGTACCCGATGGGACAAATGAGTCAATAAAAGATGAGAACCTCAGGTTAAAAGTGTCCTTACCTGTCACTTTTGTGGTTGTTTTTGAGCCATCGGGGTAAGTTTCAGTTATGGTGCCGTTATCTGCTTCGAAGGTCGCCAGGGGTGTGAAACAGATATAGGAATAGCTGTTCTCATTACCGTGATAATCTGAGCTTTCCAGGAGAAGGGAATTTGGATATATATCTCTTAATTTCAAATAGATGCTTACTGGAGTAACTGTGTCAGCCAGTAATCTCAGGGTCTTTGTTCTTATTTTGAATTTTTTCATTGCAGAGGGTTATGGGTGCGTATCAAACCAAAACGGCCTGTCGTGAGTACGACAGGCCGTTATTAATATCTTTTACAATAATATACAAATAGCTGGTAGTCTCACATCTTTAAGTGAAGTTTGCTTAACCACCAACGCCAGTTTGTAATTATTACTTTCATTTTTAAATCGGAATCAGATGCAAACATAAATTTAATTTCCGAAAAAACAAACTTTAATTGAAATTCCCTAATTTCCGGGAGCTCTTAAAAAGGCATCTATTGTTTCATAAAATTTCTGAGGTTCCTCAATATAAGGAAAATGCCCGCTGTTTTCGAACATTACAAATTTTGCATCTGGCATAAATTTCCTGAAGAGCAAGACGTATTTAGGGAGACAAACCCGGTCGAAACGTCCACCTATGACCAGTGCAGGTATTTCAATTTCCTTTAACCGGGCGCTGAAATCCAGATTCCCCAGGTCTCCACCCATTACAAAACCAGCATCATCACCAGCCAGAGCGAAGTAAACCTCAGGATTAAATGAATATTGGTCTCCTGAAAGTTTTTGTGCATTTGAGGCATCGTAAAAATAGCCCAGCTGCAACGAAACCGCAGATGAAGTAACAACATAGTCAATTGTGCTGCTCTTCCTGTCTCTTTCACGGATCAATTTCAATTTTTCCCAGACTTCCGGGAATTGATTTTGAATTTCGCTGTTGAGATTGGTGATCATTGCCTGACACATTTCAGAATTGAAAAGAGTATTTGACAGAACCAGTTTCTTTACATTATGCGGATATTTCAATGCATATGCCTGGGCTACGATACCCCCATAAGAATGTCCGAAGATATTCAGCTGCAGAAAATTAAAATTATTTCGGGTGATTACCTCTCACCGCAAGCTAACCTGATGAGTGCATCTATAATCCTGTAACTTCGCCTTTTAAGGCAGAGTGGAGAGTCCCCGGTGATAATTACGGAGCTGTTTCAAAAGTCCTTTGTGTACCTTAGTGAGAACCTTTGTGTACTTCGTGGTTAATTTTAAATCCATACCACAAAGGATCACAAAGTGATGCACAAAGGCACACTAAGGAAGACCTAATATAAACTAACTTTGATACAGCCCCCAATTCTCAGGTGCGAAAACCGGATATGACTAATCAGATGTTAAACATGCCCGGTGGAATTTAATGGGTATCACCTTCAGGAGAGTCTGAAACGAATCTGAAATTCCTTTTCATCAAAGGATATTTTGTAAAGAAGAATGCATAAATGGTAATGACAACAAAACAAAAACAGGGGACAAGATAGGACACGTTTACCCCGAAATTATCAGCAATCATGCCCTGAAGAGGCGGAAAGACTGATCCTCCGACAATTGCGAAGTTAAGTAAAGCTGATCCCCTGCCGGCAAAAGCGCCGATATCTTCTATTGCCAGACTGAAAATGGTCGGGAACATAATAGAAAGGAAGAGTCCCAATGAAGCCAGAATATATTCGTTGATCCCGGTATTGGTTAAGATACATATCAGGTAGCATGTGATCATAATCAAGCCAAAGATTCCCACAAGCCTGAAAGCTTTTACATACCGTAATATTACTACGGCTGCCAGCCCCATGACCGCTGCAAATATGTAGTAGAGAGTAAGATATCTGGCTGCCTGCGTTTCGGTAAATCCCAGGACGGTTTTAAGATAGGGGATGAAAAATCCGGCAGTGCATGCTTCGGCTCCAACGTAGAAGAACATGGCTCCGATTCCGAATACAAGGTGCGGATACCGGACACTTGCTTTGAAGATACCTGATACGGAAAACTTATCTTCGGTATCGGCTCTCATTGCCGGCATTTTAGAGAAATAGATAAGTGTACCGATGATCAATATTAAAACTGCGAGAAGAAGATACGGAAAGTGAAATCTTATTTCACCTGCATAATTATATATGAGTGCTGTTGCTATCAGAGGTGTGGCAGCATAGCCAATCCTGGAGAATACCTGGACGAAATTCATTCTGATATGAGCTCCTTCGGGATCGCCGAGTAAAGAAATAAATGGATTGGCGGCAACATTTATGACTGTTATTCCTGTCGATATAATAAAGATTGCCGTCAAAACGATGGGATATGAGTCCAGAAACCGGGCAGGCATAAAAAGAATGCATCCCAGTGAGCAGGTAAACAGCGCCACCAGGAGGCTTATCCTGTAGCCAAATTTGTGAATCATCCAGGCGATTGGCAGAGGGAATATTATATATGTTGAATAGAAGGTAAACTGAATTAAAGTTGCCTGGGTATAATTCAATTTAAAATGGGTTATTAAAGCGGGAAGCAGAATATCGTTCATGCAGAACATTGATCCCACAGTTAAAAACATGAGGCAAAGCAGGATCAGGGGCTTATACTGGTGCTTCATAAACAGAGGCTATTACCTGACATTTGAATCAACTACAACTTCAATATTTAACAACCCGCACAGATCGACAAGCTCCTCAACGTACGTTCCATAAACTGCTGCGAAGTGCTGTGACTGAACATGATTTAAAACCTGCCGTACAGGCACATCAGTAAAGAACTTAATGCTTGGCCAGGATGGCAACGGGACTCCCATTTCAACCCATTTTGGTCTTTCTTTGCCTTCACCGGTGACAATGTGCATGCGATATCCGTCTTTCGTTTCAGAAAAACAGGCAAGTGTCATTCGTCCTTTTTTCATGTTTGAACAATGCGCAATGCCTTTTAAAAGGACAGTGGTCATATATTTTATCTGGGGTTTGCCTTCAATAAAATCTGAAGGGCAATAGCCGTCTTCACCCAGAAGTATCCATTCAGGGTGATGTTCGTAATGTTCGATAAAGGTCACCTGTTTTCCTGAAATTGATTTCAGCATAAATTGGGCAACCGAATTACCCAGGTCATTTTCATCAACATAAGGATACCCGGCATCGGCTACAAGCGGAAGAAGGTATTGCATGTGTAAGACCCATCTCCAGGTCTATTCCATCGACACATTTGTAGGAGAATGTATCGAATTTCTTTTCTTTGCAAAGGAGGACTGTGGCCAGGTACATCCGGACAGCTTTTTCTACAACTTCATCTTCAGGTTTTCCAAGAGGATATTCCCATCCGGAGGAAATCCTTTTTGCTTCGGCTTTTACTTCCGTATCAGGGATTGCATCCATTTTCCGTTTAAGCTGCAGCATATCCAGGCTCTCTATTTCCGGTCCTATCAGGTCACGCAATTTTGAGGGATTAAAGCTGGTTGAGTATAATCCCATATCGTTGAAACCAATCATTCCCAACCTTGCATGGCGAAGCTCCTTCATTGTTTTGGCAGCTTTGGCAAAAGAGAGTATACCATTTATATCCATCGCGGAGTCGGGTGCATTAAAAAGATATTTGAACTTTATACCCCATTGTTCCATCGGCAGGCGCAATGAAGTTGATCCGGCACCGGCAGCCGGGGAAATAAGGGTTCCCTTTTCCCCAAACCTGCCTTCATGATCGGTAAAACCACCCAAACTATAAAGTATCATGGGTTTTTCACGGAACTCATGCAAAACCCTGAATACTCCGCGGGTATCGATCCAGTTGATTATATTAACAAAAAGGAAGTCCCAGTCATTTGCTTTCAATTCCTTTATGGCTCTTTCCGGTTCAGGACCCTCACCAAATACAGGATCAGTAATTACAAGCTCCAATCCTGCATCTTTCAGTTGTTTTTCAGCTCTCTCACTGATCATTTTCAGATTAGCCGGTTCGTAGAACATTGTCCCGAATGCTACATATCCTGCTTTGATTTTTGTCATTGGTTGAATATTTTTAAGTTTTAGGTTACTTCAGGAACAAAAAGGTTAATAATATTAACTTCTAAAAAGCTTATTATGTTATATAACATAATAATTTAGTAAATGCAAAATCACAAATTAATTCTCATACCTGTCTTAAATGATTTAATTGCTGCATCCATGATTCGGTGGCTTAAATAAGTCTCAGCCGGCAGGACATTCTGAAAAGGATTTGGAGTGCCGGAGTTGAAATCGGCCAGAAATGCGCCTGTCATCTGAAGGATTGCATCTGAGAACCCAAACTCAAAGATTCCGCCTGTTATTGTCGGAATAAACGATTGATAACCAATGTCTATCCGGGTCCAACCCTGTTCATGTCCTGATGTTTCAAGACAATAGAATGCCTTCGGCTCATGAGTTGAGAACTTAACCGAATTCTTAGTCCCATACACTTCAATAAACCAGGTATTGGTTTGTCCGGGAGCCATTCTTTTTGTTTCGAGGACAAGGGAAAACTCCGTATTATTTAACGGATCAATACAATGTGAGGTTATAATTGCATTATCCCAGGTTTCACACGGGACTATATTTCCTTTTCCGTCAGGACGGTTCCTGGCAATATTCTGAAGATCAGCAAATACCCATTTTGGGAACCAACCCATACGAAGCGGAATGTGAAGTGTGTGGAGGCCGAGGTCACCCATACACCCGTATTCACCATTTACCTCAATGGTACGTTTCCAGTTGATTGGTTTTTGGAGGTCCATATCGCTCGAATGATGAAATCCGCAACGGACTTCCATCAGCTGGCCGTATGAGCCCGACCTGATAAAGTCAATTACACGCTTTGCACCTGGAAAGTACGGGAACTCTGAACTGCACCGGACGATCAGCTCCGGCTTTTTATTGATTTCTTCGATGATCTTTTCATTTGCAGCAATATCAATCCCGAAAGGTTTTTCGCCCAGAAGATGTTTCCCTGAACGGATTATATCGGTATACAGTTGCTGGTGCTGGTTATGCGGCACAGCACAATAAACAGCATCTATTTCACTGCTTGAGATGAGGTCGTGATAATCAGTGCAGTTAATAACAATAGTGTCAAAATTCCTGGTAAACCAATTTACAGCATCCGGGTTGCCTGTATCGCAAATGCCCGCAATGACCGGTTTTGGGGAATTATCTTCCTTAAAATGACACCACCTGGAAACAGAGCCTGCAAACTCTTTTCCCATTAAACCCAGTCCGATAATTCCGAAACGAACTATTTTTTTCGTCATATAAAGAACCTGATTTTACCTGGTTTATAGCTATTATAGTGAATAATGTGTTATCAATATCCAAATTCTTTTTCGACCTCTGCAATTGCTTCCTCAATTATATCCATCCCCATTTTGGCATATTTTTCGTCCATAATAAGCGGAGGTGACATTCTCAGGATATGACCGGCCGGGATCCAGGCTAATCCCTTCCTGAAGGCTTTCTGGTACACCAGTTTACCTGCTTCATCAAACGGTTCTTTTGTTGTTTTATCCTTTACGAGTTCAATTCCGAGAAGAAATCCTTTACCTTTTACATCTCCGACTATCGGATGCCTTGCTTTCATCTCCGTCATTCTTTTCATAAAGATTTCGCCTACGTTTCTTACATTTTGCAGCAGGTCCTCTTCTTCTATAACTTCAATTGAGGCAAGAGCTGCGGCGCAGGCCATCGGATTACCACCATAGCTTGAAGAAGCGGAGATCTTTTCAAGTGCCCCTCCGTTTTCTTCTTTTACTACCATTGCAGTTACAGGAAATCCGTTACCGAATGACTTTCCGAAGGTAACTATATCCGGAATTACTCCCCAGTGGTTTAAAGTAAGCCACTCGCCAGTCCTGCCCATGCCCGCCAGAACTTCGTCATCATAAATGAGTATTTTATATTTACCGCAAAGCGCCTTCAGCTTCGGGAAGTAGTCATCCGGGGGGAAAATACTTCCGGCCCACCCTTGTGCAGGCTCCAGTACGAAAGCAGCAACGTTGCCAACTGTGCCTTCCAGAATAAACGTTTCGTAAAATGTTATGTAGGCATCGGTATCGATTGTGCCGTCAGGTTTTGTCCATAACGGACGGTAAGGGTCAGGACGGGGGACCATATAAAATCCGGGAGCGCGTGTTGGTCCATAGCTTAATGTTTCACCACGGTACATCTGAGCACAGCTTACAGCTCCCATGCTTTTTCCATGAAAGTCACGGTAAGCCGATAAAAACTCGTGTTTATTTGTGATTGCCCTGGCAGCACGCAGTGCAGCCTCGACAGCGGATGTGCCGTCGGAATATAATTGTATTGCATTCAATCCGCCCGGTAGAATTTCGGACATTTTGACCATCAGTTTTTCCTTAACGGGAGTTGTAAAATCATGTGCATTCATAAGTCTTTTTGCCCAGTGTGTCACAGCTTCCGATACTTTGGGATGACAGTGACCAAGTGATGTTACATAGATTCCCGATGAAAAATCGAGGTATTTATTTCCATCGACATCGGTAAGTGTTATCCCAAACCCTTTATCGAAGCAAACAGGGAAGAGCTTTACCTGGCTGCTTAATCCCTTCATAAACCGTGCTGTACTGGCATGCATTGTTTTCGATTTCGGTCCGGGTGTCTCTGTAATTAAATTTGGAATGCCATCAGCATCCTCTTTCCACCAATCTTTTGACATAATAAGATTTTAAATTCTGTTATAAAAAAATAAAGGGCAGTCGCAGCATTAAATTCAAGCCGAACTGATTCTCCAATTGTTTACAATTTAATAACCTTTTAATAAATTAATTGATTCTGATTTAATTAAAATAACAAATAATATTATGAGTTAAAACGTTACTCCACAAACATAATTAAAAACAATCAAAATAATAAGTATAATATTAACAAAAGTATAAATAAAGTTGTTTCTTGCAATAAATGTATTTATATTTGAGGACATTGACTAATGAATAAACCGATCAAATACGATCATTTTAGAATTCAATTTACTAATTATGAATGGAAAGGCTTTGAAGACAGCCAGACTTTTAAGCAAAGGTAAAAATGCTGTTATTGTTGCGATAGTTAATGGAATGTTTGATGGGCCGATCCCGGGTAATAAACCGGAGAAATAGACAAATGAGCCCCGACCTTATAACATACTTAATCGGAATTGACCTGGGTACAACTTCAATTAAAGCTCTGCTTCTGAGCAGCAGGGGCGACCTTATTGCCACAAGCGGAGAAGAGTATCTTCCTGATTACGGACCCGGTGAAACATGTGAGATTGATCCTGAACAATACTGGGAGGTTTCGACGCGGGTTATCAGGTCACTGATCCTTAAAACCGGCATCGATCCCGCGAAAATAAAGGGTATTTCTTTTTCAAGCCAGGGGGAGACAATCATAATGGTTGACCACAACGGACAGCCTTTGAGGAAAGCCATAATCTGGCTCGACAATCGCTCCATTGATGAAGCAAAGGAGATTGAAGAAAAATTCGGGAACCAGTTGATAATGGATACAACGGGTCAGCCTGAAGTTCTGCCTATCTGGCCTGCAACGAGGATATTATGGCTGAAAAAAAATGAACCTCATATATATAATAAGGTAAAGAAATACCTCCTGGTAGAGGATTACCTTATCTACCGCATGACGGGTGAATTTTTCACCGAACATTCGCTTGTTTCTTCCACCCTGTATTTTGACATCAGTAAGAAAACCTGGTGGGATGAGATGCTAGTTTTTCTTGGGATAACAGCTTCTCAGCTTCCTCAATTATTACCCTCCGGAAGCAGAGTCAATCATCTGACAGAAAAAGCAGCCCTTGCCACAGGTCTTTCCACTGATGTTGAGGTTGTTACCGGTTCTTACGATCATCCGGCAGGGGCAATCGGCGCTGGAAATATTCTAACCGGGATTTCAACTCTGACGATTGGTGCCTCGATGGCAATGTGTGTAACAATGGATCAACCTGTAAATGATCTGTCATTCAGGGTATCCTGCCAGTGTCATTCTGTTCAGGGAAAGTATTTCCTGCTGCCATATGTTCAAACCGCAGGTTTGCTGCTAAAATGGTACAAAGATAATTTTTGCCGGTCGGAAGTTGAACTTTCAGAACGGACAAATATTGACGTATATGATTTGCTGACTGAGATGGCGGCTAAAATCCCTCCGGGTGCTGAGGGGCTCGTTGTTTTACCGCATTTTATGGGTGCCGGATCTCCATACTTTAATCAAAAAGTAAAGGGTGCCTTCGCAGGAATAACAATCGGTATGGGCAAGGGACATTTTGTGCGCGCAATAATGGAGGCTGTTTCCGCAGAAGTTAAACACAATCTTGAAACACTTACTAAAAAAGATATAGTTATAAAGGAGATCCGTCTGTTGGGAGGCGGCTCCAAAAGTCCGTTATGGTGCCAGATCCTGTCCGATATGACCGGATTAAAGGTCTCCACAATGACAAGTTCGGAGAATGCCTCACTGGGGGTGGCTATTCTTGCGGGTGTGGGGACGGGGGTATTCAGAAGTATCGAACATGGATGTAATTTAAGTATTGAATTAAAGAAAGTTTATCAGCCTGAACCTGAAGGATATAAATTCTATAGAGACATTTATGAAAGATATCTGAAACTCTATGAATCCCTCGAAGGGTACTGGTAATACTATGTAGCATGAAAGGTAAGAGGTGATTGGGGAAAGCGTCCGGGAATAACGGGTTGCATCGGGCAGCCCGTTATATTTCTGAAATTGATTTTTAACTTAAAATAAATATAGAAATGCGTCAACTTTTAGTACTTTTTATTGTCCTGTTCCTTGCATTGACAGGTTGTGACAAATCGCCCGTGTATAACGGTTTAAGCAAAGATATCATCGAATCAGAAACTAGCAGTATTCTGGAAGACAAGATAATATATCACTTTGTCAGACTAGATAAAACAGGGAGCATCCTTCCCTGGTATTCAGATAATCTGGGTCAATCTTATGATGAAGTGTTAAAGCTCGTGTGGAATTTCTGGAAAAATATGGAAACCTGCACGAACGGCGTAAAATATTATATGAACCACCAGGTGTGGAGTGAAAGGCACGACAGGCGAGGGCTGGGTGGTGATCAGCTGCAGATGGCGCTTTCCTCATGGGATCTGTATTACAATTACAGCGGTGATGAGTCGGTGATTGAGAATATGAAGTATATAGCGGATTATTACCTGGAGCATTCACTCTCGGCTTCCGATTGTGTATGGCCCTGGCTGCCTTATCCCTACAACATGGATATACACTCGGGTGAATATGATGGTGACATGATCCTGGGCAAGGGCTTTACCCAACCCGATAAAGCTGGTTCCTTCGCCTTTGAACTGGTTCACCTTTACAAAAAAACAGGACTGGAAAAATATCTTGATGCAGCAGTCAGAATTGCAGATGTGCTTGCTGAAAAAGTTCAACCGGGTGACAATGATAATTCACCGTGGCCTTTCAAGGTTAACGCCAAAACCGGAGAAACAGGTGTCCTGGTTGAAAATGCACACTGGTATGAAGGGATGGATGCTGACCTTAAGAAAAACGATCCAAGAGCCACAAGGTCCAGCTATACAACATTCTGGCCATCAACCCTTGGCCTTTTCGAGGAGCTTATCAAAATGCAAAAAGGTAAAACGGATGTCTATAAACGGGCGTTTGACATGACTCTCGACTGGATGAAGAACTTCCCTGCGAAAACCCAGAAATGGGGACCATTCTTTGAAGATGTTCCAAGGTGGTCAGATACACAGATAAATGCCGTAACGTACGCTATGTTTCTTATGGATACATAAGGATCTGGATCCTAACTGGAAGGAAACTGTCAGGAGCATTTTTGAATGGGTTCACAGGGAACTTGATAATGAGCAGTTTAAGAAATATGGAGTATTAGCTATCAATGAACAGACTGCTTACCGTGTACCCGGAAACAGTCACTCCTCACGCCAGGCTTCCATGGAACTGAGATACTGGCAAGAAACCGGCGATACAACCTATGTCAGGAATGCAATCCGGATGTTGAGCTGGGCGACTTATATGGTTGACTGCGAAGGGAAGAATTTCTATCCGACAAATGCAATATGGATGACAGACGGATACGGTGATTATTCAAGACACTACCTGCGTGCTATGGCCGCAGCTTCCGAAATTGCTCCTGACAATAGTGACCATTTATTAAGAACCTCCTCAATTGTAAGTCAAATTTCATACGAGCCTTCAAAAATTTCTTATAATGTTTTCGACAATTCCTCGGCAGAACTGCTCAGGCTCACTTCCAAACCAAAAAAGGTAACTGTTGACGGGTCAGATCTGAAGGAGACCTCTCAGGCAGGTTCGGAAGGCTGGCACTGGCAGACGCTCCAGAAGGGCGGCGTTCTGCAGATTAACCAGTCGGCCGGGAATAAAATTGAAATAGTAAAATGAAAAAGATCTGTCTGCTGATACTGCACAGAGGACGAAAATATAGAAATAGTCCTTACGTAGCCAGTCAATTTATGTCTCTTATTTCGTATCCCAAACAATAAAGTTCTAACTTTATCATAAAAGGACATATTTTCTCAAAAATAGTAACAAAAATATTTGTGATTATTGTAAATCTATTTATATTTGAGCATATTATCTCTATGCTAAAACGATCATAAACAACCATTTTATTAACCAATTTACTGATAATGAACGGGAAGGAGTTAAAAATCGAAAAGCTGTTCAGTAAGGGCCAGAATGCTGTGATCATAGCAATAGATCATGGGATGTTTGATGGTCCGATCCCTGGAATGACAAACCTTATAAAAACAGCTGAAAAAATTAATTCGTGTGTTGATGGAGTATTACTGAGTGCAGGGATGCTGAAGCATCTTCGTTTTGCTTTCAATTATAAGGGAGCTCCGATGCCAATTGTAAGATTAAACTGGAGTTCGGTTTATTGTTTTCATTGGAACTACAACCAGGCTTATACTGTAATTGCACAAACGGTCGAGGAAGCCGTAAGTCATGGAGCCGAGTTAGTGCTTGCGTCACTTACACTACAGACGGGCAGTGAGGAATTGGATGCTAATAACGTAAAGATTTATTGTCAGCTGATGAATCAGGCCGCAAAGCTGGGAATACCAATTATTGGTGAATATTTCCCGATTAATTCCGATACGATTCCTAAAGAAAAAATGAATGCCCAGGTTTACAGAAGCTGCAGAATCCTGAGCGAGTTAGGATGTGATATGATCAAAACTTTCTATACTCTCGATTTTAAGAAAGTAACGGAAGCCAGTCCCGTGCCAATTTTTGGACTTGGAGCGGAGAAGACACCAAAACAGATTGACGCATTACAACTGGCTGCGAACGAAATAAGGGATGGAGCCAGGGGGGTGGTCTTCGGACGAAATGCCATACAGGTTGGGGATCCATCCGGATTTCAGGCTGCATTGTGTGATGTGGTCAAGTTTGGGATGACGCCTGAAGAAGCCATCATTAAACATAAAATTTCAGATAAATAAATGGCAGAATTTCAAAACAGTTGAAATGACTGTAACGGAAAGAACTTATTAATAAAAGTCAGATAATTAATTACTCTCAGAAACCAAAACTTAAAAACCATGAAAGAGAAAAGTTCAACTTTATTTCTGTTTATTTATGGGGCTTCAAAAAGGAGGAATTTTCTTTTGATCATTTTTGCATCCTTATTGATGTCCCTGACCTCTTTTGCCAATGGATCATTTCCTGATCCGGTAATTTCTTACGAGTATCAGCAGGAAAAAACGGTTACCGGGAAAGTGACGGATGAAAGCGGAAATCCTCTGCCCGGTGTATCGGTTCTTGTAAAAGGAACCGTTGTAGGCGCCCTCACCGATGCTCAGGGTAATTTTACCTTATCGCTGCCGGCGGATGCAAAGACTTTATCATTTTCGTTCATAGGAATGGACACCCAGGATGTTGCAATCGGCAACCAGACAAATTTCAGTATCACTTTGAAAGAGGCTTCAATTGGTCTTGAAGAAGTTGTGGTCGTTGGTTACAGCACTGAAAGAAAGAAAGACATTATTGGTTCTGTAGCCGTCGTGGATGCCAAAAATCTGGCATCAATACCTGTTGGTTCTGCAGCTGTAGCATTACAGGGACAGGCTGCGGGAGTTGTAACCATTGCTTCAGGTCAGGCGGGGAGAGAGCCTAATATCCGCATCCGTGGTATCAGTACCTTCGGCGATTCCAGACCATTGGTCCTGATAGATGGCGTTGAAGGAAGCATTAATGATGTAAGTGCATCTGACATAGAATCAATGCAGATATTAAAAGATGCAGGGGCTGCTTCGATTTACGGCGTCAGAGGCTCCAATGGGGTAATTGTAATTACGACTAAAAAAGGAAGAAAGGGCGCTCCTGTCATTACATATGAAGGTTATTACGGGATGACTTATCCGCTACCCGGCAACCCCCTCAATCTTATGAATTCAACTGAATTCATGAATACTCAGCTGATTTCAGAGCCAGCGCACCCTTTGTTTCAGGATGGTATGCCGGACTATACTTATATTACTCCGACAAGTGTTGGAGTTGCTTTCGCAGGAGACCCTGCTGTAGACCCGGCGAAATACTTTATGGATCCCAAAAATCCTTCAAACAACTACCAGATCCAGAAAGTAAATCAGGAGGGAACTGACTGGTATCATGAAGTCTACAAGAAAGCCCCCAGAATGAGCCACACCCTGACTGCAAGTGGCGGTACTGACCTGTCCAACTATCTCTTCTCATTAGGAGTATATGATGAAGAAGGGACATTAATTACTTCCCATCTTAAAAGATATTCTGCAAGAATAAATACATCATTCTCACCTGTAAAAAGCATCAGGTTTGGCGAAAACATAAACCTGTTTTATAAGGATAATCCGTTAGTCCCCATCACAGTTGAAGCAGGCGAATTCAGCTCTCTGGGTTTGCATCTTAACCTGATGCCTATAATACCGGTGTATGATATTGCAGGGAACTGGGGCGGAACGCGTGCGGGTCCGAGATTAGGTACTCAGCGTAATCCCGTAGCATGGTTTAACGCCATGAATGATGACAGGAATTATTCTTGGAACACAATCGGGAATGCGTTCCTTGAAGTTGATTTCCTGAAACATTTTACTGCACGTACAAGTATAGGTGGAAGCTTAACCAACGGATTTGCACAATCTTTTTACCGGAAAGAGTATTACCGTTCGGAATTCTTCAATAATCCGAATAAATATACCGAATCCTTTTACTACTCCAACAGGCTGATTTCAACAACAACCCTGACATATGCAAATAAAATCGGCGACCATGATATAAATTTCATTGCAGGAGTGGAATCAATACGGAATTACCGTAAAAGCATGGGAGGCAGCCGCGATGGATATGCCATTGAAGTATTTGACTACATGACTTTAAGTGCCGGAACTTCAAATGTTACAAATCAAAGTAGTATTGCAGAAGACAGGTTGCTTTCACAATTTGGAAAGCTTAGCTATAATTATCAGGGTAAATACCTGCTGGGAGTTACAGTGCGCCGTGATGGTTCTTCAAAGTTCGGGCCGGAGAACAGATTTGGTGTTTTCCCCTCTTTCTCCCTTGGCTGGAGAATTTCGCAGGAGAAATTCCTCAGCAACGTGAGCTGGTTAAATGACCTGAAACTAAGGGCAAGTTATGGAGTTTTGGGATCACAGGTTAACGTTGGAGCCGACAATCAGTTTGACCTTTATGGGAGCACTTTTACTTCATCATATTATGATATTAACGGATCGAGCAGCAGTATTGTGCAAGGTTTCTATCAAAGCGTAATAGGTAACAGGGCTACAGGCTGGGAAAAGGATATTGTTTCCAATATAGGATTGGATTTTACGGTGTTCAAGAACCTGACTTTTGAGGTTGAAGTCTTTAAAAAATCTATTAACGGCTTATTATTCTCAATGCCATTACCTGCAACTGTCGGTGGGGCTTCAAAGCCAATTGTAAATATAGGTGACATCCGGAATACCGGATTGGATTTCACTGGAAGATACAGGGGTAATATAACAAAGGACCTGGGAATCAGCGTCATTGCAAATATAAGTTCCTATAAGAACGAGGTGGTGGATGTTCCTGATCCCGGTTATTTTGATGGTGGGACCGGAACCAGAAACCAGGAAGGACATCCTGTAGGATCATTCTTTGGATACGACGTTGTAAAAATCTTCGGTTCAGCTGAAGAGGTAGCTGCATCGCCACCACAGGACGGTGCCCTGCCTGGCAGGTTTATGTTCCGCGATGTAAACGGGGATGAGAAAATCAATGCTGATGACCGTACTTTTATCGGTGATCCGAACCCTGATTTTACATACGGGCTAAACATAGATTTTACCTACAAGAATTTTGATCTTGGAACCAACTTCTACGGCTCCAAAGGGAATGATGTTTATAACTACCTGATGAATTACACCCACGATTGGGGTGGTTATGAAAGTAATAAGAGCCGGGATATGCTCGATGCATGGACTCCGGATAACCTGGATGCCAAACACCCGAGGATTGAAAACGATAACGGAGGAGGTTTTAGCGGGGCCGGTCAGATGAGCACATATAAGATCTTTGACGGGTCATTCTTCAGGATGAAATCACTCGTAATAGGATACACTGTTCCTACTGCTTTTTTACAGAAATTCAGGGCAACAACCCTAAGGATCTATGGTCAGGCGTTCAACCTGTTTACTATAACTGACTATCCTGGATATGATCCGGAATTGCAGGGATCATCCACTCTGTTTGGCATTGATATGGGTCCATATCCTTCTAACCAGAGAAGCTTTCTGTTCGGAGTTAATCTGTCATTTTAAGGACTCTATGGATAAATTAATATTTATGAGTTTAACATTTCACTTAATATTAAATACATAATGAAAAAGATAAGTGTTTATTTGATAACATTCTGTGTGGTATCATTGATAATGCTGATGATCAACTGTTCGGAAGACTATCTTAATGTAGCGCCCAAAGCAAGTCTTTCGGAGGATAATCTGGCAACCAAAACAGGTGTTGACGGAATACTAATAGGTTGTTACAAAGCAATGACCGGTTCAATTACAGGTGAATATGGCGGATACAGCTGGGGCCCGTTTTACGACAATCCGTCAGATGACAGAAGTACAGGTACATATAACTTTCAGCCAACAGGCAATAATGCCAGGTGGGTTTACTGTTACATGGTGATTCAACGTTGCAATGATGTATTGAGGGTGCTTCAAAAAGCAATTGAAGCCGGTACTGTTACCGAGCTGGAAGCTCTTCAATTTGAGGGTGAAGCAAAATTTATACGCGGAATGTTTACCATGATGTACCTGGTTGGGACATTCGGAGATAAAGTGCCATGGATTGACGAAACAGTTTCATTTACAAATGGCAATTACATGGTCGCCAATGACAAATCGATATGGCCGTTTATTGAATCGGACCTTCAGTTTGCAGCAAACAACCTGACTGAAACCAACTCTCAGGTCGGGAGGGCAAATGAATGGGCTGCAAAAGCATTCCTTGCCAAAGCATATGTCTGGCAACTTAAATATACAGATGCTAAAATTGTGCTTGACGATATAATTGCGAACGGTAAAACCGTAAATGGCAAAAATTATGCTCTGAATGAACAATACTGGTGGAACTTCAATACCGTAAATAAGCATGGTCCGGAATGTGTATTTGCAATTCAGAATGAAGTTAATACCGGAGCATGGGGAGGAAATGCCGCCGATATGTATGATGGACCATATTATGGCCCTGCCTCAAGTTGCTGCGGCTGGTTAACACCTTCTGAAGACCTGGTTAATTCATACCAGGTGGATCCGGTAACAGGACTGCCCAAACTATTCCTTGAATATCGTAACACACCCATAGCCAGCGACCAGGGGATAAAGTCATCAGATCCATTTACACCCACAACAGTACCCCTCGATTCCAGGCTTGACTGGTGTATCGGGAGAAGAGGAATTCCCTTCCTTGACTGGGGTAATCATCCCGGCATGTCATGGATCAGGTTCCCCCCAACGGAAGGAGCTTATTCGGCAAAGAAAAATATTGCATCCCAGGCCAGAGTTGCACAGGAGAGGCAGAACCAGCAGACAACAAATGCATACAATTTAATGCGGTATGCAGAAGTATTGCTGATGGCAGCGGAAACAGAGGCAGAAATAGGAAGTCTTGCCAAAGCTGAAGAATATGTAAATATGGTCAGAGCCCGATCAGCAAACCCGGTATCGTGGGTGTATAAATATGCTGATGATACCAAGCCCATGGGTGGGTATTCCACAACCCCCGCTGCAAACTATATGGTCGGACTTTATTCTGGTCAATTCGCTGCAAATGGGAAATCTTATGCAAGGGAAGCTATCTTTTTTGAATTCAGACTTGAACTGGGTCTTGAACATCATCGCTGGAATCTGCTCCAGCTCAGAAATAAGCTTGAACCCGGGTATATGGCTACAACACTCAATAGTTACCTCGAATGGAGGAAGAATCAGCCTGGTATTGTTACAAACTATGTTGCGCCTTATCAGTTTGTTGAAGGGAAGCACGAAATATGGCCTATTCCCCAGACGCAGATTGACTTGATGGTAGTGGACGGAGTCTCCCTGCTGCAACAGAATCCGGGTTATTAAAATAAGGTTAGTTTTTCAAGGTTAGTTGATTTAAGGAGAACAATTGTGGACGGGCTGCAAAGGCAGCCCGTTTTCGGAGTTAGAGTGCTGCGATTTGACCTATATTTGTTTTAATTCGCGAATTTGCTATGCTGAAAAATCTCAACATACTTTTTGAAAAGACCTGGTTTCCCTTTTTCTTTAAAATTATAACGTTCATTGTATTCTGGGCTCTTATTTTTATTGGTCTGTCAGCTCGCAGCGACCATCCGGTTCTTGACGGACAGCTTTACAGAACCAACCTGACAAGCATCTTTGTCTGGGATACCTGGTGGCCACTTATCATATTATCAGCAATAATCTTTGGCAGGGTATGGTGCATGGTATGTCCTGTTGAAATGGTAACATCTTTTTTTGCCAGGATCGGATTAAGGCTTAAGCGGCCGGACTGGCTTCTTTCAGGCTGGGTGATTCCATTATTTTATGCAGTCATTGTGATTTTCGGTGTAACTCTCCTGGAAATAGATTTTAAACCGAGGTACACAGCCTGGTATTTATTGATCATAGTCGGAATTTCAGTTGTATCCGGATTGATCTTCGAGAAGAATACTTTCTGCAGGTATATATGTCCTGTAGGATACCTGCTGGGTATTTTTTCGAAGATGGCCGGATGGGGTTGGCGTGTTAAGAGTAAGCCCGTCTGTAAGAACTGTCCGGACAAATCCTGCATCAGCAGCAAATACATCTACCAGCAAAACTACAAAAGCTGTGGTGTGGATTTAATTCCTGCTGAGGTAAACGATAACAACTATTGCATCTTATGTTCAGGATGCCTGAAGACGTGTAAAACTTACAAATCAGTAACAAATACATCCCGTCCCAATCCGGCTCTGACAAAAATTGGATTTGCCAGTGATCTGATGCAAATCCGGCCTTTTCTTATTGTAGAATGGGTCTTTTTATATTTCCTGACAGCTCATCTTATCGATGAGATTACAGAATTTAAGCTTTTAGCGACACTCAGCGATTCAATTTTCACACAGAATCTTTCGCTTTATCTTAAAATCAATGAAGGAACTGGTAAAGCTCTGATCGCTACAGGTTACCTGTTCTTCTTATTACCGGTCCTCTTATGGGGTCTGCCTTACCTTCTGATTACACTGACCCGGACAAAGATGTCAGTTGGTAACTACATTAAAAATTTCAGTCCCGTTTTCCTTCCGGTCATTATAAGTTTATTTGTCGGGTTGATAATCTGGGAGATAACGACCAGGATACCTTACTATAAATTCACTTTGGCGGATCCCATAGGTCTGACGACAATACAGGGCATCCTGACCAGGCAGATCATAGTGGCAAAGTTGCCTGTTTGGGCAGACTGGGTCTTCCTGGCTATCCTTGCGGCATCGTTGATTGCAGGAATTACTTACAGTTTTAAGGCAATTAAAAAGTTCTCCCAAAAATTTATGATACAGAAGAATCAGGGGTATTTATATGCCTCGGTATTTGTCTTTATAATTGTGTTTTTTGCATCGGTCCTGTTATATCAGAATTTTTGAATGGAAATTATTCCATAGCACGACCTGACTGATCCGTAAATTATTATGAATTTAAATCATCATTGCCTTATATTAACTTTTAAACTCTTAAACACTATGAAAAAAAGGATGCTTTTCTTCCTGGGTATCATGCTTGTTTTTGTCTGGTCATCAGGTGATACCTGGGCTCAGAAAAAACAGGTCAAACCAGATAACATTATTATAAAAGAAAATTCCAAACCGGGAACAACAGACTGGTTGCTTACGAAAGTTCCAAGGCATGAAAATGAGCCTTATGATCAGGGGTGGCACCGCCGGACAGAAATCGAAGGTTACGTTTCCCAGATGAGCTATAAGGTAGGGGATACTTTAAGAATTTTTGTAAGTACAGATCCTCCTGTTGATTACATGATCGAAATCTTCCGGATGGGGTATTATGGCGGCAAAGGTGGCAGACTTATGACTACTCTTTATCCCCAGAAAGGACTTGCAAAAGGAACAAGGCAACTTACCCCGGTTGATGGGCAGTATCATATTATGGAATGTAACTGGAAGCAATCAGCCAAACTGAAGATTCCTGAAGACTGGGTGAGCGGAGTTTACCTTGGGAAAATGAGTATATGGAGGAACGTCGATGCAGAAGCTTATTTTATATTTGTTCTTCGTGATGACAGGAAAGTAGATCTCTTATTCCAGGTTTCTGATTTTACCTGGCAGTCTTATAACAGGTGGCCGCAATGGCGTTCAATGTATGATTCCCCGAATGATCCGTGGGGAACAAGGAGCGCAACTACTTATGCTGCCGGGTTTGACCGTCCTTATGCAATTTTCTGGAACGGCTTTCCGGCCGCTTATGAACCACTTACCAATGGATCAGGAGAATTCCTGATGACAGAATACCCTTTAGCCTTCTGGCTTGAAAAAGAGGGATATGATGTATCGTATATTTCGCAGATGGATGTTCATACGAATGGTCCAACTTTACTTCGTGGTAAAGTATATTTATCAGTGGGACATGATGAGTATTTAACGGAAGAGTGTTACAACAATATTATTGCAGCAAGAGATGCCGGAGTGAACCTTGCATTCCTGTGCGGCAACTCCGTTTCGGGGAGGGTTGAGCTGCTGCCGGCTACGGATGGAACACCTGACCGCGGAATGAGATATATAGGGCATGTAACCGGTAACCTTGATGAAATTGAATTGATGGGAGCAACCTCATACGGAGTCGGAATGGCAGACTGGGTATGTTCAACCCCTGAACACTGGATATTCGAAGGGACAGGGATGAAAAAAGGTGATATTGTTCCTGATCTGGTCGGTTGGGAGTATCATGGGCCTCCATTGGCACAGAACCATAAAGATATGGTTGTGTTGTCAGAAGGACCTGTTACGAATTATTACGGGGTAACCGGCACAAGAAAGAGAACCTATGCAACTACAATCTATACGGCACCTAAAGGAAATTACGTTTTTGATGCAGCCACATGCTGGTGGAATAAGGTGCTTTCCTGTCCTCCCGGATATATTAATCCTCCTTTCATCAATCATTTCAAAGATGGAGACGTCAGGATCCAGAGGATTACGAAGAATGTCCTCGACCGGATGTTATCGGTTCAGATTAAATAACAACCATAGAAATACGGAGCAAATATCATTGTAATTCAGAAATTGTTTAAGATTTTTAAGAATGAGTAGAACTGAGAAAAGTTTTACTCATTCTTTATTTAAGTTTTTTGCATAGTCTTCAAAAGTCTTGGATCCATTATTAACAAGACCTCGTGGGGTTGGGTATGCATTTTATAATTAAATTTAAAGTATCAGACTAACTATTAAAATCCGGAATCATGAAAGGGAAAAATGAAGTAACTAATGGCAATTGTAATCTGGATCGCCGTACCCTGGTTAAAAACGGTGCAGTACTGGTTGGAGCGGGATTCCTTGGCTCCTTTTGCAAATTCCTCAGATAAACCGGCAGATAATCATGCGAACAATCTTTTTAATGTCAGGGACTTTGGCGCAACGGGCAGGCGTGAAGACAATGCCACAAAACCGGTCCGTGCGGCCATTGATGAATGTACCGCTGCGGGAGGAGGTACGGTCTATGTTCCGCCTGGTGATTATACTGTCGGTACAATACAGCTCAGGGATAATGTAACACTGAATCTCGAGGCGGGTTCAACACTATACCTGAGCCAGGACCCGGATGACTTTATCCAGGGATCCCGAACAATGATCTTTGCCGAGAATGCAAAAAATATTGCTGTTACCGGGAGAGGTACGTTGGATGGACTTGCAAAATATGAATTTGTGGAAATGAGGGGTATAGATCCGGAGATCGCTGAGGAGATTGAAATTGCGAGGAAAGCAGGGATAGATATGAGGCGATATTATCGTACAGGGATGCAAACCTATATGTTTATACTAAATAACTGCACCAATATCCTCCTGCGGGATATCTCAGTTATCAACTCACCACTCTGGAATATCCGTCTGAACGATTGTAACAGGGTATTTGTCACAGGTGTGTATATATTCTCTGATCTGGAAAAAGGTGTGAATGCAGATGGTATTGACATCTGCTGTACCAGCAATGTGACCATCTCAGATTCGGTTATTGTCACAGGTGATGATGCTATTGTTCTTAAAACACCGACCAGAAGGGGACAGGAGAAAGTTAATCCTGTTGAAAACGTAGTGGTAACCAATTGTGTGCTAACCTCATCTTCCACACCGCTTATGATCGGAACCGAAACACATGCCGATATCCGTCACGTTATTTTCAGCAATTGCACTATCCGTAATTCCAACAAGGGCTTTGGAATCAATGTGCAGGACGGAGCTACCGTCAGCGATATCATTTTCAGGAACCTGACTGTTGAAACAAACAGACGGCACTGGAACTGGTGGGGAAGCGCCGAGTTATGTAAATTTACACTGAGGAAAAGGACTGACACCTCCCGGCTTGGAAAAATCAGGGATATTGTCATCGATACGGTCATTTCGCATCCAAGGGGAACAAGCACAATCAAAGGCCATCCTGATCAGCACCTGGAGAACTTCAGGATGAATAATGTCCAGATCTTTATGACTCCTGAAGATTCAAAGGACAAGAGGGCTTCACATGCCATGGTGATAGAAAATGTTGATGGGCTGAGGATCCGGGATTTGTCTGTTACCTGGGCAGGAGATCAGACTGAAGAGAAATGGCAGAGCGCCCTTGTATTAAAAAATGCTTCTGACTTCGAGCTCAGGTCCTTTTCAGGCCGGCAGGGATTGATAAACAGCAGTTTTCCGGCTATTATGCTGGATAATGTTTCAGACGGATTGATAGCTGAATCACGTGCGGAGAAAGGCTGCGGTATATTTATACAGATGAATAAGATAGAAAGCAAAAAGGTTTTATTGAGAAACAACAATACGACAAAATCGGTGAAGGAGATAGATTACAAGGTTTAATAATCTTCCTCTTCCCCGGGGAGGGATTGTATTTCCTGGGAAGCATTATAAATCAGTTTCATTGTACCTGAATTTGTGCTGATGCACCCGTAACTGATATTCGGGGCAGCCATTCCGAAACTTCTTAGCAGATGCTCTCTCTTTGCAATTACATCAGCTTCTTCCTTTGTCTTAGCCACTCCCCACCCGAACGCGATACCGACATTTTTCCCTGCGCTGCTACGGTAAGCCGCACAGCAGGTTCCTGAAAAAGACAACACTACGCTGCATTTACCTCCCTTTTTTGTGCATTCTTCAACAGCTTTCTTTTGCGCTTCCTCAAGCGTACCGCAGTCAACTGCCCACCCGAAATAATATCCGTTGTCACGTTCAATTGCCAGAGCCCCATATTTAATTGTCTCAGATTGAGGAGTAGCGGATTCAATAATTGCAGGTCCGGAGCTTTTTTGCGGGAAAAGAAGGCACGGAATTGCTGAAAACAATACAATTATTGGTAATATTATTAAAAGCCTGTTGTTTTTCATATTTGTGTTCTTAAGAAGGCTGTGATCATATTTGTTCACTTTAATCAGATTTTGAACATACCGGGAGTCAAAATTAGCATTTTCCTTTATTCAAACTGAAAGTAATACCAAAATGTATTACCCCATTTTTCTTTCATCTCATTTTTAAGCCACGATTTATCAACATTCTTTTGCATAATAAGGGTGTTAAATCGGGCATATTGCATCTCACATTCAGGACTCACTGCAAGGCCTCCAAGATCTGGTAAATTACCAATTGTTTTTGAGTATGTCAGTATAGCTTCTTCTATATGTCTCGGAATACTGGTATACCCCATACCTTTCATATATTTAATTTCATAAATCATGGTCTCAATATCTTTTTCAATCAATAACCGTGCAATTTTATATTCAAACGCTGTTTTATTACAGGGATTAGCCATAAGGAACAATTCTATATTCTGATCATCAAAGTCCCTTATAAAAAAATCATTTTTTGGGAGCATTTCTCTCTTCCTTCCTAATTCAGAATCAGTATTAATCAGGTCCGGATTATTAAGCATCTCTTTATAATGCCTTGCCAGATCTTTAAAGTGAATTGTTTTAGAGAGTACATTGATGTACCGCTCAGCAATGCTGTATTTTTTATTTATGAGGTTGGTTTTTACAAGCATTTTAATATTTTCCGGGCGAAACCCGTATTTTACCATCGATTCATATGCCAGATGATGTGCTTCATTGATGAGGCCTATTGTATAGTAATAATAAACTGCCCTGTCAACATTTTCTCCACTACGTGATAAAGTAAGCGATTCAGCACCAAAGGGATGCCTGGCATAAAACAATTTTTCGCACAATTGATTTTTATTAGCAAGAGCGAGGTTATAATAATATAGGATAAGGTTTGTTGAGTTAGATTTTTCATACTGCTCAATCACCGAATCCCAGTCTTGTTCATATACTGCATTTTCAATCCTGGTTATCTCAGCCAGGTCAGAATTGTCTTGTCCGGGGAACAGGTAGATACCGACCGGGATGAGGCTCAAAAACAGGGTAACCGGTATTATTCCTGAGAATCCGCTGTTTAGTCTTAATAAAAAAGCCCATTTAAATATCAAGGGTAAGAGAACAGTATATCCGGCAAATATAAATAGAAACAGGGGCAGTTCTTTGGTACCGGGCACCAGCAGGGGATAAGCCAGAAGCACATTAACTGGCTGAAGGAATAACAAGTTTTTGAAGACTGCAAAAGTAAGATAAGCATAGAGAAGCATTAAAACCGGGAGAATATATACCGGCCATCCTTTTTTTGTAACAATTACACGGATGATGCTCATACCTGCATAGATAAAGGAAAAGGGACCTGTCACATAGAAAAGCAGGGGGTAGAAGAACAGGAAGATAAAATATGATTTTTTCCCGCTTACAGTAAATAAAAAGCAGGCTGACGCTAACAGGCATCCAAGGGCATAGTGTATGAAGAAATAGAAATTGTTAAAGCAGATCAGGAACAAACAGACCGGTATTAATGTAAATAATATAGGGGGTGCTCCATCATCTGATAACAGCTTGTTTATTTTAAAAAGAATAACCCATGACAGGACAAGAAAGAGGGAGAGTATCAGAATCCCAAATGGATAGTTATAGAAACCCTGGGTTATGAAATTGCCTGCATATTCAAGTAAACCTCCCGGCTTTGATGTGTAATTGTAAAGATAATCGCTTGAAAAAGTGAATATTGCCCTGTTGGTTTGAAATAGAAATATTTCTCTTGTAAAAGAGAATGTGGTAATAAAGAATACAATCAGAATCAAAATCAGTATCAGAGGGATTTCAATCCTTTTTGAAGGTTTATATTTTAAAAAATCTTTGAGGAGCATAACAATACTCTTTACTTTTTCTCAATCCAGATTGCTTTTACAGGTTCTTTTTCTGAGGCGCCGGCAATTTTCCCCGGCATTGTTTTTATCTTTCCTGAAACAAACTCCGGTTTATTAAAAGATTTGTCAAATCTTTTATAAAGGCCAGGATCCTTCTGAGGCAGGACAAAAGGTTTTCCAATGCTGTCGGGATTGACAAAATAAGCAAAATAGGGTCTTGAAGTCAATCCATCACCTCTTTTGCTGCTAAAGACCAGCCAGCTTCCGTTTGAAGACCATGAATTATAGCTTTCCGTTTCTATACTGTTAAGGGTCATTTTTTTAAGCTTCCCGTCTTTCAGGGAAAGTGAATACAGATCTGCTTCCCTGTGCCAGTTAGGGAAAGTACCGAAGTCATGAAGAGTAACGATAAGGTATTGGCCGTCAGGGGAAATAGAGGGAAAAGAGGCACTTTTATTTATTGCCTGAGCGTTTAGAATGACCTCCGGGTTGCCAAATATTCCTGTTATCTCATCAAACGGCATCCTGGCAACATCATATTTAACCTGCCTGTAATCGAAGCCGGGCTTTACCTGGGCGGTCCTGCAGTAATAAAGATATTTCCCGTCCGGAGACCACACCGGGTATGTTTCCATGAATTCTCCCCTGTAATTTTTTCCACAGACAGACATCTCATTTCTTTCAGTATCAAAAATAACAAGGATGGAATAACGGTCGTAAAGCTCAACATTCTTGTCAGAGTGCATATGAACCACTGAAAATATCATGTTGGAAGAGAAAGCCACAAACTTTTCTGAAGGATGCCAGGCCGGGTAGACTGCATTTCCCGGCATCTCCTTTGTTCTAAGCTCTCTTCTTATTACTGTATTGTTATCAATAAAATAAGTCCCCGATTTAGAACCACGGACATGAATAAGATATTTAGCCGGTTTGTTTTGTACAAAAGAATGGCAATTAATGCAGTTACCTTCAAGTAACTGGTTTTCGATCAGTGATGTCTCTTTAAAATCCTCAACAGATCTTTGAACAATCTTCATTTCACCCCATGATTCATACCCGGGATAAAGAGTTCTGTAAATCAGGTATGGATCGATAAGCTCATTTGCAACATTCATGTAGAAAGGTTTATAAGCTGCAACCTGTCCACCTTTGAGTTTTGAGAAGATCTCAATTTCGATTCTCCCCTGCATGCCTGTGGCAAGCAACTTTTTCCATGATCTGAGCGGGAAATGAATTACATTATCCTTAGATTTAAGGGAAACCAGGGTGCCGTCCGAAGATGTAACTCTCAGAATAAATGATTCTCCCGGTTCTGATATGATGAAATTCATCGGAGCAATATTCCGGGGAATGGTTACACCTGAATAATCGGGATCGATGACTGGTTCCCGGTCAACGAAATGAATATCCTCCGTTCTTTCTGTTTTACAACTGACAAGGGAAAAGATGATCTCAATAATCAGAATCAATATTTTTTTGGGAACAGGAGATTGCTTCACTCAGGAGCGGATTAAATATTTCGTTCTAAATTTACGAAAACAAAAAATAGAGTTATGATTTTGTATAAAAATGATATATTTTGATTATTATTGTTTGTTTTAATCACAATATAGATTTTTCATCTCAGACCTGATTGATATTTTGCACAATTATACTAGCATTATGAAAAGATCATTAGCTGCGATTTTAATTGTACTTGCGTTTTCAGCATGTTCTCAAAAAGGCAGGAATCCGATAGTTACGGAAAACAAGCTTCCCGGACACCACCGACTGGCTCATAGAGGTAGCGATTCGACAGTTGCGTCTACCCCGAACATCAGTATGGCAGGAGGCAGCAGATCGAAGGATATTGTTCGCACACAAGCGTCCGCAGGGGCGATACAATAAATTTCTTCGTCAGCACCAAACCTGTGTCTGAGTTTACAATCGACATTTACAGGATGGGATTCTACCAGGGGAAAGGGGGAAACCTTAAAAAAAGCATTGGTCCGATCACGGGGAAAGAACAGATGACACCTGAAGCTGATTCAATAAGCAATTTCTTCGAATGCAACTGGGACGAGGCATACAGCCTGGTCATACCTGAGGATTGGGTCAGCGGTGTTTACCTGTGCAAAATGACAACCACCCCGGTCAGATTTCAGGCCTATATGATATTTATTGTTAAAGATGACAGGGTTGCCGATTTCATCTTTCAGTGTTCGGATCTGACGTGGCAATCATATAACAAATGGCCGGCCTGGCACAGTACGTATGACGAAGCGCATATTCCATGGAAGGGATCTTCCGGTACAATTAAAACAAAGAGCAGTTTTAACAGACCATACTGCATATTTGTCAACGGATTGCCCATGCGAAGGATAGGAAGACGTTATGGTTTTGATCCTCTGACGAACGGGAGTGGTGAGTTCCTGTTATGGGAATTCCCGTTAAGTTACTGGATGGAAGAGAAAGGATTCGATGTAACATATGTATCGAATATTGATGTTCATATAAATTCTGAGGAATTATTAAGGTCGAAGGCTTTTCTTTCGGTGGGTCACGACGAATACTGGACAGTTGACATATTTGACAATGTCTGCAAGGCGAGGGACGCCGGCGTGGACATATTATTTATTGGCGGTAATACTATTTCCGGGACATTATATCTCGATCCGGCATTGGATGGAACACCATATCGTACCATGGGGAGGATTCCGAGGGATTCCACCGGAAGGCGGGTTGTTGCAAGAGAAATTATGGGAGTCGCCTCACATGGGGTAGGTTTTGGCAGCTTTATCTGCCAGCAACCCGAACACTGGATGTTTAATGGTACCGGCATGGAAAAGGGTGACAGTATAACAGGCATGGTAGGTTGGGAGACTAACGGAAGGCCGGTTGGAGATCAAAAAGACCTGGCAATACTTGCCGAAACAAGAGTCAGGGGAAGCAGCGGCAGATTGCAGGATTCGGCAAGGAACCAGCTCGCAACCATGTACACCACTGAAAAGGGCAATTTTGTATTTCAGGCCGGGACATGTTACTGGCCACTATTTCTTGCAAGGACGCCGGCTTACCAGGAACCTTTTCCTCAGTCCGGGCCTCTGATTGATGTTTCAAAACCAGATCCGCGGGTCCAGAGAATGACGCTTAACCTTTTTAAGAAGGCGCTTTCGAACTAACTTCGTCTAAACTCAGGAAAGAGTTACGATCATGTTCAGACCTTTGTTCTTATAAAGTTCCAGAAAGTTTCTGTCCAGTCCTTTATCAGTAATAAAATAACTGACCAGGGAAAGAGAAGAATAGGTAAAATAAGAATCATTCTCTACTTTGGAGGAGTCGCAAAGCAGGTAGACTTTTTTTGCAGCCTGGGCCATTTTTATAGTAATTGAAGCCTCCTTTTCATCGACGCTGCTCAAACCATGCTCCAGGGAAACTCCGCCTGCTCCAATGAATGCCTTGTCGGCTTTATACCGTGCGATCAGGTTTTCAGTCATTGGTCCGTAAAGAGCTTTTCTGCTGTTATCAAGTTCTCCGCCGATAAGATACAGCTTGATCTGAGGATATGGCATCAATTCTGAAACAACAGGCAATGAATTTGTAATTACCCTGAGATTCTTATAGCGTGTGATAAACCGGGCCAGAAAATAAACAGTAGTCCCGCAGTCCATATAAATTGTGTCATTCTCCTCAATGAACGATGCAGCGTTTTTGCAAATTTCAATTTTTTGTTCGCGGTTCTCTATTGCCTTAATATCAAATCCAAAAAGGTCAGGCAATCCGCTTGTCAGAATTGCACCACCGTGGGTTCTTTTAATTATTCCTCTCTGTTCAAGGGATATAAGATCGCGACGCGCCGTTATTTCCGAGATCTTGCACTTGTTTACAATCTCCTTTATAGTAATAGCTTCATTTTTATCCAGCATCTGCAAAATAAGTTTCTTCCTCAGCTCGTGTGTCATGCTTTCAACGATTTACATTCTTTAAAAATATTTTTAATTAAAAGTAACATTTTTTTGCCAAACAGGAATTCAAAAGAGTTTTGGCGCTTTTCTTCTGAAGCTTTTGTTCAAAAATCAGCATCGATTTTGCCGGATTTCAGGAGAGTAATAACAGACTAACTAAACTGCCATTTTATTTATTAAAGTCCTGAAATCATGGATCTGAAATAATAAGGTTAATTCTTTAGCCCTGACAAATACTTCTTTTTCTTTCAACTTGTCAAAACCGCAAACTTCCGAGAGAATAGTTTCGGTCCTCCCGTTGAATATCTTAATAAATTCAGCATCTCTCTGAAACAACCTGCCTTCTTCATTTACTGCCCTGAACCGGATGGCGCACAACAAAATAAACAATATCCTGTCATAGGGCCCATTAAGATCGAGGGCCATTTTTATACTGCCTGCCAGTCGATCCTCAGGGCCAAGTTTACGATAAAGATCACACCCAACCCTGAAAATGGTGTCCCCTAAAGCCCTGTTCTGAAACCGTGACAGCAGGTCATCGATATGGTCAGTTAACATTGATCCGGTAAACTCCGCAGGATATCTGGCCAACAGAAGATTTGCAGATTGCAGCATGGTTTCCCTGACCAGCCTGTGAATATCCGGAACTGCAAGAGCTTCATATACATAAGTAAATCCGGGATTAAACAAATGACCTGCATAAGCAGCTGAAGCGTGGCCCAGGTTATGTATAAAAAGCTTGCGATCGACCCAGGCCTTTATATTTTCTTTTGGTGATAATCCCGGGATTTCAGGAATGGGGTTTTTAAATCCTTTCTTATCCAGAATCAGGGTATTATATGGTTCAGCAAAAACCTGCAGTATATCCTGTTCCATGTCCTTTTTAAGCATGATGGGCACCATTTTTCCGATGCTTGTTTCAATCAGTCCGACATAATCATCGACAGGAAATCCTTTCGGCAACCATATTCCTAACTCTTTTTTGAAATATCCGGCACCATTCCGTGATATTTTCTGCAATAATTATGTCCAAGGGGTGCATTAAAGTTGTTTTCATACCTTTTTACCAAACCGGCGGCAATTAAAGGGAATGTGCCGGAGAGACCTTCCAATCCCACAGATACTGCCAGGATACCCGCTGTTGCAACTTCCTCCGTCACTTCTTCATGGTTATCCCTGAGTATTCCCCGGACATTCATAATATTAATGACTTCTTCTTTCTCAGCTTTAATTATGACATTATAGTTATGTCTGCGGTTTAATTCTGCGATAAGGGCTTTATTTATATCAATGAAAACCACCTCATATCCACCGCGGCTGAATAGTTGACCTATAAAGGACCGACCTATCTTGCCTGCTCCGAATAATACTATTTTCCTGGCATCAATCCGATTCATTTTTTAGTTGCAGGGGAATCATTTATTAACCTTCTCTGATCAGGGACGATTCGATCATTTCCGAACGTAACAAATTTAGCAAAATTTATGTATGACCCGGGTAAAACATGATAATGCTGTTGTTACAAACACAGGCTGTTAAAATTTCCGATCCTAAGGGGTGGTCGGGACTATAGATTATGACTCCATAAAACAGCTTCTGAAAGTCAAATTTCAGCCAGTAAGATGATTTCATCGTCTGGCCACCCCTCCTTAAAAAAAGGAGGGGAAACTTATGTAATTATATTCCTGCTTGTTAAAAATACCCGGTTTAACACTGATTCTTAAGATCGCGTTTGCCCGTCAGGGCTAAACCTCCTTATTAAAAAACTCCTCAACAATCAAGTGGAACAACGGATCTGCAGCAGTGTCTGAAGTCGTTGTTAAAGGTTTGGCTTCTTATGGTATTTGACACAAAGATCTTCTCGTCGAAAGCTTCCACGAGTCTTCTGAGATTTTCTTCTTTTCCCGTTTCGTAAGGTAAAGCATGAGTTATCCAGCCATACACCTGCGATGCACCTTTCTCCAGAAACATTTTCCTGGCTCTTTTAATGGTGGTCCCTGAAATTACCATGTCGTCGATTAAAAACACTGACTGACCGGAAAATTCTTCACCTAACTCTCCAGCCATCAGAATACTATTGGTGTTGATGCGTAGTTTATTAACCTCTTTCAGATCAAGCCCCAGATTGGTTCGCTTTTTCCCGGGGGTATTTACAAAACGGATCTTCTGAAGTTCCACGCGTGATGTCATTTCTTTTATCACTCTTTCATACATTGATAAAACTACCATCCTGCCGGCATCCAGATATTCTTTAAACCATCTGTAATCAAGCGGGACATGAGGATCAATCGTTATGATTCTGTTGGCACCGGCGGAGAAAAGCAACCTGATTGCCAATTCACAGGAGCTGCTTTCACCGGTTGCATACATCTGATCCTGCTTGGAAAATGGCATGTGTAAAGCCAGCAAAACGATTTCCGATGGCGGGTCCAGTTTTTTGTACTCTCTCGATCCGGGTGTAAGATATTCAACCTCATATGGATTCTTAAGGATGTCAAGCATCTGCAATGCTTCTATTACCCTGTCCCCGGTTGTGAAATTGTTTTTACTGTGCCTCACCCGATGCAGTAAAACTCTGGATCACACAAACCTTTTTGCCCTGAAATCTTTTAACTGTAGGAATTCTTGAAAATATATCACTGTTTGCAAACTTTCTGGATTCATCATAATTTCTGCTTGATTTAATCACAGAGAATCCGTCCCGTACAAATTCTTCTTCCAGGTGCTCAGCACCGGAGCATAATACCAGTTCCCAGGATTTGTTTTCCATTAATATTGGGTTTATTTATGCTAAAACTACAAATATTTTCTGAAAGTCATTTTCAGTCCTGATTACCCGTTGGTAATCATAACCTGAAGACAAATTATATAAGTATTGATGATTAATCTGTTAATTAATATTGACTTTGGTTTTTTCATGATTTATCTTTAGCCGGCAATTATGGTTAATAAGGATCACAGAACACTGAAAATACAATCTTAAATCTGACTTATCATTCATAAATTAAAATCTATGTCATGGGACATCTTGCCGGGAAAGAAATCTATCAGAAACTTGGAGATAAAATTGACAATCTCTATGTAAGGGTCAATAAGAATAAAGTCCTGTTCAACATACTAAAGGAGCTCTACTCCCCCGAGGAAGCGGAACTGGTTGTCAAAATGCCATATTCATTATCCCCTGCTGACAAAATAGAAAAAGCTACAGGAATTGAAAAACCTAAATTAAACTACCTTCTGGATAGTTTGTGTGCAAAAGGTCTGGTTATGGATTTCTGGATTCAGAACAAATATTTCTATACACCTTCACCTATGTTTATAGGGATTTTTGAGTTCACAATGATGAGGACAGGAGACAATATTGATTTTAAAAAGATAGCAAAGCTTTTCAATGAATACATGAACGATGAAAAACTAATTGCTGTGAACTTTGGAAAAGGACAACAGATTTCCCCGCTGAGGACAATGCCGCACGAAGGGACTATACTTGATTCCGAATTTACTGAAGTTCTCGACTATGAGAAGATCACCTCCATTGTGGATTCAAATCAAAAGTTTGCCATCGGATTGTGTTCCTGTCGCCATGAAAAACTCCATGCAGGGGAAAAAAGGTGTGATTTCCCATTAGAGACCTGCATTTCTTTCGGTACAAATGCCGTGGACTATATGGTAAGACACAACTTCGCAAGAAATGCCACAAAAACCGAGATTCTGGAAAGTATTGCAAGGTCTAAAGAAACAGGTCTTGTTTTTAGTTGCGACAATGTGAAGAACAATGTTTCTTTTTTGTGCCAGTGTTGTGGTTGTTGCTGCAATGTCCTGTTGGGACTCAGTAAATTCGGTTACCCGAATTCAGTCGTTACTTCCAGTTTTATTGCCAGCATCAATGATGATACCTGTGAAGGATGCGGGAAATGCTCAAAAGCATGTCCGATTGGTGCAATTGATATGTTACCATCAGAAAAAACCGAAGGAAAGAATAAGAAAGTGCCGAAGATAAACACCGGAATTTGTATCGGTTGCGGAGTTTGTTCGTTAAAATGCTCAAAGACCGGGTCATTAAAATTAATAAAGCGTAAAAAGAGAGTCATTCATCCGGAAACAACTTTTGAACGAATTATTTTGCAATGTCTTGAAAGAGGAACGCTTCAGCACCAGATTTTTGGAAATCCTGAAAAAATATCTCAAAAGATGATGAAGGGGTTTGTAGGAGGATTTCTAAAGCTTACTCCGGTGAAAAAAGCTCTGATGAGTGAGAAGTTAAGGTCTTCCTTCCTTGATGCATTGAAAAAAGGAGCAATAAAACAGACCAGAGCGAGAAATTAAAATCAGGGTTTGAAGAGACAACCACCCCGGCGGTCATCTCTTAACCCTGCCTGCCGGCAGTCAGGCGCCGCAGTCAAAAACTTATTGACCGCTAAATTTTAAAGCTCCCACCCTTTTCTGTATTCCCGGGTAAGGAGTTTGTTTGCTGCCTCATTATTGGTGATCTTTCTGGTAACCGGGTCAAACTCTATTCTGGTACCGGCACGAACAGCAACTATGCCCAGGTTTATCATCGTTGAAAGGGCTTCCGCCGATGCAAAGTTAGCCGGTGTATTTTTTGATCCGCCCCTGCAAGCCGCAATCCATTCCTCAAAATTTGGAGGCAGTGGTCCTATCCTTGGACCTGAAGGGGCCGCCTGGCCAGCTGCTGGTCGTCCCTGGGGTGCTCCCCTCTGACGTTCAGCCAGCAGGAGTATATTTTTCCCCCATGTAAGCTTTCATTTTGCTTTCCGGTATCAGCCTTCCATCGAGTATCTTACCTTTGTCACCGATATACATAATTCCTGTATTGCCCATCAGTTTCTTATCTTCCTCCAACTCGGGAATTGCCGGGGGTCTCATTCCGCCATCATGCCAGTATACATCAATTGGTCCTCTTGATCCTTTGGCATTATAATGCACCCGTATCGACTCTGCAAAAGGAAATGAGAAGTCGTTTGCAATACCACCTGTTGCAAAATTTAATGTTCTGCACGCCTTGCTGCCAAATCCTTCTGCCCATGCCGGAACATCAAGGCCCCAGGCATCGCAGACTGTCCACATGGTGTAATGACCCATATCAGCAAATGATCCGCCGCCGAAATCATACCATCCTCTGAACAGTGTGTGGGTGTAGTCGGGGCTGTATGGACGGTCCGGAACCGGCCCCAGCCACATCTGCCAGTCAAATCCGGCAGGGATTGGCGGTAAATTAACCGGCATTTCAGTGTTTTGTGTCCACATCGGCCTTGCAGACCATTCGTGAACTTCTTTTAATGTACCAATTGCGCCATCTGCGACCATTTTTTTTATTTCCTCGCTTGACTGGTAACTGTTATACGGCATAAAGTAGGTTGCAACTCCTGTCTCCTTTGCAGTCTTTATAACCAGGTCCGATTCGTGCAGCCTGTTTGCCAATGGCTTATGAACAATAACATGTTTCCCTTTTTTCATGGCTGCTATTGCTATCGTAGCATGCAGGTGATCAGGTGTCATGATCTTCAATGCATCAATATCCTCTTTTGCGAGCAATTCCCTGAAGTCGCTGTAGGCTTTAACTGACGGGAATTTATCAACTGCCCTCTGATTCGCATAGAAGGTTTCAATAACCTCTTTCATCACCATTCGGCCACCAGGAACATATTTAATCCCTTCCCTCCATTTTGGATTACTCAGGTAGTTCCTGATAGTATTTAATGTCCCTGTAGGTACGGTAGCCCCGTTTCCAAAGTTCAGATAGTTTCTTCCGTCGGTTTCCGGATCACAGACTGCTACGAACTGCAAATCCGGAGAATTCATAAGCGGGCCCAGTTCAGCAAATCCCTGCATACCGCATCCTATATGTGCCATTCTGATCTTATCACTCGGAGCGACAGAACCGAATTTCTTTCCCAGTACATTCCTGGGCACAATACTGAAAGCCGCAGCTGCAGCGGCTGTGCCTACAAATTTTCTTCTGCTTAGCATTCGTTTGTTTAGTTTTTCCATGGTTCAGGTTCTTCTGGTTGGTTGATTAATTCTGAGGTAAATAGATATCTATACTAATTTTGGAAACTCTCCTTTTATAAAGGATGTTCACAATCCTAAATATACTAAGGTTTTTTTAAACATCCGGTATTATTTTGGATGTCATTCAATTAATCTTATATTTAATTGTATATCATATATATAATAATTTAATATGTCTTATAAGACGTATTTTAATTTATTTTAATATGTCTTATAAGACGTATTTTTTTATTACAAAACATAACACCCTTGTGCACCTTGATACCGGTCAAACCGGTCTCACCCCAATCCTCATATTAAGCTCCTTCAGAGCTTGCAAAACTAGAGGGAGACTTCGACCCCCGGTTTCGCCGGGGGTTATTCACATTTGTCCCGTTCCGGGACAGTCAAGGGACAAAGGCCTCTTTCAGAGGCAGGAAATGAAACCAGCTTCTGATCTTCCGGACAGCTGGATGGAGCAGAGCCACGAAAGTGACTGAGCTTTACGAAATCCAGAGCCACGAATGTGGCCTTTTCTAAACTCAAACAAGAACCACGAAGTGGTGATATGTGAATAACCCCCGGCGAAACCGGGGGTAGAATGCGACTAAATGATGTCAACCCTGAAAGGGTTGAATAAAGTCGGATCTTTGGGACTTTTGTGCATGTAACTTATAATGTGTCACTAATGCAATGTTGTCATTAGTAGCAGTAACCAGTGGAACTCTGTGTAAGTTCTTAATTTATATGCATTTATGATTATATTCTGGAGGGCAACCGGTTTATAAACTATTAAATTTTTCGATAACGAAACGGGCAATTATTTCATCGTTTTCACCAGTTCTCGCCCCGGCAACTCCGATGCCACCAATTAACTCCCCATCGACTTCAATAGGGTAGGAGCCCTTCAGGGGTACATAGGAGAATGGGGTTACTCTATCCAGGGTTCTCATAGCCGGCCGATCTGTTGTAACAGTTTGTTCGGATACAATTCCTGGACGCTTGAAACTAACTGCAGTTGCAGCCTTCCCGATCGCAATATTAGCGGCAGCTGACATTGTTCCATCCAGTCGTTCGAGGCAAATCAGATGGCCACCGTCGTCAACTACTGCTATTGCAGCTTCTACTCCAAGTTCATTAGCCTTCTGGATAGCAAACTCTTCCAGCCTTTTTGCTACCTCCAGGGAAAGAGTTTTTTTTGTGGTATATTTTATCATTAAATCCGGTATATATTCTTATTGACCATTTTCATCAATCCACCATAGTCTTCACTTTGCATCATTTTTAAGATTTGTTGCCTGTCAAGTGATCTGGCAAGATTATAAGCAGCCAAAGTTATCTCAGAATGATTATTGAAAAACTCGATAACATCAAAAATACGGGGTGATGCATCGGTGGTGAAATATTTGTCGTAATTGTACTGTTGTGCCCAGAACATAAGCTCGACATAATGTAAGAAATGATGGCTCGCTCCGATTAAGTCCCAATCTGCTTTAGTGTCATTGTCATTTGTGTGAATATAGGCATCAAAGCCAGTTTCGTAAACTGTAACCAGTGATTGTGCAGGGTTTTCTGAGCTTTGAAGCGAGTGCCCAATATCAAGAGTAATTCCTGTATTGGGATTGCCAACTTCTTTGAGCAGTAACAGAGCCTTAGCTGTTGAATCCAGCTGGCAATGAACGCGGGTTTCGGCATATTTTGGCTCAATAAAAAGGGGTATTTCAGGAAGATAATCACTTGCTTCTCCAATTGTTTCAACCATGAATTTCCAGGCATCACGATAATTTACCTGAAATAAAAGATCATAACCGTCAGCAAGCGGGCAACAAGTAACATGTGGTGCTCCGACTGCTTTTGCATAATCTTTTGCCTGTTTAATCAACGCCACAGCACGATCTCTGATACCTTTATCAGGTCGGGTCAGTGCACCCGGGACCCATTCAGTTTCTTTTTTAATATTCACATTTATTGCCGCAAAGTTCAGTTTAAACTCTTTCATGAGTTTTACCGTTTCTTCGGGTGAATCGGTTTCATATGGAAATACCATCTCAACACCATCAAAACCAATAATTTTGGAGGCTAACTCTAGCTTTTCTCTGGTTGATGCCGGTTTTTGATATTCCGAAAAACGATCCTGAGTTTTACCCAGAAAAGCCATTATTACTCCTTGTTTCATCTATCCTATAAGTTAATAAGGTTTTATGTTATGCATTATATGATTGGCCTGTATTTTATGAAGTTTTATTTTCGAAATCTTAATCTTATTTATGCTAAAAAGCGATTTCAAAAAAAACTGTGCAAATATAGTTTTAATTAGAGTATTTTAAATTCTAATTTTACCTGTAAATAAACTAATCTATAAGTTTTAGAATACTATCACTCATTGTTTCCAATATCAGGTAGCAGGAAGCAGCCCCGGGGTCAGGAACACCAATTGAGCGTTCGCCCAAACGACTTGCCCGTCCAATTTTTGCCACCATGTTTTTAGTAGAATAATAGCCCTCGTGGGCTGCTGCTTTTAGTGATTGAAGTGCTTCTGATAAAGTATTTCCATCCTGACGGGCTTTTTCAAATGCTAAAACAGCTGGCATCAGGGTATCAACCAAAGTCTTATCCCCAACCTTCGCCGGAGAGACAGATGCAATAGCTTTTACCACCGCTTTCAGGGATTCTCCTACTTCATTGATACCGATTTGTTCTTTATCTTCAAGCGATAATGCCATTGCATTAAAAAACCTGCCATAGAGAGGTCCCATTGCACCTCCGATTTTTGTTATCAGTATCTTTGATAATATTTTTAATCCATGAACCAGATCTCCGGGATTATTATCAAGCTCAAGACGGGCCATCGTAAACCCTTTGTTCATATTAATCCCATGATCCCCATCACCAATCAATCCATCGATATCGCTAAGGTATTGTTTGTTCTTCTGAAAGGTTAAAATCAGATTGTTAACGATTAAAATACCTTCTACTCCGGAAAATGTTTGCATAAGGTAAGGGTTTAAATTCTTTGAAACTGGCGCAATCCGGGAGAATCGCATTCGTAGTCAATGCAAGCTTTGAGTTCGTCATCCAGTTTCATTAAAGTAAGGGTGACTCCGGCCATTTCAAGTGATGTAAAATAATTACCTATATATGTCAGGTAAATTTTAATTTTTTTTACGAGAATTTTTTGTACTTCCCTGAAAAGAATATATAATTCCAAAAGGGGTGTAGAACCCAGTCCGGAAATGAGTACAACAACTTCATCCCCTTCTGTAAAGGGGAGGTCAGGAAGAATTACATTGCACATACGTTCAGCAATTTTAGCGGCAGATTCAAGGTCGGCTACCTCTATACCCGGTTCTCCATGATGACCAATTCCTACTTCCATTTTTCCTTCAGGGATTACAAAATTGGGATGACCTACTTCAGGGATTGTGCAGGGGCTTAATCCCACACCCATACTTCTTGTATTGTCGATAGCCTTTTGTGCAGCAGAAATTACTTCGTCAAGAGAAGCACCCATGGCTGCCTTAGCACCTCCAACCTTCCACATCAGGATTTCACCGGCGACTCCACGTCTTAGCGATTCATTCCCTTTCGGAGCTGAAGGGACATCATCATTAGCTACTACTTTTTTTACAGTAATTCCCTCATCAGCGGCCTGTTCCATTGCCATGGCTACATTCATGTTATCACCCGAATAATTACCGTAGAGGATGGCTACTCCCTTACCACCATCAGCAGCTTTCACAGCGTCATAAAACATAGCTGCAGGCGGTGAGGAGAAAATTTCACCACAGGCTACAGCATCAACCATGTTACGACCGATGTACCCAATAAACGCAGGCTTATGTCCGGATCCACCACCGGTTACAATGCCGACTTTCCCCCGGACAGGGGCATGCCTGTATTTAATAACCCGTTCATTTTCAGTCGACGCAACAAATTCAGGATGAGCAATTACATATGCTTCCAGCATTTCATCAACCACTCTTGATGGATCGTTAATTATCTTTTGCATTGTAATTGAATTTAAAGCTTTAGGTTTTAGTATTATTTTTAGAATTTCTTCGTAAGATAATATTTAGTTACTATAATATCTTCCTTCATCATAGTAATGAAAAAATCTTAATCTTCTGCTATTTTAGTTGTTCTCACTATATCAGGATTGGTAAACCCGTCTGAGATATCATGTACTGTTGTTGAGAATGAATAAAGTATAGCACCTTCTGGTCCTGCCTGGAACCAGTGTTTGGTTCCAGGCTCAAGAACCAGCTGATCGCCGGGATTCATAATAATTTCATGCCGAACCGTGAAATAACCTTCCTGTCCTTCGGGTATAAAACCTACCTTCATGTTATCCACTCCGGGAATGTAAAAGCGCAAAACTCCCCATAACGCCCTTACAATTTCCTGTTTACCTGGATTGTTTGCTACCCGAGGATGCCAATGTTCCGGTTCAGTTTGGTTTGGAAGCATTATCAGGAGCTTCCCGGCTATTCTTTCCGTTTCAAAAAATGTTAATATTTGTACGCCCTCACTGTAAATATTACTCAAGCCAAAATCTGCAACATCTATTTTACTTTTTTCCTGTGCTGTAAATGTAAGTCCGGCTTTCTCAATCAGGGCTACCGATTTTTTTTGAACTTCAGAATATGTTTTATGTGTAATCATTCTATTTAGATTTCTGTACAATCACTAACCAATCTTCCTTCGAATTGCCCGGGGCGGGACCTAAATCGACAATTTTACCAGCTTTAACATTTTTTATTTTACCACTAATTAATTTTCCGCCATCTCTGGGGTTAAACCAATTTATGGTAAATCTGCCATCTGCTCCGCTCAGATCTAATTTTGAGGTTGTTGTATAACCAAGATAAACCAGGTATAATTCTCCTTCTTTAGCTAAACAGTATTTATCTTTATTGTCGTCCGGGTTATTTATCAGTTTGTTGCTGTTAACCATCTCCCAAAACGGGATGTTGTTCTTTTTGAGAAATTCAAGAGCTATGCCGCAATAACTCCATGATTTATCACGGCTGCGATAATCTTCGCACTGCATATCGCTCTCCGGTGGAATATCTCCAAAATAGTATTCGACTCCTGCACCTCCTGCCATAATATTTCCCCATAATACCTGCTTCCGGACATCATGTATATCATATCCTTTGTTTGGAGCATATTTACCGAATCCCGGATCCGGAGGAACTCCCTGTAATGAGGGATTCTGTTCATCATTTGCAACTACCCATGGCCTGCCGGCTGCATTGGATTCTTTTATCCATTTAAGGGTCAGCTTGTGAACTGAATTCCAGGGATTTTGTAATGATAAGCCCGTTAATTTTGATTTATCCCCAAGAAGCGGAGGATAAACTTTGTCCTGCGTATTGGGATAAGTATGCAGAACAATATTATGCTTGTAGGGATCTGTCTCGGACAGGTAAGCTGACATATCCTGAAGCTGCTCAGTTGATTGTGTGTTTTCCTCTCCCAGGTTCCAGTTTAGCGCCAGGAGATATGAAAACCTTGCAACCAGTTCCCTGCAGTATAATCTTCGCTGAGGACCCAGATCGCCTCCATCAAGAGATTCAATAACGAATTTCAGCTTCCGTGAAATATTATCATCTATTTCGGTCTCCTGAGTTTTAAAATGAAGGTATAATCCTTTTGTTTGTGCGTGATCAAAAACGATCTGCCACTGATCAAGTTTTGAACAATCGTAGTGGTATTTATCATCTCTTCTGATAAATGGCCAGACATTATCGCCATCTCCGCCCGCATTATAAGTTAAAAAAGAAAATGCATTCAATCCCTTTGATGATAAATAGTTCAAGGCTCCAATCATACCTTTGCCTTTACCGTTCTGCCATGCAGGATCTCCTTCTTTCCAGTCTGCAATATGTTTTTCATAGCTCTTCAATGGAACTATAACTTTCCAGGTCTGGCTGTAAACTGTATAGGTACCGTCAAAATCCTTATAGCCAAGGAATGTCTCCGGGGAATCGGCCCCTGCTTTCATAAAGTATTCACCACTGCCACGGAATTGCAGATGATTTTTGCCAACGTATTCCAATCTTCCTTTGCTCCTGAAATCCTTTCCGGTTTTATCTGTTTCAGCAATAGTGAAACTTCCCTTTAAACCATCATATGTTGTAAGTTTCTTTGACCACGGAATATCAATTAAAGCTACCATTTCACCTCTGAGAAACGAAATTTCATAGGTCCATTCCCCTGTTTTATCAGGAGACAGGTGAGCTCGCCATTTTATGCCATTATCAGCTCCAGTTTCTGCTGCATTACCATCACCCGCAAAATATCCGGGAACTTCATAAACCGGACTACCGGATTCATGTGCAAAACGGACAGTCATCCTGTAATCTGTAAAGGGATTTGGTTCTTTATCAAGTTCATGAGCGAAAGGCCCGTCCATAGTCAGCGTAACTTTATGCCACCTCTTCATTTCTCCTGAGAAGACAACCTTGCCGTCTCCATCATCCTTTCTTTGAGATGGATCCGAAAATTTAAGGTTCATCTCCTGACCTCTGTCAATGTCCTTTGCCTGCTGATTAACCTGAGCTTTTGCTATTGCTCCGGAGCCAAATCCTGCAAAAAGTAAACAGGTTACCAAAACTTTAAAATTGTTAGTTCTCATTTTTTTGATTTTTTTAAAACTATTCATCATTTTTTCTTGTCATGCCCAGGATCTTAATAAATTAACCACTTCTTAATTCGCGACAGGATTTTCCATAATCTTCTGACCCATCTCCGGCTCAGTCTTTTCGATACCGGTGAGTAAATAAACTATCATTCCTGCATCTGAAGCATCAAAATTTTCACCCTTTATGCATGTCTCCAGACGAGTATATAACCAGTCCCAGGCGCCGGATTTATATAAGCCGGATTTTTCCGGGCTTCAGAAGTTTTCAGCCAGGAAAATTTGGGCAAGGGAGCGTTAAAACCATCATAACCCGTACCTCCATTCTGATCACTTATCTGTATACATTTAAGATTACCGCCAGGCTCACCTGAAAATGTTTCACAAATCTCCTTATATGTCCAGCCTGAATGCTTGTCCCAGAATTGATTTGCCGGTCTGTCGGCATGCATATTATTCCAGTTTGAATGTGAAATCAGGGTAACAAATTTACGCTTCAAAATATCAGAACGGTTTATTGCTTCTCCTACAACCTGCATCGGACCGGCAGCAATAATAGTTAAGGGATTTTCGACAGAGGAATTATTTATTTCGTCACGGATAGCATTATATGCTACTTCAGCATTATCAACCGCGCAGATAAAACGTGTTTTATCGAACCCGAACCATTTTTGGCCTCCCAGGGCGCTTTCACGCATATGTTCATATGAGTTTAAACCGGAAACCGAGGTTGGATGATCCTGGTTACTCCCCCATACGTGATCACTAAACGTGTACAAGACCAGTTTGTCCTGAAGACCGGCTGCCGATAAAAGAGCCAGTGATAAGGGGGTGGCTGCCCAGTCATCGTGATCATGTTCATTCCCATCAGAGCTTAAAACAATCCTTCCTTTTCCCTGCCATACAGGAGTTTGTGCATTTATGGAAATGCAGGATACAGTAAAAGAAAGAATGACTAAGGCAGAAATATATTGTTTTGTTTTCATAGAGCTGTTTTAGATGGTTTATATTACTGCACAATTATCTGAGAGTTAATTCAGGCAAAACTTTCTCCAGATACCTCAGACTCTTCTCCACCCACATATCAGGATCATCCACAAATCCGCCACTGGCTTCACTTCCCATTTCAATGCCGGCAACACAGGCTTCTCCATACTTTATGCAATTTTCTTCAATTCCCAGTTCAATTAGTTTATCAACATAAGCTTTAAAATCAACCACTCCGGTACCGAGAATGCTGTTGGTATGGGCAAAGGATTCAGTTTCACTAAGGTGTACATGTAATAACCGGGATTTAAGTTTCTCAAGTTGTACAGGTCCTTCCCGTGTAATAACTAAATGTCCGACATCCACATTTGGATAAACATTTGGCATGTTTATGTCTTCTATAGCCTTTACCAGCTTATATGTACTGTTGCAGATAAAATAAACGTGAGGATCAAGTTCGATGCCAACGAGCAGATTTTCTTTCAGGCAATACTCAGCAAAACGACTAATATTCTCGACCATATAACACCATGAAAGCTCCTGATTTATACCTGTTTCATAAAGCCCGCCTCCCCAACAAACAAGTAATTGTCTGCCACCCAGTTCCTTTTGAAATTCAGCACATGATTTCATATAATCGAAAACTATATCCCTCTTTTTTGCATCGTGATGGGCGGTATCTTTTGTTGCCACAAGCAACATCTGAGAGCTGATAAGACCCTCTCCTTTTATAATATTTTGTACTTCTTTTCTTTCGTTTAATGCCATTGTCAAAGGATTTCCCTTCCTTATGCCGGCATAATCAATGTATTTGAAACCAAAATTCACTGCACTCCTGAGTGATTCAACAGGTCCTTTATTGCCAACTTCATATACAAGGGTGTTTAATGCTAAATTCATTTTCTTTAATTTGATCAATAGTAATAAATACCTGGTCGCATAGTCTCCTTAATTCTTTTACTTCTTAATTCCTCCGGTTATTTCTTCAAGGAAGTTGAAGAATGCTTTTTTTCGGGGAGAATTTATATCCCAGTTCACCGGGACGGACTGGTATCCGTCATTAAAGCTTTCACCCTCCATCCGGTAATCAAAAAACCCCCATGAAGCATAGGCTTTTATTGCCTCAACGAAATTGTTATCTGGTTTCTCAAAATCAAAGTGATCATCTTCGTTAAAAAGGATTGGCATGGGTTTGTATCCTTCAGTTTCCCTCGATAATTTTACCATCTCAGTAATTTTTGCAGGATCTTTAACTCCGTTGCCGTGTATCAGAAGAAAATCTGAAACTTCAACAACATTTTTTCCCGGGATACTCCCTCCACCATAGCTGGTGCCAACCAAGAACCGATAGCCATTTTTTTCTTTCAATTTAACAAGACTAATTAATTCATGCACACGCTCAGGTTTCAGAATTTCATGATCATATTTTACATTACACTCATTGTTTATCTCAATTAAAATATTCCTGTAATTATGTTCAAAAAGCCAATCAATAACATTATTTGTAGCATTTTTGACTGCCGCTTCATCTCTCAGACGTTCATCCTGTCCAAAATAAAAGAGTCCCAGAATCGGAATCATCCCCAGTTCATCAGCCCGTATCAGGATTTTATTCAGGCGATTCATATAATCCTGTTTCAAGGCTCCCATCTTCATTGAAAGCAGAGTTATCCCATGGTTGTTCCCTTGAATAACCCTGGGGGCTTCCGCCCTGGAGGTTAATGGTAAAGGAGAGCAGGCCATGTTCATACCAGGTTTGCATATTCTTTACAAATTCATCAGTATTCCTGTTAGCGTCCCACACATTTGTGTCAGGATATTTCCAAAGTTCAACAGTTTCAGGATTCAGATCATCAAATATTCCCTGAACCATTCTTGAGTTCATTAAAAGACCTTCAATAGGATAGCCCAGCCAGACACGATCCTTATATGTTGGTTGTCCATTGATTAAAAATTTTTCTTCGCTGATACTTAAAATAGTTTTGGAGGAATCTGATTTCCCGGGAAAAAAGTTGCAGCTATAGAACAGGAAGAAACATAACGAAACTAATAAAGCAGAATGTTTCATATAAGAAGTGCTAGTTTATTAATTCTTCACTAATAGGCTTTCTGGGATCCAGGGCTAACCACATTAATATTGCCACTATGCTTAAAAAGGCACAGATTATAAAAAATGGTTCATATCTGTTAGTCCACTGAAAAATGTAAGGGAATGCAATAATTGTAACAAAAGCCCCAAGATTCCCGGCCATATTCATTGTCCCGGAAACAAAACCCGCATTTTCTTTGCCAATATCGATGCAAAATGCCCAGGAGGGACTCAGTGTCATGTCTGCACCAAAAACAGCCAGCGCCATAAATACAACTGAGAGGATTGGTGTAGAAGCCTGTGTAACCATGATCATTCCGAGTGAGGAAAGACCAAATCCGATTATGGCAGGTATCCTGCGTGAAAATTTCCAGTTTCCTTTGCTGAAAATAGCATCGACCAGAACACCTCCAAACCAGTTCCCGATCGCTCCGGCAATAAGGGGAATGGAGACATAAAATCCTGTTTCAACAGCCCCGAGTTGAAAACGTTCCAATATATATGTGTACATCCATGTTATCGAAAAATAAAATGTAAAATTGCTGCAGATATATTGTATCATTAATTTCCACATCGTAGCTGATTCTAACAATGAGATAAATTTAATGGTTTTTCGTGCTCCGGGAAGTTCCTGTTGCCTGTTATTCTTAATATAGTCAACCTCTTTGCTGCCAATATATCGCGCATTTTCCGGTTTGTCCCTGAAGAGTAAATACCACATTACTCCATATAATAAGCCAAAACCTCCAAAAACTACAAATGTAAATCTCCAGCCTATACCAGTTATCATCCATGCAACCAGAGGCATGGCAAAAGCAGCTCCGATACGCGAACCAGAAAAGTTTATACCCTGCACAACGCCTCGTTCCTTAATTGGAAACCAATGGTAAACAACCTTCGAAAGTGCAGGATACGCCCCTGCTTCGCCCGCGCCAAAAAGAAAACGTATAATTAACATTGAAATATAATTCCAGGCTGCTCCGGTAAGTGATGTCAAGATTGACCAGAGAATAACAACCCCTGAAATCACACGACGCGGGCCGTATTTATCCGCTAATTTACCGGTCGGGGTCTGGAATAACGCGTAGCCTAAAGTGAAAGCTGCCATAATCCATCCAAATTGAGTCATCCCCAGGCCAAGATCTGAACAGATATTGTTTTTGCCGGCAGAAATTGATGCCCGATCAACAAAAAGAAGCACTGTCATCAAAAACGTGCAGAAAACAAGAACAAATCGCATCGGGATCAGGGTCTTTTTCATATCCTCTTTTCAGGTCATTTTGACTTTTTAATAAACTTAATATTAAGGTATCAGGCAAAAAATTGTTCTTAATGATTACCTTAATATTAAGTTTATATTAATATGTTCAGTTTTATATAATGATTTATGGAATCAAAGAAACCAGATTAAAATTAAGGAATTTTAATTTCGATCTGATTACTGTAATTCATTATTTTCGAAGCACTGGCCTGTGCACCAATTCTTAAAAAATACGTTGTACCTGACACCAGACCTGTAATTTCCGCATTTCCGGATAAAGCTGCCAATGTAACCGTCTTTGTAGTGTAAATATTTGTCATTGATCCGATAGACGCTGTTGGATACTTAACAGTACTGCAGTAGATTTCCTTTTTGCTGACTGTGTTGGCATCAGTAGGAATAATCGAGTATTCAACATTTATAGAAGTCCCGGTTGGAGTTCCATTTGTTATTTTAGGTGAGATTAAAGGGGTTATTGTAAAATCATGAACCTGATCAAGAGTCTCACCAAAATCAATAAGGACGGTATCGGAAAAAACAATAGGACCTTCTACCCAGGCTTTATGTAATTTAGGGTACATTCTGACATTCTGGAATGTCCCGTCACCCTTTACCCGGATATCAATGGTTTCTTTGTCATTTTCACCTAATAACCTGACTATAAGATTATTGGCGTTAATATCTCCATAAAGAGGATTGCCATTACTATCCTCTATCTTACCGCTTATGGATCCTTCGAATCCGAAATCTGTCTCAAGGTAACTACAACTGTAAGTAGTAAACACCAATATAATCAGTAAAAGCAGCATGAAATTTTTATAGGCTTTCATATTTTTAACGTATTTATTAATATAATGGATTTTGTACTAATAAAGGATTGTTGTTGATCCTCGAAATGGAAATTGGATTATAGTAGTGTTCCGGTCTGAAAACTCTGTTAAATGGTTCAGCAAGTAGTGGAAGAAAGTAGTATTTGTTCGACTTCTTGTGCCATATGGTTCTTAATCCGTTGAACTGGTGGTTCAATACTGTTTGTCCAATTCTCCAGCGACGTAAGTCCCAATATCGTTTATTTTCGAATGCAAATTCAGCCAGCCATTCATTCTGGATTTTATTCAAACTTATGGTGTTCTCATCGACCAGACTTATTCCAGCCCGCTCACGTACAGGATTAAGCGCACTGACTGCATCAGGGATATTACCAAGCTGAAAATCCGCTTCTGCTTTTGTAAGATATAATTCTGCCAGTCGAACTGTAGGCCAATCAACCTGACTTTCACCAACAGGAAGCGGTAAGGATGGTTCATCGAGAAACTTCCGCAGTAAAAATCCCGAATTTGTTGTTTTGTCGTCGCCAACTACCAGGCGGGAATCGACACCTACCTGTGTGACACCCTGGTAATATAAACTTGGATTGCTAATGATATTTGCCTGATTTGCAACGATTCCTGTATCTATACCTTCATAAGTTTGAATTTTATCATTTACGAAAAAGGAACCCTGAAATAAAACTGTTCCAAACAACCTCGGATCCTTTCTTTTAAATATGTCCATGCCATCTTCAAACAGATAATTTTCGCTGAAGTATTGTGTATAGTCTTCTTCCGAGCCATCAATATTTTCGTACTGGAGGATTAATTCAAGCAGTGGATTACATCGGGCTCCCTGTCCGCTGGCAAATCGTGCAGGCGCCATCCAATGGTCCCATTCATGTCTTATTTCAACACCGTTATATTCATTTGCAAAAAGTATCTCATTATTCCCTTCATTCAGGAAGATATTCTGGTAATTTTTTGCTTTGTCAGTGTTTCCGTTGTACAAGGAATATCCACCGGAATTTAAGACTGTTGCAGCAGCGGTTGAAGCTTTTGTGTAAAATTCATTTGCACGGGCTGAAGGCACACCGACAAGACCATTCAGGTCTTCAGTTCCAAATTTTGCTATTGATGCAGCCCAAAGATCTGCACGGGCCTGAAGGGAAAGCGCGACCCATTTGTTGATACGTGCAGTAGGCTTTTTGGCAGTCGTTTTTTCCAGTAACTGGACAGCTATAGTTAGTTCTGAATCAACAAAATCATATATTTCAACTTCCTTACTTCTCTTCTTCAGGTCATCACTAATCTCACCATATGGGTCTATTACAGTAGTTACGAGGGGGACTCCGCCATATCTTTTTGCCAGTTCAAAATATGCGACCGCTCTCATTGCTATGGCTTCACCTTCCAGTTGATCCTTAAGGTCTTCAGAAATCGGCGTTTCTCTTATTTTTTCAAGGAAGGTATTTATTGCTCTGATATAAGCGTAGTCCCAGTATTCAATTACGGATACGATATCACTTTTACTCATTGTTCCAAGTGTAATTGCATTCGAATTACCTCCGCTTCCGGTACCTTCCTCGGAATAATGATACATTCTCTCGTACTCAAAATGGGGGTATCGTGAATACAGATCCAGCATATACCCCTGAATCAGTGATTCCTTTTGCCAGACATCTTCCTCGGAAATTTTATCAATAGGTTTGCGATCGAGCACATCTTCACAGCTATAAATTAATGTCATGGATATGACTAAAACAATTTTAAATATTGAGCTTTTCATCTTTTATCAGATTTAAAATTTAAAAATCAAGGACTAATCCACAACCATAGTTTGCTGTTGGTGGATATACTTCCACATCGACACCACCTATAGGTGATGCTATTTCCGGGTCATAAAAATCCAGGGCAGCAAAAGTCAGAGCGTTGTATGCTGACACATATACCCTCATATTGCTGATCTTAAAGCGGCTTATAAGGTTTTTTGGAATATCATAACTAAGTTCAATCGTCTTTAACCGCAGATATGTCCCATTCTTAAGCCAAAAACTGGAACTGGTAGTTTTGTTATGTGTCCTGTAGGTAGACCAATAGAATCTTGGGAAAATTGGGTTAGGATCAGTATTAACCGGGATCCCCCAGTTGTTTTCGGGAACATAAGAATCTGTGTACATCTCTAAAAATGGAGCATTACCTCCCATAAAGGGATCACTCAGATCCGCACTTCGTCCATACCATATATCATATAGTCCGGCACCTTGCCACAGCATGCTTAACCTCAACCCTTTAAAAGAAACGGATTGATTAAAAGCAAACATTATATCAGGTGAAGTTCCTCTCCCAATAATTACATAATCATTAGTGTTAACTATCCCATCGCCATTCACATCAGTGTTTTTAATATCCCCCACATTTACGGTTGCATTGTTCTTGCCATCCAGGATTGCCCAATTGTCGATTTCCTCGCGGGAAGTAAATACTCCGTCTGCTAAATATCCCCACCGTGTGTCAGACCACTCTCCAATTCTGTTATTACGCCGGCGTGCTTCTTCTGAAGCATAAGTCGGTTGAGAAACGAACTCTACTCTTTCTCTGGAATATGAAACATTGCCGCCGATATCAAAAGTAACAGCACCTGCAGGTTTCCTGTACAGTAATGAAAAATCAAGTCCCCTGTTGCTATATTCCTCAATGTTCTCTTGTGGCATACTGGCTCCGACTACATCCGGAAGGGAAATCTGTCGGTTCCCAAGAACATTTGACCGGTAACGGTAAAATAAATCGATTGTTCCGATAAGTCTGTCTTTAAATAAGGCAAAATCAAGACCAACATTGGAAGTCTCAATTTCTTCCCATGTAATATTATAATTGGGAATCTTATCTTCTCTGATTGTTGATTTAACAACGCCATTCACCATTAAGGAAGCCGGTCTGATTGAGTATGTTGAAAGATACTGGTAATTACCAGTTTTGTCATACCCTAATTTACCCCAGGAAGCTCTGAGTTTTAAGCTATTAATTACCGGAACGTTTGTTTTGAAAAAGTTTTCCTCAGAAATTCTCCAACCGGCAGAAATTGAGGGGAAAATTCCCCAGCGGGTTTCTGGTGGAAACTTGGGGGAACCATCCCGTCTGGCTCTGAATCCAAACAAATATTTATCCTTTAAGCTATAATCAACACTGACTATTTGACTAACACGCCCATCCTGCCATGCGGTTCCGGTATTGGATTTATCTTTATCCGGACCGGCAAAAAGTTGATCCATATCAAACTCATAACGAATTCTTGAAGCTGAAAGATATTCACCATCACTGGCAAGATGCTCATAAACAGTTAAGGCGTTAATCCTGTGGTCACCAAATTTACCATTCCAGGAAAGTATATATTGTTGGTTAAATGATTGGGACCCAGTATACTCATCTTTTACCCAGTCATATTTATTATAGTTTCTATGGTTATGATATTGAATATTTCCTTCGGAGTCATAATCGTACCAATATGCCGGCGCGAGGTACTCATGCCGCTTTTGACGTCTGAAAGTCCGTTTATAATTATATAAGGCTTTCGCGTTAAAACCAAATGGTAAATCATAAGAAAAGGTAAATTTATTATCACCTGTGAATGAATTCCATTTTTTGTACCCCACCTTATCAATTTCTGTAGCCGTTACAGGATTAAGGTCATCATTTCCCATTGCAGCATATTTGGTAGGATCAGGATATTCTGCAGGGTATTGAGGCCGTGAACGGTAAAGCAATTGCATAATAGACAAACTCCCATGGCCTGCTTCATCCTCATCACTTTGATCCATGTCCCAGCTTGGGCCAATGTAGTTATTGAGAAGAACAGAAAGGTCTATCCCCACTTTAAACTTGTCTGTAACAGCTATATCCAGGTTTGTTCGTACATTGTATTTCTTATTTTTTAAGTCGTTTGAACGATAAAGACTTTCCTGATAATTGTACCCTCCTGAAGCAAAATATTTTACTTTGTCTGTCCCTCCGCTCACGCTCAGATTATGTATGGTTTGAGGTGCAAATTCTCTAAGGGTCAGATCCCACCAGTCGGTATTTGGGTAATTAGGATCATTACCAGCTTTGAATTTGTCAATTACTTCCTGAGACCAAAGTGGGGTTAGTCCGGCACTTTCCCTGGCTACATTTTCAAATTGAGCATTTTGCCAGGAAGTGACGGCATGTGGCAGCATAGTAATTTTTTGCACCGAATAATTTCCGGTATAAGTAAACTTAGGCGCCTGTTCTTTTCCACGTTTGGTTTTTACCAGGATTACTCCATTGCCAG
>CAWDYR010000014.1:0-17355 GCA_963806555.1 uncultured Bacteroidales bacterium | reverse complement strand
TGCCCTTCTATTTCGTTCAGTTACATCTATGCTATCCTCCGGATCGTGATTACCATTTATAATTGCTTCAATAATCTGCATTCCGGTTTTTCCCAGTATATCACTGATCACAACGTGTATTTTAATATTCATCTGTTCCAATGATTTCTGCATCCTCCTAACCTCATCAGAACTCCGTGTAATAAGGCTTTTTCTTTGCCTTACATAAGTGCGCAAGACTCTAAAATCATTATCCGGCTGAAAACAGCTTTTCAGCAAACCGCCAGTATGCAGTCTTTGTACTCCACATAGCATCCGTCTCATCCTTTTTTCTGCCGGTGACATTTTTCACATGTCTGGCATTAACCAGGTAGGGTTCAATACCGGCTTCTTCGCACATCAGGTAGAAAGTAAGATAGTACACTCCTGTGCTTTCCATCGCAATAGTTGTGATTCCTTCTTCTTTCAACCAATTTACCGCCTCCTGAATGTCAGAAGTAAATGTTCCAAAGGTCCTTACTACGTACCCTCCCTTACCATCATTTATGGCAATGTCGTGTCGTGTGTCTCCAATGTCTGCTCCTGCTGCATATGGATTCATTACAGGTAATCCATTAATAGCTTTCTTCTTTTTTTTCTTTACTTTGCATAATTATGTAGTTTTTAATGGCAGCTCAAAAGGAAGCTAAGAGAATAGTTTAGTCTACTATACGGTTTTATGGACACCAATTGAGATTCTAAGAAGCTTCCGGGACCAGACTTTGCGATAATATCTAGTATCAATACGCGAAAAGGTCTCATTTGGGCTGCTTTTTTTCACCCCAAAGTTATATTTTTGATGTTCCCATTATTAATTATGGGTGGTAGACTTTGCGGTTAAAAGGGTTTAATTGCGATGCCAGGATAATCTATATAATCGCTATTAAAAGGATAATTAAATTAAAAAGAAATACGTATTAAAAGCAGTATTAAATTAAAAAGAAATACGTATTAAAAGCAGTATTAAACTTTCATGATTTTGCGAACGCAAACACGCATGAACATAAAGTTATTCTGGTTTTTAATCTGCGGAGATCAGCGCGATCTGCGGGAACGGTGTTTTCATTTAGCTATTTCGTTGCAGTACTTGTTTTTGAAGCCTCCCCGCAGCATGGTTTTGCCGTTTCCATTGCAGCAGCCGAATGTTCAGGGCAGGCAGCCGGAGTTGCCATTGGGCACTTTCCGCAATCCGATTTCATTTCAGTCCCTGCTTTCTTAGCTACCTTAACGCCTTCTCTTGCATTAATGAATAAAACGACTACTATTGCCAGTATCAGTACGCCGGCAATTCCTATAAGAGCTTTTTTCATATTTGATTTTGTTTATGTTTTTTCAGAACCAAAAATAACAAAAAAATTGTAATACCCGAATATACATTTTGTCATTGAACATTTGCAGTTCTCAGCCAATTAAGTCTAAATTTGTTTACCCATCAAGGATGCTAAAAATGAATAATTCAACTGACGATTCAATGATCATTATCGGAGCCGGCTTCGCAGGTCTGGCAGCAGGAATTTATGCCCGCATGAACGGTTACAAAACCCAAATCTTTGAAATGCACGATAAACCCGGCGGATTATGCACCTCCTGGAAACGCAAAGGTTTTACCATCGATGGCTGCATCCACTGGCTTGTGGGGTCGTCCCCAAAAAGCGGCATGCACGATTTCTGGGAGGAAGTCGGTATAGCTCAAAACAGGCAGTTTATCGACATGGATGAGTATATGCGTTTTGAAGATTCCTCCGGACGTTCAGTTATTTTCTATAGTGATGTTGACAGGCTTGAAAAACATCTGCTCGATTTCTCTCCCGGCGATGAAAAGACAATCAGGGAATTTACCGACGGGATCAGAATGTGTCTGCCCTTTGACCAGCCTCTCAAGAGTGATCCCTTTCTGAAACGTATTTTAAAGCAGATCAGATTTGGCTTAATATTCATTATGAACGGCAGGAAAATGCAAAAATGGATGAAGACTACAATTGTTGATTTTGCCGCAAGATTTAAGGATCCTCTCCTCAGCCAGGCATTCAGGGAAGCATGGATCCCCGACTTCTCATTGTTTTTCATGCTGTTTACATTTGCTTACCTTCATAACCGGAACGCAGGTTATCCTATGGGCGGATCTATGCCGATGTCATTGGCGCTGGAGGCAAGGTATAAGGAGCTCGGAGGAATCATTTCCTATGACAGCCGCGTTGAAAAGATCCTGGTTGAAGAAAACAGGACCGTTGGCATCAGGCTGGACGATGGCACCGAACACCGCTGTTCCAAAGTCGTTTCCGCCGCTGACGGGTTCACTACAATTTTTAAGATGCTTGGCGAAAATTATGCAGACAGCAAAATCAAGGATATCTACCAGAAATGGCCTCTCTTTTATCCTATCATATTCGCAGGAATTGGCGTGAACAGAACATTCGGTGAAGAGCCACTGACTGTTTCCGGTATAAGCGTTCCCCTGGAAAAACCGGTCGAAATCGGAGACTCGGTCCGTGACAGGATCTGGCTTCATTTTTTTAATCATGATCCTTCATTGGCTCCTGCGGGTAAATCCGTTCTGACGATCACCCTGGAGACTGACTACAATTACTGGAAAAAACTTTCGGAGGACAAAACATTATATCAACAGAAAAAAGAAGAGATCGGACGCCTGCTTGTTGAACAGCTTGATCACCGTTACCCGGGTATCAAGGATCAGGTTGAAATGATAGATATTGCAACTCCGATGACCTTTGAAAGGTACACCGGCAACTGGAAGGGCAGTTTCGAAGGATGGCTCATAACTCCCGCCAATTCATACGTCATAATGAAGCCTATGAAACAGACTTTACCCGGCCTGAAAAACTTTTACATGTGCGGACAGTGGGTAGAACCGGGAGGGGGGTTGCCAACATCGATAATGTCGGGACGGCGACTTATCAAAAGTATCTGTAAAGAAGATGGCATCAAGTTTAAAACTATAACCTGAAACGATGAAATCAAAAACAGAAAATGCGGTTGAACTATTCAGAGGCGGAATGAACTGTGCACAGTCGGTTGTGATAGCCTTTTCGGATGATCTTACTTTCGACAGGGAAATGGCTGCCAGGATATCATGCGGTTTCGGTGGCGGAATGGGCCGTCTGCAGGAAACATGCGGCGCTGCTACCGGTTCCTTCATGGTTCTCGGGATCCATGTCTGCAGAAAGCATTTCAATAACAGGGACAGAAAAGAGGAAACTTATGCCGGCATTCAGAAATTCAGCGAGAGATTCAAATCAATTTACGGTGTTCTCGACTGCAAGTCACTTTTAAATTGTGACCTCAGAACAGAAGAGGGTCAACGTTATATAAAGGAGAATAACCTGCACGAAGTTATCTGCGAAAAATGCATATCGGATTCAGTCAGGATTGTTGAAGAACTGATTGAAAACTAACGAAAGCTCTCTAAAATCTTGATTTTTATCTGCGTAAATCAGCGAAATCTGCGGGAAACATCTTTTTCCATGGCAGATTGTGTTGATTTTTTTGGATTATATGGATTTAATAATTTCTTTTTAACCACTCTTCCGGCACAGGGATAATGCAGATATTCATCGATCTGTTATCCTCCGACAGCATTGCAGATTGAATTTCTATCCTGGTTCCATCGGGACTGAAGGTAGGATGCGGGTGATCAGCAGCAGTTACTTTATGTCCCGTTGAAAGTAGTATCATCTCGTGTGAATGCCTGTCGATCAGGTAAATGCCCCGTGAAAAATCATCCCCCACAGCCCACCGTCCGTCACCCGAGCCATTTACGTGCCATAGTCCGCTGCCTGATGGCGTTTGTCCGGCTATAGTCATCTCCCTCGTCCGTAGATTAACTATTCCGAGGCCTGTAGGTTTTTCGCGGGTCCCTGATGGTCCCCAGCCAGGCTCCTGTCCCGGATTTGCCGGATCTGCAGGTTTTCCCGTAGCCATTTCACCTCCCTGTCGGGCTGCAATGCCAACCGGTCTGTGACCCATTAATGCAATTGCAACCTCATCCCTGGTGATAACTGCTTCGTGAGTCACCCATTCATAATCTGACTCAGGATATAAAGGCCGCAGACCAGTCCCGTCTGCCATTACCGTCCAGGTTCTCTGGGGCGCTTTCCCGCCTGTCTCCCAGCAAAACACAATCTCCCCGGGAACCCACGGGTTAGTCTGGATATGACCTATCTGGAAGGGTACTGCCACTACAGACTTTATCTCTCCGGTCTTTATATTCATAGAGCCGATCCCGGAAGGTCCGGCGCCCATATTTCTCGGTCCGAAGTTGGATTCCATTTTTGTACCGGCAGGAAGGTGCTTTGCAGCTTCTTCTTTCCCTACCCTGAAATAAACAACAGCCTCATCAGCGTCAAGGGCCATATCGCCGCCGGCACCCAGGTCAGCAGGTGTAATGCCGCAGATCCTCTGGTATGTATCAGCATTCTTCAGCTTACCAGCTTCACTGTCTGCAAACAGCTTTTCGAGATCTACCTCAATCACACTGATAGACCTGTTACGGGACTGGCCAGGTTCCTGAGAGGCAAACCTCATGAAATAGAGTTTCATCGATTTCTGAGCTACGTTGAGCATCCCGGTGAAACCACCTTCTGAAACCTGGATAATAACCCCTGTTTTTTCATTTACAGCCATTGCTTCCCCGCGTACCCTGTTGGAACGGAAAATAACCCACTTCCCATCGGCTGTCCACTGGCGGTGGGTCTGGTAGATCTTTGAATCACCTGCAGGTTTGCCTGTAAGGAATGTAAGCTGGGTTCCCGTGACAGGATCAGTAACTATCTTCTTTTCAGAGGGGAAGCGGGTGCCGATCTGGGCAAAACAGGGGTGTTGAAATTACGATCGAAAAACAAGCGATCAAATTTGTCAGAAAAAGGATTCTTAAATTCATAATGTCCTTACTAGATGGTAACAATATATTTCATTTCCCCGCAGATCCCGCAGACCTGTTACGCTAAGATCCAGGCAGCTGGTTCTTTGCGGTACAGTCAAATCAGCTTTTTATATTTGATCCTTACCGGTGTTGTATCAGCCACCCGTTTTTTGTAATTCTCCTCATAGTCGGAATAAGTCCCTTCGAACCATACAACCTTTGAGTTGCCTTCAAAAGCGAGCATGTGTGTTGTAACACGGTCGAGGAACCAGCGGTCGTGGGAGATGATAACAGCACAGCCTGCGAAGTTTTCAAGACCCTCTTCCAGTGCCCTGAGCGTATTTACATCTATATCATTTGTCGGTTCGTCGAGAAGCAGCACATTTGCGCCCGATTTAAGGGTGAGTGCAAGATGAAGCCTGTTCCTTTCACCTCCTGAAAGCACACCGCATTTCTTTTCCTGATCAGCTCCCGTAAAGTTGAACCGCGAAACGTAAGCCCTGGCATTCACAAGCCTGTTCCCTACCATAATATCGTTCTGTCCGCCTGAGATAACTTCATAAACCGTCTTGGCAGGATCGATTGCAGCATGAGCCTGGTCGACATATCCAAGCACAACAGTTTCGCCGATCTGAAAATCGCCTTTTGTGGGTTTTTCCTGACCCATTATCATCCTGAAAAGAGTTGTCTTGCCTGCCCCGTTCGGGCCGATAACACCTACAATCCCATTAGGGGGAAGATTGAATTCGAGATCCTCAAACAACAGCTTTATCACCAAATGATTTTGTGACTTTGACCGCTTTTATCACCTTATCTCCCAGCCTGGGTCCGTTAGGAATGAATATTTCAAGCTTTTCCTCCTTTGCTTTTACATCCTGGTTAAGGAGGTTCTCATAAGCTCCAAGCCTGGCTTTTGATTTTGCCTGCCGTGCCTTGGGAGACATTCTTACCCATTCAAGTTCCCTCTCAAGGATCTTTCTTCTTTTTACATTTCCCTTTTCTTCAACCTCAAGACGTTTTGCCTTCTGTTCAAGCCATGATGAATAATTGCCTTTCCATGGGATTCCTTCTCCCCTGTCGAGTTCCAGTATCCAGCCGGCGACATTATCAAGAAAATACCTGTCGTGGGTTATGCAGATAACCGTTCCGTGATATTGTTTGAGGGTTGTTTCAAGCCATTGCACCGATTCGGCATCAAGGTGGTTTGTAGGCTCGTCGAGCAGCAGGATATCAGGTTGCTGGAGAAGAAGTCTGCACAGGGCAACCCTTCTTCGCTCTCCTCCTGAAAGAATATTGACTCTTGCATCGCTCTCGGGGCATCTGAGTGCATCCATTGCCCTTTCAAGCTTATGGTCTATATTCCAGCCATCATGGTAGTCGATTTTTTCCTGCAGCGCCGCCTGCCTGTCCATCAGCTGCTGCATTTTATCCGGATTTTCGTAAACCTCAGGTTCACCGAAACGCTGGTTTATTCTTTCATATTCCTTTATAAGATCCATCGTCTCCTTTACACCCTCCTCAACTATCTCACGGACGCTACGGGTATCATCCAGAAGAGGATCCTGCGGCAGATGACCGACAGAATACCCCGGCAGGAAAGTTACTTCTCCCTGGTACTCCTTTTCAAGTCCTGCAATTATTTTAAGAAGAGTTGATTTCCCGGAGCCGTTCAGACCTATTATTCCGATTTTTGCACCCAGAAAAAATGAGAGTGAAATATCCTTAAGCACCTGCCGGTGAGGCGGGAATGACTTTCCAACCCGGTACATTGAAAAGATGATCTTGTTGTCGTCGCTCATAGAAGTGATTTTGCGACAATTTAGAAAAAAAACAGCAGAGGTTGTCTTAAAAGTCCGGGATTGTTTAAACAATTCCCGGTTCTTAACCGCAAAGCATGTAAAAACTTACGCAGAGTTCCACTGAGAAGTCACAGAGATCCACAGAGTTAATACTAAATTGTACCTCTGTGGAACTCTGTGTTTCCTTTGCGACTTTGCGGTATGATTTAGACTTTTTAAAAAATTTCTTCTCTTGCAATCCCGAATTCTCACAGAGTTCAGACCATACACCAAGTCCCTCAGAGGGCTTCTGTGGAAGTATTTATGATATAAAATATTCGAAAAGACGACTCTGGTATATTATACCATTGCCTTGGGCTGGAATAATTTGACGGTTTCGTTCTGAAAGAGAACCCACAGGGAATAAACTCCCTTGAGCGTTCCTATAGGGATATTCAGACACCCGAGGGCGGCAACAACTATCACCAGGTATCTTGCCCAGGGTTGCAGCGATAAAAGGCCGATGCCACCAACAAGCCCCAGCGTCGACATAAATCCGATAAGAAGGGGCAGGCTAATTGATAAGAACCCCAATACCATGTTACCTACATCATCGCCATTCACAAATCCTCTTGCAAAATGAAGTGCAAAGAAAACTGTCAGCGCTGCTACCAGACCGAGGATCCCAAATCCAATATGAAGGGCTGCTACCACGGTTACATGTTTTTTCATCCGAATATCTTCCATGACCTGAATTTTTACTGTTTTATACTTTCATTCCAGCTTAAGGACTTTGGTTTTACAAAATTGTTGCATCAATGTACTTAATAATTTTAAATAAACCACGTTATTAGATAAAAATGAACCCTGTGAAGTTTTGTTTGTTAGTTTTAAGTCCAAAGCACTTGCTGATGAAGCGGAAATTTATAGTTGGCGCCACCTTTGTTTTTATGACCCTGGCATTTACACTCCTGCGAGGCTCTGAATTCATGCAAGATATGCAAGCAGGTAACTTATGTCAATGATATTCCTGCACATTCAGGGGCTGAGGCTGAATATTGCGACGCCGACCTTATAGCCATTGAGTCGGCAAAAGATGTGGTCTCAGGAAATACGAGGATATCCTGGGAATGCCGGTAGATCATTGTCCCCTGCATTTAAAATCCGAAATCTGGTATGTATGGCATTAAATTTGTTAATAATTTGTTCATAACTGAAACTGATTATTGAACTGACATTTGTATCTTGTACTAGTTTTACAGGTGTCATAACAAATTAACAATGTCTCTGAACTTCAGCAGCCTAGCCTTAAATAATAAAACAATTGTTATTGTAGAGGATGATGTTCCGTCAATACGTTATTATGAAACTCTGCTTCAAAGCTCAGGGGCCGATGTAGTCAAATTCCGGACCGGTACCGACTTTGTTGATTACATTGCCAGTAAGGAGGCAAAAATTGACCTTGTAATTATGGATTTTCTTATCCCCCTTGTAAACGGTATTGATTGTACAAGGATCTTCAGAAAGGAGAGAAGGAATGTACCGGTACTGATGATAACTGCCTATTCCTCTGAGCAGTCCAAATCAGATGCATACATCGCCGGTGTAAACGAATATATTCTTAAGCCCATTTATCCGGAAAGTGTCTATTCACTTCTCGAAAAATACCTGAAGCAGGAAGCCCACTCTTCAGTGAAATCCCGCCACTAAACTATTGCTCCACCGGCTGTTGCTTCCCTACATACTCTGAATAGTATCCCTCAAGTTTCTTGTTTATCTCTTCCGCTGCTTCCTTATTTCCATTTGCTTCACAATATCCTGCCGCTCTTGATGAATACTGAATAGCAGTCTGGATCTCATACTCGGCGGAGCTGATGACATAGGGGTTTTGCCTCAGGAAATAATCTAGTCTTTTGAAATAGTACTCACACATCTCCTTTGTCATCTCAAGCGCTTTTTCAGCATTGCCCGCAAGAAAAAATGCTTCAATAAGGTCAGTGTAATAGGGATCATAGATGAATCTGTCAACCGGAAGCACTTCCAGGCAACGATTGAGCACCTCAAGCGCCTTCTCATTTTTACCTTCTGAGGCAAGCGCTCTGGCAAGCCGTGCATAGTTGAGCCTTGATTTTATTACAATCAGCGTTCTGATATGGTTATAATCAAGGTTTACGTCAGGCTTATTTGCTCCGCCCCATACAAACTTGTTCATAATGTTATCATACAATATATCAGAATCTATTCTGCCGTAGTCAACAAAGCTTTTGTTCGGGGATTTAATCGGGACAAGCCGGTAAGCAAGCCCCTCGAGCTGGAAATACTCTTCAAGGCCCATAGCATCGTTATGATAACCTGTAACAAAATAAACGGGCCGCTCCCAGTTATTGTGTGCCAGAATGTCAAGGACGATCAGCTGGCTTTTCAGGATTGAATTTCCCTTCAGGGTAATGTCGATATAAGGCACGATCTTGCCGGCATCCTCAGGTTTTACGGTTCCCGACGCAATAACCCTTGCTGAATCGACCGGGATCCTTATGATTCTTGACGGGATTATGTCGAGGATCTCAGTAGCCGAGATCTGAACCTTTGTGGCTTTATTATCGCTCTTCACATAATCAATAATCGTAGAAATATCGACAGGGTCTTTGGTCTTCTCAACAATAAAGACCTGGTTATTGATACCGTCATAATATTTCTGCACCGGTAATGTAACCGGCAGGGGATCTGATTCATACGTTTTGCGCTTCATCTGGTTTACATACCAGTCGGTGTTGAGAAGCATCAGGTTGCATACCCTTACGTCGGTTCTTTCGCCCTCCACTTCCTGGGCATACCAGAGAGGGAAGGTATCATTATCTCCGTTGGTGAAAAGAATTGCATCCCTGGCGCACGAGTTGAGGTAATTAAATGCAACATCCCTTGCCAAGATAACGGCCGGACCGGTCATGGTCATCCCAGTTTTCGGAACCCATTATGACCGGTACTGCAAAGAAGCACAACACCCCTGCAAGTGGTCCGGCTATCTTCCCTCCCGTAAGCTTGGAGATGCCCTCATAAACAGCCAGCACTCCGAGCCCTATCCAGACAGCAAAGAAATAAAACGAGCCTGTATAGGCGTAATCCCTCTCCCTTGGCTGATTCGGGGATTGATTCAGATAGAAAATGATTGCAGCCCCCGTCATGAGGAACAGGAGCAATATCACCCACCAGTTTTTGTAATCACGGTTCACCTGGTAAAAAATCCCTGCCAGCCCCAGAATGAAAGGCAGAAGGTAATATTTATTCCGCGAAGTATCCTTATCCATTCCCGGGGGAAGATCGGGCGATCCGACCCTTGGTTCATCCAGGAATCTTATTCCCGTTATCCAGTTCCCATTTACGGCGCCTCCGCTTCCCTGGGTATCATTCTGCTTGCCTGAGAAATTCCACATAAAGTACCTGAAATACATATACCCGAACTGATAGGAGAACATGAACCTCAGGTTCTCTCCGAACTTCGGTTTCCTTATTATTTCCTTATCACCCGACTGGTTTGTGACCGAAACAGGGGTCCCTTTTACTTTTCCCCATTCCTTGTAAATTGCCTCATGTTCACCTACATCGCTCCACATACGCGGGAAGAGGGTGATAAATCTTGGATCATACTCACGCTCCAGATTATAAGTGCTAATCTTATATTTCCCATTCTCAAGTACATATTTAGGCTTGCCGTTTTTGTAATCAGTTACCGGAGCATTGAAATAGGGTCCGCGGAAAAGCGGCCTTTCGCCATATTGCTCCCTGTTCAGGAAGTAAAGCAGGCTGAACGGATTCTCAGGCTGGTTCTCATTAAGCGGAGGATTTGCATTGGCCCGTATCACAATTATTGCATTTGTTGAATAGCCAATCATTATCATCATAGTGGCGGTCAGTATTGTGTTCAGGACCACCCTGTCCCTTCCTGCAATATACCAGATAAACCAGACGGTTGCGGCGAGCATCAACAGATTCAGGAACGCAGAACCGGAAATTACCCATATTCCCGTAAGCATCATAGCTCCGGCTGAAAAGCCTGCATTCCTGATCTTGTCCTTTGATGACAAGGTTGTTCTGACTGCCAGCACAAACAGTGCAGTCAAAAGCAAAGAGTGAAATATCATTCCGCTGTTGGGAGGCAATCCAAGCGTATTCACAAAAAACAGATCCAGCTTTGACGAAATCGTAACCACCCCGGGCATAATTCCAAACATCAGGAGCGCAAGCAACAAAAACGAAATCCCCAACGAGATCAGAAAGCCTTTCCAGGTAAAATCATGTTTCCGCAGGTAAAAAACAAGAACAATTGCGGGCAGGGTCAGGAGATTGAGCAGATGTACACCTATCGAGAGACCCATCAGGAAAGCGATAAGGATAAGCCATCTGTTCGCATACTCTTCATCGGCAACATCTTCCCATTTAAGTATTGCCCAGAAGACGGCTGCTGTAAAAAGCGATGAGCTTGCATAAACCTCTCCTTCAACAGCAGAGAACCAGAATGAATCAGAAAAAGTAAAGGCAAGAGCTCCGGTAAGCCCTGCAGAAATAACCGCAGCCATATTGCCAAATGTGAATCCTGATTCATCCTTTATAATGATCTTCCTTGCAAGATGTGTTATTGTCCAGAAAAGAAAAAGAATAGTAAATGCACTTACGAGCGCCGACATTGAATTAACCATAGCGGCAACATGCGCTGTATTTCCCCCCGCAAAAAGGGTGAAGAACCTTGCCATCACCATAAAAACAGGATTTCCGGGAGGATGTCCGACTTCCTGTTTAAAGGCGGATGCAATGTATTCACCGCAGTCCCATAAACTTGCTGTCGGTTCGATTGTTAACAGATAGGTAACAGCCGCAATTGTAAATACAGCCCATCCTGCTATGTTGTTTATTAACCTGTATTGCTTCATTGGTCAGGAATTGAATTTGTTCAATGTCTTATATGCAAGATCAAACGCCGAAATTAGTCAATTTTTTCAAACCAGTACCCGGTAAACTCCGGTCACTTATTTTAGTAAATTTGAAAAATTATTTTTCTATGAGGTCCAGGCAGATTCTTTTGTGGTTTTTTTGTCTGATTATCGCACCAGTTGCTTATGCTCAGTACTATGATACCGGTCAGGATCCCGGATCGCTGAAGTGGCTTCAGATAAAAACCGGCCGTTTTACAGTTATCTACCCAAAATCTTATGGTCAGCAGGGGATAAATTTTGCCAGGTCGCTTGATGAGGCATATACAAAGCTGACAACTCTCTACCCGGACAGAAAGTTCAAAATTCCGGTTATCATCCATAATTATACTATTGAATCAAATGGTTATGTTGCCTGGGCTCCAAGCAGGATGGAATTATACCCCACTCCGGAGCAGAATTCCATTCCGCTGGATCCCGACACGCAGCTGGCAATTCACGAACTCACCCATGTTCTGCAGATGGAAAGCCTTGATAGAGGATTTACCAGAGCAATGTCATTTTTATTGGGACAGCAATTTCCCGGAGTGGTGTCATCGCTTCTTCCGCTCTGGTTCCTTGAAGGCGATGCCGTTTTTTCGGAATCGGTTCTTACAGGATCGGGGCGTGGCAGGGCGCCTTCCTTTCAGAAACAACTGAAAGCCATAGCGCTTGAAAAAGGCAGGATGTACAAATATGATAAGATCGTAAACGGATCCTTCAGGAACTTCGTTCCGGATCATTATCAATCGGGTTTCCAGATGATGGCGTGGTCATATGCAAAATATGATTCCAGCCTATGGAAAAAGGCACTGAGATATACAGCCAATGCGCCTTTTACATTAAATCCCGTAAACTTCAGCTTAACCGCAAATGCCGGCCTTACCAAAAAGAAGCTTTTCAGGGAAACTTTCGATACTCTTAATACGCTCTGGAAGGCCGCCGATAAGGAATCAGGAAGCGAATCATTTGAAGAATTAAGCCCGCCGAAGCGGGGATATATTAATTACTATTCCCCTGTAATTGCAGGTCAGGATAGTATTATTGCTGTCAAAACTTCCCTGTCGGATGTTCCTTCATTCGTTCTTATTAATCCCTCATTGAGGTCCGAAAAACGGATATATGTTCCGGGTAATGGCCATCCATGGTTCATCTCATTTGCAAAGGGCAAGCTTATATGGGTTGAGACCCATAACGATCCAAGATGGGAAAACAGAGCCTGGTCGGTGATAATGGTGCGCGATCTGAAGAAGAACTCAACCCGGCAGCTTTCGGTTAAAACACGGTACATGTCGGCATCCATTTCACCAGACGGTAACTTCATTGCCGCAGCCGAAAACACAATCGAAAACAAAAATAACCTTGTTATCATCGATTCCTGGAACGGTAACATCCTCCGGAGTATACCCTCACCCGGAAACGCTTATCTCCAACGCCCCCAATGGGACGAAACCGGCAAAAATGTTACTGTTATCTCCTTAACACATCAGGGAGAAGGCATCATGTGCTACAAAATGACAGATAAAAGCTGGATAACCCTTATAGAACCTGACAACAACGACCTTCAGTCTGCCTTTCTCAGAAATGACTCCCTGTTTTTTATAAGTTCTTACCTGGGGACTGACAATGTATGGCTTCTTAAACCTGATAAGAGAGTCGTTCCGCTTACAAACTCAAGGTTCGGGGTAAGCGACCTTAACGTAAGAGGATATTCTTTACTTTTTGCAGACTATTCTTCCAGCGGGAACAACATCTGCCATACAACTCTTCCTGAAAATGTGGTTATCAAACCTGCTGCCTCATCTTATCTGATCAGCAGATTCAAACCGGTTCCGGATCAGCCAGAGGTTGTTTCTGATCAGATATACAATCCCCGGCCATACAGAAAATGGCAGCACCTCTTCAGGTTTCATAGCTGGATGCCCTTCTATGCCGACCTCGAAGCGGTGAAATCGGACCCCACCGCAATCAGGCCGGGGTTTACACTGGCGACACAGAATAACCTCAGCACCCTGATATCCACCATCGGCTATGAATACTCTGATAACCGGCATATGTTCCATACCGGAATAAAATGGGCAGGCTGGTATCTCCCATTGGAAACAAGGTTGGATTACGGTCACAAACCGGCTGTAGAAAAACTGGGACCTCCTGAGTCAGTGCCGGATCCTGATGTTATTAAAGCCGGATATGATCTGGCAAATACCATATCCCTTCCGTTATATTTCCGGGGAGGCCGTTTCTCACAAAACCTTTACCTCTCAGCGACATCAAAAATACAGAATAACTACATCTATCTGAGGGAAAAGGGGGCTTATGATAACCTTCAAAATCAGGTCACGGGAAGAATTTACATTTCAAACTTCAGCAGACAGGCGGTTCGTGACATTTATCCAGAATGGGGGCAGGTTCTGGATGTAAGCCGTTCATTCTACCCGTCTGATAAAGAACTTTTCGGTCACGTTACAACTGTGAGGAGCGCATTTTATTTCCCCGGTATTCTAAAGGACCAGGGCATTAGACTACGCATTGAGGCTGAAAAACAGGCTCCTGAAAAATTCATTCTGGATAACCGGACTTCTTTTTCAAGGGGTTATATTGGAGCCAGAACCCTGAACGATGATCCTTACTATGTGGATATCATACCATTGGAACTTCAGTATGGTTCGATGGATTATTTCTTACCGGTTGTTTACCCCGACTTTAATTTGGGGAGTATTTTATACCTCCCCAGGATCCGGGCAGATTTCTTCTACGACATCACCCGGGGGACTGACAACTATGTTTTTATTTCCCGGTTAGATTCATTGGGATACCGGGTAGAAACAACGGAACATCATAATTATACTGAAAAGTTCACATCGTTCGGAATAGAGCTGGTATCAGATTTCTATCTCTTCAGGCTGCCTTTTATGATCTCCTCAGGAATTCAGGCATCATGGCGTCGGTTAGACGAGATGCCCTATTTTAAGCTGCTGTTCAATATCGATCTTTTCGGAATGAGTATCGGAAGGCGAAAGATCTGATCTGAGGCAGCCTAAAGATTTCTGGCTGTAGACTTTATGAGTTCCCATGCCCTGGTAACATGTTCCATTGTCACGTTTGTCTGGCCGGTTACCATCCGGAGAGTGTATTTACCTTCAATTATGGTATGGGTCAGGTAGATCTTTCCGCTATCGTTTAGCCTGTGGTTCAACGTTTCATTCAGGCTGTTGATCTCCTGCTCAGTAGCCGATGCCGGTTTGTACCGGAAGCAGACTACATTTATAACAACAGGCGCAAGAATCTCAAAGTCAGGCTCATGCGATATATTTAAAGCAAGCTCGGAAGCTATCCTGATATGAAGCCTGACTTTATCGCGAAGTCCTTCAACCCCGTACATCCGTATAACACTCCAAAGCTTTAATGCCCTGAATCTCCTTCCAAGCGGCACTCCCCAGTCGCGGTAATCGTTTACTTTTCCCCTTGTCCTTGTTTTCAGGTAATCGGGAAGGATCTCAAAAGTCTTTATCAGAAGTTCAGGCTGCCTGATAAAAAACGCTGAACAGTCAAAGCCGGTAAACATCCACTTATGAGGGTTAAAGACCAGAGAGTCGATATACTCCCTGCCGTCGAGCATCCATTGAAATTCGGGCAGAATAAGCGCAGTGCCGCCCATTGCTGCATCAACATGAAGCCAGATGCGATATTCAGAGCATATCTTTCCTATTGCCATCAGGGGATCAACGGCAGTGGTTCCGGTGGTGCCTAAGGTCGCAATGACGCAACAGGGAAGAAAACCCCTGCTTATATCGCTTTCAACGGCCTCCCTCAGCTTAAGGGCATCCATCGAGAAGTCATCCCTCACAGCGATTTTAACAAGGTTCGTCTTACCAATGCCGCTTATCTTAACGGCTTTGTCGACTGATGAATGTGTCTGTCCGGAACAATAGACCCGGAGTGTCCCTGCATTTTCAGCGCCTTCGTTATTTATCCTGAAGTCCGTTTTCTTTTCTCTTGCCGTAAGAATAGCCGCAAGTGTAGATGTGGAAGCTGTATCCTGAATAACACCTTCAAAGTAAGGCGGGAGTTTTATCAGGTCCCTCAGCCAGATCATCATCTTTTCCTCAAGCTCTGCTGCAGCGGGCGACGTTTCCCATATCATGCACTGTGCACTCAGTGTGGAAATTATCATCTCAGCCAGTATCGACGGAGGACTGGTGTTGGCAGGGAAATAGGCAAAAAAATTAGGGCTCTGCCAATGTGTAATTCCCGGCATGATTATCTCCTCTAGGTCCTTCATAAAAGCCCCGAAAGACTCAGGCTTTTCAGGGGGACTGCCCGGAATCTTTTTGAAGATCTCACCGGGTTTTAACTGTGATTTGACCGGGTAATTTTCAACGTTTTCCATATAGCCGGCCATCCAGTCGACAAGTTCATGGGCATATTTCCGGAATTCAGCAGGTGACATAACGGGTCCTTTTAGCTAACCGATTCGGCAAGAAGGATTATTTTATTCATTTTGACTTCAACTACACCGCCGTCGATCTCATAAACAATCTCCTTGTTAGCCTGATCAACAATAATGACAGATCCTTTTTCAAGTGTCGAAATGATAGGTGCGTGGTCCTTCAAAACCTGGAAGGATCCCTTTTTACCGGGAACCCGGACCGATTTAATCTCACCCTCATACACTTTACGGTCAGGTGTTATGATCTCTATCTTCATCTTCCTTTATTTTCACTGGTTGCATGTTGCATGTTGCACGTTGCAAGTTGCATGTTGCATGTTGCATGTTATTAAATTCCAATAGAATGTAATTTTTTACCAACCTGCAACCCGCAACCCGCAACCTGCAACATTAATTATTTCGACTGGGCCAGTATCTTCTCACCTTTTTCGATGGCATCTTCAATTGTTCCTACCAGCATAAATGCCGATTCGGGATATTGATCGACCTTTCCCTCAAGGATCATATTGAAGCCTTTTATGGTGTCATCTATTGAAACCAGCGCCCCCTTAATTCCGGTAAACTGCTCGGCAACGTGGAAGGGCTGTGACAGGAATCTCTGCACCCTTCTTGCACGGTGCACAACGAGTTTATCCTCTTCCGAGAGCTCATCCATTCCAAGGATTGCAATGATATCCTGAAGTTCATTATATCTCTGAAGTAACTCTTTGACCCTCTGAGCGCAGTTATAGTGTGCTTCCCCAACAATATTGGCAGCCAGTATCCTGGATGTGGAATCGAGCGGATCGACAGCCGGGTAAATTCCAAGTTCGGAGATCTTACGGCTTAATACTGTCGTGGCATCGAGGTGGGCGAATGTTGTTGCAGGTGCAGGGTCGGTAAGGTCGTCGGCAGGTACATAGACAGCCTGGACAGAAGTTATGGAACCATGGCGCGTTGAAGTGATCCTCTCCTGCATTACTCCCATCTCCGTTGCGAGTGTCGGCTGATAACCAACAGCTGAAGGCATCCTGCCGAGGAGTGCCGAAACCTCGGATCCGGCCTGGGTAAAGCGGAAAACATTGTCCATGAAGAAGAGAATATCCCTTCCACCGCTCTTTCCATCACCGTCCCTGAAATGTTCTGCCACCGAAAGACCGGAGAGCGCGACCCTCGCTCTTGCACCCGGAGGCTCATTCATCTGACCGAAAACCAGGGCCAGCTTTGATTCCTTAAGAGATGCCATGTCAACTTTAGAAAGGTCCCATCCTCCCGAGGTCATATTTT
>CAWDYR010000013.1:0-19908 GCA_963806555.1 uncultured Bacteroidales bacterium | reverse complement strand
AAAGGGAAACAACTCAGGGTTATCCATCAGTTTGAGCAGCCTCAGTTTGATCCAGCCAAAAATTCAAGGGCTGAGATGCTGAAGCTGAAAACTTCGGACGGCCTTTTTGATATGCCTGCAATAATAACTTACCCTGTCAATTTTGACGAGACAAAGAAGTATCCTGTGGTCTTTACAATTTACGGCGGACCGAATTCAAAGAATATAACCAGCAACAGATGGCAGGGAGAAAATGCTTCCTGGTACGCTCAGAATGGCATAATCACCTTTACTGTCGACCACAGGGGATCGGGTCATTTCGGGAAAAAAGGCCTCGATTACCTGCATCGTTCCCTTGGAAAATGGGAAATCCTTGATTATGAGGATGCTGTAAAATGGTTACGGTCAAAACCCTTTGTTGACGGCTCCAGGATGGGGATCACCGGCAGCTCATACGGAGGTTACATGACATGCCTGGCACTTACTAAAGGCGCTGATTACTGGACTCACGGATTTGCAGGTTCATCGGTTACCGATTATCGGCTTTATGACAATATCTATACCGAAAGGTTTATGGATACCCCTCAGGATAACCCGGAAGGATACAAGGACGGGTCAGCCCTGACCTGGGCAGAAAAATATAAGGGCAGACTCTATATGACTCATGGGGACGTGGATGATAATGTACACATGCAGAATTCGATTTATCTGATATCAAGACTAGAGGATGAAGGAAAGGACATTTGAGTTCATGATATATCCGGGCGGTCGTCATGGATGGGGAGGAGCAAAGGCTATCCATTCAAGGAATGAGGCAAATAATTTCTGGTTGAGAAATTTCTTTGGAGAAAAATAAAGGACTAGAGAAAACTTAATAAGAACTTGGTAAAAACTTAATAAGAACTTGATAATAACCTTATAAGAAATTAATAAAAACATAATAAGAACTTACACAGCAGGTCCACAGAGAAGACAAAGAGGTTCCATAGAGAAAATCTTATCAGGCAGGGTCATATATGTAATAAGACATAATTTATCAGAGCTTTAGTTTTTGTTTACTATATTGGGCCGATTTTATAACACCGAACTCCAAACTTACATAATATGATAATTGGCATACTCAGAGAACCGGAATCTGAAAACAGGGTGGCAATGCTGCCCGGAGAAGTTGCCGGACTTATAAAACTGGGTGTGGAAGTAATTGTTGAACAAAAAGCAGGCGAAAAAGCTTTTGTTTCCGACAAGGAATACCAGACTGCAGGTGCATCAATATTTTCAAGAAATGAGGTCATAATCCGATCTGAACTTCTGCTTTCGGTAAATCCCCTGCTGAAGAGGATCTTAAATCTTTCAGGGAAGGACAGGTGCTTTGTTCCGCTCGTTAATCCGTGCAGAAAATCAGGAATGGCTGGAACAGGCACGTATACATGGACTAACGGTGCTTGCCCTCGACCTGGTTCCAAGGACAACAAGAGCCCAGTCGATGGATATTCTTTCATCTATGGGTACTGTTGTCAGGATATAAAGCTGTACTTGCAGCAGCTTCAATTTTGCCAAGATTCTTTCCGATGTTCATGTCGGCTGCCGGAACAATAAAACCTTCAAGGGTGCTGATACTCGGAGCAGGCGTTGCCGGTTTGCAGGCTGTGGCAATCGCCGGAAAGCTTGGTGCCGTGGTCGAGGTGTTTGATGTAAGATCTGCTGTTAAGGAAGAAGTAAAAAGCCTTGGCGGAAAATTTATTGAGGTTGAAGGTGCAAGGGAAGATGCTGCTGCCGGAGGATATGCGGTGGAACAGACTGAAGAATTCAAAAGAAAACAGCAGGAACTGATCCAAAAAAGGGCAATAGCCTCCGATGTCGTTATTGCAACTGCACAGATACCCGGGAAAAAAGCTCCGGTACTTGTTCTGAAAGATACAGTAATGGCAATGAAACCAGGTTCAGTTATAGTCGATCTTGCTGCCTCCACGGGCGGTAACTGCGAGCTGACTCAAAATGGAAAGAACGATCACTGTTAACGGAGTTACAATTATAGGAAAGTCCGATTATCCCTTCAGATATGCCATATGATGCGAGCAAGATGTTTGGGTCACAATATCATCAACCTGCTGAAGATAATGATTGATAAAAACGGTAACCTGGTCCTTAACCTGGAGGATGACATCATAAATTGTACAACCGCTGTGCACTCAGGGGAATATGTAAGTCAGAGGGTTCAGAAAATGCTTAATATAAAATAGAATAAACCATGGAAAAATTTCTCGATTTTTTCTTGCAGCACAGGGAGGCAATTTTCATTGTTATACTCTCTATATTTCTTGGTATTGAGGTGATCAGCAATGTCCCTGCCATACTCCATACTCCGCTTATGTCGGGTGCAAATGCAATCCATGGTGTTGTGATCATTGGAGCCATAATTGTCCTGGGTCACGCAGAGTACAACAGGATCGATGATAGTCGGATTTCTTGCCGTTGTATTGGGTACGTTGAATGTTGTGGGTGGTTTTGTTGTCACCGACAGGATGCTGGAGATGTTCAGAAAGAGGTAATCAATCAGGCTTAAATCAATTAATTATATCAGGATGAGCGAAATTTCACAGTTGCAGATTGGTGCTTCAATACTGGAGATTACCTATGTAGTTGCATCCGTTCTCTTTATAATAGGATTAAAAATGCTGAGCCATCCTCTGACAGCCAGAAGGGGCAATACGCTTGCCGCTTTTGGTATGGGTTTTGCGATTGTTGCAACCATCATTTTTCATAGAAAAGACGGAGAACCAATTGGCAATATACCCTGGATACTTGCTGCTATTCTTATAGGGTCGATAATCGGCTGGATCATTGCAAGAAAGGTAAAGATGACTGCAATGCCACAGCTGGTATCTTTCTTTAACGGGATGGGGGGTGCAGCCGCAGCCTTAATATCAATGATGGAGTTCCCTCATGTCAGTCCTGAACTTATTGCAAAAAGCGGTATGGCAAACGGACACGTTCTTGCAATACTTCTTGGTCTTGTTGATAGGTACAGTCTCCTGGGCAGGGAGTATGATCGCCTTCGGGAAGCTCGATGGCCGGATCGGCGACCTGAGAATAAAGGCTCTGAAGTATGTGAATCTTACGATCCTTGCTGTGCTGATAGGATTCATCGTATTCATAATGACACGTCAGGTGGCTTCCAGCGCTGAACTTACTCCTATGATTTACATCATGTTCGTCATTGCTATAATTTATGGGGTGTTATTTGTGATGCCCATCGGAGGGGCTGATATGCCGGTGGTTATCTCCCTGCTTAATTCATTCACAGGCGTTGCAGCGGCAATGGGCGGTTTCCTGTACAACAACCAGGCTATGCTTACCGGGGGTATTCTTGTCGGTTCTGCCGGTACTATTCTTACTGTACTGATGTGCAAAGCGATGAACCGCTCATTATTAAATGTAATTGTCGGTGTTTTCGGCGGAGGAGGAAAATCAAATGTCGCTGCAGGCGGTGTGGTCAGGGAAATTTCAATTTCTGATGCTGCAATTCTTCTCAGTTATTCAAAGAAGGTGGTTATAGTCCCGGGTTACGGGCTGGCAGTTGCCCAGGCTCAGCACGTATGCCATGAACTTGACAAGCTTCTGGATGAAAAGGGTGTGGAAGTGAAATATGCGATTCATCCTGTAGCCGGAAGAATGCCCGGCCACATGAATGTTCTTCTGGCTGAAGCTGACGTTCCCTACGAACAGCTTATTGAGAGTGACGAGATCAATCCCGATCTGCCAAATACCGATGTAGTTATTGTAATCGGAGCAAACGATGTTGTAAATCCTGCTGCAGAGGATGATCCCTCAAGTCCGATCTACGGGATGCCCATTATCAAGGTGCGTGATGCCAGGAATATTATCGTAATGAAGCGCGGTATGGGCAAGGGGTATGCAGCCATTGAAAACATGCTGTTTTTTGATGAAAAGACCCGAATGCTGTTTGGGGATGCAAAAAATACACTGCAGAGCCTGGTAACAGAAATCAAGAATTTATGAATTTATCTGTTGAAAGGCTGGCTCTTCTTCGGGCTGCCCTCAGAGAGAACAGCATCGACACCTGCATAATCCCATCCTCTGACCCTCACCTTGGAGAATACGTTCCTGACCATTGGCGCATCATTCAATGGCTCACAGGTTTTACCGGATCGGCTGCCACAGTAGTTGTAACTGATACATTTGCCGGTTTATGGACTGATTCCAGATACTTCATCCAGGCCGAAAAACAACTTTACGGCTCAGGATTTGAATTTGTAAAACCTTCAGCTTCAAAGGGAAATGACTATCCCGATTTTATTTCTGAAATTTCTCTGCCGGGCCAGAAAGTTGGGCTTGATGGAAGGATCTTTTCGATGTCTCAGTTCAGAAGAATTGAAAGAGGTCTTAAAAAGCAAGGTCCGGTTTTTGTAACCGATTTTGACCCGGTTACTGAACTCTGGACTGACCGGCCAGCTATGCCGGCCTCAATGGCCTTTGATCATCCTTCAAGATATTGCGGAAAGGAAAGACTGACGAAGATAAACGAGGTTCGTGATAAGATGATCAGGAAAAATGCTGATTATCATTTTCTTGCATCGGTCGACGACATAATGTGGCTGCTCAATATTAGGGGAAGCGATCTTAGATATAGCCCTCTTTTGCTATCCTATGCCCTTATAGGGATGGAACAGGTATTGCTTTTTGCCGGCGAAAGCAAAATTCCACCTCGTCTGGCAAAGGAATTTGACGATTCAGGTGTCGTCATTTTGCCTTATGAGGATACATTTGAAATAATTGCTGCCGTAACCGACGGTGCTTCGGTATTGATAAATCCTTTAACAACATCGATGTCATTCTTTGATTTGGTTTCAAAAAAGGCGAAGCTAATAGAGGATGTAAGTATCCCATCAGGACTTAAAGCCGTAAAGAATAAAACGGAAATTAAGAACATAGGTGATGTGATGGTTAAAGACGGAGTTGCATTAACGAAATTCTTTTTCTGGTTTGAAAACAATCGCTGGCAGAGTAGCGGTTACGGAAGTTTCACTTGCCGAAAAGTTACTGGAATTAAGATCCCGACAGCAGGAATTTCTTGGACCCTCATTTGAAACAATTGCAGCCTTTAATGAAAACAGCGCCCTGCCTCATTATGCGCCTGGTTCTGCCGGGAGTTCGGAAATAGGGGAGAGGGGTATACTCTTAATTGATTCCGGCGGGCAATATATGGATGGAACTACTGATATAACAAGAACGGTTCCGGTCGGGATCCCTTCACCCCGCCAGAGAAGAGATTTTACTCTTGTTCTTAAGGGGCATATCGATCTTGCCATGGCAAAATTCCCGGCAGGAACGAAGGGTTATCAGCTTGATTCACTTGCACGGAAACCCTTGTGGGATTCCGGATTGAACTTTGGACATGGAACAGGGCATGGAGTAGGCTTCTGTCTGAATGTTCACGAAGGGCCTCAGAGTATTAGTCCTGCTGATAACAAAACTGAAATCCGGCCGGGAATGCTGACCTCGAATGAACCTGCTCTATACAGGGAGGGTGAATACGGGATCAGGATCGAAAACCTGATACTGTGCTATGAGGATGAGGAGACAGAATTCGGTCAGTTCCTGAAATTCGATACTGTTTCGTTGTGTTACATCGAAAAATCGCTGATCGATAAATCGCTCCTGGATCCAAAGGAGATTGGGTGGTTGAATTCGTACCATTCTGAAGTTTATGATAAACTTGGTCCTCACCTCTCCATTGAAGAAAAGCTATGGCTCAGGGAAAAGACTGATCCTATTTAACTAAAAAAAATAAGAACTTACACAGAGATCCACTGAGAAGTCGACCCCTAAATCCCCTGAAGGGGACTTAAAGTATAGCCCCCTTTAGGCATAGCCGATCTTAAGAATCAGTTTTAGACTAAGAATTATTTAATTAGCTGAAACACAATTAAATAAGTTTCCCCTCCTTTTAAAGGAGGGGTGGCCAGACGGTGAAATCATCTTACAGGCAGAAACTAAATTCGTCTGGCCGGGGTGGTTGATTCAAGTAACCACCCCGGCCGGGAAAACAGATTGTAAACCCCTCAAAATCTATATTCCCGGCCACCCCTCCTTGAAAAGGAGGGGAAATGTAAATGATTGCGAATCAGTTGCATACAGTTTGACTCATATGCTTTCTTATTCGTTAGGTTGACGGCTAGATTTAGACTTTTTAAACAGCCCCGGCTAACTTTTAACGGATAACATCCACAACCTGTGTGATATCTATGACCGGGAATTCAGTGATCCTCAGCTTTGCACAGCCATACGGCACAAGCTGAATAACCTCTGCAGTGCCCTCAGGTTTAACGGGACTGAACGGAGGGATGTCAGCTGAATTGTCCTTTAATGTCCACCCCGGGATCTTCATTCCCCGCGTGGTGATCACAACTGCTGCATCCTTGTCCCATGGAAAATATTCTGAGGAATCAGCCGACCAGATCATATCGCCTTTATCGGCAAATGGCAGATCACTTACTTTATTCTCAGTAACCTCCAATCCTCTCGAGAGATCATTTCCATTGATCATCAGCCCGTAATTCCATGCACTCAGAGGACGAATCTCCCAATCGACACTCCCTTTATAGTTAAAATTATCATAGTTGATCCTGACACTTTTATACTCCTTTTCAATCCTTAAGGAAAAATAGAGCGGACCGCGAAGGAGGGAAATAGAATTATTGTACCTCTTTTCGATCCTGAGGTCCATGGGAATACTCATTGTAATCACGTCATCGTTGTTCCATCTGGCATCAATTTTAACAGTGGAACCCCCTTTACCTGAAATAGTTTTGTCTTTATATACGATCCCGACGTTGTCTGCCCATCCGGGTACTCTCAGGTACAGGGGGAAACTTACGGGTTTAACGGTACTTATCCTGAATTTTACTGTTCCGTTAAAGGGATAGTCTGTTTCCTCATGGATTGTTACATCTGTACCATTTCCGACTTTGCCTTTTAAAACTGATGGAGCGTAGGCGACGGCAATCAGCCCGTTATCATTTGTAGCCATCCAGAGGTTTTCCACAAATTTTGGCCAGCCCTGATGCATATTGGCAAGACAGCAGGCAAAGTTTGGCATGAGTCCGTAAATGTTCGAATAGTTGCCATTGGTGCTCCATGTTCTTTTGTCGCCGTTCACCAGTACCTGGTTCGACTGCTGATCGTACTGATGCGCCCACATATCGGCTGTGGTTGTTCCAGGCAATGCATTGAATGTCAGTAATTCCAGCCGGTCGGCCAGGCTGTTGTCTCCAAGAATTGCATAGAGTTCCCCGAGAGAATACATGTACTCAACAACAGAACATAGCTCGGTCCCCCTGTCCGGACTCTTTCCTGAAAGATGTTCATCGCCTGAAAATCTTCCGCCTGCCTGTCCATGGTTCAGATCATATTTGGCGATCCCTGAATAGACTGCTTTTTTGAACCGTTCGTCTTTTGATTGCTGATACCAGAGTCCGGGATACTTTATTGCCATTGCATTATTTACAACATGTGCTGTCAGACCGTCGGGACCCCAGTTGAGGGGGATTTTCTTATTGGCTGATGCAGCAGAATCCCAGGGGAATTTCTCATAGTATGAAGTCCAGTCGGAGCTGTTTTTCTGAATAGATTCCACTACTTCAAGAATCCATGGTTCCTTTGTTTGTCTGTAGAGCCAGTAACCCGTCACAGCATTTTCCATTGCCCTGACGCCCCTCCAGTCCTTATCGGGCCAGTCAGGCGGTGTCTGGTGAAGGTAACGGAAGTAATCTTAAGTACATCAAGCGCCCGGTTGTCGGCGGTTGCTTCGTAGTACTGCATCAGAACTTTGTTAGCCACGGCAAGGGGCCATCTGTCCTTATTTTTTTCAGGCCCGTACCAGCCTGAGTCCCTGCTGCTTGAAAGGATTGGCTCGATCCAGGAATTTACTTTTTTAATAAGCTTCTCGTCATCGAGCAGATAGGCCAGGGGGACAAGTCCGTCGAGGAAATACGGACCTCTTTCCCATGCTTCGCCATCGCCGCCTCTCCAGGAGGAGTTTACCAGGTCAGGCCAGAAATCGTCAATATTACCTGTAAGTCCTTCAGCCTGGGCCTGAAGCTGGGATTTCAGCCAGCCCTCGGGTTTGATGGAACCCAGGGGCAGTTTGATGTAGGCATTCTGCATCAAAGGTCCGGCATTTCCGGAGTAGTTTTTATTTTGCTGCTGATTCATACATGATGAGATTACCAGGGTTGCTGCAAAAAACAGTGACAGATTTGTTTTATTCATGTTAATTATCTTGTTTAAGCACAAAGTTCGCAAATATTATCGCAAAGTCTTCCCCTCCCTCGCTCCCTCGCTCCCTCTCTCCCTCGCTCCCTCTCGTCCCTCGCTCCATCGCTCCCCGCTCTCTCCCTCGCTCCCTCTCTCCCTCGCTCCCTCGCTCCCTCGCTCCCTCGCTCCATCGCTCCATCGCTCCCTCGCTCCATCGCTCCCTCGCTCCCTCGCTCCCTCGCTCCATCGCTCCCTCGCTCCCTCTCTCCCTCGCTCCCTCGCTCCCTCACTCCCTCACCGTATTCCAGCTTTCACTTAACTCCGGATTAACGCTCCTGAAAATATCTGTGGCTTCGAAAACCTGAAGCATATCAAACCAGGCTGTTCCTGCAGCGGGCATTCTTAAAACCACATTAACCCTGGGAGGCAGGATATTGTCAGGCGGAATTGTAACAGATGTTACAAATTCCTGCCATTCGCCCAGAGGATAAAATCTTTGTTTCCCGAATTCTCCCAACGCTATTTCAAAATAAGGCGATTTTAAGTCGGGTTTTACGGGATAACCAATATTTAAGTTTGTCTCTCCGGAATTGATCTTTACATCTGTCTTTGCACGTATCGAGATCATATATGTCCGGCCGTTTGAGACTTTGACAGGGAAGAATCTTAACCTGCTGCCTTTGTCCATCACGGGAGTGGTCAATCTCAATGAATGGTTGCCTTCATAATGTTCACGGGAATCCACGAAGAACGTTGCTCCCCTGTCCCCTTCATTCCAGGCGTAACAAGAGGCGGGAACACCCGGACTTGAAGTATCCTCAAAGCCAGGATCCTGAGTCAGATTACCCCGGTAAGCGGATACAGGATCTTTACCCGTTTTGAGATCTATAAGATAAACCTGTGAACCATAGGCAGGTAAATAATCAGAAAGGCTGCCGGCGGAAATATTGACTTTACGGTTCTCAAAAATCACCCTGGCCTGACGCGCGGATAATCCGCTTATCCTTATATCGGCTCTGCGTGGTGAACCGGTAGTATTGACAGCTAAAACGAGAAGCTGGCTATCGTGAATAGCTGAAGAGACCAGAATATCACCCGAGGCGGATCTTACAGGCAGCGGATCTTCATCTGACAGCAGCCAGGGAGTTATCTCGGCAATCTCGAGGGCCATTCTCCCGCACTCATTCCATGTGGCTGTCGATTTTGGGAATGAGTTAAGTCCGTGTCTGACAAAATACTGGATTCCCCTGGCCCCGCCGATGATGGCCTGGTATGTCATCGATCTTATTTCCTGGATGGATGGTTCGCGACCCCACCATTCGCCGCCGCCGAAAGACTGGGGAACAATCCACACGGGCTTTTTCCCGTTGAATTCTGCTCTTAGCTGGCCTTGCAACATTTCCAACCTGGCTTACCGGCCCGTTTGGAATCGGGTAGGGATCTGCCATTACGATATCAAGTGCACCGGCGTATTTTTTTGACGACAGGAAGGGAGCCATGAAAACTATCGAGACCGGATGCCAGGGATCTGCTTCTTTGACAATCCTGTAAATATTTTCAAGTTGTTCCGGTGATATTTTGTTTCCGGTCGGTTCATCCGAGATATACCAGGCAAGAAGGGCAGGGTGATCCCTGAAGGCGGAAATCTCAGCCATTAATCTTTCCCTTTTCTGTTCTTCCGATATGCCCTCGATCAATGAACTGACTCCTCCTCCCCCGGAAACTGAAAGCAGGTTGTAATGAACCTTCATTCCTAGCTCAGCACAGCGGTCCATGTATGACTTCCTTTCGTTAAAAGTCTCAGGAAGGATCTTCTGGTAAGGAGACATCATATTAAAGCCCTTTACAGCTTCTTCTTCGGGTAGGGTAGGGTAAACAGGTGAATAACAATAAAATCCAAAAGGGAAGAATACTCTTCGGTTCACTATAAGTCCACCGGTTAACCTGTCGGTTTTTACTTCATTGTCTTTTGGGGACAGAACTGTAAGGGTGGTTGTTGCCTTGTATTTAATTCCCCTTGCTGATACAATTTCAGCCGTTAACGATATGATCATCAGGTGCCAGATCGAATTTAAAGGGCAGACGCAGAGGATTCTTCCCCGGAATACCTTTCCAGGATACTTACTTCAGAATCATCTATCTTCAAAAGTATGCTCAGCGAAGTTCCGCTTTAGTGAAGGGGGTATATGAAGTAATATTTCACCACTTTTCTCAAAGGAATAGAAGCTGAGCCTGGGATTTATTTTTATTGATGTTGAATCTATTAACTGACCTGCCGCTACCTTCAGATTAAGGAAAACAGCAATCACAATAAAATTGCTGACAATAAGATTTTTTGCAAAATTCTTTCTGAGCATATCAGAATTCATTATTTATGATTTCAAGGATATGTTTTTTCAATTCCGGCAGGATCTCTTTGGTGGTATCCCAGATAACCCTCATTTCGATGGCATGATATTCATGAAGGATAAAATTCCTGAACGATCTGACTTTGTTCCACGGGTAATTGTACTTTTCAAGAAGGGCCGGATCTACCCTGCCGATCGCCTCAGCTATTACTGTGTACTGAAAAAGACAGGCAGATGTTGTCTTTTCATCATCAGTAAATCTTTCCCGGCTGAGATTTATTGTAAAGGTTTCAATCAGGCCTATGGCATGAAGCACATGTTCAAGACGCTCTTTATCAGAGTGTTTATCTCTTTTCATAAATAAGTTGAAGGTCGTTTTTAATATTTTTCCTAAACGATGGGACTCAATGCATTTATCATTGCAATGTCTATTTTAACACCTGTTGCTTTTTCAAGGTCTTCTTTCAGATCAGAAATATCAAAAAGGGTAAATGTTTTTCCGGCAGCGACATCAATCAGCAGGTCGATATCACTGGTTACATTAAAATCTTCCCTGTTAAAAGATCCGAAAATCCAGGCTCTTGAAATCCTCGTTTGCGACTTAAAGTAATCCGATAATATTTGTTTTAGCTTAAGATGCTCAGGTCGGATTAAGGCTTTAATATTGTTTCTGACCTCATAAACTGCAATCTCTTCTGCCGCCATAAGTGCCTTCAGTTTAATATCCTCATCTGAAACGCAATCCAGGATTTTTTCCGATAACCAGGATACCAGCAGGTCATCCGAAGGGACATTAAAAAAGTGGGAAAGCTTAATGACATTTTCCCTTGATAGTTTGCGTAGTCCGCGTTCAATCTTGCTCAATACTGCCTGGTCAATTTCGAGGATAAGCAGCTACTGTACGAAGTGGTAATCTTTTTTCCTGCCGGAGTCTTCTTATGGTTTCACCAAATGATTCCATTCTGACAAATATACTTTTTGACAAAATATGTCAATATTTGTCAAAACAGCAAATTTATTATTGAATTTTATCAACTGGTTAATAACACCCTGGAACCCTGAACCATGGTCACGATAGGTATCAAAGATCTTTCAGGAACGGCTTACTTAAGTTTTCTGCACTCAAAGCTAAGTTGAGTTTATCATAATACAATCTTTATTGCAGATACGTATTTGCAGGAGAGATCCCTCGCTTCGCTCGGGATGACACGTTGTTTTATTAGTTTAGTGGAAGAAGCGGCGATTCGCACCGGGATGTCCGACATTGGCAAGATGCTGTTTGCGAATCGCCGCTTCTTCCCTCACCACCTAAAAATACCGTGTCATCCCGAGCGCCAGCGAGGGATCTCCTTGATATATAGACGAATATATTCAAGCCTTGATGGAACCACTCCGCGGTTCAACATTGTGACTCAGACAAAATCACTATAATGATGGAACCGCTCCGCGGTTAAAGTTAAACAGGATGCAACAAAATATAATAACCGTGGAGCAGTTACATAATTTTGGTAAAAGCAATAGCACAGAAAATTACAACCGCGGAGCGGTTACATTATTATAGTAACGACAATAACAAAAAATAAAACAACCGCGGAGCGGTTACATTAATGTCATCCCGAGGATGGTTCATAATATTATGAGATCCCTCACTCCGTTCGGGATGACACGTTATTTTATTAGTTTAGTGGAAGAAGCGGCGATTCGCACCGGGATGCCCGACATTGGCAAGATGCTGTTTGCGAATCGCCGCTTCTTCCCTCACCACCTAAAAATACCGTGTCATCCCGAGCGCCAGCGAGGGATCTCCTTGAATATATGAGATACTGATTGGTATGTCATTGAGGCACCCCGCAACCCGCAACCTGCAAACTAACCGCACCCGTGCAACGCACCTGCAACCTGCAACCTGCAGCACCCCGCACCCCGCACCCCGCAACCCGTTTTCTTACTTAAATACAATCCTCACCCTGACTTTATCCTCGACCGGCTTCCCGTTTTCTTCGGCAGGCTTCCATGCAGGCCCCTGTTTTATCAGCCGGATAGCTTCTTCAGAAAAACTTTCAGCCGGACTCCTTATAACCTTTATACTGTCGGCTTTGCCATCCTTGCGAACCAGAAAACCTATTACCACCACGACCCGTTGACCTGCGGTAGCATCATCCGGGCGTTTGAGGTTATCCTGAATATATCTTTCAAAACCCGCTTTCCCCGTTACCGGCCGGGGTGGAGTGAACCGGGTTGTTGTTGCTTCTTCATCAGTCTCCGTTCCGGAAACCCCGTAACCAACTACCACCACTTCGCTTAATGCCATTGAAGATGGTTCAAGCTTAATTTCGATGCTGGAATCTCCTGCAGCCCTGAACTCCTTTGATAGCATTCCTACAAAACTGGCAACAAGAGTCTTTCCCTCAACTTCTTCTGCACCCATACTGAAATTACCTCCTGAATCGGTTATTGTTCCCTTGTTTGTACCTTTTATATTAATGGTGACTCCGGGAACAGGTTGATTGTCTTCGGTTGAAATAACTTTACCTCTTATGACTCCGGAGGATTGAGCAGATTTCTTTGCCATCGCAGATCTCGAGGTCAGCTGTTCCTGTTTGGCAGGATCGGGCTCAACTGCTTCTGCAACGCTTACTGCCTCACGGTTTTCATCCCTGGCCAATTCTTTTACCTGCTCATTTTTAGCCGCTGCCTCAGCCACAGTTTTCTGACCTTCCTGTTCCGGAATTTGTCTGATATCAGCAGCCTTTTCAGCAGGCTGTTTTTCTGTGAAAGAGTCCGGCTTTCTGGCCTGAATTTCAGCTTGCTTTTCAATCGGAAGAGGTCTGGATATTTCTATTGAAGGTTTGGTAACCGGAGAGTAGGACAATTGCGGCTCAGGCTTGTTCTTTTCAAGAATTATAAAAATGGAAGACAGGATCATCAGCACCGCCACTGATGCAGCAATCCTGTACCAGGTAACTACAGGTTTCCCGGAAACTCTTTGTTTCAGGCTTTTTTTAAGTTTGAGGAGATCAGCTTCTGCCTGTTCAGGATCAATACCTTCAAATCCCTGCAGCGCCTCTTCGGCAAACTTGTCCTGCTGGAGGTTCCGTTCGAAGGAATTCCTCTCCCTGTCCGGCATTTTATTGCTGCGGTAACGGTTGAAATCAGTTACCTGATCTTTTCTATGTTTACTTTTCCCTGACATTTTTTTCCTCAAGACAAAGTTTCAGATTTCTTTTTGCATTCTGGAGGTAGCTTTTCACTTTTTTTTCATCGATATTCATTTTGAAAGCTATCTCATTGTAGCACCTGTTGTCGAAATAAAACTGTATTATGCATTCCTTTTGCTCTTCTTTTAATCTTGATATGCAATCCTCCAGCGCTTCATCAATCTCCTTTTGTCTTTATCTATAGGATGCAGATCAATTCCATTTTCCATAAAAGCAAACTCTTCTTTTTGCCATTCGATCAACTTTTCATTTTTCGCTTTTTGAGACCGCAATTTCATCAGGCAAAAATTCTTTGTGACAACATGAAGCCAGCTCCGGAAGTTATTGATCTCATGATCAGGTATTTCGACAAGGAGCTTTTCAAAGATCTGCATAACGGCATCCATTGATTCTTCATGATCTTTGAGATACTTAAGGCAAACCCCGTAAACCAGGTGCATATACCGGGAGTAAAGTTCGCCAAGGACTTCAAGGTCACCTCCCGAACGGAATTCCTTAAGAAGTTCCTCATCTCCTGACTGTTTTTTCCTGCCTGGTATTTTGAATAGCATCAGTATTGAATCTGAAAGTCTGAATAATTCTTTTATTTACACATAGTTCCGGATCATCTCCCAGACCTTTTTGGTTCTCGCAGATTTTCGCTGATTTAAATCCGCAGAGTTTCGCAGAGTCTCATCGCTCCCTAACTCCGTCTCTCCATCTCTCCATCGAGCTGGATCATCCCCCGGAACCTTTTTGGTACTCGCAGATATCCACGTTAAAGTTAAAACAATTACAAAAATATGCTGAATTCTTTATGGAATTCCTGAAATCCGTGCATCCTATGTGAAACATTCATCCTAAAAATTAAAAAAATGAAAAACAATTTAACAATTCTTGCAATAGCGATCCTGGGTATATTCCTTGTCGCTTTCACGCAATCAAGGGTAATCACCGGCAAAGTTACCGACAACAGCGGGCAGCCATTGGCCGGTGTAAGCGTAACAGTAAAAGGCAGCAATAAGGGTGCCATTACTGATGCAAATGGGTACTATAAAATAACTCTGGAGCAAAAGGACAAGGTCCTCATTTTTTCTTGTATAGGGTACACTACCGTCCAGGAAAATGCTGGCGAAAGGAGTGTCATAAATGTGAAGCTCGCAGCAGAGGTGGTTTCTCTCGACGAAATGGTAATCGTCGGTTACGGTACAAAGCGTGAGACGGCTTCAAAGGCAGCTTCGATGGCTGATCCTTCAGGTTATGGATATCACTCGCGACCACCTGTCAACCGGTTCAACAATGAATTTAATACTGAAGGATATGCAAGTGTCAATGAAAATGGATTCAGAAGTGTAAAAAACAATCCGCTTTCAACTTTCTCGATAGATGTAGATAATGCGTCATATTCAAATATCAGGAGGTTCATTAATTCCGGAACAATACCTCCGCCCGATGCTGTCAGAATTGAGGAGATGATAAACTATTTTAAATATGACTACCCCGAACCAAAGGGGGAGCATCCATTCTCAGTTTATACAGAACTGGCAGTTTGCCCGTGGAATACCAGGCATCAGCTTCTGCATGTCGGTCTCAGGGGAAAAAGCATTGACAAATCTTCATTACCGGCTTCAAATCTTGTTTTTCTGATTGATGTGTCGGGTTCAATGAATGTTCCCAATAAGCTTCCGCTGTTGAAATCAGCTTTCGGGCTTCTTGTAAACGAATTACGTCCTCAGGATCATGTTGCAATTGTAGTATATGCCGGCGCAGCCGGATTGGTGCTGGAATCAACTCCCGGGAATAAAAAAGAAGCTATAATGAATGCCATAAACAACCTGGAAGCAGGCGGCTCGACTGCAGGCGGTGCAGGCCTCCGGCTTGCATATTCAAAAGCATCCGAAAATTACGTTAAGGGTGGCAACAACAGGATCATACTTGCAACAGACGGTGATTTTAATGTTGGAGAATCGAGCAATGGAGGAATGGAAAGACTTGTTGAGGAAAACCGGGAAAGGGGCATTTTTATGACAGTACTTGGTTTTGGAATGGGTAATATAAAAGACGATAAAATGGAAATAATTGCAGACAAAGGGAATGGCAATTATTCATATATCGATAACCTTCAGGAAGCCAGGCGGGTGCTGGTCCGTGAATTTGGAGGAACACTCTTTACAATAGCAAAAGATGTTAAGTTCCAGATCGAATTCAATCCGCAGAAAGTTGCAGTCGTACAGGCTTGTAGGTTATGAAAACAGGCTTCTAAATGATGAGGACTTCAACGATGATACAAAAGATGCCGGTGAAATGGGTTCAGGACATAATGTAACTGCCCTCTATGAACTTATCCCGTCAGGTTCGGATGAGAGGATGCCTTCTGTTGATCCACTTAAATACCAGGGATCGAAGAGGTTTGTTGAACGCGAAGAGAATGATTTTACGGATGAATATCTTACAATCAAACTGCGTTACAAAAAGCCGGACGGAATGACAAGCATGCTGATGGAAAGACCGGTAAAAGGTTATATAAATGATTTTGAAGACGCATCTTCCAACCTGAGATTTGCTGCTGCAGTATCAGAGTTCGGAATGATACTGAGAAATTCGGAATTCAAAGGCAGCTCAACTCTTGAAGCAGCTGCAAAGCTTGCCAGATCGGCAAGGGGTGAAGATGAGGAGGGATACCGTTCAGAGTTGATAAGGCTTATTGAAACGGCAAAAGGAATGAGAGCTTTAGCTGACAAGGAATAATTAACCTGAGGTGCTGGTTACTGGTTGCTGGTTACTTGTTGATTGTTAATGAGCTTTATGACATTCATTATAAATCAGCAACTAACCAGCAACAAATTTTGCCAGCTCCTGCTTTAGCAGAGGCTGGTAAACATCACCCAACCAGCAACCAGCAACCAGCAACCCGCAACCCACAACCTGCAACCTGCAACCGGGCCGAGCGTTAAGAAATTGCCCAGTGGGCAATTTTAGCGAAGGAGCCAGCCTGCAGGGGAGCAACAGCAACCCGCAACGTCTCCCAACTCTACTTTCCCAGAAACCTGTCAATTTCTTCTGCTGCTTTCCTGCCGGAAGCAATCGCATTGACAACCAGGCTTGCTCCGGTTACCGAATCACCGGCAGCAAACACTTTATTAATGCTTGTTGACTGCGACCCGCTTACTTTAATGTTCTTTCTGAGATCAAGCTCAACACCCAGTTCTGAAAGCAAGCCTTCGGGGACCGGATGTACAAACCCCAGTGCCAGAAGCACGAGGTCAGCTTCAATTATACGGCGTGTGCCGTCGACAGGCTTCATTGAGTATTTCCCGTCAATATATTCCCAGGCGACTTCTTCAACTACAGCTCCGGTAACTGAATCGCCGGAACCGGTAAACCCTAATGTTGATATGTTCCACAACCTGTCACCACCTTCCTCGTGCGAAGTTGTTGTCTTGAGGGTTTTTGCATAATACGGCCATGGATTATCCGTGGTTCTGCCCGATGGCGGCTTTGGGAGGATCTCAATCTGGGTAACGATGGCTGCTTTTTGCCGTATTGCAGTTCCAACGCAATCAGATCCTGTATCACCACCTCCGATAACGAGCACCTTTTTATTCTCTGCACTTATCTGGTTTTCACCTGCAGACAGCTGTCCTGCATTAATTCTGTTCTGGTTTGTAAGAAAATCCATTGCAAAGTGGATCCCCATGAAGTGCCGTCCCTCGACCGGAAGATCGCGAGGCTGGCTTGACCCCACAGCAATACAGACTGCATCAAACTGATTTACAATATCTTTACCTGAAATGTCTTTGCCAATTTGTACACCGGTACGAATTATCAGACCTTCACGGATCATCAGACCGATCCGTCTGTCGATGGTTGCCTTGCTTAGCTTAAAATCGGGGATTCCATATCTGAGCAGACCGCCCGGTTTTTCATCCTTCTCAAATAAAGTGACAGTATGACCTGCTTTGTTAAGCAGATCTGCAGCCGCCAGTCCGGCCGGGCCGCTTCCGATTATTGCAACTGTCTTACCGGTCCTGCTCAGCGGAGGTGAAGGCTTTATATACCCCTCTGAAAAGGCCTTTTCAACAATTGCGACTTCATTTTCCCGTATTGTGACCGGCTCCTGGCCGATACTAAGGACACATGCATGTTCGCATAGCGCCGGACATATCCTTCCGGTAAATTCCGGGAAATTATTGGTTAAAGTCAGCCTTTCATAGGCTGCTTTCCATTCACCTTTAAAAAGAAGATCGTTCCATTCCGGTATAAGGTTATCAACCGGACAGCTCCAGTGACAGAAAGGAACTCCGCAGTCCATGCACCTTGATGCCTGGAGCATCCTGTCCTCGCTGTTCAGCACCTGTTCAACTTCACTGAAGTCACAGATCCTTTCGTGAAGAGGTCTGTTCCCTGCTTCTTTTCTTTTAATCTTCAGGAATCCTGAAATATCTCCCATAGCTATTTTGGTATATCATTAACTGGCTCCAATTTCAACATCGATTTCAACTCCGGCGATCTTCTTTTTGATCTCCTCGAGCTTTTGCTCCTGGAGCACTTTCTTATAATCATAAGGTATCACCTTAATGAACATTGGTAAGTATTTGTTAAGATCGTCGAGGATCATTTTAGCTTTTTTACTTCCGGTATGGTAAAAATGATTTGTTATTAATCCGGTAAGTTCGTTAACATCATTGTAATCCTCAACGAGAGACAGCTCAACCATGCCCATATTGCAGTAATAATCAAAATTACCTTTTTCATTAAATACATAGGCGATGCCGCCGCTCATTCCGGCTGCAAAATTACTTCCTGTGGTTCCCAGAACAACAACCCTTCCGCCTGTCATATATTCGCAGCAATGGTTGCCGACGCCCTCCACGACTGCAGTCGCTCCGCTGTTCCTGACAGCAAATCTTTCTCCTGCGACCCCTGAGATATAAGCTTCCCCGCGGGTAGCTCCGTAAAGTACCGTGTTGCCAATGATTATATTCTTGTCCGACTCAAAAAGCGCACCTCCGGGTGGAACGACAATGATTCTTCCTCCTGATAATCCTTTTCCGAGATAGTCGTTTGAATCACCTTCCAGGAAAAGTTCGACGCCAGGGACAAGGAATGCTCCGAAACTTTGTCCGGCCGATCCTGTAAATCTGCATTTTATAGTCCCGTCCGGCAAGCCTGCAGAACCGTACAGCCGGGTAATCTTCCCAGAAAGCATGGCACCTGTTGTCCTGTCAGTATTTCTGATTGGTCGTTGAATAATTACAGGTTCCTTGCTCAGGATCGCCTTTTCAGCTTCTGTAATCAAATCGGAATCCAGAATCTTTCCAATTTTATTCTCCTGTTTGTCAATGCAACGTATTGCATTGGTGGCTGCCTCCTGAGGAAGTTTTATAATTGATGAAAGATCCAGGTTTTTCGTCTTCCAGTGGTCCACATCATGATCCCGTTCCAGAAGATCAGGACGGCCGGTTATCTCCTCGAGGCTTCTGAAGCCCATTTCTGCTAGATGCTCCCTGACATCTTCGGCCAGGAACCTGAAGAAGGTGACCAGATTATCAGATTTTCCCATAAACCTTTTTCTGAGTTCGGGATTTTGGGTAGCCACTCCGACGGGACATGTATTCAGGTGGCATTTCCTCATCATTACGCACCCCAGTACAATAAGTGCACATGTTGAAAATCCGAATTCTTCCGCTCCGAGAAGGGCAGCAATGACAACATCCCTGCCGGTTTTTAACTGGCCGTCAGCCTGGAGGGTTACTTTCCTTCGAAGGTTATTCATCACCAGGGTTTGCTGAGTTTCGGAAAGCCCGAGTTCAAGGGGAATGCCTGCATGTTTTATTGATGATGAAGGACTGGCTCCCGTCCCTCCCTCATATCCGCTTATTGTAATGAGGTCAGCTCCGGCCTTTGTAACACCGGCAGCTATAGTTCCAACGCCGCTTGCTGAAACAAGTTTGACGCTTATCCTGGCCTGCGGGTTGACATTCTTCAGGTCAAATATCAGTTGTGACAGATCTTCAATTGAATAGATGTCGTGATGGGGTGGGGGAGAAATAAGTGTTATTCCAGGAATTGAATATCTGGTCCGGGCAATTATATTATCGACCTTA
>CAWDYR010000012.1:0-23527 GCA_963806555.1 uncultured Bacteroidales bacterium | reverse complement strand
TTAATATATATTCTCCTGTTAATTCCACCCGGGATTTTGTTGCATTGGTTTAGTCAGATTAGCGTCAATTACGACCTGAGGAATAGGATATAAGACATCTCTATCGGCCATTAACTGGCCTCCGTTTAAGTTATGTAATCTCGCTCTTTCAAGTAATTTCCCGGTCCTTAATAATGTATAACGACGATGTTCCTCAAAAACCAGTTCACGTGATCTCTCGTCAAGAATGAAGTCGGTAGAGATATCGCCTGCTGATACTTCAGCGGCATTAGCCCTTCGTCTTAAGACATTGATGGTGTTAGCGGCAAGATCAGGGTGATTAAGCAGTAATTCAGCTTCAGCTTTAATAAGGTAAGTTTCAGCCAGACGTAAATAAACCTGGTCGTTGAATGATTGACCTGCTCCGGGATTTGCGGGATCGGTTCCATCAAACTTCCTTGAATAAGGCCAGTCGGTTTTACTGCTGTAAGCTGGTGAAAGCGGCTGACCCCATTTCATTTTGACGGTATCGCCATAATTATAACCTGCCGGCAGCAAATCTGCTGCTGTTGGAGCATTAGCAACTGCGTCATTCAGAATAAAGTATTTTCTGATTGCAAAGTTCGAAGCCCTGTCATCCCCTGGTTCATAAAGGTCGACAGCCCATTTTGTAAGGGCAATTCTTGATACGCCCCTTCCTCCTCTTTCATTGGTTAATTTCAAAGGCCGTACGCCGCCTATATTTATGAGATCATACTGGCTCATATGCCAGCGACGCATAATGCAGACACCTCCCCCGCTTATGCCGAATGCCCATTGCCAGACCCACAGCGCCTCAGTGTTGCCTTCCTCACGGTTTGAATTACCGTCCAGAAACATATCCATAAAAGGAACCCCCGGTTCATCTTTTTTGACCCCATACCGGCTTGTAATAAGTTTATATGCAGGATTGCTGATCACCATGTCGGCCCAGTAAAGCGCACTATCGGGCTTATTAAGAGCGAGGTACATTTCAGCAAGATAATGCTGAACGGCGCCCTTACTGATTTTCCCTCTTACAACAGGTTCGACGGGAACATGCTTTTCTGCAAACAGAAGGTCGGATATGATTTGTTTTCTTACCTGGGCTATCGGTGCCCGTTCCCAATCTGTCTTTATCAGAGAACCTACAGATTCATCGAGGGTTAAGGGGACATCACCCCATCCATAGGTCAGGTGGCGGTATGCCCATGCGCGGATAGCTCTGGCTTCCCCAATCACTATATTTCTGCTTTCTTCTTCCGTGTTCTGTCCTCCTGTCCAGTCAATATCATCTCTGGTGGCTGCCTGGTTGATAATAGTATTTGCAGCATTAACAGTAGTGTAAAGCCAGATAAAATTTGAAGTGATCTGGGTATTTCCGGGGCTGTTGCGTTCACCCCAGTTCGCTGCCACAAGGCTGAATCTGTCAGGAACGTTGGTACACATGTTATCCGTGCCATTCATGGCGAGTTCAACCCTGAGGGCATTAGGATTTGATGTATACGGAAGGGTTTTTCCTTCACTTCCTTCTCTTTCCTGCCTTGCCAGACCGTAGAGACCGTTCAGTCCGGTTTCAAAACCTGCCAGACTTGTATATAACGAAACGGTAGTAATCATATGGGGAGGATTTTCATCAAGCCATTCATCTGAACAGCCTGCTAAAATCATTATGAATATCATAACCGCTCCCACTTTATAAAATATTTTTGTTTTCATAATAAGAAAAATTTCAGTTTTTACCAGACATTTTCAAAATCCCAATGACACACCTAAAACATACTCCTTCTGGAAGATACTTTCGCGCTGTTCATCCAGTTCCGGATCCATACCCCTCCATCTGGTAAAAGTAAAGAGGTTGCTTCCTGTGATGAAGATCCTGAACTTGTCAAGCTTAAGCCTCGAAAGTAAGTTCTCGCGGAAATCATAGGCAAGGGATATCTCTTTAATTCTGATAAAACTTGCGTTCTCAAAATAGAATTCCGTGCTTTCATCACCTGTGAGAGTATTGGCATATTTGTTGTTCATGTAAAAGTCATTTGTCGGATTCTCAGGCGTCCACCAGTTCTTTTTAATAGTGTTGCGGCGGACTGTCTCATACACATCGTCAATCATCAGCTCATTTACTCTTGTCACACCATGAACTCCATGAACAAATACATCCAGTTTAAAATTCTTAAAAGAAAAAGTATTTGTCAGTCCCCATAATAATTTGGGATCCTGCTGCCCGATGATCTTTTTATCTTCAGTTGCACTGAGAAGCTTGTCTCCGTTAACATCCAGGAATTTGACATATCCGGGTTGTGAGTTCCATAATGCAGCTTCCTCTGCTTCATCCAGCTGCCACACCCCTATCATGTCATAATTATAATTGACACGAATCGGCTGACCAATAAACCAATGATTGGCAATATCATCAATCTCCTTTCCGCTTTCATCAAGCAACCCGTAGAGTGAAACAATTTTATTTTTCATAAGGGCGATATTACCGGATGTAACCCATTGGAAATTCCCGGAAACAACATTTCTGGAAACCAGCGAAAATTCCACTCCCCTGTTTTCCGTCTCTCCAATATTCTGTGTAATCGATGTTATGCCATGAATCGGAGAAATTGTTCTGTTCAGTAACAGGTCAGTAGTATTGGTTTTATAAAAATTAATATCTCCTGCAATCCTGCTTTTAAGAATTCCGAAATCGAGGCCAAAGTTTAATGTCCTTGATGATTCCCATCCCAGGTTATCCTGTCCGAGTGAAATCGGAACATAACCGGGAAGTGTGGCTTTATTTTCAATAATATCATAAGATCCCAGCTTTGAGATTGTTTCATACGAGCTGACAGCCTGGTTGCCGTTCAACCCGAAAGAACCTCTGAATTTAAACTCATTAAAAAGATCTTTCCATGGGAAGAAGTTTTCCTTTGCAAGATTCCAGCCAACAGCGACAGAAGGGAAAATACCCCATTTGTTTCTGGTACCGAATCCTGAATAACCATCTCTCCGGCCGGTAAGGGTCAGAAGGTAACGGCTGTCATAGGAATAATTCAGTCTCAGCATTTGCGAAATGAGGACACTCTGATCATATGAATAGTTCGGACTGACGACTTCAGCCTGTGGTGCAGCATACCACGACAGAAAATCATGAGGGAATCCACTGGCATTCATTCCGTCAGAGCTGTTATCATTTTCCTCAAAACTATATACCGCGGTTGCAAACAGACTGTGCCGGCCGAAAACCCTGGTATATGACAGGATATTCTCAAGAACACTATTATTGCTCAGGCTCCGGCTTGTACTGGCCGAACCCCTTACTTCAAATCCTGTCCCGGTATTACTTCCTGCATAGGTTCCGGTATCTCTCGATCTTTTCCTGAGTCCGAAGTTAGTTCTGAAAGTCAGCCCGTCAACAAACGGAAAATCAATAATGGCATAGTTATTTGAAGCAACCTGGAATGACCTGTCCTTATCATCCATAAGAAGGCTTTCAAGAGGATTCTCAAAATAGATATCTTCAGGCCATGGATAGATAATCTGATTACCACTCTCATCAAAAGGAACGGTTAAAGGATTCATCCTCCAGACACCTGAAGAGGGCGACTGACCGCTCCTGTCATCAAAGGATAAGTTCGTTCTGGTTCCTATTTTAAGCCAGTCGGTTACCTTAATGTCAAGATTAATACGATTGGTTATTCGTCTGTAGTTATCATTTACCTGTACTCCTTTTACGTCAAGCAAACCACCGGTAACATAATATTTGACCTTGTCAATTCCACCCGACAATGAGAGATTATGCTGCTGACTGTATCCTGTCCGGACCGAAAGATCAACCCAGTCAACCCATTTTCCTGAATTATAAACTTCCTGTTCTGTCTGGGTTATGCTCCCGGTTCGCGTTCCGATTTAAATTTATAGAATTCTTCACCATTCATCAGATCGGGTAAATTTGAAGGCTTCTGTATGGAATATTTACCATCATATAGAATAGTTGCTTTACCGGCAACCCCTTCCTTTGAAGTAATCAGAATTACGCCATTAGCTCCGCGTGATCCATAGATGGCAGCCGATGAAGCATCTTTCAGCACTTCGATCGACTGTACATCATTAGGATTTATATCGCTGATCTGACCGCTGTACGGGATCCCGTCCAACACGATCAACGGGTCATTGCTCGCTAAAATGGAATTACGTCCCCTGATCATTACTACCTGGCTGGGTGCAGCTCCGGCTGCGGTTGTCTGTATCATAACACCCGGTATAGCTCCCTGGATAGCCTGGGCAATATTGAGGTTCGGGGCCATCTCCAGCCTTTCTTTAGGCATGGATGCCACAGTCCCGGTAATGTCGCTCCGTTTTTGTGTGCCATAACCGACGACAATAACCTCATCCAGATCAATTGCGGATTCCTCTAATGTTACATTAAATACTGTCTGGCTTCCGATCTCAACGTCTTTTGTAGTCATTCCTATAAATGAAAAGGTCAACGTTCTGGCTCCCTCCGGCACCTGCAGGGAAAAATTGCCTTCAATATCCGTTACAATTCCGATTATAGTGCCTTTAACCGATACCGATGCTCCGATAATTGGAGATCCCGCCTGGTCAGTAACCTTTCCTGTGATCCTCTTCGCTTGTTGAGGTTCAGCATTTGAAGAAATATCAACAGGGGAGAGAACTATTTGTTTGTCAAACAATTTGTGTTTTACCGTCGTCCCGGCAAATAACAAATCGAGTACTTCGTCTATCTTGACGTTCCGGACATTAATCTGAACAACCCGCTCAACATCAACAATTTTACTGTTGTACAGGAAGAGGAACTCTGATTGATTTTCAATTTGTCTGAGAACCTCTTTAACAGGTTGATTTGTACTTTCCAATGAAAGTTTGGTATTCTGAGAGTAAGATTTTACGGCAAATACCTCAGAAATACTAAAAATCAATAGAATAATCATTAATCTCATAAGTCTGAGTGTTTTAGGGGTAAAGAACAGTTTTAAAAGATTCCTGTTTTTTTCATTAAAAAATTTCATAATTTTACAGTTAGTTAGTTTAGTATCAAATTAACTTAAGACTTTTCAGCCGAAAAGGTTGAAAGTTTATCGATTCTCAGGGAGGTGCAGCAACACCTCCCTGATTCTTGAACACCAGGTTAGTTTTTTCCCATAAGCTTCTATTTTATTTTTGTTATTATGATTTTTGATTTCGTAAATGTGTTATCATCCAGAAACTTCTGTTCAGTTCTTGTATATTTTATTGGAGCTGAAATCATAAGAAGGTCAAGGATTTGAGTCAGCGATTCGTTCTTAAAAGTGGCAGTGTAAACATAATCCTGAATATCAACCCCTTTCAGTTCAATTTCTACATTAAAGCGGTGGCTTAACCTTCTGGCTACTTCACTCATCGGATCATCCCGGAAAATCATTATTCCTTCTTTCCATGAGGTGTACTTGTCAATGTCGTCTTTCTGGACTGAAATGGTTTCTCCGGAATGATTATACGTGATTTTATCACCTGGCAATTTCAGGGAGAATGGTTTGCTTCCACTGTTACCGTTTTCGGATACCAGGACATTGCCCGATTCCAGAATAACCTCAATATCAGGGTCATCAGGATAGTTGACCACTACGAAGCGGGTTCCTTTAACTTCAATATTTAATTTCCCTGCATTTACAAGAAAAGGGTTTTCGGGATCCTTAAAAATATCAAAGTATCCTTCCCCAGACAGCTCAACCTGCCGCACTCCTCCGACAAAAGAAACGGGATATTTAAAAATTGAACCTGAATTTAACCAGACATGGGAGCCATCAGATAATATAAATTCCGTTTGAACACCTGCAGGAACCTTAATTGTCTGCCAGATAATATTATCTGCGCTGACTACCTTATTACCTCCTGCTAGAAATGTTACATATAAAGAATAAAGGAGTAAAGGGATAAAGAACAAGGCAGCTATCCGGGAAAGGATGGTAAATAATTTTCTGTCGATAAGTCCTGATCTGATTTTACTGCCTCCCTGCAATTTGATTTTTTGATTCAGGGCAGATTGAATTCTGCTCATCGAATCCTTATATTCATTTTGATCCTTACAGGTATTCAGAAATGATGCAGCCTCCTGTTCAATAAAGTAATCATTATCCGGATTCTCAAGCATTTCCAATATCTCTTCAGCCTCCAGCCTTGTGCAATTACCATTTTGATATTTCAAAAACAGAGCGGAGAACCTTTCCTTTTTATGATTATCAGACATATACATTAATAATTAAATATGAAATCTGATTGTGGCTGATCAAAAGTCCGGATTTTTACGAGGTACTTTTGAAACAACCTGGAATAAGCATGTATTATTTATTATACTACGGTGGAGAAGACCTCTCCCCCCCTTCCGGAATGGAAATATTTAAAGAAAAAAAGAGATCCCGGGAAGAATTAATATAAAATTCTTACTTATCCGGCCTTTTATATATTTGATGGCCAGATTGATATTGTTTTCAACTGTCTTAACAGAAATATTAAGTTCTTTTGAAATTTCTTTATAGGATAGACCTTTTATCTGTCTTAAAGTAAAAATCTCCCTCCGTCTCGGAGGTAGTTCTTCTACAATATTTTCCACATTATGAAAAAGATCTTTTGAAACAAGTAATTGCTCCCCGTCATAAAATGAGATGGCATTCATCAAAACATAATCCCTGTATTTTCTATCCCTGATCCTTAACCTGAATCTGTCCATGGTTACATTGTAGGCCACAGAAAACAAGAATGATTTAAATGACTGATTATGATCGATGATCTGACGTTTTTCCCAGACAATCAGAAAAGTGTTCTGAACTACTTCTTCTGCTTCTTCTTTCGATTTAAGAATTGATTTGGCGAAACAGAAAATTTTGAGGGCGTAGCTGTTAAAAAGCTCATCAAATGCCCCGCTGAAACTCTGAGACAATTCCTGAACAAGCTCGGAATCCGTTCTGATTATCTTTGCCTTCAAGGCGAAAAGAAATTAAACGTCCTCAAATTAGGTAAAATTCTAATCCAATCCTATAACAATGTAATTCTAATAAAAATCTCAGAGTGAAATTTTAGCAAGTAGATTTCTGAAGAACTTACACAGAGTTCCACTGAGAAGTCACAGAGATCCACAGAGTTAGTACTTAATTGTGCTCTTTTAGGAGGGGTTCAGGAGGTCGTGTGATGCCCCTCATGTGGCTTATCTTGCGTTTACTTCCTTTGAAATATTCAACCTCATACCTATATAAATCATCCTTCCAAAATCGGGATACCCGACTACGGTTGAATATTTTTTATCTGTCAGGTTGCGTACCCTGAGATATATCCTGGCAGGTATATTTCCTTTCAGGGTGTAGCCTCCGTTAAGGTCTATAGCAAAAAAATCCCCCAGAGGCTGCGGCCCTGCATCTTTTGGAGCGAACCTCGCATTTTCAAACTGCGATACGTACTTGCAGAATATATTAAAGTCAAAGTTCTTTTTATCAAGAGAAATTCCGGCGCTGCTTATAACAACTGGATTCTCCTTATTAACAACCATTGTTCCGTCAGATCTCAATTTCGACTTCATCATCGCAATATTGAAGAACGGTTCGAACAGATTCAAAAGCCTTGGCGAGACAATTTCAAACTCGGCGCCGATCTGGTTCTGATCGCGGTTCACATATAACTCTCTGATTAAGCCTGTTGTAGTGTCAGTAAAGGTTGTACCGCTCAAAGCTATTGCCTTCTTCTGGATCACCGCAAAAGTTGCTAACGTTACCCTGCCTGAACCGGCGAGCTGTTTCACGACGCCAAGGTCGAGCTTAAGTCTGGTCTCGTTCTGAGGCACGTCAAGATTTATATCAAGCGCTCCTTCCCTGGGTTTGACCTGTCCCACTGCCGAATTAAAATTCACAGAGATGGTGCGGCCTGCTCGAAATGAAGCGCCCAGGCTACCCTGGACAGTGGCAGGTTCCCATATATCATGAAGGGGAGTTACATTTTTGAATGCACTTCCTTCGCCCTGAATATTAAAAGCAGCATAATCTATAAGGTAAGTTCGGGTAAATCGCAGGCCTGCATCAAGAGTTAAAAGGCCGATCCTCTGCTCGTCAACGATGACCCCTGAGAATGTCTCTGTGTTGCATTCCTTTCCTGTATAAAATCTCTTGCCATTGGGAGCTGACCAATGATCATAAAGACCTCCTATCCTTAGCGTATTTGAACTGAAGGGGGAAACAGACTGCATGAAATTCAATCCCCATTCTATATCCTTTTCATTTGTCGAAAGGGTGGTTACCTCATCATTGAATTTGGGATTCCTGTAGGAGTAAAACAGCTGCAGTTCGGATGAGATATTTTTGCGGGGTTTGTAGATCATCTTCACATTCGACAGCACCGACCAGTAAGGATCAAAGTTCTGAAGCATGTTGATATATCTCTGATCGGCGGGTGGTTCAGCTTTTGTCAGTTCCCGGTTGCCATCAAGAAAATAGAGACTTCCCAGCACGTTTAGTTTATCCGACAGTTCCCAGTTAAACCTTGAATAGAGTGTTCCCATCGCTTCTTTCGAATGTTTACCTGATGGTCCGTCGCTTCTGTCAAACCCGGCGCCGGCCGCATAGGCAAAGTGTCCGATCCTGCCGCCACCCGACAAATGAGTATGAAGGCTGTTAAACGATCCATATTCAAGCTCAAGGGAAGCCTCAGGGGTATCGTATTCGCGGGTTTTAATATTGATAAGGCCTTCAATTCCCGAAAGACCTGTCAAAAGAGCTGCACTTGACCGCACTATCTCGATTTTTTCAATATCCGATGCAGAGATAAAATAGGGAAGCTCCTCGAATTCCTGCTGCCATATCCCGTTCAGGGCATAGTCGGGATAAGGATACTTTTGTCCGCGCACCGAAAAGAACTGCTTCACCTGCCTTCCACGTGTCTCTGTCAACCCTCCGGGAACGTATGTCATGGCATCGATCAGATTGACAGCCCCCTGTTTTTGTATCTGCCGGACAGTGATTGTACTTATCGACGGGCAGCAGTGAAAATGGTTCGGTATATGGTTCCTTCAGGAGGCTCCTGTACTCCTTCGGTGCTGTAATATTAACTGAATCAATCTGATATAGTTTAGAGTTCAGATCAGATCTGTCCTCCTGGGCTTCAAGATTAAATGAAACCGCAATCAAAAGTATCCCAGGAAATAATAAGTCTTTTATATGTGGCTTTTTTAGTTGCATTTTTTTTGTGTCTGAATATAATCTACTAATATAAGAACATACACAACTTGACCCGATCTTCACCAGATCATTTGCCCCTAAATCCCCTAAAGGGGACTTCCTTGTTCTCAACTCTGTATAACCCCCTTCAGGCGAAAGGGAGCAACTAAAGGCATTTGATACACCCAGATTTTTTCACTCCTATAAGGTTTTACCCTTTTCAACAGCCCCAGGCTATCTTCTGAGTAATTTTGAAGTATAATATCTAATGGACCTCTGTGTAAGTTCTTATTATTCTTAAAACCGCATAATTACCAAGAACTTTCTTGATAATTATTTCTTTTAACAAAAATTAAGAATTAAATTCTCTATTTTTGGCAACTAGCGTCAATTACAATTCTGTAATATATAGAGAATTAAAGTAATGCGAAAGATAAACCTGAAAGCAACCGCAGTAATTCTTCTTCTTTTCACTCTTCCACCGGTATACTCCCAGTACTATGACTGGCCAATGTGGAGGTATAATCATGAAAGGTCGGCATCCACTCCCGAACAACTGGCAGATAAGCTTTACCTGCAGTGGGAGGTTCAATATGCTCCGCGGATCCCTGTCTGGGACGATCCCCTGAATCAGAACCTGATGCAGTTCGACAGGATATTTGAACCAATCGTTGCAGGCAACAAGATGTTTCTGGGCTTCAACGACCAGGACAAGGTTGTTGCCCTCGATCTGAATACCGGAAAGGAATTATGGCACTATTATGCTGACGGGCCGGTAAGATTACCGTTGGCTGAAGCCAATGGGAAATTATATTTTACCAGCGACGACGGCATACTTTATTGTCTTAATAATAACAATGGATCGGTTGTCTGGAAAGTTGCGCTGGCTCCGGCATCAAACAAACTTCTTGGAAACAAAAGGCTTATCTCAATGTGGCCGGCAAGGGGAGGTATTGTTATCAAAGACAATGTTGTTTACACTGCAGCCAGTATTTTCCCTTTAATGGGTACCTTTATTTATGCAATCGACGCGGAAGATGGTACGGTGATCTGGAAAAATGACGGGACCGGAAGCAACTATATTCTCCAGCCCCACAGATCTCCGGCATTTGCCGACGTTGCTCCTCAGGGCGCCTTTACACTAAGTGGCAACAAACTTCTTGTTGCCGGCGGGAGGACAGTTCCTGCAGGTTTCGATGCCAGAACCGGCGAGGAACTTTTTTATCACCTCGCTGCCAGTGGAAAGACAGGCGGTTCTTTTACCTGCGGTAATGACCGGGTCTACTTTAACCATTTCAGGGGAAGAATGACTTATATGTATGACTCCAATACAGGAACCGTAATTAAAAAAGATGCCGGGGAATATCCGGTTGTTGACGGAAACTCCATTTTCTTCTCTGGTAAGAATATAATTGCGACTTCACTTAACTCAAAAAACCAGCTCGATACAATCTGGACCATGGAGGTGCCGGCTACCAACGACCTGATCAAGGCAGGTAATTATCTATATTCCGCCGACAGCACAGGGATAAATGCTTTAAAGCTCAACGGCAACAATATTCCGGAGCTGGCATGGAGTCTCCCCTCTGATAAGATAATTGACCGGCTTGTAGCCTCAAACGGAAAGCTAATTGCAGTCTCAAATGATGGTACGATAAGGGTCTTCGGAGACAAGCCCGCCGTAAAGATTGCCCGTTTTACAGGACCTGAAATTTCAGTAGGGGGTTCTTCCAAAGCGAAGAAGATCATAAGTTCAACAGGAATTACGGATGGTTATGCACTGGTTTTAGGAACAAATGACGTTAAGCTTCTTGAGGGACTTGTATCAAAAACATCACTATCGGTAATAGCATACGGAAAGGATCCGGCCAGGATAGCTTACCTGCGGGAATATTTTGATAAGATGGGTGTAACCGCAAACCGGATGAGTTTCCTTCAATACGACAATACTCAACCACAGCTTCCCAAATATTTTGCATCCCTGACTGTCGTAAGTGATAATGATTTTCTTAACGGATTTGATAAGGATGTCCTGAACCACATTTTTGAATCTACCAGGCCTTATGGAGGTAAAATCTTAATAAGGGCAAAAGGCAAAGAGCAGGATCATCTTACAGGATCCTTCAGGGAGCTGGATCTCTTTGGAGCTGCTCTGGTTCTAAACAAAGGATTTACAATTATTTCCCGCAACGGCCCGCTTGAAGGGACTGACAGCTGGACAGGTAACTACGGTGATGTGGCAAATACCATGAAATCGGATGATGACCTGGTGAAGGCGCCTCTGGGTATCCTCTGGTTCGGTGGCAATTCTAACCTCGATGTATTGCCGCGGCATGGGCACGGTCCCTGTGAACAGGTAATCGACGGAAAACTGATTATTGAGGGTGTAAGCTGTATCAGTGCTCGGGACGTGTACACAGGCAGGGTGCTCTGGAAAAGGGATTTTCCAAAACTGATGGACGACTCCTGGATGGTGTATTATGATGAATCCTACGATGGTGAAAGCCCTCTTGATACAAAATACAACCAGGAGCATCTGGCAGGATCAAATGCGAGGGGTACTAATTTCATTGCAACAAAAGAATATGTTTACCTCATTGAAGGAAATAAATGCAGTGTAATCGACATTAACACCGGAGAACTTGCCAGGACTTTTACGACAGGTGATGAAAGAACAGAAGAACTTGGATATATCGGTGTGTATGAAGATCTTCTTATACTGGGTAACAACTTCTCCGAATTTAAGCATATGGTGGAGAATGATTCGATAGCAATAAAAGACCCGGGGTTCACAAAATTTGATGTCTCGGCAAGCCAGGAACTGGTCGTTCTCGACAGGTTCAGCGGAAAAAGGTTGTGGAACATTAAGGCAAATACCGGATTTATACACAATTCGGTCATAGCCGGCGACGGTGTGCTGTTTTGTCTGGATAAACTGCCTCAGTATCTTGAGACTAAACTCAAAAGAAGGGGAGAAACACTCCCTGGGGAATCACGGTTGCTCTATCTTGACATAAGGACAGGAAAGAAGATCTATGAGGAGACCAGGGATATCTTCGGTACCTGGCTCGGATATTCATCACAGCATAAGCTTCTGCTTCAGGCAAACCGCCCCTCGGGCGACATGCTGCATGGAGAAGAAGGCAGAAGGATGATAGCCTATAATACAGTCACAAAAGAAAAGATCTGGGATAAGGCAATGACATACGGGAATCCGCCGATCATTCATAATGACAAGATTTATGCTAACGGAATTGGATGGCATCTTCTTACAGGTGAGCCTTTTATAGAGAAGGATCCAATAACCGGTGAAGATCTCAAATGGACATTCAAACGGGAATACGGATGCGGCAGCATTGTTGCCAGTGAACATCTGCTGACATTCCGCTCTGCTTCGGCCGGTTTTGTCAACCTTGATGTTTTTGAGGGAACCGGCAGTCTCGGAGGCTGGAAGGCAAGCTGCTCCACAAACCTTATCGTTGCCGACGGAGTTCTGAATTCACCCGATTATACCAGGACATGCCAGTGTCCCTACCAGAACCAGACCTCTCTTGCGCTTATAAATATGCCCTGGATGAGTTACTGGACCAACAGTAATTACAAATGGGGCGGCAGCCAGATCAAACAGCTGGGTCTAAATTTAAATGCTCCCGGCGACAGGACTTCCGATAAAAACGTCCTCTGGCTTGAATTTCCGGTAGCCGGTGGCGCATCCCCCGAGATCCCGGTCAGAATTGATACTGTTAATTATTTCACAATCAGGAAGGATCCTCTCTCAGTCGCCTCAGAAAACACATCATGGGTAAGCTCCAGCGCAATCGGTGGATTAAGATCACTTGAAATTACCCTTTCAAAAGAAAAAGAAGTGGCAGAAACTACCTACAGGCTTAACCTTTATTTCTCTGAGCTCGAGGAGAAGGGACCCGGAGAACGCGTGTTCAATGTAAAACTTCAGGATAATACTGTTCTTGAGAACTTTGATATCGCAAGTGAAGCCGGAAAGACAGATAAGGAGATTGTAAAATCATTTGCAGGGATAAAAGCGGGTAATACGTTGAAGGTAGATCTTATACCCGTAAAGGGAAATACAATCCTGTCGGGGATTGAATTGATCCAGGAACCTGTCGCCCTGAAATAAATTAATATTATGAAGTCATTCCATCTGAAAATATTGACCCTGGCAGCCATCCTGAGCCTTGCATGTACAACGAAGGTATCGGAATGGGTTCTCCTGAATACTGTCCCGGGGCAGTATACCCTTGTGTACTTTCATAATACTCCGCTTAGCGAGGCAGACAGGAAACAAAATGCTTCCATCAGCGAAAACATCAGACCTGCAAATATAGAGTTCAGAAGTGTTGAAAGAAAAGACATTAAAGAACCGTATTTTGGTTTGTATTACGGCAGCAGATTTTTTGCACGGTACAGCAATCAAAAAGATCTTGCCGGCTTGATTTCCTCACCACTGCGGGAGAGGATAGCTTCTGAAATAATGACAGGTAAACTATGCGTTCTGCTCTATCTGACAACTGGAAATAAAGAAAAGGATGAAAAGGGTCTGCAGATAATTCAGAGTGCACTCAACTCCTCTCCTTTTAAAGACATTATCACCGTCACCGAACTAAGCAGGAAGAGTGTTGAAGAGTCTCACTTCGTTTCACTTCTGCTGAATGTTGAAGATGATCTCAAAAACATCCCCGAACCAATGCTCTTTGGAATTTTCGGAAGGTTCAGGGCTCTGGAACCATTGCTGGGCAAGGGGATCTCTGAAGAAAACATAAAACTCATGATCGATTTCCTTACAGCCGATTGCAGCTGTCTTATCAAGGACGATCTTCCGGGAACTGATATTCTCTTTACCAATAATTGGGATAATCCCACAGCCGCTCTCGTAAATAAGATCCTTGACGAGAATCCGTCATTATTGCATTATTAATGGTCCGGGATACCATAGCATATGACTCTGTTGCAGAGAGGCCATTGCCAAAATGGCTTACGGATCAAAGAGACGGATTGAATACAATTCAGCCTGTTAAAATGGAGATGAAGGAAGACAGGTCGCTCAATGTCTCATTTGCTTTAACAGGTGCAATTATCCTGATTGCAATAGCCATTTTGACGATCTATATACTCAGAAAGAAAAAGAAACATATATGAATCCACTCCGGTTAGTTATTAAAGAAATATTATACAGGAAAGTCAATTCGCTCATTATTTTGCTGACTGTTATTATCGCTGCCACTGTTTCAGTTGCAATTTATACACTTAGCAAGGCCAGCGAAAATGAAACCCGGAAAATCATGCGCGAACAGGGACTGAACCTTTATATCTTCCCGAAAGGCACGAACCTGATCGATTTTTATTCGGTTAACAATACTCCGGCTTTTCCTGAAGATTACGTTGATAAGCTCGCCGGATCAAAAACATTCGATGCTGTGAGACATCTGACAGGCATCCTCCAGGTAAAGTATTCCGACTGGAAAGATCCGAATGGCTCAAGTCATCAGATTGTCCTGTTCGGCTATAAGGATGAGGCTATGCAACGGTTCCTTCCTGCTCAGGAAACGATGGGCTTCGACGTAGGGAAGGGAACAGTTCATGTGGGAGCCCTGATCGCCAGAAACATTAAACCGGGTGAGCCCTTTACAATAAAAGGACCTGATGATAAGATCTTTACTTTTCAAATCGAAAAACGGCTGGAAGAGGGCAGAGGTATGATTGACCAGGGGGTGGCTTTCAATCTCTCCGATTTGCAGGAAGTACTGGGGATGCCGGGGAAAATCAACAAAATCGAAGCGCTTGGATGTGTCTGCAAGGACGGAAGGATTAAAAATGCCAGAAACCAGGTCCAGGCTATCTTTTCGGACCTTGAGGTGACTGAAATAAGCAGTATTGCCGATGCAAGGGAGAATCAGCGTCTGATGATGAACAAATACGGAGCATTCATCATTCCGTTTGTAATACTGTCATGCCTGATCATCACCGGGCTTCTCTTCTATCAGAATATCACTGTAAGGAACAGGGAAATAGGCCTTTTGAAGGCAATGGGGAACAGTACGCGGAATATTTTATTCATGATAATTGCCAAGGCATTTATCCTGGGTCTTGCCGGTGGAATCATCGGATTTTTTGCGGGAAACTTTGTTGCCGGATATTTCGGGAAGGAGATATTCAGTTTTACAGCGTCAGACATAAAACCTCTATGGAATGTTTTTTACTGGTGCATCCTTCTTTTCCCGCTGCTATGGATGCTGGCCAGCTGGATACCTGCACTGCTGGCAACGCAGATAGATGCAGCCAAAACCCTTAGCGAGGAATACTAAATGATTTTTAAAATGATTGAAATCAGCAATATTTCAAAAAAATATACAAAGGCAGCCCAGGTCTTTACCGCATTGAATGATGTAAGCTTTACCATCGCAAAGGGCGATTTCTGTTCTGTAACAGGATCCAGCGGCGCAGGAAAATCCACTTTGCTCTATGTAACAGGTGGATTGATCCATCCCGATTCAGGAACTGTAAAGTACAATGGCAAAGACATCTACCGGCTAAGCCGCAGGGATAGCAATCAGTACCGCAGGAAACATCTTGGCTTTATGTTTCAGCAGTTCCATCTTATGCCTTATCTTACTGTTGCAGAAAACATCAGGCTGGCTTGCTATGATAAAGAGCATCAGGAGAAAACCGACTATTACCTCGAAAAATGCTCCCTTTCGGAGTTGAAAAACAAATATCCCTCGGAATTAAGTGTGGGGGAGAAACAGAGAACTGCTTTTATAAGAGCTATAATTTCAAAACCGGATATCCTCCTTGCCGATGAGCCGACAGGCAACCTCGATAAGACCAACAGTGAAATTCTGATGTCACTGGTTAAAGAGTATAATAGTGAAGGGGGAACAGTTGTGATGGTATCGCACGATCCCGGTATAGCCAGCTTTTGCCAACAAGTGTATTACACTCAATAAAGGCAGGCTGGAGTAAGACTGGTCTGCTGGTCTGCTGGTCTGCTGGTCTGCTGGAAATCTGCTGATCTGCGGTCTACGATGTATTTAGTTTCACAGAGTTCCACAGAGAAGTCACAGAGTTCCACAGAGTCAAAACCTGAAGGTCTTCAAAGTCCCTCTGTGGACCTCTGTGTTACCCCTGCCTACCGGCAGGCAGGTCTGTGGACCTCTGTGTAAGTTCTTATGATACAAGATAATTGAAATGGAACTCCAGGAAAGGATTATTCTTTCTTTGTATCCTCTTTTGATTCCGCTTTTCCCTTTTCAGGTTCATCATCAACCCTTGAAGCCTTTTTGAAATCTTTCAGCCCCTGTCCAATACCTTTCATCAGCTCAGGAATTTTACGACCACCAAAAAGAAGCACAACAACAAGCAGGATAAGTATGATTTCTGTAGCACCAAAATTTCCCATGATTTAAGTTATTAATTATTTGATAAAGCTACTAAGAAAGCTCATAACTTCAAAGTAAAAACAAAGTTACTCAAAAGTTTGGAGCACTTATAAATTCAACTCTAAATACTCTAAGTACTTTAGGCACTCCAAACTATATCTTCAGTATCCCCCATGCCAGCAGTATCAGCAAACCTACAACCACCCAGCTCAGCAGGAATCCGGCAATATCTTCCCGGTAGCGTTTGAAGAAATTGCTCCAGCGCTCTTTCCTCCCCCATCCCGGCAGATCAAGAAGCAGAAGGTCATCGCCGGTCAGTGATGCCAGTGGTTTCTTACCATCCGGACCAGGCTCCTTTGCATCAGATTTTCTTCTCATATTATCAAAGAAAGCTTCAATCTTCTCCTTTATCCTCAGGTTTTGTAAGAATGCTGACAAGCCAGAACATAAAGAATCCTGAAAGCATGGCAATTCCAAATGGACCGGGTGTCCATTTATAAACAAGCATCAGCTCGCCAATTGTTAAATAATTAACAATATAATAGACTGACACGGAAACTATTACTGCAGCTGCAGCCCCATATCTGTTTGCCCTTTTCCAGATAATCCCACCCAGGAATATTATTCCCATAAATGCTGCAAGTGTTTCGGTAAACAGGAATCCATGCAGAACATTTTTAATGCTGAGGGCAAACAGAACACCAAGAGCTGATAGCCCAAGACCGGAATAACGGCCCATCCAGAGAATTGTATGATCGCTTGCATCCGGTATTAATATATTTTTTATAGAAATTCTTCGTAAAAAGAGCCCCGGTATTTACCATAAAATTGGAACAGGCCGACATATTCGCTGCCACAATTGCAGCAAGCATCAGTCCTACCAGACCCGGAACAAGCAATTCACTGCAGGCATATCCGAATGCCATTTCAGGATCGGCAAGGACTGCACCATTCTTTAATCACCAGCGCAGCAACAACAAGACCTGTCAACGCCCATCCTATCGTCACCAGACGTTTTACCATCGAACCGAATGTCTGGCCGATTCGTCCTGCCCGCTCAGTATTGCCGGTTGCACACATCGAGATCATATGAGGCTGTGCAGTTATCCCCACAATCCCGTTAACTGCAAGCATGGCGATTGTGAATGCATCTATACCGCTTGCACTGTTAAAAAGATCGAAGAAATGATCAGGCAGAACTGCTCCTCATATACTGAAATCCGCCTATCTCCTTAAGTCCCAGAGGTATCAGCATAACCGACAGGGTGATGATCAGGAACGACTGAATAAAATCCGTATAGGCTGCAGCAATCAGTCCGCCAATAAAGCTGTAAAGTATAAAAGCGACCGTCATGAAAAGAACAACCATATTTGGTGAAACAAGGTTTCCTGAGGCCACCGAGATAACTTTTGCTGCTCCCTGAAGCATGACTCCCATATTGAAAACAAAAAATGAAATTGCAAATATTGAATAAACAAGTCCCATTTTGCTGCCGTACCTGTCCTCAATGATCTCACCCACTGTTGTCCGTTCACTGCGTCGGTAAAACGGAGCAATCAGCCAGTAAAAAGGAGTTATAAGCATGTTTTTCCACTGGTACCAGATTGTGGCAAATCCATTGCTGAATGTTGCACCGGTCTGTGCAACCGGCATCTCAGCATGTGTCCCCACCCCGAATGCCTGGCCGATCATGATATACCATTTAAATTTCCTGCCTCCCCGGAAATAGCTGTCGCTGGTCTTTATCTTACGTGAGATCCAGATGCCAAATGTTGTAATTGAAATGAAATAGCCGATCAGAACGATGTAGTCGAGTGTGCTCATGATGTGTTAGGTTTAAGGTTTATGATTTATTCAGTGCTTGAAGGCAGGTTCAGGGGAAGGCATTACCATAGTTCCCGGTTGCGCAAGGGTTCGCAGGTCTCCGGGAGGGCAAGGGGTGGGTTCCCCCGCCAGGATCCCCTCCCGGGAGGGGCAAGGGGTGGGTTCTTTATAATTATGTAAAAACAATTTTCCCATTTACCCAGGTCTGTTTAATAATAATTTTGCCCCCGGCCATTTCAAACAAGTATCAGATCCGCTCTTTTCCCGGTCTCAAGCGCACCTCTGTCGGGCAGTTTGCAAACCCGTGAAACGTTTTTCGTTGCAAGGTTGACTGCCTCACCCAGTGAGCATCCTGTGAAATTCATCATGTTCTCAACTCCTCTGCTTATACGGGAAAGAGGCTCCTGCCAGAACATTAAGACACCGGATTTTTAATAAGACCGTCATCAGTATAGACGATCTCGCTGCCCAGAAACATATATTTACCGGGTGTCATACCGATCAGGTGCGTTACATCTGATGTCAGAATAATATTATGAGGTCCCTTGATCTTGTAAAAAACCTGAACCTCTTCAGGCAGAAGATGATGACCGTCGGCAATTATTGATGGTGTCAGATGGTCATTTGCCATCTGTGGCCACAATGGATTCATGTGCCTGTGAATCAGATTTGCACACCCGTTCCCAAGATGTGTTGACAACCTGGCGCCGTTATCAACAGCCTGGCTGATCTGATCTGCCGATGCATTTGTATGCCCGATTGCCACCATTATGTTATTCCTGTGCACATAACCTTATGAATTCAATTGCACCTTCAATCTCAGGAGCTACTGTTACCTGCCTGATATTACCTTCCGCAGCCTCCTGATACTCTGAAAATTCCTTCCATGATGGTTTCCTTATGAATCCGGCAGGATGGCATCCGTAAAATCCTTGCTGCAGGCGAAATATAAGGTCCTTCAAGATGGAAACCGGGCACCGAATCTCTTATATCCTTGTCTTTCAGAGTTAAAGCCAGATTCCTGAAGATCTTTAAAAGGTTTTCATGGCTGTTTGTAATTACAGTGGGCTGAAAAGTTGTAACTCCATCCTTCCGTATGGCATCAACAGCAGTTCTCATATCCATGAGGAGTAAGATCCGTCCCGAAAAATCGACACCTCTGTAACCGTTGATCTGATTGTCAATAAAGCCCGGGGCAACAAAAAGCTCAGGGTCTTGATTCGACCCCGTAACCTCTGAAATATTACTTATTAAACCATCCCTGATTTCAATCCTTACAGCCTTACCGGTTTCATAATGAATACCCTTTACTTCTGTGTACTCTGTCATTCTTTTAATGTGTTTACCTTAATAGTATCCCCTCTTGCCTTCGCGCCTTTGCGCCTTTGCGCCTTCGTGCCGTTGCGCCGTTGCGCCTTTGCGCCTTTATGCCATTTTTTTGCCGCTATGACCTGAATGTGTACTAAGCTTATAAGGGTATTAACTCCGAAGCAGAATCCTTATCAATAAACAGATTCCAATCCGGATGTTTCTTAAGCATCGTTGCCGGCAGGTTGTTTGTCAGTTTTTGTGTAAGTGTTTTCCTGACCACATCAGCCTTTACCTTGTGAGGAACGACTGAAATGATCGATTTACATTGCATTATCTGCCAGACACTCATTGACACGGCTTTATCAGGCACATCATTTTTTGTTTCAAACCACCCCTCATTAACCTGTTGCATCTTACACTGATCATTAAGTTTCACAACAATGTAGCCATCACGGGTGTCAAAATCTGCAGGGGGATCATTAAAAGCGATATGCCCGTTAACACCTATACCGATAAGACCAAGATCTATGGGCTTTTTTCTTAATTCGGTTGACAGCTCTGCAACCTTTTCAGCTATCTCCCCTGTAACATCAACCGGATGAAATTTTCTGACAGGGACCAGATTGATGAACCGCTCATAAAGATATTTCCGGAAGCTGGCTTTGTTTGTGCCAGGGAGACCTATATACTCGTCGAGATGGAATACTTCAACTTTGGTCCAGTCGATCTTTTCAGTTACCAGCGCTTTGAAAAGCTCAAACTGCGAACTGCCGGTTGATAACACTATACGGGCTTCACCGTTTGTGGCTATAGCTTCATTGAGTTTCTTTGCTGTCAGGCTGGCCGCCGCGATACCGAGTTCATCAGAGGTAGATGATATCGTAATAGTCATTGGAGAATATATTAATTTTTAAAAGAAAAAGAAGGTTTGTGGGCTGAAGCCCTGATCATGAGAGACTGGCTAACAACGGCCTGAAGGCCGTTGTTATTGGAATTATGATGTTGATCGGATCCATTACCCCCCACTTTCAAATCGAATCTATTAACCACGGCATTCAGGCCGTAGAAAAAGCCAATAAAAAGATCCCGGGCTATAGCCTTAACACTTTTTAACATCGTATTCCGGTAAAGTATACCCACTCCATAAAAATAGGATATAAAATTCACAATTCAATTTTCTATCTTCACCAAAATTTATTACATAATGTCCAGGTTCTCATTAATAATAATTCTGCTGCTGACAGCATGCAGTACCACCCTCTCATTCAGCCAGACAAAGGCTGTCAACCGTGAAAAATACCGCATAAACATCGTTCAGACTGACAAACCTTTAACTATCGACGGCATCCTTGATGAAGAACCATGGATGAAGGCTGAGCGGACACAGAAATTCCAGCGTGTTACCCCGACCGATACCGGTTATGCAAAATCACAAACCGAAGTTATGCTCACATATGATAAATCAAACCTGTATGTCGGCATAATATGCCATGATCCAACTCCCGGGAAAAGACCTGTAGAATCATTCCGCAGGGATTACACATTTATGAAGAATGATAACTTCATGCTCTTTCTTAACACTTACAATGATCAGACTAACGGTTTTGCTTTCGGCATTTCGGCAGCAGGAGCCCAGACAGAGGGTTTGCAGTACGACGGTTCCAAAGTGGACTACAGCTGGGATATCAAATGGAGATCTGCAGTTAAAAGCTATGATGACCGATGGATTTCAGAGTTCAGTATCCCATTCCGTAGTATCCGATACTTTGGGGGAGATAAGGAATGGGGCGTAAATTTTGGAAGGCTCGATCTGAAAACAAATGAAAAATCAGCCTGGGCACCCATGCCAAGGCAGTTTAATCATTGTTCGCTTCCCTTTGTTGGAACTTTGATCTGGGACAAGCCTACAGATAAAGCAGGATTGCGGTTCTCCCTCATTCCTTATGTTACCGCTAAAACAACAAGGGATTATGGAGCAGAGGATTCAAAAATACTATTTAAGGCGAATGCTGGTCTTGACGCCAAGATGATACTATCGACCAAGATGAACCTTGACCTTACGATAAATCCGGACTATTCGCAGGTGGAGGTTGACAGGCAGCAGACTAATCTTGACCGGTATGAACTTTTTTTCCCTGAGAAGAGACAGTTTTTTCTTGAGAACAGCGATCTTTTTGCAAGTCTCGGGAGTGAAACCGTGAGGCCGTTTTTCTCCAGGAGGATCGGACTTAACAGTCCCGTAATTGCAGGAGCGCGACTGAGCGGGAATATCGGGAACAGATGGAGGATAGGGATCATGGATATGGAGACTGGCGATAAGGATGAGATTCATGCTGCCAACTTCATGGTGGCTGTTTTACAAAGACAGATCTTCACCAGGTCAAATATTACGACCTTTATCATCAATAAACAGGTTATGGGAACCAGGAATGATGACACATTCACAGGTAATAAATTCAACAGGATTGCCGGTCTCGAATATAACCTTTCGAGCCCTGATAACCGCTGGATCGGGAAAGCGTACTACCATCAAAACCTCCTTGACAACACAAACTTTAAAGATGGTGCAATGGCAGTCAATCTCACGTATTCATCACAATACATGACAGCAACTGTGAACCAGGCATTAACAGGTTCAGGGTACAATGCAGAAACGGGATATGTGAGAAGAAGAGGGTACTACCAGTTGAGTCCTGCATTCATGTACAAGTTCTTTCCGGAGGGTGGCAAAATTATCAGCCATGGTCCCTCAATTAAGCTTGATACTTACATGGATCCATATTCATCTTATTCACTGACAGACAGGGAAACTCAATTATCATATCAGGCTGAATTTGTGAGCAAAAATTCGGCATCAGTCGATTTCAGGCAAAACTATGTTAAACTTCTCGCTCCTTTTGATCCTACCAACCTTGACAGCCTGAAGCTGGCTGCCGGAGCACATTTTAACTGGAATGAGTTTGGAGCGACATTTGGTACTGATCCCCGAAAGATGTTAAATATAAAGCTTTCAGGCAGGTATGGCGGTTATTATAACGGGACCAGACTTATGCTTAACGGGGAAGTGAACTACAGGGTACAGCCTTATGGTAGTCTGGCGTTGGTCACAACTTATAATGATATAGTATTGCCAGCTCCATACAACAGTGCAAAACTGCTGCTTATCGGGCCCAGGTTTGATTTTACATTTACTGATAAGATCTTCTTTACCAGCTTTATACAATACAACAACCAGATTGACAACCTGAATGTGAACCTTCGGTTCCAATGGAGGTTTGCTCCGGTATCGGATCTGTTTATTGTATATACAGAAAACTCTTTCTACCCCAACTACAACATCAAGAACCGCGGACTGGTGATTAAGCTGTCCTATTGGTTTAACTAGTGAATAAACAATCTGCGAAAATCTGCGTGATCTGCGGGAAAATTCTTTTTATTTCCCGCTGATTTCGCAGATTAACGCAGATAGAAAATTAAACCTTTTCAGGAACCACGTAAGGATTGCGTGGAGGACGAGTCAGCAATGCATTTGCTTCGTCGTCGTTTATAAATTTCTCTTTTACCGGATCAAAATTCAGGGTACGTCCTGTCCGATAGGCAATATTTCCCAGGTGTGCCAACCCTGAAGAGAGATGGGCAGTTTCGACCGGGGCATTAAGTATTGATTTATCATGAGCGCGGACCGCCTTAATGAAATTCAGGAAATGGTCGCCACCCTCCTTGCGTTTCGGACCGGGCTTTTTGTCTTTTCCAAGGAATGATTCGTATGTATCGTATCCGTTTACAACAAGATAACCTTCACTTCCGTA
>CAWDYR010000011.1:0-80191 GCA_963806555.1 uncultured Bacteroidales bacterium | reverse complement strand
CCCTCATCTTTATACACATTTTTTATCATTAGCCTGAAGCAAACTGGGAACAAAAGGGATTTAGGTTATTTGTTGGAAGAAGATGCAATAAATTGCTTGTTTTGGTATAGGATACAGATAACACCTGCAGATCGCTGCCTTTTATGCTGCGATATACACTTGTTTTAATATTTACTCGATTAGCGGGGCAACTCGCCGCTAATCCTTAACGCCATCTTGTGCAAGTAGTCTTTATCAAGGTATTTTGATAAAGTACCAAATCCATCCATCTTGTTGTAAAAGTCCACCAACCCATTTTTCATTGTAATATAGCCGGGAGGTCCATGTGATTTGTATCCGCTCCAACTGCCCATTCTGGCTATGCCCCAGGCAGCCCATTGTATAGTTCCTTTATCATATGGATTCTTCTGCTTTTCAGTTTTACCCTCAAGCTCATTCATATAGATGTTCATGAACTCTATCTCTTCTTCAGAAAAAATTATGTTTGCTTTTACTTTATGGCTGCTGTCAATTGAAAGTCTTAAAGCCATTATTCTTAATCCTACCTGAAGGGCAAGAACAATCAGCTTCTTCAGTCCTGCTCCTGATTCAAGCTGGGCCTCCTCGAAGCATAGCCCTTTTGTTTTGAGTAAATGAAAAAGTTCTTCTATTAACCATCTCTGACTGTACCATCCAACGTATCTGAGTGCGTCAGCCGCATTCCTGACCTTATGGGTAGTAAGTAAGGTCCATGAGATCGGATCTTCGCCTTGTTTTACACTCTCGGGAAGTTCACTGGCTTCTATTACTGTTAATTCGATAAAATCCGTACTTCCACCCTTCATGGGCTTTCTTGAAGGGTGACGAAGCTTTACTTTCTCCCATTTGAGAGCCATCTTAGCTTTATGTTTTGTCCTGTTTTTCCCCTTTGATACATCAAACTCGTATATGGATCGAACACGTGAAGAGGATATCTTTTTATTTAGTGTAATTCCTTCGGAGAGCCCCCTGTCAATACGGGTTCTTATCAACAGATGCGTCTTGTTATCGGGTACTATCGCAAATACTTCATATATATCACTTTCCCTGTCTCCAATTATCGTAATACTGTCAGCCTCACTTAAAACCTCTTTAGTTTTTATGGCACTCGTAATCCATCTGTAGGATTCTTTCTCGGTTATATCCAACTTCTTATACTCTCGTTCATGTTTGTTCGCCTTATCCCATGATCTGTTCCATAAAATCATTGATGAAAAGCCAACCGGCATGTCAATTGAAGGATCAATCACAAGCACCGGATGGCAGAAAAAACCTGAATTGGTCTTTTCCCTCCCTTCAAGAGGACCGATATCTCTGTCCTCCCTGCCAATTCTTCCCATGTGAGATGTAAAATTAATCTCTGTAGTGTCTTGAATACAAAGATAATGGCCTCCATTGACATTTTTCTTCAACTGTCTGATGGCTCCTTCAGTCAAATCATTATAATCAAAGCTGTTGTTGACCAGCATCCTGTAAGCTCCTTCCTTCTCGGCCAAGGTTTTGCAACTTTTATTTATAACTGCACTGCCTTTGCTTAACAAAGCTAACATTAATCCTTCAACTCGCTTTTCCAATCTGGCATCTGGGAGTAGCCCACTATAAGTGCCTGCAAAATAGTTTTCTTCCATGTATTTAATATACATGAAAAACTAATTATATATACCTGATATTCAATTGATTATATCAACAAAACAACATATGTTATTAACATTCAAATACATAGCCTGCATGTAAATAAATGTGATATGAGATTAGGGTGCAACCGGGGGATCAGGTACTCCTCTTAATTCAGCTCTGAAGGAGCTGAATATGAGGCTTGGGGAGAGAACGATTGTACATTCTGGGGCCTTAATCTTCCGGAACCATACTCGGGACAGGCAAAATGCACCAAAACAAGCGACGATAAAACTGTATAAAACATCTCAAAAGTAATTATCATCAACTTGTCATAATCCCTGATGTGCAAAATATTTGTATGGAGACTAAAGCTGACGGCTATGCAACTGATTTAAGCAAAGTCAAATTTTATTTACCTTTCACATGTACCATGGTTTTAACAGGTATCAATTCTCCTGTGGAAAACGAATATGTAAAATTCAATTTATAGACTGTACCATTATTCCCTATTAATATAACTTGAAAAGAGTTTATATCCTCGGAATAAACCCAATGGCCCATATCACTAACCTTAAATACTTCATATGGAGGATTGGAGCTTTGAATGTCACCATACATATGCTGAGTTGCACGAATGGGTTCACCATTTTGAACAAAAGCCACATTATGCATATTTACAGTTCCAGTCAATTCATCAACCAGATTGCCATCAATGAAAACAGGTATGGAATAACTATCCCATTCTTCATACCAGGAAATTGCTCCTGTATTTCCATTTACAGGGAGAGGTATTTGTGCTGAAAGCCGTGTCAATCCAATGCCTAAAAGAAAGCGTCCTGAAAAAAGAATGTTTTTGATTTCATAACATAAGGAATTTAGTTTAAAAATTAAAGAAGTCACTTGTTTATTTGAAATTAGGCAATCCGACTCTTCTGAACTTATAATTTTTAATCAAAAACTTACACTTTCCCGATAACTTTTTACAATTTCCAAATTAGATTGACTTAATGCAATTAAATAGCCTGGACTGAAGGGCAAAAACTATATTGATATTCCCTGTAAAAAAAATGCCAGGTGAGATTCCCGTCATGCAATGTACCCCGTCTGTTGTATTATGGATTTAAAATCCTAAGTGGATTAACAGGTCTATTTTTCCAATACTTTAATTCTTATGTGAAAGCGAAGCAGAACCTTTACTTCAGGGTTATTTGCCGGAACTGTTTCTGTTATCACTAACCTTTGAGCCGAAAACCGTAACCAGTTCAATATTGAAGTTCTACGGAAAAGACTTTACCTTTTCTATACCCATTCTTTCAATGCTGATCCTTGCGATCTTTATTTAATTATTTCCATACTGATTTTGGCATCGAGAAGCATTTCTAATGGAAATGAAAACCTCAGATTCCTCCCTATATCAGATGCCTTGTTAATAGTATATCCTTTATTTTTAATCAGATAGGCCATAAAAAAAGTTGTGGCTCTCCCTGCTGATAAGCAATGTATCAATATTTTATCATCTTTATTAATGAGACTTGCAAAAGCATCTAACTTCTCAGGTGTATAATCATTATTCCCGCCAACCGACAAGGAATGGTATTCAAATCCTATTTTTTGTGCATTTATTTCTTCGTTGTAAGCTGATTCAGTAAATTCTGTATTTTCATTTTCAGTACGCAGATTAATAATTTTATTTACTCCCCGAGACCAGAGCCATTGCAGCTCTTCAAGAGTGGGTTGACCGGCTATATAAAAATCCTGATAACGGTATAAATTTCTAAAATCTTTAATAACCTCAACACTGTCGATTTTCCCGGTATTATCACGGGCATTAATATTAAATGTTATAAAAAAGCTGAAAATTACAAAGGGAATAATTGATTTCATCGTTTCTGGTTTTAGTGAGTGAATTGATTCGATTTTATAACAAACAAATGACCTTTATTGTCCGTATTATCTGCTGACCGTTATTAAATAGTTCCCTGGAGTCATCACAGCAATTTCGGAATTTTTATAATCTTTTATATTTCTAGTTATTATGACATCTATCTTTTTGTTATCGTTTGCACAATAATATTGAATGCTGTCCTCAAAATCACGGAATTCTGAGGCAATCGCACTTTTTATGGTTTGTTCATCTACTTTTAAGATGATCAGGATTTTTGATAAACTGTCAAGTTTTAAAATGACTTTTCTGTGAGGCTCAATTTTTCTAAGAACGTAATATAAATTGCTAAAGGTCAGCGATGAAGCGTATCCTTTTAATTTCTTTTGTTCCATTAAAGTAAAAATGATTGCAGCTTCTCTTGAATAAGGTTTTCTATCGATCAGGAAATCGATTATGACATCAGTGTCAATGAACAGGTTGGTCATATTAGAGATATTTTTTTGCTAAAGAGTTAGCTATCTCCTTCTTGTAATCAAAGTCATTTGGTAGAGTAATGGAGCCAAGTAATGATTTAACAATTGGAGAATATTCAGTATCCTCAATAGCTGAATTCTTTGTCAGGAGTTTCAGATAGTTTTCAATAAGGTCAGATAAGCTCCTGCCTTTGCTTCTTGCATATATTTTTGCTTTACTGGCGACATCTTTATCAATGCTTAATGTTAATTTAGAATCCATATTACGTATAAATTAATTTACAAATGTACGTAATATTTCATAGCATAACAAATTTTTTTTGGATGATTTTTAGCATGTCGTGGTTGTCGTTGCGCCCTCACTGCGTTCGGTCGCGATCCCCTGCGGGGGAGCTTCAAAGCCAGTATATTCCCCTTGCTCGTTTCACTCGCAGGGTCTTAACCCCTCCCACTCCGAGTTGGGGAAAGGTGGCTTTGGGATTGCTCCCTCACTACGTTCGGTCGCGATCCCCCGGGGGAGCTTCAAAGCTAAATATTCCCTTCTCGTTTCACTCCAGGGTCTTTTTATTTTCGATCGCATCTCGCTCATGCAAGCATGGCTCGGACATGCTGAAAATAAAAATCCCCCAGCTACGCTGAGGGATTAATTTTGGCTTTGGCGGAGAGAGGGGGATTCGAACCCCCGGTACAGTTTCCCATACGGCAGTTTAGCAAACTGCTGGTTTAAGCCACTCACCCATCTCTCCTGTTCAAATTCTTGATTAAGTACCTTCGCCCTCCGAGCCTTGCGAGGAGGTCACCCATCTCTCCTAATCGAGTGTCCTTAGTGCGCGACAAAAATAGGAAAACAAGTATAAAGTGCAAAATAAAAGATCAGTTATTTAAACAGCTGACCCTACCCTCTTCTCTCAAGCAGAATAACATTCTCAACATGATGTGTATGAGGAAACATATCCACAGGCTGCACACGGGTAACCCTATAATGCTCTGACATTAACAAGGACATCCCGTGCCTGCGTGGACGGATTACAACTGATGTAAACAATCCTCTCCGGGGCAGCTGAAATAATTGCTTTTACGACATCTCCATCCATTCCTCCCCTGGGAGGATCGGTAATTATTACATCAGGTCTGCCGTTGTCAGCTATAAATTGATCGTTTCAATACCGATTTGATATCACCTGCGAAAAATTTTGTATTCTTTATATTGTTTATCTCAGAATTTACAATTGCATCCTTTACTGCTTCATCAACATATTCGATACCTGCAACCTTCGATGCTGACGCGGCAATAAAGTTTGCAATGGTACCTGTTCCGGTGTAGAGATCATAAACAATTTCTTTTCCTGTCAGTCCTGCAAAATCCCTGGCAACTTCATAAAGCCTTAGCGCCTGCCTTGTATTCGTCTGATAAAATGATTTTGCACCGATCCTGAACTTAAGCGGTCCCATCTCCTCAACAAGATGATCAACACCCTTGTAAAGCAACACGCTCCTGGTCGGCAAGGGAATCGTTCTTTTTTGAGTTTATAATGTACATAAGAGAGGTTATCACGGGAAACTTGCCGGCTATAAAATCAAGCAGACCCTCTCTCCTCTTTTCATCTTCATAGAAGAATACAAAAATTGCCATGACATCGCCGGAAAGGGTATTCCGGATAACGAGATTCCTGAGAAATCCCGATTGTTCCCTCAGGTTGAAAAACGTCATTCTGTCTTTATGAGCGTACTCCCTTACCGCATTTCTGATAAGGTTCGAAGGCTCAGGTTGCAGATGACACTCCCTGATATCCAGAACTTTATCAAATAACCCCCTGATATGGAATCCGATGGCATCCTCCTTTGCAAATTCATTATCCGACGATATCTCCTCCTGTGTAAGCCACCGTTTATCCGAAAATGTAAATTCAAGTTTATTACGGTAAAAATAAATTTCAGGTGATCCTATTATCGGATTGATCCCGGGTAAGTCAATTTTGCCTATCCGCTGGAGATTATCCCTGACCTGCTTTTCTTTATGAAACAATTGAAGATCGTAAGGAAGATGCTGCCATTTGCATCCTCCGCAGATGCCAAAATGAATGCATGGAGCCGCGATCCTGTCGGGGGAGTATTCATGGAAGCGGACAACAGTTCCTTCCATATATTTCTTCCTCTTCCTTTTGACCTGGATATCAACTACATCGCCAGGAATAAGCATCGGTACAAAAACTACCATATTATCGACCCTTGCAACAGCATTCCCTTCAGCCCCGATGTCAGTGATCTTTACATTTTCCAAAAGGGGCAAATCTTTCCTTCTTCCCACTTATTATTAACTTTAAATTTGATACGGATTTTTTTGATTGAATCTGCGTGATTTTAAATCTGCGAAATCTGCGGGAAACTTTTCATTCCTTGCAGATTATGTTTATTTTCAGAGAGATATACCAGTATTAATCAGTAAAAATTTCATATCCGGGAAGTTCCACCGGGGCATGCCTGCAGCAGGCAGGGATTCAGGGCTAAAGCCCCTGAAGATCCCTTATAAACATGATTCCCTTAACCATGCATGGAACTACCCCGGCCCCATGATCAAGCCCGGGCAGAATTTCTTTCCTGCATACCTGGGCTGAAGTGCCGGCAGAGATCATTGCTTCATAAATATTTTCGGTTGTTGCCGGGTTTACATCCTGATCAGCTCCGCCGTGAAGAAGATATAAAGGCACTTCAGTAGCCCAGGCAGTGATGCTGTTTGCCGTAAGAGCCTCCCTGACAGGCGAATACTGAACTCCGGATTGAAATCCTGACAGGAAACCCGGAGTAAACAGGTCAGCGATCGTCGTTGTAAGCTGACTGTTTATTTCATCGGACGACATTAAACCATTATACAGTGAGCTAAGTTTAGAAGCGAAAGGCTCCTTAAGAATATCGGTGACCGGATTTGTAAACTGATGATATTGAGAATATGCATTTACAATATATCCTATGTAAACAGGCATCGGGTAGCTGGTTAATCCTGTCACTGAATTGAGAAGCAAATTTAAATTGTATGGCCCTGCCCCACAGACACTTCCCTTCAGGTTAAAATCATCAGAGAAGTCCAGCTCAATTGCCTTGTGAAGTGAAAGAGTTGCCCATCCTCCCTGAGAATATCCCATAAGGTAATATTCATTCTTTACTTTAACGTCATTAAGTCCCGCAACAGCAAATTCGTTTACGGCATACAACATGTCGGTAATTGACCTGACCGTTGGTTCAGCTATAAGATACGGGTGAGGTATCTGAACCGATTCACCGAAACCCGGATAATCCGGTATGACCACGATATATCCAAGGGAGGAGACTGCTTCAACCAGCTGATAGATGGGATTAAGAGGATATTCACTCGGTGAATATGCGCTTACTGTATTGGTTCCGTTCTGGAAGCAAATTACAGGATACTCTCCCGCTACTGAGGGAGCGCAGACCAGCCCGGATGCATTAATGCTTTCGTTATCAACTTCCGTTTTATAAACCAGCTTATAGATCCTGATATCATTGGTAACATACGGTTTCAGGCTGCCTATTTCAGGATAGCTGCCTTCGGCGATACCAAGCATATTATTTATGTAGCCCGTCTTGTAACTCACCACGAATTCATCCGAAACCAGATATTTATAATCGGTTCCTTCTTCCTTTTTACAGGAGGTGGCAGCAAGGATTAGACTTGCAAGCAACACTCCTGATCTGTAAATCCTGTAATTCCGTATCATTCGGGAATCATTTTTAAGTTGTCCGGTGCCTGCCCTGCGGATCCTGTTTTCAACAGCAGCATCGGTCCTGCAAAGATAGCTCTTCCAAACAAAACCTCCTCTTCCCCGGCTCCCATTCTTTTCCTATATTTGCGCCTGATAAAATTTGATATGGTTTCGGTTCAGGATATTACGGTTTCTTTTGGCAGTTTCGATCTGCTTACAAATATCTCATTTCTTATAAATGATCAGGACCGGATCGGCCTTACAGGAAAAAACGGAGCCGGAAAATCAACCCTGCTTAAAATTATTTCAGGTTTACAAAGCCCCACTTCAGGTCTTATTGACATGTCAAAGGAGGTTACAATAGGCTATCTCCCCCAGCAAATGACAGTCGATGATTCGACAACAGTATTCAATGAAACTCTTACGGCATTTTCAGAGCTTATTAATCTTGAAACTGAAATCGAGAGGATCAGTGATGAAATAGCTCACCGGGATGACTATGAATCGTCCGATTACCTGAATCTCTGCGATCGCCTCCATGAAACCGAAGAAAGATTCCGGATGCTGGGAGGGACCGGATACCTGGCCGAAACAGAACTGACCCTCTTTGGCCTTGGCTTTGAAAGAAAGGACTTTGACAGGCCTACGAAGGAGCTCAGCGGAGGCTGGAGGATGAGGATCGAACTTGCAAAGCTGATTTTAAAAAAACCATCGCTTTTTCTTCTTGACGAACCTACCAACCATCTTGATATAGAGTCGATCCAGTGGCTTGAATCATTTCTTTCGGGATACCCCGGAGCTGTGATGATGGTTTCACATGACCGCGCTTTCCTGGATAATATTACAAAAAGAACAATTGAGATATCGCTTGGCAAAATTTATGACTATAAAGCATCCTGGTCAAAATATGTCATTTTAAGGAAAGAAAGAAGGGAACAGCAGACCGCCTCCTACCGGAATCAGCAAAAGATGATCGAAGACACTGAGAAATTCATTGAACGGTTCAGGTACAAAGCCACAAAGGCAGTCCAGGTACAGTCGAAGATCAAACAGCTCGATAAAGTTGAAAGGATCGAGATCGATGAAGAAGATACAAGTTCAATAAATCTCAGGTTCCCTCCTGCCCCACGCTCCGGCACTGTGGTTCTGGAAGCAGAAAACCTTTCCAAAAGCTATGGTTCGCTGGTTGTCCTCCGTCGTGTAGCAATTATTATAACAAGAGGGGAAAAAGTAGCATTTGTGGGACGCAACGGAGAGGGGAAAACCACCTTTTCCAGAATCATTACAGGAGAACTTAGACCACGAAGGGATCATGAAACTCGGTCACAATGTAAAAATCGGATATTTTGCACAGAATCAGGATGAGCTGCTTGACGAGAATAAGACAGTTCTGCAGACAATTGATGACGTCGCGAAGGGAGATATAAGAACAAAGATCCGTGATATGCTCGGGGCCTTTCTATTCAGGGGGGAAGACGTTGATAAAAAAATAAAGGTGCTTTCCGGCGGAGAACGTTCAAGACTTGCGCTTGTAAAGCTTCTGCTTGAACCGTGTAACCTGCTGGTGCTTGATGAACCGACAAATCATCTCGACATGCGTTCGAAGGATATTCTTAAACAGGCGCTTATTAAATATGATGGCACGCTAATTGTGGTTTCGCATGACAGGGATTTTCTTGACGGACTTGTTTCAAAAGTATATGAATTCAGGCATAACAAGATAAAAGAAAACATCGGTGGCATTTATGACTTCCTCAGAAAGAAAAAAATTGAAAATCTCAGGGATATTGAAATAAAGGATAAAGCCATAAGGGAAACAAAGAAAGAAGATAACACCTCCAATAAACAGAGATACCTGGATAAAAAAGAATATGACAGGAATCTGAGGAAGCTTCGTAAAAGACTCGGAGAATCAGAATTGAAAATTGAAATGATGGAGGCTGAACTGCTGGAGATGGACAAATTACTGATGAACCCTGTCAGGTCCTGAAAAGAATGAAGAGATCTACAAAAAATATGAGGAGTTAAAGATCTATCTGAACGAAGAAATGAACAAATGGGCAGGCTATTCTCACGAAATTGAGTTATTTTTAAGGGATAACAACTGAAGATGGAACTCAGGATACTCGAAAAGGAATACAGTGTACATGTTTACGAAACAGGACCGGACGGAAAGTTGAATCTTCATACCTTGTTTGATTATTTTCAGGACATAGCCTCAGACCATGCCTTAATGCTGGGTTACGGAAGAGAATGCACTCATGGAAAATAACCACTACTGGGTACTCTCAAGGATGTATTCCGAAATCCATGACTGGCCATCATGGGGAGATACAATCACAGTCAGAACATGGCCAAAGGGAACTGAATCTGTATTTGCACTGAGAGATTTTGAGGCATTTTTCGCTGACGGGAGGCCGGTTGCCTCAGCAACATCCTCCTGGCTTATTATCGACTCCACAACTAAAAGAATTCAGAGGCCCGATGCAACTCTGTCGCAATATAATACTGAAATTCCTCACAGGGATGCACTTCAAAGGAACGCAGCCAGACTTGAGCCAGTTCATGCAGATGGGAGTATTTCCCCGGAATTCAGTGTGAGAATCAGCGACCTTGATGTTAATTATCACACCAACAACGTGAAGTATATTAAATGGGTTACCGACAGCTGCGACCCTGGTTTCGTGATGAAAAATGTTCCTTACTCCGCTGAAATAAACTATCTTGCAGAATCAAGGTATGGCCAGAGAATACTTGTCAGGGTTTCCGGGGATAAGGATAACAGCACTCTGTTTAACTATTCGGTTCTGCGGACACCTGATAATGTTGAGCTCTGCAGGGTTAGGATAGGTTGGAAAAATAATCTCCAGGAAAAGAAAATAGTATAAGAACATGAACAGGATATTATCCGTCAGAAATTGCCTCATATCGGTTTCCCTTGCTGCAGCCTGCCTCGGGATGATCTCATGCGTCACAACCCAGACTCCGGTTGACTCCAAGGATCTCTCCTATCTCTACAATCCCACAAAGAGCTCAGTCAAACCACGCTATGCTGTTTTGAATGAGAGCTGACGGATCTGCGGTCCTTTCTATAAAATTTTTCGCGTCCGAACTCTTTTTCTCCGAAGCTAATCCACAGGGCATACCGATATCACAAATGCTTATAACTGTAAAACTGTACAGTATTGACAACGGCAGAATCCTTAAGGATACGGCAAATCTGAATCTCAGTATAGTAAAAGACGAATCCCGTACCGAATATGTCTATAAAGCGCCTCTTAAGACAGAACCCGGTACCGTTTATATGATTGAGGTCAAAATGCTTGACAGACTCAGGCTTGAAGTAATTCAGTCCTTTGTACCCTTCAACACAACAACGCCCTTCAGCAGGTATAATTTCTACGCACGCGGGCATTTCCTTAAAAATGAGCTCTTTAACCCTGTGATACGGCCAAATGAGTATGTTAATCTTGTCTATACGGGTAAACCGGTCGACACTATTTATGTCTCCTATTTTGAAACTCTCCGGGATGTGCCTTATCCCCCTTCGATGCTTCTGCCTGAAAAAATTATTGACTACGAACCTGATACCATAATCCCGCTGGCTTATTCAGATACCCTTCCCCTTATGTTCCCTAAAGAAGGAGTATATCTTTGCACTGTCGGGAGAGATGTGACTGAAGGATTTACTTTTTTCAATTTTGGTGACAAATATCCCTCAATGACAAGTCCTGAGGTGATGATCGAACCACTTGCTTATCTTGCTTCTGAAGAGGAGATGAACAACCTGCATACATCCGGCAAACCAAAAGTTGCACTTGATGATTTCTGGATCAAATGTGCAGGAAATGTTGAAAAGGCCAGGGAACTTATAAGGATCTATTATACAAGGATCTTATATTCAAACTATTACTTCACATCTTTCAAAGAGGGCTGGAGGACTGAAAGGGGTATGATCTATACAATTTATGGGCCGCCTGATAAAGTATATAAAACATCGGATGGTGAAAGCTGGGGATACAGGAAACCTTTCATAAGATCCTCCTGGGGAGGCAGGCTCCTGCTTAAAGAAGACTTTCTCTGGTTCAATTTCCGTACAAGGGAAGGGAAATTTTCCGACAATGACTTTTTCCTCAGCCGTAGCGAAACCCTTGTCACGCTGTGGGATAGAGCAATTGCAAGCTGGAGGAAAGGAATGGTGTTCCGGCTTGATAATCCAGAAGATCTGTAAAAAGTATGCAAAAAGAAACCGATTGTATTTTTGGTCTGAGAGCAGTTATCGAGGCAATAAAGGCAGGCAAACAGATCGATCGCCTGCTTATTAAACAAGGTTTACAGGGCGCACTCTACCACGAACTTATGATTGAAGTCCGCAGTCATAATGTACCTTTCCAGATCGTGCCTCTTGAAAGAATTGAGCTGGTTACACGGAAAAACCACCAGGGAGTTCTTGCATGGCTGTCTTTAATTGAGTTCCAGTCGATCGCCAATCTTCTTCCGATGATCTTTGAAAAAGGGGAAGATCCGCTGATCATTGCTCTTGACGGGGTATCGGATGTGAGGAACTTCGGAGCCATAGCCCGAAGCGCTGAATGCCTGGGAGCGCATGCAATAATGATCCCCGAAAAGGGATCGGCGAGGATCACTGCCGATGCCATCAAAACATCAGCAGGAGCTTTGCATTCATTCCCGGTGTGCAGGGAAAAAAGCCTTATCCGGACTGTTGAATTCCTTAAGGAATCCGGACTTAAAGTTATATGCGCTGCTGAAAAATCGGGAGAGATTGTTCCTGATTCTGATATGACAGGCCCGCTGGTTATTATTCTGGGGGCTGAAGATAAAGGGATAAGCCGTGAGCTTATTTCACTGTCCGACGGTCAGGTCAGAATTCCAATGTCAGGGACTATCGGTTCCCTCAATGTGTCGGTAGCAGCCGGGATCCTTTTGTATGAAATTATAAGGCAGAGATCCGGCAGAATCAGCCGATAATTCCAAGTATTCTTTGATCAAGCATATCCTGGTCGGCTGCGAATGAAGCCAGTCCGGCAAGTGAGAGAAGAGTGTCGGGGGCTATCCTGCCCTCTTTTATTTTCTGCGCCCACCTTGAGAATACCGGGATCTTACCGTCTGAGGCAATTGCTGCCTTCTCTTCTTTTGTAAGAATGGGGAACATATCTTCACAACCCTCCTCGTGCGCGATATGTACCAGCTCATTGCCGCTGACCGGAGTTTTTCCTGCAAGCCGTTCAGACAGAGCCAGAACTTTTTCATCAACCTCCCAGAATTTTTCAATATGAGCATGTTCGGCAGAGGAATAAAGACTTACTTCATAATTTTCATGCGTTTTTGATGAGAACTTGCCACTCAGTTCTTTCCTGCCGGCAGCGGCTACCTTTGGTGGCATAGTGAATACATCAACTCCTGCCAGCAATTCAAGCTGGTTATAACTTCTGAGGCTGGCTGCAATTTGTTTCGTCTGCCATGGATTCCTGGCAGACTGGCCTGTAACCCAGTTCTGAGACGAGATCACTGCTCTTTCTCCTGCGCCTGATCCGTCACCCAGCTTATTATTTATCACGAAAGCCCCTACCCTGCCAAGAAAAACGTTGACATAATCAGGCCTGGCAACACTGGTAATCAGTACATTTTGCCGTGCACTGAACCCCAGGGTAAAATTCACTTTTATACCGGCGTCTTTCAGGCGCTTTGCTCCTATCAGACCTTCGGCGGTGAAAGGAACTTTTACTATAAACTGTTCAGGACAGATCTCATGAAACCTCTTTCCATAGTATTCGATTGCTTTTACATCATGTGCTGTATCGGTATTCAGCTCAACGCTTACCCGTCCTCCGAATTTTAAGGCAAGTCTCAGACCATGCCGGGCATTCAGCATAAAGGCAATCTCCCTGAGCCTGTCCTCAGTGGGGAGTTCCCTTACAGTGGCCTTGGCTTCAGAAATAAATATATCATAATACCCTTTTTGTATCTCATTGTTAAGCAATGAATTATTAGTAGTAAGGGCGCTCATCTCAGATGACCAGATGGCCTCAGCTTCATCTATATCACCCGTATCGAGCCATAATTCAGTTCCTGTTTCATTTAATGCCTTCCAGAAAGGATCATTTTTCCCGTTGACATGTTTTTCATTCAGGTTCTTCCACACAAAGTCGCTTATTCTGGTATTGAGATCAGCCATGATTCTAATTTTTTGGTAACATTGGATATGAATTATTTAATTGGGCAAAATTAGATAAATTATTTACCTAATCACTGATTATTTTTAGCTTTACACCATTATATGTAATTATGCCCGGTATGAGAATCTTTCTGTCCTTTATGTTAATCTGCAGTTCTGCACTGGCCCTGGGGCAGAATAATTTTGAGAAATATTTCACCGATAAGGTTTTAAGATTTGATTTCATGCTTGCCGGTAACTATCAGAAAACTGTAGTGTATCCCGCTGGCATGAAAGAAGAGCCCTACTGGGGCGGTTCACCCAACTCACTTATCGATCCGTTTAATTACGGAAATTTCAGGTATGAAGTATATGATGATGCAAGCAATACGCTGATCTATTCACGGGGATTCTGCACCCTTTTCCAGGAATGGCAGACAACCTCAGAGGCAAAAACAATGGAACGCAGCTTCTACGAAGTGGCAACTATGCCCTTCCCAAAAAATAAGATCAGGTTTGTTATTGGCATGAGGGAGCGAAACGGATCTGTTTCAAAGCTTTATGAAACAAACATCGATCCTTCCGATTATTTTATTAGAAAAGAGAATCCTGTTGTTTCAGGGGTCACAAAAATAAAATACTCCGGCGATCCTCACGTAAGTGTTGACCTTGCCTTTATTGCTGAAGGCTATAAAACTGACGAAATGGACAAGTTCAGGGAGGATGTCAGGAAGATGGCTGATATTCTGTTCGCAGAATCCCCATTCAGCGATTATAAAGACAGGATTAACATCTGGGCAGTGGAGGCTGTTTCTTCCGATTCCGGTACAGATATCCCGGGTGAGAAAATATATGTGAATACGGTTTTGAATTCAAGTTTTTATACATTCGATCTTGACAGGTATCTCACAACCCAGGACATTAAATCAGTAAACGATTATGCCGCCGTTGTGCCTCATGATAACATTATCGTCCTTATCAACAGCACAAAATACGGAGGTGGCGGAGTTTACAACTATTACAGCGGGACGACCACCGGGCATCCCCTTTCACCCAAAGTCTTCATTCATGAATTCGGGCACGGTTTTGCAGGTCTGGCTGATGAATATTATTCATCAACAGTAGCCTATGATGAGTTCTATCCGCTGAATGTTGAACCATGGGAGCCAAATATCACAACCAGGGTTGACTTCGATTCCAAATGGAAGGAATTAATATCCCCGACAATTCCAATCCCGACTCCGTCGGAGGAAAAGTATAAAAATGTTACAGGGTTATTTGAGGGTGGCGGCTATTCAGCCAAAGGGATCTTCCGGCCGGAATCCGATTGCAGGATGAAGAGCAATTCTGAAAAAGGATATTGTTCGGTATGCCGTGAAGCAGTGAGGAAAATGATTGAATTTTATACAAAATAATTGTATTGTAGGAACGTTGCATGCAACGTTCCTACGACATAATAATACACTACTTGGCTTTCCTGTCGATCAAATAGAACAGTACAAGGCTAAGACCCCCGAAGAAGAATATCATTGCCGGGTAGTTGGCATCCTCGTCAAGCACGCCAGCATACGAAAGCATAGCGCCTACTATTATTCCAACAGCTATACCCATTGCCAGCATTCCTAATTTAAGAGTGAACTTGTTCCAGTTAAGACCATATTTTGCTCCTTCCTTCCCTGTATTGAAAAGACTGGCATCAGCGCCTTTTTCGATAAGGGCCAGGCGTTCCTTATGCCTTGTTGAGTAAAAAATATACATAATTCCAAAAATTCCTGCAATTATTGCAATGAATACGATAGCTGTTTCCATGATTTTTTAATTTTAAATTAATACTTGATTCAACCCTTTAGACACATGAGGATTGAAACCGGTTACAAAATTTTTACATTATTTGTTATCAATTTTTTACACCATATAGTAACCAATTCATAACTTTGAGCGTCAAAAGTCCGGAATGGATTATAAAGGTGATGTATATTATATAGAGCAGGTTCTTGATGGAAAAATCAATGCCTTCTCCTATCTGGTCGAAAGGCACAAAGACAAAGCCTTTAACCTGGCTTTCAGGATCTGCGGCAACCGCGAGGAGGCTGAAGAGATCGCCCAGGATGCTTTCCTGAAGGCTTACAAGGCTTTAAGAGGTTTTAAAATGAAAAGCCGTTTTGAAACCTGGCTTTACAGGATAGTTTACAATACAGCGATATCACTTGTAAGGACAAGGAGGAAAGGGATACTTTCGGTTGAAGATTTTCCTGCTGATGCAATTGATTTTCTGACCTTTAATCCTAACGTCGATGAGGCGGAAAACGAATTCAGAAGCTCCCTGGTCAACTTTGCACTCCAAAAGATTGATGAAGAAGACAGGGCGCTCGTAAGCATGTATTATTATGATGAACTGGATACCGGAAAGATATCTGACATTACGGGTATCAGTAAATCAAATATTAAGGTGAAATTATTCAGGGCAAGGCAAAAAATGATCGAAATTATTGCCAGGGTTGAAACAAAAAACATTATTTACAATGAATAAACAGGATCAAATTGAGGAAGATATCCTCAGAAAATATATAAATCCCGGAAAGATTGAAAGAGCGCCTGAGGGATTTACTTCAAAAACCATGACCAGGATCCGGATTGAAGCCGGATCATCAAAGGTTCACTCAAGGGCATTCCTGAAAAGCCCGGTACCTCTGGTCTCAGCACTGATTACTCTTGGCCTGATGGCAGCTGTAATTTTCATTCCCGCCGGCTCATCCGGGTCAATAGGCCGGTCAGTCGTGAAATATATCGCGGAACTCAACATCTCCCTGCCGCAGGTAGATCTTTCACAATTGCCGGAACTAAATTTACCCGGCTGGATTACCTACGCTCTAATAGGCGTCCTATTTCTTGCGTTTTTTGATAAGGCATTGTTCGGAATTTTCAATAGAAGCAATAAAACTGCATAAGTCTCTGCAGGAGGAAATATTGCGTGGCCAAAAAAATAAAAAGGGTACTAAAATTAGTACCCTTTCTGTTATGCTTTATGGATTTTACAGGCTTTACAGACTTTCGACTCTTGAATTAAGTCCTTTTGCATTCAGAGAACTGCTCATAACCTGCAGTACCTCTTTTATGCCTGATTTTATATCGCAGCTTCCCTTGAGATGTACAATAAGTGCACATTGTTCCGCCTGGGTTGAATCATGTCCGCAGATTTCAACAAGCGACTTTATCACATGGTCGAAAGTATTTACCTCATCATTGTAAAGAATCAGGGTAAACTTTTCAACGTTGCTCTTTAGCTTGTCGTCCCTATGTAATGTTCTCTCCTTCATTCTACTTTACCAAATAGCTCTTTTGCAGTTTCAACAGGTATCTCTTTATTCCCCAGGTATGCAACTACCTTAGCCTCACGGTAACCATTCCGGTTTAACAGATCGGCATATTCAGATGCGCTTTCAAAGGTAATAAATTTTCCAATCAGATATACTGTTGACCCGTCTTCTGTTGACAAAATTTCATAGCCGCGGTTCCCTGCCAGCTTCCTGTAGGTATCTGCAACTTCCTCCTTTAATGGCTTCACGGATCTTGTCACTTCTACCCTGAAGCTGAGTGTCGGTGGGCCGGTATCGATTGAAGTGCCTGCACCACTCTCTGTTATAATTTTTTTCAATGGTATGCTTCCCCATTCCTTTTCAAGAACTGCGGCCCTGTCAAGCGAAACTGGGGAACCGTTCGAGATGACAACAATAAAAGAATCCTTGAATCCGAGCTGTTTAACTGCCTGAAGAGCTTTATTTGCATCCGTCGACTTTCTGAACATACCGGCAAAGTATCTGATCATCCCTGAAGAGGGCACTCTGAAGCCTGAGACTGGTGATAAGCCTTTGAAGAAAGAGGGGGTCACAGGTTTACTGAACACACCCATCTGTATCCTGTAAATCAGGCCCGCCGGCAGTGACGGATCGATCTCTATCTTTTGTTCCTGAATCAGTTTTGCATCTTTTATCACTTCAAACAGGTAGAAAACTTCCTGCGTTTTCTGCGAGACAGGCGCCTTTCCCGGATCTATTCCCACCTTTTGACTGGCTACTGGAGTAACAGGCTTCACCTGCCGGGAAGTTGTTTCCGGTACTATTATATCCCTGTTCGTACTAGTTTCCTGTTTGCCGGTACCCAGTTTCTGATCAGCCAGCTTCTGATAAAATGCTGCAAGAGAGTCCGTTTCCGTGATCTTTTTTTTATACGGAGCCCTTTGGGAAGCTGGAAGCTGTCCGTAAACCTTCCTGTATCCGGCAGCCAGACCATTCAGTGAATCAGCTTTGATCTGATAGCCCATTCCTTCGGCAAGCATTTTATCATATTTCTCAGGCAGGACCTCTCTCTGGGCCTGTGGTTTGTTAACCGCTTGTTTTTCAGCCTTTTCAACGATAGCCTGATGGGATTCAGCAGCAACGGAAGCTGCCTTTGTTCCAGTCGTCTCTGCCATCACGTTTCTCTCTTCTTTCACCTGACCCTTACCTTCATTGCATTCCTGTAAAAATTGTTCCACATTAAAGCTCCTGGCGGTTCTTTTTCCCGATATTGAAGCAAAGTGGTTAAATGACTTTATTGCCTCAGCAAACCTGCCTGACATTTGTTGTGACCTTCCGAGGTAAAACCAGGCATCGGCCGGGATAGATTTAATTTCCTGCGGACTGCTTACTCCCTCCTGAAGCAATGTCATTGCCCTGCCCGGCTCCCGGCTCAGATTTACCAGGCATACTCCTGAGTAATATTTGTACAACGGGTCATGCGTGTAATTGTCAAGCAGGATACTGAATTCCCTGTAAGCCACTTCATAATCTCCCTTTGAGAAGGCGTCTAGTGCTGCCTGCCTCGATGGCCTGACCTGAGTATCCTGTGAGAACAAATTAGTAAAAGTCAGGCTTGCAGTTAAAACTAACAAAATCCTGACAAAGCGGTATTTGATTTTAGTCCCCATTACGATGGCTGGTTCTATATTTATCTTATTATCAGATTATTAAAAAATAATTTTTTTAGTTACGCAATGCTCTATGTTGATAATAATTGTTTTATCTTTATAAGAATTCATGTCCGGCTGCATTTATAAACGACTCAAACTTCGTAAATTTACCCATAATAACAAAATCGAAAATTTATGGTTCAACTAAAAGCAGGTATGAAAGCCCCACTATTTGAAGGGATCGATCAGGATGGAAAAAGAATCCGTCTTAGCGACTTTTCAGGTAAAAAAGTTGTCCTGTTTTTTTATCCAAAGGATAATACGCCGTCATGTACTGCTGAAGCCTGTAATCTAAGGGATAACCATGGAGAATTGCTTAAAAAGGGATTTAAAGTGATCGGCATCAGTATGGACAGCGAAAAATCTCACAGGAATTTTGCTGAAAAATATTCGCTTCCATTTCCGCTGATAGCAGATACATCAGGAGAGATCCTGAATCAATATGGAGTATGGCGTCAGAAAACATTATTTGGAAAGAGCTTCCTGGGGATAGTGAGGACGACTTTCATAATTGACGGGAATGGAGTAATAGAAAAAATAATTTCAAAAGTCAGGACAGCAAAACATACAGAACAGATCCTAAAACTGTACCAAAATTAAAACCAGCAATATGAGCAACGAACGAAAAGAGATCAACAAAGAGAAACTTAAAGCGCTTGAAATTACCCTGGGCAAAATTGAAAAGGATTTTGGCAAGGGAACAATTATGAAACTGGGTGACCACGCAATTGAGAACATCCAGGTTATTTCAACAGGATCAATCGGTCTGGATGCGGCTCTTGGAATAGGTGGATTTCCCAGGGGAAGGGTTATCGAAATATACGGACCTGAAGCATCGGGAAAAACCACACTGGCAATCCATGCAATAGCCGAGGCACAAAAAAACGGAGGCATCGCAGCAATAATTGATGCTGAGCATACTTTTGACAGAAACTATGCTGAAAAACTGGGTGTTGATGTTGAGAATCTTCTCATCTCGCAACCTGATAACGGTGAACAAGCCCTTGAAATCACCGATAATCTTATACGTTCCGGTGCCCTTGATATTGTAGTAATCGACTCGGTCGCCGCCCTTACGCCTAAAGCAGAAATTGAGGGAGAGATGGGGGATTCAAAAATGGGTCTTCAGGCAAGGCTGATGTCGCAGGCGCTCCGGAAGCTTACGGCAAACATCAGCAAAACCAATACCTCGTGTGTATTTATCAATCAGCTCAGGGATAAAATAGGTGTTATGTTCGGTAATCCCGAAACAACTACAGGAGGCAATGCCCTTAAATTTTACGCCTCGGTAAGAGTTGACATACGCAAAACAAGCCAGCTTAAAGAGGGGGAAGAGATAGTCGGGAGCCGTACAAGGGTGAAAATTGTAAAGAACAAGCTCGCACCACCATTCAGAAAGGCTGATTTTGATATACTTTATGGCGAAGGAATATCGCAGCTTGGAGAAATTGTTGACCTTGGCGTCGACTTTGAAATAATCAAGAAGAGCGGATCCTGGTTCAGCTATGGCGATACAAAGCTGGGTCAGGGCCGTGATGCTGTTAAACAGATAATAAAAGACAATCCCGAACTCTATGACGAATTGAAAGGTAAGGTCGCAGAAGCACTGAAAAAATAACATTACCACACAACTTTTCCCTATGAAAAAAGTCCGTTTTCTGACGATGATCCCGGTCATCCTGTTGTTTGTATCATGCACCCGGGAAGCGCCGGTTGTTAATTCTATAGCCGGAATAACCAATCAGCTTTCAGAAGAAGAAAAAGCCGGAGGTGTAATGACTCCCGAAATAATGTGGAAATTCGGAAGGCTCGGCATTTTTACGCTGTCACCCGACGGGTCCGCAGTTTTATATACTGTTACCCTTACGGATCTTCAGAGTGAAGCCAGGGAAACCAATATTTTCAAAGTATCATCTTCGGGAGGCAACCCGGTTCAGCTGACTACTGAAGGTGGAAACTCACCACAATGGTTTGACGGGGGTAAAAAGATTGCTTTTGTCAGAGGGTCAGACCTCTTCACAATGAATGCCGATGGTACCGGTCAGAAAAAAACGGACGGGATTTCAGGCTTCGAAGCTTTCAGGATCTCTCCCGCGGGCAACGGGATCTTTTTTACAAAAAGGATAAAGCTTGACCAGACTGCCGGTGAGAAACATAACCTGCAAAAAGCAAACGTCAGGATCATTAACGACCTTATGTACCGGCACTGGAATCAGTGGAGCGATTATTCCTACAGCCATGTATTTGTTGCTACATTCAGCGGATCATCGGTGTCGGGAGAAACAGACATAATGCAGGATCAGAAATTCGAATCCCCCACTGCTCCATACTATGATGACGGTGAGATCGCATGGAGCCCGGATGGAAAGTACCTGGCATATACCACCAAGAGGTTAAGCGGAATAGAGGACGCAAGAAGTACGAACTCCGATATATATCTCTATGAAATACGGACAGGAAAAGAGATAAACATCACTGAGGGTAACTTTGGGTATGATAAATATCCCGTTTTTTCACCCGATGGCTCAAAGATCGCATACCGGAGTATGGAAAGGAATGGTTATGAAGCCGATCTTGACCGTCTTTTTATTTACGATATTAAAGAAGGTACCCATACCTGGATTACAAAAGGATGGGAGTTCGATGTCGAAAACCAGACCTGGGCTGACGAACAGAATATATTCTTCACCTGCTCCCATCTTGGAACCGCTCAGGTGTTCAGGATTAATTTAACAGAAAAGAAAGTTGTTAAGGTTACGGAGGGTGTCCATAATCTGGGACCCCTCAGTCTCAGTTCGGGGACACTTGTTTCAGGCCTCGTTTCAATGTCGATGGCTCCTGAAATAGCATCGATTGATATGACTTCAGGAAATGTTACCCGGATAACATCAATCAACAAGGTCATTTATGAGTCGGTAAAGATGGGTAAGGTAGCCGAAAAATATATCAGGACCAAAGACAACATGGACCTTCAGATGTGGATTGTGTACCCGCCTGATTTTGACCCTGCGAAAAAATATCCGGCTCTTCTCTTCTGCAACGGCGGACCTCAATCGTCGCTTGATCAGTTTTGGTCGTACCGCTGGAATTTCCAGATGATGGCGGCTAAAGGCTATGTCGTATTCGGTCCTAACCGCAGGGGCAATTCCGGATTCGGGCAGGCCTGGAAAGAACAGATTTCAGGAGACTGGGGAGGTAAAAATATGCAGGACTATCTTGATGCTACCGATGCCATGGCAAAAGAACCTTATGTTGATGCAAACAGGATTGGCGCAGTGGGGGCAAGCTATGGCGGCTATTCGGTCTTTTATCTTGCCGGTATCCACGGAGGCAGGTTTAAAACTTTCATCTCACATTGCGGAACTTTCAACTTTGTAAGCTGGTATGGCTCCACCGAGGAGCTATGGTTCCCGAACAAAGATATCGAAGGTCCTTACTGGAACGCTCCAAAGAGCTACCAGTTCTCACCTCACCTGATGGTAGACAAATGGGATACACCGATACTTATAATTACAGGAGCCAATGATTTCAGGATACCGTTTACACAAAGCATGGAGGCATTTCAGGCCGCACAGCTTCTTAATATCCCGAGCAAATTCCTCTTCTTTGAAGATGAAGGTCACTGGGTTTTAAAGCCACAGAATTCGGTGATCTGGCAGAGGGAGTTCTTCGAGTGGCTTGATACATACCTGAAATAAAGTGCAGAGCCCTTTCTCATCTGGGTGCGTTTGCACTTAATGGATTTCCAAGTAGCTCCAGCACAAATCTGACTTTCTCCTCAGCAGGCATCCCCCCATCAACCCAGTGGATTTTTATCCCCCGCCGTTCCATTCCCCTGAACCAGGTCATCTGGCGTTTGGCAAACTGGTGGATTGCAATCTCAAGTTGAGCTAACATTTCATCATAAGTAAGCCTGCCTGTCAGATATAGTGTAATGTACTTGTACTCAAGCCCGTAATAGATAAGGTCAGCTGGTTTCAATCCTCTGTCCAGCAGCTCCTTCACCTCATCGACCATTCCATCCTCCAGCCTCTGGTTTAACCGTATGGTGATCCTTTCACGCCTTTTCAACCTGTCGTACATCAACCCCACCACCAGCGGTCTGACCTCAGGAAAGGGTGTCTTTTTCTCCGGCCTGTTCTTATTGTAAAGTTCAATCTCTATTGCCCTTATTGCCCTTTTTTTCGTATCAATATCAGTTGTATTATGTAATTCCCTGTAGGTTGAAAGAATATCAGTAAGCTCTTTAATGCTTTTTTTCTCAAGGGATGACCTCAATCGGGGATCGGGCGGTACTTCAAACATTTTATACCCGCTTACGATACTGTCGATATACATACCTGAACCACCGCAAACTACCGGGAATCTTTTCCGTGCTTTAAGATCATTGTAGATCTTTATAAAATCACGTTGATATTCAAATACATTGTATTTATAGCCCGGATCAACAATATCGAGCAGATGGGATGGGATTGTCTTGCCGTTAATTGTATAATCGCTGTAATCCTTCCCTGTCCCCAGATTCATCTGTCGGTACACCTGGCGCGAATCAGCGCTTATAATTTCTCCGTTCAGCCTGTCGGCCAATGAAACTGCAAGGGATGTCTTACCTGAAGCTGTTGGTCCTGTAACAATCAGTAAATCAAAGTTTGATGTACTTTTAACAATCATTTTCACAACAATCAGGTCAATTAAGGCAAGTTAAGATAAATTTATTTAATTTTGGGACTCCAAACCTGGTAATGATGGATTTCAAGTTTTTATACTACAGGATAACCAATATTATTCTTAATCCTGTGAGAGCCTGGGAAGCAATTTATTCAGAGAACAAGCCGATAAAATTTGTCAGAGGCAGCTTCTTCCTTCCTTTGATAATTCTGGTGGCCTTTTCAGCATTCTTCGGGTCGTTGCTGTTTACCCACACCGGATTTTCACACTGGTATGCCATTCTGGTTGGCATTAAATATTTCCTGCTTATGTTTTTTGTCGTCTATGGCACAAGTTTTATTTTTAAAGAAATCTTAATAGCCCTCGATCTGAAAGGTGACTTTGCACTCTCCTTCAGGATCATAACATATTCAATAGCCCCGTTTCTTATATGCCAGATCATAAGCCGCCTTATTGAATCATTCATCTTTGTAAACGTCCTGGCCCTATATGGTCTTTATATTTTCTGGAACGGCATTGAGAAGATGATAAACCCCCCGGAGCATAAGAAAATGCCGATGATTATTGCTGCAACTGTTTCATTTATTGCACTGTTTTTTGCCGTAAACTGGCTGTTAACAATCATAATTGAAAAGTTGTACTTTACCTTCTTTGCCTAGATGAAAAATATGAAGGCAGCGGTTTCAGATATAGTCATCAGAAACAAAAAGGCCTCCCACGACTATGAGTTCCTTGATAAATATATAGCTGGCATAAAGCTGACCGGAACTGAAATAAAGTCGATCAGGGCTGGAAAGGCAACCCTCACCGATTCCTTTTGTGTTTTCAGGGATGACGAGCTGTATATTAAAGGAATGCACATTGCGGAATACTGGTGGGGTAACCTTAATAATCATGATCCGTTACGTGAACGAAAACTCCTTCTCACAGCCCGGGAACTGAGGAAGATTGAAAGGAAAGTGAAGGAGGCGGGATTGACAATTATTGTGATAAAAGTGTTTATCAACGACAGGGGGCTTGCAAAAGCTGAAATTGCAGTTTCGAGAGGGAAAAAAGAGTACGATAAGCGTGAAACCCTTAAACGCAAGGATTCAGAACGTGAAATGGACCGTTCCAGAAAGAAGTAGTAAATTAAAAGTTCGGGCTTAGCAGATACCGTGAGTAGAACTTTACAATGTTTTCAACAGCTTCATCTGACGTATCGACGAGTGTGAAAATATTCAGATCTTCAGCCGAGATATTATGTTCCTCAGCGAGCATTACATTCCGTATCCATTCAAGCAGTCCGCCCCAGTAACTTTTCCCGACAAGGATTATCGGAAATTTCCCGATCTTCCTGGTCTGGATCAGGGTAATTGATTCAAAAAGTTCATCAAATGTGCCGAATCCACCCGGCAATACAATAAAACCCTGGGCATATTTCATGAACATTACTTTCCTTACAAAGAAATGGTCGAAAGTAATCAGTTTGTCGGGGTCGATGAACAGGTTTGGTCTCTGCTCGAAAGGCAGGTCTATGTTGATCCCTACCGATTTGCCGTTGCCGCGTTTTGCACCGCGGTTTGCAGCTTCCATAATCCCGGGTCCGCCTCCTGTGATTACACCGTACCCTTTCTGAACCAGCTTATATGCAATATCCTCTGCCAGCCTGTAATATTTGTCGTTATAATGGGTCCGGGCTGAGCCGAAAATGGAGACACAGGGTCCGATACGGGATAGTTTTTCAAATCCTTCGACCAGTTCTGAAATTATTTTGAAAACGCGCCATGAATCCGTTGTATGGATCTCTTGCCATGTCTTCTGTTCAAATGCATCCTTTATAAGATCAGCAGGTTTCTCCATAACTTTATTTTAAATCTTAACGGTACCAAATATAATAAATTCTAACCCTTAAGTTCAGGTCCAAGGTATAAACCAGTATAACTATCACTGCAATCAACAAGTTTTTCAGGAGTTCCTGAAAAGATAACGTCTCCTCCTTCATTGCCGCCTTCCCTGCCAAGATCAATAATATAATCAGCCATCTTGATAACATCCATATTATGTTCTATAACGATAACAGTATTCCCTCTGTCGACCAGTTTATTCAGTACTTCAAGCAACACCCTGACATCCTCAAAATGAAGGCCTGTTGTAGGCTCATCGAGGATATAAAGTGTTTTTCCGGTGTCGCGGCGCGCCAGCTCGGTTGCCAGCTTGACACGCTGGGCCTCTCCGCCTGAAAGGGTTGTCGATTGCTGTCCGAGCTTTATGTACCCAAGACCCACATCCTGGATTGTTTTTATCTTGTGATAGATTGAGGGAACATTGGCAAAGAAGTCAACTGCATTATTTACAGTCATCTCCAGAACATCGCTTATTGACTTGCCTTTGTATTTCACCTCAAGTGTTTCGCGGTTGTATCTTTTGCCGTTGCACTCTGTACAATGAACATATACATCGGGAAGGAAATTCATTTCGATAGTTTTAACCCCGGCACCTTCACATCCTTCACAGCGTCCTCCTTTAACATTAAACGAGAACCTCCCGGTGGTAAATCCCCTGATCTTCGCTTCTGTAGTCTGCTCAAAAAGCTTTCTGATATCCGTAAATACGCCTGTATATGTTGCAGGATTTGAACGCGGCGTTCTTCCGATCGGCGACTGGTTGACCTCAATGACCTTATCAAGGTTTTCAAGTCCGGATATATCCCTGAAAGGCAGTGGTGTCTTTCCGGAATTGTGAAATTTCCGGGCAAGGGCAGGATGAAGTGTCTGATTGATAAGAGAAGATTTACCGCTTCCCGATACACCTGTTACACATATGAATGTTCCCAGTGGCAGGACTACATCAACATTGTTCAGGTTATGGCCTGATGCGCCGGTCATTACCAGGTATTTACCATTTCCCTTCCTTCTTACCTCGGGGATATTGAACTTTTTGCTGTTGTTGAGATAGCTTGAGGTAAGGGTACTGAACGATCGGATCTGATCAGGAGTGCCCCAGGCTACTACCTGGCCTCCGTGCCGGCCGGCTCCGGGTCCCATATCGATAATATGATCGGCTGAGATGATCATCTCCCTGTCGTGTTCCACAACTATGACTGAATTGCCCGAATCGCGAAGCTGCTTCAGGGCTGCAATAAGCCGTCTGTTATCTCTCTGGTGCAACCCGATACTTGGTTCATCAAGGATATAGAGAACATTGACCAGCCTCGATCCGATCTGGGTAGCAAGTCTTATCCTCTGGCTTTCACCGCCCGAGAGCGTTCTTGCTCCCCTGTTAAGCGAAAGATATTCCAGTCCGACTTCAAGGAGAAAACCAAGTCTTGCCCTTATTTCCTTTAATATCTCGGACGCAATAAGCTTTTGTTTTGCTGTCATTTTTTCCTCGATATTACTCAGGAATGATGTAAGCTCCCTGATATCCATTGCAGCCAGCTCTCCGATATTCCTATCGGCGATCCTGAAATAGAGAGCTTCCTTCTTCAATCTTGTTCCGTTGCACTCAGGACACACATCATACTGTACATATTGATCCCTGATCCTTGTTCCGTTTTTCTTACCGTTAATGACTTCAATATTCCCCACAAAATTCACAACCCCTTCAAATGTCAGAAAATAGTTTGATGTCATTCCAAGAGGCGTATTCGACAATTTGAGAACTTCATCCGACCCGTAGAGCACTTTATTGAGCGCTTCTTCGGGTATATCACTTATCGGAGTATCAAGTGTAAATCCGTTTTTCTCAGCAATTGCTTCTATCTGCCAGAAGATCCAGACATTCTTGTATTTTCCCAGAGGTTCTATTCCCCCTTTCCTGATGCTGAGGCCGGGATCGGGGATAAGCTTCTTAATGTCAATGCTTGAAATCTCGCCAAGACCGTTGCAATGAGGACATGCACCCTGCGGTGAATTGAATGAAAATGTATGGGGGGCAGGTTCATTGTATGAAATTCCGGTAACCGGGCACATGAGATGACGGCTGAAATAACGGGGTTCACTGCTTTCAGTGTCGAGGACCATCATAACCCCATCGCCCTGGTCGAGTGCCAGAAGGACAGAATCATGAAGCCTCTTGTCGGTGATATCACCCACCCTGAACTTATCAACTAACAAGTTCAATAAAATGTGTTTTGTACCTGTCAAGCTTTCAGTCCGTGAACAAGCTCCCTGATCTCACCATTGATCCTGACATGAAGGAATCCCTTCCTCCTGAGCTGTTCGAACAATTCCTTGTAATGTCCTTTTCTGCCCTTGATAACAGGAGCCAGAAAATACACCTTTTTACCGGCAAAGCGGCTCTTTTACCAGTTCAAGAATCTGATCATCAGTGTATTTTACCATCTTTTCGCCTGATGCCCAGGAATATGCATCAGCAGCCCGTGCATACAACAGCCTCAGGAAATCATATATCTCGGTAATGGTTCCGACTGTTGATCGCGGATTCTTGTTTGTGGTCTTTTGTTCTATTGAAATTACGGGGCTCAAACCGGTTATCTTATCCACATCAGGTCTCTCCATCCCGCCCAGAAACTGGCGTGCATAAGCCGAAAGAGTTTCCATATAACGGCGCTGTCCTTCGGCATAGATTGTATCGAAGGCAAGCGATGATTTCCCGCTTCCGCTAAGTCCGGTGATTACCACCAGCTTGTTGCGCGGAATTGTTACATCAATATTTTGAAGGTTATTGACCCTGGCGCCAAGAACTTTTATTTCATCCTTTATCATTCCTCAGACTTCAGACCATCAAGTGACATATCGAGTTTTTCGTTGGAACGCGTGCCAAGTGCAGGAATTTTAATAAAGTATTCTTTACCCGGTTTCGGGGTTAAATATGGTTTTCTGAGCCATGGATTTAAAAATTTCAACATCTTGTAGTTTGTTCCATACTTCTTCGCAAAAACAGAAAAATCAGCAATTGAAGTATCAACCTTCACATCAAAGCAATCCACCGGAGGATAAAGGTCACTTTTATCAAGTGTGAAACCATAGTTCTCCGGATCGGTCAGGACCAGTTTATATGCTACAGCCCTGAAAATATATCTGGCTGTTTCTTCACTCAGAAGAAGATTATAGTAATTACTTTCCTTTTGTATCCTCATCTGCTCTTCAATTGCAAACCGCCCGCCATTATATGATGCAGCTGCCAGCGTCCAGTTCTGGTATTTTCCATACGATTTCAAAAAATACATGCAGGCAAACTCAGTCGATTTCTCAACGTCATATCGCTCATCGACTATACTATTTATCTCCATCCCTTCTTCCCTGCCTGTTCCTGCCATTATCTGCCAGAAACCTGTTGCTCCGGCAGGGGAAATCATATTGCTGTATTCACTCTCAGCTGCTGCCAGGTATTTAAAATCATCCGGAATATTGTATTTAGCGAGAATTTTTTCTATTACCGGCAGATACCTGGATGCCCTTTTTATTATAAGAATTGTAGATGAATGACGGTATGAGCTTATCAGTATTTCCCTGTCAAGACTTTCGCGGGTGTCAAAATTCTCAAGAGGCATTCTTTCACCTGCAAAAATTATATTCTCAGGAAGCTTATAAGGCTTGTTAAAATAAACCGAATCAACAGGTGTAAATCTTCCGCTGCTCTTGCCAATTTCCTTAAAGCTCTGATTTATAATAGTTATCATAACTATAAGTGATATCAGTGCAACTCCTGCAATTACAGATTTACGGTTTGATTTCAACATAATTAAATAACAGTTTTAAAATAAAATGCAAAGTTAATGTTTTTGCATCTTATAAATAAGTTGATGCATCGTTAATATAAAAAAGAAGTGAAGTCGGCCCCAATCCCTGAAACTATTAAGAACTTACCCAGTCCCTTCGCGACCCCTGAACCCTCCCAATCCCTGCCCTTAAGGCTGAGGAGGGTTTCTGTCTACATTCCCCGCTGCAACCTGCACCTCTCCAATTCTTGAAAGCTCGGTGGGAGAGCCTTACCTGAACTCAGTTATGCTCCACGGAGACGGCACAGAGTCTTAAGGGGAAGGGTCGGGGTTAGGTTCGAACTTTATGGAACCATTAATGGATCTTTGCGCCTGCCTGCCGGTAGGCAGGGTTAATGGATTTAAATTTTTTCAACAGCCCTCTGGGCAGACGGTGAGGGGGATCAGAATTTAAATGACAGTCCGGAGAATATGCCAAATGAGTAGGGATGCACTCTTACTCCCGGTACTGAGCCGAAAGGATTGAGGTAATATCTGAATGTAGGTTCCAGGTTAAGCGAAAATTTCTCGGAGAGGTTATATTCCATGCCCATTCCAAGGGAGCTGCTCAGCATGAATGGATTTAATTCGGTCGAACCTACCTGGTATCTGCTTCCGTCAATTGTTGTATGAACCGTATTATTAACAAGAAGATTATAAGATAAACCTCCGATCAGGTTAAAGTCGAACGTTTTGTCAATTACCTTATAACGCAGGATAACAGGCATTTCAATATAACTAAAGTTCTGGTAGAGCGAACTGCTGATATAGGATAGGCTTGCTTTTGCCGGGTCAAAAACATCTCTTGTATATCGTGTCTGGACGCGATCGCCGGTCGCGTCGAGAAGGAATACATCGGCGTTACTGGTAGATATCAATCCGTTGGAAGTCAGAACTTTGAAATTATCGCCACCTTTTGTAAAATCGTATGGACGGAATCCCCCGAAAGAGTTGATGCCGTTTACCTGCTGTCCGACAGAAGAGTAGTAAAGGCCCGATTGAATACTTAATTTACGGCTTATTTTATATGCGAAACCGACACCTCCTGAGTAGGAGATCTGTGATTGTTCCGAGGAGTTTAGCTGGTTTGAAAGTTCATCGCTTCCGGATACCGGATTCAGGTAATAGGTTGGTGAAGCCATTGCCATAACCGACCATCTGTCAACCTTAATCTTTTCCTGGTAAGAAAATTCATCCAGGACCTCAGGGACATCTACGTAAAAGTTGCCGCCTCTGTAAGCAGTAAGCGCCTGTATACCATAGGGAAGCAGAAATCCTTTGTCAACGCTGACGGGCATGTATTCCCGGAAAAGTTCCTCATCAGCTGAAACAGTTTTCTGATCGCCGGGAAATGAAACGGTATCATCCTGACCGGTCAGGACATTACTGCCTGAATCATCAGACTGGGGGACTATCAGTGGAAAACGTGAGGTAGCCGGGTTTCCGAAATTATTCTGATACTTAACCGATTCTTCTCCAATGGCGAGCTGAGGGTTCTGAACAATAGAGCCTAATTCACGGCTCCATCTGTAAGCAAGGAAAGCAACCGAAAGAAGAACAGCAACAAGGGCGGCGCTCCTGAGGAATATGATTGGCCTCTGCCTTTTCCTGATCACAGGAAGAACAGTACCCCAGCACTGAGCCGGAGGAAGAACTTCCAGATCTTTAAGACCGTTCCTGAACAGAAGATCAATATTTGCTTCCTTGTTAACCAATGACCACATTTTTCTTTAGTCCGGTATATAAACTCACTTTTTTCTGAAGGATGATCCTTGCACGCGAAAGGTTTGATTTTGAAGTGCCTTCAGAAATATTAATCATCTGACCTATCTCCTTGTGGGAGTAACCCTCAATTGCATACAGGTTGAAAACCATTCTGTACTTGGGGGGCAGCTCCCTGATGATATCGAGCAGATCAACAGCTTCCAGGCCTGTATAGTCGGTGTTATCCGGGTTTGCCTCAGGCTCGGGTATAAGATCAATGTCATCAACCCTGTACAGGCTATGCCTGCTTCGAAACTTCTCCAGCGCTGTGTTTACAACTATCTTGCGCATCCATCCTTCAAAAGAACCTTCATGCTTGTAATGAATGAGGTTTTCAAAAATCTTGATAAAGCCATCCTGTAAAATGTCCCTAGCCTCCTCGTCATTACCTGAATACTGAAGGCTGACAGCATATAACCTCGCGGCATGCCTTCTGTAAAGAAGTTCCTGATCTCTTCTGTTACCAGCAAGACAACCTTTAATTATGTTTTTTATATCAGGCAAATCGGGTTACCTATTATTTGAATATAAAAATAAATAAAAATTGTCTTATCCAACAGTATTTTATTAAATATTGATGCAAAAACACCGTAAAAGGTTGCGTTCTAATGGAATTATAGGTTTATAGCTTCTCCGAATGCGTTGGCAGCCGCTTCCATAATTGCTTCAGACATTGTGGGATGCGGATGAACGGCCTTCATTATTTCGTGCCCGGTTGTTTCAAGTTTTCTGGCGACAATTATTTCGGAGATCAGCTCCGTTACGTTGTCCCCGATCATATGTGCGCCCAGGAGTTCACCGTAGGCTGAGTCAAATATAAGCTTAACAAAGCCCTCTCTTGATCCTGATGCACGTGCCCTGCCGGAGGCAGCAAATGGGAACTTCCCGACCTTTATATCAAACCCCGCCTCCTTTGCTGCGCTCTCGGTAAGACCACATGAAGCTATCTCCGGACTGGTATATGTACACGATGGGATATTCCCGTAGTCGAGCGGTTCCGGTTCGAGTCCGGCAAGCTTCTCGACGCATATAATACCTTCAGCCGAGGCAACATGGGCAAGCGCCGGTCCATGAACTATATCTCCGATTGCAAAAATCCCCTGAACACTGGTCATATAATAATCATCAACAACAACTTTGCCCTTTTCAGTCTTTACTCCTGCCTTTTCCAGCCCTATCCCTTCAAGGTTGGTTGTGATTCCGACCGCAGAGAGCACAATATCAGTTTCAACGATTTCCTCTCCCTTCGGCGTTCGGATCGTTACTTTGCATTTTTCTCCATTGACTTCAGCCGATTCAACTGTCGAATCAGTAAGTACCCTCATTTTTAGTTTCTTAAAGACTCTTTCAAGCAGTTTCGAGACCTCTTCGTCTTCGTTGGGTACTATCCTTGGAAGAAATTCAACAAGTGTCACACTGGTTCCGAGCGACTGGTAGAAATTCGCAAACTCGCTTCCTATCGCTCCTGATCCTACGACCACCATTGACTCTGGTTGTTTTTCGAGTGTCATTGCCTCCCTGTATCCAATTATTCTTTTCCCATCCTGTCTGAGATTCGGCAGCTCCTTCGACCTTGCGCCCGTTGCCAGAATAATATTTCCGGCCGAATAGGTTTTAACCTCACCTCCACTGCCTTCAACCTCAACTGTAGTGGCCCCGGCCAGGCGTCCATGACCGGTGATAGTCTCAATATTGTTTTTTCTGAAAAGGAACTGGACTCCCTTGCTCATACTGTCGGCAACACTTCTGCTACGTGCAACAATGGCTGCAAAATCGGGTTTGATCTCGCCCGATACTTTGATCCCATAGTCCGATGCATGATTCAGATATTCCAGGATCTGTGAGCTTTTCAGTAGCGATTTGGTCGGGATGCATCCCCAGTTCAGACAGATTCCGCCGATCTCAGCTTTTTCAACGACGGCAACCTTCATTTTAAGCTGCGATGCCCTGATTGCGGCCTCGTAACCACCGGGGCCGCTTCCAATTACAATAAGGTCGTAATCCATTGTGTTAATTATTTAAATTAATATCGATTCATTTTTCAGATTTCAACATCAACCTCAGACTGCTTATCCCTTTACATATTACCCACATTACCACAAGGGTAAATATGATCGTTGCTCCCACCGGGATCCCTACAAAATACGAAATGGCGTACCCTGCTGCAGTTCCCGCAAAGCCGGCTAAAACCGACAGAATAACAATCTTAAAGTAGACCTTCGTAAAAAGCATTGCTATGTTCGGGGGGATGGTCAATAATGAAATCACAAGTACAACCCCCGCCATCCTTATGTTCAACACGATTGTCAGGGCAATAAGGGCGGTGGTTATATATTTGAAAACATTTACATAGGGAGAATAGGTTCTTGCAAACACCTCATCAAATGAAATATAAAGAATGGTCCGGTAGAAGATCCCAAAATAGAGGATCAGAAGTACCGACATTATACCCAGAGCAATTATATCAGTATAAGTAACAGTAAGGATACTCCCGAAAAGGTAACTCATGAGGTCCGGGGTGTAGCCCGGGGTGAGATAGATAAAAATAATCCCTGTGGCCATCCCGAATGCCCACAGGATGCCAATCGCCGAGTCCTCCCTTATTCTCTGTGTAACTGAAAGGTATTCCACACCGAGCGCCGACAGGATGCTGAAAACTGCTGCCCCGACGACAGGGCTGATCCCTGAAAAATAGCCGATCCCGATCCCTCCGAATGATGCGTGAGAGATACCACCGCTAAGGAAAACAAGCCTTTTTGAGACAATATATGTGCCTGCCAGACCTGCTGTGATGCTTGCAAAGATTGCTCCAAGAAGCCCCTTGAATATGAATTCATATTGGAAAATGTTTCCTTCCACAGATCAATGGTTTTTAAGGACAGTATGAGGCACTACCCCGTGAGTGATCAGTTGTATTGGGCAATCATAGGCCAGAAGCTGTTCATTCGTTATCTCAGGCGAGGGATGATAATGAAGAAAACGGTTTACGCATGCAAATGATTTAATATGTGCTGAAATTGTGCCGATATCATGTGAAACCATGAGAATAGCCATCCTTTTATTCAACACAATTAACTTCTCGTAAAAATCCTTTTCGAAATTGGCATCCACAAAGTTGCCGGGCTCATCAAGTAGCAGGATCTTTGGATTGCCGATCACTGCGCGTCCCAGCAACACTCTCTGAAGCTGACCACCCGACAGTTCATTTAGCGGGGAATCAGAAAGATCGGAAAGCCCGAGTTCATCAATAACCCCTCCGGCTTTTTTCTTATCCGAAGCAGACATTCTGGATATCAATCCCTTACCTATCATTAAGCCCGATAACACTACATCGCGGACGGTAACCGGGTAACTATTGTCACCTGTTGATATCTGCGGCAGATACCCGATCTTGCTGCCATTCATCAGGTCCTGGTTGAATGTAAGCTTACCCCTGAGCGGTTTTACCAGTCCGAGAATAACTCTTAACAACGTAGTTTTACCCCCTCCGTTCGGGCCGATCACCCCTATAAAATCATTTTCGTAAACCCTGAAGTCAACATCCTGAAGGACAATATTTATGCCGTAGGAAGCTGATAAATTCTCCATTTCAAGAAGGCAGGCTCCCATATTTTTATTTCAGATTAATTTTCAAAGCTTTTCTTAAGAATATCTATGATCTCGTTTGTCGAGGCAAACCAGTTCTCCGATAAAGGATCAATTATTTCTATTTCCGAAGATGTCTCGTTCGCGATAACTTTTGCATTTTTGGTATCATACTCCCGCTGGACCAGAATCACCTTCAGGTTCTCTTTTCTTGACCGGTCGATAAGCTCTTTCAATCGTAAAGGCGATGGCTCCTTGCCTTCATATTCAACACTTATTTCCTCAAGCCCGTAGTCGCGTGCAAGGTATGCCAGATTGGGATGGTAGATCATGAAGGCTTTTTTTTGTCCGGAAAGAGAGAGTTCTTTCGCCTTAAAATCGACAACAGCTATTTTTTCAGAAAGAGAATCATAATTCGCCTCATACAACTGCCTGTTCCCCGGATCGAGACCGATCACCAGGTCTCTGACGGATAACGCCATTTTAAGAGCACATGCAGGTGAAACCCAATAGTGCGGATCAGCGCCTTCTCCATGATCTCCCTCATGATGATGTTCAGAAAAGATCGGTTCGATACTTTCACCAAGCGAAAGCCTCTTCATGTCCCTGTTTATCTCATTGAACCTGCCAAGCCATGTCGACTCAAAACCCAGGTAACCATTGCTTATGTATGCCACTGACCTGCTGAGCTTATTTATCTGATCGGGTGACGGTTCATAAATATGCGGGTTGGCCCCGGGAGGAACCATAACATTCACTTTAAAATTATCGCCTGCGATCTCTTCAACAAAATATTTAAAGGGAGGTATGCTGACAGTGATTATTCCGCTTCCCTGGTCATTCGCTTTTCTTCCGCATGAAATAATAAAAACAGACAGAAGAAAGTAGAATAATAGTTTCATTTACTGGTATTTTGTATCAGATTACAAATTTAACACATAACAGGAGAAAAGGTTTAGGTGTTGGAAATAAATTAATATCTGCTATTTTTGAATGTAATTAATAGAAAATCCTCTCTCTTAGAAACAAATAATACAGGTGATGAAAATAAAGTTGAAACTAATTATCACGGCACTATCAGCCCTGGTTTGTACTTCTATGGCTTCCGGCCAGGCTCAATACTCCGATCATCAACAGCTTACGGCGAAATTGAAATCTCTCGTAACCAGATATCCCGGGATGTGCGCCGTCAGATCCCTTGCCAGAACTGCAGGAGGAAAAGATATCTGGCTTGTAACTGTCGGAACCGGTGAAACTGAAAATAAACCGGCGGTGGCTGTTGTGGGAGGGGTTGAAGGCAGTTACATCCTTGGCAGGGAACTGGCAGCAGGATTTGCAGTTAACCTCCTTGAAAACTCCACTGAAGCCGGGATAAAAGAGCTTCTCAATAAAATAACATTTTATATCCTGCCCGATGTTAGTCCTGATGCCTCTGAAACTTATTTTACTGCTTTGAAATATGAAAGGAATATCAACTCCCGGTCAACTGATGATGACAGGGATTTCACCTTTGGTGAGGACCCCTGCGAAGACCTGAATAAGGATGGTTACATTTCCCTTATTCGCATTCAGGATCCCGCAGGCACATATATTGAATCTGATGAGGATAAAAGGATCATGGTCCGGGCAGATCTCTCAAAAGGCCAGACCGGCGGATATCTGGTTTACAGTGAAGGAATTGATAATGACAAGGACGGCAGATGGAATGAAGATGGAGAAGGCGGCGTGAACTTCAACCGGAACCTGACCTACAACTATGAAGAATTCGGGGCAGGCTCAGGTATGTATCCTGTTTCGGAACCGGAAGTTAAAGCAGTTCTGGATTTTCTCTACGACAGGTTTAACATTTATGCTCTCTTTACCTTCGGACCTCAGGATAACCTCGGTCAGCCGATGAAATCACAGGAACGCACCGAACGTCCGGGTGCCGACCAGGCGCCGCAGCAGGCTCAGGGGCCGGACCAGGGACGTATGCGTATGTCGCGGAAGTTTACTTCCATCCTCGGATCCGATGAACTTTTAAATAAGCTTGTGTCGGAAAAATACCATGAAATAACAGGAGCAAAAGGAACTCCGGCTTCAGTTTCCGCCCCGGGGAATTTTATGGAGTGGGCATATTTCCATTATGGAAGATACAGTTTCAGCACACCGGGCTGGTGGTTCCCTGTGGAAAAGGGCAAAAACCAGGAGGCAGCGTTTTTAAAGTTTGCAGAAAAAAACGGGATAAATGACATTTTCATCCCCTGGACTGAAATCAGCCATCCTGATTTCGCCGGGAAAAAAGCAGAAGCAGGCGGCCTAAAACCGTTTGTCCTGATGAATCCTCCTGCCGATACCCTTGGAGATCTGATAACAGCCCATTATAAGTTCATAACTTCAATTGCCTCAATGCATCCCGAACTTGAATTACTCGACATTAAAACAGAAGATGCCGGAGAAAATATTTTCAGGTTATCACTCAAGGTTCACAACAAGGGGATCTTTGCCACCTGTGCCGAAGCAGGCGATCAGAATATCTGGACGCGGATCATGAGGATCACTGTTGATCAGGGAAAAGGCCAGTCTATCCTCAGCGGGCTTAAGGTACAGAGGGTGCAAAGGCTTCAGGGGGATGAAACAGCTGAATTCAGCTGGCTCATCTCGGGTAAAGGCCCGGTAATAATAACTGCAGGAGCTGCAAATACAGGAACTGCTACTGCTAAAGTCGATTTAAGGTAATAACAGGAAAAAATCCGTTCATGAAAAAAAATATCATAATCTCACTGCTGGTCCTCTTCTTTTTGACGATATCACCAGCGCTTTTTTCCCAGAATCCCGAAATGTTCTTTAAGGCTGCCGGCTCCCCCGCGAACCCTAAGGTACAGGTTTCGTGGAACAAGTATAATACTTATGACGGCATTGCAGATCTGTGCAGGAAGCTGGCAAAGGAATACCCCGACCTGGTAACTATGGAGTCAGCCGGGAAATCGTATAAGGGAAGGGATATTATCGCCCTCACCATTTCGGATAAGAAGAACCAGGATCCTTCCCTGAAGCCCGGCTTTTATATCGATGGGAATATCCATTCTAACGAGATCCAGGGAACTGAGATGGCCCTCTACACAGCCTGGTACCTCTGTGAGATGTACGACGAAAACGGGTTTATAAACCAGTTGCTGAAAGACAAGGTGTTCTATATCCTTCCTACTATTAATCCGGATGCCAGGCAATATTTCATGGATGAACCAAATACCGCCTCCTCACCCAGGTCGGGGCTCGTACCTCTTGATAACGACCGTGACGGACTTTACGATGAGGACAGGTACGATGACCTGAATAAGGACGGGATAATAAGCCAGATGCGGAGAAAAAGCCCCTACGGAACTTACAGGAGCGATCTGAAGGATCCGAGGATGATGATAAGGGTTGTACCGGGCGAAAAGGGAGAGTATGAAGTACTCGGGCTGGAAGGCATTGATAATGATGGCGACGGACTTGTAAATGAGGATCCTGTTGGTGGTTATGATCCTAACCGTGATTATGGGTTCAACTGGGAACCGGCATATGTGCAGCAGGGAGCAGGGAAATACCCCTTTTCATATCCCGAGAACCAGGCAGTAAGGGATTTCGGACTTAAACACCGGAACATAACGGGAGCTCAATCATTTCATAATTCGGGCGGACTTGTATTAAGAGGCCCTTCTATCCAGGGTGGGGGAGCCGAAGTTTATACCCGCAATGATGATATTGTCATGAATACTATCGGCAGAAAGGGCCAGGAGATAATTCCCGGATATAAATTTATTACCATCTGGAAAGATATGTACACGGTTTACGGCGGAGAGCTCGACTGGTGGTATGGTGCAATGGGAAGCTATGTCTTTTCAAATGAACTCTGGAATGAGTACCTGATGTTCTATGATACCGCCAATACCGACCCGTACGAGTTTGACAGGCTCTTGCTTTTCGAAGATGCATTTGTCCCATGGCAGGAAGTTGACCACCCTTTGTACGGGAAGATTGAAATAGGAGGATTCAATAAGAACTTCGGACGGACACATCCCGGATTTTTGCTTGAAAGCGATGCCCACCGTAATGCTGCTTTCTGCATATATAATGCCTGGGTAACACCAAAGCTTGAAGTATCGGGCATTAAAGTAAAGAATCTCCCGGGAGGGCTGAAGGAGGTGACGGCTACGGTTACCAACAAACAGTTAATACCGACTCATTCGGGAACAAATCTGCGATACGGTATCGACGCTCCCGATTATGTTTCACTTGAAGGGGGAAATGTAATTGCAGGTATGGTTGTTACCGATCCTGACAGGAATATCACAAGTGAACAAAAGAAAAATCCAGTGCGTATTGAAATTGCAAATATTGAGGGTTACCAGCACGTGGATGTAAGATGGATTGTAAAAGGCGGCTCAAAATTCACAGTAAGGGTTGAGAGTGTAAAGGGCGGCCACACTTCTGCTTCGTCAGAATAAATGCTATAAAAAAGAGGCTGGTACTTACCGAACCAGCCTCCTAAACCTGGAATGAAAAATTAATAAGTCTGAAGAGAAATCTTGAAAAAACCTGTTGCTTTGTTTGCATCAATCTTAAACTTCCATGCTCCTGCCTTATCCTTATTTTCCTCTTCAGATATCGCAAATGACTTTCTCCAGTTGAGATTGCCAAATTCATCGATAACAATATCCGAATAAGTTTTGCCACTGGGCATTATTATTTTGATACGTATATCGCCTGCTTTGCAATCGCCGTTAACTGACATTACCACGTTGTTTGCCGTCGGTTCCACGTCAAAGGTGTAGTCGCCTGAAAATGAATTCTCCTTCAATGATTTAGTAAAATCCCAGGTCGTCCTTTCATTATCGCCTCCCATCAAAGAATGAATCATGAAGGGCTCCGATCCGGAGGAGAAAACCCAGGGCTCGCCGGCGAAATCAAAACGCCGTCTCATGTCCCCATTGTCCTTGTAAACCTTAACAAAATCCCTGTACTTGTCGGCAGCCTCTATGGAAGCCTCGTCCATTTGTACTTTAAAATCTTTCATAACATCCTCGTTTAACTCTTTCTGATCTTCCAGGCTTTTCTGTAATTCTTCCTGGGCCTTTTTCTGTTCAGCAATTGCTCTCTTCTGAGCCCTGATCTCCTCCTGCATTTTTAATTCCTTTTCCTTTTCTTCTTTCGTTTTTTCCTGCGCCAAAACAGGCTGGTAAAAGGAACCGGCAGAAACCAGGATAACTACTATTAAAACAAACCTTAATTTTTTCATGACTGCCTCTTTAATTTTCTTATATCAAAGATAGTGCCCGTGATATTATCACTGTGTTAACGCCAGGTTAACACCGGGTTAATGTTTAACGGGTAATCGGATGATATCGATAATTTGAATAAATTTGAGAAAATAGAAAAACATGAAAAAAAGAAATACCATTCTGCTCTTTGGTATTATGTCGATAATTATGCTCGCAACCGTACAGATAATTATAATAAGTGGTGTGTGGTGGCAGAAGGATGAGATGTTCAACCTGAGGTACAGGTTGCAGTCACAGGATGCTCTCTCGGTCATGAGCAGAAGATGGGGAACAGATGGTTTTGATACTGCAAGGCTGGTAATAAGGGCACAGGCAGCCGAATGGGTAAATGAAATTTCCAAAATTACAGATGATTCACTTCTTGCGGTAAAAAAGAAAGATATGCTGCTTTTTGTGACAACAGCGCTTAATACTGAACAGGACCTTTCTCAATTTCTTTCAAACTGGTTTGAAAGAAACGGCGTTGACAGTAAATTCAAACATAAAATAAGAGTTAACCGGTTCGAACTCCTCAAAGCTGATACCGTAATCCCGGTTTATGTCAGTGAAGAATTAGCCAGCCGGGTCAGCAGGAGACCTCCCCCGGAGGGTACCAGCCGGCGCAGGCCGGAACGAACGAGCGTGTCTGAAATATACGTGAAGGGTGAACGTTATGAAGATAACAATTTCAGGCTCGACTTTGATTTTTTCATCGACTTCAGCGACAAGCAGAACATTATATTGCGTGAAACATCCGCATCACTGGCTCTCAGCCTGTTGAGCATCCTGGTTGTTGTGGGCCTGTTCATGATAACTTACAGAAACCTTATGGAGGAAAAGAGGCTGTCAAATCTTAAGACCGATTTCATCAACAATATGACCCATGAGCTGAAAACACCTCTTTCAACCATAACAGTTGCCGGCAGGACACTTGAAATGCCCCAGATAAGATCGAACGATGAAAAGATACTGGAGACAGCCAGACTGATAGGCAAGCAGAGTGTTCATCTGAATCAGCTTATCAATATGATCCTTGAAATAAGCATGTGGGAAAGAACCCAGTTCCAGCTTGATAAAAAACAGGTTAAGGTTGAGGAACTCATGAATGATATTGTCGGTAGCTTCAAAACAGGCTGCGGAAACTGTACTTCAGTTGCCGAAAAATATAATTTTAATGGCGCTAAAGTTGATCTTGATACTGTATATTTCACGACCCTGATGAACAACCTCCTTTCAAATGCAGTGAAATACTCGGATAAGGACCCTGTCATTGAGATTGAGGGCTTCACGGAAGACAACAAAATATTTGTAAGGGTGGCTGATAACGGAATAGGAATCAGCAAAACTGATCAGAAACATGTGTTCGACAAGTTTTACAGGGCTTCAACCGGCAACATACATAAATATAAAGGACTTGGCCTTGGGCTCTATTATGTGAAAAAAATTGCGGAAGCCCATGGCGGAGACGTAACAGTTAGCAGCAAACCCGGAAAAGGTAGTATATTTACAGTAACAATACCCTATTAATATAAAGGATATGAAAGTTTTATTGGCTGAAGATGACAGGGACTTCGGGAATATCCTGTCGCAATATATTTCAATCAGCGGATTCGAGGTAACACTTGCCCGTGATGGTAAGGAAGCCTGGGACAGGTTTAATGAGAGTAAACCTGATATCTGTGTCCTCGATGTAATGATGCCTGAAATGGACGGCTTTACTCTGGGGGAAAAGATAAAAGACGCATCCCCTGATGTTCCCATAATCTTCCTCACTGCAAAGAGCCTGAAGGAAGATATTGTAAGAGGTTTAAAGATAGGCGCTGATGATTATATCACCAAACCTTTTGATCCGGAAGTGCTAATCCTGAGGATAAACAACATCCTGAAAAGGGCATATTCCTCAATGAATGATGAATACAAAGTCTCAGACACAGTACTGAAATTCAATACTCTCGAACTTCTCAGCGGTTCCACCAAAGAGAAGCTTACCCTGAAAGAGGCCCAGCTGTTGAAGTACTTTATTATTAATAAGAACAAGATACTGGCAAGGGAAGATATCCTCACTGAGATCTGGGGCGAGGATGATTATTTCCTCGGAAGAAGTATGGATGTATTTATCAGCCGTCTGAGAAAGTATATATCGGAGGATAAACGTATTGATATCCGTACTGTCCGTGGTACCGGGTTTATTCTTGAAGAGGTAAAAACCGGCGATGAATCTGGTAAAGAGGAAATCCAATAGAGCTTCTGAATAATATCAAAAACCATCAAGCCTGACCCAACTTCTCCCCAACCCCTCCCCAACCCCTCCCCCGAGGTGGGGGGCTTAAAACCAATTGTTTAGGTTCCTATTGTAAATCAGTGGAAGATTTGGGTTCAAGTCCCCCTCTCACACCGGGAGAGGGGATAGAAGGAGTGCGGTGCATAGCCAAAGAATCAATTTTAAACTGAGGATTATTTAATTAGCTGAAACACAATTAAATAACTTTCCCCTCCTTTTGAAGGAGGGGTGGCCAGACGGTGAAATCATCTCACACGCAGAAACTAAATTCGTCTGGCCGGGGTGGTTGATTCAAGTCTTTCTTATTACCTTTATTCAAATGGATAGACTGAAACAGTAATTAACCACCCCGGCCGGGAAAACAGATTGTAAACTCCTCAAAATCTATAGTCCCGGCCACCCCTCCTTGAAAAGGAGGGGAAATGTAAAATATTGCAAATCTGTTACATACAGTTTGATTTATAAGCTAACCCATTCCTCAGGTTGACGGCTATGGGGAATAGGGGGTGAGTTTGTGCAAAGGGGATTAATCTATATAAGCGCTCTTATAATAGGTATTTCGAAAAAAAGAAATATGTCTTATAAGACGTATTTCGAAAAAAAGAAATACGTATTATAAGACATATTAAATCAATGGATCCGGCCACCCCTCCTCGAAAAAACGAAGAACCACCCCTGGTTAAGTGACTTAGCAATCCTATTCCCCCAGTGTTTCCTTTACCTTATTATAAAGTTCCTCTTCCCTGAGGTTTTTGCCTATTATTGTACCGGTCTCATCAAGAAGGAAGTTAGCCGGGATTGAATTGACAGCGTACAATTTTGCAGCTGCATTATTCCAGTATTGAAGATCGGAGACATGTGTCCAGGTCAATTTATCATCCGAAATTGCCTTTACCCAGTCGTCCTTTTTCTGGTCGAGTGAAACACCGAATACATCAAATCCTTTCTTGTGAAATTCATTGTAAACCCTGACCACATTTGGATTCTCCCTGCGGCATGGACCGCACCAGGCAGCCCAGAAATCAACGAGCAGCAGCTTTGGACCGAATTTTGAAGAAAGGGATACAGGATTTCCTTCAGGATCGCTGAGTGTAAAATCGGGCGCCTTCTGTCCTACCGCCACAGCTTTCATCTTCTCAACTCTTTCCTTCAGCTCGCTGACAATTGGGGTGTTGGCAACTGCCGTATCCATTGCATTTATATACGACTCAATTTCCGTACTTTCCATCTCTAAGCTGAGACTCCTTAATATTGAAGGAGCAACAAATGATGCCGGATTGTTTTTTACAAAGTCTTTTTGCAGAGTTGTCATCTCGTTCTGAACGCTCTCTGCCTGTTTCTCAAGTTGTGAAACCCTGGCTGTGTCACCTGACTGGTTCGCTGTCTGGTATTCGTTATAGATCTGGGTATACTTTTCATTGAGAGCTTTATTGGAATCGACAAAGCCCTGGTATTCATCCTGCGATTTTGAACCTGTTATCTTTGCACTGAAAAGAGAATCGAGCTTTCCTGTGATAGTTATATCTGAGTTCTCAAGATAAAATGAAGTCCTCATCCTGGCATTCTTCACAACCAGCAGCACCATCTCGGGATATTTAACGGCGCCCTTCATTTTAAAGGAGCCCTTGCTGGCAACTGCAGAATCAATACTTACTATATTTACGCCATCCCTTTTCTGGAGTATGAAAGTGACGCTGTCAGCTCCTTCAATTTTCCCGTTAACGGTATAATGAGGTTCGCTCGAACAGGCAGCAATAAGAACTGCTACTGAAATCACGTACAATAGTTTTTTCATGTAATTCAATTTTGAATTTTGGATTTGGTTGACTTTCTCAATTCGCGCAAAGATATGAATTATTGTTATTATTTCACTTTTTGAAATAATTATCCAGCAGCTTCATGGCAGCCTTATAAGAAGTGACGGTTCCCTGGTAGAGCTGTTTTTCCAGTTCCGGTCGGAGCAGTTTAACCTTATCGTTGTTGTAGAAAGAATGGTTCAGGTATTCAGAAATTGTAGTCGTACATCCTTAGTACTGCCTGTTGTTTCCTTAACTCCTCAAAGTAACCTGACTTCTGATTAAAGGCAACATATTCCATGATAAGTTCCCAGATCTCGCTTATACCGGTATTCTCCCGTGCCGAACAGGTGACCACCCTGGGTTTCCATCCCGACTGCTGTGCAGGAAAGAGGTTCAGGGCATTCTGGAAGGCTGATTTTGCGTTTGCTGCTGAAATTATGTTATTCCCGTCTGCTTTGGTTATGGCTATGGCATCAGCCATTTCCATGATCCCCCTTTTTATCCCCTGCAGCTCGTCGCCGGCTCCGGCAAGCATAAGAAGAAGAAAAAAATCGACCATTGTATGGGCTGCAGTTTCGGACTGCCCCACCCCGACAGTCTCCACCAGGATTGTATCAAAACCGGCCGCTTCGCAAAGTATAATTGTTTCCCTTGTCTTTCGCGCAACACCTCCAAGTGTTCCGGCTGATGGTGATGGCCTGATAAACGCATCACGGATGAATGCTGAGTTTTTCCATCCTTGATTTGTCACCCAGGATGCTTCCTTTTGTATGCTCGCTGCTGGGGTCAATTGCAAGCACCGCAAGCTTCTTTCCCATGTTCACCGCCTGCAATCCGAAAGTCTCGATGAATCTGCTTTTCCCGACACCCGGGACTCCTGTTATACCTATTCTGACAGACTTCCCGCTAAAGGGAAGACATTTTTCAATTATTGACTGGGCTTTATTGTAATGTTCAGGCAATGAACTCTCTATCAATGTAATAGCCTGACTCAGAATAGTCCTGTTTCCTGAAACAATACCGGAAACATACTCACCAACTGAATATTTTTTTCTTTTCTTTCTGCCTGCACCCGACAGTACGGAAGGATTCACACTGGGCGGTTGAGGTATCCCCTGCTGAACTTTAAGAGCGCTTTTGAATTCTGTACCTTCTTCCAAAGATCCTATTTTTTTGCAGTCTCCTGTTCAACATCGGCATTCAGCATAAGAACGACTTCTGAGTTTTTCGGATCGTTGGTATATACATAGATGGCTTTTGTAACTTTTCCTTTGTAACTGCCAGAATTAAATACTGCTTTGATAGCGCTGGATTCTCCCGGTTTGATCCCCTGTCCCTGAACTCCCTGCTGAACGGCGGTACAACCGCATGTGGCCCGGACGTGTCTGATTATCAGGTCACTTTTACCAGTGTTTGTAAATTTGAACTCAACATCATTGGCAGTCGAACCCTGAATTTTACCAAGATCTATGGTTGTAGATTCAGTTTTAAAGACCGGTGCATTTGCCAGCTCATCCTTTGATAATCCTGAAAAATCCTCAACAAGGTTTGCCGAAACAGCATAGTATACCTTCTGGTCGACTACGCCATTAATTTTGAGCTTTACCATATCTGTCACATTTCCCCATGACTGATTTTTGTTAGCGTCAAATGTACCCTCGATAACGCCTTTCTGTCCCGGCTTTAACGTCATGGGATTTGCCTTCAGGGTAAGGTGAGCGGGAACATTGTCAAACTCGATGGTGGCAGGCTCTTTGGATGTATTAATTACCTGCATTACCCTGATCTTCTTTTCATTCTTCTTTATGTTCGTAAATGCCAGATGATTGCTTTCAAATCTAACCGGACCTACGGGGAATGTGAAGAGTTCATCCACAGTCTTTTCCCTTGCAACAACTTCCCCCTTTATAACGAGAACCGTAATCTCAGGTTTTGAGTTTGTATAGACGGAGAGTGTTTTATTGAACGGGCCGGGCCTGTTTGCCGGATCGTAAATTGCAGTAACCGTTCCCGAACCTTTTGGCGGGATCGGACTCTTTGTCCATTCCGGTGTTGTGCAACCACACGATGCAACAATATTCTGAATTACCAGAGGCTGATTTCCCGTATTCAGCACCACAAAATCAAATTTCTGCCTCCCTGCTTCTTCCTTGAATTTACCGAAATCGTGCTCTGCAGATGAAACTTTCATAGACAGGCTGAGCAATGATCATTACTCCGCTTAATACAAATGTCAGGAATAAAATTAACCTTTTCATATTTTTAAGTTTTTGTTTTCAGGATGCTTATCAAAATTAAACCGTTTTTAAAATAAATTGTTAAAACGATTATATAACAAGTTTTTATCAAATTTATTTTCCTACTGAATTACAAAAATCAGACCAATTTAAACAATGAATAACTTCTGCACAAAAATAATAAAGTTTGATCTTCTTATTCTTTTTATTAAAGAATATCTTAGTTTTGTCCTGTGGCTATGGCCATTTGGAACGTAATTTGCGGGTCAATATCCGTCCTGTTTCCTGAAAGTATTGATAATGAGAAATACTTACAGATTTTTATTTATCATAATTGCATGCATGCTCTTCCCTGAAGCGGAGGGCCAGTTCTATAATGGTCTTCAGATGCCTTTCGGAAAGAACCGGGTCCAGTATTATGACTATTACTGGTCGTATTACAGGTTTGAAGATTTTGACTGTTATTTTAATGAATACGGCCGCGATCTGGCTCAATTTACTGCTGACTATGCACTGAAAAAACTTGACGAAATAGAGGATTATTTTGACTATACTCTTGAAAAAAGACTGATATTCATTATTTATAATAAGAATAATGAATACCGCCAGTCGAATATAGGCCTTGTAACCTTTGATGAAGAGAGCTATAACACAGGAGGGTTCAGCCGGATAATAAAGAACAAGGTAATGCTTGTATTATGAAGGTGACCACCTTGCTTTTCAAAAGCAGATAGCTGAATCGATTACTGAGGTCATAATCAACGAAATGCTTTATAATGCTGATTTCAAGGACCGTGTTTCCAGCTCCTCCCTCATCTATATGCCCGACTGGTACCTAAAAGGCCTTATCAACTACGTTTCCTATGGCTGGGATTATGATGTGGAGAACAGGGTCAAGGACGGGATAAAATCAGGCAAGTATAAGAAGATAAGTCATCTCGAATTTGATGACGCAATTTATGCCGGCCAGTCATTCTGGCGATTTATAGGCAGAAAATACGGAGACGCGATCATGCCCAATATTATCTATCTGACCAAAGTATATAAGAATATAGATGACGGATTTCTCTATGTCCTCGGAGTCAAGCTGAAGGATCTGCTTAAAGAATGGAAAGAATATTATAATCAGGAATATTCGGCCGACCAGAATCTTCCTGCCGATGATGAAAATATTGTCAGGAAATCAAAAAAGGAACAGATATACCAGCAGGTAAAGATCAGTCCCGACGGAAAATACATAGCCTACGTTACCAACGACTGGGGAAGAAAGAAGGTTTGGCTCTATGACCAGACCACGGGAAAACAAAAGATAATTTTCAGGGCTGAACCGAAATATGAACACAAAACCGATAATACCTACCCTGTAATTGCATGGCATCCAAGCAGCAGGATATTCACCTTTATAAATGAGGAAAAGGCCGGAATGGTAATTTATTTTTACAGGATTGATGAGAAAAAGACTGAAGAAAGGAATCTGCTTTATTTCGATAAAGTTCTGAGCTTTGACTATTCCCCCGAAGGATCAAAAATTGTGCTCTCGGCCGTAAAGGATGCCATAACCGATATTTATGTCCATACCATATCATCGGGCACCAATGAGCAAATCACAAGAGATGTTGCCGATGACCTGGATCCTTCATACCTTAAAAATTCCCCGGGAAACATTGTATTCTCTTCAAACCGGTTAAATGATACCCTGACCAATACAGGAAATCCTTTTGAAAAAATTTCGGATAACTATGACCTTTTCACCTACAATATTGACACTAAAAACAATGTTTTGATGCGCCTTTCAGAAGGTCAGTACTCAAGCAGGTACCAGGCCTCAGAGACAGGAAGGAACAGATTCGCGTACATCGGTGACAAAAACGGAGTTTTGAACAGGTATACAGCTGTATTCGACAGTTCAATAAGTTTTGTAGACACTACAACGCATTACCGTTATTTTATAAATTCGGTCCCGGTAACCAATTATGACCGTAATATTCTGGATCAATCGGTTTTAAATGCCTCTGGCAACTTCGGGGAAGTAATATTCCAGAAAAGCAAATTCGAGCTGAGGAAAGGCTCCCTGGGCAATCTGAAGCCTGTACCTCCAAACGAGATAATTAAAAGCAATTTCAGGAAGGAACAGGATAAACTATTTCATAAAAAAGACAGCATAGACCAGATCAGGAAGTGGCTTATTGCCGAGGACAGGAAGAGACGGGATACTCTCACCAAACCTTTGTACGAATACTTCACAATGAAGGAGCCGATCGATATAAACCACTATATCTTCGAGAAGGAAAAACAGAATTTTTATGAACAGCAATGGCGTAAAGAATACATGAACATTGATCTTGATACAGGGGTGATCGATCTTCCACTTATAAGGATCTATGAGACCTCCTTTTACAATAACTATGTTGCCAACCAGATCGATTTCACATTCCTGAATAATTCCTACCAGGTGTTCAATGGCGGCGCACCATACTTTAATCCCGGCATAAATATGCTGACAAGGTTCGGAATACTGGATCTCTTTGAAGATTACAGGCTGACAGCAGGATTCAGGTTCTCGGGGAACTTCGACAGCAACGAATACCTTCTGAGCTTTGAGAACCTTAAAGGCAAGTTTGACAAGCAGCTCATTTTCCACCGGCAAGCCTATTTCAGCACCAATGATACTGACCTGTTCAAATCACACACCCACAATGTCTACCTGTCATTTGCCAGGCCTATAACTCCTGTGCTTGCGCTGAGGGGCACGCTGGCATACAGATTCGACCGCCATGTAACTCTGTCGCAGGACATTGCCTCTCTTGCTGCAGGTTCATTCTCCAAACACTGGGCAAGCCTTAAAGGTGAGGTCATCTACGACAATACCCGTAAACGGAGTGTGAATATCTATTTTGGTACAAGGTTTAAGATCTTCGGTGAATATTACCGCCAGATAACAAGCAAAAAATCGGATATGTTCGTTGTGGGTGGCGACTTCAGGCATTATACGCGGATCCACAGGGAACTGATCTGGGCAAACCGTTTTGCAGCGAGCACCTCATTCGGACCTACAAAACTTGTATATTATCTCGGAGGAGTTGATAACTGGATGGGGTATCTTTTCAGCAAGTATCCTATGTTCGACACTACTATACCTGTAAATCCGAGGGAGAATTATGGCTTTCAGACCCTTGCAACCAATATGAGGGGATTTACCCAGAATATAAGGAACGGAAATAGTTTCGCCTTGATAAACAGCGAGATAAGATGGCCCTTTATAAGATATTTTGCCGGTCATCCCCTGCGCTCTAATTTCCTGAACAGCCTCCAGGTAGTCGGCTTTGGAGATATCGGCACCGCCTGGACCGGTAAAAGCCCCTGGTCGGGAGATAATGCCTATGATACCGAAGTTTTCAGGAACGGACCCATAACCGTTACCCTTAATTCAAACAGGGAACCAATCGTGGCTGGTTTCGGCGCAGGACTGAGAGCGCAGTTAATGGGTTACTTTATAAGGGCTGACTGGGCCTGGGGTATCGAAAACAGATTTGTCCTGCCAAGGATATTCTATCTGTCGTTCAGCCTCGACTTTTAAAAAATCCAACCATTGACATGACGGGGATAAAGGAAATTATCTTACATAAATCATTTTTATTTAAAGATGAAGTTATTGAACTTCGCCGCCATTTTCATAGAAATCCTGAATTATCATATCAGGAATATAATACCGCCTCATTTATTGAAGGATATCTGAAAGAGCACAATATCAGCTTCCGGAACGGTGTTGCAGGTACCGGGATAATTGCCAGGATTGACGGATTAAGGGAAAATGGAAAAGTGATAGCTGTCAGGGCTGAAATGGATGCATTGCCTGTTACGGAAAAAAATGATACCGCCTTTAAAAGTATCAATACTGGCAGGATGCATGCCTGCGGGCACGATGCGCATATGGCAATGCTCCTTGGTACCATCAGGGTAATTTCTGAAATAAAAAATCATTTCGGAGGAACAGTCCTCTTTATTTTTCAGCCTGGTGAGGAGAAATCACCCGGAGGAGCAAAACTGATTATAGATTCGGGGGAGCTAAATACCCCCAGACCTGATATAATTCTCGCCCAGCATATACTTCCCGAGCTTGAAACAGGTAAAGTCGGATACAGGTCAGGCCGGTATATGGCATCATGCGACGAAATCTATTTAACAGTATCGGGGAAGGGAGGTCATGCAGCACATCCTGCATTAACAACCGATCAGATCTATATTGCATCAAAACTAATAGTCGGGCTGAAGGATGAAGTTGCAAGAAAACAGGCAGAAAACGGGATTCCGACCGTATTGGGCATTGGTAAGATCACGGGTGAAGGGGCAACAAACGTCATCCCCGAAACTGTTGAGATCGCAGGCACTTTCCGGACTTTCAGCGAGAACTGGAGACTCGAGGCGCAGAAACTGATCAGCTCAGTTTCTGATGAAATTGCCCGGGCAACGGGGGTAGCCATAAATGTCAGGATCGAAAAAGGATATCCCGTTCTTGTGAATAATGAAGCGCTTACAGCCAGAGCCGCCGGACTGAGCAGTGAACTACTGGGAAAGGAAAAGGTGGAAATATTTTCGGAAACACGGATGAGTTCAGATGATTTTTCATTTTATTCATCTTTGGCACCTTCTTTGTATTTCAGGGTCGGAATAAAAAAGAAAGACGTTGAAATGAAAAAGCTGCATACCCCGGAATTTGATCTGGATGAAGATGGCCTTGAGACCGGCGTGGCAAATATGTCGTGGCTGATTGTCAATTTCAGTACAGAAAACCCGGTCGGTTATTGAGAAAATTCAGATTTCTTGCAAAGATCCTTTTTCAATTGAAAAATTTAGAATATGTTTGCAGGACTGGTATTATAAATTAATTAAAATAAATAGAAATGGCTTATAAAATTAATGATGATTGTACGGCTTGCGGAACATGCATTGATGAATGCCCTGTGGAAGCGATATCAGAAGGTGACATCTATAAAATTGATCCGGATATATGCACTGATTGCGGTGCATGTGCTGATGTTTGCCCCGTAGAGGCTATTCATCCCGAATAAGAAATTGTATGATCAAAAAAAGGGGGCTCATAGCCCCCTTTTTTATTTTGGGTTGTATTTTGCCTTTTCCAGAATATCCTGAATATCTGTATTTTCCATAAGGTTGCTTAAGCTTGCTCCCTGGTTTTTCATCATGAACGACTCAACAATCCTGAACCCGATCCAGCCGGCAGCCCTTCCGGGTGATTCATTGGTAAAGTAACTCGTGAAAGGAGCCTCTCCGATAAGCTTTCTGATGGTGAACTTGTCGGTACTGAAAACAAGGTCATTCTCCACCAGATACAACCACATCCTGGCTTCATTATTTAAACAGAATTTCATCTGATCAGGAGTAAATCCGAATATTATATTGTCAGGAGTTTCCGGCAGCATGCATTTCTCAAAATATCTCAGCTTCCCCTCATGAATAACCTCTGCAAGTACATTGTCTTCAGGGTAATCCAGCATGCCAAAATCCCACTCCGAAGCGCCCCACCCGTAAAGGCAGTCGGGAAGAATATATAACGGAGTCATCCTGGCAGATATGTAATTATATATCTCGAGCTGCCTGTAATATTTGCAGTCAGCCCCAAGGTACCTTTCAAGCCCGATCCCAAGGACAGAATCCCCGGTTATAATGCTGGTGTTGAATCCTGTTATGCAGGTATAGACTTCAGGTACATTTTTACCCGGGAAGTAATACAAATAATGACGGAAAGCATCCTCCAGGCGCTTTTCAATGTCATCAACATCGGGGAAAAGCTTCATCGTTAATTCGTAAGCATCATTATTCTGCCTGTCGGTGCAGAATCTGACCAGAAAATCTCCAAACGACGAAGCGTTAATATCTCCCGTGTTGATAACAAAGCTGAACAGCTGCAGAAATCCATTGTACTTTTCTTTCAGCTCCGGGATCTTCGCCGGGATCGCTTCAGGGTCCGCGGTAAAAAGATCCTTCTCAAGCCGGTTGATGACAATATCAACCTTAATGTCAGATGTTTTGACTTTATAATGATCCCTCCTGCACGAAGAGAAGAAGGTGAAGAACAACAACGAGGGAAGCAATAAGAAGTACCGGAATTTCATGAGGTTAATTTACAGGCTAAAATAGCTACTTTTGAATTAATTGTGACAATTAATAACGTATCTCAGACATTCCTTATTATTTGCTAATTTTGTGATCTGTAAATAAGTTGACGGAAGGATTTCGTAGCGCCGGTTGAGGATCAAAGCAGACTATGTAATTAATCTTAAGATATGAGATCATTTAAAAGCTTAAAAACAGGTTACTGGGCTCTCTTATTGTTGTCGTTCTTTTTACTTTCAGGTAAAATAGCGAATGCCCAGGATTACAGGGTTGGCATTTATATAAGCCCTCTGATATCGTGGTTTAAAACCGACATAGATGAAGTAAAAAATGAAGGATCGAGGGCGGGATTTAACTTTAACATAACAGCTGAAAGGTACTTAAGTGAGAGGTTTTCAGCTACATGTGGGGTAAACCTTCTCAGTTCAGGCGGCAGGCTGGTAAGCAGCCAGTCCACATTTTTCAGATTTCCCAGTCACACATCAACCGTAGCCGCCAACAATCCGGTTGTTTACCACATCCGTTATCTGGTTATTCCTGCAGGTTTAAAGTATAAAACCTATGAGATGGGTCTTTTCTCCTATTTCGGGGAACTTGGCATTGACCCGAAAGTAGTTGTACGGGGCAGGGTTGATATTCCATCCATAGATATAAAAGGGGCGAAAGCCATGACTGAGATAAGAAGATTTAACCTGGGGTATCATTTCAATGCCGGTATTGATTATTCCCTAAATGGAAATATTTCCCTGGTTCTCGGTCTGGGCTTCGAAAACAATTTTCTTGACGTTACAAAAGATGTCAGTGAACAGAAAGTGGACCGCACCTCACAAAAGTTCCTGAAATTCATTTTCGGACTTAATTTCTAGTAATAGAGTATGAAGATTACAATAGCACAGCTAAATTATCATGTTGGAAATTTTTCTGGTAACAAGGATCTGATATGCAGGGCAATCAATAAAGCAAAGGCAGACGGGGCTGATCTGGTGGTTTTTTCGGAGTTATGTATTCCTGGTTATCCGCCCCTTGACCTGCTTGATCACGCCGACTTTGTTGAAAAATGCAGCCAGACAGTAGCTGAAATCGCGGAAAAATGCAAGGGGATTGCAGCAATTGTCGGCTCCCCTACCTTTAACAGGAAGCCGGAAGGCAAGAAGCTTTACAACTCGGCGCTTATCCTTTCGGAAGGAAAGATCGTGTTTACTGCAAACAAGGCATTACTCCCAACATACGACATCTTTGATGAATACCGTTATTTTGAACCGGAAAAAAGCTTCTCCATATTTACATTCAAAGGGCTGAAAATAGCGCTTACAATTTGCGAAGATCTCTGGGATGAACAACCATTCGACAATAAATTTGAGAAATCCAGGCTCTATACAATTTCGCCAATGGAGGAGCTGGCAAAGCAAAATCCCGACATACTCATTAATATCTCAGCTTCACCCTTCTCCTACACCAAGACCGAAGCAAAGGAGAATATCTTTATTTCAAAAGCCATTAAGTACAGGTTACCTGTGATATCAGTGAACCAGACAGGAGCTAATACCGAGCTTATCTTTGACGGCGCTTCGATAATAATAAACGGAACGGGAAAATTTTCCGCCATCTGAATTACTTCGAAGAGTGTGTTGAGACATTTTCGACAGATGATATTTTTTCAGGTACCGTACCTGTTCAAAATCCTGAGCCGGAGCCGGTTGCACTTATCCATAAAGCACTTGTTACAGGGATAAGCGATTATTTCTCAAAAACCGGCTTTAAAAAATGCGTTCTGGGCCTATCCGGAGGAATTGACTCGGCTGTATGCCTCTGCCTTGCTGTTGAAGCGCTTGGTCAGGAAAATGTACGTGTTCTCCTGATGCCGTCGCGTTACTCTTCAGAACATTCGGTCAGCGATTCAATTCTTCTCGCAAAGAGGCTTAATGTAAGTTATGAAATCATAAACATTGAAAAACCCTTTTCAGCATTTGAAGAATTGCTGGCGCCGGCATTCAGCGGGAAAAACAGGGATGTCACCGAGGAGAACATCCAGGCCAGGATAAGAGCGGTCCTGCTTATGGCATATTCAAATAAGTTCGGCTTTATCCTGCTCAATACATCAAACAAAAGCGAAGCTGCTGTGGGATACGGAACACTCTATGGCGATATGGCCGGAGGACTCTCGGTAATAGGCGATGTCTATAAAACAGACGTGTATAAGCTTGCCCGTTTCATCAACAGGAACTTTGAAATTATTCCGCAGAACATAATCAGCAAACCACCTTCAGCTGAATTGAAACCAGACCAGCTCGACACCGACTCCCTTCCGGAATATAAGATACTCGATTCGATACTGCATCAGTATATAGAACTCCAGAGGCCTGTAAATGAAATCGAACTGAACGGATGCGACAGGTCAGTCCTTGAAAAAGTCCTGGGGATGATCAACTATAATGAATATAAAAGATATCAGGCGCCGCCCATTTTGAGAATCTCATCAAAAGCATTCGGCGATGGAAGAAGAATGCCATTGGTAGCCAAATATTAAAGAAAATGCAATATAGGGATCCTTATATAGATATTTGTCTTGAGGGGCCAAACTCAATTTTCAAGTGGCTCTCTCCTGCCGATAAGGAGGCGATAGATCAGCACCACGATGTCGCTTATTTCAGGAAGGGAGATATAATTGTAAGTGAAGGCGACCGCACCAACGGACTGGTTTGTCTCGCATCAGGAAAAGCCAAGGTCTTCAGGGTGGGAGCCGGTGGAAGGGAACAGATAATAAGGATGCTGAGACCTCAGAATTTCATTTCGTACAGGTCGCTTTTTTCAGAGAATCAATATCCGTTTACTGTAGCTGCGCTTGAAGATTCAACCATTGTAATCTTTGGGAAGCACATTCTTTCTAAGATACTCAAACAAAATGCTGACCTGGCAATTAAGTTCATAAAGGTGATTTCCGAAGAGCTGCTCAGCTCAAACAACAGGCTGATATCACTCACTCAAAAGCATGTCAGGGGACGGATCGCCGAGTCCATCCTGTTGCTCCGCGATACTTACGGATCTGAGGCTGACGGAAAAACCCTGCGTGTTCTTCTTACCAGGGAAGATCTTGCCCACCTCTCAAATATGACAACTTCCAACGCAATCCGCACATTGTCAAACTTTGTCACTGAAAAGCTTATTGAAATGGACGGAAGGAAGATCATGATCCTGAACATCACAAGACTCGAAGCTATAAGCGAATCGGGACAGTGATCAGGATCTATTCCCTGAAGAATACCCGTTTAACCCTTCCCTGTACGGATGTGAGTATTTCGTACGGAATAGTGCCGCATTTTTCGGCTAGCTCATCTATTGAGATATTCTGCCCAAAAATTTCTGCCTCATCACCCTCTGCTATACCGTACCCGGAAACATCTGCCATGCACATATCCATGCAGATGTTGCCCACCAGCGGTACCCTTATTCCTTTTATAAAAAGGTTACCGTTCCCGTTTCCAAGCCTTCTGTTAAGACCGTCAGCGTAACCTACAGGAAGAATTGCTATAGTACGGTCCTTATCTGATATATCGGCACATCCATATCCGACAGGCTCGCCTGCCGGGATCTTTTTAACCTGTGAGATCCTTGTTTTGAAGCGGCTTACCGGACGAAGATTTATTCCTTTATAATTTCCGACCCCGTAAATTCCTATACCTGGCCGTACCATATCAAACTGGTACTGGGGAAACCGCACAATTCCGGCAGTGTTAAGAATATGCCTCAGAAACGGATAACCCACGGCAGCTCTTATCTTTTTTACAGCCTCGCGGAAAAAGCTTACCTGTTTGTGTGTAAACTCATCAAGCGAAGGATCTTCGCTTCCCGCGAGATGCGAAAATACCGAAGCGATCCTGATGCAGTCAAGACTATTTATCCTGCCGGCAAGCTCCTCAATTTCATCGCTCATAAAGCCGAGCCTGTGCATTCCCGTGTCTATTTTAATATGAACCGGATATTGAGAGAGACCATGCCTTGAAGCAGCTTCCGCAAAGTCCTTAAGTGATGAAAAGCTGTATATTTCCGGCTCCAGATTATATCTGATCATCAACGAAGCCGAAGAAGGGTCGGGATTCATTACCATAACCGGCAGAGTGACGCCTGCATCCCTGAGCTCCACTCCCTCATCCGTATAGGCAACAGCAAGATAACTGACCCGGTGGTACTCAAGCAGTCCTGCAATCTCTGCCGGTCCGGCGCCATACGCAAAAGCCTTGACCATGGCCATAATCCGGGTCCCGTCGTTAAGTAGCCTGCGGAATTCATTCAGGTTATGTGAAATGGCATCGAGATTAATTTCAAGGACAGTGATATGTATCTGTTGTTCAAGCAATTTACCAATCTTTTCAAGTTCAAAGATCCTGGCGCCCTTGAGCAGGATTATTTCATTACTGAATTCAGCGCTTTTGAAGCTGCGGATAAAATCATCTGTTGAGTAATAAAATCTGGATTCCCGGGCTGAATTCACGAGCTATTCCCTGAAAGCGCCTGACCTATTCCGATAAACCTGTCAATCCCTGTTTTCCTGATAAGCTCAGCAACTTCGGTGTAAAGTTCCTTTTCGTCTCTTCCGCTCTGAATGAAATCAGAAAGTATCAGTGTGGTTTTCCTGTTTTTCTGTGACTTCAGGAATTCAAGGGCCATGCCAAGTGAACCCGGATCGGAATTGTAAAAATCTTCAATCAGAAGGCAATTGTTTATTCCGTTCTTCATCTCCATCCTCATGGCAACCGACACCAGTTCCGACACTCCTTTCTGGATCTGCCCGGGTTCTATTCCCAGGGCAAAGCATGCCGCAGATACGGTGATTGCATTTTCTACCGAGGCACGATCGGTAAACGGAATCTCAAAATTATACCGCTTGCCTTTGTAAACAGTCTCCAGAATTGTCCGGCCGGTCATCTGCCCTATTTTTACAAATATTGCTGCCTCCGGATTATTGAAAGACCAGTCGATAAGCTCCTTGTTCCTTAAATTGCTGTCGTTAAGGATCAGATCCCGGATAAGTGTTTGATCGCTGCAATAGATTATCATCCTGGCATTTACAAACAACTTCAGCTTTTCAATCGCTTTCGTCTTATTATCAGGAAAATTTTCACTGTGGGCATCTCCGATATTTGTTATTATTCCTATGTCCGGATCAATAACCGCGCGCAGTTTTTCCATCTCGCCAGGCAATGAAATTCCGGCTTCGAAAATTCCGAACCTGAATTTACTATCAAGTTTAAGAACCGAAAGAGGAACGCCGATCTGGGAGTTATAGCTTTTCGGGCTCCTGACAACAGGGGCTGTAAGTCCGATAACATCCGCCAGCCACTCTTTAACTATTGTTTTTCCGGTACTTCCTGTGACGGCTATTACCGGAAAGCTAAAACCGCGTCGTATGTGGGCAGCTATCGACTGGAGCGCAGCAGTAGTGTCGTTGTTTAGAATAAACGCTGCATCTTTATAAGCCTCAGAATCTTCGGGAATAATTCCTGTAATGAAGATTTTCACCCCCTTCTGATATAAAGCGCTTATATACCTGCTGCCGTCATGGTTCTTACCCCTTAATGCAACAAATGCAACACCCTCTGCAAAGCTTACCTGCCTGCTGTCTGTAACTATTTCAGTAACAATCAGATCGGGTAAACCAACAAGGCGTCCTTTGACTATAGTTGCAATATCTGAAGATGTCAGCCTCATTCCTGTCCTTTTTTTAATGCCTCCCTGTAACACTGCCTGCACAGCGGCTTATACTTGTCTTTTTCACCAAGTAACACTACCTGAGCCTCTTCTGATTTCCGGAAGGAATACTGCGCAAGATTCCCGCATCTCACACAGATTGCATGCACTTTGGTTATGAATTCTGCAATCGAAAGCAGTGCAGGCATGGGACCAAAAGGGTTCCCCAGAAAATCCATGTCAAGACCGGCAACTATAACCCTTACTCCATTATCCGCCAGACTGTTACAGACATTCACAAGTGCATTATCGAAAAACTGCGCCTCATCGATACCGACAACATCAACTCCTCCGGCCAGCAACATTATAGCTGATGAATTGTCAACCGGGGTCGAAACAATTGATTTCTCATCATGCGAAACAACCCTGTTTTCAGAATATCTCCTATCGAGCGATGGCTTGAAGATCTCAACGCTTAACCCGGCAAACTGAGCCCTTCGAAGCCGTCTTATCAACTCTTCGGTTTTCCCCGAGAACATGGAACCGGTAATCACCTCAACCGATCCCCGTCTGGCGTTCGCCCTGAATGTATTCTCAAGAAAATCCATCTTGAATTAATGTAGTTTGGAGAATGCTAAATGTAAATTTATTCCGTTATGACTTATAGAATTATGTTTACTTTTGCAAAATAATAAAATGGTTTGTTATTATTACACCAAACAGCATGGATTTAAACGCCACCCTTGATATTATCATAAAAGATCTTCATGATGTAAGGGATATTATAGATGATCTGAAAAAATATCCCGGAGTTCCGGCTCTGCAGATCGAACTTGCAAAGTCGAAATGTAAAAGTGCGGCTGAAGTCATTGCCCTGCTTAAGGATCTGCATGAAAAGCTCAATGCAGGTACGGAAGAGAAACAGGAAAGAGAAGAAAGAATGCCTGAAAAGAAAGTAGAGATAACGGTTAAAAATGAACCTGTAAGGGCAGAGAGGAAGGAAGAGTTCATCGAAGAAAAAGTAATACCGGTCGTTAACTTTGCCATGAGCACTCCTGAAGAATCCAGGCGGGAATTAAGCCAGGTGCATAATATGCAGGCTATAACCCCTGAAATGGCAATTGTACCGAAACCGGCTGTAAAGAAGCACGTGGAAAACTCTATACTCGCTGACCAGTTCAACAACATGGGCGAAAGCTTCAATGAAAAACTTGCAAGTCTTAAGCATGAAGACGATGTCTCAGATATCTTAAAAACAAAACCTGTTTCAAATCTTTCTGAAGCGATAGGCATCAATGACAGGTTCCTTTTTATCAGGGAGATCTTCAACGGCGATGCTGAATCGTATAATGATGTTATTCATAAGCTGAATTCTGCAGGAAACATTAACGATGCTACTGCGTTGATTACAGCTTATACAAGGGACGACACGGATGCCGACGCGTTAAGGCAACTTATGGACCTGCTGAAACGCAAGTTTCATTCCAATGAGTAAACTCTTCCTGGTTCCAACACCAATCGGCAACCTCCGGGATATTACCTACAGGGCTGTTGAAGTGCTGGGACAGGTTGATCTTATTCTTGCCGAAGATACACGTCAGGCAAGAAAGCTGTTAAATCATTACAGTATTGTAACTCCTCTTCAGTCGCATCATATGTTCAATGAGCATAAAAGTGTCGAAGCAATCTGCTCCAGGATAGCTTCCGGTACTACTGTAGCGCTGATATCAGATGCAGGTACCCCCGGAATATCGGATCCCGGATTTCTGCTGGTCAGAACCTGCCTTGAAAAAGGATTGTCAGTGGAGACGCTCCCCGGGCCGACAGCGCTTATTCCTGCTCTGGTGAATTCCGGTCTCCCCTGTGAGAGATTTTGTTTTGAGGGATTCATTCCTCCCAAAAAAGGAAGGAACAAAAGGCTGACAGCGCTGGCCGGAGAGCCAAGAACAATGGTCTTTTATGAATCACCATACAGGCTGGTGAAAACACTGGCTGATCTTGCTTCTGGTTTTAGGTGCTGACAGGGAAGCATCCGTCGCCAGAGAGCTCACAAAGGTTTTTGAAGAGAATGTCAGGGGCACTTTATCATATCTTTCAGAATATTTTACTGCACATCCTCCGAAGGGCGAAATTGTTATTATTGTTGCCGGTGATAAATCATGAGCCATTCATTTGCAAGTCATAGGATAATCGGTGCAAAGACTTTAATCCAGGTCGTATTATTGTCTTTGATTACTGCAACCGCACTTGAATCACAGGTCCTTAAAGGAAGGATAACAGATAAATCGGGCCAGCCGGTTCAGTACGCCACCGTTTTCATCCAGGAACTGAAACAGGGTACAACTTCAAATGCAAAAGGGGATTACGAGATAAAGCTTCCTAGCGGGTAAATATACTGTTTTCTACCAGAGTCTTGGGTACGAATCGGTGATTGTAAATATCGGACTTTCAGACAGCACATTGACCCGCGACATAATCCTGCCGGAACAGTTGTATGAGATTCCGGAAGTTTTGATAACGCCTTCAGGTGAGGACCCTGCCTATGTAATTATGAGAAGGGCTATAGGGTTTGCACCATACTATCTGAACCAGGTGAGTTACTACAAGGCAAATGTTTATCTCAAAGGAAATCTTTTAATAAAAAGAATCCCAAAGCTGCTTCAGAGAACGATGAGGATGAACAGTTCCGAAAGGAACACTTCGGTTTCGGCAGGGGGGAAACCGGAAGAAAATTCAAAGGTATTGAAGGAGGGAGATTCCTTCCTTATGGAATCGTTTAATGAAATTGAATTCACAGCACCTGACAAATATGTTCAGAAAGTAATTTCATTCAACACTTCCTTCCCTGAGGAGGGAAACGACATCTCTCCCATGGACTATATCCAGGCAAGCTTTTATCAACCGGTTCTTGTCGATATGGCAATATCACCCCTGTCACCACAGGCATTTTCATACTATAAATTCAAATACCTCGGAGCCTCGCTTCAGGGCAATTATGTTGTCGATAAGATTGAGGTAATCCCAAGGCGCAAAAGCCAGCAGCTCTTTTCAGGAACAATTTACATAGTGGATGATCTCTGGTGCCTGCACAGCGTTGACCTTACCAACGAAAATCTTGCCGGAACTATAAGGGTAAGGGAATTGTACATACCTGTCGAGGAAGATATCTGGATGCCCGTCAGCCACCAGTTCGACATCGGTCTCGCAATCCTGGGAATAAGGGCTGACGCCGGATACGGAAGCTCTGTAAAATATATGGAGGTAAGACAAAACACGAACCTTCAAAAACCATCGGAACTGGCCTCAGTATCACAGGGAAGATATAATGTCCCCGATTCTGCCAGATCAAAAACCACCATGCAGATTGAAAAGATCCTAAGCAAGGAGGAGATGACAAACCGCGATATGATAAAGCTTTCCAACCTGATGAAGAAAGAATCTGAAAAAAGTGTTGCGGATTCACTTGAAAAAAACCTTGTAATAGTAGAAAACGTAACACATATCATCGAAAAGGATGCTGGTAAAAAGGACAGCGCCTATTGGGCTGAGATCAGGCCTATTCCCCTGTCGGAGATAGAACTGCGGACACTGAAAACAGGCGACAGCATCAGGAGAGCCTCAAGGATCCTGAAGTCAACAGAAGATACAATCCCCGCCTCAGGGCAAAAGAAGAGAAGCAGGTTCAGACAGACATTTGATAATATCGTATTTGGCCATACCTGGTCCGATACTTCCGGATTCAGTTTTACAAACGGAGGTCTGTTCGACCTGAAGAACCTGAGTTTTAATACTGTCGACGGTTTCGTTTATGGAATGGACTTCAGGTTCTCAAAAAGATATAAAAGCGGGAGTTCACTTTCACTATATCCGGATATCCGTTATGCCTTCAGCAGGGAAAAGTTAATGCTCAGAGCGAATGTAGATTACTCTTCAGAGGGTATGAAACCCGGTCGTTTCTTTATCAGCTCGGGAATCACAAGTACCGATTTAAACACAGCAGGCGGAATAAACAAGTTTCTAAACACTGTCTCTTCACTGGCATTTAAAGAGAATTATTTAAAACTATATGAAAGCAGATACCTGAGGATAGGTTATGGAAAAGAGGTCAGGAACGGACTTAACCTTGAATTCAGCGCAGGTTTTGAAAACAGGATTTTGCTTGAGAACAACTCTGATTTTTCAATTTTCAATCCAAAAAAGGAATATACAGATAACATACCCGATAACAGATACCTGACACCTGCGAACTTTTCAGATGGGAAACATTATGATTTTGTAACAAATGTTACAATTACACCTTTCCAGAAATACCGGATCAGCAATGGAAACAAAATACCGCAGGGTTCAGATTGGCCTGTTTTAAAGTTTACGTGGAAGCATGGTGTTAACATTTCCGGATCAATACCGGAACAGACCCGTAACTTTGACATGTTCATGCTTGAAGTATCCCGGCGTCGCGATATCGGAGCCTTCAGCCAGTTCAGGTGGAAGATCAGGACGGGAGCCTTTGCCGACAACAGTTATGTGCCCTGGTTTGATTTCTTTCACTTTAATGCCCAGCCTGTCATTGTCCTTATAGATGACTATGATGATGCATTCATGCTGCCGGAATATTATTCCCTCAGCACTCCTGAAGCTTATGGTGAAGCTCATCTCAAATACACTTCTCCCTACATCCTTCTCAAACTTTTACCGGGATTCAGCAACACCCTGATCCGTGAAAATCTGTCATTTTCTTTTCTTGCTTCGCGTTTTCAGACAACCTATACTGAGATCGGGTACAGTTTAAGTGAGATTTTCTTTTTGGGTGAAATAGGAGTCTACGCCGGATTCCGGGATCTGAAATACTCAAATTTCGGTGTCAAATTCATCCTCCGCCTTAACTGACACTAAACAAAAGGAGGTTCATTCAGCATATCTGCTTCCTGGTCGAATCCGCCGCCAAGCCGTCTCAGTTTATCCTGATTCATCTTTGAACCAAGTGTAATACTCGGCGAGCCCTCTTTTACATCCGCAAAGGCTTCTATATCAAAATCATCAATATCGACGAACTGGGCTTTTTCTTCACGGAACCTGAGCCGGACATCATCGACAGGTCCGTTACGGTTTTTGGCAAGAATGATCTCTGCAATTCCTTTTGTTGATGAACCATCTTCAAAGGTCGGGATTCCGAATTTCTCCTGCCGGTGAATAAATACCACCATGTCGGCATCCTGTTCTATAGCGCCCGATTCCCTCAGGTCGGAAAGGAGCGGCCGCTTTGTTCCCCCTCTCATCTCAACCGAACGGTTAAGCTGTGAAAGTGCAAGTATCGGAACATTAAGTTCCTTGGCAATGCTTTTGAGTGATCTTGATATATTGCTTACTTCCTGCTCACGGCTGCCTGCATTTTCAGGTCCTGACATAAGCTGGAGATAGTCAACTATCACTATGTCAAGCTTGTGTTGAGCCATCAGACGGCGGCATTTCGCCCTGAGCTCAAAAATTGAGATTGCCGGTGTATCGTCAATAAAGATCGGTGCCTGGACCAGCTTCTTGATCCTGGTATCAAGCTGCTTCCACTCATCTTCCGAAAGACGACCGTTCTTGATCTTTTCACCCGGGATGTCTGTTTCTGCAATTATCAGCCTGTTTACCAGCTGTATCGATGACATCTCGCACGAAAAAATCGCTACCTTTTTACCATGGTCGATCGCCATATTCCTGGCCATCGAAAGTGCAAAAGCAGTCTTCCCCATCGACGGACGTGCAGCAATTATTATAAGTTCCGATTTCTGCCATCCTGAGGTAAGCCTGTCAAGCTTTGTAAAACCTGAAGGCGTGCCGACAAGTGCATCTTCTCTTTTGCCTGCTTCTTCTATCTCCCTTATGGCATCCTTGATAACCAGATTAATAGGAGAAACCTCTCTTTTTATGTTCCCTTCAGCAATCTGGAAAAGTGCATTTTCTGAATAGTCGAGCAGTTCGGTCACATCATTCGAATCGTCAAACGACCTGGTCTGTATTTCAGTCGAGACTCTTATCAGCTCACGCTGAATATATTTCTGGGCAACAATCCTGGCATGATAGTCAACATTGGCTGCCGAAACTACCTTTGCAGTAAGCTGTGTAAGATAGACAGGCCCTCCCACGCTTTCCAGCTCATTATGAGCCCTGAGCTCTTCGGTGACAGTGTAAAGATCCACGGGATACTCCCTTGCCGACAGATCAGAGACAGATTTGAAGATCTTCTGATGGGCTTCCTTATAAAAACTCTCAGGCCTGAGAATGTCAAGAATTGTGATTACAGCCTCCTTTTCAAGCATTATTGCACCCAGGACTGCCTCTTCCATGTCAATTGCCTGGGGAGGGACCTTTCCAAAATCGGGTAGTTGCGTGATAACAGGCCGGGTGCTTGTCTTTTGTCTTACCATCAATGTTATGTTACTGATTTATTGATATATATGAAGCGTTGATAATCGAGCCAGGGTAGTCCAAAGGTAAACACGAACCTGTCTTTAAAATTAATTCAAACCCTATTCTTACAAACATTCTGTGTTTAAAACTTGTTGAAAAGACAAAAAATCATTTCACTGACTCTAAAATCCAATCCATTAGGTATTTTTGTGATAAATACCTGGAAATGGTCGTATTTCCAAAAGCAAAAATAAACCTGGGACTAACAATTTCAGGTAAGCGCACTGACGGATATCATGATATTGAGACTGTCTTTTATCCTGTTCCTTTCTGTGATGCCATGGAGGTAGTGGTCAGAGGGGAGGGGGCAAATCATGACTGCTTTACGCTAACCGGAATTGATCTTCCCTGCAGAAGCGAGGAAAACCTGGCCCTCAGGGCGGTAAAAAGGCTTCGCGAAGCTTTTACGATCCCCTGGTTAAAGATCCACCTGCATAAAGCTGTCCCTTCAGGCGCCGGGCTTGGCGGAGGCTCATCGGATGCAGCATGCATGCTGTGTACATTAAACAAATACTTCGGCTTCTCTCTCAGTCAGGATGAACTGAAATCTTTCGCCCTTGGACTCGGTAGCGACTGTCCTTTCTTCATTATGAGCAAACCGGCTTATGCCACCGGCAGGGGAGAAATCCTGGAACCCCTTGACAATGTTCTTGAAGGTTTTAAAATATTGCTTTTGAATCCGGGGATACAGGTGAATACAAGGGAAGCGTATGAAGACTGCAATCCTTCCGGATCAGGGGTAAGCCTTGCTGAAATAATCAAATTGCCTGTTTCAGAATGGAAAGAACTGATGATAAACGACTTTGAAGAAACAGTATTTAAGAAGTACCCTGAAACAGGCAGATTAAAAGAAAGATTATACGAATCAGGAGCCCTCTACAGTTCAATGTCAGGAAGCGGCTCAACGGTGTACGGGATCTTTAAGGAAGAACCCATTGTACCTGAGGACCTTAAGAGGTTTTTGATTTACAAGGGGGAACTCTAATCCTGGCCCGCTTTATCTGTATCATATGAACTCACTTTCCCTTTCCCTTTCCCATAGCCGTCAATTTAAGAACCTGTTTTAGGCTTTGAATTATTTAATTAGCTGAAATACAATTAAATAAGTTTCCCCTCCTTTTAAAGGAGGGGTGGCCAGACAGTGAAATCATCTTAAGGGCAGAAACTAAATTCGTCTGGCCGGGGTGGTTGATCCAAGTCTTTCTTATTACCTTTATTCAAATGGATAGACTTTAAACATAGATTAACCACCCCGGCCGGGAAAGCAGATTGTAAACCCCTCAAAATCTACAGTCTCGGCCACCCCTCCTTGAAAAGGAGGGGAAATGTAAGTTATTGCAACTCAGTTGCATACAGTTTTATTCATAGGTATCACATGTCCTTAGGTTGACGGCTATGGGTGAGTACATGTCTTATTCCAGCTCAATCAAAATACTTCCCTTCGACACCTTATCGCCTTTTGCAACAAAGATCTTTTTTATTACGCCATCCGACGCCGCCCTGAGCTTATTCTGCATCTTCATGGCATCAAGTATCATAAGATCATCTCCCGCTGAAATAACCTGCCCTTCAGTTACCAGAATGTCAAGAACAGTCCCCGGAATAAAACTGGGTATAACTTTGGGGTTTGCCGGTTTATAGGGTTTCCTCCCGGCAAATTTCCTGCTGAGCCTGGTCTTGTAAAGAGTTGAATTTATGTTTAATATCCCAAAATTTTCTTCGTTATTCATTTCTGTCTTATATGTTTTGATGGTCAGTTCGATCAGAATGGAGGGAGCCCGTGCTTCTTTTCAGGCATCGTAACGAGCTTGCTATCCGACATCTCGATTGCATGCATCAGAAATTTCCTTGTTTCTTTTGGTTCGATAACAGCATCCACATAACCTCTTGAAGCTGCAACGTACGGATTTGCAAACTTAGCCTTATACTCATCTACTTTTTGCTTTCTCATCCCGTCAGGATCATCCGACGACATTATTTCTTTCCTGAAAATAATATTTGCAGCCCCTTCAGGTCCCATGACCGCAATTTCAGCAGTAGGCCAGGCAAATACAAAATCTGCACGCAAATGCCTTGAACTCATTGCGATATATCCACCGCCGTATGCTTTCCTTAAAATAACCGTTACCTTAGGTACAGTTGCTTCGCTGTAGGCATAGAGTACCTTTGCACCATGCCGGATCACACCTGCATGTTCCTGATCAACCCCGGGAAGATAGCCGGGAAGGTCGACAAGGGTGATAATCGGAATGTTGAAAGCATCACAATATCTGATGAATCTTGCTGCCTTATCGGACGAATCGACATCCAGAACACCTGCCATCTCAAGCGGCTGGTTTGCTACAAACCCTGTTGTCCTGCCTCCCATGCGTCCAAAGCCAATTACTATATTTTTTGCGTAGAGCTCCATTATCTCAAAGAAATCGGAGTTATCGACTATCGACCTGATAACATCCCTGACATCGTAAGGCAATGTAGGGTCGTCGGGGACAATCTTTTCAATGTTATATGTATTCTTTGGCTCTCCGGGTTCAAAAGCTTTTGCCTTTCTGCTGTTGCTCCATGGGATAAATGTTATAAGCCTTTTGATCTGTTCAAAGCATTCCTCCTCGCTCATTGCAAAGAAATGTGCATTACCTGTTATTTCGCTATGCACCCTTGCTCCTCCCAGGTCTTCCATTGAGATCTCTTCACCAAGAACAGTCCTGATAACTTCAGGGCCGGTGATAAACATCTTTGATATATTATCAACGACAAAGACAAAATCCATAAGGGCAGGCGAATATACTGCACCGCCGGCGCACGGACCAAGTATGACGGAGATCTGTGGAATTACTCCGCTTGAGATCGTGTTCCTGAAAAATATCTCCCCATACCCTGCCAGTGAGTTAACCCCTTCCTGAATCCTGGCTCCTCCCGAATCGTTGATCCCGATCAGCGGGATCCTCATTTTCAGAGCATGATCCATGATTTTGGTAATTTTTCTGGAGTGCATCAGTCCGAGCGATCCGCCGGCCACGGTGAAATCCTGTGCAAAAATTGCAACGGGTGCCCCGTAGATAGTTCCTGATCCTATAATTACTCCGTCACTTGGAAGCGACTTTTTATCCATATCAAAATCACGGGCATCGTGCTCAACAAACAAATCATATTCAATAAATGAATTTTTATCCAGCAGGGCAACAATACGTTCACGGGCAGTCCGCTTACCCATAGCCTTCTGTTTTTCAATTGCCTGTTCTCCGCCTCCGAGAAACACCTTTTCACGTTTTTCCTGGAGTTCTTTAATCTTTCTGTTCACTGAAGTATAGTTTTATTATTTGGTTTATGGTCATGATTTCTGAATCAGTGTGAAATTTAAAAATAAATGAGCGATATATTATTTTGGGGCAAGTTTATATAATATAAATGCTATTACCGAATACAGAATATTCGGGATCCACATTGCCATCATCGGGTCAAGGTTTCCTTTCACTGAGAACTGAGCCGCAAACTGCAAAAAAAGTATATACGAGAAGCTTAATCCCAGACCGATCCCGATATTCATTCCGATTCCTCCCCTCACTTTCTTTGATGAAAGAGACACTCCTATAAGTGTCAGGATAAAAATGGCAAACGGGTTTGCAATACGGCGGTGTTTTTCAACGAGAAAAAGTTTCAGCTCGTCGGAGCCCTGAAGCCTGAGCTGGCCTATGTACTCATTCAGTTCATTATATGTCATGGTTCCCACAAATCCGGGTCCCCGCGACAGATCCTGCGGTTTTATTGTCAGCGTGGTGTCAATACGTTCACCTCTGCTCAACGAATCTTCGTGGTCTCCTATCTTACGAAAATAGTAATTTATCACCGTCCACTTATTACTGGTGGTATCATATCTTACCAGGTTCCCTGACAGCTTTGATTCAAGCTTGCCCGATTCATCAAACTTCTCTATTGTAAAATTGCGGCCTGCCTGGCTTATCGGGTTGAAGGATTCCATGTAAATTAAAACATTTTTCGACACCTGCCTGTGAATGTTCATTACCGGAACCCTTCTTGAAGTCGATCTGTAGTATTTATCCTCAAAAGCCATCCGTTTCAGGTTTGCCTGGGGAATGACAAAATTGGTAAGCAGGAACGTAAGTATTGCGATAACAAGGGATGAGATAAAATAAGGCCACATCATCCGCCTGAAGCTCATACCGCTGTTTAAAATAGCAATGATTTCCGTATTTGCCGCCATCTTGGAGGTAAAAAAGATGACTGAAATAAACACGAACAGGGGAGCAAACAATGTTGCAAAATAAGGAATGAAATTAAGATAGTAATCAAATACAATGGCCTTTACAGGGGCCTCCTTCTCCATGAAATTATCTATCTTTTCGGCAAAGTCGAATACAACGGCAATCGTCAGGATCAATATGATACTATAGAAGAAAGTACCAAGATATTTCCTGATAATGTAGCCGTCGATTATTCTCATTTTAAGCGAGGCTAAAGTCTTTCCGACAGCTTTTTTACCATCCGGTTTTTCCATAATCTGAAATTACCATCTTCAATCTGTTTCCTTGCTTCGGCTACCAGCCGCATATAAAATGCCAGGTTGTGGATACTTGATATCTGAGCGCCGAGAATTTCACCTGAGATAACAAGATGCCTCAGGTATGCTTTTGAATAATAAAGGCTTACCGCCGAGGGACCGTCAGGATCAATTGGACTGAAATCATCTATCCATTTCCGGTTCCTTATATTGATTATACCCTCACCCGTAAAGAGCATACCATTTCGCCCGTTTCTTGTTGGCATAACACAGTCAAACATATCGATTCCCCGTTCAATAGCCTCCAGAATATTAACAGGAGTCCCTACTCCCATCAGGTATCTTGGCTTATCCTCGGGAAGTATCTCATTTACAATCTCAATGATTCTGTACATCTCTTCAGCAGGTTCACCCACCGATAAACCACCGATTGCATTACCGGCCATTGATACGGATGCGATCTTTTCAGCAGATTCCTTTCTGAGGTCATCAAATGTACTACCCTGGACAATAGGAAAAAGAAACTGACTGTATCCCCACACAGGGTCCGTCTCCTTAAATCGGGCAACAGCCCTGTCGAGCCAATGATGGGTAAGCTCAACTGATTTTTTTGCATACCTGTAATCGCAGGGGAATGGGGCGCATTCATCAAAGACCATCATTATATCCGCACCAATAATACGCTGAATATCAATAGTATTCTCGGGAGAAAAAACATGTTTCGACCCGTCGATATGAGATTTGAAAATAGCTCCGGCAGAAGTGAGCTTCCTGTTACCGGTAAGCGAAAAAACCTGGTATCCGCCGCTGTCGGTCAGAAGCGGTCGCGGCCAGCCAATAAATTTATGAAGGCCTCCCGATGCTTTCAGTATTTCCGTTCCGGGACGGAGGTAGAGATGATACGTGTTGCCAAGTATGATTTTTGCATCTATGTCGTCCAGAAGGTCCTTCTGCAATATGCCCTTTACAGTACCGGCAGTTCCGACTGGCATAAAGACCGGAGTAGGGATATCGCCATGGTCTGTTTTCAGCATTCCTGCCCTCGCCCTGGTCTCTTTATCCCTGCTCTTTACTTCAAACATAAAATCAATTTTGTTCCGGATGCACAAAGGTAATCCATTCAGCCACCTGTTAAAATTTATGCCGATAATTTTTGAAGCTAGTTTCCGTTTTAACAAGTGATATTTTATTTGCACTCTTTTACCATTCAGATTATCTTAGTAATATTGATCCCTTATTTGGAAGTCAAATGACACCTGGTGACCACGCGTTTCTCCTGATACTTTTTATAATCTTCGGTCTTTCAGCCGCGATACAACTATTCTACTATTTCTATTATTATCTGGCTACAGCATTGTTCAGGCAGACTGTAAAAATCGCACCGGGAGATCCTGTTTCAGTGATTATTTGCGCCAGGAATGAAGAACAGAATTTAAGGGAATTCCTCCCTTCGGTCCTTGAACAGGAATACCCTGAATTTGAGGTAATAGTGGTCAACGATTGTTCTGATGACGAGTCCTATAATGTTCTTGGTGAGTACCTTAAGAAGTATCCTAACCTCAGGGTTTCGAATATCATAAAAGATCCAAAATTTACACATAACAAGAAATTTGCCCAGTTCATCGGCATTAAAGCCGCAAAGAATGAGTTGCTGCTTTTCATCGACGCTGATTGTCGTCCACAGACAGGAAAATGGCTTGGCACCATGGTTTCTCATTTTGATGACAAAACAGATTTTGTCCTGGGTTATGGTGGCTATTTTAGCAAAAAGGGACTACTTAATAAATACATAAGATCCGATGGCATGTTCATTGCAATGCAGTACCTGGGAATGGCGATCAGGGGCAATCCATACATGGGTGTTGGCAGAAATCTTGCCTACAGAAGGTCGCTCTTTTTCAGGAATAAAGGTTTTGGCCCCCACAGCCAGCTCGCCTCGGGCGATGATGATCTATTTGTAAATTCAAATGCCACCGGGGAGAACATAAAAGTCGAATTCGGAAAGGAAGCACATACCCGCTCAGTACCTGCTGCAACAACCACAGAATTGTTCAAACAAAAAAAGAGGCATCTGACAACCGCAGTCCATTACAAATTAAGCCATAAGGTTATATTGACAGTCGAGCCGGTTACCAGGTTGCTGTTTTATGTGCTTTTTGCAGTGCTTCTCTCATACCTTTACCTCTGGCCTTTCGTTACGGCAATTTTCACGATCAGGCTTGCGGTACAGGTTGTTGTTTTAATACTGGTTCAGAAGAAGCTCAATGAGCCGGGATTAGCGCCATGGTCAATATTTTATGACATCATTTCGCCTGTTCTGAATGCTGTTATTTATTTAACCAACCTTGGGGAGGGGTCCCGCAAAAACAGATGGAAGTAAGCGCCGGATTATCGGAAAAGGCAAAAAGCGATCTCCTGAACGTGGAAATGGCAAGGAAGGGGAATGAAAAAGCTTTTGCAAGTCTTATGAACCGTTACAGGGACTCGATCTACTTTATGCTCCTTAAAATGGTAGGAAACGCATCAGATGCTGAAGACCTGACAATTGAAGCTTTTGGCAAGGCTTTCCATAATCTTGATTCGTTTACCCCTGAATACGCTTTCAGTACCTGGCTCTTTAAAATAGCGACCAACAACTGCATTGACTTTATCAGAAGAAAACAAACCTCTCCGGCTCCCGTTGAACAACTGGCCGACGACCTTGACAATCTGACTGTATACATCCAGTCCGACCTTCCTGATCCTGAGGAAGCCCTTATAAACGACCAGAAAATTGCAGTCCTCAGGGATATAGTTAACCAGCTTAAGCCGAGCTACAGGCGGCTCATCGAACTAAGGTACTACAAGGAATATTCTTACGAGGAGATTGCTTCTGAGCTCAAAATACCGATCGGGACTGTCAAAGCCCAGTTATTCAGGGCAAAAAACCTGTTATATAACATATTTTTAAAAACCGGCAACAGGTAATGTTAAGATATTTCCCCTTTCTTTCAGACGCTGCTGTCGGACAATTTAACAGGCTTAAAGAACTCTATGAGGAGTGGAACAGCAAGATAAATGTTATATCACGGAAGGATATGGAAAACTTTTTCGTTCATCATGTCCTTCATTCTCTGGCAATTGCCAGATTCATCAGCTTTATTCCCGGGACAAAGGTTCTTGACGTCGGTACCGGAGGAGGTTTTCCGGGAATACCGCTTGCAATAATCTTTCCCTCAACAATGTTCACACTCCTTGATTCAATCGGAAAGAAGATCACTGTTGTAACATCTGTGGCAGATGAACTTGGTCTGACGAATGTCCTGCCTCTTAGAAAAAGAGTTGAAGAGGAAAAAGGCAAATATGATTTTGTTATCAGCAGGGCAGTCTGTGAATTCCCTGAATTTGTAAAGCTTACACAAAAAAATGTTGATCCTGTAAGCCGTAACAGCATTAAGAACGGAATCATCTGCCTGAAAGGCGGCGATCTGGAACGGGAAATTGCATCCTTTAAAACAAAAATCGTGATAAGGGAGATAAAAGAGTATTTTTCTGAGCCCTACTTCGAAACTAAAAAGATTGTATACCTGCCGGTTTGAATAAGTCTACTGGTCTTACGGACAGTCTGTAGCCGCTACAGGACACGCTACAGAAGGCGAAAGCACGCAAAGTTAAAACGTTCACATAATTAACCTTCTCTGCGATCCTGTGCGTACTCTTTCATCTTTGCGGTTAACAGCGATTTCGACTTTTTAAGACCCCCAAATGCTAGAGTATTGAAACTCCAGTTGCATACAGTGTGATTCTATGCTGGCCCTTCTGTGAGATTGGCTATGCCTAAGTGGGGTTATTAAGTCCCCTTTAGGGGATTTAGGGGTCGACTTTTCTGTGGAACTCTGTGTAAGTTTTTTGAAAAATAGATGGCAATGGTTGCATTTATAGAAAAAATAAATATCTTTGCGATCTCAAAATAAAACAGCAGAGACATCTAAAATTACCGGATATGAAAAGGACATACCAGCCTTCAAGAAGAAAGAGAGCAAACAAGCATGGTTTCAGGGAAAGAATGTCCACTCCCAATGGCAGGAGGGTTCTTGCATCACGCAGGGCCAAGGGAAGGAAGAAACTTACTGTCTCTCCTGAGCTTAAACTGAAGTAATTATAACTCTTTATATAGAAAAAGGTGCCTCAAGACAAGGCACCTTTTTTTTCATTAATTTTACCGGCCACCTTTTCTAAAATGACAAACCTGTTACAAAATATTAACGATCCGGAACTCAGAAGGATATCAGATAAGATCTCAGCCGGTACCCGCATCACACCTGAAGATGGCTTATTATTATTCCTTAAGGCCGAATTGCCGCTGCTCGGACTTCTTGCGGGAAGTGTAAGAAGAAGATTCAACGGCAACCTGGCATTTTTCAACAGGAATTTTCATATTGAGCCTACAAACAAATGCGTATATAACTGCAGGTTCTGCTCTTATCATAAGCGCTGAAAATGATCCTGAAAGCTGGGAATACACACCGGAAGACATGCTTGACATTGTCAGAAGATTTGACGGCAAGGATGTCACAGAAGTCCATATCGTCGGCGGAGTTCATCCTTCCAGGGATATCCGGTACTACTGCCGGCTTATTGAGATGATAAAACGTCATCGACCCGGGTTGCATGTCAAGGCATTTTCTGCAATTGAACTCGATTATATGATTGCCAGGTCGGGTCTGACAATCAGGGAAGGACTGTCGTTGCTGAAAGGATGCGGCCTTGACTCAATTCCGGGCGGAGGTGCAGAAATATTCGACGAGGAGATTCGAAAAGAGATCTGCCCCGAAAAAACTTCATCCGCAAAATGGATTGAGATCCACGAAACGGCACATACTCTCGGGATACCTTCAAATGCAACAATGCTTTACGGTCACATTGAAACCTAGTCACACCGGATCGATCACATGGAAAGACTGCGTAACCTTCAGGACAGAACACATGGTTTCAATGCATTCATCCCGCTCAAGTATAAAAAAGCCAATAATCCGATGGCCCATCTTGGTGAGGTCAGCATCATGGAAGATCTGAGAAATTACGCTGTTTCCAGGATATACATGGACAATATCCGGCATCATAAAAGCTTACTGGCCGATGGCCGGTAAAGAGATCGCCCAGATAAGCCTTTCTTTCGGCGCGGATGACCTCGATGGCACCATTGACGACACTACCCGTATCTATTCCATGGCAGGTGCGGAGGAGAAGAATCCGGGTATGACAACAGATGAAATCTGCACCCTTATCAGTGAATGCCGGTTTTGAACCTGTGGAACGGGATTCTGTTTATAATTTTATCAATACATTTGCGTTATAACTTTAGTTCGAATGCCGGTATGAGCCTTAAAAACTTTATCCTCAGTAAAACATTTTTAAAGAATCTTGGATTAGCCGCTGTGATCATTGTCATTTTAATAATGACCCTGCTCATCTGGATGAACTTCTATACCCGTCACGGACAGAGCCGGCCGGTCCCGGATTTTGTCGGACTTACAATGGATCAGACTGTTAAGGCTGCCAGAAAGAGTAAAGTAAGGTATCAGGTTATTGACTCGGTGTATACGGCAGAAGTGCCGCGGGGCTGTATAGCGGAACAAAATCCCGAACCGGGCTTCAAAGTAAAGAAATGGAGGAATGTAATGCTGACAATCAATGCATTCAATCCCGAAATGGTGGCAATGCCAAATCTTGTCAATCTCCCAAAGCGGCAGGCAATTGCGCTCATAGAAAGTTCCGGCCTTGAAATGGGAACGCCAAGATATATTCCCGACATATCGATAGATGTTGTTATAAAACAGCTCTACAACGGGAAAGAGATCGCTGAAGGTGATTCAATACAAAAGGGTTCAGTAATCGACCTGGTCCTTGGCAAGGGGCTGAGTAATCAGCTCACAGCAGTTCCCGATCTTATGGGGCTCGATCTGGCTTCGGCTAAAAACAGGATTTTGGGAGCTTCGCTGACTCTTGTAACATCAATGTATGACAATACCGTTACAACAGGTAAAGATTCAGCAACAGCGTTTGTCTACAAGCAAAATCCGGAATTCAGAGCCGATGCAACTCTTCAGCTTGGCTCTTCAATTTACCTTTGGCTCACCGTCGATTCGGCAAAGCTGCCAAATGATTCAGCAAAAATTATCGGTTGACACGATACCGGATATGGTCAGGGGACAGCTCTGACAGAGTGATGTTAAAGAAATCTGCCTTATATATTGCAATCCTCCTTCTCATCCCTGTCATCACTTCAGGTCAGGAAGTAATTACAGGCCTTCAGACAAACATCGAAGTAAAAAATAAAAATAAATTAAGCTCCCGGGAAAAGGGACTGGCTGCTCCTCTTGAGCTGCCCTTCTTTGATGATTTCTCAGGGCAGTCACACATTCCTTCCCCGGCAAAATGGAGTGATGATTTTGCTTTTATTAATAACACATACACCGATCAGCAGATAACAATAGGCATTGCAACGCTCGATGCAATAGACAATACCGGAAGGCTCTACGAAACAGCAACTTCATCTGGTTTTGAAGCTGACCACCTGACCTCCCAGCCAGTAAATCTTAATTTTAGTCCTGCTGATAACATCTGGCTGAGTTTTTACTATCAGCCCGGTGGTCTTGGTGATATGCCCGAACCTTTTGACAGCCTTACACTGCAATTCTACGCTCCTCTGGAGGATAAATGGTATTCGGTATGGAAGGCACAGGGAGTGGTCCAGCCAAAATTTAAGCCCGCGATCATAAGAATAGAGAATCCCCGGTACCTGAAAAGCGGTTTTAAATTCCGGTTCATCAACTGGGCGAGCCTGAGCGCCAATATCAATGATCCGTCGATGATCGGTAACTGCGATCACTGGAATATTGATTATGTATATCTCGATCGCAACAGGAATTCAGCCGATACCTCCCTTGCAGATGTTTCCTTCAGAACACCAATGAGATCAATCCTCAAGACCCACGAAGCGATGCCATGGAAGCAGTTCAGGGAGATCTATCTTCAGGAGATGGGATCATTAATTCCGATCCATTACAGGAACAACGACACAATAGTAAGAAATGTAACAAGAAATTTTGTTATAAGGGATGTCAATACCAACACCATTGCTCATTCATTCTCAGCAGGCGCAACCAATATCAGTCCTCTGACAAATGTCGATTATAACGCCAGCCTGATCTATACCTTCAATTCACCGAATAATGATTCAGCCCTGTTCCGGATCACAAGCTACCTGATAACCGATGAATTTGATCCCAAGGAGAATGACACTATCCATTATAACCAGGTATTCAGTAATTATTTTGCATTTGATGATGGCACTTCTGAGGGAGGTTATGGCGTAAACGGTCAGGGTTCACGGACCGCAATGGTAGCATACAGGTTCAAATCGTTCATCCGGGATACCATCAGGGCGATCCGCATCTGTTTTAACGACACCTATCTGAACAGCAATTTAAGGGCATTCGACCTTATGATCTGGAACGATATGGGCGATCTGCCCGGAGAAATTATTTATTCAGCAACGGATCAAATGGTTGTTGAAGGAACAGATATCAACGGTTTCTTTACCTACATCCTGCCCGACCCGGTTATGGTTGACGACGTTTTCTATATTGGCTGGAGACAGCACACCGAGACATTTTTAAATGCCGGCTATGATGTCAATACAACCCATAAAGGAAGGCAGTTCTACTGGCTCAACGGCCAATGGCTGCAGTCGCAGGTTGAGGGAAGCATAATGATAAGGCCGGTCATGGGTAGAAGTCTCAGACCCACCGGAGTTGATGATACCTACCCTGATGAAAAGCAGAGTTTCAATCTGTGGCCCAATCCTGCCACCAGTTTTATAAATCTCTATTCGGAAGAATTGATTTTGTCGCCCTCCGCATACGTTACAATAATTGATCTTTATGGCAGGGAGGTAATAAAAATCCGTTATATGGAGCGAATTGAAATTTCTTCACTTAAACCCGGTATCTATACTGTCATTACATCCGTGAACGGAAAAACCACAGGGTATAAAAGGTTCATTAAAACAAGGTAACCGCAAAATGGGCGAAGAGGAAATCAATGACCAGCAGGAGCTCTTTGAACATTACAGGTTTAATGTTGATCCGGGTCAGTCGTTGCTCAGGATCGACAAATTCCTTTCCAACCGTATTGAGACCACATCCAGGACCCGTATCCAGGGCGCTGCAAATGCAGGCAACATACTTGTCAACAACAATACCGTAAAACCGAACTACAAGGTCAAGCCCGGCGATGTAGTCCAGATTGTTTTACCATCGCCACCAAGGGAGATAGAGCTCATTCCCCAGAATATTCCACTGAATATTATATATGAAGACGATGATGTTGTGGTTGTCAACAAAGAAGCAGGCATGGTCGTTCATCCGGCATACGGAAATTATACAGGCACACTTGTCAACGCCCTTATGTGGCATTTTAAGGATCTGCCATTGTTTCAGACCGGGGAACTTCGTCCGGGACTGGTGCACCGGATTGATAAGAATACTTCCGGAATACTGGTGATTGCCAAAAACGAATTGTCATTAAACAGGCTTTCAAAACAGTTTTATGACCGTACCACCGACAGGAAATATATTGCGCTTGTGTGGGGCACTCCTGAGCCGCCGGTGGGAACGATTACCGGAAATGTAGGACGCAGCCTCCGCGACAGAAAGGTCATGCAGGTGTTTCCTGACTCCAATCAGGGCAAAACAGCTGTTACCCATTACAAAGTCATTGAGAACCTTGGTTACATCTCGGTTGTGGAATGCAAGCTGGAGACAGGACGGACACACCAGATAAGAATTCATTTCAGCCATTTCAAACATCCCCTGTTCAATGATGAAGAGTACGGTGGAGATAAGATCCTTAAGGGAACCATATTTGCAAAATATCAGCAGTTTGTAAGAAATTGCTTTAAGATCCTGCCTCGCCAGGCTTTGCATGCGAAATCGCTTGCCTTCGATCATCCTGTAACCCGGAAAAGACTTTCATTTGATTCGGAGTTGCCTGCAGATATGCAGACTGTTATTGATAAGTGGAGAAATTATCTTTCAGGCAGGGACCATTAAGCGGAGAGCGGAGAGCGGAGAGCAGAGAGCGGAGAGCGGAGAGCGGAGAGCGGAGAGCGGAGAGCGGAGAGCGCAGAGCACAGAGCACAGGGCGCAGAGCACAGGGCAAAAACTGCTAGATTACAGCAAGTTATTATTATTGAGTAAGAAAATTATGGATTTTGCCCTGAACTCTGAGCTCTCAGCCCTGAGCTCTGAGCCCTGAGCCCTGAGCCCTGAGCCCTGAGCCCTGAGCCCTGAGCCCTGAGCCCTGAGCCCTGAGCCCTGAGCCCTGAGCCCTGAGCCCTGAGCCCTGAGCCCTGAGCCCTGAGCCCTGAGCCCTGAGCCCTGAGCCCTGAGCCCTGAGCCCTGAGCCCTGAGCCCTGAGCCCTGAGCCCTGAGCCCTGAGCCCAGCCTTCGCTTGCCCTTCAGTCAGCTATGCTGCAAGCCTGAGCCTTTAACTACCAGCTTCCTCCGGCGCCGCCGCCACCAAAGCCTCCGCCACCAAAGCCTCCAAATCCTCCTCCGCCGCCGCCACCGCCGCCGAATCCCCCTCCACCAGAGAATCCGCCCCAGCTTCCGCTGTGCCTGTTGCTGCCGGAATTCATCATTGCAAGAAGCATCCAGAGAGGCAAACCTTTTTTGCTGATATGCCTCTGGTTCGACCCGCCGCTGCCACGGAAAAATAAAATGATGATCACCAGTATTATAATAAAGATTCCCATGCCAAATCCGCCTGAATCACCTCCGCCTGACTTTCGATATTGATCGGCAGGGAATTCACCCCTCGCCAGTGACATCAGAACTGAGGTTGCTTTATCAAGTCCCTCGAAATACCTCCCTTGTCTGAAGGAAGGCAAAATCTCATTATCAACAATCTGTGCGCAGACTGATATCGGGCATAATTCCCTCCAGCCCGTAGCCCTGGGCAATAAAAACCTCCCCCCTGGCTGATCCGGAGGTTTTTGGCTTAACTAAAATAAGGACCCCGTTATCAAGACCTTTCTGCCCAATTCCCCACCTTTCGGCCAGGCGCTGGGCATAATCAGCTTTATCATACCCCGAAAGATCGCTGACAATCACAATAGCTATCTGTGTGGATGTTGAGTCATCAAAAGCCACGAGCTTCCGCTCAAGAGCATCAACTTCCTGGCCTGAAAGCATTCCGGTGAGATCGTTAACAAGTCGCGGTGGAACAGGTCTTTCAGGAAATTCCTGGGCGTTTACCTTAAATGAAAATATAAGAAGCAGAAATACCCCAAAGCTCTGCTTTATAGTTCTGTAGTTCATAAAACTGTCGGTTTTTCCGGATCGTCAAATGATATTTCATCAGAAAGCTCATTGATATCATCCTTCATCCGTGGAAAATGTTCCCTTAGCTGGTTTCCTGCCAGCAGGACACCCTCAATAAGTCCTTCGGTGAATTTACCTGTTTTGAAATTTTTCTGAAGGGTCTCTTTAATCTCGTCCCAGAAATTTGCAGGTACAACCGCATTAATGCCTCCATCTCCTATCACTGCAAATTGCCTGTTAGTGACCGCCAGATAGAACAAGACCCCGTTATGATTCTCAGTTGCATGCATTCCTATTTTCTTAAAGATCCAGGCAGCCCGGTCAAGAACACTTCCGGAGATCCTGGTCTCAACATGGACCCTTATCTCACCTGAAGTCTCTTTTTCAGCCAGTTTAATAGCTTCACGGATCTGCGCCATCTGGTCTTTGGTAAAGAAGTAGATGCCTTGGCTTCCATATAAAATGATTGCTTAAAATGTAACCTGCGGAGCCTTTTCAGCGCCTTCCATGGACTCAAAGTAGGGTCTTGGTGTAAATCCAAACATACCGGCAAGGAAATTCTGCGGAAATTGTTTAATATATGTGTTGAACGATTGGGCTACCTCGTTGAATTTTCTTCTTTCGACCGAAATTCTGTTTTCGGTACCTTCAAGCTCCACCTGAAGATCCCTGAAATTCTGGGTCGCCTTAAGCTCCGGATATTTTTCCACAACAACCATCAGTCGTGACAGAGCAGAGCTTACTTCACCCTGAGCCTGCTGGAACTGCTGGAGATTCTCAGCAGTCATTTTTGTCGGATCGATTGTGACCTGGG
>CAWDYR010000010.1:0-61664 GCA_963806555.1 uncultured Bacteroidales bacterium | reverse complement strand
AAGTCGTCATATTGCTGACTGGAGCGATCTGGCAAAGTACCTGGCAGGCAATGACTGTTATATCTACTGCCCCTACCCTTCAAACTTTTACCCGAGGGGAACAAATTCCTTTACTGTTGCCGGCCATCCGATTGACAACGATGTTGAAAATACCGGCTACCGTTTCGAGGGTAAAAAGCTGATTGAAGTAATAGTGAATGAAGAATATGCTGATAAGAATCCCGTTATTCTGATTATGCCCAGGGAACAGGATAATGATGATTTGAAAGGAATGGTAATAGAGAATAATTCGGAGTCTAAAGGGATAATTAATGAAGTAAAGGTTGGCAAAGTTTTTTGTGCTGATTACTGCGGAGGTTTGTTTGAAGGAGAACTTGAACTAAGAATCGCCAGGGGTTTTCCAGAATATAATATGGAAACTGGTGCTCTAAATGGAAAATTTTCTACAGTTATACCAATTGAATATCCGAGATCTTATGCTAAAGCAGCAATAAGAAATTATACGGTTCATTCAGAAGGAGGCTGGTTTACAGTGAACGTAATCTGGGACTCCAATTGGGAAACCACAGATATTCTGCAAGGAATTATTACTTATGAATATGATCAAGTTATAGAAATTAATGTAAGTGCAACGGTTGGATATAAAAAGGATGCGATTACCCCCTCACTAACAGCAGCAGCCAAAACGACCTATCGAGGTGAAACCTTAGGGCTAAATTCATGGGATAGAAATTGGTTCTATGCCACAAATACTACCCCCGGTCCGACTGATATTGTAAAAGATGGATGGGTTGTAAGAACGACAAATCCTAAATTTAAATTGACAATGCCTAATAGGATTATTTCCTATTAATGATTTTCAAAACTGGGGCTGTTTAAAACGACTTAAAAACTAAGCAAGCAGAAAATCTGGTAGTCAAGATATTTTAAACAGCCCCATACTTAATAATATCTACTTTAATGAAATACATTTTATTGCTTATCCCAGCTTTTATTGTATCGACTCTTTTGGCAAAAAGTCAGGATACATTAGAATATTTTTTCAGTTTTAATTATCACAATGATTTTTCTGACACATTTAGTGGTGGATCCTCTGTTATCTGGAGAATTAGTATTATCTAAATCTTGGCTTGGTGCGGGTGTTAAGTTTTGGTTATTTTCAATCACATTCATCTGTTACGTATCAGATTTTAATAGAGGAAGATAACCAAACTATTGAAATCCCTTTCGATGAATTAGCAGTTATGAAGACAGGATCTATTTTAGGAATTTTAACCCCCATGCAAAACGCATGGTTCAATTTGATATTGAATTAGGTATTACCTATGGAAAATCATACAATTTGTGTTTTAAAAGTTTATCATATTCGTACAATTTAAATGACAAAATATCTACACCTCAGTCGAAAAGGATTATCAATTGATAATACGTAATCATTTTGGGTATCAGGTAGGGGCAAATTTCTCCTTTTATGTATTTAAAAGAATCGGGTTTCAGTTTAGTACAAGATTACAGGATCTTAGTCATGGTGGAACGTTCTTTTTGGTTGGAGGGGGTCTAGTTTTTAACCTATAAACTAATTATAATGCCGAAAGTCATTTTTATTTACTGGTCCTGATCTTGTCAATAAATGTACCGTGCCATTTTCGCAACAAAACAGTTTTACTGTTCGAAGTGGGATAGGTTATTATATGGATACCTTTACTGCAGATGATGGTCCGATTTTCTGGCTGGAAGGAGGTTATAAACTTAACACCGGGTTTAATGTTAATGCCAGATTGTCGATGGCATCTTTGGACTGGAAGATAAGGGAAGGAGTTTTTAAGGATTATACAACTATCCAACTCAGACAGATGTTAGATATCACCTTTTCAAAACCGATTCCACTAAAAGGCCAGCATTTTTTGGAACCAGGTATAGGATTTAAACTTAAAAGAGAATACTTATTAAAACCTGACATAACTATATATCGATAATTCTGGTGTTAGTATTCTTTACACCAGCTACAGCGAAATTTTTTATGAAATTGGTTTCACAATATGTCTCGATTATTACTATCAGTTCAAAAGCAACTTTTACATGGGGTTACGTGCAGACTCAAATGTGATATGGGCGCTCGGTTTTGAAGGGTTGACGATATCGCCACTGTTTGGGTTCAGGTTTTGAACGGCGTAACGGTGTAACGGCGTAACGGCGCAACGGCTCAACGGCGTAACGGCTTGACAGAATAGTGATGTAACCTAATGCCACCCTTTTGTTTCTCGCAGAGTTCCGCAGAGTTTTTCGCAGAGTTCCGCAGATTGATTTTCTTTGGTTGGAACACCCCCTTTAATTCCCCCTGGAGGGGGACAAAATCCCATTTTTTTAACGAATCTCAAAGAATGATTGAGAATTTTCTCCCCTTCAGGGGAGATGCCGACGAAGGAGGCAGAGGGGTGTCCTTCTGCGCTCTTAACGGCGTAACGGCGTAACGGCTCAACGGCGTAACGGCTTGACAGAATAGTGATGTAACCTAATGCCACGCTTTTGTTTCTCGCAGAGTTCCGCAGAGTTTTTCGCAGAGTTCCGCAGATTGATTTTCTTTGGTTGGAACACCCCCTTTAATTCCCCCTGGAGGGGGACAAAATCCCATTTTTTTAACGAATCTCAAAGAATGATTGAGAATTTTCTCCCCTTCAGGGGAGATGCCGACGAAGGAGGCAGAGGGGTGTCCTTCTGCGCTCTTAACGGCGTAACGGTGTAAAGGCTCAACGGCGTAACGGCTTGACAGAATAGTGATGTAACTTAATGCCACGCTTTTGTTTCTCGCAGAGTTCCGCAGAGTTTTTCGCAGAGTTCCGCAGATTAAAATCTCAAAGTTTCTCTTTCTCCCTCGCTCCCTCGCTCTCTCGCTCTGCTCTCTCTCCCCCGCTCCCCCGCTCCCTCGCTCCCTCGCTCCCTCGCTCCCTCGCTCCCTCGCTCCTTCCTCCGTCGCTCTCGCTCTGCTCCCTCGCTCCCCCTCTCCGCTCTCCCCCCCGCTCCCCGCCCCCCGCCCCCTGCCCCCAAAAAAGAGTCCCCGGCAGGAATCAACGCAACTACCGGGGACGGGCCAGGGCGACCCTTCTGTTCATGGAACAGAATTACCAAGCACACCTTAAAGAAATGCAGCGACTGGTGCCTGAGAGGATTGAAATGGAATTACCTGACATATCTAGACATATCCTTTTTCGTTTACATAAGTTTTAAGTACGGGAGAATACCTTATAAAATGGCCATCGTCCCTTAAATAACTAACATACCTTTTGGTGGTTCTTTCTCCGATTCCCAGCCTGGCCGCCAGCTCGGCCGGAGAACCAGTACTTTTTAAGTCAGTAAGCCTGAGGATCCTGACTTTAAGATTCCTTCTTTCAAGCTTTGTCATAACTTTACAGAACTTTAGACTCCCAACTGCACAGCTCACTATCAAACAGTATTATAAATATCTGTAAAAAATTAATAATCTCCAAATAATTTAGTAAAAATCTAACAGTTTTAAAGCAAATATTTTACAGAGGCAGACGACTGCTCATTTATTGCTCAAACTGGTACTTTTTTGACAGGTTTTTAGGAATTCAATATTTTAAAATCAAGCTAAAATATCTGTTTAAAAATTCATTAACGAAAAAGTACCAGTAAAAATGCCTAAAAGTCAAAAAAGTAGAAGAGTGACGATTTTGTAGGTTTTGACCCTTTTAACTAAAAATGGAATTTGGATCGAGGATTGGGAAGGAATTCTGCACCTTTACGTCGTAATTCTTTTGCCGGGCGTCGATCCTATCTTTCAAACCTGCTGCTTTGCTTCGTGTACATGCTGTAGTACATACCTTTGTTATTCATCAGCTCACCATGTGTGCCCGATTCGACGACTTTTCCCTTGTCAAGCACAATGATCCGGTCAGCGAGAGTTACATTTGTGAAACGATGTGTAATGAGTATCGAAGTGCGACCTCTTACAATCTCCCTGAACCTGCTGAAGATCTCATACTCAGTTTCTGCATCAAGGGCGCTGGAAGGCTCATCGAGGATCAGCACCGGCGCATCCCGGTACAATGCCCTTGCCAGCGCTATCTTCTGCCATTCCCCCCAGCTGAGCTCGCGGCTGTCATCAAAAAGATTCCCTATAACTGTATCATAGCTTTTCGGCAGATCGTTTATCAGTTCATGAACGCCTGCCTCCGTTGCTGCCTTGCTCACTTTCGTCCCGTCTTCCCCGGATTCAATATTTCCAATCCTGATGTTTTCTCCGGCACTGAGGTTGAATAACATAAAGTCCTGAAAGACAACTGAAAAATATTTTCTGTACAATACGGGATCCATGTTCCTTATATCTGCACCATCGTATTTTACTGATCCGGAATCGGGATCATAAAGTCTTGTCAGGAGCCTTACCAGTGTGCTCTTTCCGGCTCCGTTCGGACCCACAAGCGCAATGATCTCTCCTTTCTTAATGGTAAATGAGACCTTGTTTACGGAAGGTGCCTGATTCCCGGGATATTTAAATGACAGGTCCTCAACTGAAATATCTTTCTTTAACTCTTCCGGGTTAATGACAGGAGGGATGGCAACCACATTTTCTTTCAGATTCAGGAATTCAAAAGTATCACCTATGAATAGACTGTCTTCATAAAGTCCCGCCAGAGATCCGAAAAGGTCCTTTATATATCTCATTCCCTGCCTGAATGCCAGAAGGAACATCGCCATCTGACCAAGGGTGAGAGTACCGTTTATTGTCCGGCGTGCAATAAACAACAACATGAACAGGATGGCCGATGCTTTAACGACATCCGAGATAAGCTCAATGGTTGTCCTCTTTCCGATAATACTTATCTCTTCTTCTTTCTGCTTAAGAAATGATTTCTTAAAAAGGGAGATAAAATAATTGCCTGTCCCGAAGAGCCTTAGTTCCCTTGATGGCCTGTCACCGGTCAGGAGCCAGTTGAAGTAGGCTGATTTTCTTGCTTCAGGGGTCTGCTCGCGCTGAAAATTATAAAGGATATCGGCATAATGGAGCCTCAGCCAGATGGCCGGAATATTTACAACCAGCAGCAGAAGGGCCAGTGCCCAGTGAAGCGTGATAAGCAGTCCGGCCATAAGCAGCAGCGACAGTAATCCGCGGAACATCGAAATGAGGTTATTAAGAATGCTGTTGGGCCTCCAGGGCGCTTCAGCTGTTGCCCTTGAGAGACGGTCATAGTATTCGGTGTGTTCGAAATTAATAAGGTCGAGCGCAATAGCTTTGGAATGCAAAAGACCGTACATATGAATCTCAAGCTTCATCGATTGCTTCTTTTGGACATAGTTGCTGCAATCGCCCGCAACTTCATCGAAAGGTAAACAATAACAACAGCAACAATCAACCACAGAAGATTTCCTGAGGGATCTGCTGCCGGTGAAGAAACCGACCGGGTAATGTCGTCAATAAGGAGTTTTATCAGGTAAACCAGGGCAAGAGGGAGGAAACTCTGCAGGACAGAGATAATTATATTTACTGTCGCCCAGGCGGGTGCGCTTTCCCAGACGAGCTTAAGTGATTCCCTGAAGAGTTTTATTTTTTCTTTCATTAACTGAGAATGACCTGCCGTTAAGTTAGTTCTCTTTTAACCGCAAAGGAAGAAAAAGTTTATGCAAAGTACACAAAGAATTGAAATGCAAATTTATTCTTAGTGTTCTACACAAAAAATGTTCCCGCAGATCGCGCAGATCGCGCAGATTAGCGAAGATTAAGTATTTTTTGAATCCTGCGGAACCTGAATATTGCCCAAACCCTGAGACTATTTATTTTATAAGGAGGTATTTTAATCTTCTGAATCGAAGTCCGATGCAGCTTCCCGCCGGGAGTTTCAACCTTTACAACTCTTCCTGCCAGCTGGTCAAAAGTGACGGGATCATCTTCATCCATGCAGCTGTCACCGCGGGTTACGAAACTGATTATTTCTTCTTCTTTTAAGACTTTTGTAAGCCTGTGAACAACAAAACCAGAGTCCTTTTTCCAGGCAATTATTTCTCCCGCAACAGGCTCGTTGCCCATTTCCACCGGTTCTATATAAATAACCGAACCCGGCTTTATGGTCGGGTACATGCTATATCCCTCGGCTTTTACTTTAAGTGTTTTTCCTTCAGCAAGAAGTGTGAACCCGATCTCTTTCAAAATTGAATGCGCAAGACGATTCATATTTTTTTTTAAGGATATATTCAATTATGCTCCTGTCGGGCTTAAATGAAAGTTTTGAAATAGGGATCTTTGAACACATCAATGAAACAGACCCGAGAAACCTGGCGATCATATCGGGACTGTAATTATGCTGGATGCAGTTTGCCATTACAAGTGTTACCGCGGACGCCTCTCTGATGGGGATTATGTGATTGTCCGGTGCATGATCTATGAGGTAGACACTGCTGATCACCGATTCGGCTGGTTCGTCATCCCTGTAAACAGGAGTGTTGAACATCCTGTAAACACCATCGATGCACCTGATAATGAGCCTGTCATCATGAATTACCTGGGCACCTATGTTATACCATAAACCGGCCATTGTGGATTTACCCTTTCCTGACACGCCGCTGAACAGGTAACCCTGGCCATCATAATTCACACCTGAAGCATGGATCATAATATCAGCATTTATTGCTGTCAGATAGTAGAGAACAAGACCGTCAAGGGGATAATCGAGAGGATCTGTCCCGATGCCTGCATTTTCAATCCAGAGATCCCATTCCCTGATCGTCAGGGAAAGCTTCAGGATTGCCTTTTTCCAGGGCATTTCCGGGAAGTTGGTTATTATAAAAAGATCTGAATTTTGCCTGTATACACTCCAGAAATTATCATAGCGCTGAACCTTATAACCATTGCTTTCAATGATATAAGGAGCCACGAATACCCTGTCTGCTTCTTCAGATAATTTATATGTCCCGTGATGAACTCTTATCAGGACATCATAATTTCCATCCGTCTCACAGATATTTCTCCGGAACCTTTCGGAAGGGACAAGCTCAGGTCCGTCAGGTGAGGATTCAATCCTGATGATGTAGCGGGCAATATTTAAAGTGTAACTCCTCATGAAAGATCTGTGTTTCTGTATTATATCTGCGATGATCTGTGAAATCAGCGGGATTTTTTGTTTCCTGCAGATCGTGCAGATTTTAGCAAATCTTTATTCTTTTAATTTATTTGATAATCAGGTAATCTTTAAGGTTTTCCGCGAATTCAAAAACGTCGGTTGTGGCTGTTTCCTTATCAATATTATACTCTTCCACGAGTTTGTTAATTATTTCTTCAACATTCCGGGATCCGTCTATAAGCTCCCATATAAATGCTCCGGTTTCATTCAAAGTGTAAACGCTGTTCATATCGGCAATATTATTCGCAACCGGAACTAAAACGTATTCGCTGCCTGTTTTTCTTGTAACAATATCAGGGGAATGTGAAAATACTGTCCTTAAATCGGTCATGGGATTTCAATTATGAACCAAATGTATTAAAATTCCCTCTTACTTTAGTAACTTCGCAAAAACCAAAAAATATGAGCAGGAAGGGACATGGAGGAAAGAAACCCGGTATTTCCGGTGAGTATTTAAAGGAACAGATACTCAATGCGTTCAATAAACATCCCGAACAGCTATTCAATTATAAACAACTCTCCAAAAGGCTTAATCTCAATGATTCTCCCGATAAACTCCTTGTATCTGACTTATTGAAGGATCTCAAGAAGGAGGGTAAGATCCAGGAGGTCTACCAGGGTAAATACAGGTCGAAAGCCATCCCCAGGGGTTACATAACAGGGACCGTCGATATGACAAGGATGGGTTATGGTTTTATTATTTCTGAAGAAATTGAAGATGACGTCTTCGTTACGGCTAAAAATCTAAAAACCGCACTTCATGGCGATAAAGTGAAGGTCCTGCTCTTTGCATCCAGGAAAGGCGCGAGGCCGGAGGGTGAGGTTGTCGAAATTATTGAACGGTGGAAAACCACCTTTGTGGGAACAGTTGAAATAATGCCAAATTTCGCATTCCTTATTCCTGATAATAAAAATATGCCTTTCGACCTCTTCATCCCGACAGGAAAACTGAATGGAGCAAAGCAGGGACAAAAAGCAGTTGCGAGAGTTACAGACTGGGATCCTAAATCTAAAAATCCCGTTGCCGAGATTATAAATGTGCTTGGTGATCCGGGTCTCCATGAAACTGAAATGCATGCCATACTTGCGGAATTTGAACTGCCGTATGAGTTCACCGAAGAAGTTGAAATGGATGCAGATAAAATCTCAGGTGAAATAACTTCCGAAGAAATTAAAGGTCGACGCGATTTCAGGGATATTCCCACATTTACTATCGACCCGGCCGATGCACGCGATTTTGATGATGCCCTGTCACTGAGAAAGCTTGAAAATGGCAACTGGGAAGCCGGAGTCCATATTGCCGATGTGACACACTATGTAAAATTGGGATCGCTCACCGAGGAAGAGGCAAAACAACGCGCAACCTCCGTATATCTGGTCGACAGGGTTGTTCCGATGCTTCCCGAACATCTTTCAAATAATATCTGCTCGCTGAGTCCCAGACGAGGATAAACTTACCTATTCTGCTGTCTTTGAGCTGAATGACAAATCAGAAGTCCTGAATGAATGGTTTGGAAGAACAATTATCAATTCTGACAGGAGATTCTCGTACAATGAAGCTCAGGAGGTTATTGATACCGGCGACGGTGATATGAAAGAGCAGGTGCTTGTTCTGCACAGGCTTGCACAACAGCTGAGGACAAAACGGTTTTCATCAGGAGCCTTTAATTTCGAAAAAGTTGAAGTGCAGTTTGACCTTGATGAGGCAGGCAAACCTGTTGGCATAAGGTTTCGCGATATGGGCACTGCAAATCAGCTCATTGAGGAGTTTATGCTTCTGGCAAATAAGAGGGTTGCAGAATATGTCGGGAAAAAGCTGAAGGGAAAGACTTTCGTTTACAGGATCCATGATAAGCCTGATCCTGAAAAAATTTCAAACTTCAGTCATTTCATTACGAGGTTCGGCTACAAGCTTCCTGAAGATTCAACTTCACTTCCGAAGGCGATGAGCAAGCTGATGAACGACATAGCAGGAAAGAAGGAACAAAACATAATTGAAACCCTTGCCCTGCGGTCGATGGCAAAGGCTATCTATTCGACAAACAACATAGGGCATTACGGACTCGCTTTTAAGCATTATACGCATTTTACTTCACCGATACGGCGATATCCTGATATGATGGTCCACCGGCTGCTGACGTTATACCTTAATGAAGAGAATCCGGGGAACAAGGAAAAGCTTGAAAAGCTTTGCGATCATTCGTCCAAAATGGAGCGACTTGCAATGGAAGCTGAAAGAGCTTCGGTAAAATACAAGCAGGTGGAGTTCATGAGCGACAAGACAGGACAGGTATTTGAGGGCGTGATCTCAGGTGTTACAGAGTGGGGGATCTATGTGGAGATAGTGGAGAACCTGTGTGAAGGGATGGTAAGTGTGCAGGGAACTCGATGATGACTATTATGAGTATGATGAGGAAAATTATTGTATCAAAGGGCGGTCGACAGGGAAACTATATACCCTTGGGGATACTGTTAAAGTAGAAGTTGTGAGGGCTGACCTGCAGAAGAAGCAACTGGATTTTAAATTGGTGGAGTAGCAGTACCTCACCCCACCTCACCCCCTCTTATCCCTCTCTATCAGCCTCACCAGCTCCTCCGCAGCTTTTTCCTGGGGGATGTTCTTCAGGACAGCCACGGTTCCCCTGTAGATATGAACTTTCCCCCCGGCATGTGCCGACATACCCGTAATCCGCACCAGCCATCTCGCCCGGGACCATTAACGATGCAACCCATAACCGCAATTTTGAGTCCTTTAAGATGACCGGTAACAGCTTTTACTTCTTTTACGGCATCCTGAAGGTTGAATTTGGTGCGTCCGCATGTCGGGCAGGAGATGTATCTCGTCCGGGTGATCCTGGCCTCCGTTGCCTGAAGGATGGAGAATGAAAGTTCTTTCAGCTTTTCACCCTGAACCGTTCCCTTGTTTGTAATACAGATCCCGTCAGCCTGCCTCATGATAAAATATCTTCCGAGAATTGTCGCAGCATCTATTGCGAGTTTTATCGGATCATCTTCATTAAAGATAGCATTGAGGACAATCTTCTCCTTTGACTTTTTGGGAATTACAGGAAAAGAACCGGCATTAAATGTTATAACTTTTCCCCGGTAGTGTTTGCCGCTTTCGGTTATGAATCTGCCGTTTTCGTTTACCAAGACTTCGGGTTTATAAAGAGATTCCCTGGTTTTAAACTCAAGTTTTTCTGCCGGGGCTCGTAACCCGTCCGTCCTGGTCCACCCAGAAAACTTATAATCTCCTTTGCCACCGGGATCTCCTTTTCCGGATCTTCTGTCAGTGATACCCTTATAGTATCGCCAATCCCTTCTGCCAGCAAAGCGCCAATACCTGCAGCAGACCTGATCCTGCCATCCTCACCTTCTCCGGCCTCGGTAACGCCAAGGTGTATAGGATAGGAGAAACCTTCATCAGTCATCATCCTTACAAGCGCCCTTGTTGCCCCGACCATCACAACAGTATCGGATGACTTCATTGACAGAACAAGCCTGTTGAAAGTTCTCTGCCCTGAAGATCCTTATGAATTCCATGGCGGAAATGGCCATTCCTTCAGGGGTGTTGCCGTATCTTGTCATGATCCGGTCGGACAATGAGCCATGATTTACCCCGATCCGGACGGCAGTATTATTTTCGTGACAAATATTTATCAGAGGCATCAGCCTTGAATGGATCCTCTCAAGCTCCTCATTATATTCCCTTTCAGTAAGTTCCATCTTTCTGAAGGATGCTCTTTTGTCAGCATAGTTACCCGGGTTGATCCTCACCTTTTCAACAATACGTGCAGCAACTTCGGCAGCTGTCGGGATTAAAATGGATATCAGCTATAAGGGGAGTGTCAAATCCCTGCTTTCCGCAGTTCGCTTTTAATATTTGCAAGGTTCCCGGCTTCCCTTATTCCCTGGGCGGTAAGACGCACCATATCGGCTCCCGCTTCGATGATCCTGATGCACTGGGCAACAGAAGCCTTCGTGTCGAGCGTGTTGGTGTTTGTCATGGATTGGAGGCGGATGGGGTTCCTTCCTCCCAGGAGGAGAGAACCGATCTGGATTGGTGAAGAGAAATATGGAGTTGACTGATCGTTCATTTGTAAAGCATATTAGCACCCCCTGAAGTCCCCCTGGAGGGGGACAAATCCGGGTCCCCAACTTTGTTTCCGGTGTACCCTGAGGTCCTCCTGGAGGTCTCGGGAGTGGGTTCTTCTCTTCGGCTCCCCTCCCCGGAGGGGCCGGGGGTGGGTTTTTTTCTTCCTCCCATCTCATTACCAAACCCAGGTGTGTATTCTTTTCTTAAGCTCCCCTCCTCGTAGGGGTCGGGGGTTGGTTCATTACTTTTTATCCAACCTTCTATCACCCTCAAGACATTCGACATATTCTTCTTAACCTCAAAATCCTCAAATCTTAAAAATTTAACCCCAAGCTTTTCAAGTACGCTCTGCCTTTCTTCATCATAATCATATCTGAAAATATGTGTATCCCCATCAATCTCAATAGCAAGATTCAATTTCTTGCAATAGAAATCAACAATAAACTTGTCAATAGGTCTTTGACGGTCAAAATCGTAACCAAGTATTCTCTTTTGCTTCAGCTCGTTCCACAAAAGAACTTCAGAGAGTGTCATATTTTTTCTTAACTGGCTGGCAAGAGCTTTTAGATCATGATTATATGGGATAATATTTCGTTTTGGAGGCATTTGTATAAGTTTAAATTTATATTGAAATCCAATCCACCCTCCCGGGAGGGGAACCTGAGGAGGAACCCACCCCCGGCCCCTCCCAGGAGGGGAGCCTTAGAGATAACCCTCACCGGGGCAGGAAATTAAACAAGAAAAACCCTCCCCGCCCAACACTGGCCAGCCCTGAAAGCTAGCCCCTTCGCTAAAATGATCCACCGGATCGTTTTTTAACGCTCGATCCCCTCCCGGGATGGGAGCCTGGAGGAGGTTAAGAATCTCCATCTCCCAGCTCACCCCATCCTTTGTATCTTTCAGGACAACCCCTGCCTCCTTCAGCTTCGCCCGGATAGTGTCTGATGTTGTCCAGTCCTTGTTGGTTTTTGCCTCCTGCCTCAGATCAATAACCAGATTTATAAGATCTTCCGTAAGCTTCTCGTTGCCTTTACCTGCGGTTTCATCTTTAAGCCCCAGTATCTCAAACACAAAAGTATTAAACAATTTCTTCAAAGATCCGAGGTCGGCGGCAGTAAGCTTTTCGTTGCCGTCGCTGACGGAATTGATATATTTAACTCCTTCGAACAGGTACGATAACAGGACCGGACTGTTGAGGTCATCATCCATTGCTTCATAGCACTTCTTCTGAAGTCCGGCAATATCAACAGTTGAGTTGCCGGATGCCGGAAGTTTATTTAAAGTGACAAATGCTCTCATCAGACGCTGATACCCCTTTTCTGCCGCCTTGAGGGCTTCGTTTGAGAAATCGATGGTGCTGCGGTAATGGGCCTGAAGGATGAAAAACCTGATTGTCATTGGACTATAGGCCTGGTCAAGCATCTGGTGGCTACCACTGAACAGTTGATCGAGGGTTATGAAATTTCCAAGCGACCTTGCCATCTTCTGACCGTTGATGGTGATCATGTTATTATGCATCCAGTATCTTACCGACTCTTTGCCGAGAGCTGCAGTAGACTGTGCTATCTCGCAATCGTGGTGCGGGAACTGAAGATCCATGCCGCCTCCGTGGATGTCAAAAACCTCTCCGAGGTATTTAATGCTCATTGTTGAGCACTCGAGATGCCATCCCGGGAATCCGACGCTCCATTCCGAAGGCCATTTCATAAGATGTTCCGGGGTAGCCTTTTTCCAGAGTGCAAAATCGAAAGGATTGCGCTTTTCATCCTGTCCCTCCAGAGTGCGGGTGTTTGCCTGAAGATCTTCAAGCACCCTCCCCGAAAGTTTCCCGTACCTGTACTTCTTACTGTATTTCAGGACATCAAAGTAGACAGAACCATTAACCTCATAAGCATAGCCATTATCAATCAGGGCTTTAATAAACTGTTGCTGTTCGATGATATGTCCCGATGCCCTTGGTTCAATTGACGGATTCAGTGTGTTAAGCTGATCAAGGTTTCTGTGGTAGTTGTTCATGTACATCTGAACTACTTCCATCGGTTCAATATGTTCAAGGCGTGCCTTTTTTTCGATCTTATCCTCACCTTCATCAGCGTCATTCTCAAGGTGGCCCACGTCGGTAATGTTACGTACATACCTCACTTTGTAATCAAGATGTGTGAGGTACCGGTAAAGCAGGTCGAAGGTAATTGCCGGCCTTGCATGACCGAGATGGGCGTCGCTGTAAACGGTCGGTCCGCATACGTACAATCCGACAAACGGGGGATGAAGCGGAGCAAAGACTTCCTTTTGTCTTGAGAGACTGTTGTAGATTGATAAGTTGTGTTGCATGAAGGTGATATTTAAGACAAAAATAGTTGAAAAATCCGGAAATCCGAGGGGAGATCAGGAGGGGTGGAAGGGGAGAGAGGGAGAGGGGGGGAGTGGGGGAAGGCATAGCCATTAACTTAAGGAATGGGATAGCTTATGAATCAAACTGTATGCAACTGAGTTGCAGTAATTTACATTTCCCCTCCTTTTCAAGGAGGGGTGGCCGGGACTAAAGATTTTGAGGGGTTTACAATCTGTTTTCCCGGCCGGGGTGGTTAATCTATGTTTCAAGTCCATCCATTTAAAAGGTAATAAGAATGACTTGAATCAACCACCCCGGCCAGACGAATTTAGTTTCTGCTTGTGAGATGATTTCACCGTCTGGCCACCCCTCCTTCAAAAGGAGGGGAAACTTATTTAATTGTGTTTCAGCTAATTAAATAATTCTCATTCTAAGACTGCTTCTTAGGTTGACGGCTATGGGGGGAGGCGGAGGGGGGAGGGGGGAGAATAAGTAAGTAATTTTTTTGCATTTTCAAAAATCATTTCTACCTTTGCAGGCACAAATCAAATATTCCTTCCAGAAGGGTGTTTGATTTTTATTAAGAAGGGTGGAGAGATTAGGCTCTGTGAAACCCTGGCAACCAATCCCGATTACGCGGGAAAAAGGTGCCAAAACCTAATCCCGTAAAATCGGGAGATGATAAAAATAAACACGAAGAAAATGAACTCATTTCATCTGGTCCACAACAATTTCACCATGCCGCTCATGCCTATGTGCATGTGCCGCCAGTAATTTTTACCTGGAAGTTTTCACTCCTTAAGTTTATCTAAAGTTTTACCCCACTGAGGCTGTCAGAAAGTCCGATTGACCCCCCGACTCCCGGAGGGAGATCTGAAACTTCCTGATAATCATTAAGTCCCCTGGGGATTTAGGGGTGGATGCTAAAAAGGCACTTTTCCGACAGCTGTATACATGTTGATATTCATCATGTTCCGCAAATGAAACCGGGGGCAAATAATTAATAATAATAAAAGCTAAATACAATGAGTAGAAAAATAAATTTTGAAACACTTCAGGTACATGCAGGTCATCAACCGGATTCAGATACGTTATCAAGAGCAGTCCCTCTGTACCAGACATCTTCATATGTTTTCAGGAACGCACAGCACGCTGCCAACCTGTTCAACCTTTCTGAACCGGGTAACATCTATACCCGCATAATGAATCCGACAACAGATGTATTTGAAAAAAGAGTTGCTGCCCTCGAAGGCGGAGCTGCTGCCCTGGCAGTCTCATCAGGTCATGCGGCACAATTTATTGCGCTCTCAACTATCATGAGGCAGGGTGACAACTTTGTCAGTTCTCCTTACCTTTACGGAGGCACATACAACCAGTTCAAGGTAACATTTGCAAATTTTGGCATCGTATCGCGCTTCGCCAGGGATCTCAATCCTGTGTCATTTGAGGCGCTTATAGATGACAGAACAAAAGCAATTTATCTGGAAACAATCGGTAATCCGGGGTTTGATATTCCTGATTTTGAGGCTTTTTCAAAGCTTGCAGAGAAGCACGGGCTTCCACTGGTTGTCGATAATACCTTTGGAGCATGCGGCTTTTTGTTCCGTCCGATCGATTATGGTGCAAACATCGTTGTTGAGTCGGCTACAAAATGGATCGGCGGACACGGGACAAGCATCGGCGGGGTGATAGTTGATGCTGCCAATTTCAACTGGAACAACGGGAAATTCCCTGTATTTACCGAACCTGCAGAGGGCTATCACGGAATAGTCTTTGGCGATCTCTTCAACCAGACCTCTCCTTCAGGGAACATAGCATTTATCGTGAAGGCCCGTGTTGAAGGCTTAAGGGACCTCGGTCCTTCAATAAGCCCGTTCAACTCTTTTCTTCTGATACAGGGACTGGAGACCCTGTCGCTCCGGATGGAGAGGCACGTAAAAAACACCCTGGCACTTGCAGAATGGCTTGAGACGCAGCCTGGCGTTGAGAAAGTTATCTATCCCGGTCTTAAAGGCAATGCTTATCATGAACTTGCAAATAAATATCTTCCAAAAGGAGCTGGCGGTGTTTTAAGCTTTGTTCTTAAAGCAGATAAGACAAAAGCATCAAAACTTGTTGAATACCTTGAACTGGTAAGCCATCTTGCAAATGTTGGTGATGCAAAAACCCTTATAATTCAGCCTGCCGCAACTACTCATTCGCAGCTTTCAGAAGAAGAGCAGCTTGCTGCAGGGATTGAGCCAGGACTCTTCAGGGTTTCGGTAGGGATAGAACATATTGATGATATAATTTACGATTTTGATCAGGCTTTCAAAAAGGTTATATGAAGACATTAATATTTGAAAAACAGTTTAAGACTGAGACCGGAACGGTATTGCCCGGGCTGGAGATCGCCTACAATACTTATGGCACCCTGAACAGCGAAGCTGACAATGTGATCTGGATCTGCCATGCGCTTACCGCCAACTCCGACGTAGAGGCCTGGTGGCCGGGGATGGTGGGAGATGGATTACTTTTTGATCCGGGTAAGTACTTTATTGTCTGTGCCAACGTGCTCGGATCATGTTACGGCACAACAGGGCCGTCATCGTTAAATCCGGAAACCGGAAAGCCATGGCTGAGAAATTTTCCACTGATTACAGTGCGTGACCTGGTTAATGTCCACGAAATACTCAGGAATCATCTTGGCATTAAAAGGATCCATTCAATAATAGGTGCATCGATAGGCGGCTACCAGGCACTTGAATATACTATCATGTTCCCCGGCCTTATACAGCGTCTTATCCTCCTGGCCTCTGGTTCAAAACAAACACCCTGGGCCCTTGCTTTCAGTGAATCGATGAGGCTCGCAATGGAAGCTGACCAGACCTTTTCAAACGGCGATCCGGAAGGAGGAAAAAAAGGGCTTAAAGCTGCCCGGTCGATAGCGTTAATAAGTTACAGGACCGTTGCTGCATATAACCAGACACAGAAGGAAGATGATGATGAAAAACTGACGGCTTTCAAAGCAGCTACATACCAGGCTTATCAGGGAGACAAGCTCGTGAAAAGGTTTAATCCCTATTCATACTGGTGCCTTACCTGCCTGTCCGATACACATAATATCGGAAGAGGCAGGGGCGGAGTGATCAGTGCCCTTAAAAAGATAAATGCGAAAGTGCTGTGTGTAGGTATAAAGTCGGATCTTCTTTTCCCGACAGACGAGCAAAAACTGATTGCAGCAAATATTGAAAGGGGTGAATACGTCGAAATAGATTCATTCTACGGTCATGACGGGTTTCTGATCGAAACAGATCTGGTTACAAATGTAGTCCGCAATTTCTGGACAAAAACAAAAAATAATTAACAATGACAAGGGAAAAATTAAGGATAGGATTATTCGGTTACGGTTGTGTCGGCCAGGGATTGCACGATGTCCTAAACAGCAGCAGCGGCTTGAAGGCTGACATTGTAAGGATATGCGTAAAGGACCGCAATAAAAAGCGAAGGATCCCGATGTCAAATTTTACTTTCGATAAGAACGACATTCTTAACGATCAGTCGATCAATCTTGTGGTTGAGCTTATTGACGATGCTGATGAAGCTTTCAATATCGTTACAGCTGCAATGAAGAACGGCAAGAATGTCGTCTCAGCAAATAAAGTGATGGTAGCCAGGCATTTCAGGGAGCTGGTCGATCTTCAGGCGAAGTATAAGGTATCGCTTCTGTACGAAGCTTCGGCAGGTGCAAGCATACCGATAATCAGGAACCTGGAAGAATACTACGATAACGAGCTCCTGCACTCGCTTCGCGGCATCCTTAACGGCACAACAAACTACGTTCTTACCAGGATGCACAATGAAGGTATGGACTATTCCCTGGCTTTAAAGGAGGCACAGGCGCTCGGCTTTGCTGAGTCAGACCCCACACTTGATGTCGAAGGCTGGGATGCAAAATACAAGCTGTGCATTATAACCGGTCACGCCTACGGCCTCTTCCTTGAACCAGAGGAGGTATTTCATTACGGGATAAATAAAATTTCAACTTTCGATATAAGGTACGCAAAAGAGAAGGGATTAAAGATCAAGCTGGTTCCTTATGTGGGCAAGACCAACGAAAATACTATCACGAGTTTTGTGCTTCCCCGCTTCATCTCATGTGATAAATACCTGTATAATGTTGACAATGAATATAACGGGGTGATCACTGAAGCCGCCTTTGCCGACAAGCAGTTCTTCAGCGGGAAAGGGGCAGGCGGACATGCCACAGGCAGCGCAGTGCTTTCTGATATATCAGCCAACTCGTATGGGTACAGGTATGAGTACAAAAAGTACCAGCAGGGCACAGTATCCAATTACTACAAGAAACTTTAATCTTGAGATATATCTGAGGTATAAAAATGAAAAGGACAGGAAATTGTTTGGATTTAAGGAAGTGTCGGAATACTTTAGCAGTAAAATGTATAAATATGTTATCGGGGTTGTTAACCTTGAGACACTTTACAGGCTAAGGGAACAATTAACGGGAATGGATGTTTTTATTGTTAATACAGGCAGAAAGGGGATTAACCCGGTAGCCTGAACTCATCTCCTCAAACCTCTGAGATCGCCCCCCAACCCCCCTGGGAGGGGTAAGGGGTGGGTGCATAGCGCAGGGCACTGGGTACTGGACACTGGGAGAAGGCACTACCGCCAGGATCCCCTCCTGGGAGGGGTAAGGGGTGGGTGCATAGCGCAGGGCACTGGGTACTAGACGATGGACACTGGACACTGGAAGAAGGCACTACCGCCAGGATCCCCTCTACGGGGGCAAAAAAAGCAGGGAGAAGAAAACAGATTGATTAAAAATTTTATAAACTAAAATACTGCACTTTTGAATCAAAAACTTGAAAATATCATTCAGCAGCGGATCCTGGTCCTTGACGGGGCAATGGGGACAATGATCCAGAAGCACAAACTGCAGGAAGCTGATTTCCGGGGGGATATGTTCCGGGACCATCCAAAGCCGCTGAAGGGCAATAACGATCTTTTGTCGTTGACGAAGCCGGAGGTTATCCTGGATATTCATAGAGGATATCTTGAAGCAGGCGCAGATCTTATAACAACAAACACCTTCAATTCCAACAGGGTATCTATGGCAGACTATGGAATGGAAGAACTGGTTTATAAGATGAATTTTCAGTCGGCCAGGCTTGCGGTACAGGCGATAAGAGAGTTTGAGGGGACTGAGAGTCCTGAAAATCATTTTGTTGTCGGAACACTTGGTCCCACTAACAAAACAGCCTCAATGTCATCGGATGTGAACGATCCCGGGGCAAGGTCCGTAACGTTCGACCAGCTCGTTGAAGCCTATTCGGTCCAGGCCAGGGGACTGATCGACGGAGGGGCTGATATCCTTCTTGTTGAAACTATATTTGATGTGCTCAACAGTAAGGCTGCTCTTTTTGCAATTGATACTGTATTTGAGGAAAAAGGGGTAAGTCTTCCCGTAATGGTCTCGGGAACGATAACAGATGCCAGTGGCAGAACACTGACCGGCCAGACCCTTGAGGCATTCCTTATATCGGTCTCGCATTTTAAACTATTCAGCGTCGGATTGAATTGTGCACTGGGCGCCGAACAACTAAGACCTTTTATCGAAGAGCTTTCGCATAAGACCGGATTTTATGTTTCAGCCCATCCGAATGCCGGCCTGCCGAACCAGTTCGGGGAATATGACCAGTCAGCACAGTTTATGTCTGCTGTAACCGAAGATTTCATGAAGGAGGGTTGGGTTAACATTATCGGAGGATGTTGCGGGACCACACCTGCGCACATACGGATGATAGCGGAAAAGGCTAAACTCTATAAGCCGAGGGTAAAACCTGAAATTAACCGGTTTACAAGACTGAGCGGACTTGAAGCCCTTACCATTACACCGGAAACCAATTTTGTAAATATAGGGGAACGCACCAATGTTTCCGGGTCTATAAAGTTTGCCCGGCTTATCAGGGAAGAGAAGTACGATGAGGCGCTTGCCATTGCCAGGAACCAGGTTGAAGGAGGAGCCCAGGTGATAGATATCTGCATGGATGAGGCGATGCTCGATTCCGAGAAGGCTATGGTCAGGTTCGTCAATCTTGTCATGTCGGAACCGGATATCGCCCGGTTGCCGCTTATGATCGATTCCTCAAGATGGAGTGTAATCGAATCGGCGCTTAAATGCATCCAGGGCAAATCGGTTGTTAATTCAATAAGCCTTAAGGAGGGTGAAGAGGTGTTCCTCGATCACGCACGGACACTAAGGAAATACGGGGCTGCTGCTGTTGTAATGCTATTTGATGAAGCCGGACAGGCTGACACTTTCGAACGAAAGATCTCGGTAGCTGAACGGTCATATAAGCTCCTTACAGAAAAGGCAGGCTTTCCGCCTGAGGATATAGTATTTGATCCCAATGTACTTGCAGTTGCAACCGGTATAGAAGAACATAACAACTATGCCCTGAATTTCATTAAAGCCACATCGTGGATCAAGCAGAACCTGCCTTATGCCAGGGTAAGCGGCGGGATCAGCAATCTTTCATTTTCGTTCAGAGGTATAGACAAGGTGCGTGAAGCTATACATTCGGTTTTCCTGTTTCATGCAATAAAAGCAGGGCTTGATATGGGTATTGTCAATCCCGGAATGCTTCAGGTTTATACTGAAATACCGCCCGATCTTCTTCATCTTACAGAAGATGTCGTTCTTAACCGGCGTAAGGATGGAACTGAACGGCTCGTTAAATTTGCGGAAGGGCTCCGGAATGAAGGGAAAAAAGAGGAAAAAGCCGATGAATGGCGTTCCCTTCCTGTCCTGGAACGTATCAGTCACTCGCTGAAACGCGGGCTCGATGAGTTTATTGACCAGGATATCGAGGAGGCGCGTCCCCTGTTCTCCAGGTCCATAGAACTTATAGAGGGTCCGCTTATGGGAGGTATGAACGAGGTTGGCGATCTGTTCGGATCCGGCAAGATGTTCCTTCCTCAGGTGGTGAAGAGCGCCAGGGTCATGAAAAAAGCAGTGGCAGTTCTGGCTCCATATATTGAAAAGGAAAGCGAAGGGCAGGTGCTCAAAAAGGCAGGCAAGATCCTTCTTGCTACAGTCAAGGGTGATGTTCACGATATTGGCAAGAATATAGTCGGCGTTGTCCTTTCATGCAACAGCTACGAGGTTATTGACCTTGGCGTAATGGTATCTTCTGAAACCATAATTGACACCGCTCTTAAGGAGGAAGTCGATATTATCGGCCTCAGCGGACTGATAACGCCGTCGCTTGAGGAGATGGTACATGTTGCTTCTGAAATGCAGCGGCGCAAACTTGAAATACCTTTGCTTATCGGGGGAGCGACTACTTCGGAGATCCATGCTGCGGTTAAAATTGCACCAGCTTATTCAAATGCAGTCATTCATGTAAAAGATGCTTCAAAGGCAGCGGGAGTTATTTCATCGCTGCTCCGGGAAGATAACAGCGGTTATGTCAGGACGATAAAGGATAAGTACAGTAAGATGAAGGAGGACCATGAAGCCCGTCATGTCGAGAAAACCCTTCTTTCACTTGAAGAGGCCAGGCAAAACCGGCTGATCATCGACTGGCAGTCAGAAGAACTTTATTCACCCGAAAAACCCGGACTTCATGTTATCGGAGAATTTGACCTTGATGAGCTTATCAAATACATTGACTGGACATTTTTCTTTTATGCCTGGAAACTTAACGGAAAATACCCGGCAATCTTTGAAGATCCCGTCAAGGGTGAGGAAGCAAAAAAACTATTTGATGACGCACTGAAATATCTGGAGGAGATGAAGGAGAGGAAACTCCTGAGGGCAAATAGTGTTTTTGGATTGTATCCTGCAGTTTCGGAAGGAGATGATGTAAAAGTTCTTTCAGAAAAGGACGGCTGTTGTTAAGGCAGTATTCAGGTTTCTGAGGAATCAGGAAAAGAAGGAAAAAGGGGTACCGAACCTTTCACTGGCTGACTTTATAGCGCCTGACCAGACCGGGCTTAAAGACAATATCGGGGCATTTGTGGTGACAGCGGCGCTTGATAAGGAGGTTCCCGCGATCTACAAAGATGACGATTACGGGTATATTATGATAAGAATTCTCAGTGACCGCATTGCCGAAGCTGCTGCTGAGTATCTGCATGAAAGGATACGGAAGGATTACTGGGGTTATGCCTCCGGAGAAAACCTAAGCGTCGATGATCTTCTCAGGATCAGGTACAAGGGTATCAGGCCGGCGCCGGGGTATCCTGCATGTCCCGATCATTCCGAAAAACGTGTTATATTTGACCTTCTTGAAGCAGAAAAGCTGATAGGAGCCGGGCTCACTGAAAATTTTGCGATGACGCCTCCCGCGGCTGTAAGCGGATACATCTTCGCCAACCCCGCTTCGAGCTATTTCAATATCGGGAAGATAGGAAATGACCAGCTGAAAGATTATGCTTCACGAAAAGATATGACTGCAGAAGAGGCATCAAAATGGCTTGCCCCGAATTTATCTTAGAGTTTGTATGAGTGTTATAGACAAGATCAACAACGCAAAAGGTCCGTTATTCACATTCGAATTACTACCGCCACTTAAAGGACACAGCATTGAAAAGGTTTATGCAACGATAGACAGGTTGATGGAGTTCAATCCTGCCTACATAAACTTCACTTCCCACCGCAATGAAATTGTTTACAGGGAAAGGCCCGACGGGCTGCTCGAGAAGAGGGTCGTCAGAAAACGGCCGGGGACAATTGCCCTGGCTGCCGCCGTAAAATATAAATACAATATCCCTGTTGTACCTCATATCCTCTGTGGTGGATTTACAAAAGAGGAAACTGAGAATGTTCTTATTGAAATGAACTTTCTGGGCATTGACGATGTGCTTGCCCTCAGGGGTGATCCGCAGAAGGGAAGCCGGAGCTTTATCCCCGAAAAAGATGGTTATGCCCATACGTATGAACTCATTCGGCAGATTGTCAACATGAATAACGGAAGGTATCTTGAGGATACTCTTGAAGATGCAGCGCCGACACACTTTTGCATAGGAGTTGCAGGCTATCCCGAAAAGCATTTTGAAGCACCTAACAGACTTTCGGACATGGATAATCTTAAACGTAAGATTGATTCAGGCGCAAGGTATATTGTCACACAGATGTTTTTCGACAACTCCAAATTCTTCAGGTTCAGGGAAGAGTGCAAACAGGCGGGGATCAACGTTCCGGTGATAGCAGGGATGAAGCCGGTCTCGGCGCTGAATGACATTAACCTGCTTCCACAGACTTTTCACATAGACCTGCCTCACGATCTGGTACTAGCACTTCAAAAATGCAATACCGACAACGATGCCAGAGAGGTTGGAATTGAATGGGCAACGATGCAATCAATTGAGCTTATCAGGGAAGGTGTTCCGGGGATACATTACTATACTCTGGGAAGATCAGATAATATTGCGAGGATAGTAAGTTGTCCTCTACGAAAGTTGATTAAGAATTACCAGAGCCAAAGGAACGAGTCCAAGAGGGTCTGCACATTTAGTCTCCTGGATCTCTGTGTTCCTGCTGCCGCAGCTGTCTGTGGACCTCAGTGTAAGTTTTTATCTACTTTATATTAAAGGCTGATCTGATCTTATCGACATAATCCAGTTTCTCCCAGGCAAAGAACTCTACCCTTTTAGTGTAGACTTTCTTTCCGTTGTCATTGATGATCTTTGGCTCGCATCCTGCGACTTCGTAATAGACTTCAACATTTTTCACTTCATAATCTCGTCCGAAATGACCATAGGTTGTTGTCGGGAGGAATACGGGATTCTTAAGCCCGAACCTCTTTACAATAGCAAAAGGCCTCATATCGAACAGGTTGGTGATCCTTATCGAGATTTCACCATCAGACAGTACTTTGCCCTTATCATCTTTTACCGTGGCAGTTCCGTATGTATTTACATACAAACCTACCGGACAGGCAATACCGATTGCATAAGCTACCTGGACAAGCGCCCTGTCGCAAACCGAGGCTGCAACCAGATTCTTTGCTATATGCCGTGCGGCATAAGCAGCTGACCTGTCAACTTTTGAGGGATCTTTCCCTGAAAACGCACCGCCGCCATGAGCTCCATGTCCGCCATAAGTATCGACTATTATCTTGCGTCCTGTAAGGCCGGTGTCACCATGAGGGCCTCCGATTACAAATTTTCCGGTTGGATTCACCAGTAATAAAGTGTTATCCCCGAACAGCTCCTGTATCCTTGACGGGAGGGTTTTCTTTACGCGGGGCAGCAGGATGTTACGAAGATCTTCAGTGATCTTGTTTTGCATTGCCTTCTCTGCTGCGTGTACGGCTTCTTTTGAATTATTTTCCGGCAGGATGAACTCATCATGCTGTGTACTGATAACAATGGTGTCGATACGGACAGGTTTGTTGTCATCGTCATATTCGACTGTCACCTGCGATTTGCTGTCGGGTCTCAGGTATTTCATGCTTATGCATTCACGCCTTATGGCAGCCAGCTCCTGCAGGAGAATGTGGGCAAGCTCGATGCTGAGGGGCATATAATTATCCATTTCGCGGCAGGCGTAGCCAAACATCATCCCCTGGTCGCCGGCACCCTGATCTTCAGGATTTTCCCGCATCACACCCTGACGTATGTCGGTTGATTGTTCATGGATTGTGGAGATGACGCCACATGAATCACAGTCAAAACGGTATTCAGCCTTCGTATAGCCTATTTTCCTTATAACCTTACGGGCAGTCTCCTGCACATCAACCCAGCCATCGGTCCTTACCTCTCCGCCGCAAACAACAAGGCCTGTGGTTACGAAAGTCTCACAGGCAACTTTCGATTCGGGGTCCCAGCGGAGGAACTCATCAAGAAGTGCATCGGATATCTGATCGGCAACCTTGTCAGGATGACCTTCAGAAACAGATTCGGAAGTAAATAAATATCCCATTATTTTAATAATATTAAAACTGATTAATAAAATGTGGGAGCTTTGGTTGACTGGAATAAAGGAATAAGAGACGTTTTAGCATTTTTTCCTGTGGTTGCAATCAGCTCAAATCTGTCCACTAAAATCAGATGCAAAAGAAATAAAAATAATTAAGAAATCCAAAGAAAAACAGTCTCTTTGGCTCCCCTCCGGCGGGGTCGGCGGTGGTTTCTGCTCTTTAGCTCCCCTCTCCAGAGCGCCCGGTGGTAGGTTCCGCTCTTCAGCTCTCCTCTCCAGAGACGCCGGTGGTAAGTTCCGCTCTTCAGCTCCTTTCTCCAGAGAGGCCGGGGGTAGGTTCCGCTCTTCAGCTCCCCTCTCCAGAGACGCCGGTGGTAAGTTCCGCTCTTCAGCTCCTTTCTCCAGAGAGGCCGGGGGTAGGTTCCGCTCTTCAGCTCCCCTCCTGGGAGGGGTCGGGGGTGGGTTCTTCATTCAAGTTAAGGTCGGGGCTGGGTTCATTTCTTTTTATCCAATCCTCAATCACCCTCAAAACATTCGACATATTCTTCTTAACCTCAATATCCTCAAATCTTAAAAAGTGAACCCCAAGCTTTTCAAGTACACTCTGCCTTTCTTCATCATAATCATATCTGAAAATATGCGTATCTCCATCAATCTCAATAGCAAGATTTAATTCCTTGCAATAGAAATCAACAATAAACTTGTCGATCGGTCTTTGTCGATCAAAATCGTAACCGAGTATTCTCTTTTGCTTTAGCTCGTTCCACAAAAGGACTTCAGAAAGTGTCATATTTTTTCTTAATTGACTGGCAAGTTCTTTTAAGTCAGGATTATATGGAATTATTTTTAGTTTTGGAGGCATTTGTATAAGTTTAAATTTATATTGAAATCCAACCCACCCCAGGCCCCTCTGAGGGGAGCCAGGAAGACAAACCCACCCCCGACCCCTCCGAGGAGGGGAGCCAGGAAGACAAACCCACCCCCGGCCCCTCTGAGGGGAGCCAGGAAGACAAACCCACCCCCGACCCCTCCGAGGAGGGGAGCCAGGAAGACAAACCCACCCCCGACCCCTCCGAGGAGGGGAGCCAGGAAATCCAACCCACCCACGGCCCCACTACAAACCAGCCCTGCATTCGGGGACTCCGGTAAAGATTTACCCGTTCGTCAGTAGCCGGAAGATCTCTTCAAGATTGTTTTCCTTCTTTTGAAGGGAAAGGACAGTCAGGTTATGATTAACCGCAAATGAGAAGATCGCGTGACGAATATCCTCCTCACCTTCGGCTTCAATTTCCCAGGAAGTTTCTTTGAGATTCTTCACTGAACTCACAGATTCGATCCCCTTCAGAAGCTCCTCATCAACGATCTTATCGAATTCAACGAGTACTGTCTGTTTGGCCCGGCTTATCATCGAATAGATTTTGCTTTTTTCTTCGTCCGCAACAATTGTCCCCTTATCGATGATTATGACCCTGTCGCAGATGGCTTCAACTTCCTGCATGATATGAGTTGAAAGCATTACCGTTTTCTGTCTGCCGGCTTCCCGGATCAGATTCCGTATTTCCACTATCTGATTCGGATCGAGACCTGTGGTGGGCTCATCGAGGATGAGAACCTCAGGATTATGGATCAGAGCCTGAGCCAGGCCTACCCTCTGCCTGTACCCTTTGGAGAGGAAACCTATCTTCTTCTTCTGCTCGGGACCAAGGCCAGTCAATTCTATTATGCTGGCTATCTGTTTTTTCAGCGGGATCCCTGATTTATAAAGGGAGGCAACAAATCCAAGATACTCCCTTACATACATCTCGGGGTACAGAGGATTGTTTTCAGGGAGATAGCCGATCTTCTTTTTAAACCCGGAAGAACCATTTCCGACATCCAGCCCGTTGACTTTAACGGTACCGGAGGATGCAGGAATGAAACCTGTGATTATCTTCATCATTGTTGATTTTCCGGCTCCGTTGGGGCCGAGAAAACCAACTATCTCACCGGTCCTGATTTCAAATGAGACATTATCCAGAGCTTTCTGTTCTCCGTAAAACTTTGTAACACTCTGAACGGCAATTGACATAAAATAAGTAATTAGCAGGTGCTAAGATAGGGGATAGGTATGGTATCTGCAAAAAGTTTACTCAGTTAAGTTTATATAATAAGTCACTCAACAAATCAGATTTATTACTAAATCTTATTACTGTTTCAAATTTCTTGTATTTTTATACGCACATCACTAAACCAAAATTTATGAGTACAATAAGCCGGCGGAATTTTCTGAAAACCTCCCTTATCGGCGGGGTCGCTGTAACCTGCATCAACCCGGTCAAAACCTTAGCTTCATACGGTAATGAGAACCCCTTATCAGCCACCCGGGTTGCGCTGACCACAGGCGACAACAGGGCTGACCTGGCCTTCAGGGCGCTGCAGCCTTTTGCAAAGCAGATAAAACAAGCGATTGGCAATAAACTTGTTGTCCTGAAACCAAATAACGTCTCAATTGATATCCAGCTGGCAGCCACTCATGTTGACACGCTTGAAGGTATTCTTGAATTCCTTAAGTCGATCAATAAGCTGAAGAATGTGGTAATCGCCGAATCAGCAGCTGCCGGACCCACTTTCGACGGATTTAAGAATTTTGGTTATTTCCGGATGGTTGAAAAATACAATGTAAAACTGGCAGATCTCGATCAGGAGAAATATGATATAGTCCATGTCTTTGATGAAAAGGATTTCAGGCCGCATCCTGTCAGAATGTCAAACATGCTTTTAAGTCCTGATTCTTATGTGGTATCAGTTGCCCGGATGAAAACACATGACAGGATTATCGCCACATTATCACTCAAGAACATTGTATTCGGAGCACCGATAAAGGATGCAGGTTTCGCCTATGGTCCCAACCGCAAGCAGGGATCAAAAATCGATAAGCCGATAGTACATGGAAGCGGCTTCCGGGGGATCAATTATAACCTTTTTGCGCTGGCGAAGCAGCTGCATCCCGACCTGTCAGTAATTGACGGCTTTGAAGGGATGGAAGGGAACGGACCTAATAATGGAACGCCTGTTGATCACCGGGTATGTGTTGCAAGCACTGACTGGCTGGCAGCCGACAGGGTTGGGATTGAGCTTATGGGTATTGATTTTGCGAAAGTGGGGTATCTCAATTATTGTGCACAGTCGAATATGGGGGTTGCTGATCTGAGCCAGATAGAAATTGTAGGGGAGCAGGTTGCGAAACACGTAAAACAATACCAGCTCAGTAAGAATATCGAATCCCAGCTGGTGTGGATGAAACCTGTAAGTTGACCCTTTTGGATTATGGATTCCGGCTTTCGACAGATCTGTTAACCGTACATAAACTGCCCTACCTTGGCAAAGGATGCCTTCGGATTGACACAGCAGACCGGGATCCTGGAGCTGTTTGCAATTATAAACTGCTCTGATGCACCCAGAACATAGTCGGCCATTGTTATATTCTTTGTAGTTACTATAAGAATAAGGTCGGCATTTATCTTCTGGGCAAAATCAATTGTGTGCTGCGCAAGCTTACCATGCGCCATCTCGTGGATCTCATATTCTATATTATTCTGAATAAGATATTTAACCGCAAAATTCAGGTTTACATTTATCTTCGTGCGCAAACTTTTGTCGGCAGTTGCCGTTTTAAGGATATGTATTTTTGAGTCAAAATATTTCCCCATAAATATTGCCATTCCCATCTTCTCCTTGTTTTCAACCCTGAAATCAATCGGAAATACAATATTATGATATCTCTCCTGGTCAGGAGGAGGATCCTGTACGACAATAAACGGGACTTTTGACTTAACTATAACCTTTAATGCCCAGCTGCCAGTCAGTTTCTGCATACCCTTCATTCCATGAGTACCCATGATGACAAGACTTACTTCATTCGCATTTACATATTCGGCGATGGAAGTGAAAATACTTCCTTTTCTGACCTGGTAGGCCATCCCGATGTTATATTTTCTTGCGCTATCTTCCGCAACATGACGCAGAAGAGTCACTTTTGATCCTTCTTCAGCGGGCTTTGCTGTTTCCTCAATAATATGCAAAAGGCATATTTCATTGTTCACCATGCGGCCGATCTTAACTGCATGAGCTAAAGCATTTTCTGCAACCTGGGTAAAATCCCAGGGAACAACTATCAGTTTTTTGATTTCTTCCATAACAGTATTCTCTTTGCGATTATATAATCAAAGTTACACAGATTTTATTAATAATCAAACCAATATAATAACAGTTAAACTCAGCTTAGTGCAGCCCGGTTACCGGTCTTTGCCTTTATGGATTTAAACCTCATGACATAAATTGCCAGTTTATATTAAACTTTAATAAAAGGGAAATATTATAATTGCCATTCAAATTATCTGATAAAGAGAGAAATATAATTCATACAAGGTTCAGGTCTGAAATAAAAATCACTCCGGAGAGTTATCTTAAATATGACGCAATTCACGCAAGGGCAAAATAATAAGCCCTGATGGAGTTTGCCTGATGTCAATTTATTATTTTTGCTCGGGAAAAGCTTGTTGAATTTAATCAGGAATAATGAAAAGGATTAAGATCAGGGAACTGTTGTCCTCTTCCCGCGTTGGGGAGGATGTGGTTGTAAAAGGATGGGTCAGGACAAGAAGGGGCAACCGGAATATCTCATTTATTGCCCTCAATGACGGTTCAACGATAAAAAATATTCAGGTAGTTGCTGATGCAACCCTTTTTGATGAAAATCTGATGAAAGATATCACCACAGGCGCTTGTATTGCCGTTTATGGTAAACTTGTTGAATCGCAGGGGCAGGGTCAGAGCGTTGAGGTTCAGGCTTCAGATATTGAGATCTACGGAAAAAGCGACGCTGAATCATATCCCCTTCAGAAAAAGGGCCATTCAATGGAGTTTTTACGGGAGCATGCGCATCTGCGGTTTCGGACAAACACTTTTGGAGCAGTTTTCAGGATCAGGCATGCAATGGCATTTGCGGTGCATAAATACTTTAATGACAAGGGATTCTACTACCTGCACACTCCTATAATTACCGGAAGCGATGCAGAAGGTGCAGGAGAGATGTTCCATGTAACAACCCTTGATCTTAAAAACTTACCATTGGATGAAGGAGGAACAATAGATTTCACAAATGATTTTTTCGGGAGGGAGACCAACCTTACGGTATCAGGTCAGCTTGAGGGAGAACTTGCGGCTCTTGCCCTGGGCGAGATATACACGTTCGGACCTACTTTCAGGGCTGAAAATTCAAATACTCCCCGACATCTTGCCGAATTCTGGATGATCGAACCGGAAATGTCATTTTACGATATTGTTGATAACATGGACCTTGCCGAGGAATTCGTTAAATACCTGATAAAGTATGCACTTGACAATTGCCCTGATGACCTTGATTTCCTTAACAGCATGGTAGACAAGGGGCTTATAGAGCGACTGAAATTTGTGCTTGAGAATGAGTTCGTAAGACTTACATATACTGAAGCAGTTAAAATATTAACAGAGTCCTCCAGAACCTGGGAATACCAGGTTGGCTGGGGCAGGGATCTTCAGGCTGAGCACGAACGATATCTGGTTGAAGAGCATTTCAAACGTCCTGTTATCCTTATTGATTACCCAAAGGAGATCAAGGCTTTCTATATGAAGCAGAATGACGACTGCAAGACAGTTAAAGCCATGGATGTCCTCTTCCCGGGGATCGGAGAGATTATCGGGGGTTCACAGAGGGAAGAGAACTTTGAAAAGCTTCTTGGCAGGATAAGGGAATTACAATTACCTGAAAAGGACCTGTGGTGGTATCTCGAGACAAGAAAATTCGGGAGTGCACCCCACAGCGGATTTGGACTTGGTTTTGAAAGGCTCATATTATTTATGACAGGAATGTCAAATATCAGGGATGTGATCCCGTTTCCAAGGACGCCAAAGAATGCCGAGTTTTAATAGTTATATCTACTTTCACCGTAAGGAATGTTAAAGCAAAAGCTACAACAGAAACTGCTTCAGAAACTATCTCCTCAGCAGATCCAGATGATCAAGCTGCTGGAGGTGCCGACCTTACAGATGGAACAGAGGATAAAGAAGGAACTTGAGGAAAATCCGGCTCTTGAAGAGGGTTCTGAAGAAGATGAAGAAGGAGTGAACGGCGAGGAAGTTGATGAACAGTTCGAGGAGAAGGATAAGGACCAGGAAGAATTTACCCTGGATGACTATATAGAGGAAGATGAGATACCTGATTACCGGCTTCAGTCAAATAACTATAGTAAGGAAGATGAAAAGAGAAGCGAGATCCCTTTCTCTGTCGGATCCTCTTTTCATGAGCACCTTGAGTCGCAGCTCAGCCTGCGTGACCTGACTGAAAAACAGAAGATCCTCGGTGAATACATTCTCGGCAACATCGACGAGGATGGTTATCTGAGAAGAGAGCTTGTAAATATTGTAGATGACCTGGCATTCCTTCAGAATATCACAACTGATGAGAAAGAGCTGGAAGAGGTCCTTGAGATAATCCAGGACCTCGATCCTGCAGGCGTTGGAGCACGATCGTTGAGAGAGTCTCTCTTAATTCAGCTTGCAATAAAAGACAGGACCCAACCGCCTGTCAAGCTGGCATACACAATTCTCGACCTTTACTTTGACGAGTTCTCCAAAAGGCATTATGACAAGATCACCGGCAGGCTGGGAATTACAGAAGAAGAGCTTAAGCCGGCAATTGAAGAGATCCTGAAGCTGAATCCAAAACCCGGAAGCGTTTTCAGCGATTCCTTTACAAAAAATTCACAGCAGATAATTCCTGATTTCATACTTGAACTGACGGAGGATGGTTTTGACCTTCATCTGAATTCACGCAATCTTCCCGAACTGAGGCTTAGTTCGGCATATAATGAGATGCTCCGTTCCTATATCAAGAACAAGAACCAGAAGAAGGAAATGAAGGATGCCGTCATGTTCGTGAAGCAGAAGATCGATTCAGCAAAGTGGTTCATAGACGCCATCAAGCAAAGACAAAACACTCTTCTTCTGACAATGAATGCAATACTTAAATACCAGGAGGAGTATTTCATTGACGGCGATGAGACGAAGTTCAAACCAATGATACTGAAAGATGTTGCAGAAATGACAGGACTCGATATCTCAACTGTATCAAGGGTAGCCAACAGTAAATACATCCAGACTCATTTCGGGATATTTCCGCTGAAATTCTTCTTTTCTGAAGGACTTCAGACCGACAGCGGGGAGGAAGTCTCAACAAGAGAGATCAAGAGGATTCTTCAGGATTGTATCGAGAATGAAGAAAAGAGGAGACCGCTGACAGATGAGCGCCTGACCGATATTCTTCAGAAAAAGGGTTATCAGATTGCCAGGAGAACAGTTGCCAAATACAGGGAGCAACTTAATATCCCCGTAGCACGTTTAAGACGAGAGATTTAGGGTGGTAATAAACACCTGACTGCCCGGATAAACAAATTATTACACGCCCTGAATGACTAATAATACCAGAAATGCCGCCGACACGCTGGCAAAAATAATCTCCCTTGTATTCCATCCATTGTTTATGCCTTTGTACGGGCTGGGAATATTATTTTCTGCCCCCACTTCATTGGGTTATGTTCCCTTCCAGGTAAAGAAGATTATGTTCATGATTGTACTTATGAACAATGTCCTGGTCCCTCTGGCATTGCTTCCTTTTTTCAGGAACAGGAACATAATCTCTTCATATTCAATTGAAGAGAGAAAAGAAAGGATACTCCCCCTTGTTACAGGTTCAGTTCTCTATATTATCACAACCTTTATTTTCCTCCGGTTCCCTGTGCCTGAATTCTTCAAGTCGTTTATTTTTGCCGGCGCCATAATTGTAGTTGCGCTGACTATTATCAACTTCAGGTGGAAGATCTCAATTCACGGCGCAAGCGCCGGGGCAATTACGGCTCTTGTATTTGTACTCACCTTAAAGACAAATACGTCCCTGACAATTTACCTGGTTAGCGTGATCACTGCTGGTGGTCTTATACTTACTTCGAGGTTAAGACTTAATTCCCACGACCCGTACCAGGTTTGGATTGGATTTCTTACAGGCCTCACGATTTCAGGTCTCTCCCTCTGGTTCCTTTAAAAGCTCATCGAGAGCTTTCTCCAGAAGGATCCTGCTTTCATCCAGAATTTCATCTGCAACATTTGCTTTTCTTCCCGGAAGGATGAGTCCCTCATCAAGTTTGTCCTGGGAAACAGCTGTGAACCAGCCGTTTTCAGAAAGGTATCCTGCAAGGTATTCCTGCTCAGTCTGACCAGGGGTTGGTATAAGCAGTGCACCCCGACCCAGAGCTCACCAACTCCATAACCACAGTATAGCCCGACCTTGAAATTATATTCTCGCTTTCTGTTATCAGCTCCTTCATAGCGGCTGTGGGGAGGTGATTATAAGAGATGATATTTCCCGACGACACAGGGGTATTGGTTTCCGAAGGTTTGCCCTCAAGTATCACTGTGCGAGGCTCCTTATCTATTAAAATGCTTACAAGCTTTTGTCTCAGCATTCCTCTCTGGGGTTCAGGTCCGGAGAGAATCAATGTGTTATGAGGAAGGAAGTTGGTTTCTTTTTCGGCAGAAAGGCCGGGGATCCCAAACCGTGAAAGTATACCAATAAATTTAGTATTGGAAGGCAGCTTAACCCCGTGCGATAATCTGCCTGAAAAATTTATCCCGCCCGGCAGATCGGGTATAAAGCAGAAATCATACTTCTTTATGATGAACCGGTGGAGTAAAATTCCAATCCATTCGAGTGATCTGAGTTTAGGCGGAAAGGGGATAAGGAGCTGATGAGTGATATAGGCCGTTTTTACCGATCTGTTCCAGAGCCCGAAACGGTTATCGCTGAGAACGATATCGATGTCATATTTGCGGATCAGCCTTTTAAGCCTTAAATGTTCGGCAATTGTATGGTAAAGCAATAGAGGAGTCCTCAATAGTAGTGCAGCATACTGAGGTAGAATACGTGAATATCCCGGCTTAAACCCCGGGAAATAAATATAGGATAATCCCGCCAGTTCGATCCTGAAAAAAGACTGATGCTCATTCCCTGTCCCAATATATACGTTGTGGCCCGATTCCCTTAGTTTAGCGGCAATCGGGATCATGCGTCCCGCATGGCCAAGCCCCCATTCGAGGGGACAGATAAGTATGTTGTACTTCTTATTCAATATCAGCCTGAAACCCGGGTTTTGATACCCAGTTTTTTGACCATAGCGGCAATACGTTTAAGTTCGGCAAGGGGAACTTTTTGCAGCTGTCCGCCCTGTGGAGTATCCCTCGAGATGGTATAGATCATTACTTCCGAAGGATTTATCATCCCGATTGCTTTAAGCCAGGCATCAAGTTCCTCATCAGGTGGTGTTGTCGATCACCCTTCCATCCCGTGGAGCCTCTGAGGAAAAGTGTCTGAATTATGAGCCTGCCGTTAAAATCCTAAGGTTATCAATAAGTTGCTTTACCTTTACATTTACCCGGGGCTGGTTATGAATTTTTACTGTCAGATCGAATGCCGAATCGAGCTTGAGAATATTCTTATCCACTTTCAGAAGAGCCTCTCTTATTTCAGGTGATGATATTGTTGTTGAATTTGATAAAACTGCAATTTCAGTTTTGGGGAAATATCTGTCTCTCAGCTCAATGCAATCATCAATAATCCCCGGAAACTCAGGGTGAAGGGTTGGCTCCCCGTTGCCGGCAAAAGTAATCACATCAGGAGAGCTGTTCTTCTTCTTTCAATCCCGAAAGCTTCAGTTCAAGGGCTTTGTAAACCTCTTTGCGTGACGGAAGACCGCTTTCGGCTTCCCGGGATTGGGGTGTCCAGCCGCATTCACAATAGATGCAATTGAAATTGCATAGTTTTTTCGTTTCAGGCAGAAGATTGATCCCGAGTGAGACACCCAGCCGCCTGCTTTTTACAGGTCCGAAAATTATCTTATCAAACAGGAATGTGGACATCAGACTGAATTATTCCGGGAGGCAAAATTAGTATTTTTTAGCGGGCAATTCAAATCTGGTTATCTGTACTTAAATCAGCCTCTTAACACTGCTCCCGGGAAGGAGCTTCAGGTTGACAAGATCGAGATCCCGGATCAGCAGCAATCCGGGCTTTTTGCCGGGCCCGATTGTGCCGAATTGTTCTTCCTGCCCGAGAGCCTCAGCCCCATTCAGGGTGGCCCAGATGATGAGGTCTTCAAGCAACAGGTCGGGAAAAGCCTTCTGTAGTGTTTTAAGCTCTTCAAGAATACTGAGACGGCTATTGGAAGCAAGACTGTCGGTGCCGATTACAATTTCACATTCTTCCCTGACCAGAAGCCCGACCGGGGGCAGATGGTTCTCAATATACAAATTCGAACCGGGACAAAGGCACCAGTATAGCATCCCTCTTTTTCTTACAGCTCTTATAGTTTCACTGTCAACAAAAGTATTATGAACAAGGATCAGGTTCCCGGCAGGAGTTATTTCTTCGAGCACTGCTGAAACATGGTCTCTGACAGTTTGTAACTCTCCGCCCGCCAGTCCTGATTCCTTATATGATTCAAGTATTGGCCCTTCATGATCGCGGAGGAAAGGTTTTTCTGATTCAGTTTCAAGGAAATGAATGGAGGTGACCCTGTTGAAGGCGGTTTCGAGCCTGAGGAGCCGGAATAACGGTAATGAGAGTGAATAGACCGAATGAGGTACTATCCATGATATCAGGCCGTAGTCACGGGCAATATGTGAAATCTGTACTATTTCGTCGAGGCGGCGGTCAGCTTTTTCACTGTCGATGCCAAAGACCTCAAGGAGGTTGATATACCTGATCCTGCTTCTCTTTTTCAGGTCGAATGTCAGTCTTGTATTGCAAACGTCGGCGCAAAGCACCACACCTTCCCTGAACATTTCATCGTCAGCCGATAAGGCAGAATTTGGAATGATCTCGCTCCCGGCTTCCCTGGCGCTTCGCACTGACCTTATAAACTTAGCCAGACCGCCTGCCTGCGGTATGACTCCCTTCATGTGGGAAAGCTCCAGATGACAATGGCAGTTGACAAATCCCGGGATAATTATTCCGTTATGAAACTCAACTGATTCTTTTTCCTCAAGGTTGCCTCCGGTGTTTTCCACCGAAATAATTGTGCCGTCATCCGAAGTGTTTACGATCCCTCTCTTCAGAGGAGTTCCTGTATTTGTGAAGATATATTGTGCTGAAAGATGCTTCATTATTGTATCAAACTCCGGGATAGTATGACGCTGTCAATCCTGAGATGTTTCTCCCTCCAGGGCGCCTGATTTTCCTGATCAACAAACCATCCCATGAGCCTTACAGGTGGGACACTCTTTTTTACAGTTACTGCAAAGTTATATTTATGGGGCATACCATCCTTTAGAAACGGGAACTTTGACAGATAAGCCCGTTCACCTTTCTTAACAGTGTCGGGATAAAATAAAAAGATACCGGCCTTCGGAACCGAAATCTCATCGTCGGGATAAATTGTCAGTGTAAACTTCAGGTTATAAGCTCCCGGGTAACTAAGTGGAAAATCAATCCATGCGCTGTCGTTATTCCTGTCAGGAAAGTTATAAAATTGCTTGCCCTGCCAGAGGTTAAGGGCATTGTCCCGGAAGGAGGGCATCTCTTTATCGATCCTTGACTCCATTTCACTCAGGGCACCCAGGACCATGTCATAAATCTTAATCAGTTTTTTTGGTTTTTTTATGAAGTAATACCTCATGGTCCTGTCCATCATCTCCTTGGTATATCCGTGCTTTTCTATTATATCTATATAGGCTGAGAGGGTGTCGCGGTCAGAGTACCGGTAGTTGACGTCGGGAAGTGAAAGAAGGCCGTCGGCAATATGGATCTCGGTAAGTATTGAGACAAGATCCCTGTCAGGAATAGCATCTTTATGAACTACTTTATTTTTCCTTCCGGCACAGGAGCCGGTTAAAACAAGAATTGCAATAAGGATCTGAAGAATATATCGCCTCATAAGATGGAAATGTAATATCAGTTTTTTGTCAGGTATTTTTTTGTAAGGAATCTGACAGGATACCACGCTGCCCAGTATCCGATCAGAAGCACTGTTGCCGGAACAATTATAAAATCCTTTGCTTTCATCACTACGGGATAGGCATCCATTATAAGCGAATCGCTCCTGAGGCGGACCAGCCCGTAAGTCTGCTGTACCCAGCAGATCAGAAATCCAAGGATTATACCGCCAACTGCACCGATAATTGAGATCAGCCATCCTTCAAAAATAAATATCTTCCTGATAAGGTTGTTATCTGCTCCAAGGCTCTTCAGTATTTCAATATCCCTTTCCTTTTCAATGATAAGCATTGTAAGTGAGCCTATTATATTAAACGATGCAATTATAAGGATAAGGGTAAGTATAAAAAAGATTGCCAGTCTTTCCGATCGCATCACTTTATAGAAGATCTCCTGCTGTTCATACCTATTCTGAACAATAAAGTCTTTACCAAATATGGCTGTTACGGCTTTCTGCACGGCTTTTTCATCAGCTGAATCATCAAATTTAATTTCAATTGAACTTACGTCGGCTTTGTCTTCAAGCAACTCCCGGGCAAAATCGATGGGTATGAATACAAATTTTGAGTCGTATTCCTGTTCAACCTGATAAATACCCGAGGCGAAAATGAATTTTCTTACAAATGCATCCTCAGGATTAAGGCTTGCATCAGCCGACTTCCTGGGGACATAAATATTCAGGGGTGTGATAAAATTTATGTTAATGCCGAGGTAATTGGCAATGCCTATTCCAGGAACCGCGAACTGCCTGCCTGTTTCCGATCGCAGGACGAACTGGCCATCCCACATGGAGCTGTCGATGCCTGTAACTGTTGAATAGTTGTCATCAACACCCTTTACGGTTGCAATATACTGGCGGTCGCCATATTTGAGCAGGGCATTTTCCTCAAGGCAGAGTGAGTAGCAGGCTACACCATTTACATCTGAAAGAAGAGAGAGACTGGTGGTGTCGGGGATAAATGTCTTCCCCATGGAAGCAGTGATTTTCAGATCAGGGTCAAAAGTGTTAAAGATAGAGCGGACAAGAGTTTCAAGGCCGTTGAAGACTGAAAGTACAATAATGAGCGCCATAGTTCCCGTCATTACTCCGGCAACTGATACCGACGAGATAACATTGATGGCATTCCTCGATTTTTTCGCGAAGAGATACCTTTTTGCTATGTAGAGTGAGAGTTTCACTTCTTTACCTGCTTGCCGACACCAGTAATCCGGTGCCTGATTTATGAGTTAGAGAGACATCAAAAGTATTCAATATCAACGCAACGGGGAAAAATATAAGATAATAAAATGGAAGCAACAGAAAAAAAGCTTTGGAGAGGTTCAGAATCTTTACAGGGTACTTCATAGAGAGCCTCCATGAAAGGTTGCCGGGCTTACCGTATGTATATGATGCCTCAATCTTACTAAATCCTGCACGTTCAAGTTTCGCGGAAATATCTTCTATGCTGTATCCGTCCCTTACATGTTCATCAATAAATGAATGTTCCTCCTTGCCGTGGACATCTGAACCGCCACGGTCGGAAGGGGTTGAAATGAGGAGGATTCCACCCGGCCTCAAGGCCCTGTAAAAATTCCTGAATACAAGCTCATCTTCCCTTATATGTTCCATAACATCAACCGAAAGTATGATATCGTAATGGCCGGTATCCTTCAGCTCTGTAAGATCGCCCCTGAAGCATTTTACCCTTTCTCCCAATCCTGCTGCACTGAAAAACCGGGAACAATCCGCAATATGTTCCTCATCGATATCTGTTGCGGTGATATCCCAGGCCCTGTTCATCCGGCTCATCCTCCAGGTGTACTGTCCGAATCCGGCTCCCGCATCGAGGACTGATGCTTTGCCGGGGAAATTCAATGCAATTTTTCTCAGGGCTTTTTTTACATGCCAGGTGCGAAGCAGTAAGAGGTCGAGGAGGGAATAGAATAGCTTTCTCATGAACAAGGATGAAAAAAACCGTCCTAACGTCTTCTTTATCGGGTCATACTGCATCTTTTTCAGGACTTCAGCAACCTGTCAATTTTATCGATATAGTCGAGGCTGTCATCGATAAAGAAGGCGATCTCCGGCACTATCCGCAACTGTTTCCTCACTATCTGACCCATCTCAAACCTTATCTTTGAGGAGTGGTCCTCTATTGACTTCAGGATAACATCCTGCCCTGTCGAGGGAAAGATGCTTATATAAATTTTTGCAAAAGAAAGATCCGGGCTGACCCTGACCTTTGTGATTGACACCATTTTTCCCTGCGCTAACTCATTCCCCTTTCTTAGAAAGATACCGGCCATCTCTTTCTGGATAAGTCGTGATACTTTTTTCTGTCTTGTCGATTCCATGGCCTTCGTTAATGTAATTGGGCAAAGGTACGATTTTCCGGGAAATAGTACACGAACTCACCACCCCTGAGCTGTCTAAAGACTTTGTCATTTTTATGTCGTGGGATAGATTTCATCTTACATCCAGGGGTATTGGTCTATTATGTCATGCTCAAATTAGATTTTTTAGACAGCCCCAAGGCTGTCAACTAAGGAACAGGATAGTTTATAAATCAAATTGTATATAATTGATATGCAATAATTTACATTTCCCCTCCTTTTCAAGGAGGGGTGGCCGGGACTATAGATTTTGAGGGGTTTACAACCTGGTTTCCCGGCCGGGGTGGTTAATCTATGTTTCAAGTCTATCTATTTGAATGGTAATAAGAACCTTGAATCAACCACCCCGGCCAGACGAATTTAGCTTCTGTCCGTAAGATGATTTCACCGTCTGGCCACCCCTCCTTCAAAAGGAGGGGAAAGTTATTTAATTGTGTTTCAGCTAATTAATTAATTCTCAATCAAAAACTGATTCTTAAGATCGGCAACGGGGAAAGGCTTGAGTTCCGTATTTATGAGATGGGACAATCAGGTTTTCTTTTATTGGCCGGTTGGTTTTGGCGGACCTGACGAAAAAGAATTAATTTTGCGATGGATTTTTAAAAAGATTGTAATGGATACAGTAGTGAGCGGCATAAGGTCGACGGGAAACCTTCACCTCGGGAATTATTTCGGTGCGCTGAAGAACTTCCTGAAGATGCAGAAAGAAAATAATTGTTTTTTCTTTATAGCTGATTATCATTCCCTTACAACTCACCCAAAACCTGACGACCTCCACGGGAACATTAAACAGGTCCTTGCTGAATACCTGGCGTGCGGTATTGATCCCGAAATAGCCACTGTTTATATCCAGAGTGATGTGCCTGAAGTTACCGAGCTATATCTTCTACTGAATATGAATGCCTATGTCGGGGAACTGGAGAGGACATCATCTTTTAAGGAAAAGATCAGAAAACACCCCGACAACATAAATGCCGGACTGTTAACTTACCCTGTCCTGATGGCTGCCGATATCATCATCCATAAAGCCCATAAAGTACCTGTCGGGAAGGACCAGGAACAGCATCTTGAGATGACCAGAAGGTTTGCAAGACGTTTCAACATGATCTATGAGGTAAATTATTTCCCTGAACCCGATGCCTATAATTTTGGTCAGGATCTGATTAAAATACCGGGACTGGATGGAACGGGTAAAATGGGAAAAAGTGAAGGGAACGGGGTATTCCTGGCTGACACGCCGGCAGAGATAAGAAAAAAAGTCATGAGGGCTGTGACAGATACAGGACCGACAGAACCGGATCAGGAGCCATCCGAACCTGTAAAAAACCTCTTTACAATTATGAAGGTGGTTTCCGACCCCTCAACAGTCAAATATTTTACCGACAAGCATGCTTCGTGCGAAATCCGTTACGGAGATCTTAAGAAACAGCTGGCAGAAGATATTGTAAAAGTCACAGAGCCGATCCGGATCAGGATAAATGAAATTCTCAATGACCATAAGTACCTTGCAAAGGTTGTGAAAGAGGGCGGCGAAAAAGCCAGGGAAAGCGCCTCGCGAACGATAGGGGAAGTGCGCGAAATCTTAGGCTACAAGCCATTCTGAGATAAAAAATAAAAGCCAGGTCCGAGACCTGGCTGACCTGACTTAATCAGGTATATGTTTGAGATTGCCTGTGGTATACACAGTTCAAATTGTATGCCAAACATCTACCCGCATATTTTAAAGTTTTCTTAATATTTGACGAAGGATCCGGTAAAAGATTAACCACCCCGGCCGGGAAAACAGATTGTAAATACCTCAAAATTTATAGTCCCGCCCACCCCTCCTTGAAAAGGAGGGGAAATGTAAAATATTGCAAATCAGTTGCATAAAGTTTGATTAATAAGCTATCCCATTCCTTAAGATCGGCTAAGCCCTAAAGGGGGCTATACTTTAAGTCCCCTTCAGGGGATTTAGGGGCCGACTTTTCTGTGGACCTCTGTGACTTCTCAGTGGACCTCTGTGTAAGTTCTTAATTTCTTACATCAATTACTGTCAGTACTTGATCAAGCCTGGCTGAGGAGACTATCCTTTCAGATACTCATATTATTTCGTAATTTTGACTGTTTTTGCCTAATACGCATTGAGGTGAATAAACGGTCTGCTATTATTATGATGGTCATACTTGTCTCGGGAGTGGCTGTACTCGGGTACTTTCTTCACCAGGGCAGGAAGAACCTGCTTACAGATCCGTATGCCGTAATTTCTCCCGATGCCTGTATCGTTATTGAAACAGTTGATCTCCGGAGTCTTATCAATTCAGTGACTACCGGGAAAGGTCTGTTTTCGGAAATTGAAAAAGTAAAGGAGTTCGTCAGCTTCAGTGCAAAACTGAAATACATAGCAGATCAGATCAATAAGCCGGGAACTAAAAAATTCCTCCAGGAGGGAAAGGCAGTTATTTCATTTCATCCGACGGAGCAGGGCAAACTGCAGCCTCTTCTGGCCGCTGCAATACCGGCGGAAATGAGTTTCAGGAAGATAAGGGAGGCCCTTCTCAGTTCCGGCGTGAAAAAATTAGCAGAACGAAAGACCGGCGGCAGGAGGCTTATGGAGCTTCCTTTTTATCTTAACGGCAAAAGCGATACCCTGTTCATGGGCATCAGTTCCGGGTTAATGGTCTGCAGCACTTCACGACGGCTTATTGAAAAGGCTCTTTTTCAAACCGCACCGGGAACAGATATAAGAAATTCACCCGGCTTCTCAAAGCTCCTTCTCTCGGGCGGAAAAAATGAAGATAAAATATATGTTGTTTTTGAGAATCTCACTAAAGTCATAAAACCTCTTCTTGAACCAAAAGCCATTTCGCTGGCTGATAAAATAGCAAAGCTTGCCGATTGTACGGGCGGTGATATATATATAAATGACGACGGGATTTCAGTGAGCGGCTACGCCGAAAGCAGTGATCAGGACGATTATCTTCACCGTTTCAGGGATGTTCAGCCGGGTGAATTTCAGACGTATAAGGTCCTTCCTGCTTCCACAGCTCTTTTTGAATCGGTTGTCTTTGAAGGAAAAAGCAAGGGTATTAAGGCTGACACACGAATTCCTCCGGAGGTCAGCAACCTGGCAGCGCGTCTCATTCCCTTTCTTGGAGAGGAAGTGACAAGAGCTTATATTGATATCAGAAAAAGTCCTGTAAGTGATAATTCACTTGTTATCTATGAGTTAAAGAATAGAGACAGATGTGAAAAGATATTTAGCGAAAGTCTGGATAAGAAGTCACTGGTAAGCTATTTTCAACCTGACGATCAGACCAGGATACCTGTCTACCTGACTAACTATGCCGGCCTTACTTCATTCATTGTTCCCGGTCTGGCTCCCGGATTTAACGACTCATGCTTTGCTTTTTACGATAACTTCATGATTGCAGGAAGCTCTTTTGGTACGATCTCCAGGTTTTTATATGATAACATGCTTAATAAAACCCTTTCAAATGATTTATTGTACCGCGACTTTGAAAGGACATTGCCTACAAGGGCAGGATATCTTTTTTACTGTGTGCCATCGCGTATTATCGATTACCTTGCCTTATACCTTGACACTGGAATAATCAGCGGTATGAGGTCGAATAAAAGTTCACTCGATAAACTTCAGTCAGTAGGCTTTCAGCTTTCGTCCATAAACGGCATGATCTATAACAGTCTGTCGGTAAGCTACAAAGATGAGATAAGGGAAGAATCAACCACAGAGTGGGAGACTCTTCTCGATACTTTAGCAGGAATTAAACCCTTCTTCTTTACAAACCATATAACGGGTGCAAAAGAGATCTTTATTCAGGATCTTAAGAACAATGCATATCTTATAAATGCAGCAGGACGGGTATTATGGAAAGTTCCCCTCAGGGAAAGAATCACAGGTACCATTTATATGATAGATTATTACAAGAACGGGAAATACCAGCTGTTGTTCTCAGGTAAAAATGATTTGCATATTCTCGACAGAAACGGAAATTATATAGAGAGGTACCCTGTTAAACTGAGATCTCCTGCAACAAATTCGCTCGCCCTGTTTGATTATGATAATAACCTGACTTACAGAATTGTAATTGCAGGCGAAGATAAGCTGATCTATACCTATGATAAATCGGGAAGCGTTGTAAAGGGATGGAAACCATTCAGGAGCGCTGGTTTTGTGACTGATGAAGCAAGCTTTTACAGGATCTCAGGCAAAGATTATGTAGTTGCCGCAGACGAGTCGTCAATATATTTTCTTGACCGGTCAGGCGATGTAAGGCTTAATCTGAATGATGCCGTTACAAAAGCCAAAGGGTCATCTCTCAGGTTGAATCCCGGATCAGAACCCTATCTGGTTTGTTCGTCCCCTGACGGAACTGTTCAGAACATTTATTTCGACGGGAAAGTGAGGAAATTCAGCTTAAGATCATTTGGCTTTGACCATTCATTTGATTTTTTTGACGTAGATGGCGATGGATTTGGCGAATATGTTTTCATTGATAAAGGGATCCTGTATCTTTATGATCACGATAGAAAGGAGATGTTCACACGCGATTTCAAATCCGGGGAGCTTGGAGGGCCGATAGACTTTACTTTCTCCATCTCGGACAGAAAAATTGGTGTGTTTGATATCAATAAGAGACTTATTTATCTGATTAACAGTAAGGGAGAGGTAATGAACGGATTTCCTCTCAGGGGAGCTTCGATGTTTTCGATCGGAAAGATTTCATCCAGAGATGAATGGCATCTGATTGTTGGCGGAACTGACAGATTTTTGTATAATTATAAATTGGAAACAACACTTAAATAAAGTATATAGATGAAAACCAGACTTATATTTGCGGTTATGCTTATTATGATTTTCGGCAGCGCTGCGAGCCAGAACAGCCAGGTGCTCTATTTTATGGACCTGCCTCAGAACCATCTTCTCAATCCTGCTTTAAAATCATCAAACAGGGTTTACGTGGGGATACCGGGGTTAACAGGTTTCAGCTTTAATATTTCGAACAACTTTTTCAATTTCTCTGATGTCTTCACTCCAGGTACGGAAGTTTCGGAAAATACCTTACCATTCCTGGATCCGGATTTTGATCCTGCGTCTTTTCTTGATAATATAAAAAACCTCAATTACCTTGAGCCACAGGCCTCCGTCCAGCTTTTGGGTGTTGGGTTTACAACCAGGGATGATCTCTATCTGTTCCTTGACGTAATTGACCATGCCGAAGCAAATGTTGTCTTTCCACGCGATCTTGTAAGACTTGCTTTTCTTGGAAATGAAGAGTTCATAAACCAGACCTTCGACCTTTCAGCCCTAAGAGCTGACATAAAATACTACCGCGAGATAGGGGTGGGATTCTCAAAAAAAATTACACCACTTCTGAGGATCGGTGCAAAGGCAAAACTTCTGTTTGGCATTGGCGCCGGGTCATACAGAAATGATGCACTGAATCTGACCATCGAACAGGATCTTTCGAACAAGTTGATTGCCGATATGGCTGTAAGGGTGAGCGGGCCCCTTAATTTCTATCTGGACCCGGACAATAAGATAGACGACATCAAATTTGACGACAGCAGGTTCGATTCGGGCAGAGGCATAAATCATTTCTTTGGGAATACGAAAAATCCCGGTTTCGGCCTTGATCTGGGTGCGGAATATGAAATTTCGGATAAGATTGTTGTTTCGGCATCTGTTACAGACCTTGGCTTCATCAGGTGGAGGTCCGATATTACAAATCTGAGGGGGCAGGCCAATACCAGCCTCAAGGGAATAGACTTTGCCGATATCAGGGACGGTTCGGCAACCCTGGATGACCTTACAGGGAATCTGGCAGATTCACTGATGAATGCCCTGACATTTACAGAAACAAACGAGCCCTTCACCACATTCCTTCCTTTTGGAGTAACTGTTGGCGGAAAGTACAATGTGACGGACAACTTCTCTGCGGGTCTCTTATCCTATAGCAGGATATCCGGCGGACAGTTAAAGGAAGCTCTGACTCTGTCGGCAAACCTTAATCTGGGAAACGTTTTTTCAACAAGCCTTACTTATACAGCCAGCAACAGCTCATACTCCAACCTTGGAGTGGGACTGGGAGTAAGAGGCGGATTTTCGCAGTTCTATATTCTTGTCGACAGAGTGCCTCTTACGTATAGCAGGGTGAGAACAAATGGCGGTTCATTCGTCATGCCGGCAAACTGGAATACCATACATTGCAGAATGGGACTGAATCTTGTTTTTGGTAACAAGGGATTGAAAAACCATGGAGATTCTGTGGCGACTGACGAATAACTATTAATTTTGCCAGGGCACGCGAGATTGTTAAAAGATGACATTATTGATTCGAACCATATTAGTTTTTCTGATTATTTATCTGTTGATCCGGTCATTTGTGAGGTTTTTTGCAGAAGAGAGCGATACCCTCAACAGCAATGAACAAAAACGCAGGGAAGCTGAAGCTAAAAATAAGGGAGTATCGAAGGAAGTTGGGGAGTATGTTGACTACGAGGAGGTTGATGAGTAATCCGTCAGCCGGTTTTCCCTTTTGATTTTCTCAGTTGCTTTGCAAGTGCGTTAGCAAAGACAAAATCATTCAGAATGGCGCAATCGGAATCAAGGATCTCATCTTTATTTCCTTCCCAGCACTTGATTCCTTCACTTATAAACACAATTTTCTCCCCGATCTTCATAACAGAATTCATGTCGTGAGTATTAACAATAGTGGTCATTGAATACTCAACTGTCAGCTCCCTGATCAGGTCATCGATCATTATTGCTGTAAGAGGATCAAGGCCTGAGTTCGGCTCATCACAAAAAAGATACCTGGGATTCAGGGAGATTGCCCTTGCAATTGCTACCCGCTTTTTCATGCCGCCTGATAATTCGGCGGGGTACAATTTGTTTGAGTTTATAATATTCACCCTGTTAAGACAGAAATTAACGCGCTCGGCTTTTTCTTCGGCGCTTTTATCGGTAAACATGTCAAGGGGAAATCTGACATTCTGTTCCACGGTAAGTGAGTCGAAAAGTGCGCTCCCCTGGAAAAGCATCCCCATCTCCTTTCTTATCTCTTTTCTTTCTGTAAAATCAAGCTTGTTAAACAGGACAGTGTCATACCATATCTCGCCACTGTCGATATTATGAAGTCCGACAATTGATTTAAGCAACACAGTTTTCCCTGATCCGCTCCTTCCGATTATCAGGTTTGTTTTCCCCGGCTCGAAGGTAACGGATATATTACTCAGGACAGGCTGGCCGTTAAACGATTTGTTAAGGTCCGTGACAGTTATCATGACAACAAAAGTTGCGTAAGGATTACGTTGAAAAGGAGGATAAGTACACTGCTGTAGACAACTGCCTTCGTACTTGCCTGTCCGACCTCGAGCGACCCGCCATCGACATTGTATCCCTGATAGGATGAGACGCTTGTTATTATAAATGCAAAAAAGAGGGTTTTAATAAGTGAGTATGTTATGTAGTAAGGGATAAATGCATATTGAATCCCATAGATGAAATCCTGGGATGTAATAACGCCCGACAGTGTGCCTGCCAGCCATCCGCCGGCAATTCCCACACAAATGCTGATAAGCGTAAGGAAAGGGTTAAACAGAAGGGTGGCTATTAATTTCGGCAGGATAAGGTAGGAAGCTGAATTGACACCCATTATCTCCAGCGCGTCGATCTGCTCCGTAACCCTCATTGTACCAATTTCAGATGCAATATTTGACCCGACTTTCCCTGCCAGTATAAGAGCGGCAACAGTAGAGGAGAACTCGAGGATTATCGAATCGCGGCAGCCCAGTCCGATAAGGTATGTCGGATAGATCGGGTTCTCGGTGTTATAGGCGGTCTGCAAGGTGATCACAGCCCCCATGAAGAATGAAATAATTGTAACTATTCCTACCGAATTAAACCCCAGATAAACCAGCTCATGCACTGTCTGTTTATAATAGACGGCCGGTTTTTCAGGTTTGGAGAGAACCTTTTTCAGCAGGATAAAATAGCTTCCAACTTGTGATAAGAATTTAAACATAGGTTAATTTTCACAAACGATAAAATTACAAATATTTATGGTAATTCGTTCATCCTGGTTTAAATCAGGAATGGGCAAAATAGTTATATATTTGTATATCGTTAACCGGTAAAATAAATTGCGTATGGACAACTGGTATGTTATAATCATGGCTGGTGGTGTGGGTAGCCGTTTCTGGCCGTTGAGCCGCCGTGAAAAACCTAAACAGTTTCTTGATATACTCGGAACAGGTGAAACCCTTTTGCAGCAGACCTACAGGAGGTTCAGCACGATTTGCAGGAAAGAGAATATTTATATTGTCACAAGTGCAGAACACAGGAATCTTGTAACTGAGCAGATCGATACAGATCCAGCCAATGTCCTTGGCGAGCCTTTCAGGCGAAATACAGCACCATGCATTGCATACGGTACCTTCCGGATTTTAAAGGACAACCCGGATGCCATCATAGCTGTAACTCCTGCCGACCATCTTATCATAAAGGAAGATAAGTTCAATGAGGTGTTAAAGAAAGGTTTTGAGTTCGCAGAAAAAAACGATGCATTGCTGACACTCGGGATAAAGCCCGACCGGCCTGAAACAGGTTATGGTTATATCCAGTCGGACCGCAAGAAACCGGTAAGCGGATTTGATAACCTGATGAAGGTGAAGACTTTTACCGAAAAACCTGACCTGGAGCTTGCAAAGGTCTTTCTCGAGAGCGGAGACTTTTACTGGAATTCAGGTATTTTTATCTGGACCATCAAATCCATAATGGCTGCATTTGAGAAATATCTGCCTGACATGTTCTCTGCTTTTGAGGAAGGGAAGAAATTCTATGGGTCTGAGCGGGAAAGTAAATTCATCGGAACGACATATGCAGAGTGCAGGAGCATTTCGATCGACTACGGTATTATGGAAAAGGCTGATAATGTATATGTAATGGGCACCGACATCGGATGGTCCGATCTTGGCACATGGAGCTCGCTCCATGAGCATTCGGTAATTGACAAGAAGGGAAATTCAAAGGTTAACGGGGAAGTATTCTCATACGACAGTAAAGGCAATATCTTCAATATTTCACCTCATAAAGTTGCAGTTGTACAGGGGCTTAAGGATTTCATAGTAGTTGATTCCCCTGATGTACTGCTTATCGTGAAGAAAGAGGAGGAACAGAATATCAAGAATTATCTTGAAGATGTGAGGAACGCTACCGGGGATAAATATCAATAAAGTAAAAAAAAATCCCCTGACGGGGATTTTAAAGTGCTGGTGTTCTCTTAGAACTCCCAAAGATCGTGCTCTATATTGAACAGTTCATTCTTGATACGTTCAGCTTCGAAGAGGGTATATTTACCAATTGTATAGTCATTTACCATCCTGTCGTCGAATACGTTTGACTCCCCGAAGATTATGCTTCCGAATCGCCTTTGCATAAAGAGGTCATCGAATGATATTCTCTGAGCATCATTGCTGGCCACGAATGCTTCATTTTTTGCAAGGGCGTCACGGATGTCGTCATATCTTATCCAGAACAGGGGCTTTCTGAGGGCGCGTCCAAGCTGAGGATCATAGCCCATCCAGTAGGGTTCGATTCCAATGATCCTGACATCGAGCTTGGAAAGCTTCTTGTCAAAATACCACTCTTCATATACCATTATTTGTTTTACCTCTTCAGGTTTGGCTGCTTCGGTTATTGTAGTGTCTTTTGTCTGGCCTTCAGCGTTTATCTGGATCTGCTGAATCCTGGTTGTCGCACCCATGTTTGTTTCAATTTCATCATAGGTTGTCGGCAAAGTGGTATCAAGCGGTGAAAAGGCAGCCAGCCGTCCTGCCCTGATCTCATCCATAAGGATCATGATCAGGCTCTTCCTGCCATCCTGGGTTTGTCTGGTAGGATAATACAACGGCTGATTGATCTTTTCCCTCAGATCAACGAGGCGCCATATCTTCTTTGACCAGATGACATCGGCCTCCCTGAGGTAGGGATAGTTGATCTTCTTATTATCGGGCATTGATTTCTGGTAAATATCGCCGAACGACTGGGCATTGGCCAGGCCGCACATTGCGAAGACGATAATTCCAAAAAAGATTTTCTTATTCATCGTTATACAGTTTATGTAACTAATCAATCTTTAATATTATCGGGTTCAGATCGAGGGTTCTCCCGTCGGGTGCCAGACATTTGATGTCTTTAATAAACAGGTTCTTACCGCGTGTAAGACGGTTGATCAGATCTTTCTGCTTCTGTGTCAGAGCGCTGCTGGTGCTCTGTTCCTCAAAATCTCCGCGGTTATCGGTGTATAGCACCGTAAAACCGGTAACCTTATACACAAGGTCAAAATCGAAATCAGGAAGTGTTGCATAAACACCGGTTTGTGCGGCTGCAGTATTTTTAGCTACCGAACCGGTATTTTTACCGGCAAACACTGCCGTGGGAGGTGGAACAGGCTTAACTCTGAAGTCAATAGGCGGATATGTCGTTGATTTGCCGGTATTATCCACTGCCGATACAATTATCTGGACATTCTGACCCACAGCGTTTGGTTTGACAGCCCAGTTCCCGCGGAAACTCACACCTTTCGAGTTCTTGACCTTCTCAGTAGTATATGAACCGTTGACCACCCTGATCTTTATATTATTGGGGCTGACTCCTGGCACAGAAACATCGATGGGGTTTAATATATTGAAATACATAACATTCATTGCTGTCGGTGAAACAACGACATTGGGTTCTCCCACATTATATGTGGCATCGAACGGATAAGTCTTTGTTGAACCGTCAGGACCTTTGAGGGAAATGATTCCACCCCACCGTTTAGGACCTGTAGAAGAAGCACGGACTCTGTAAATACCCCTGCCTGCATCATCAAGGGGAAGAACGGAATTGTTAACAGTAACAACAGGAAGCTGCGTGGTATCAGCAGCTGAAATAAATACTGCTGCCTGATAGTCGCTGCCAAGCGTAACATAGTTTGAATTGGGAATAACTATCGGAACAAGCTTGTTCAGTTTGAATGCGGCGGCGTCAATCTGTGAATAAAGGTAATTCAGCACCTCGGTTTCACCGTTCCTTACGTCGACCTGCATTTTTGAAAGAATAGTTATGACGGCAACAAGAGGCAGAGTCTGGAAGGTTAAATTTTCCCAGCGTGCCGGTTGTCCGTCAAGATCATGTCCGTCGTCGGTATTGAGACTCGACAAAAGGGCAGCTTCTGCATTTGGATTATTCCCGTCGAGTGTGCTTACAAGGAACTCGCGGTAATCATTAATCAATGCTTTAAGAGTGTTCGCTTTCCCGTTTTCGCTGGCGCCAATAAGAACTTCAGACGGGATATTGTTGTCGTCAATACGTTTTACTTCTTCAATGATAACTTCGTTTCCCTTTATGGCAGGTGTGTCCTCACCTTCTGCCTTGGTTATTATCTCTATTTTAAGATCCTGGATAAAATTAAAAGCTTCATCTGCACGGGCTTTTACTTCATAAGCGGCAGTCTTGAATTTCCCTGCTTTTGTAGGATTCTCAGCAGCTGCCCTGTCGAACTCGCTATAGATAAGGTTATTTTTTGAAACGTAATTCGCGATAGTCTGTGTAAGACTTCTGTCAACTTTTTTAAAAGCTTCAATGGCCTCCTTTGACACATTAAGTGCAAGCATAGCAGTAAGAATCAGGTACATCATACCGATCATCTTTTGCCTTGGAGATAGCCTTTCGTGAGCCATTTTTCTGGGTAATTTAGTTAGGTAATTAAAATGTCACGCTATTTAACATTCATCGCAGCAAGCATATTCCCATAGACACTATTCAATGCTGTCAGGTTCTCGTTGAGCTTGCCGATCTGTTCACGATATTTTTTACTATCACCTGCTGACTCTGCAAGATCTTTCATAATAGTCTGAATCCCTCTGTATAATGATTCAGATTCCTTAATGTGTTCATCCGCACCTTTCCTCTGAAGTTCATAGACAGTGTTCAGCGCCGACAGATTTTTGTTCAGCGATTCGAGCTGGTGCTGATATGATTTACCTCCGGTTTCGATTATGGAGAATGAATCTGCCATCCTGGCATAATTTGTATTTGTGTCATTCAGGACTTTAGCTGTACTCTGGTAGGTATCGGATAATCTTCCGAGTGAGTCATTGGCTGCATGGATTGTATTCATATATTTTGAAGATGCCGCTGAAATATCGCCCATTGCGTTCAGGTTGGTTGCCGACTCGCTGAATTTTTTCATTCCGATTCCAAGGTTCTGGAACAGCTCGGGAGTGATACTTGGCTTTTTCGAGCATTTCATCAAATTTCATAAGTGCAACGGATCCTGATCCGCCGCCTACTCCTCCTGCTCCTCCTCCTGCCCCGACCATACCACCGCCGCGGCCTGATCCCATTCCGACTGAACCCGGTTCTTCGTCCGGAATTCCGGCGAGTTCGGGATAAACCAGTGTCCAGTCAACATCCTCGTGCAGAGGTTCAAATGCTGAAAAGAAGAAGATTATAGCTTCTGTGCACAGACCAATGCCAAGCATCAATCCGGCGAACTGATAGTGCTGTATTTTAAATAATGCACCAATAATAACGATAGAAGCACCTATACCATAAAGTTTGGCCATAAAATTCTTCCATCCGCTGCTTTGTACTACTTCTGCTAGGCTCATATACCTGATTATTTTAAGTTATTTATTATTGATTTACTCCTATGTAAGACCTTACGTTGCGGAATCCAACATATGACTTGGTTGAATCCTGATATTCATAATCCCTTGTACTTGTCTCAAGGAAATATGCAATATCCTTCCATGAACCTCCCCGGATTACCTTACGTTTCAGCACCGGCGGGTCCTGAGGCCTTGCATTATATTCATAGTTGGGATTAAGATCATGCTGAAAGATGTATGCTGAGGGATGATATGCACACAAGGTCCACTCTGCCACGTTTCCCGACATATCAAACAACCCGTATTCGTTTGGTTCGTACGATCCTGCCTTAGCGGTATAGACTGTTCCGTCATCGATATAGTTACCGCGTAATGGTTTGAAGTTGGCCAGGAAACAACCCTGGTAATTTCTTGTATAGGGTCCTCCCCAGGGATACATTGAGAGGTCGAGACCTCCTCTTGCTGCATATTCCCATTCGGTTTCAAGGGGCAGCCTGTAAGCCTGAACATCGGCAACGCCGTTTTTCCTCAGGGATGTATTCATAAAGTCTGTCCGCCATCTGCTGAAAGCCGTGGCCTGGAGCCAGGAAACACCTACAACCGGATAGTCATCGAACGACGGATGCCAGAAGTAGAGGTCAGCCTGCGGATCATTGAATGAATAGGTAAAGTCCCTGATCCAGCACAAGCGTATCGGGATAAATGTTAATGGTATCGTGCCTGATGAATGAAGAACGGTCTTTCACAGCTGTTGTTACGCCATCGCGGTTGGTAACCTGTCCTACGTATCTTCCTGTATTGCTTGCATAATCATATATGTATTTTGATTTTGCGGCCTGCTGGTAATCGACCCAGAAATAAGTATAGTTCAGTTTCCTGACATCGATTTGTTTTTTGCCGTTAAACCTTTCTTCCGGAAGATAATACATTTCTTCAAGGACAGCTGCAGTTGTTTCTTCCTCGGGATCGATTCTTTCTTCCCAGTTAATGACGTAAGGTTCAATTACATTTCCGTCCTGGTCTGTAACAAAATACTCGCGGTCAGGAACCTGTGCTTCACCAAGCTTGGTCCTCAGGATGGAATCGCGTACATAATATACGAACTGACGGTACTTATTATTGGTGATTTCGGTCTGGTCCATCCAGAAAGCTTCAACAGTAACAGTCTTGGATATGCTGTTCATGGCAAAGACCGCATCCTGGTCACTTGGTCCCATTGTAAAACTTCCGGCAGGGATGAAAGCCATTTCGAAAGGTTCCGGTTCAAAGAAATTTTTTCTCCCAACGACCCCGGTGAGTTCTCCAGTGTTTGAGGATTTGCAGCCACCTAATAAGGTAATGATTATCAGAGCTGAAAGGATTTCCTTTTTCATAATAATTGGGATTTTGTATTGCAAATAAGTTATTTTTTAAACATCATTATAAAAACCGTATACTTTTATATCTCATCGGGCTCTTGCCCAGGCTGATATCGAAACAATAATTGACCATGAACTCGTGCGACCCGCTTGTGTTCTTCCGGATATCTGAAATCGTGAAGTCGTAAGCATATCCGATCCTGATCCCGTTGAACAATTCCACCCCTGCAATACCCACAAGTGCATTTCCGGGTCTGTAAGAAACGCCACCCCAAACCTTTTTATTGTATCTTACTAAAGAAGTTACTGAAATTTGTATCACCTTCCCGTCGCTCAATGCATAAACAGATGGTAACAACTCGAATGAAGGATTCGGCAGCTGCAGGATGTAACCTCCTGTAAGATAATAATGCCGGCTTACATAAGGCGTGCCTTTGGTGAATTTTATTTTAGGCTGGTTAATGTGTGTTACCGACAATCCTGCATAATATTTGTCTGTTCTGTAATAAACGCCAAGCCCGGCATCGAATGCAACAAAACTTTCCTTATTTTCAGGAATCAGCGGGTCTCCCGAGGGAGGAGTAAAGATGTCTCCGTCAGGTATCACCCATTTAGGGTCGAGGGTCTTATTGAGCATCCCTGCACTCACACCGATACCCAGCGTTCCCTTGCCAATCTCAGTCAGATATGAGTAGGCTAATGACAGGTTAATGTCCCTGTCAAACCCTATGTTATCACTCTCGACTTTCAAACCGATGCCGCTGCTTATCTTAAACGGGTTAAACGGAGCGCTGATATTAAAAACCGTCGTTGAGGGAGCACCGGTGAATCCGACCCACTGCTGCCGGTTAAGGGCAGTCGCACATATCATCCCTGATGTTCCTGCAACGCCAGGATTAAAGGCGAGGGTGTTGAACATGTAATTACTCGTCAGAGGATCCTGCTGTGAAAACCCGGGAATAAATACGGCTAAAAAAATCAGAAATGTAATGGTTGTTTTTTTCACTTCTCTATATTAGAATAAGCCCATTTATTGAACCTGTAAAGTAAATAAAATTCTTAAAAGTATACAAACGGCCGGAACATTAATTTAAACTTTTAAACATTCCCCCACACTTATTGACAACAGGGAATGACAATTGTTTAAACGTGGAAATAATAAAATTATTTGAAAGGTCAGGACTTAAATCTGTTGGCAGCTTTTACCCACCTGTCAGGCACTTCATTTCTGTTGGCTTTAAGATAATCCTCATGAGAACAGGCAACATAAATATCACCCCCGTTATCGTCGCTGAGCATCAGCCACCACCTTTCGGTCAGATTGCTCTTTATAAATATCATATCATCAGCAAGATCGGTTATCCTGACGTGATATTTGATGAACCGTCCCGAGTTATTGTTGCTCAATACCGGCGCTTCGTATTGTTTCTGTGAAAACCCTTCAAGAAAAAACCAGATTATCTGGGCTGCAAGTCCGGTGGTCTGTGATCTGGTATCCAGGTCAGGATTAACTTCGAAGAGACCGAAGATCTTAAGGTTATCGGAGATGCCCGCATATCTTGCCAGCAAACAGATCTCTTCACCGTAAAACCCGTTGGGTGAAGGGTGTGCTGTGCCGGGGGCATCCGATTGCCTGACTGCCGAAATGTCAAAGATTGCAGCCTGGGAATCCCTGAACAGGGGTTCGGTAAGGTAGATCGCCTGCCTTACATCACCTATCCTTACAAGCTCCCACTGCTTTCTTATAAATCTGTTCAGCACCTGTTGATCATTCAGATAAGTCTGATACCCTATATTAATATACTGGCTAAAAGTGCTTTTACGGTTAAGAATTTTGTTCAGATAATTGCACGAATCAGGGATGTTACGTTCGTTGCTGAAATCAATCCTGGGATCAACAGCAATAAGTGTGTACTTTGTTTTTCCAAGGGTGAAAGCCATGTCTACTGCGGTGACAAGCGCGCTGCTTCCTCCTAAAATAACCGGAAATACATTTGCCTCAAGAAGCGTGCAAAGGATATCTGTAAGACCCGCCAGGGTATCACTGAATGAGGAACCCTGCTTCATATTGCCCAGGTCAATTATCTTAGTCTTTCCGGGGACTCTTGCAAGTTTGAAAAGCTGTTGCCGGATAGCGCCCGGGCTTTTCTCCGAACCCTGATTCGATGAATTCCTGCCATCAGGTACACCGATCAATGCAACTTTAAATCCATTCAGATCTTTTATCGGGTTATTATCGGTATGGACAGTAATGCTGTGGGGAAAGCCTGCATTACCAGCCAGGTGTTCAAAATCAGGGCTTTCGATGCTGACAGGATTGAAATAATCATTCAGGTCTAACATACTCTTTCAGGAACTTTTTTTGGGTTTCTCACTGTTTTCAATGATCCTCAGGCAGTCCTCTTTTGTAAGTTTATCAGCCTCGGTTCCTTTAGGCAGCCTGTAATTCTTCTTATCCATAACAAGATATGGTCCGTACCTTCCGTTCAGGAGCTTCATTTCCCCGAAATCCTTAATTATCTTTTTCTGATCACTTTCATTTTTATCCTTAATTAATTCTGCAGCCCTTTCGACTGTGACCGAGTAAGGATCATCAACTCCCTTCTTCAACGAATAGAATTTATTTCTGTATCTTACATAAGGCCCGAATTTGCCGCTGCCAACCACCATTTCATCACCCTCGTATAATCCGAGGGAGCGCGGAAGACGGAACAGGTTCAAAGCCTCTTCAAGTGTGATGGTTTCGATGAGCTGATCTTTTGTAAGGCTGGCAAACCTCGGTTTTTCATCGGTTCCCTGCTCTCCGATCTGCGCCACAGGGCCATACCTGCCCATTTTTACTGATACCTGCTCTCCGGTCTCAGGATGTTTACCCAGTATCTTTATACTTGATTTTCTGTCTTTATTCTCAAGGGTGTTAAGTACTGTTTTATGAAATGGCGTGTAGAACTTGTCGAGCATTCCTGTCCATTTAAGTTTCCCGTCGGCAATTTTGTCAAACTGTTCTTCCACATCAGCAGTGAAATTGAAGTCTACAATTTCTGAAAAATTCTCAACCAGAAAATCATTTACTATCATCCCGATATCCTGTGGGAATAGTTTGGACTTCTCTTTTCCTGCAGCTTCGGTTTTGGATGAAGCGGCAATCTTTCCGTTTGAAAGAGTGATTATTTTAAGCTGGCGTTTTACTCCCGGCCTGTCTTCGCGCAGAACGTAACCCCTGTTCTGAATCGTTGAGATCGTAGGGGCGTATGTTGATGGCCGGCCAATACCCAGCTCTTCAAGTTTCTTGACCAGACTTGCCTCGGTGTAGCGTGGCGGGGGAGCGGTATATTTCTGGGTTGCAGAAATAGTGTCGTAAATAAGTGTCATTCCTTTCCTGACGGGAGGGATTATATATTTTTCATCATCGCCATTGTCACTGTCGGACGACTCGGCATATACCTTCAGGAATCCGTCAAACTTTATCACCTCGCCGGTTGATGTAAAGGTAATGGCGGTGTTGTTCATGCTTATTGATATCGTGGTCTTCTCAACTTCGGCATCCGACATCTGTGATGCAATAGTTCTTTTCCAGATCAGCTCATATAGTTTCTTTTCATTCTGACTTCCTGATACAGTTGAGACTTCAGGGTATGCGGGTCTTATTGCTTCATGTGCCTCCTGGGCTCCTTTTGACCTGGTCTTAAACTGCCTGGTTTTTGAATATTTCTCCCCAAATTCAGAGATGATAACTTCCCTCGATTTTGAAAGCGCCAGTTTTGAAAGATTTGTCGAGTCTGTCCTCATGTAGGTTATTTTCCCGGCTTCATAAAGTTTTTGAGCGACAGCCATTGTTTGTGATACCGAAAATCCAAGCTTGCGGTAGGCTTCCTGCTGAAGCGTGGAGGTTGTGAACGGCGGGGCGGGCGACCGGGTTCCCGGTTTCACAGTGATCCCGTTTACCGTGAATTCGGCAGAGTTACATAATTCAAGGAACTGAAGCGCCTCTTTTTCATGCGGAAATCTTTTGGAGGCTTCCGCTCTCAGTATGTTGTTTTCCGTTTTTATCTCATCAATATGAAAGATACCGTTAATCCGGAAGGAGGATTCGGTTTTAAATGAGATGATCTCCCTTTCCCGTTCGACAATGAGCCTTACGGCAACCGACTGCACCCTCCCGGCCGATAAGGACGGTTGTACCTTCTTCCAGAGAACAGGAGATATTTCAAAACCTACAAGCCTGTCCAGGATGCGACGTGCCTGTTGTGAGTTGACAAGATTCATGTCAACCTGCCGCGGGGAGAGAACTGCGTTGGAGATTGCATCTTTGGTTATTTCATGAAAAACGATCCGTCTGGTAGTCGCAAGATCGAGTTTCAGGACGTTGATGAGGTGCCATGCGATAGCCTCCCCCTCACGGTCCTCATCCGATGCTATCCATATATTTTTAGATTCTGCCGCAGCTTTCCGGAGTTCACTTACAACTTTTACCTTTTCTTTAGGTACTTCGTAATCCGGGGCAAAATTCTTCTCAATATTTATACCAAGATTTTTCTTCGCAAGGTCTCTGATATGGCCGAAACTTGACACGACACGGAAATCTTTCCCCAGAAATTTCTCAATAGTTTTTGCTTTTGCAGGTGACTCAACAATTACAAGATTTTCGATCATATCCAATGGAATTATATTGCATTTAAAAACACGACAAAGTAAATCATTTAGGTACCAAACTTCAAAATAAACCGTTAAGATTCTTTATTAATTACTATTTTTGGGCAAATTCCTGAGTAGAATGAAAGGCAATTCAAACAACAAAAAATACCTCATTTGGTTCTGGTCGTTATTCATTTTCCCCTTCTTTGTCATCGTCTTTTTATTCATTCTGATCTCCAGGGGAAAGCTTGGGCCAATGCCATCTTTCAGGGAGCTCGAAAATCCCGAGTATAACCTTGCAGCAGAAGTTTATTCCGAGGATGGAGTGCTGCTTGGAAAGATCAGTGTCGAGAACAGGACCTGGACTGACTATAAGGACCTGTCGCCATATCTTATGGATGCTCTTGTAGCAACGGAAGACATCAGATTCTACAGGCATTCAGGAATTGATGTCAGGGGATTGGGAAGGGCTGTGGTCCGCACCATTCTGATGGGACAAAATACAGGAGGCGGAAGCACAATTACCCAGCAGCTTGCAAAGCAGCTATACCCCAGGGATACGGCAAGAACTTCAGCTTTTGTGAAAAAGCTTAAACTTGGCGTTTCAAAATTCAAAGAGTGGCAGACAGCTGTCAAACTTGAAAGAAGCTACACCAAGGAGGAGATCATCACAATGTACCTGAATAAATTCGACTTCAGCTATAATGCGGTCGGCATAAGGTCGGCTTCAAGGGTCTATTTTAATGTACCTCCCGATTCACTTAAACTCCAGGAGGCTGCAGTTCTCATCGGCATGCTCAAAGCCTCAACAAGGTACAACCCGGTCAGAAATTACGATCTTATGCTCCGGAGGAGAAACGTCGTGATGTCGCAGATGGCAAAATACGGTTATATCACACCGTCTGTGGCTGATTCGGTAAAGCAGCTGCCCATAGAACTTAATTTCAGACTTGAAGATCATAACACAGGACTTGCTACCTATCTGCGTGAATATATAAGGAATACCATGAGAAAGCCTGAACCAGACAGGAGCAGATACCAGCAGGAATCCTCTTATGAGGATGCATTGTGGGAGTGGGAAAACAATCCGCTTTACGGGTGGTGCAACAAAAATAAAAAGCCTGACGGATCAAATTATGATGTCTACAGCGACGGTTTGAAAATATATACAACCATCAACTCACGCATGCAGGAATATGCTGAGGAGGCTGTCAGGGAGCACCTGTCGACTGAGGTGCAGCCCGATTTTTACAAGAGGGCCAAAGGCTTCAGAAATCCTCCCTATTCGAATGACCTGACAAAAAAGGAAGTCGACGAACAGATAATGAGATCGGTAAAGGATAGTGAAAGGTATATAATGATGAAAGCAAGGGGTGTCCCTCTTGATTCAATAATGCTTGCTTTCAATACCAGGACTGAGATGACTGTATTTGCATGGAATGAGAAAGGAGAAATTGATACTGTTATGACACCTTTGGATTCCGTCAGATATTATAAATACTTTGTCCGCTCGTCGTTCCTTGTTGAAGATCCGCATAACGGATATGTCAAGGCTTATGTCGGAGGGCCCGATTTCAGGTATTTCAAATGGGATGCAGTAACCCAGCAAAGAAAGCAGGTGGGAAGTACAATAAAGCCATTTCTGTATACAATTGCGATGCAGAACGGTTACTCGCCATGTTATGAAGTCGAGAACATACCACGGTCGTTTGATCTCCCGGGCGACTCAGTGCCATGGAAACCGAGAAGCTCGGGACCCAAAGAATATCACGGGAAGATGGTCACCCTGAAATGGGGCCTTGCACAGTCTGAAAACTACATATCAGCATGGCTGATGACAGTATTCAGGCCGGCCGCCGTGGCGGATCTGATGAAAAAGATGGGTATCAGGAGTTTTATTGATCCCGTGCCTTCAATATTTTTGGGGACTTCCGATATAAAGCTTGAAGAGATGGTAGGAGCTTACGGGACCTTTGCCAACAAAGGGGTATATACCCGGCCTATGTATGTAACCAGGATCGACGACAAGAATGGAAATACCCTTTCAAAATTCACACCCGGAATTGAAGAGGTATTAACCGAAGAACAGGCTTATCTGATGCTTGACCTGCTTCAGGAGGTAGTGCGGACAGGTTCGGGAAACAGGGTCAGGAGGGAACCCTACAGCCTGCTGAATCAGATTGGTGGCAAGACAGGGACTACGCAGAACCACTCTAACGGCTGGTTCATGGGTATTACTCCCAATCTTGTCGGAGGTGTCTGGAGCGGCTGGGAGGACCAGTCGATCCACTTCGAGACTCTCGGTGAGGGACAGGGCGCCGCTATGGCTCTTCCCGTGTTTGCTATCTTCCTTAAAAAGGTATATTCCGATCCCCAGTTTGGGATAATGGAGGCTGACGTTTTTGATCGTCCTGCCGGATTTAATGTTGAACTCGACTGCAACAAGGTAAAAAGGGAAAATGCAAGGCAGGATGACTACCAGAGACAAAGATACTAGGCTGGGCACAGCTTCATCCGAAGAGTAACCTTACCAGGTTTTCGACTTTACCCACACGAACTATCTCTATGCCGGCATCATTACTGGTGACTTTATTATGAAATTTGGAAATATAGATCTTACTGAATCCCATTTTCGAGGCCTCCCGGATACGTTGTTCGATCCTCGACACCGGCCTTATCTCTCCTGAAAGGCCTGTTTCTCCTGCAAAGCAGGCTTCTTTGACAACCGGAATATCAAGATTTGAAGAGAGAATTGAACTTATTACGGCAAGGTCGATTGCCGGGTCATTTACCTTGATCCCGCCCGCAATATTCATAAAGACATCTTTTATTCCGAGCCTGAAACCAGCCCTTTTTTCGAGCACTGCCAGAAGCATGTTGAGACGGCGCGTGTCAAATCCCATTGAGCTTCTCTGGGGGGTTCCGTAAACGGCGCTGCTGACCAGCGCCTGTGTCTCTATAAGAAACGGTCTTACCCCGTCGACTGTGGCGGCAATTGCAATCCCGCTGAGGGGTTCATCATGCTGATTTATGAACATCCCGGAGGGGTTGGCCACCTCCTTTAATCCGGATTCAAGCATCTCGAAGATCCCGAGCTCCGAGGTGGAACCAAACCTGTTCTTCACTGGCCGCAGGATCCTGTAGATATAATTATTGTCACCCTCAAAATAAAGTACAACATCAACAATATGCTCCAGCACCTTGGGCCCGGCAATTGTCCCGTCCTTGGTTATGTGTCCTATCAGGAAGACCGGGATACCGGTTATTTTTGAATACCTGAGAAGCTGCCCCGCACACTCCCTTACCTGTGAAACTGATCCTGCGGAGGATTCGAGAATACCTGTGCTGATTGTCTGGATTGAATCGATGATTATCAATCCGGGCTTTAAATTTTCAGCCTGGGCGAGAATATTTTCAAGTTCGGTTTCGCTGTATACGTAACATCCGGGATTGGAGTTCCTGAGCCTTTTAGCCCTGAGGCTTATCTGCTCTTCACTCTCCTCGCCCGAGACATAGAGTATGTTCTTGTCCTTAAGTGTCAGGGCCAGCTGCAAGGCAAGCGTTGACTTCCCGATGCCGGGCTCTCCTCCCAGCAGGATCAGTGATCCTGCAACGATACCGCCTCCGAGGATCCTGTCAAGTTCAGCGATCCCGGTCTTCTGCCTGTCATGCTCATCGGAGCTTATGGTGTGGAGGAGTTCAGGCTTCCTTTTCTCACGGTCGGAGACAAATGCCTGCCCGCGGGCGGATGTTGAGGGTGCGATTATCTCTTCATGGTAGGTATTCCACTCCTTGCATGAAGGGCACCTTCCGATCCACTTCGGGGATTCGGCGCCGCAGTTCTGGCAGATAAAGACTGTTTTGGTTTTTGGCATAAGATAAAATTAGAAAGAAATCCATTAAACGCAAAGAACGCAAAGGAATTAAGAACTTACACAGAGTTCCACAGAGGAATCATCCTGTCCGGGACCTCTCCCCAACCCCTCCCCCGAGGTGGGAGGGGCTTAGAAACCAATTGTTTATCCTTTTGTAAATCAGTGGAAGATATGTGTTTAAGTCCCCCTCTCACACCGGGAGAGGGGG
>CAWDYR010000009.1:0-262175 GCA_963806555.1 uncultured Bacteroidales bacterium | reverse complement strand
GAATGAGAAAAAGGAGGTGACCATCTACAGGCCACGCCCAAGTCCGGCATCTCCTCCAAAGGACAGGGTATTGTATTTTCCATATATGAACGACGGCGCTTATATGCTTGCTGCTGCCGCACGTAGCATAGGAGTTCCTTCGGAGGTGCTTCCGATGCAGGATGAGGAGGATCTGGCTATTGGAAGGAAATATACATCTTCCAAGGAGTGTTTCCCGATGATCTGTACTACCGGAAGCTTCATAAAAAAATTACAGGAACCCGGAGCGGACCCTTCAAAAATGAGCTTCTTCATGCCTGATCATAACGGACCATGCCGGTTTGGACAATATAACCAGTTTCACAGGATCTTATTCGACCGCCTGGGATTTGAGAAGGCAGAGCTTATCACTCCTTCAAATGATACATCTTATGAAGATGTCGCAGGAGAACATGGCCAGAAGTTCAGGATTAATGCCTGGAAGGGATTTATTGTTGCCGACTATATAAGGAAGATCTACAGGGAAACAAGACCTTATGAGATCAATAAAGGAGAATCGGATCGTCTCTATCAGGATGCGATCCACCGGCTCGAAAGATGCATCGAAAAAGGCTCGCGCGGCCTCCATAAAGTACTTTCCGGGATAGCCGGAGATTTCCTGGCAATAAAGGTAGACAGGAGCGAGAGAAGACCTGTTGTGGGCATTATCGGTGAGATATTTATGCGTGATAATGCAGGATGCAACGGTAATATTGCAAACCGGCTTGAAGAACTTGGCGTTGAAGTAGTTATAGGACCATTCTCGGAATGGATCTATTATTCCACGTACCGGTTTACACGCGACAGCAGGTGGAAAAATGATAATAAAGGAATCATCAAATCCAAAATTCAGGGCTTCGGCCAGGATGTTATTGCAAGTTCATTATTGAGGGGTATTAAGAAATTCACCGATCATGAGAAGGATGTATCACTTCATGAAATGCTGAAGTTTTGCAACACTTATGTGAATGAATTCTATGATGGCGATCCTCCCATTGCTATGGGGACATCGGTAGCGCTTACAAAAAGAGGGGTTTCGGGTCTGGCTGCAATTCTGCCGTTTACCTGTATGCCCGGAACAGTGGTAGCTTCGGTCAGCGATTCCTTCCGCAAGGATCATAACAATATGCCTTTCATCAATATAGCTTATGATGGACAGGATTCTGTTTCACTTGACACAAGGCTTCAGGCATTTGTATTCCAGGTGAAGGAATTTGCAGCCGTAAAGGAAAAGGTGCTTGCCTGATAAAGTCTGAAAGTCTTAAAGTCTGAAAGTCTGAAAGTCCTGGAGTCTGAAAGGTCAATTTTGAAGATTATTATTTGACTTTTCTAAGATTTTTGATTCTTGATTTTCTTCGATGCGCATGAATTATACCGAGAATTACTATTTCTGCAGGCATTATTTTATAGATTATAAGCCAGCTTAAGGCAAACTGCTTTACGATAGAGTTTGTTAATAGTGGGCATTTCTTCGCATTCCCGGAAAGCTGAAGGATTTTTCTCGATCCGGTCAATAGTTTTGATAATCTCATCACCTACTCTAATGGCGTTTAATGGTTGGTGCTTTATATAGGCAATGTAACCGGTAATATTATCTAAGTCCTGTAAGGCGCTTTCGGTTAGCCTCAATGAATAAGCTTTTGGAGCTTCTTCCTTTGCTCTGCCCATCCTAGTTTGGCTTCGGTTAAACTTACTGTAAGAGAGTTCTCTGCATACTCAACCCAATTCCTGAAATCCTCATTACTAATTGGTTCACCAGGAAGTGAATACGATTTTAAATCCGGTTCCTTCAAAATGCGTATCAAATGTTTATGCTCTAAATCCTTCAATGCCTTTAAGGAATTGTTTCCTGTAAGTTCTATAGTTACTGTACGCATAGTATTTGCTTTTTCATGACGGTCTTCCTCCCTGCTATGCAAAGATAATGTACCACTTTAAAAAACAAAGTAATTAAACATTGGTTTCTATCAGTAGCTATATTTTTGATACTTTCCATATCTGTCTGATTTGAGAAATATACTTATTTTGTCTACATGAAATAGCCAAAAAATCATTAGTAAGAAATTGACATGATTTCGGTGCTCGATTCTATGATCCCCAGATCGGGAGATGGACAACGGTGGCTTGCATCTATGTAGGAAACTACGTATATTACTACGTAGATAAAAAATTAAAACTATGGCACTTAAGAAAACAAAGGAAAGAAAAGTACGAAAACTGACCAAAATAGCAGGAGGCACAAGCTATGCAGTAACCATCCCGATCGAGTACATCCGGGAACTGAAATGGAGAGGCAAACAAAAACTGGAAGTAAAGCTCTACCAGGACAGAATAATAATCCGGGACTGGAAACCTTGAAAATGAGATTCAGGCAGTCAATACTGCCCTCACTTTTTTAAACAATACTTCTACCTTGGTGAAGGGATCGCCTTCGCCAAGGGTTTCAAGGGGAAGGTAACCTTTGTACCCGCATTGCAAAACTATTTCAAGGATCTTCTTATAATCCGTATCAACCTGGGTTTCATTAACAAAAACTTTTTCTTTCATCTGCCAGGTGATTGCAAGTCCGGCATTGGCTGATATATCTGCATAAGGATCTGCAGTATGATAGCTTCCAATATCCAGCATCAGGCCTACCCATTCTGAATTGATGAGTTTCATCATTCTCTCAACATCTGAAGAATCCTTTAAGAAATCATTGTGGTTCTGCAATGCCAGCATCACACCATGGTTTTTGGCGATTTCTGAACACTCCCGGATATCCTCGGCTATCCATTTTGCTCTCTCCTCCCATGAATATGTCTCCTTCGAGAGTGTTCCGGCAAATATCCGCAGGCCGGGAGCGCCAAGTTTATGAGCCACCACTATCCAGTCCTTTACAAGCTGCTTTTCAGAATTTCTTTTTAGAGGATCGGACCAGGTAAAATCATTCCTGACCCCTGTGCAGCCCAACTCAACACCAAGCCTGAATGCTTTCTGCCTGATATGATAAATGTATTCGTCTGAAGGTACAGCCGGATAACCCGGGAAATAATATCCTGTAAGGTCAACTCCGTCAAAGCCGGTTTTTGCGCAATAATCAAGCAGGTCGTCAATGGTCATCGTTCCGGCACGCAATGGCTTGTCGAAAGAAAAGGCATTAAGACTGATTTTCAGATTCCCGCTGTATGCCGGCATTAAAGGATGTGATTCTGAGGCTTTAAAGCTCTTCATTAATGGGAATGCAGCAGCGCCGGTTCCGGTAATAACTGCCTTTTTTGCAAAATCCCTTCTGCTGAAATTCTGTCTAGTCATTTCATCCATATATAATTTATCCTGGTGGTCGGAAGGAATCTGCGGAATTATTATGTGCAAACTGCAGGAAATATTTTCGCTCAGCTGGTCACGCTACGGACCTGGCGCAGTCAGCTATTCTGATTCGACCCTGAATCCCAATGCTCCGAGAATCGCCCCTGCCTTTTTAGGATCGCCTTTCAGCTTAACTGTAAAGGAAGAAAATTCCCTTCTTACAGGGTACTCTTCCCTCACCTTCTCGAAGCGTGACGGATCGAACCGCAATTTTACATCGTCTTCTGCAATATTATATGTGTGAAGGACTGCTCTCCTAAGTATCTCTTCATCACTTTTCCCATTGCTGTCAATAATAAGTAGAGGTTCGGGAGGAAGGGGTACTTCATCCGGATACCAGTTGCTGACAGGCAAGCTGAATGCATCACATAAAGCCTTTATCATTATGGCGGTGCCATTTGCTTTCCCATCCGCGGAGTAACCTGCAATATGGGGTGTAGCAAGAAAAGCCATGTGCATCAGGGGAATATCAATTTCCGGTTCCTTCTCCCATACATCTATCACTGCTCCCGCTAACCGCTCATCAACAAGTGCTTTCTTGAAAGCCTCGGTGTCAATAACCTCTCCCCTCGAAGAATTAATTAGCCAGCTGCCTTTTTTAACCTTGCTAAAGGTAGAATCATCAAAAAGATGCCATGTTTTATCAATACCGTCACAATTAAGAGGAACGTGAAGTGTAATTATATCCGATCTTCCAAGAAGCTGATCAAGGCTGACAAAATTATAAGTCTTTTCAGCCCGTTCACGCGGAGGATCGTTCAGAATTACATTCATCCCCAGGTTCTTTGCAAGCTTCTCAACTTTTAAACCCACATTCCCGACACCAACAATTCCAAGAGTTTTATTCCGGAGATCAAAGCCTGATTCTGCTGAGATCTTCAGGAGAGCTGCTGCTATGTATTGCTGAACTGAAGATGAATTACAGCCGGGAGCATTAGCCCACTTTATGTTCTTCTTTTCACAATATACCGTATCAATATGATCGTAACCTATTGTGGCAGTGCCAATAAACTTCACCGGCGTTCCTTCGAGCAGATCAGCGTTGCACCTTGTACGGGTTCTGACAAGCAATGCATCAGCCTTCATTGCTGCGTCCCTTGTAATCTGTTTCCCGGGCAGCCAGGTAACGCTTGCAAATGACTCGAGAGCTCCTTTTAAAAATGGAATTTTATCATCAGCTACGATTCTGATCATTTTTAAAATATTTTCTCTTGAAAGATAATAATTTTTAATACTTTAACTGCTACTTTTAATAACGGGAAATGAAAATTTATCCCGTTTTATTAACTGCGACCCTTCTGCTTATCGTTCACGGTGTATCTGAATGCACTGGAAATGGCACTTGTTCTGAGACAGTCTTAAAATTTCGAAAATCCGGAACAATTGGGCTAAATAATTGTTATAGCTTGTATATCAGGCTGTTTAAAAGACTAAAACAATGAAAAAGTTCCTCAAATATTTCGGTGCAACCCTGGCCGGGCTGATTGTTCTTGTACTGGTAGCTGCTCTCTTCGTCAGTAAAGAATACACTGTTGAACGTTCAATATCCATCAATCTCCCCAGACAGGCAGTCTATGATTATGTTAAATACCTCAGAAACCAGGAAACATACAGCGTCTGGGGTCAGATAGATCCCGGCATGAAGAGGGACTTCAGGGGCACTGATGCAACAGAGGGTTTTGTTGCAGCCTGGGATAGTCCTGTTAAAGAGGCAGGTAAAGGAGAACAGGAGATAATAAAGATCACAGATGGTGAACGTATTGACTATGAATTGAGGTTCTATGAACCAATGAAATCTACCGATAATGCATTTATGGAGGTTAAAGATGAAGGTGAATCTGCAACAAAAGTAACCTGGGGCTTTTATGGGAAGATCAAATACCCGACAAACCTGATGCTGCTGTTTATGGATATGGATGCAATGCTTGGGAAGGACCTTGATGGCGGACTAAAAAACCTCAAATCGCTTCTCGAAAAACAAAATGCATCCCTTTGAATTCAATTTACTGGTCTGCTGGTCTCCCCCCGGAAGCTTCCTGACATGCGATGTCCGGCAAAGGATCTGTCGGAGACTTATGGTTTGACTGTGTAAAGGTGCGTTACCGATAGCAATCGGGCGGAGAAAATTCTGAGTTACACAGGTACCATCGCAAAATATTGCTTTTCAGTTAATTATGAATGGCATTGTTTTTGATAAAAAACATAACTGAAATTTGCAATAACTGTTTATTTAATTATTTGTATATTTATACATCATATAGTCAGGACATTAAACAATTCGCTATGAAAATAAAATTTACTCTTGTTTTTTTGCTGTTAATACCTTTTTTTGGAACAAAAGCTCAGAAACCCATAATAGTCTCAGAGGACAGCCTTAAGATCGGGAACAGCCAGCTGCCGGGATTATCCGTCACAATTCCGGAGGCAGACTATGATAAGACTCTAAAAGAGTGGGTTAACGATTTACAGTCAGGAACCAGATCAAGAGTGGTCACCGAAAATAATGAAATGTCGATATTTGGTGCAAAAATCCGAAGTGTTAGCCCCAATCCCCTGAATGTTTTTAGCAAGCTTATCAAACTTGATTCAATGCTTCAGCTTTATGCTTCATTTGAACTGAAAAAAGATCAGTACATTGAAAGAAGTGTTGATGAAGCAGTTTTTAACCAGGCGCAGATTTACCTTAAGAATTTTTCAAAGACTCAATACATTTCAGTTGCCAAAGATCAGGCTGATGCCGAAGAGAAGAAGCTTCGGGAGCTTCAGAAAGAGCTTTCCTCCCTTGAAAATGAAAAATCTCGAATGCAGAGATCGATACAATCAAACAATAGTTCAATTGTAAGTGAAAAAGAAAACATAAGCCTTCAACAAAATGAAATTGCTACAGTTACTGCCGCCCTTGCAGAACAAAACACCCTGTTGAGCACCATGGAAGCCGGACCAGCACAGAAAGAGAAGACAGAGCAGATCAAAGAGCTTGAAAAAAGAAAGAAAAAAGCCCAGAATTCTCTGGAATCATCTGAAAGGAAGATAGGCAGAGCTGATGCCGATATTGACAAGGATACAGGTGATATCCCCAGGAATGAAAGAATGCAGGAAAAAGTCAGAGAACAGATTGCAGAGCAGGAGGCTGTCTACCAGAGATTTGCAGACAAATTAAAAACCATCAGATCATACTGATCATTAATTAACTCAGGTTGCAGGTTGCAGGTTGCAGGTTGCTAGGTTGCAGGTTGCAGGTTGCAGTGCGTTGCTGGTTGCTGGTTGCAGGTTGCTGGTTGCTGGTTGCAGGTTGCATGGTTCTGTCTGGTTGCAGGTTGCTGAGTTGCAGGTTGCTGGTTAGATGGTAAAATAATACTCATTCCTAATCAACCAGCAACAAGTAACCAGTAACCAGTAACCAGCAACTTAGGCTAATTACTCAATAATTGTCATTTCGTTCAACAGATACCCGGCACCTGCAAATTTATCGATTATAAAGAGGGCATACCTGATGTCAAGACTTATATTACGGCTCTGATCCGGATTGAATGCCATGTCGCTGGCAACCCCTTCCCAGGCCCTGTCGAAATTGATACCGATAAGGTATCCATCGCCGTTGATTACCGGACTCCCGGAATTGCCTCCGGTAGTATGGTTATTTGCAATAAAGCAAACCGGAACCTCCCCGCCCTGTGTATATCTCCCAAAATCACGGTTGGCGAACAGCTCTTTGAGTTTATCAGGAACGTCATAATCATAGATCTCGGGATTATCCTTTTCAATAATCCCTTTCAGGGTAGTGTAGGGTGTATAATATACAGCATCTTTTGGATAATATCCCTGAACAGTCCCGTAAGCAACTCTTAATGTGGAGTTGGCATCGGGGTAAAAAACCTTATCGTCAAATTCCATCTGAGCAAGCATGAAATCCTTATTTAGCTTCTGTATTTCACCATTCAGCCTGTTAAGCTCAGGTCTTACATTTTTAGTTAAAAAATCACTTGCATCCATGGCCAGGATATAAAACTGGTCCTTTTTAAGCTTGCTGACATATTTTTTGTTGAATTTGTTAACGAAAGAAACATATTTCCCCTCATCAGCAAAAATTGTCTGATCGTACAACTTGCCGGCTATTTTTTCAAAGTCTCCCCTGCAGTAATTTTTAAGTTTAATATACCCGGGAGATTGCCATTTTATGTCGAGGGTTTTACCATACAAACTCAGGAGAGAGACAAACAATTTCCTGTCAGTTTCCTTGTCATAATCCTTGAAGAATAGTCTGGCGGCTTCTGTCAGACCAGCTTTAGCTTTTTGAATTTCTTCGGTCCCTGCATTTTTTTCATACAGGTCAGCCAGCCCGCTGATACTCCTCGAAAAGTTCACTGTTTCAATTCCATTCATCACCTCACCGGTAAAGCTGTTAACGAGTGTATACTCCCTGAGACCGGTATACAGACTCCGGTAGGATGGCAGAATATTGCCATAATCTGACTGTCTCGTTTTATCTGACTCTATCCATTTTGTCAGTTTCGCTTCAAACTCCTCCTTCTTTCCAATCGTATTCATGCGTTGAAGTCCCTGTATCTCTCCCTGCCATTTTTTCCATGAATTGGCAATGCCTGCTATTTTTGCCGAATATTTGATCCTCAAAAGTGGATCTGAGTTCGATCGCTGACTGCAAAATCTCTATTTTCTTCGTCCTTACCTCAATAAGAACGGGATCAAGATAGTTTTTAACCATATCAATATGGTACGACGGGACATATTCGGATGTCGTACCCGGATAACCAAATACCATAGTAAAATCGCCTTCTTTAACCCCTTTAAGTGAGATTGGAAAATAATAGGCAGGCTTATATGGCACATTATCAGGAGAATAGTCAGCCGGTTTGTTATCTTTGCCCGCATATACCCGGAACATCGAGAAATCGCCTGTATGCCGGGGCCAGATCCAGTTGTCGGTATCTCCACCGAACTTTCCGATTGCCGATGGCGGAGCGCCAACGAGCCTTACATCCCTGAATACTTCATTGACAAACAGAAAATACTGGTTGCCCATAAAAAATGGCCTGACAAATGCCCTGTACCCGTTACCCTCCGTTGCCCGAACCTGTATCTGTTCAATGTTGGATGCAATGATCTTTTCGCGTTCAACCTGATCCATTCCCTCTTTTACCCCCTCCAGAACGGTACCCGTAACGTCCTCCATCCATTTCAGGATAGTTATCGTAAGTCCGGGATTCGGAAGTTCCTCGCCGGCTGACATTGCCCAAAAACCGTTTGTCAGGTAATCATGCTCCAGGGTTGAGTGTTTCTGGATCAGGCTATAACCGCAGTGGTGATTTGTTATAAGAAGCCCTTCAGGCGAAATTAGTTCACCCGTACATCCACCGCCAAAGATGACGACTGCATCTTTCATACAGGCGCGGTTTACGCTGTAGATATCCTCAGCAGAAAGTTTAAATCCTTTCTCCTGCATTAACCTGATGTTATACTTTTCTATAAGAAGCGGGATCCACATACCTTCGTCCGCTTTCGCGGTACAGGTAAGAGTAATGAACAGTAAATAAATGGGAATCAGTAAACTCTTTCTCATGTTATTATTTGGTTAATTTTTATTTTATTGGTGTACTTCATGATATTTTTACAAACTTCTGCAATTCCTGGTAAACCTGCTGAACGGGTAAACCCATAACGTTAAAGTAGGACCCTTCTATCCTGCTGCATGCGGCAATGCCGATCCATTCCTGTATTCCGTAGGCGCCAGCCTTATCGTAGGGCTTAAAATTACGGACATAAAAATCAATTTCTTCTTCAGAAAGTATTTCAAAAGTCACCTTTGTTGATGAAAAAAAGGAGGTTTCGTGGCTGACTGAGAGCAGAGCGACCCCGGTGATAACCTCATGGGTATTTCCTGAAATCTCGTGTAATATTCTTGCCGCATCGGCATCGTCAGCAGGTTTATCAAGGACGCTGCCATTGCACCAGACAATTGTATCGGCGGTTATAACTATCTCATTTTCCTTTAATATGGGTTTGAAATTTTCTGCCTTATGTCGGGCAACATAAAGAGCGATCTCATTTCCTTTGAGATGTCGGGGAAACTGTTCCGTCCAGTCTCTGATTATTGTCTCGAATTTAAGGCCCAGCTGGCTTAAAAGCTGTTGCCTCCTGGGCGATCGTGACGCCAGTATGATCCTGAATTTGTTAAGTTCCTCTATAACCATTATAAAAGATCCCAGGTTAAGATTACTTTAACCACAACAGAATACAGGATTCCTGTTATCATTACTACTTTCATCATCCTGCTGGCAATGTGCAGCTGTTTTCTATCTTTGCCTGTAACGAGCTGATATATAACAAACAACAGGGGTAAAGCTATCACAAGTGAGACATAGGTGAGGGTTATCCTGTCATTAAGGAAGAAATGCCACACCAGGTAAAGTAGTGTTACAGTTACAACAATAAGACAGACTGAGAAAATTTTTGCAGTAAGTATCCCTGTAATTACAGGTACAGTATTTCTTCCATATGCCATATCACCCTCAAAGTCCTCTATATCCTTTATTATCTCTCTTGTAAGGGTAGTCAGAAAAGCAAATATGGCGAATCCACCTACCCAGTAAAAAATAATACCGAGTGGTGGAGGATTAACGGCATTGACATGCACAATACCTGTAAAGGGCCGGCCATTCATAGAGGACAACCAGCATGGGAACCATTGCAGTCAGCAGTGAAACTATAATATTCCCGATAAGAAATTGCCTTTTATAGCTTGCGGAATAGAAGTATAACAAACCGGAAACAATCAGAAAAAATGTACCAAGCCAGAAATAGCCTGCCTTCCAGGAAATGTAAAACCCGGCTGCCACACCGGCGATGTTCAGGATATTATGCCACATCATAGCCTGTCTCCTGGGGATCTTTGTCCCCACTATCACTTCACCCCGGTTTATAAGGTCGGTTTTTATATCGAAGTAATCATTTATGACATATCCTCCTGCTGTTATGAATACTGTTGCGATAACAAGAATTATAAAGTCATACCATGGGAACTTAAGTGTCAGCGGGACTCCTGTGCCATCGCCTCCCTGTAAAATCACGCTGATCTTACTTATAACGGGAGCTATGACAGCATATCGCATCAGAATCATTGTCAGGGCGACAATAAGGAGGTTTTGCCATCTGATCAGGTTAAGAAATGATTTCATTGGCTACCATGTATATGCATCAGTATCCATCCAGCTGTTATGTAGTCTTAAAACCTGCTCGATAACATCCCTTACACAACCCTCCCCACCCTTTTTATCAGAGATATACGAAGCAATCTGTTTTATCTCACTATCCGCATCTGAAGGACATACAGGAACACCGGCAGCTTTCATCACCTCAAAGTCAGGGATATCATCACCCATAAAAAGAACTTCAGATGCCTTCAGGTTATGTTTAATCATGAAAGCATTAAAATGATCGAGTTTGGCACGGCTGTTCAGATATATATCCTTTATCCCCAGGCTTTTAAGTCGTTTCTGGTACTCTTTTGAGTTACAACCGGAAATTACTCCAATATGATATCCTTTTTTTACTGCCAGTTGCAGGGCATAGCCATCACGGAGGTTGATGGTCCGGTTGGGTACTCCAAAGGTGCTTAAATTGATTGTCTGGAGTGACAAAACACCGTCAATGTCAAAAACGAATCCTTTTATTGCTGAAAGATCTTCTTTAAAATTGGTCATTAATCGTGTTTTTTGTAAAAGCTCATTATCGATTCTGTGATCTCCCTGTAAAGGCTTTGCAGGTCGGGTGAGAAAGCCAGCAATTCTGCATGCCTGTCAATTGTTCCACGGTCCATCCGGATTGCGGGTCCGGTTTGGGAGACTTCAGGACCGTTCTCAAAAGCTTTCCGGATAGTCTCCCCGATCAGTGGTTCAAGTATTTCAAACTGGAATCCCGCTTCCATGGTAATCTCTTTGCCTGCCGTAAGCATGTAGTTTGTAAAATTAGCTGCGAAAACAGCAGCAACGTGCAGAAGTCTGCGCCGCTGTGTGTCAACAAAATGCACCTTACCGCCTGTCGACCCGGCAAGGTCTTCCAAAACCTTTGAGGTATGCGAATCAGATGCTTCGAGGAAGAATGGAATATCTTTAAAATTGACTGTCCTGCCTTCAGAGAAGGTTTGAAGAGGGTAAAAAACTCCCGTATGGTTAATCTGGGCGGGGAAAATATCAAGGCCGATACTTCCGGCTGTATGGGCGACTATAACATTATCGCCGCACGAAATCTCTTTAAGGATACCTCCAATGGCATCGTCGGGAACAGCAACTATAATAATATCTGCACTGCCTGTAAAGTTGAGGTCATATTTCGGTGAGGCGTTGCACAGATCAGCAAGGATCCGGCTGCTGACTCCTGATTTTGAAACTATTTCCTCAATTTTAAAGCCTGTGTTATACAGGACCTGGGCAAGGGCTTTTGAAACCCTTCCGGCTCCTATAAATGAAATCCTGTATTGTTCCACCTCAAAATTTTTCGGAAATATACGAAAAAAGGGGCTTAAGGCCCCTTTTTGCATATCTGAAATTAATTTCTAAGCTTGCGCTGTCGGCCCGCCAAAAGTCAGAGGTAAAACCGGACCAGATCCCTTGACATCCTTTATTTTCCCATGCACAGATTCATATTTTGATATATTATCCTGCAGAGCTGCAACAAGGCGTTTGGCATGTTCAGGAGTAAGGATAATCCGTGATTTGACCTGGGCTTTGGGAATTCCGGGCATGATCCGGACAAAATCAATCACGAACTCTGAAGCCGAATGAGTAATGACTGCCAGGTTTGAATAAGTGCCCTGTGCAATCTCCTCATTCAGTTCAATGCTGATCTGATTTGGATTCTTAGGATCTGACATAGTTTATTAAATTAAGTTCTATTTTCTGACCTCCTGTTCAAGCTCGACCTGAGATTCCGTAAGGCTCTCATACTCCTCGAGCGAACCGACAATAATGCTGTTATATTCACGCAGACCTGTACCTGCAGGTATAAGATGTCCGACGATAACGTTCTCCTTCAATCCTTCAAGCTTGTCGATCTTGCCGAGAATTGCAGCTTCGTTCAGCACCTTGGTAGTCTCCTGGAATGAAGCAGCCGAGAAGAAGCTGTTTGTCTGAAGGGCAGCTCTGGTTATTCCCTGCAGAACCTGGTTGGAAGTTGCAGGAACGGCGTCCCTTGCATCAACAATTTTAAGGTCACGACGTTTAAGAACAGAGTTCTCATCCCTCAGCCTGCGGGCTGTCACGATCATACCCGGACGAAGTGTTTGTGAATCACCGGAATCAACAATATATTTCTTTCCGTAGATCCAGTCGTTTTCGTCCATAAACTCAAGTTTATCAACAACCTGACGTTCAAGGAACTTGGTGTCGCCCGGATCGACGATCTCAACCTTGCGCATCATCTGGCGGACAATTATCTCAAAGTGCTTGTCATTGATCTTAACACCCTGCAAACGGTAAACTTCCTGAATTTCATTTACAATATATTCCTGGACTTTTGTGGGTCCTTTGATTGCCAGGATGTCGGCCGGAGTGATAGCGCCGTCAGATAAGCGGTATCCCGGCTTTCACATAGTCATTTTCCTGTACCAGGATCTGTTTCGAGAGCGGTACCAGGTATTTCTTAACCTCCTCAGTTTTTGACTTAATCGAGATTTCGCGGTTACCTCTCTTTATTTTTCCGAAGGTCACTTCACCATCTATCTCCGAAACTATTGCCGGGTTCGATGGATTACGTGCTTCGAATAATTCAGTTACCCTGGGCAGACCACCGGTTATATCACCTGATTTACCGACAGCTCTCGGGATCTTTGCAAGTACTTCACCGGCTTCGACCGCTTTATCAGTGATCGATAACAAGGTGTGCGCCGACAGGAAGGTTATACAACCTGAGTTCTTCGCCTTTTGTTCCCACTATCTTGATTGCCGGGTTCTTTGTCTTATCCCTGCTCTCGATGATCACCTTTTCCTTAAAGCCGGTTTGCTCATCCGACTCTTCACGAAAAGTCACACCTTCAATAAGATAATCATAAGCTACCTTACCGCCAAGCTCAGCGATAATAACGGCGTTAAAGGGATCCCATTCGCAAATAAGCTTGCCCTTTTCAACTTCCTGTCCTGGTTTTATATAAAGTCTTGAACCATAAGGAATTGTATGAGTAGTAAGTGCAATACCGGTTTTCTTGTCAATAATTCTGAGTTCTGCAAGACGGCCGATAACTATGTCGATATCGCCTTTTTCAAGATCTTTTCTCGGCACTGACCTCAGCTCCTCGATCTCAGCGAAACCGCTGTACCTTGCTACCAGTCTCGATTCTGTTGTTATGTTCGAAGCGGTGCCACCCACGTGGAATGTACGGAGTGTAAGCTGTGTACCGGGTTCACCGATACTCTGCGCTGCAATAACTCCGACGGCTTCTCCTTTCTGAACCATCCGGCCTGTGGAAAGGTTGCGTCCGTAACATTTTGCACAAACACCCTTCTTCGATTCGCAGGTAAGCACCGAACGTATCTCAACCTGTTCAACCGGTGAATCTTCTATTTTCCCTGCAAGCTCTTCGGTAAGCTCCTGTCCGGATTCAATTATCAGTTCACCCGGTGAGCGGATGATAGATATTATGAACGGTCGTACGGCCGAGAATCCTTTCATACAGCGATTCAACAACCTCTTCGTTCTTTTTGATGGCAGTTGCAACCAGTCCACGAAGTGTTCCGCAGTCCTCTTCATTGATAATCACATCCTGTGATACGTCGACAAGACGGCGGGTAAGATAACCGGCATCAGCTGTCTTAAGAGCTGTATCGGCAAGTCCTTTACGTGCACCGTGTGTTGAGATGAAGTATTCAAGAACGGAAAGACCTTCCTTGAAGTTCGAAAGGATCGGGTTCTCAATGATTTCAGAACCGGTTGACCCTGATTTCTGCGGTTTAGCCATAAGGCCCCTCATCCCTGAGAGCTGGCGGATCTGTTCTTTTGATCCTCTGGCTCCCGAGTCGAGCATCATGTAAACCGAATTAAATCCCTGCTTGTCATTTGAAAGCTGCTTCATCAGCGATTGTGTAAGCCTTGCATTGACATGTGTCCAGATATCGATTATCTGGTTATAGCGTTCATTGTTTGTGATAAATCCCATGCTGTAGTTACTGAGCACTTCTTCAACCTGCTCATAACCCTCGGTAACGAATTTCGTTTTTTCTTCCGGTATGATAACATCGTCAAGGTTAAATGACAAACCACCCTTAAAGGCTGAATAAAATCCCAGATTCTTGATAGCATCGAGGAAATCGGCCGTTTTAGCAGTACCTGCCAGCTTAAGAACCCGGCCGATAATGTCCCTTAGCGATTTCTTTGTAAGAATCTCATTTATATATCCAACTTCCTCAGGAACAAACTGATTGAAAATAACGCGTCCTACAGTTGTCTCAATGAGATGATTGACCAGTTCGCCCTCGATCCTGTCGTTAGCTTTTACCCTGATATGAGCGTGAAGATCTATTTTGCCTTCATTATAGGCAATATTAACTTCCTGGGGAGAATAGAAAACAAGTCCTTCGCCTCTTACTTTTTCGGTAGAAGTGCTTTTTCTTCCCTTGGTAATGTAATAAAGACCGAGAACCATGTCCTGCGAAGGAACGGTAATCGGCGCTCCGTTTGCAGGGTTAAGGATATTATGTGATGCAAGCATCAGCATCTGTGCTTCAAGTATTGCTCCATTGCCCAGCGGAAGGTGGACCGCCATCTGGTCACCGTCGAAGTCGGCGTTGAAAGCCGTACATACAAGCGGATGGAGCTGGATTGCTTTGCCTTCGATAAGTTTTGGCTGGAAGGCCTGTATTCCAAGCCTGTGAAGTGTAGGAGCACGGTTCAGAAGCACAGGATGTCCCTTAAGAACATTCTCAAGGATGTCCCATACAACAGGATCCTTCCTGTCAACTATTTTCTTTGCTGATTTAACTGTCTTCACGATTCCGCGTTCAATAAGCTTCCTGATAATAAATGGCTTGTAAAGTTCTGCAGCCATATCTTTTGGCAAGCCGCATTCGTGAAGGTTCAATTCAGGACCAACGACGATTACCGAACGGGCTGAATAGTCAACCCTTTTACCAAGCAGATTCTGCCTGAACCTGCCCTGTTTTCCTTTAAGACTGTCACTCAAAGATTTGAGAGGACGGTTGGCATCAGTTTTTACTGCATTTGCTTTTCTTGAATTGTCAAAGAGCGAATCGACAGCTTCCTGAAGCATTCTCTTTTCATTCCTGAGGATAACTTCCGGAGCTTTGATCTCGATAAGTCTTTTCAGACGGTTGTTCCTGATAATGACCCTTCTGTAAAGGTCGTTAAGGTCGCTTGTTGCAAAACGTCCTCCGTCGAGAGGCACAAGAGGCCTCAGTTCAGGCGGGATAACAGGGACAACCTTTATTATCATCCATTCAGGTTTGTTCACATTCTTGGATTCCCTGAAAGCTTCCACAACCTGGAGACGTTTAAGAGCCTCATTTTTACGCTGTTGTGAAGTTTCGGTATTTGCCCTGTGACGAAGTGTGTAGGAAAGTTCGTCAAGGTCGATACGGCTAAGCAGCTTATAAAGTGCTTCAGCACCCATATCGGCAACAAACTTATCAGGATGAGTATCTTCAAGAAACTGGTTTTCTTTGGGCAGCGATTCGGTTATTTCAAGATATTCTTCTTCTGTAAGAAAATCAAGATATTTAACACCGTCAACTGCTTTAACACCAGGATTGATAACCACATACCTCTCATAGTAGATTATGGAGTCGAGCTTCTTTGTGGGAAGTCCGAGCAGATAACCGATTTTATTCGGCAATGAGCGGAAATACCATATATGTGCAATGGGAACCACCAGTGAAATGTGTCCCATTCTTTCACGGCGGACTTTTTTTTCAGTTACTTCAACTCCGCACCTGTCGCATACTATCCCCTTATATCGGATCCTTTTGTATTTTCCGCAATGACATTCATAATCTTTTACCGGACCAAAAATCCTTTCGCAGAACAATCCATCGCGTTCCGGCTTGTAGGTCCGGTAATTTATTGTCTCTGGCTTCAGTACTTCACCGCTCGAACGATCGAGGATCTCCTCGGGTGAAGCAAGACCAATTGAGATCTTTGAGTAACTTGTTTTTGTTTTGTTATCTCTTCTGAATGACATATAGTGAATTTTTTTTATTCAAAATTTAAAAACACTTACGGACGGGGCTGTTAATCAAGAATAACACTCAATCCCAGTCCTCTGAGCTCATGAAGAAGAACATTCAATGATTCGGGAATGCCTGGCTGTGGCATTGGTTCTCCTTTTACTATTGCTTCGTAAGCCTTTGCACGGCCGATGACGTCGTCTGATTTAATTGTCAGTATTTCCTGAAGGATATGAGCTGCACCGAATGCTTCAAGCGCCCATACTTCCATTTCACCAAACCGCTGTCCGCCAAACTGTGCTTTACCGCCCAGTGGCTGCTGCGTGATCAGTGAATAAGGTCCAATTGAACGTGCATGCATCTTGTCATCAACCATATGGCCCAGTTTGAGCATATAGATAACTCCCACAGTTGCCGGCTGGTCGAATCTTTCTCCGGTGCCACCGTCGTAAAGATATGTTTTTCCGTACTTGGGCAGCTTTGCCTTTTCAGTGTATTCAGTTATCTGATCGATTGTTGCACCATCAAAGATGGGGGTTGAAAACTGAAGTCCGAGCTTCTGCCCGGCCCAGCCAAGAACTGTTTCATAGATCTGACCGAGGTTCATTCTCGAAGGAACGCCCAGAGGGTTCAGAACGATATCGACCGGCGTGCCATCTTCAAGGAAAGGCATATCTTCATGACGTACTATCTTGGCAACAATACCCTTGTTACCATGACGGCCTGCCATCTTGTCGCCGACCTTTACCTTCCTCTTCTTGGCAATATATACTTTTGCCAGACGTACAATACCGGCAGGCAGTTCGTCGCCGATGGTGATATTGTATTTTTTGCGCTTATAGATTCCGTCGATCTCCTTATACTTAATAATATAATTATGAAGGAGTTGCTTTATACTGTCGTTTTTCTTCTTATCAGTGGTCCATTTGTTCGGATTGATATTCAGAAAATCAATCTCCTGAAGCTGTTTCAGGGTGAACTTGCTGCCTTTCGGAATTATATCCACATTGAGGTAATCCTTTACGCCCTGTGAAGTTTTACCGTTAACAAGGATAAACAGTTTGTCGACCAGCCTTGCTTTAAGATCATCAACGCTTCTGTTGAAGTCGGACTCGATCTTGTCAAGCAGCGGTTTTTCGACTGCTTTTGCTTTCCTGTCTTTTATTGCGCGTGTAAAGAGTTTCTTGTCAATAACCACACCTTCAAGGGATGGTCCTGCCTTCAATGAGGCATCCTTCACATCGCCTGCTTTATCGCCAAAGATGGCCCGCAGCAGTTTCTCCTCCGGTGACGGATCTGATTCTCCTTTAGGCGTGATCTTGCCAATTAGGATATCTCCCGGTATAATATGGGCACCGATCCTTATCAGACCATTTTCGTCAAGGTGTTTTGTTGCTTCTTCGCTTACGTTTGGAATATCCGATGTAAGCTCTTCAAGACCGCGTTTTGTATCGCGTACTTCCAGAAGATATTCATCAATATGAACCGATGTGAACATATCTTCCTGCACAACTTTTTCGGAAATTACAATTGCATCCTCAAAGTTGTATCCTTTCCATGGCATGAAAGCCACCTTAAGGTTACGACCGAGAGCCAGTTCCCCGTTCTTGGTACCATAGCCTTCGGTAAGAACCTGTCCTTTGGTGACCTTCTCACCTTTTCTGACCACAGGAACCAGGTTTATGCAGGTGTTCTGGTTTGTTTTCTTATATTTCGGGAGGACGTAACGTCTGATATCATCATCAAAGCTTACGAATTTCTCCTCGTCGGTGCGGGTATACCTTACGACAATCTCGTTTGAATCGACGTATTCCACAACTCCGTCACCTTCAGCAGCATAAAGTATCCTGCTGTCTCTTATGACCTGGCCTTCAAGGCCGGTTCCGACAATCGGAGCCTCAGGATTGATAAGCGGCACAGCCTGGCGCATCATGTTTGATCCCATGAGGGCTCTGTTTGCGTCATCATGTTCAAGGAAGGGAATCAGTGATGCTGCAATTGATGCTATCTGGTTGGGAGCAACATCCATGAGGTCAACTTTAGCGACCTCCTCAAAAGGATAATCCGCTTCGTATCTGCACTTTGCCCTCGCATTTTCAAAATGTCCGTCCTTAAGGAGCGGTGCATTGGCCTGGGCAATCATCTTCTCTTCTTCTTCCTCAGCGCTGAGCCAGACGATACCTTCCCCGCTGAAATCGACCTGGGCGTCCTTAACTTTAAGGTAAGGAGTTTCGATAAAACCAAGGTCGTTGATTTTAGCATAAACGCACAGTGAAGATATAAGTCCGATATTTGGTCCTTCAGGAGTCTCAATCGGACAAAGCCTGCCATAGTGTGTATAATGAACGTCCCTCACTTCGAATCCTGCCCTTTCGCGCGACAGACCGCCAGGTCCGAGGGCTGACATACGACGTTTGTGCGTCATTTCAGCCAGCGGATTTGTCTGGTCCATAAACTGCGACAGCTGGTTTGTTCCGAAGAATGAGTTAATAACCGATGAAAGAGTTTTTGAATTTATCAGGTCAACAGGTGTAAACACCTCGTTATCCCTAACATTCATTCTCTCGCGAATTGTACGGGCCATACGTGCAAGGCCGACGCCAAACTGGGCATACAGCTGTTCCCCTACTGTCCGTACCCTCCTGTTGCTCAGATGGTCGATATCGTCGACATCTGTCTTGGAGTTGATAAGTTCAATCAGGTAACCGATGATCTTGATTATGTCTTCCCTTGTAAGGATCTTAACATTCATTTCGGTGTTAAGTCCGAGCTTTTTGTTGATTCTGTAACGGCCGACTTCACCAAGATCATACCTTTTATCTGAAAAGAAGAGTTTATCGATCACGTCTCTTGCGGTTGCCTCATCAGGCGGTTCCGCATTACGCAACTGGCGATAGATATATATTACTGCCTCTTTTTCGGAGTTGCAGGGATCTTTCTGAAGCGTGTTGTATATAATGGCAAAATCCGTGAGGGTTGAATCATCGCGGTGCAGAAGGATTGCTTTTGCTCCCGAATCGACTATCATGTCAACATGTTCCTGTTCGATGACTGTCTCCCTGTCAAGGATCACCTCATTTCTTTCAATTGAGACCACCTCTCCCGTATCTTCGTCAACAAAGTCTTCGACCCAGGTTTTAAGCACCCTGGCGGCAAGTTTACGTCCAACCAGCTTTTTGATATTTGTCTTGGAGACTTTGTGTTCTTCAGCAAGGTTGAAGATCTCGAGGATCTCCTTGTCGCTTTCGAACCCGATAGCTCTCAGGAGGGTTGTTACCGGCAGTTTTTTCTTCCTGTCGATATATGCGTACATCACGTTATTGATGTCAGTAGCAAATTCAATCCAGGAGCCTTTGAACGGGATTATCCTGGCTGAGTATAATTTAGTCCCGTTGGCATGGACACTTTGTCCGAAGAATACGCCAGGAGATCTGTGTAATTGAGATACGACAACCCTTTCGGCGCCGTTAATAACGAAGGTACCGCGGTCAGTCATATAGGGTACTGTTCCGAGGTAAACATCCTGAATCACGGTATCAAAATCCTCGTGTTCAGGATCGGTGCAATAGAGTTTCAGTTTTGCTTTAAGAGGAACGCTGAAAGTAAGTCCGCGTTCTATGCATTCTTCTATTGTATAACGGGGAGGGTCGATATAATAATCCAGAAATTCAAGAACAAAATTATTCCTTGTATCGGTAATCGGAAAGTTTTCTGTAAAGACCTTAAAGAGTCCTTCTTTTTTCCTGTTTTCCGGAGTTGTTCCCAGCTGGAAAAACTCACCGAATGATTTCAACTGAACTTCCAGAAAATCGGGGTAATCAAGCTGATTTTTTCTGGAAGCAAAACTAATTCTTTCAGTATTTTTTGAGGACATTTATAAAAGGATTAAGTGAACTTATAATTAAAAGAACGAAAAGGCTTAGTTCCGAAAGCCTCCGGAACTAAACCTAAAACCCAGCAATAAGGTATAACTTATTTAAGTTCAACTTCAGCTCCTGCTTCAACTAATTGACCTTTAATAGCTTCTGCTTCTTCTTTTGATACACCTTCTTTAACAGGACCTGGAGCTGCGTCTACCACTGCTTTAGCTTCTTTCAGTCCGAGGCCGGTGATATCTTTAACCAGTTTAACAATCTGTAATTTCTGACCACCAGCGGCTTTGAGGATAACATCGAATGTAGTTTTCTCTTCAGCTTCAGGTGCTTCATCAGCGGCGGGACCGGCAACAGCTACTGCAGCAGCAGCAGGTTCAATACCATACTCTTCTTTAAGTATTTTAGCCAGTTCATTTACCTCTTTCACAGACAGGTTAACCAGTTCTTCTGCAAATTTCTTAAGATCTGCCATTTTTTATTGAATTTTAAATTGATTTTACTTTAACTATTTTCTCTTTTTGATAGTGTTTCAAGAACACCATGAATTTTAGTTCCACCTGATTGCAAGGCCGATACAACGTTCTTTGCAGGCGACTGAAGAAGGAGGATAATATCCCCTATCAGTTCCTGTTTAGTTTTAACGGAAACGAGTGCATCGAGCATTGTATCGCCGACGTAAACTGATTCCTGAACATAGGCGCCTTTCAGAACAGGCTTATCATGCTTTTTGCGGAACTCCTTTATCAATCGGGCAGGAGCGTTTCCGGTTTGAGCAAACATGATGGATGTAGTGCCTTTAAGAACCGGATAGAGTTCATTAAAGTCACCTTCAGACATTTCCAGTGCTCTTTTAAGCAGGGTATTTTTTACAACAATAAGTTTAATGTCATTTTCAAAACACTTTCTTCTCAGATCACTTGTGTCAGCGGCATTCAGCTGAGCGGTATCAGTCAGATAGAAGTGGCTGTACTCTTTCAGTTTCTCAGCGAGGCTGTCAATGATAGCATTTTTTTCTTCCCGTCTCATCTTTCTTTTCGAGTTTAACTTTACATGTTATTCATCAAGACCTTTAGGATCGATTTTAATTCCGGGGCTCATAGTGCTTGAAAGGAAGAGGCTACGGATGTAGGTTCCTTTGGCGGCGGCCGGTTTCAGTTTGTTTACCACCTGGATAAACTCCCTTGCATTCTCAACGATCTTTTGTGGCTCGAATGAGACTTTTCCGATTGAGGTATGAATGATTCCGCTTTTGTCCACTTTGAAATCAATCTTACCCTGCTTCACTTCTTTTACAGCCTTGCCAATCTCCATGGTAACAGTTCCACTTTTAGGATTCGGCATCAGTCCGCGGGGACCGAGGATCCGACCTAACTGCCCGACTTTACCCATAACGGATGGCATGGTTATGATAACATCAACATCTGTCCAACCAGCTTTGATCTTTTCGACATAGTCGTCAAGACCAACATAATCTGCACCGGCTTCCTTCGCTTCATTTTCCCTGTCGGGGGAGCATAAAACAAGGACCCGTGTCACTTTTCCCGTTCCGTGAGGAAGGGAAACGACGCCGCGAACCATCTGATTGGATTTCCTTGGATCGATACCTAACCTTACATCCAGGTCGATAGAAGCATCAAATTTGGTCGTGGTGATTTCCTTTACCAGCGACGATGCTTCTGTCAACGTATAAAGCTTGTTCCTGTCGAGTTTGTCGAAGGAAAGCTTCTGGTTTTTGGTAAGTTTAGTCATTATTTCTCTATTTAATTATTTACAGGGAAATCTCCTTTAACAGTGATTCCCATACTTCGTGCGGTACCAGCTACCATCTTCATGGCCGACTCGACTGTAAAACAGTTCAAGTCTTCCATTTTCTCATTGGCAATTGTTTTGATCTGGTCCCAGGTGACTGCTGCCACTTTATCCCTGTTAGGTTCCTGTGAACCCTTCTTTGTTTTGGCAACTTCAAGAAGCTGAACAGCAACCGGTGGTGTTTTGGTTACGAAATCAAATGATTTGTCAGCGTATACAGTTATAACAACCGGTATTACTTTTCCAGCTTTGTCCTGGGTCCTCGCATTAAATTGCTTACAGAAATCCATGATATTCACACCTTTTGAACCCAGTGCAGGTCCGACAGGTGGTGATGGATTAGCTCCTCCGCCACGAATCTGTAACTTGATAATTCCAGCTACTTCTTTTGCCATAATTTAATATTTGCTTGTTTATTGCGAGTACTTGACAGTCGTTCAGGAAGCATTATGAATATTACAACTATCAATATCTTCTGTTAATTCTCTTTTTCTACCTGCATAAAACTTAACTCAAGGGGTGTTTTCCTGCCAAAAATCTTAACCATCACCTTGAGTTTTTTCTTTTCATCATTTACCTCTTCAATAATCCCTGTAAAACTGTTGAAAGGTCCATCGATCACTTTTACTGATTCACCAACAAAGAACGGGACATTTAGTTCTTCATCGCTGGCATTAAGTTCATCAACCTTTCCAAGAATTCTGTTGATTTCAGATTTTCTGAGCGGAACCGGTTCTCCGTCCTGCGACCCGAGGAATCCAATTACATTCGGAATATTCCTGAGAAGATGAGGTATTTCGCCTGTAAGAACAGCTTCGACCAGGACATATCCCGGGAAGAATGTTCTTTCCTTGCTTATCTTTTTACCCGACCTGATCTGGTAAACTTTTTCGGTCGGTATGAGCACCTGGGAGACAAATTCTTCAAGTTTAAGGCGGGCAACTTCATTGTCAATATATTCCTTAACCTTTTTTTCCTTCCCTCCGATTGCCCTAAGCACATACCACTTCTTAATATTCTCGCTCATTGGAATGACTCCTGTTTAATATAACAAACTGTATATAAATTCCATAATCCTGCCAAAGCTGAAATCCATGGCAGCAACAATGAGTGCAATTATCAATGTGGCAACAAGAACAAGTACTCCGCTGTTCTGAAGTTCGCTCCAGGTTGGCCAGGTGACCTTGTGAATAAGTTCTGTATACGATTCCCTGAAATATCCTTTTACATCCATAGTTCTAAATTAATTAGCACGGGAGGAGAGACTCGAACTCCCGACACCTGGTTTTGGAGACCAGTGCTCTACCAACTGAGCTACACCCGTATTAATATGGCTAAACAGTTGAAACGCGCTACTTCGCGTTTCAACAACCGCCATATAATTGTAATATCCAAAACCGTTATTCAACAATCTGAGTTACTGCACCGGCGCCGACAGTTCTGCCGCCCTCGCGGATAGCAAAACGAAGTCCGACATTAATAGCAACCGGGTAGATAAGGTCAATTGTTATGGTGACATTGTCGCCCGGCATCACCATTTCTGTTCCTTCAGGAAGTGTTATCTCACCTGTGATATCGAGTGTTCTGACGTAGAACTGTGGACGATATTTATTGTGGAAGGGGGTGTGACGTCCGCCTTCTTCTTTCTTCAGAACATAAATCTCTGCCTTAAGTTTCGTATGAGGTGTTATTGAACCCGGTTTTGCAAGTACCATACCTCTTTTAATCTCTTTCTTATCAACACCACGAAGGAGAAGACCAACATTATCGCCGGCTTCACCCCTGTCGAGGATTTTGCGGAACATTTCAACACCTGTACATACTGTTTTGCGTTTTTCAGCGCGAGAGGCCTATCATTTCAAGTTCTTCACCTGTAACTACAACACCTGTTTCGATACGGCCTGTTGCAACTGTACCACGTCCGGTAATTGAGAATACGTCTTCAACCGGCATAAGGAAAGGCTTCTCATTTTCACGCTTTGGAATCGGGACATATGAATCAACGGCATCCATCAGTTCCATTACTTTTTCTTCCCATTTGGCTTCCCCGTGCATTGCACCAAGAGCTGAACCACGAATAACAGGAGCATTGTCGCCGTCAAATTCATAGAAGTTGAGAAGATCACGTACTTCCATTTCAACGAGATCAAGAAGTTCCAGATCATCAACAAGATCAACCTTGTTCATAAATACGAGGACCTTGGGAACGTTTACCTGGTGTGCAAGAAGAATATGTTCACGGGTCTGAGGCATTGGGCCGTCATCAGCAGCAACAACAAGTATTGCACCATCCATCTGGGCCGCACCTGTCACCATATTCTTAATATAGTCGGCGTGACCGGGGCAGTCAACATGTGCATAGTGACGGGTAGCTGTCTGGTATTCAACGTGTGCTGTGTTAATTGTAATACCCCGTTCCTTTTCCTCGGGAGCATTATCAATTGAGTCAAAATCCCTGATTTCAGAAAGACCCTTTTTGGCAAGGACCATTGTGATCGCTGCTGTCAAGGTGGTCTTACCATGGTCAACGTGACCGATTGTACCAATATTTACATGCGGTTTCGACCTGTCAAATTTTTCTTTTGCCATAACTCCAAGCGTATTAAATTTAGTTTATCTATATACAGTTTTTAAATCATTTTTCTCGTTGAGCCGGAGGGGGGAATTGAACCCCCGACCCCTTCCTTACCAAGGAAGTGCTCTACCCCTGAGCTACTCTGGCGTCAAAAAGTGAGCGGGAGACGGTACTCGAAACCGCGACCCTTAGCTTGGAAGGCTAATGCTCTACCAACTGAGCTACTCCCGCGAAATATCATCCAAAGAGGCCCGTATCTACTTCTCAAACCTTCCAGGTGTACGGCAAACCCGTTTAAGTGGGGAGAGCAGGATTCGAACCTACGAAGGCATTCGCCAGCAGATTTACAGTCTGCCCCAGTTGGCCACTTTGGTATCTCCCCCTTGAAACTGAGTTCTTCTCCTAAGACACACATCTACAACTCTTTCAAGAGCCGATGAAGGGATTCGAACCCCCGACCTGCAGATTACAAATCAGCTGCTCTGGCCAACTGAGCTACATCGGCAATTTAAAGAACGTCCCGGAAGGGCATAATAACCCCTCAAAAATCGGTCTGCAAATGTATGAATATAAAATTCATTTAACAAAATAATTCAAAATATTTTTTCCCACCAGTTGGATCAGACCCCTCTTTTCTTCTGCTTGTACTTGGTAATCTGTTTCTTAAGAGCATCAATTGCCTGGTCAGTAGCTTCTTCAAACGTCTTGCTTTGTTTCTTCGCAAACAAAGGTCCACCGGGTAACTCCAGCTTGATTTCGCTAATTTTATTCTCCCGATCCTGATCCTTGTCAAGTCTGAGATAAACTTCAACATTAACAATCCCGTCACCAAACTGGGTCAGTTTTTCCAGTTTCTGGTTAACAAAATCGATTAGCTTTTTGTCGGCATCAAACCGCACTGAATGGATCTGAACGTTCATAGTAGTACCTCCTGTTTTTGATTAATATTTAAGCTCGCGGGTGAGCCTGTTTATATATTTTCTTAAGCTTTTCAAATGAGTTGTGAGTGTAAATCTGCGTTGCTGACAGATTTGCATGACCCAGAAATTCCTTTATCGAGTTTAAATCAGCTCCATGATTGAGCATATGTGTGGCAAAGGAATGCCTGAGTATATGAGGGCTCTTTTTTTCGATTGTTGTTACCATCGACAGATAACTTCTTACTGTATTATAAACATATTTATCGTATAACTTGTTCCCTTTATTACCGACAAAAAACCATTCCCTGTCACCTCCGGGAAACCGCTCATTCCGGAGTCTTAAATAGTGTTCCAGATTCTTTGTGAAAGGCTCAAGCAGAGGGATAATCCTTTGCTTATTTCTTTTGCCTGTCACCTTCACTGTTGAATCTGCAATATCTACATCAACACTCCTCAGACCTGTCAGTTCCGCCCTCCTCATTCCGGTAAGATAAAGCATTTCAATTATAGTCCTGTTCCTCACTCCGTTGAAATCATCTCCGAAGTCAAAGTTATCCAGCAGATTGTCAATAGATTCCTCTTCAACAAACTGGGGCAGTCTCTTTTTGATTTTTGGAAGCACCACTTTTTCAAGCGGATCGTTTCTGACAAATCCTTCCTTTCTGAGGTACCGGTAATAACCTCTTAATGATGAGATCTTTCGATGAATGCTTTTGGAAGAATAACCGTTTTCCATGAGCTTCACTATCCACGATCTTATATCATGCGATGAAACAGCAAGAGGATCAGAATTGCTCTCCCTGGCTTCTAAATATTTATGAAACTGATCCAGATCGTTTAAGTAAGATCTTACAGTAAGCGGTGAATACCGCTTTTCGATTTGCAGATACTGTAAGAATGATTCCTTATGAACCATAAAGGAACCTCCTTATCTGTTTGTTTATAATGAAAATGAGTCCAGCGTGGAGGACTATTCCTCGCTCTCCTGCAGCTTCTGAACGTACTGAGCCTTCTTGATTTCTTCCCTCCGGCGTACTGAAGGCTTAATAAAAGCCTGACGTGAACGTAATTCACGGATTACTCCCGTCTTTTCAAATTTTCTTTTGAACTTTTTCAAAGCTCTTTCAATATTCTCGCCTTCTTTTAATGGTACAATGATCATAGTATAAAATTGAGTTTTAAACGAGGCGCAAAGTTAGAAATAGAAAAAGTCTTTTCAAAATATTTAAGGCAATAATTTCATCATATCAAAAATATTTTAAAGAATTACACATTATATAAGAGGTTTTAATTTTCATTTTCACGATTTACTAAATATAGTTCTTTCCTGGGTTTATTCCAAATTATGAGAGTTAAATAATGGTTAAAAGTTGACAATTCCCCCTTAGAAGGGGGCCAGGGGGATGTCTTCCTTCAAATTCCCCTTTAGAAGGGAGCCAGCGGGATGTCTTTCTCCTAATTCCCCCTTTGAAGGGGGCCAGGGGGATGTCTTTCTTCTAATTCCCCCTTCGAAGGGAGCCAGCGGGATGTCTTCCTTCAAATTCCCCTTTAGAAGGGAGCCAGCGGGATGTCTTTCTTCAAATTCCCCCTTAGAAGGGGGCCAGGGGGAGGTCTTCCTTCAAATTCCCCATTAGAAGGGAGCCAGCGGGATGTCTTTCTTCTAATTCCCCCTTCGAAGGGGGCCAGGGGGATGTCTTCCATTTCAGCCTTATCAAATTGTCTTTTCAAGCTCTGAAATAGTCCATTCAAATACCCTTAATACATCATTCATGTTCTTCTTAATTTCTATATCACTGAACCTGAGTACACATATACCAAGATTCTCCAACTTTTCCTGCCTCTTCATATCATAATCATAATTATAGTCATGAGTATTCCCATCGATCTCAATTGCGAGCTGCAATTCATGACAAAAAAAATCTACAATAAATTCATCAATGGGGATCTGTCTGTGAAATTGATATCCATAGGCTTTATTTTTAATTTGTATCCAAAACAATACCTCTCCTAAGGTGCTGTTGTTGCGTAACTTGCGAGCATGTTGTTTTAGACGTGGATTGTATGGATGAATTTTATTACGTGTCATTTTTGTTAATTTTACACCTCCCTTGCCCCCCTCAAGGGGGGATTTAAAACTCCAGATACCCCCTTATCTTCCTTGCGGTTTCAGTTGAAATCAGATTGTTTTCAACCATCTCATTAACTCCCGTGATCCTTCCCTTCAGCTCACGGAATTTGAGGATTGCATTAACTTCATTACGCTGAAAATACGGATGCCTGATAAGTTCGCTGAATTCCGCCTTATTGACTCTGATCTTCCTGATGGCAAGCGTGTCAACAGTTAATCCTGATGAAACAAGATTAAACGTTTCTTCGGGAAGTCCGTAAACCTCTCTCAGCTGATCCACCGATACAAAACCCCCAATTAATTTCCTGTATTTTACAATCCTGGCCGACAGGACCGGACCTATTCCAGGCAACGCCTCAAACGACGCAGAGTCGCAGCTGTTGATCTCAACAATTCTCTTCTTTACCCGGGCCCCCGTCTGCTTCTCCCGGGAATAGCTGGTCCCTTTAACCAGGGGAACAATAGCACCCTCTGCCGGTGGCTCATTAAAACTCAATGGGATTACTTCCAGAGTTATCTTCTTCTCCGGCACTACATATCTGATTCCTATTACTGCTGCAATTATAAGAAGCAGGATAAAGGTAGATCTCCTTTCCCTGCGGGTAAATCCGAACCAGCTCCTGACGGACTCTTTTATTGGATTCATTACGGAAGAAAATTAGCAGAGAGACCTATGCAATTTATGCAATCTTAATGACAATGGGGATAAAATCCAAAAAAATATTTAGACTTCGACAGACCCGGATCAGAAGGGATAACCGATACCCACTACGAATGTCAGGTCATTCTTGAAATTATACGAGCGATTTGCCACGATCCATTTTGATCCGTTCGCGATAGATGGATCCCGCAATTTCAGGCCAAGATCAAGACGTCCGATAACAAATTTAAAGTCGAATCTGAATCCTGTACCTGTTCCCACAGCAAGGTCATCCAGGAGGTTTGCAAAGTTGAACTGGGCACCGGGCCGTGCATCATCTTCAGTAAATGTCCATATGTTTCCAGCATCGAGAAATACTGCCCCTTCAAGGATCCAGAACAGTTTAAAACGATACTCGGCATTGGCTTCCAGCTTAATATCAGCTGTCTGGTTTACGAATGTGGTGGTCTCTCGGATAAGCATAAGAGCCGGGTCCAAGGGTTCTGACCTGCCATGCCCTGATACCATTTGCACCGCCTCCAAAATATTGTTTCTCAAAAGGAATGGCTTTTGAGTTCCCGAAGGGTATGCCGATTCCGATGAATCCGCGGTAGACAGCGGAGCTTACGTCGTTCAGGACAATATTGTACCTCAGGTCCATGTCGGCACGGAAATATTGTGCAAATGGCTGTCCGAATATATTATAACTCCCTTCGGTTTTTTTCAAACCGACTAACCGGCTTACCATCGACAGCATATTTCCTGAAACTTCTGCATTCAGGCGAAAGAACCAGTAGTCTCTGGATTTCTGTATCTTCTGATTATTAAAAATAAAGGAATAGCTCCCTCCCAGGATCATCACATCCCTGTAACTGTAAGCCAGGTATGATGAGGAATCAATCCTCGCCTTGAATGTCGGATCTATGCTGTCGAGCTTGATAAGGTTCAGCTGAACAGGATTAACAATATGCGTCTGATAATTATTTGTCATCCAGTTATATCCAAACGTGGCGTTGGCCATTCTTCTTCTGTAAAATACCATATCCTGGTAGTTATATGCAGCCAGTAAGGTGGTTGTAGGGTTATAGTTTTTAACAAATCCTTCGATTTTCAGAAAGGGGAATAAAAACTTAGGTAGCCTCAGGGTTGTCTCTAATCCAAATTCCCGGTTGCCTCTGAGATCTATATTCTCCTGGGTTACAGCTTCAAAGGCGCCCTTAAGCTTCATGCTGAATTGTTCGGCGCCATGAAAAAGGTTTTTATGCTGGTATATCAGGTTAAGCGCTCCTCCAAGGCTTCCTGCCGAATTGGTCCCTTCAACCTCCACATTGAATGACTGCTGGCTCAGCAAAGTCAGCTGTATATGGCAGTCGAGTGACAATTCGGGATTCCGTGGATCCTGAAATCCCTCAGGATCCTCAACTTCCTTAAAAAAGGTGTTTACGAGACGGTACACTTTCAGAGTCATCAGGTGGCTCTGAGTCTGCTCAACATCGGTTATGTTATAGCCTGAACCGGGTTTTATATAGAGTGACTGAATAATAAGATCATATTTCAAATGCTGACCACCATTTCCTGATATGAAATAGTATCCCTGATAACTGGTCGTATCCATGCTCTTAAGGTACGATTCACCTCTTTCGAGAAGCTCCTTGGGAACATAATCGGGATAGACATAGACATTCCGGATACGGAATTTTGAGTGAGGAACATAAGTGATCCTGTTAAAATGGTCTGCTTCTCTGACATTTTTAACAGTGTAAACAATATTTACCTGGCGGTTCCCGATTGTACTGTCGACCAGGAAGTTGACATAATCACTTGAGAATCCGTAATATCCGCTGTTTTTAATAAATCGCTCAAAACGCGACAATTCTGCCTGGAGAACGTCAACATCATAGGGTCTTCCTCTTTCAATCAGACAGTTGACGGAATCAAAATAGAATAGGGCCCTGATGCTTGTATCCGGAATATCATAGCTCAGATTACGGATAATATAGGGTGTTTTAAGCTTAACATCATAATAAACTTCCGACTTTCTTTTTGCAGTTTTCACGGTGTCCGAGACCCTGCCGTCAAAATAACCTTTTGAAGCAACATATGATGTAATCTGTTCCTTGCTTTTTTCAGTGGCAAGCGAATCATAAATAACCGGTTCCTCCCCGATGTTGCGCAGCCAGGAATGAGGCCACCCTGATTTTTCCAGATTTGAAAGATTGTATAAACCAAGGTGAAAGCGCGCTCCAAAGATCTTTTTATTGGGCTTTTGCCTTATGTAGGGAACCAGGTCAGCTTCCTTTACACTGGTATTATTTATTTTGATGTGGTTCCTGGTAAGAAGGGTCTTGCCGGTTGGAACATATTTAGTTGGATTGCAGGATGATACAAAAATTACTATAATCACAAAGGGGAGAAAAACTCTCAGAGAATAAATATTTTTATTTAAGGATTTTTTTCCCAAAATTTGTAAACCAAAGTGTTACGCAAATATATCAATAAAAATACATAATCCTCAGAGGAAAAAACTCCCTTAAATGGTCAGCAGAAGCAAAGCAAATTTCATACTCTCCCTTCAGAAAAAAAAGGAAAGAGAGAAGGAAAGGCTCTTCGTAATTGAAGGAGATAAGATTGTAAAAGAATTCCTTGCGGCAAAGGTCAGGATAAGGACGCTTGTTGCCAAACCTGAGTTTATTAATTCACTGGGTGCAGAACAAATGGAACTACATTGGAGAAACGGAAACTGCCAGCTTCGATGAACTCAGGAAAATAAGCACACTCAAAACGCCCCATAATGCAATTGCAGTTGTAACAATGCCAGAGTACGCCATTGAGAGTGATGGCCTTTTCAGAGATTTAACCGTTACCCTTGATTCTGTCCAGGATCCCGGGAATCTAGGCACCATCGTCAGAGCCGCATCATGGTTTGGGTTAAAGAATATAGTTTGTTCCATCGGTTGTGTCGATGTCTTTAATCCTAAAGTGATCCAATCGACAATGGGAGCAATCCTGAATGTCAGGGTACATTATTGTAACCTGGAAGATTTCCTGAAGGAAGCGTCGGGTAAAGGTATTCCTGTTTTCGGGGCGCTGCTTGAGGGTGAGTCAATATATGCTCATCGCCTTGGATCTGAAGGAATTATACTGCTGGGAAATGAGTCAAAAGGTATTTCGGAGGATCTTATTCCTTTTATCTCTGAGAAAATAATGATTCCAAAATTCACGACAGCCTCCTTTGGTATTGAATCATTGAATGTGGGTATGGCTGCCTCAGTCATATTTTCGGAATTTGCAAGAAGAAAGGGGAGTTAGTGACTTCTTTTTGAGCTTTTGATAAAATTACTCAAGTTGCTGGTTGCTGGTTGCTGGTTGCTGGTTGCTGGTTGCTTGCTCCCCTGCAGGCTGGCTCCTTCGCTGCCATCGCTGCAATCCGGCTCCTCGCTAAAAACACCCACCGGGTGTTTTATTAACGCTCGGCCCGGTTGCTGGTTGCTGGTTACTGGTTGCTGGTTCTGTACTTCAAAGCGACAGCTTCTGCCGCTTTAATCCCGTCGACTGCTGATGAAACTATTCCGCCTGCATATCCTGAACCTTCACCAACGGGATACAAGCCTGAGATCCTTATATGGCACATATTTTCGGGATTACGCGGTATCCTTACCGGAGATGAGGTTCTCGACTCAACACCCAGAACTACGGCTTCGTTGGTCATAAAACCTTTCATTACTGCACCGAACATCCTCAATCCCATACGTAACCTGTTTCCTATACTGGCAGGGAGCCATTCATGAAGCGGAGATGACGCAACTCCCGGAAAATACGAAACATCCGGTATTGTCGCCGAGGAAACACCGTTTACAAAATCAGCAAGCCGCTGTGCAGGGGCACGCTGTGTCTGACCGCCATTAAGCCATGCCTCTCTCTCAAGTTCTTTCTGGAACTGAAGCCCCGCCAGGGCGCCCTGGCTTTTGAATCCGGCGAGGTCCTCCGGTCTGATCTCAACAACAATACCTGAATTAGCATAGGGCGAGTTGCGCCGCGACGGCGACATACCGTTGACCACGATTTCTTCCTGCGAGGTTGCCGAGGGCACAATAAATCCGCCCGGACACATACAGAAAGAATAGACTCCTCTCCCGTCTACCTGTTTTACGAGACTGTAGGAAGCAGCCGGGAGAAACTCCCTGCTTTTATTACCATGGTACTGGATAGAGTCAATGAGTTCCTGCGGATGTTCTACCCTTACTCCCATTGCAAATGATTTCAATTCAATGTCGACTTTTCTCCTCAGGCATAACTCGTAAATATCTCTTGCTGAATGACCTGTTGCCAGGATCACAGAAGATGATTCAAACCTTTCGTTTTCTGATACGATAACCCCTTTTACCGAGTCGGATTCAATGATAAGATCTGTCACCTTACTCCCGGGGAGAAAAATACCGCCTGCATCGGTAATCGACTTTCTTATGTTCGTTATGATTGCCGGTAATTTGTCGGTACCAAGGTGCGGATGGGCTTCGTAAAGTATATTCTCACTGGCTCCATGAATGCAAAGCAATTCAAGTACCCTGGAATTGTCACCCCTTTTCTTTGACCTGGTATATAGCTTACCGTCAGAAAAGGTGCCTGCACCGCCTTCCCCGAAACAATAATTGCTGTCGGGGTTTACGAGATGTTCACGGCTGATCGCTGCAATATCCTTTTTCCTTGAGGAAACATCCTTCCCTCGTTCAAGAATTACAGGACGCAAACCGAGCTCTATCAGTCTGAGGGCAGCAAACAAACCCGCAGGGCCGGCTCCTGCAATTATAATTTCCGGTTTGCCGGTAACATTCTGTGGTACAAAAGGACTTACCAGAGGATTAACCTGATCTTCTCCGGTGAGAACCTCAACAGTAAGATTTACCCTGATGTTTGGTTTACGCGCATCGACTGACCTCTTCAGAATTCTTATCCCTTTAATGGCTGAGAGCGGAATACCTGTCAGAGATCCTGCAATTCTTCGGATTTCTGCTTCTTCTGATGCACGTTCAGGATTTAGATTCAGTTGAACCAGCCTGGCCATTGCTATTCAAAATGAAATGCAATGATCCAGATCTGCGATCGCATTCTTTCAATGGCATTGGCATACTGGGGATAACCCGGTGCCGGATCGTGAACCACAATGTCCCTGATTCCGTTTGACATTTTCAGTTCAACTGAGAATTTGAAGTACGGGAGGTAAAAATCGAGTCCGGCTCCGAATTCATAATACAGGTCGGATCTCTTCACCCTTAAGTAGATAGGCTTTTCATCGTCGTATTCTTTTTTCCCGGCAAGGTCGTAGCGGAAATTAAGGCCGCCAATAACATAAGGCCGTACATTATTCAGCCTGTCACCCTTGTATTTCAGAAGGAATGGAAATTCAAGAAATGAGGATTCGATCCTCTGCCGCTCATTGTATGTTTCTTCGAAGGTATCTCCAATGCTGTCTTTTAAAATTGAATAATATCTTACATTCCTCTGTCCGAATGAAACACCGGGGAGAAATCTGAAATCGAAATACTTACCAGGCCTCATGTTCATCACTATCTGAATATTAATTCCAGGATTCAGCATATTCACCTCGGGATTGAGGTACCTTGTAGTATCGGATCCATAGGGAATCCTGGACGGTGTGATGTTGAAATCCATCATATTGAGACCCAGGCTGAAACCAAAATGCAGAGCCTTTTCATCATACCACGAGTCATTTTTCGGCTTCTGCTTCTGGCCGAAGGTGTTAAGATGAATCAACAGGAATATTACTGCCAGAAAAATATATTGTAGTTTCCTTCTCAAAATTTGTGAATCAATGTTTTTACCTGATAGTTATATAAACTTGTTTAAAATCCAAATATTGCATTTATTTTTTAATACCTGTATAAATACTTGCAATACCCCTGGTAAGCCTCACCTGCCTTACTTCTGAGAGTCCCGCAGATTTCATTAAATCCATAAACTCCTCATTATCCGGGAATTTCATTACCGACTCGTTCAGGTACCTGTATGCTTTCCTCTCCTTCGAAAACAGTCCGCCGATCGAGGGAAGCAGATTCCTGAAATAAAAATTATAAATGTTCCTGAAAGGGAATCCGTCAGGCTTTGAAAATTCAAGAACAAGTACCAGTCCTTCATTCCGCACAACCCGCCTCATTTCAGAGAGACCTTTCACAGGATCTGAAAAGTTCCTCACGCCGAACGCAACCATAGACACGTCGAAGGTATTATCATCAAAACAAATGTTTTCCGATTCACATTTTAATAGTCTGATCAATTGTGTCAGCCCTTTGGCTTTGATCTTTCTGTTTCCCAGTCTCAAGCATTTTCTCCGAGATGTCTATTCCTGTCAGACTCTTCGGGTTCAGTCTGACGGCGGCAATAGCAAGATCAGCTGTACCAGTTGCCACATCGAGGATAGCAGGATTTTTATGTGTTTTAGAGATTGTGTTAATAGCTTTTTTACGCCATGAGTTATCAATTCCAAATGAAAGAAGATGATTTAGAAAATCATATCTCCAGGCAATCGAATCAAACATGGGGGCGACTGTTTCTTTTTCCTTATTCAAGGGCATACCCTGCAAAGTGTTTACTATTTAATAAACGGTAAAGATAGTTATTTTACCTTTACTCATATCTCTGTGGAACTCTGTGTCTTCTCAGTGGAACTCTGTGTAACTAAAATCAATTTAAAAACTTACACAGAAGTCTACAGAGCCCGCCTTCGCCAGGAGGCTACGGCGGGTGAAAAAATTACAGAGGTCCACAGAGTCTTGCTGGTTCAGTCTTCCGAATTCCGACTTCGGTCTTCCGACTTCCGTCAGCAGGTTTTTTATTAACCCGGGATAAAATATTTTCATATTTTTACATAACTATAAAATTTTCACAATGGTAATGACCAAAACAATATTAATAACCGGCGCCACAGCAGGATTTGGCCGGGCCGCTGCAATTAAGTTTGCTGAAAACGGTAATAACATTATTATTACAGGAAGGCGCAAAGAGCTTCTCATACTTCTCGAAAAAGAGCTGACAGCCCTGGGTGTCAGGGTACTCCCGCTTAATTTCGACGTCAGGAACAAAACTGAAGTTATGGCGGCAATTAATAACCTGCCTGAAGAATGGAAAATGATCGACGTTCTCATTAACAACGCCGGACTTGCTTCGGGGCTTTCACACATTGACGATGGAGATACCGATGACTGGGATATAATGATCGATACAAATGTCAAAGGGCTCCTGTATGTGACAAGGGCTGTAGCTCCGCTCATGGTCGCCAGGCAAAAAGGTCACATAATCAACATAGCATCCATTGCCGGCAAGGAAGTTTATGAGAGGGGGAATGTCTATTGTGCTTCAAAGCATGCGGTGGATGCACTCTCCCGTTCAATGAGGATCGACCTTCTTAAACATAATATCAAAGTTACAAATATTGCGCCCGGAATGGCGGAAACAGAATTCTCTCTTGTAAGATTCCACGGGGATGAGGAAAAGGCAAATGCTGTTTATAAAGGTATTCATCCACTCTCAGCAGCAGACGTTGCCGAAGTGATTTACTACTGTACAACTCTCCCCGGGCATGTATGCATTAATGATCTGGTAATAACACCCACGGCCCAGGCTAATGTAATGCACAGCATCAGGAAGGCGTAAGAAGACGAGGGAGCGAGGGAGCGAGGGAGCGAGGGAGCGATGGAGCGAGGGAGCGGGGGAGCGATGGAGCGAGGGAGCGATGGAGCGAGGGAGCGAGGGAGCGATGGAGCGAGGGAGCGGGGGAGCGATGGAGCGAGGGAGCGATGGAGCGAGGGAGCGAGGGAGCGATGGAGCGAGGGAGCGATGGAGCGGGAGGCTCAGGGCACAGGGCGCAGTGCACGTGGCAAAAGCAATATCAATTATAAATTCCTAATTAAATAAAAAATGAAAAACACATTCAGATTCCTGGTTTCGGCATTTGTAGTTTGTTGCTTTTTCCAGAACTCAATTTACGGGATAGATACCAGGAATACAAGGCTGATGTCACAACCAGCTATCTGCGACAGTCACATTGCTTTCATCTATGCTGAAGATCTCTGGGTTGCTGAACCTGATGGTTCACAGCCCCGCCGGCTTACAGTTGATGAAGGGGTTGAATCGGATCCATATTTTTCACCCGACGGAAAGCTTATTGCCTTCAGCGCCCAATACGACGGGAATACCGATGTCTTTATTATACCTGTTGAAGGGGGTATGCCGGTAAGACTTACATGGCATCCGGGAAATGATATTGTAAAAGGATTCACACCTGATGGCGAAAGTGTACTTTTTGCATCTCAACGCTCCACTTTTTCAGGTAGATATTACCAGCTCCACACTGTTAAAATTACAGGCGGATTGCCTGAGAAACTGCAGATACCCAATGCCTGGTTTGCCTGCTACTCCCCGGATGGAAAATCAATGGCCTACACTCCCCTTACACCCCAATACCAGCAATGGAAAAACTACAGAGGTGGTACTATATCCACGATATGGGTATATTCATTTGCTGATCATTCGGTTGTCAAGATTCCGCAGCCACAGGGCGGATGCAACGATGCTGACCCGATGTGGACAGGGGACAAAATATTTTTTACAAGCGACAGGAATGGAGAATTCAATTTGTTTGTTTATGATATAGCTTCCGGAGAAGTAAAGCAACTGACCTCATTTACTGATTTTCCTGTTCTGAAGGCATCGGCAGGAGGCGGCAAAATCATTTTTGAACAGGCAGGTTATCTGCACACATATGATATCTCACAGTCACAGACAACCAGGCTCACTCTTGGCATCGCCGCAGACCTCCTTGAATTGAGACCCAGATATGTTCAGGGGAACAATTACATGAGGAGTGTCGATATTTCTCCCTCCGGATCCAGAATCGTAATGGATTACAGGGGAGAAATTATTACACTTCCGGCTGAAAAGGGAGATCCGAGAAATATTACCCTTACAACAGGTATTCACGAAAAATTTCCCGCCTGGTCGCCTGACGGAAAATCAATTGCATACTTTTCAGATGCTACCGGGGAATATTTCCTGCATATCAGGCAACAGGATGGCAAAGGCGAGGCCAGAAGCATAAAGCTCACAGGCACTGGCTTTTATGCAAATCCGATGTGGTCGCCCGACAGCAAAAAGATATGCTATACCGATAATGGCAGAAACATTTACCTTATTGACCTTGATTTAAACACTATCAAGGAAAATAGATTCCGATGAAATTTATTTCCCGGGGCCATTCAGGGATATTTTTGGCGACTGGTCGTCAGATTCAAAGTGGATCCTCTATACTAAATTGCTGAAGACCAATTTTAAGAAGATCTTTCTCTATTCGGTTGACCAGCAAAAATCGTTTCCGGTTACTGACGGACTGAGCGATGCCTCCAACCCCGTCTTTGATCCGAAGGGTGAATACATATATTTCTTTGCTTCCACTGATGCGGGACCGGTTGTGAACTGGTTCGATCTTTCAAGTCAGGATATGAGAATGACAAACTCAATTTATCTTGTAACCCTCCGGAAAGATATTATTTCGCCATTTACAAAAGAGAGTGATGAAGAATCCGCTAAAGCCGAAAAAACCGAGCCTGAAAAACCTGCCGAAAAGAATAAAAAAGAGAGCAAAACCTCTCCCACCCCGGAAGTAAAGCCGGAACCATTAAAAATAGAAACCGACGGTTTACAGGATAGAATTGTAAATATTCCGGTAAGGGCAGGTAATTATTCAGATTTAGGTGTTGCTGAAACCGGGGAGATCCTTTATATAGTGAGGCCTGAAGCATCACAGGAGTCCTCAAAACTACATAAATACACCCTGAAAGACCGTAAGGACGAGGAGGTTATGGAGCTTGACCAGTACCTTGTATCATTTGACCAGAAGAAGATGTTTTACGTAAAAGGTCAGACTTACGGGATAACTGCGGCGGGTAAAAAACCTGAACCGGGCAAAGGAGTTTTAAATACCTCGGCAATCTCTGTCAGGATTGATCCAAAAGATGAATGGCCTCAGATCTTTGATGAAGCATGGAGGGTTAACCGTGATTATTTCTATGACCCCGGAATGCATGGGGTGGACTGGAATGCAATGAAAACAAAATACTCGGCATTCCTTCCGGATCTGGCCTGCAGAAGCGACCTTAACAGGGTTATTCAATGGATGTGCAGTGAACTCAGTGTCGGTCACCACAGGATACAATCACCCGGTGACAGGCTTAACAATCCCCAGCGTGTCGGAGGCGGATTGCTCGGAGCCGACTATACAGATTTCAGGTAACAGGTACCAGATCTCAAAGATCTATGGAGGGCTGAACTGGAATCCCGATCTCAAATCACCACTGACCGAACCCGGACTCAATATGAAAAAAGGTGATTATATCCTTGCTGTAAATGGCAATGATCTGACAGGCGATAAAAATATCTTCAGTTTATTTGAAAATACTGATGGCAAAATTGTCGAGCTGACTGTAAATACCAAGCCCGATTATGCCGGTTCAAGAGTTGTGAAAGTAGTCCCGGTCTCAAACGAATATTCGCTCCGGAACCGCGACTGGGTTGAGGGGAACCTGAAGAAGGTAACAGAGGCAACGAACGGACAGGTAGCCTATGTATATGTACCCAACACCTCATCGGCCGGACATGAATATTTCAAGCGTTACTTCTTCCCGCAGGCCGACAGAAAAGCAATAATTATTGACGAAAGGTTTAACGGAGGTGGTTCACTTGCAGATTACTATATCGATATCCTTCAGCGTCCGCTCCAGGCTTACTGGAACCTGAGGTATGGCATGGATATCAAGTCTCCCAGCGCATCAATCCAGGGACCAAAGGTGATGATAATTGATGAAACGGCGGGATCGGGCGGTGACATGCTGCCATGGATGTTCAGAAAATTCAGGGTAGGGACACTTGTCGGAAAACGTACATGGGGAGGGCTTGTGGGCATCCTGGGATTTCCGGAATTCATAGATGGAGGATCTGTTACAGCGCCTAATCTTGCGATATGGACAAATGAAGGATTTATTGTTGAGAATACCGGGGTTGCGCCTGATATCGAAGTGGAACAATGGCCTGCAGATATAATTAACGGAAAAGATCCACAGCTCGAAAAGGCTATAGAGGTAGCCCTTAAAGAACTTGAAAAGAATCCGCCTGTTGAGCCGGTCAGACCGGCATATCCGGTAAAAGTCAGGAAGTAGCGAGGGAGCGAGGGAGCGAGGGAGCGAGGGAGCGCAGGGCACAGGGCACAGGGCGCAGGGCGCAGGGTGCAGGGCACCGAGCGCAGGGCACAGGGCGCAGAGCGCAGGGCACAGGGCACAGAGCGCAGGCTTTGCCAGCCGTAGCCGACCGGAGGGCAGGCGAAGGCTGGGCGCAGGGTGGAAGACAAAAGACAGAAGAGAAAAGATAAAAGTAATCAGACATTATGTATACTTATAATTATCTGCTTGATTTTACGAAGCAGGTTTTCAGAAAGATGGGCTGCAGCGAAGGTGATTCCAATATCATAGCCGATGTATTTCTTGCGGCTGAACTCAGGGGACATGCTTCCCACGGGATGATCAGGATAAAAGACTATTATGAATTGTGGAAAGCAGGAAGGATAAATGTAACTCCACAGGTAAAAATAGTTCATGAAACACCAAGTACAGCTGTTGTAGACGGTGACAACGCAGTGGGGATGGTCACTGCCAGACGCTCGATGGAGATAGCAATTGAGAAGGCAAAAAAGGCAGGAACCGGATGGGTTGCTGCCCGCAATTCAAATCATTTCGGTATTGCAGGATACTATTCGATGATGGCACTGAAACATGATATGATAGGGATCTGCCTGACAAATGCCAATCCTCTGGTTGCTCCCACTTTCTCCATCAGCAGGATGATGGGAACAAATCCGATAGCCGTTGCAATTCCCGCGTTAAAACAGCCTCCTTTTGTTGCCGATTTTGCAACCACACCTATTGCAAGAGGCAAACTTGCAGTGGCAGAAAAGAAGGGAGAAAAAGTTCCTTTCGGATTTGTCCAGGACAAGAATGGTAATCCATCTGATGACCCTTCAATCCTTAAATCAGGAGGATCAATGCTGACCCTGGGTGGAGACAGGATACATGGAAGTCACAAGGGATACTGTCTTTCAGCAATCGTTGATATTTTCTCTGCAGTATTCAGTGGCGCCAATTTCGGGCCATTTGTACCGCCCAGTGTAGCTTATCTTCCTCTGCTTGACAAGAAAGTTGGTAAAGGAACCGGACATTTTTTCGGAGCAATGAGAATAGATGCATTTCAGCCTGCGAAGGAATTCAAAGCCAAAATGGACGAATGGATTGAGACGTTCCGCTCTGCAATACCGGCTGAAGGCCAGGACAAAGTTCTTATCCCGGGCGATCCTGAAAGAGAGTCGGAAGCCAGAATAATGAAAGAAGGTATTTCGCTTGTACCGGCTATAAAGGATGATCTCGTCAAAATTGCCTCCGAAATGGGGATTGCCTTTAATTAACCTCTTTGTATCTCCGTGCCCTGGGGCTGTTGGAAAAGTCCTTTTTTTAACCGCAAAGAATGCTAAGATGTCGCAAATAACGCAAAGCTAAAACACATAAATTCAGATCTTTGCTAACTTTGCGTCTTCCCTTTGCGCCCTTTGCGCCTGCCTGCCGGTAGGCAGGGTTAAAGGATTTTGACTTTTTCAACAGCGCCAGGTCGAAGAGAGACACTGAGAAATAATGAATGTGATTGTCATTGGTTCATAAAGCCCTGATCCTTCAGAACCTGCAGGAAGAGCTTTGAAAAATAAATGTTGTCTTCCTTTTTATATCTGACATCTGTAAACACCTGTGCGAGAGTTTCCTTACTATTCTCCTCTATAAATTTCAGGGATTCCTCTCTTTTTTCCTTTTCTGAATAAAATCTTTCAATATCGCTATTAGTATAATCAGCATAAGTTTCAGTATGAACAACTGCCTCCAACGGAAGTCTGTCGGGTTGTTCGGGCATTTCATCCGGCCAGCCTGCCGTGATTGTGGTAACCGGCACCACCCCTGTCGGCAGGTTTAAAACCTTAATTATCTTATGCGCCATATAAGTGGTTGTGCCGAGATAACATATTCCCAGTCCCCTCGCCTCCCCGGCAACGCAAAAGGTCTGGGCCACAAGCAGTGAATCTATTGCAGCGGTCATAAATGACAGGAAATTATCATAACCCGGAATTGCATTTTTTAATATGCACCATTTGTTAAAACGGTTAAAATCAGCACAGAATGTGAGAACTACAGGTGCTTCAATTACCATCTTCTGGTTGAAATGCAAAGGTGCAAGTTCTTTCTTTTTAGCCTCATCCCTTGTAACAATTATGCTGTAAACCTGCATGTTGCCGGTTGTGGAACTCCGGCAGGCAGCCGTAAGTATTTCGGTCAGAAGCTTTTCGCTCACAGGTTCCGGAGTGTATTTTCTTATGGTCCGCCGGTTAACCATCATTTGAATAAAATCAGTCATAATAATACCTTGACAGAATATATACAAAGTAAACAAATTCTGCAAAATCCTGTGAATTTGATGAAAAGGATTTTCTTATCTTAGCATGATTCAAATAACCCTTACGATAAATCACGATATCTTAAAAAAATATTCCTATGAGCAGACCAGTTACACTATTTACAGGCCAGTGGGCCGATTTACCCTTTGAAACTGTATGTCAGAAAGCCAGATCATTTGGTTACGATGGTCTGGAGCTTGCATGCTGGGGGGACCATTTTGAAGTTAATAAGGCAGACGATGCTTACTGTGAAGCAAAAAGGAAGATGCTTGACAAGTACGGATTAAAGGTTTTCTCAATTTCAAATCACCTTGCAGGACAAGCTGTTGCGGACCGCATTGATGAAAGGCATAAATCCATTTTGCCCGATTATGTGTGGGGAGACGGTGATCCTGAAGGGGTTCGAAACCGGGCTGCACAGGAGATGGTCAGAACAGGGGAGGCAGCAAAGAGACTTGGAGTTTCAATTGTTAATGGATTCACAGGAAGCCCCATCTGGCACCTTTGCTATTCTTTTCCACCGGTACCCGTAAAAATGATAGAAGATGGCTATAAAGAGTTTGCCGGCCGCTGGAAACCGATACTTGATGAATATAATAAGCTCGGAATCCGGTTTGCACTTGAAGTTCATCCTACAGAGATCGCATTTGACATTGCTTCAGCCAGGAAAACACTGGATGCCATAGACAATCATCCGGCTTTCGGCTTTAACTATGATCCCTCCCACTTTGGATACCAGGGTGTTGATTACATAGAATTTATCCATGTCTTTCGTAACAGGATTTTCCATGTTCACATGAAAGATGTCGGCTGGTCGGAATTCCCCGCCGAAGCAGGTGTTTTCGGTGGACATACGGAATTCGGGACAAAAGGCCGTTACTGGGATTTCAGAAGTCTGGGACGCGGAAATATTAATTTTGAGGAGATCATCAGGGCTCTGAACCGTGCCGGTTATAAAGGACCCCTTTCGGTAGAGTGGGAAGACAGCGGAATGGACCGGGAACATGGTGCAAGGGAAGCATTGGAATTCGTTAAAGCTGTCGACTTCCCCCCTTCAAATATTGCTTTTGATTCAGCTTTTGAAAAGTAATTAAACTTCGCAAAATAATTCTATAATCCTAACCTCAATAAACTACTACATGGAAGCAATCAAAAAAACCCGGTTATTCAATGCAAGCTGTGTTGCATTGGTAGTTACCGCACTTGCCTTTGCCACAAGAGGCTCTTTTGTTGAAGCCTGGGCAGCAGAATTCAACCTCACCCACACCCAGGTAGGGTGGATTGTTGGGACAGCCTTCTGGGGCTTTACCCTTGCAATGTTTTTCGGAGGTCCGCTTGTTGATATCATCGGTCTCGGACGGATCGTCACCATTGCATTTATTTGCCATCTTGCCGGGATAATACTTACAATTATTGCAACCGGTTTCTGGACGCTCTTTATTTCGACACTTTTTATCGGGATAGCAAACGGGAGTGTCGAAGCAGCTTGTAATCCGCTTATAACCAGCATGTACACCGAAGAAAAGACAAGACGTCTCAACAGATTTCATGCCTGGTTCCCTACGGGTATAGTGATTGGTGGTCTTGTAGTTTATCTTTTCAACAACATTGGGCTTACCAACTGGAGGTATGCAATGGGAATCATGCTGCTTCCGACCTTTGCCTACGGCTATATGTTTCTGAATAAACAATTTCCAAAGACCGAACGGGTGGTTACCGGATTTTCATATAAGGACATGTTGAAGTCATGCGTAAGTCCGTTATTCCTGTTCATGGCCTTCTGCATGATCCTTACAGCAGCAACGGAACTGGGAACCAATCAATGGATTGCAGCTTTGCTCGCAAATGTTTCCGATAATCCGATCCTGCTACTTGTTTGGATATCAGGTATAATGGCTCTGGCACGTCAGTTTGGCGGTACGCTTATTCATAACACCAAATCGACAGTTATTTTGCTCACATCTTCAATCCTGGCTTTTATCGGGTTGATCCTGATGGGATATACCAATGGAGCAATGGTTTTTGCTTCAGCAGGGATATTTGCCCTGGGTGTAGCTTTCTTCTGGCCTTCAATGCTTGGATTTGTCTCTGAAAACATACCTGAAAGCGGAGCCCTGGGTCTTGCGATAATGGGAGGCATAGGATTTCTGGGAGGCGCAATAGCACAGCCGGTTCTGGGCGCCATTTTTGATGCCCAGACTGTAGCCGCTATTCCGGCAGGACAAACTGTTGAAGTGCTGAAGACTGCCCTGTCAGGAACACAGGAAGCAGCACAGTGGGCGACAGCCCAGCTCTCAGGCGGGGCTGCCACATTAAGATTTGTTGCAATAGTACCGGCAGTTCTGATAGTCTTTTTTACGTTTTTGCATCTGAAGAAGAGAAAACAGGTATAAGAGAGAAGACAGAAGACGGAAGACGGAAGACGGAAGACAGAAGAGCACCCCTCTTTGCGCCCCTGTGAAGTTAAAAAAGACATATTAAATTTTAAAGAAAGACGTATTAAAAGACATATTAAATTAAAAAGAAATACGTATTAAAAGCAGTATTAAAAGACATATTAAATCCGGATTTAAATCTGCGCAGACCTGCCTACCGGCAGGCAGGTCTGCGCGATCCGCGGGAAAACAAAAAATTTCCCGCTGATTTCGCAGATTCCCGCAGATTCGGTCAGATATAGTCAAAACTATTGTAATATGCTAAATATCAAAATATTATGAAGAAAATTAAAATGGGAATGATCGGAGGCGGCATAGGTGCATTTATTGGTGATGCACATCGCCGGGCTTCAAGGATTTGCAATGACTACGAGCTAGTTGGCGGCGTTTTTGACGCTGACTATGAAAGAAGCAAGCTCTTTGCGATCAATGAAGGTATTAACCCTGACCGTTGCTATAAAAGCGTGGATGCCCTGATAAAGGCAGAGCTGGCAATGGCTGACGGGTCGCGGATGGAAGTGGTATCGATAGTAACGCCAAATGCCCTTCACTATGAATTTGCCAGAAGTCTGCTCGAAAACGGCTTTCATGTGGTTTGCGAAAAGCCAATGACGATTACTGTTGAAGAGGCTCTTGATCTCGAGAATCTGGTGAAAAAACAGAAACTTACATTTGCCCTTACTCATACCTACACAGGGTACCCTATGATACGCCAGATGAGGGACCTCATCGCAAAAGGAGTGCTTGGATCTATACAACGTATTGATGCACAGTACTATCAGGGTTGGATTAACTCAATTATCCATGGTACTGAAAGCAGGATAACAGGGGTGTGGAGGCTCGATCCCAAACATGCAGGCGTAAGCAGCTGCATGGGCGATATCGGGGTTCATGCCTTTAACCTTATTGAATACACCACAGGACTGGAAATCAAAGAGATACTTTCTGATCTCAGCAGCGTAAAAGACGATGTGAAACTTGACCTCGACGGTACTGTTTTACTCAGATTCGGAAAGAACCTCAAGGGAGTGATAAGGGCAAGCCAGGTGTGCGGAGGTGAGGAGAACTGCATCACTATAGCTGTATATGGCTCAAAGGCAAGCCTTAAATGGGCCCAGGAGAATCCCAATTACCTTTACATGCTAAGTGACACTGAACCGACAAAAGTATTCAAGCCGGCACACGGCTATAACGAAAAAATGGCTGAAAGCGGCCATACAATGCCTGCCGGCCATCCTGAAGGCATTTATGAAGCGCTTGCCAATATTTACAGGGGAACCGCTAAATCCATAAGAGGCGAAGCTTTTACAGCCGGTGAGTTTCCGACTGTTCACGATGGCGTAAGGGGAATGAAGTTCATTCACTCGGTCGTGGAGTCAAACAAGAAAGGGAACATCTGGGTCAGAATTGAATAGAAGACCGAAGACCGGAAGACCGGAAGACGGAAGACAGAAGACAGAAGACAAATTAAATTAAAAAGAATTAAAAATAGTCTTAAAAGCCTTATAGAAGAGGTACCCCTCTTTGCGAAGCAGAGAGAGCCTTCCCTGAGCGCAGCCGAAGGGGGACGGGGGTGAGTACGTGTGAAGACAGAAGACAGAAGATAAAGGATAAAAAGTTAAGAATAAATTTTTAAGACCAATGTAACTACTTAAGCTTATGGAAAACAAAAACAATTCGAAAAGTCAGGTTTCACGCCGCAGGTTTATTACGCTTACGGCAGCGGCAGCGACACTAGCCGTAGTCCCTGTTAATTTCAGCTTTGGCTCTGAGCCCAAAAAGGTACAGGCTAAAAAACCAAATTCAAAATTCGGGGGAGTCCAGGTCGGAGCTATAACCTACAGCTGGCGAAGCATGCCCAGCGGCGCTGAGGATGTCCTGAAGTATTGTATTGAAGGAGGAATCAGCTCGATTGAACTTATGAGCAACACAGCTGAACAGTTTGCTGGCTTGCCGCAGGTAACAATGCAGAGGCCTTCCCGCGAAGCCACTGAAGAACAAAGGGCAGCATTTCAGAAGGCAATGAAAGAAAATTCTGAGGTACAGCGCAAGTGGAGATTGACAGCGCCGATGTCTAAATTTGAGGAACTCAGAAAAATGTACAACAAGGCAGGTGTTAACATCCATATAGCAAAATTCTCGCCTGAAAACTGGTCGGACGAAGAGATTGACTATTCATTCAGGGCTGCAAAAGCGATGGGCGCTAAAGGTGTTTCCACTGAGATCGGGGACGTTTCTGCCCAAAAGCTTGGACCTTTTGCACAGAAATACGGTATGAAGGTGATACTGCACCAGCATATGCAGCCGGGTCAGCCGGGATGGACCTTCGAAAAGTTCCTTGAAATGTCACCTGTAAACATGCTGAATTTTGATGCTGGTCATTATTTTGGTTCAACCGGTCTTCACCCAAACGGCATTCTGGAAAAACTTCATGACCGTATTGCAAGTGTTCATATAAAAGATAAAACCGGGCCCAAAGGAAATCCTCCGAACACGAATATGGAATTTGGTAAAGGCGAAACTCCGGTAGCTGATATTCTTCTTCTGATAAAGAAGAACAAATGGCCGATCAATGTGGATATTGAACTGGAATACCCAATACCGGAAGGTTCGGATGCTGTAAAAGAGGTCAAAAAATGCGTTGAATACTGCAGAAAGATCCTGGCCTGATGAGTCAGGTTGACACCTCAGATCTGCGTAGATCAGCGAGATCTGCGGGAAATAAAAAGAATGTCCCGCAGATTTCGCAGATTACGCAGATAAAATTCCGCAGATTCAGGCTAACCCAATCCGCACTAGCGCATCGTGTTGGTCACAAAAATTTGAGGATATCTTATTATTTCTTTTTCCTGAGCAGAAAATAGCCGGCAACTCCCAATACAATAACTCCACCGGCAATTCCTATTATCAGGCCGGTGTTGCCTGATTTGGCATCGCTCTTTTCATCTTCCACGGCGTAATAGAATTCAGGTTTGGCGTCAGTATCTATATTTACCGTATCTTTTTGCGGGGCTGGTTTTTCCTGGGCATAAGTCAGACCAATACCTCCTGTAATAAGGAGTAAAACCAGGGAGAACAATAAAACTGCTTTTTTCATCTTCATACATTTTTAGTTTTCAATCTTTTTTGCAAGTTGATCATATTTTTCGGCAACTTCGGGGTCAGATTTCCTGTAGGTGTCAGCCAGAGCAATTATGGCGGGTTTGAAACGCGGATTCATTTTCAGACAGGTCCTGAGCAATTCCCGTGATCTCAGAATATCGTCAGAAACAATAATCTTTGAAAGTTCTACATAGGCATCAAAATATTTACGGTTAACACTTATCAGTTTTTCATAATATGCTTTTGCTTCACCGGGCTTTTGCCGCGATTTTGCAAGGTTTCCCAGATACATAAGGATCATGTCGCATTCAGGATTTATTTTAAGGCCTTCTTTTAAAACTGAATCAGCTTTTGCTACCTGTCCGTCTTTGATCAATGCTGAGGCTAAATTAAAAAAAATCATTTCGTCTTTGTCGTTTTCTTTCAAAGCTTTTTCGAAAAAGCCCGTTGCTTCCTTAATTTTCCCCTGGTTCAAGGCTTCATAACCGTAAAAATCGTTCCTGGAGCCTCTCTCAAGAACTCCACATAACGGGACTGAATCAGCGTAAACAAGATGAATTACATTGTTCGGGGGCCAAATCTTATTTTTCAGTTTATACGGCGAAATATATCTGTTTACGACAATTGCATAGTCCCAGTCTGACTGGCTTCTTTCGTCATATCTGAAGTATGATGTTTTTATTCCCGGATAGCTGCGGAATGCCCATTTGACTGAATATGTAGCACCTATTTTTATACCGGAGGTATCCCCTTTCTGCTTCAGATAATCTATGAGCCATTCAGATGCTTCCGTCTGACTGACATAATAGTAATCAGCTTCATAATTTCCGTAAGCTCCCTTCAAACCACCGGCAAGCTGATTATAATATATATACCAATAGGGCTGGTTAAAAACCATAAATCTGAGCGGGTGGATCGACAGGCAAAACATTGCGATTATTAATGCTCCGGCCAGATATTTATTTCTGATCTGTCCGAACAGATGGTTGAATCCAAGCGCCGAAACAATTATAATTCCCGGATAAATAAAGAGAAACTGTCTCCAGGAGCTGTACAGGTTGGATCGTTCAGCAATCACAAAAAGTATGGGAAAAAGTATGGTAAAAACCAGCATTCCGGTCTTAACAGAATTGACTGAATACAAAATCCGCTTTGAAAATGCCGCGGCCATCAGCCATCCAACTGTCACTACCAGAGGTATGGTAATTACCATAGACTTTATCAGATAGTACCAGGGCATATAATCAGACCACTCTTCCCTGCCCTCAAAGATCTGCCGAAAGGTTGAGGGGAAGTGAGCCATAACCCTGTAGGACTCAAATACGTTTCTTACCGGATCCTGCAAGGCATAAGGCCAAAGTAAAATGCTCAGAAAGAATGATAAAACACTTATTCCGCAAATCATGAGAAGGCCACGAAGGATTTCCTTTACATCTATCTTCTTTTCTTTCAAAAATTTAAGAAAATATTTAAGGAAGAAAAACAAGAACAGATAACAGATCAGGATAAGACCGCCGGCCCTGATACTGATCGCAAAAGCGATGGAGGCAGTAAGTATTGCAATATCAGAAAATGAGATTTTTCCATTTGAGAAAAGAACCCGGAGGGAAAAAAATATTGCTGAAATATAACCAAGTGCAAAGGGTATATCTTTCAGATTATTCTGTGAATGACCCAGAAATGTTGGTGAAACGGCAAAAAGCAGTATTACAATAATCCCGCACCGGTAATCCGACAACCAGACTGCGAAAAAAGCTGTAACAAATATTGTGAGCCATCCGGCAATGGCGCTCATTAAGTGGCGGAAAAGATAGACATCGTCAATCCTTAACCATTTTATCAGAATCGTAACCAGGTTATCGTAACTCTGACCATAATACTTCAGATGTGTTTCAGGAGTATTGAGGGCAGAACGGTCGTTGCCATGGGAGTCAAAATAATTACAGACCAAAACCGAATGATCATAGTGCAGTACCTCATCGCAGGTGATACCGGCATTCCGGCTTGCTCCGATCATTAAAACGAGCAGGGCGGCTGACAGGATGAAGAAAGAATATTTTGGCACTCTCCCCTTCATCATTCTTATGATTCGCCGTTATAAAATTTTTTTATGATATATACCGGACGGTTCTGGGATTCCTTATAGTTTCTGTATATATATTCACCAAGGACACCCAGGAACACAAGCTGGATTGAACCCAGGAAATAAATGCTGAGCATAACTGATGTCCATCCTAAAATTGCAAACCCCGCTATTTTTGCAATTATTGAATAAATCCCGGCTATCATAAAGATAAATGTACCAATGGCTCCCATTACAAGGCAGAACCGGATTGGAAACCTGGAAAATGAAAAAATTGCATCAGTTGCAAGCGTAAAAAGCTTATGGAAAGACATCTTGGGTTCCCCGCTGAAGCGGTCATCCCTTACAAACTCGACAAATCCCTGCCGGAAACCTATAAAAGTTCTTAATCCGGGCAGATACCGTACTTTCTCCTTCATTGAAAGCAATGCATTGACAGCGTCCCGGGTCATCATCGAGAAGTTGCCGTAATTCTCCATATTCCTTATATCCACTAGTCTTCCTGAAGATAAAATGGAAAACAGTATTGGGAATATTCTTCGATCTGGTGCCTTTCCTTCCTGTTCTTTTGCCACTCACCACGTCGTAATCTTCATTCTTTATTTTCTTAAACATTTCCGTCAGCAACTCCGGAGGGTCCTGCAGGTCACCATCCATCATGGCAACTATCCCGCCTTTTGCATGTTCAAGTCCGGCAGTAAAAGCAGCCTGGTGACCAAAGTTCCTTGAAAGGGAAAGAGCCTTGATCCGGCTGTTCTTTTGCTGCCAGTTCAGGATTTTTTGAAGGCTGTCGTCAACGCTGCCGTCGTCAACGAAAATCACTTCATAGTCAGAATTGAATGATTCAATTGCAAGGAGTGTCCGTCTTACAAGTTCATCGATAAGTTCTTCTTCGTTGAAAACAGGTATTATAAGTGAAAACATTCTATTTCACCTTTAGTCTTTCTGCCGCAAACTCAACATCATCTTTTAAATCCGGGTCAGATGCCAGCTTTGACAATGAAGCCTGACAATAATCCGATCCCATCCAGCTCAGCTCCCTGAGGATGAGCTTTTTTGCGTCTGTCGAAGCATTCGCATCATCAAGGATGCTTACCATCTTCTTTTCAAGACCGAGGAGTATCATATCATCGCCTGCAGCTCTGCGGATCTCACTTTGAAGAAATGTAAAGTATTTTGTGCTCTTCTGAATATCATAAGTCCTGATTTTTTCGAAAGCTTCGTCCAGTGTAATCTCTTTAAAATCAGGTCTCAGAACAGGAGCTGCAGCAGTTGGAAAGTCGAAAGGCACAGCGGTGGTGACTGATCCGGTCACGGCCCACTCGGCGCCTCTCTGCAGGGTAACAATAAATCCTGCACATTGCATGGCAGGTCCGCCACCTTCGTCGGCATGACCGATAGCGGTATGGAAGATCCTGCCCTTTCCATAATCAATGACCATCAGCATAGGTTCATCCCTTCCGGTACCCTTATATGCAGTATCGGCATAGGCAGTGGCAAGCACCTGCATGTTTTTTGCAGGACCCCTTAGTTGCTGATATAGTTCATCATCGGGATGCATCCACCTGACAGGCAGACCTTTGGTAATCGGGTGATCAGTTATACGTGTACGTATCTCAAAGTCATGCCTTGCTCCGTGTGAACCGGCGATACCCGGTGTTGTATCGAAAACAAGCTCGTTATGTGAGTAATAAACATAAGGACCGTCCTTTTCGTTCCTGTTCCTCCAGCCTCCTAATCCGGTTATTTCATTGTATTCCTTCCAGTCAGGAAATGATATGCTGGCCCCATGATACACTACGACTCCTCCTCCACTTTTAACAAAATCGACAAACTCCCTGTTTGTCTTTTCATTCCATGAATCGCCGCTGTAGTCGAGCACCACCAGTTTATATTTTGAAAAATCGGGATTGAACATTGTCATATCTCCTCCTTTTTCGGGAGTAATCATGACATCTGCCGAAAACATCCCGGTCTCATCAAGGATCTGTTTAAGGACAGGGTAGCTTGCTTTCCAGTTATGTTCACTCTGCCCGGTGATTATCAAAGTTTTATAAAGTGAATCTTTCTTACAGGATAGAAGAAAAGGCTATCAGTGCAACGGCTATAATAAGTATAAGCTGATGTTTTTTCATGTTTTTCGGGATTAAACGGTTGGTAATGTCCATGGCTTACGGTATGGCCGTGTAAGCAGTCGCCCGGCACGCGGGTTATCTTTAATTTCTTCAGTTTCAGGATCCCAGTAGATTGTCTGACCGGTAGTCATTGCAATTTCTCCGAGAAGAGCAACCGAAATAGCCCTGTAAGCCACCTCAACAGGCGCAATTGCCTGATTTCCTGAATGTACGCAGTCAATGAAGTTCTGCCAGTGGTTAGTACTTTTATACAGATGTATTTCATTTTCAGCAATTACTTCTTCAAGGATCTTAGGGTCCGAAGCAGTAAGCACCCCACCCCTGTCGGTATGTATCCACCCTTTGTCGCCCTGCCAGGTTGTTCCCATACCGTGTTTCAGCCTTGAAGCATTTGCAACCCGCATTTCAATTCCATTGGCATATTTGCAAAGGAAATCATATTCAACCGGAACATTATAAATCCCTTCAGGCGGGTAGACCCCTGAGCCTGAGATCTCTATGGTCCGGTATGTTCCAGTCCGGCGCCCCAGTTTGCAATATCGATATGATGACCCGCCCAGTCGGTCAGCTGACCTCCGGAATAATCCAGTATCCAGCGCCAGTTCCAGTGGGAAACGCCTCTGAAGGGAACCTTCGGGGCAGGTCCAAGCCACATTTCCCAGTTAAGTTCCGGAGGAATATCCTGAACTGGAGGAGTTCCGATTCCTCCTCCACCATCCGGCAGACCGACTTCGATATAATTGATCTTTCCCGCTCGGCCGTTAACAGCCAGTTCTGCACCTCTTCTGAAATTTTCTTCCGAGCGTTGCCAGCTGCCGGTTTGCCATATGATATTATTCTTTTTTACAGCATTGACAATCACTTTACCATCCTCAATTGTCCGGCAGATCGGTTTTTCTCCATAGACATTCATTTTCTTATCTGCAGCTTCGCTATAGATTATTCCGTGCCAGTGGTCGGGTAATGCAATTGAAACAGCATCGAGCTTTTCCTTTTCAAGGAATTCCCTGAAATCCCCGTATGTACGGCAATCCCTGCTATTATTTGCTTTATCGACAGTATCCCTTGCCTGTGCGAGATGCAGTGCATCAACATCGCATACTGCGACAAACCTCACAGCATCCTTAAGCCGCAGGAAATCACGCATATTGCTCATTCCCTGAGAACCGGTACCTATTGCACCCATAACTATCCTGTCGCTGGGAGCAGGCTTCCTCCCATTCCGAATACAGACGACGGAACAATGGTCGGGATTACAAATACGCCTGCAACAGCCGTTGCAGACCGTCTTAAAAATGTTCGTCTTGAAGTCTTCTTTGGCATAATTATTCTTATTCAGTTATGATTTTACAAATCGGCATGAGTTAAATTCGGTTTTTAATTTGCGGAGACCTGCCGGCAGGCAGGTCAGCGCGATAATGGTAGTCTTCAAAAAAATTAAATTACAATTGCAGTACCGGGAACAGGCGTTTCAAAAACCATATCAACAGGTCCCATTTCGATTTTTGCAGGTCCCAGGTCCATATCTGATCTGAATATTTCATCCCAGGTTATCAGGCGTCCGGTGTAGGCAGCGGTTCGTCCCATTATTGCCGTCAGAGTCGAAATGGCAGTCTGTTCTGCTTCATTTACATATTCACCGGTCCTGATTGCATGAACAAGATGCATATGTTCCTGAACATAAGGCGGGATCTTTAGCGCGTTCATAGGCGTGCCGTTTTCATCTTCCGGATACTTAAAAGTCCATTTTACATTTCCTTTCAGATCCCAGATTGTATTGACGCAATTGGTATAACCTTCGGTACCCATTATTATTTCACCTGTTCCGTTGGCGCAGCTGTCGATCTGCCTGCACATGCTGTGAGAGCTCACACCGTTGCCATAGTCAAAATCGATACTGAAAAAATCATACTGATCACCGGTCACCCTTCTGTGGCGGCCGCCATAACCTATTGCCCTTTCAGGATGTTTTCCCATGAACCAGTTTATTACATCAATATTATGTACATGAGTATCCAGAATATGATCACCGCAGAGCCAGCAGAAATTATTCCAGTTCCTGATCATATATTCCATATCATTCCATCCCTCTTCTCGTTCACGGAACCAGACATGATCCTGATTCCAGTAAGCCTTTGCTGAAGTTATGGTCCCGATAGCACCATTTACAACCTGCTTATAAGTTTCAATATAATCTTCCTGGTGACGTCGCTGAGTACCTGTAACCACACAGAATCCGACAGCCACAGCTTTCTTCCCTGTTGTAATCACTGAGCGTATGCCAACAGGATCAACTGCAACAGGTTTCTCCATGAAAACGTGCTTGTTATTCATTACAGCTTCAAGAAAATGATCCGGCCGGAACTGCGGAGGAGTTGCAAGAATTACGACATCAACATCATCAAGTGCCATAAGCTTTTTATATCCGTCAAAACCTGTAAAGCAGTTTTCAGCAGGTATCGGGAGCTTAAATGAATGCGAATCTTTCCCGGCATGCATCTATTTTATCCTGGAAGACATCGGCAAGTGCAATAATTTCAAGATCAGGACCTGAGCTTATAAAATTGATTGCTGCTCCGGTTCCCCTTGCTCCGGCGCCAACGAGTCCGGCTCTCAGTTTTTTTCCTTTGGGGGCGCCATTAAGGATTGGAGGCAATCCAGGGGTTTTAGCGTCCGGTTTACGGTTGCATGAAGACAATACTGAAGAAGTTCCTGCTAATCCGATCCCGGCAAGAGCCGTCTTTCCTATAAATTTTCGCCTGTTTATATTCTTCATCTTCAACAATTTCAATCTTTTTCATTTTTTGGATGGTTGTATCCACTTCACATACCACCCTGAATCCCACATCAATACAATCGGAATACCACCAGATGCTCTTTGGCATCTGTGGATCAGTTACAAGCCATGCGTCGGTTTTCGTAAAATCGCGTGCTGCGCTTACGAACATCTTTTGCATCGCTTTTAAATGAGCCGCCCCGTATTACATGTTCCCTGCCCTTTGCAGGACCTGCCGGATTGATAAGTTCTATTGTATCAGCCTTATAGGCTTCGGCAGAATAAAAATCGGAACAGAACTCCGCAACGTTGCCCGACATATTCTTCAAACCGAAACGGATTTGCCCTGACAAATGAAGGCTCCTCTGTTCTTGCAGAACTATTACCGGCATAGACCACAAATGAAGAGATGGTTGCGGTGTCAGGTCTAAATAATTTTCTTCAGAATACCCTTTACCGGAATACTTTTTTGGATTACCCTCAAAAAAATATGGAGTGTTTTTACCACCACGGCAGGCATACTCCCATTCGGCTTCGGTAGGAAGTCTGTATTTCTTTCCGGTAACCTGTGAAAGCCATTTACAGTATACAGTTGCAGCATGCCACGTCATGGTAATGGCAGGTCTTGAGCCTTTTCCCCAGCCCTGGTCCGGCGCGCCCCACGGAGGAGTAGCGCCTGAAATGGCATCAGCATTCTTTTTTTTAACAACCTGCCCTTCAGTTCTTCCCTGTGATCCTGTGGCTCTGAAAAAAGCCATGTATTCATCCCATGTCACTTCGGTCTCTGCCATCCAGAAGCCGGACAAAGTAACTTTTCTCACCGGTCCTTCATCCTTGTCCCGAAGCTGCTCATCCTCCATGCTTCCCATTTCAAATGTTCCTCCGGGTATGGCAACCATATCAAATGAAACACCTGTGCCCGGGATCTTTTCTGTGAAATTCTCAAAAGTGTCAACGGTTGCCGGTTCAGTAAATAGAGTCTGGGTTGCAGTTGCAATTACTCCAAAGCTGGAATCATGAGCATGAAGAGCGTACCTGTCGTAATGTCCGACGTTCAGATGGCAGTTAATGCAGTTTAGGGGGTCATTGCTCGTGGTATAAAACAGGTGAGCGTTGCTTCCGTCTGTCTGACAGGGTTAACAGGGAATAGATTCCCATGACAATTCAGACATGAGTTTTCGTAAACAAAGCCTTTGGCATATTCAAGCAAGTTTTTTCTTTTCCCAGTTTATTGCCGAGCTGTCCTTAAGAAAATAGCCATATGCATCTTTCAGTCCGTGCTTTGCCTTGGCAGCAAGATAACCATGTCCGGCCGGAGGCAGGTGGCATTCGGTGCAATGAACTATTGTCCCGGAATTATTATTGAAATGCGTGGAGAGTTTCCAGCTTTGATCAGCAGTGGGATGGATATGACAGGAGATACAGTAACTGTCCGTTGATGTAATAGTTCATTGCTGCTTTCCCCGCCAAGAGAAAAACAATTCCCGCACCGAAACCTGAAACAGTTAACCAGAATTTTATTCTTTTTCTGAGAGGAGATACCTTCCCGGTTTTTATTTCTTCCATATTATCAGGGAAAATTCAAAACCTGATAAAGTTAGAAGTTTATGCGGTTATTAAATTAATGGACCGGGATTTTTTTTCAAAATATCAGAATCTTTGAGTATAGGCGTGGCAATACGGGGTTTTGCCATTCTTAAAATAGTAGTCCTGATGGTATTTCTCTGCATCATAAAAATCAGATGCTTTGGTTACTGCCGTTACCACCTTGATTCCTTTTTCCTTAAGCAATGCAATATCTTTCTCAGCTATCTTTTTCTGGTCATCATTAAGATAGAATATTTCGGACCGGTACTGATCACCAATATCCGGCCCCTGCCTTCCGACCTGTGTCGGATCATGAATTTCAAGAAACAACCTTAACAGCTTTTCATACGATGTTTTTTCAGGGTCATAGATTATCTTAACCGCTTCGGCATGACCGGTATTGCCGGTGCAGACCTGCTGATAAGTAGGGTTTTTAACATGACCTCCCGTAAAACCCGAGGTCACTGAAATCACTCCCGGTGCTTTTTGAAGGTAGTATTCGACGCCCCAGAAACACCCGCCGGCAAAAATTGCAGTGCCATAACGTCCTGCCTCAAGCTGTCCGGGTACAAAATCGATCGAAATTGAATTCACACAATGTCCTTACATCTTTTGCAGTATATCCCTCCCCTGTAAAGACATGACCAAGATGAGCGCCGCAGTTTGCACACTCTATTTCAGTTCTCATACCATCAGGATCGGGATATTTGTTGATGGCGCCCTTTATTTCATCGTCAAAGCTTGGCCACCCACAGTCGGATTTAAACTTGGATGATGAAGAGTAAAGTGCGGCTCCACATTTTTTGCATATATAAGTTCCCTTTTCATAGAAATTTTTGAATTTCCCTGTAAAGGGCATTTCAGTACCCTTATTGTTTATTACACTTGATTCCTGCTTTGACAGGTCATTGAATGAAAGCTTATCCTGTGAAAAAGATTCTGTACTCATAATAGCTGATAATAATAGTAATTCTAAAGCAAGTTTCATTTTGATAAACGATTTATATCAGAGTAACAACAAAAATGCCATAATTTTGTTTGACCGTGTTTTAATGTTGTATAAAAGAAAGCACAAATTTACCCCTGCAAATAATAAATCTGGCACGACTGTTGTTTTTAGAATGATTGTTTTACATTTGTGTTTAAATTTAAACCATGGTTTTATGAAAAAATTAGCTATCATCCTGGTTATTTGCTTTATTACGGCAGTATTTGTAAGCTCATGCAATCAAAAAGCATGTCCTGCCTATGCTGAAACTGAATCGCAACAAACCGGGAATAACGGCTGATACCATCAAATATCAACTTATTTTGTTTATAAGTTAGCAAATTGCAAATGAAGAAGCTGCTTATAATATTAGTCCTGTTAAACTGTATTACCTGCATAATGTTTGCACAGGGAGAGATTGATGAGCAGCAGAAGATCTTCTTCAGGAATGAAAGATCGTTTGCTTTACTGCTCAGCTCTGATGGCCTTGGGCTGAGCTACAGGGAAGCAAAAAGGGTGGATTTCCTTAATAAACGGTATTTTGAATTTGAGTTAGGAACCCTAAAGCACCCCAGGGAGTATAAACAGACAAATCCTTATTATCAGAATCCGGGGACATTTGTATTCGGCAAGCTGAACACAGTTTTCTATTTAAGGGGAAGTTACGGTCACCAGCATGAATTATTCAGTAAGGGCGATGCCGGCGGTATTGCTGTAAGGTATTTTATCTCGGCAGGTCCTGTCCTTGCGATTTACAAACCAATATATTACAAGGTAATAAAGCCCATTTCTCAAACTGAGGCTGAGATAATAATAGAAAAATTTGATTTTCTGAACATTCACCAGCCACTGGATATATACAGCAAGGCATCGTTCACCAAAGGGTTTGATGAAATAAAGGTCCTTCCGGGGCTGTTTGCAAAGGGAGGTTTCAATTTTGAATACAGCAAGGAAGACAAAGTTATTCATGCTCTTGAAATCGGCGCCCAACTGAGCGGATATCCCAAGAAAATCCCGATTATGGCTTCTTCCGATAATAAAGCAATATTCTTTTCATTGTTTGTAAGTTACAGGTTTGGAATAGTAGTTGATCCGCTAAACCCGGAATCAAATAAAATCTCTTATTTTTTCAAAAGAAAAAGAGGTTCTGTAATTTATTAGCACTTGCCATTTTTATTAAAAAAATACTAATTTTGTCCGTATTTTTTATTAACCAAATTATGATATAATTATGTCGAAGATTAAAGTTGCTATTAATGGCTTTGGCAGGATAGGCCGCAATGTTTTCAAAATTGCACTCGAGAGAAAGGATATTGAGATCATCGGGATCAACGATCTTACAGATACTTTGACTCTTGCTCACCTGCTTAAATACGATTCAACCCAGGGCAGATTTGCCGGTGTAACGCATGATGCTGAAAATTTAATTGTTAACGGAGTTAAATTTAAGGTTCATTCCGAAAAGAATCCTGCAAATATTCCATGGATAGAGAAGCCAGATGTAGTTATTGAGTCAACGGGAATTTTCACTTCAAAAGAGAGCCCCAAAGGCGGTTATGGCGACCATTTGAAAAACGGCGCAAAAAAGGTTCTTCTTACAGTTCCCGCAAAAGACACTATTGATGCAATGATCGTTATCGGAGTAAATGACCAGGATCTGAAATCCGAACACCAGTGTGTTTCGAATGCATCCTGTACTACCAACTGTCTTGCTCCGCTTGCGAAGGTACTTAATGACAATTTCGGTATCGAGGTTGGTTATATGACAACGATCCACTCATATACAAACGACCAGAGAATCCTGGACCTTCCCCACAAGGATCTCAGACGTGCAAGATCAGCAGCTTTGTCGCAGATACCGACCACAACCGGAGCTGCAAAAGCAGTAGGTAAAGTAATACCTGAACTGAAAGGCAAGCTGGATGGAGTTTCTGTAAGGGTCCCCACTCCTACAGGTTCACTTGTTGACCTTGTTGCAGTTCTTAAGAAGGAAGCTACAAAAGAAGAGATAAACGCAGCTATGAAAAAAGCTTCTGAAGGACCTATGAAAGGAATTCTGGAGTATACTGAAGATCCGATTGTTTCCGTTGATGTTATTCACACTACCGCTTCTTCTATCTTTGATTCACTGAGCACAATGGTGAACGGTAAAATGATTAAGGTAATGGCATGGTATGATAATGAATGGGGTTATTCATGCAGGGTTGTTGACCTTATTCCAATGTTGATGAAGTAATACAGCATACGACATAAAAAAAGAGAGGTGATCCTCTCTTTTTTTTTCACTCTTTTATTCGTATTTATTCGTATCTCAATGCTTCAATGGGATCAATATTGGCAGCTTTTACAGCCGGGGCATATCCTGAAACGACGCCTACAATAAAGCAGACAATGATCCCTGTCATCACCCAGAACCATGGGATTACAAAACTCGACCTGAGCATTGAAGAAACTGCATTTCCGATCAGAATTCCCAGAATAATGCCAAAGATGCCTCCGAACTGGCCTATCATTATTGATTCGTAAAGGAACTGAAACTTAATTGTCGCCGGTTTGGCTCCTATTGCTTTCCTTACACCTATCTCCCTTGTCCTTTCCGTTACAGAAACCAGCATGATGTTCATGAGTCCTACAGCTGCACCAAACAAGGTAACTATGCCAATCAAAGTTGCAGCCAGAGTTACATACCTTATATTTTTAAGAAGCATATTCAAAAGTGAATCGCTTTTTGTCACATTAAAATCCGACTCATCCCTGGGGTTCAGATTGCGGATAACCCTGAAGACTCCTTCAGCTTCACCTGCCATAACATCAAGGTTGACCGGATTTAAAGGCATGACGGAAATGTTAAAATTCATGTTTGGGCGGGAAAAATACTGACGGGCCGTGGTAACGGGTATAAAGGTGACCTTGTCGCTCGACATAGCACTGGCACCTTTACTTTTAAGCACACCTGCAACCTGAAGCTTCAGCCCGGCGACAGTGATTTCCTTTCCGACAGGATCGACACCTGATGGAAAAATGTCGCCTGCTATTTCTGATCCCAGCAAAACCAGCCGTCTGTTCATCCTTACCTCCTCCGGACTGAAAACTCTGCCATTTTCAACCTCGTAACCTGAAACTGCAAGGTAGTTTTCATCAACACCTGTAAGGCTCACATTTGGATTAGTCTCTTCGGTTCCAAACTTTACGGTGGCCAGCCCAGTTGCATTTACTGAAACAGAAACCCAGCATGGCTCAGTAAAACGCTTCTTGAATTCTTCGGCTTCATGATAGGTAATGCGGGAATAATTCCGGGTTCTCCTCCTTTCATTTCCGACCTGTATGTTCATCCCCCTCGAGGTAATCGTAAAGGAGTTTGCTCCCATCATGGTAAACTGGGAGGTAAGCGATGATTTAATGGCATCAATGGCAGTAAGTATTCCCACCAGCGCCATTATTCCGATTGCAATGATACACATTGTCAGAATCGCCCTGACCCTGTTCGACTGGATGGCTTTAAACGAAATCCTTAAATTCTCCCTGAATATGCTTATTTTCATTATAATATCTCTTTTGTAACGTCCATCCTTTGTAATTTTAAAGGTATAAAAGTACAGTATTTTTTGTCATCCGGTTAATGCACGTTTAATAAAATGCTGTTTTCCTGACCGGGCCCCTGAACGAAACAGTTTGCATCTCATCACGCGACCTACTGAACCCCTCCCAAACCCTCCCCTTAAGGCTAAGCTACCCTTTATACACATCTTTTTAAGAGTCAACATTGCCTGTGAGTTTGTGATTCCTCGCTTGCGCTACTACTAATGACATGCTCCAACATTGCACAGCATGACCGGCCTACGAGTAATAATACTCTTGTGCGCCTTATGCTGGTCAACCCGTTCTCTCCCCAAGCCTCATATTAAGCTCCTTCAGAGCTTACAAAACAAGAGGAGACCCCGACCCCCGGTTTCGCCGGGGGTTATTCACATTTGTCCCGTTCCGGGACAGTTAAGGGACAAAGGCCTCTTTCAGAGGCAGAAAATAAAACCAGTTTCTGATCTTCCGGACTCCAGAATAGAGATGAATCAGAAAAGTTACTGAGTTTTACTAAATCCAGAGAGGCTGACCTTTTTGGTTTTGGGAAAGTCTCTGATTATAAATCAACTGAGAAACCAGCTTTTGATGTTACTGCCACAGAATGGAGAGGAATCAATAAATGACTGAGTTTTACGAAATCCAGAGCCACGAATGTGGCCTTTTCTAAACTCAAGCAAGAACCACGAAAGTGGTGATATGTGAATAACCCCCGGCGAAACCGGGGGTAGAATGCAACTAAATGATGTCAGCCCTGAATGGGCTGAATAAAACTGTATCAATGACCTTTTTGCAAGTGTCTTATAATGTGTAACTAATGCAATGTTGTCATTAGTAGCGCCAGCGAGGGATCTCCTTAATTTATGTACAATTACAACTTATAAATTACCCTAAGGCTCATCAAAAGATGTGTATAAAGGGTAGTTAAGGCTAAGGGGAGGGGATCGAGGGGGTGAGGCCGGAAGACGTTGTAGAAGAAAAAATTTTTGAAAATAATTAACAATTTAGTTGCATAACTAATAATTTCGTTCTATATTTGTTTTAGAAATACAGATTTAAAGTCTATGAGAGAATTAACAAGAGCCGAGCAACAGGTAATGCAGGTCCTCTGGAAAATCCGGAGGGGATTCGTAAAGGATATCCTGGAACACTTTGATGAACCCAAACCCGCATACAATACCGTAAGCACAATAGTAAGGATCCTTCAGGACAAAGGTTTTGTTGATCACAAAGCCTATGGCAGAACACATGAATACTTTCCGGTAGTTTCCAAAAAGGAGTACTCAAAAATGCATCTCAACTCATTTGTCAAAGACTATTTCTCGAACTCTTTCGAAAAGATGGTTAGCTTTTTTGCAAAGGAGAAAGGCATCTCTGTAAAGGAGATGGGTGAGATTATGAAAATCATGGAAAATGAAATGAAAAAACAGGAAGTGTCAAGATGAATGCACTTATTATATATATGGTAAAGGCTTCTGTTTACCTGGCCGCTTTTTATGCCATCTACACCGTTCTGCTTAGCAGGGATACAATGTACAGCCGCAACAGGCTGTTTATCCTGTTTTCCGTTGTATCTTCCATGTTGCTGCCATTCATCACTCTCCCTGCTGCCGGGTCGGGTAAATTCCCTGTTTTTATCAGGGTCCTGTCAGAAATATTTGTTGATGGATCTGCAGGTCAGACTGCACCTTCAGGTGAAGACGGAAAGAATGGCCTCCAGCTTGTTTCAGGAATCTATTTCGCAGGAGTGTTAGTATTCGGACTTAAATTAATTATTGACTTTGCCGAGCTGATATTTCTTATCGTGCGAAACAAGGGTAATAACAATCATATCATCAGGTTCCAGGGGTTCAATACCGCTGGGTTTTCAGCTTTCGGATACGTATTTGTAAGTACCAGATTGCCGAATGATGAAGCAGACGAAATAATCAGGCATGAGCAGAACCACCTTAATTATTTCCATTCAATAGATATTATTTTTATAGAAATAGTCAGGGTAATCCAATGGTTTAATCCGATAATATACCTGTATGGCAGATCGTTGCGTGCAATTCACGAGTACCAGGCTGATGCCGGGTGCATAAACACAGGTATGCCTGTGGGTAATTATCAGAGAATTCTGCTCAACCAGGTATTCAGATCAAAAATCTTCACGGTGACAAATAGTTTTTCGAATCCAACACTTATTAAAAAACGAATGATCATGATGACAAAAAAACGCTCCAATGCTCTGGCAAACCTGAAACTTCTGATGGTATTGCCTGTAATTGCAACCGTTCTGCTGATAATTTCCTCATGCAGTCAGAAGAACGAGGCTAAAGAAAATGTGATTGAAATGGCCCCTCCGCCACCTCCTCCTCCACCACCTGTTGCAGATATCTGACAAGGATGTTCCATTTGAAGTCGTTGATGAAATGCCGGTATTCAAAGGCGGGGAGGATGCGATAATCAAATTTATCCAGGAAAATATCAGGTATCCTGAAGCTGCCAAGACAAAAGGCAGTTACGGGAAAAGTAATTGTCAGATTTGCCGTGGAAAGTGACGGAAGTATTGACAGGGTTTCTATTTTGAAAGGCGTTGATCCTGATCTTGATAAAGAGGCTTTCAGGGTCGTAGGCACCCTGCCTGCTTTTGAAAAAGCTGGTATCAAAGATGGGAAACAGGTACCCGTCTGGTATGCGATTCCAATTAACTTCGCACTTAATTAGTACTACTCAGAAAGATTTTCCAGATACTAAATCAGGAACTGACTCCATTGAGGGTCAGTTTTTTTTTATTCAGGCCTTCTCCACCCCATTCTAGTCATCTAGCGACAAGTATCCATGTCTAGCAATTAATTTAATTATTTAAATTTGCAGGATTAAATAATTTTATATGACGCTGAAGGATCGGATTGAATCGTTTGCAGAACTGGGTGAAACCTTAAGGAATTCACTTGCCGGAAGAATGACCCGGTTCACATCTCAACTTGAGAAACCTGATCGATAATCAGCAGTTTAAGAATCCCTGGTTTACTCCTGATAATGTAAGGATGGCTGTAAAAGCGATTGCGGATGAACTGAACTATGAAAACCTTACAAAATGGACAAGTAATTATCCAGCCCTGGAATCAGAAAGTAAGTTTAAGAGTCGGGGTCGTTATGGCTGGCAATATTCCGCTTGTGGGATTTCACGATTTTCTTTCAGTTCTTATATCCGGCAATAGTCTGATTGCAAAAACAAGCTCCAGGGATTCGGAGTTAATCGCATTCACCGGTGATATATTATGCAGCATAAATCACGGCTTTAAGGAAAGAATAAAATTCACTGATGGATTCCTTAAAGATTTTGATACTGTAATCGCTACGGGCGGGGATAACAGTTCCAGATACTTTGAATATTATTTTGGCAGGTATCCTCATATCATCAGGAGGAACAGGAACAGTATTTCTATAATACAGGGTAATGAAACCGATAATGAACTGAAAGCCCTGGGGACTGATGTATTTTCATATTTCGGACTTGGCTGCAGAAACGTTTCAAAAATATATGTCCCTGAAGGATATGACCTTACAAAGATTACTTCAAACTGGACAAGTTTTTCGTCAATTATAAACCATAATAAATACGCGAACAACTACGACTTTAACAAGGCTGTTTCACTTGTCAATAAAGAAAATTTCACCGATACAGGTTATTTGCTTCTGAAAGAAAATCAGGCATTATCTTCGCCAGTTGCTGTTCTTTACTATGAAAACTACAATTCTTTAGATTACGTAACGCAGAAGAATGAGAATCTGAAAGAGAGGATCCAATGCATTACAGGCAGATCCCATGTCCCTTTCGGGCAGTCGCAGTTCCCTCATCTATGGGATTACTGCCGATGATATTGACACTTTGGAATTTCTTCTAAAAAAAAATAGGCCGGGGATATTGTAAAATAAAAAATACTATATTGCACCTGTCGAAATAAATGTCTTATGGTTTATAAATTCGTTGTACTATCAGATGAGGATGAGTCGTTTGTGAGGGAATTTGAGTTCCTGGATCAGCAGACACTAATGGATTTTCATAACATCATTCAGGAAGAACTCGAGTTCGATAAATCACAGATGGCTTCATTTTATCTTGCCACGGATAACTGGGAAAAAGAGGAGGAGTTTACACTCTTTGACATGGGTACAGGTTCATCAACGATGGAGACAGCAGTGCTTGAAGATATAATATTCAGGAAGAACCAGAAGCTTCTTTATGTTTTCGACTTTTTTAATGACAGGGCACTTTTTGTAGAATATACCGGAGAAGCCAGGGAAATCGAAGACCGCGAATACCCGGTTTGCGCAAATTCAAAAGGCATTCCCCCTAAACAGGTAGTTTTCGGCGGCAGTTCACGTAAACTTTATAACAACATAATCGTCTCCGATGATGAAGACGAAGAGGATGATGAACCGGAAGTTGATGAACTTTTTCTTAACAGCGAAGACGAAGAATCACTACCTGATTTCGAGAATATCGAACCGCAGATTGAGGAGGACGAATAATCCTCCGGTTCCGGAATTTAATGAAAAAGTTTCTGATAGTTATTCTTGGTCCGACCTGCAGCGGGAAGACTGATGTATCTATAGAGATAGCCCTCCGGCTTAATACTGAAATCATATCGGCTGATTCAAGGCAGTTTTACAGCGAGATGAAGATCGGGACTGCCGTACCGGATGATCTCCAGCTCAAACAAGTAAAACATCATTTCATAAGATTTCTTTCTGTAAGGGATTATTACAGTTCAAGCCGATTTGAAAGGGATGTGTTGAAGCTGCTCGAAACAATTTTCAAACAAAACAACATTGCTCTGATGACAGGCGGATCAGCCATGTATATTGATGGCGTATGTAACGGCATTGATGATATCCCGGATACAGATCCGGAAATCAGGGAAAAATACATTAAACTGTTCAGGGAGGAAGGCATTGAAAGTCTGAGGGTTGCTCTCCGGCTTCTGGATCCTGAACATTACAGCAAAGTCGACCTGAAAAATCACAAAAGGATAATCAGGGCGCTCGAGATATGTGAATCTGCCGGCAGACCTTACTCATCATTTCTTACCAAAAGTAAGATTGAAAGGAGCTTTGGAATAATTAAGATCGGACTTGAAATGGGAAGGGAAGAACTTTATGAAAGGATCAATAGAAGGGTAGATTCGATGGTTGAGAAAGGTCTGGAAGAGGAAGCCCGTCGTCTGTATGAATTCAGAGACCTTAATGCACTCAAAAGCGTCGGATACGGTGAGTTTTTTGATTTCTTCGGAGGAAAGATCACAAAAGAAAAGGCGATAGAATTAATAAAAAGAAACAGCAGGCGCTACGCTAAACGTCAGATGACATGGTGGAGCAAGGACAGGGATATCAGATGGTTCAGGCCGGAAAATCTGGAGGGGATCATGAAATATATTTCTGACAATTTAGAAAACTAAATAAGTAATTTCAATCTCCGGATCGTCTCAACCGGATCAGCAGAGCTGAAAACCGAATTCCCGGCAACCAGCACATTCACCCCGGCTTCAGTCAGCTTTGAAGCGTTTGTTGTATCAATGCCTCCGTCAACCTCTATCAGGACATTGTAGCCATGTTCATCGATCATTTTCCGAAGCTCCTTTATCTTATTAAAGCTTTCCTTTATGAAGGATTGTCCTCCGAAGCCCGGGTTTACCGTCATAATAAGGATCATATCCACAAAGGGAAGTGTATTTTTAAGAAGTGCAACGGGGGTATGCGGATTTATGGCAACCCCGGCTTTCATTCCGAGACTCCTGATTTCGGTCACAGTACGTTGAAGATGAATGCAGGCTTCATACTGAACTGTGAGAATATCTGCACCGGCATCATGGAATCTTGACAGATACCTGTCGGGATCGACTATCATTAAATGAACGTCGAGAGGCTTTTGAGCTACTTTTTTAACATGTTCAATAACCGGGAAGCCGAACGAGATATTGGGAACAAAAAGACCGTCCATAATATCGAGATGAATCCAGTCGGCAAGGCTATTGTTCACTTTCATCACGTCCCTTCCAAGGTTCAGAAAATCAGCTGCTAAAAGTGACGGAGAGACAAGGTGATTCATGTCAGGTTATTTTGGATAAATATAGGAACAATTATTTAACCCAGGTATGATTTCAGTATTTTGCACCGGGTGGTGAACTGAATCCTTTTGATTGCTTTTTCCTTGATCTGTCTCACCCGTTCGCGTGTCAGGTTTAGCTTCTCTCCTATCTCCTCGAGAGTCAGCGGATGTTTCATTCCAAGACCAAAATAGAGTTTCAGAACTACTGATTCACGTGGGGAGAGTGTACTGAGTGCACGTTCAATCTCATAAGCCAGCGATTCATTAATCAGGTTTTTATCAGGACTGGGGGTATCAGGATTCTGCATCACGTCGTACATGGTGTTCTCCTCCTCTGAACTTATCGGAGCATCCATGCTGACGGTCCTGCCGTTTGTCTTAAGTGATTCCTTAACATCTTCGGGAAACATTTCGAGCATATCGGCTATCTCCTGGGAAGAGGGTTCTCTTTCAAATTCCTGTTCCAGCCTTGCAAAAGCCTTGTTAATCCTGTTAATTGAGCCAATTTTGTTGACCGGAAGACGCACTATTCTTGCCTGTTCAGCCAAAGCCTGAAGTACTGCCTGCCGGATCCACCACACAGCATAGGAGATGAACTTAAATCCCCTTGTCTCATCAAATCGCTGTGCAGCCTTCATGAGCCCGAGATTCCCTTCGTTAATGAGGTCCGGAAGGCTCATACCCTGGTTCTGGTATTGTTTTGCAACTGAAACGACAAAACGAAGGTTTGCCTTTACCAGTTTTTCAAGTGATTCGGAATCGCCCGACTTTATCTTTCTTGCCAGGATAACTTCTTCCTCAGGAGAAATCAGATCCACCCGGCCAATCTCCTGAAGATATTTGTCCAGAGAAGGTGTGTCGCGGTTAGTAACCTGTTTGGTTATTTTTAGCTGACGCATTTCCAGGTTTTTTTCTTTTAGGGCCGCAGATTACTCGAAGAGAGTACAATTTTAATAAAAAAAAACTCTCGTACAGCATTTTACTGAAAATATTTTTTGTTTACTCACTGCTTTGTTTTAAATTGCAATTGTAATATCACTGCAAAATATCGGCGATTTCTCAGAATTGAGGAAATCTTCATTTTTTTTTGAATTAATTAACACAGTTTATTATTAATTTTATTTAATATTGCTCCGGTTTTGAAGAGGTGTAATTAGTATTGCAGTCTCCTGCCGGTACAACATCATTTCTTGGTCCGGTTTCCAAAAACAATAATTATAATCACATATTTTTCATTAAACATTATTATGTACGACATTCTTGAGCTAAGTAATAAGCTTCTCCCTGAATTAAGGGAAATAGCCAAAGGACTTAAAATTAAAAGGACAGAGGCTCTTAAAAAGCAGGATCTGATCTACAAAATCCTTGATCAGCAGGCTATTGAAGCTACTGAAAACAAAAAAATAACTCCGCCGGAAAGCTCTAAAACAGAGCAGGAAGGCGATGGCGGTCCCGGTGAACGCGACCACGGCGACAGAAGAGGCAAGCGTCCGAGGATGATAAAACCTGTTTTTAAGCGTCCTGTTGAATCCGTTATGTCTGTCTCACCCGACGATCTGAAAAAACCAGAAACCAGGCCAGGTGAATGGCATGAGCCGGAAAACAGGGCTGAGAAAACGGTTGAACCCTTTAAAAGCAGCGAGCCGGCAAAGGAAGAAATGAGGCAACCAAGGTGGAAACCCGAACAGCGAAGCACCGGTAAAAAGGATGAGGGACAAGGTTACCCCGGCAAAAAGTATCCCGGAAGAGAAGAAAAAAAACCTGAAATAGTAATTGAGAACACTCTTCCGCTAAACGGTGATGAACCCTTGTTTGAAGAGTCGAAGACTAATTCTGAGATGTCTCCCGGTGATATCATTATTGAGCCTCCTGTTAAAGATATTCCATCAGATATTCAGCCTGTAAGGGAAGAAAAGAAGGAAAGGCCATATGAGTTTGAAGGGATAATATACAATACGGGTGTGCTTGAAATCATGCCAGACGGATATGGATTTCTGAGATCGCCCGATTATAATTATCTCAACTCCCCTGACGATATCTATGTCTCACAATCGCAGATCAAATTATTCGGTTTGAAGACAGGCGATACTATTAAAGGTACTATCCGCCCGCCAAAGGAGGGTGAAAAATACTTTCCTCTCATAAAGGTTGACGAGATTAACGGAAGAAGTCCTGATTTCATACGGGACAGGGTACCATTTGATTTCCTAACCCCCCTGTTTCCGAACGAAAAATTCACGTTGTGCCAGCCGGGTGAAGGCACCCTTTCAGTGAGGGTAATTGACATGTTCACCCCTATCGGCAAAGGACAACGCGGACTGATTGTGGCACAGCCAAAGACCGGAAAGACCATCCTGCTTCAGGAGATCGCCAATGCTATCGCAAGGTATCATCCTGAAGTTTACCTGATGATCCTTCTCATTGATGAAAGGCCGGAAGAGGTTACCGATATGGCCCGGAATGTAAAGGCTGAAGTTATTGCTTCTACTTTTGATGAACCGGCTGAACGTCACTGCCGTGTTGCAAATATAGTCCTTGAAAAAGCCAAGAGGCTTGTTGAATGCGGTCATGATGTAGTGATACTTCTCGATTCAATTACCAGGCTGGCCAGGGCATTCAACACGACCGCACCTGCATCAGGCAAGGTTTTGTCGGGTGGTGTTGATTCAAACGCTTTACATAAGCCGAAAAGATTTTTCGGAGCAGCACGTAATATCGAAAACGGTGGTTCCCTTACAATACTTGCCACAGCCCTTACAGATACAGGATCCAAAATGGATGATGTCATTTTTGAGGAATTCAAGGGTACAGGCAACATGGAACTTCAGCTCGACCGGAAACTTTCGAACAGAAGGATTTTCCCGTCAATAGATATTCCTGCATCAAGTACACGTCGTGAGGACCTGCTCCTCAACAAAAATATCCTCCAGAAGATATGGGTTCTTCGTAATTACCTTACCGATATGAATGCAGTCGAAGCGATGGAGTTTCTGCGCGACAGGCTTCTTCAGGCCAAGTCGAACGAGGAATTTCTTGTTTCGATGAACGGAGGATAATCAGCAAATATTTTTCGTACCTTTGCACTTTCTTTCAAAAAAATATATTTAATCAATTCTATCTATATATTTCAAAAATGGGAACAAAAAAATTTATAACATGCGACGGCAACCAGGCTGCATCGCATGTTGCCTATATGTTTAGCGAAGTCGCCTGCATATATCCTATTACACCATCATCCACCATGGCAGAGTATGTTGACGAATGGTCTGCCGACGGACTTAAGAACATTTTCGGTGAACAGGTTAAAGTCGTTGAAATGCAATCAGAAGCCGGAGCTGCAGGTGCAGTTCACGGTGTTCTCCAGACAGGCGCTCTTTGCTCCACATTTACAGCATCACAGGGTCTGTTGCTTATGATACCAAACATGTATAAGATTGCTGCAGAACTTCTTCCGGGGGTCTTCCATGTCAGCGCCAGGACTGTTGCCGCTCATGCCCTTTCAATCTTCGGTGATCACAGCGATATTTATGCAACCCGTCAGACAGGCTTTGCAATGCTTGCAAGCGGAAGTGTGCAGGAAATTATGGACCTTGCAGGTGTTGCGCATCTTTCAGCCATTAAATCAAGAATTCCCTTTCCTTCACTTCTTCGATGGATTCCGGTCCTCACATGAGGTACAGAAGATCGAATGCCTTGATAATGAGGATCTGCAGAAACTACTCGACCGTGACGCACTTGAAGAGATTCAGGGATAACGCCCTTAATCCGGAACATCCGGTAACCAGGGGTACTGCTCAGAATCCTGACATATTCTTCCAGGCAAAAGAAGCAATAAACAGGTTCTATGAACCGATTCCTGATATCGTCAACTGCTATATGGCTGAAATAACCAAGCTTACCGGCAGGGAATACAAGCCTTTCACATATTATGGAGCACCTGATGCTGAAAATATTATTGTTGCCATGGGCTCGGTTACCGAAACTACAAAAGAAGTTATTGATTACCTGGCAGCCAGAGGTGAAAAGGTCGGGTTGATAACTGTCCATCTCTACCGTCCCTTCTCTCCAAAATATTTTCTTTGATGTGTTCCCAAAATCAGTGAAGAAGATTTCTGTTCTTGACAGAACGAAAGAGCCCGGAGCACCAGGTGAACCTCTTTATCTTGATATCAAGGAAATGTTCTATGACAGGCCTGAAAGGCCAATAATTTTAGGCGGACGCTACGGACTGAGCTCAAAGGATACCACTCCAAGTCAGATTCTCTCAGTATTTGAGAATATGAAGCTGAAAGAGCCAAAAAATCATTTTACCGTTGGAATTGTTGATGATGTCACTTTCACCTCGCTGCCTGTACTTCCTGAAATAAATGTTGCCCTCCAGGGAACACACTCGGCAAAATTTTACGGCCTGGGTTCTGACGGCACAGTCGGCGCCAATAAAAACTCGATAAAGATCATCGGTGATACGACTGATAAATACTGCCAGGCTTATTTTGCGTATGACTCAAAGAAATCGGGTGGTATTACAACTTCACATCTGCGTTTTGGCGATAAACCTATCCGTTCCCCCTATCTCGTAAACACACCGGACTTTGTTGCATGCCATGTTCCGTCATATCTTGATAAATATGATATGCTGAAGGGTCTGAAAAAGAACGGGACATTCCTGCTGAATTCAATCTGGGATACGGAAGAGACCAGGAAACGCCTGCCTGACCATATGAAGAAATACCTTGCTTCGAACAATATTAACTTCTTCATAATCAATGCAACCCTTATTGCTGAAGAGCTCGGTCTGGGTTCAAGAACGAATACCATCATGCAGGCTGCTTTTTTTAAGCTTGCGAATATAATACCTTATGAAAAAGCCGAAACTGAAATGAAAAAGGCTATTTATAAGAGCTACGGCAGGAAAGGTGAAGAAGTCGTTAATATGAACTATGCAGCTGTTGATAAGGGAAGTCAGGTTACCAAAGTTGAGATCCCGGCTGAATGGGCAAAAATCGAGATTAAGAATGAAAAAGATGACCGGGATATTCCGGATTTCATTCGTGACGTAATGGAACCAATGAATGCCATGAAAGGAGATGACCTGCCGGTAAGCGCATTCACTGGAAGAGAAGATGGCACGTTCCCTTCAGGAACTGCCGCATTTGAAAAACGCGGTATAGCAGTTAACGTTCCGGAATGGCAACCCGATGAGTGTATCCAGTGCAATCAGTGCTCATATATCTGCCCTCATGCATCCATCCGTCCCTTCCTCCTTACAGATGATGAGGCTGCCAATGCACCGGCAGGAAGCCAGTTCATACAGGGTATTCCAGGCGTCCTCAAGCAGTATAAATTCAAGATCCAGGTAAGTGTCTATGACTGCACCGGCTGCGGTAACTGCGCCGATGTTTGTCCTTCGAAAAAGAAAGCCCTGGTTATGAAGCCACTTGGAACACAACTCGATGAAGGTCCACGCTGGAATTATATGCATGAAAAGGTAGGCTACAAGGATTATGTGGTTGATAAATTTCTTAATGTCAAAAACAGCCAGTTCTCCCAGCCACTTTTTGAATTCTCAGGTGCATGTGCAGGCTGTGGAGAGACACCTTATATTAAATCTATAACACAATTGTTCGGCGACAGGATGATTGCTTCCAACGCAACCGGATGTTCTTCTATCTATGGTGGATCCGCTCCATCAACACCATATACCCATAATAAACAGGGGAATGGACCAGCCTGGGCAAATTCACTCTTCGAGGACAATGCAGAATTTGGACTTGGTCTTTCACTGGGCGCCAACAAGTTAAGGGACCGTATTGCCCGTCTCATGAAAGAATCTCTGGGCAATGGCATCAACGGCGAAACAAAAGCAGCTTTTGAAGAATGGCTCAGGGAAAAGGATAATGCCGAAGCCTTCAAAGATTGCATCTGCAAAAGTTATTGAAGCCTGCGGAAAAGACAAATCAGAAATTGCAAAAGAGATCCTGACCCTGAAACAATATCTTGTTAAAAAATCACATTGGATATTTGGTGGTGACGGCTGGGCTTATGATATCGGTTACGGAGGTCTTGACCATGTAATTGCCAGCGGTGAGGATGTCAATATACTTGTTCTCGATACAGAGGTTTACTCAAACACCGGCGGACAGGCATCAAAATCAACACCGGCAGGAGCTGTGGCTAAATTTGCTGCTTCCGGTAAAAAGATCCGAAAGAAAGATCTGGGCCAGATGGCAATGAGCTACGGATACGTTTATGTTGCACAGGTTGCAATGGGATCGAACAATGCCCAGTATCTTAAAGCCATAAGGGAAGCCGAAGCATATCACGGACCTTCACTTATAATTGCTTATGCACCATGTATTAACCATGGTTTAAGAGATGGCATGGGAAGAACCCAGGCTCAGGAAAAATTTGCTGTTGAATCAGGTTACTGGCACATGTACAGGTATAATCCCCTGCTGGAGAAGGAAGGAAAAAATCCTTTCACACTTGATTCAAAAGAGCCGGACTGGAGCAAGTTCCAGGACTTCCTCAAATCTGAAGTACGCTACACATCACTCGTAAAATCTTTCCCCGATCAGGCAGAGGTGCTTTTCAAAGCAGCCGAGGAAAATGCGAAGTGGAGATACCGTTCCTATCAGAGACTGGCAGCAATGGAATTTACAAAAACAGAATAATCAGAAATATGTCCGATACAAAAGCCATCTGAAAGGGTGGCTTTTTTGTTTTATATGAAGCTTCGGTGCTTATATAGATTATCCTACGTTCTTATTTTATATAAACATGCAGATCTCCTTCGTGCCCCCTGGTGAGGACCTTTGTGCACTTAGTGGTAAAAAAATAAATCCATTAACCCTGCCTACCGGCAGAGGGGATATAAAAAAAGGCTGTCTTTCGGACAGCCTTTCGATCTCCACCAATTAAGGTTATTTAGTTTTCAGTATAGTGCCATTCATCATTGTAGTACCGGTTGTTACTCTGTACAGGAATGATGAGTGAGGATACCTGGATCCGTCGAATTCTATAGTCCTTGCGTCACCCTGGCTGAGGTCCTCATTGATGATGACATCGAGAAGGGTCCCCGAATGACTGTAGATATCAATCCTTACATGAGAATCCTTAAGCATCTCAATCTCAAATCGGGCTACGTCAGCAAAAGGATTCGGGTACACTGTAAGAGTTACCTCACTGAATTCATTAAATTCACTGATGGCTGGTTTTACCAGACTCCTGAGAACTGAAGCTTTCGGGACAGCCGGAATAGCTGAAGAGAATTCAACAAGCAATCTGCAGCCATCGAAACCCTTATTAATTGCGGTAACTGCTTTTTCGACGTCGCCTGCCGGGACTGATGTCACACTCCCTGCGAGAACATCGTTAGCCAGTTTGAACAGGTCATCAACAGTTCCTGCCAGACTATTTGTCCTGAAGTAATCGAGAACGCTTTGGGGAATTTCAACATAAATTGACGAATTAGGCACTGCAACATCCGAACCGCATTCAGTGCTCTTGGCGGTTACCATATACCTGCCAGTGAGTTCAAATTCGCCAAGCGATTCATCATTCTCGAGGTTAAAGAAGAGCGCTATTGACTGGCTCAGGAGGGTGTTTAAAAGAGTACCACGGTTTGATAGCTCTGTTGACCTTGGAACATTTACCCATCTTCCTGCAGTGCGTCCCATCTGATCCAACGAATTGGCCGGACCGAGAAGGGCACCTGAAGCACCCCCACCGGGAAGCATCTGATAAATTCCTTCATACGTGTCAGTACCTGAAATACTCTCTTTCATCAGTTCGAAGTATTTGTTAGTGGACTTGCTTCCAAAGACTTCACTTGTGCGGTCACCAAAGGCTTCTGTCATCATCGACAGGGCATCCATTTTCTGATATATTCCGTCGACGAATATGCAGTTGGTGCCTCCCTGTGCTCCGTACCAATCCTGGGTATAGGTGCAATGGGATTTATCAATGCAAACTTCCCTGTTCACCGTAATTGAAGCGCTGCTGGTATTTCCGCATGCGTCAGTAGCTGTGATTGTAACAATTGTTACACCTTCATTTTCGAACCTGTAGCTCGCAAGGTCAATTTCCGTACTGCCAACATAAGCCTTAATAATTATCTCACCGCTGCATTCACCTGTTGCGGTCGGCTTCGGTAGTCTGAATTCCATATCGCAACCTTCAATGGTATATTCTGTTTCACCATTATCAAGGACGATTGTTGGCGGAGTCTTGCTGCTCCCGCTGTACGTAACAGACGGAATGGGCAATACCTCATTATTATTAGCATCTTTTATGCTGTAGGTATAAGTCACACTCCAGCTTGAGTCGTCTCCTGAAACTGTTCTTTCAAGTTTTGTAACTGTAATGCTGCCTCCGCAATTATCAATGTAGAGTGATTCAATCTCCTGAACCGAAGGACCTTCCGGCATGAATGACATAGGCTGATTAATACCTGTCTCACCCATTGGGAAAGTTGCACCTGGTTTGAGCACGGGAGGTGTCATATCACCACCGCTGTATGTGACAGTCGGCATTGGCAATACCTCATTGTTACAGTCATCTTTAACTCTGTAAGTGTAGGTTACACTCCAGTTGCTGTCGTCACCGTCTGCCGTACCACCCAGGTTTATGACTGTTACAAGTCCTCCGCAGTTGTCGGTATACAGTGCTTTTATTTCATCAACTGAGGGGCCTGCCGGAACAGAAGACATGCAAAGGTTCATATTGGCCAGGCCAGTTGGGAAGGTTGCTCCCGGTTTCAGTACCGGAGCTGTTTTATCGCCTCCGCTATAAGTGATTGTTGGTCTTGGTAATATCTCATTGTAGCAGGCGTCTTTTACCCTATATGTATAGGTAACGCTCCAGCTGCAATCATCTCCTGTAACCTGACCTCCAAGGTTGATTACTATAATATCCCCACAGTTGTCCATGTAAAGAGCCTTAATCTCATCCACTGACGGTCCTGCAGGTATAGATACCTTACAGAGATTCATGTTGGCTTGTCCGGCAGGGAATGAAGCTCCCGGTTTAAGTGATGGAGGTGTTTTGTCGCCACCGCTGTATGTAATTGTTGGTCTCGGTAAAATCTCGTTATAGCATGCATCTTTTATCCTGTAAGTGTAAGTAACACTCCAGCTGCAATCATCTCCAGTAACCTGGCCTCCAAGGTTGATTACTATAATGTTGCCTCCACAGTTGTCCATATAAAGAGCCTTAATCTCATCCACTGACGGGCCTGCAGGTATAGATGCCTTACAGAGATTCATATTGGTTTGTCCGGCAGGGAATGAAGCCCCCGGTTTAAGGGAAGGAGGTGTTTTGTCGCCACCACTATAGGTAACCTTTGGTACATCGACAACATAATTACGGCACATGTCTTTTACTATATAAGTGTAAGTTACACTCCAGGAACAATCATCACCAGCTGGTTCCCCTGACTTGATTACAACTACTTCACCGCCGCAGTTATCAGCGTATAAAGCTTTTATCTCATCTACTGACGGACCAGCCGGTATCGATGATTTGCAGAGGTTCATGCCTGTTTGTCCGGCCGGGAATACTGCTCCCGGTTTAAGTGCCGGCGCTATGTTGTCAAATACAGTGATGATCTGGGTGCATTCCGAGGTAAATCCATTTACATCAGTTGCTTTGTAAGTACGGGTAATAGTGAACCTGCTTTCACAAGTTTCATTGCTCTTTACATCGCCTATCCATTCAACCTTAGCTATGCCGCAATTATCGGAAGCCTGGGGCAATACAGGATCAGGAATTTCTGATGCGCATGTAACGGTTAGAGGAGCAGGACATACAATTACAGGAGGCTCCTCATCGATGTTCAATGTTACTTCAACAGCATCGGCAGCTATACATCCATTCGGACCTGTTGCTGTAAGTGTGTAAGTACCAGATACATTTACAGTCGGCGTCAATGTCGTGCCACCGGATAAAATTCCGGGTCCTGACCATAGGAATGAAGCACCCTGTGTGGTGGACGTACCATTTAAGATTATCGACATAACTGTACATGATAATACTTTATCAGAACCTGCATTAACATCTGGCAAATCATTATCAAGGGTTACTTCTGCCTGGTCACTTGCAGTGCATCCGTTTGATGGATCGGTTACAGTAAGAGTGTAAATTCCTGCAACATTGACTATTGGTGCGGCTGTGTTACCACCTGATACTATACCGGGACCAGCCCATGAAAATGCAGCTCCTGGTGTAGTGGATGATCCTCCCAATGCGATTGAAGTTGTCGTACAGGTCAGTATCTTATCTGCACCTGCATTAACATTCGGCAAATCATTATCAAGGGTTACTTCTGCCTGGTCACTTGCCGTGCATCCGTTTGATGGATCGGTTACTGTAAGAGTGTAAATTCCTGCAACATTGACTATTGGTGCGGCTGTGTTACCACCTGATACTATACCGGGACCAGCCCATGAAAATGCAGCTCCTGGTGTAGTGGATGATCCTCCTAATGCGATTGAAGTTGTTGTACAGGTCAGTATCTTATCTGCACCTGCGTTAACATTCGGCAAATCATTATCAAGGGTTACTTCTGCCTGGTCACTTGCAGTGCATCCGTTTGATGGATCGGTTACGGTAAGAGTGTAAATTCCTGCAACATTGACTATTGGAGCGGCTGTGTTACCACCTGATACTATACCGGGACCAGCCCATGAAAATGCAGCTCCTGGTGTAGTGGATGATCCTCCTAATGCGATTGAAGTTGTTGTACAGGTCAGTATCTTATCTGCACCTGCGTTTACATTTGGCAAATCATTATCAAGGGTTACTTCTGCCTGGTCACTTGCAGTGCATCCGTTTGATGGATCGGTTACGGTAAGAGTGTAAATTCCTGCAACATTGACTATTGGAGCGGCTGTGTTACCACCTGATACTATACCGGGACCGGCCCATGAAAATGCAGCTCCTGGTGTAGTGGATGATCCTCCCAATGCGATTGAAGTTGTCGTACAGGTCAGTATCTTATCTGCACCTGCATTAACATTTGGCAAATCATTATCAAGGGTTACTTCTGCCTGGTCACTTGCAGTACATCCGTTTGATGGATCGGTTACGGTAAGAGTGTAAATTCCTGCAACATTGACTATTGGAGCGGCTGTGTTACCACCTGATACTATACCGGGACCGGCCCATGAAAATGCAGCTCCTGGTGTAGTGGATGATCCTCCCAATGCGATTGAAGTTGTTGTACAGGTCAGTATCTTATCTGCACCTGCATTAACATTTGGCAAATCATTATCAAGGGTTACTTCTGCCTGGTCACTTGCAGTGCATCCGTTTGATGGATCGGTTACGGTAAGAGTGTAAATTCCTGCAACATTGACTATTGGAGCGGCTGTGTTACCACCTGATACTATACCGGGACCGGCCCATGAAAATGCAGCTCCTGGTGTAGTGGATGATCCTCCTAATGCGATTGAAGTTGTTGTACAGGTCAGTATCTTATCTGCACCCGCATTAGCATTTGGAACAGTATTGTCAAGGGTTACCAGGGCGACATCATTTGCATTGCATCCATTGTCAGGATCTGTTACTGTAAGTGTGTAAGTACCTGCTGCATCAGCAACCGGATTGGCAATATTCGCAGCTCCTGAGATATGGCCGCCATTACTTGCCACCCATAGGAATGTTACTCCTTCTGTTGTTGACGAGCCGCTTAAGGCAATTGATGTTGTGGTACAGGTCAACTCTTTATCTGAACCTGCGTTAACATTTGGAACAGTATTGTCAAGGGTTACCAGGGCTACATCACTTGCATTGCATCCATTGTCAGGATCTGTTACTGTAAGTGTGTAAGTACCTGCTGCATCAGCAACCGGATTGGCAATATTCGCAGCTCCTGAGATATGGCCGCCATTACTTGCCACCCATAGGAATGTTACTCCTTCTGTTGTTGACGAGCCGCTTAAGGCAATTGATGTTGTGGTACAGGTCAACTCTTTATCTGAACCTGCGTTAACATTTGGAACAGTATTGTCAAGGGTTACCAGGGCTACATCACTTGCATTGCATCCATTGTCAGGATCTGTTACCGTAAGTGTGTAAGTACCTGCTGCATCAGCAACCGGATTGGCAATATTCGCAGCTCCTGAGATATGGCCGCCATTACTTGCCACCCATAGGAATGTCACTCCTTCTGTTGTTGACGAACCGCTTAAGGCAATTGATGTTGTGGTACAGGTCAACTCTTTATCTGAACCTGCGTTAACATTTGGAACAGTATTGTCAAGGGTTACCAGGGCTACATCACTTGCATTGCATCCATTGTCAGGATCTGTTACTGTAAGTGTGTAAGTACCTGCTGCATCAGCAACCGGATTGGCAATATTCGCAGCTCCTGAGATATGGCCGCCATTACTTGCCACCCATAGGAATGTCACTCCTTCTGTTGTTGACGAGCCGCTTAAGGCAATTGATGTTGTGGTACAGGTCAACTCTTTATCTGAACCTGCGTTAACATTTGGAACAGTATTGTCAAGGGTTACCAGGGTTACATCACTTGCATTGCATCCATTGTCAGGATCTGTTACTGTAAGTGTGTAAGTACCTGCTGCATCAGCAACCGGATTGGCAATATTCGCAGCTCCTGAGATATGGCCGCCATTACTTGCCACCCATAGGAATGTTACTCCTTCTGTTGTTGACGAGCCGCTTAAGGCAATTGATGTTGTGGTACAGGTCAACTCTTTATCTGAACCTGCGTTAACATTTGGAACAGTATTGTCAAGGGTTACAAGAACCACATCCGATGCGTAACATCCGCTTCCCGGGTCAGTAACAGTAAGTGTATATGTTCCGGCAGCATTAACTACCGGTATGGTAGTATTTGCGCCAGAAACAATATTTCCGCCATTGCTTGCTACCCATAAATAGTCGATACCCTGGGAAGATAAACTGCCATCAAGTGCGACAGAGGAGGCAATACATGTCAATTCCTTGTCCAGGCCTGCATTGGCAATCACAGTTGAGCAGAAAACATTTGTCGGCTGACAATAACTGTTATTTGTAGAGTTTGTATCATTGCTTATCGTGCTTATTGATACTGCGTTTGTAAGGTCACCTGTGCAGGATGATCCTGCTGCTCCGGGCCCTGCTGCTCCGGGAGTCCTGGTGCCGCTGTATGGAGCATTCCAGGTAACAGGGATCTTTATAAAGATGGTTTCCCCGATGTCAATACTTAATTTGGTCAGAGTCAGAGTATTCGTTACATCATCAAACGAGTGACCCCAGGCAAGGTCATCAGCATAGCCGGTGGAAATATTATGGCTGAAGGTTATTGCATCAACATCGACATTCAGGTTACTGTTGAGGATATCAGTAATAGTAACACTGTTAGCCACAGATGGTCCGACGTTAGTTACAGTCAGTGTATAATAAAGTTCGGCCCCGATTGCCACCGGGTCCTGGGAGTCTGATTTGCTTATTGACAGATCAACATCGGTTGTGTAGAAATCCCCGGCCTGAAGTAACGGGACTGTCTGGTTTCCCATTTTTACTACTTCACCCGTTTCACATGGACCAAGGGTTAAACCATTGGCAGCCCCTGTCGGGACATTTGAACCAACACCTGGTTCTATACTGCTTTTAAGAACCAGCCACACCTCAACCGGGAAACTATCGCCCGGATCCAGTCCTGATACCTGAAAAGAAGCATTAATATTAGTCCCATCAAAAGCGTTTGTCAAAATACTTGCACTTGCATTATTATTATTATCAATAAATAGTGCTTCAGGTGATGGATCAACAAAGGCAGCAATGACCCTGTAACTGGGATCAAATCCGAAATTGCCGCTATTCTGGGTAAAAGCGCTCCAGGTACCGCCAAATGAAATTACGTCATTTGAGCATGCGCCACTTGAATTAGCGGTTAAATAAAACTCAAATGCGACGATCTGGCCAAGTCCCAAATGCTGGGGACTCAATGATTCCACCGTATGAGTGTGCATCGTACTGCCGGAGGCTCCGCCGGAGGCAAGCGGGCTTACATGATTTCCCTGATATGGGAAGAATCCCGGAGCAAATCCGGCAACGGTCCTTCTCAGGTAAAACTGAGGATCATAGGCACTATAGTCAATTGAATAGTCACCTCCGGCGTCGTGAAATACGGTTGTACAAACATGATTGGAAATAGAACCTGTGGCTTTCAGTTGAAAGAATGCTCCAAGGTTAGCTTCAACGACTGTATAAAGTATGCCGGAAAATTTTCCCTGAAAGTCACATGTGAAGTTTTTGGACGTAATGAGTTTACCTTCAGGATTAAGGTAGTTTTCGGTAAGGACAACCGATACAACTTCTCCGGGTTTCCAGGCATAACCATTGATATTAACGATGTCACCAGGCATATAGTCGACTTTATCGACATAGACAGCCTGTCCCTGAACAGTAGCCATTAATGTCGCGAGGACAGAAATGATTAAGAAAAGCATCGAAAACTTCTTTAGAAGTGTGGGATGTGTCTTAATTGTGTTGAAGTAAAAGTTGTGCTTCATTGTTTTTGGATTATGTTATTACTGTTATTTCTTTAAGCCTGTTTATAAATATGCATCAAAGCCCCGTGGAATGTTGTTGTCGATGAGATCCGGAGCAATTGGTGATCATGTTTAGGTACTCATTTACTGATAGTTGCAAATTCATCTTTTAATGAAAAACACTAAGTATCAGCTCAAAACTAACTACTTATATTATTCATTAGCAATTAAAAGCAGACCTTTTTGACAAGCTCGATTTTAGCCGTGACAAAGCATTATTTTCTTATGATAAATAAAAATAACTGGTGACGAATGGAGGAAAAATCAAGTTTCAGGGTATCAGAACATGATGTATTTAATTGATTACATGATCTTTAACTAGAAATATATTCGTCAAAGGGGGGTAACACTAAATTATCAATAAAAAGTCATCTAAGTTTTCATTAGTATTTTAATAATTTATTTTTAGGAATCTGGAAAGGACAAAAAGATGTAAATATTTAGGTGGATTTGCATAGATCGGATCAGATGATAATTTAGATATTTAGATTCAGGACACCGTTGAAACTGAAATCCGTGCTTGTCAGACAGGGTGGTGTCTGTCCTTTATTCTACCGCCCTGGGGGGCTCATGGGTAGAACTGGCTGTATGAACAAGGCTCACAAACAGACCGTAGGTCTGACATACTTTAGGGATGGGCGAAGCCCGTCCCGGATGCCCCGGAATCTGTTTTCAATCCCCTGCAGGGGCGGAATAATTCATATTTATGAGCTCCAAAGAATAGGGGTTGCTCCGGATAACATCTTCCGCTTCTACAAAGCATGCCACGGAATTCCGCGCTTGTGAGCCCGAGTGTTGCCATGTCCTGTCTTATTTCTCCCCCGCCGGGGCTTGATTATGGCCCGGCAACATTAACCTATCGTTACACTGAATAGATTGAAACCCCCAGCCTCCAGGGCCCAATGCCTACTGCCTTAAGTAAAAGGGCTCTCGTTTCCGGGAGCCCCTTTAATCAGCAACCAATTAAGGTTATTTAGTCCTCATAACAGTACCACTCTTCGTTGTGTGCGTGGTTGTTAATTTGTACATGAAGGTAGTGTGCGGATATTTTGTTCCGTCAAATTCAATAGTTCTGATATCGCCCTGTTTCAGGTCCTCATCACAGAATACGCCGATAAATGATCCATTATGACTGTAGATCTCAAGACGAACATGAGTGTCAAAAATCACTTCAAGTTCAAACTTGACAATCGTTGCAAACGGATTCGGATAGACTGTGAGGTTCGCCTCTGTGAATTCCCTTGATAAGCCCGGATTATAGGATTCCATCTCCTCAGCGCTGATCGGAATCACGGATGAGGCAGGCGGTATAACCGATGCATCCGGTTTTGTTGAAGAAAATCCGACAAGGATCCTGCATTCATCAAATGCATTGTTTATAGCATCAACGGCTGCATTGACAGCTGATGGGGATAATTCTCTCGAGTTAATCAATCCTGCGAGAACATCGTTTGCCAAAGTCAGAAGGTTTCTGACATTGACGGAGGGATAGTGGGCTTTCAGATAGTTAATTACTTCAACCGGAACCTCAGTATACCATACAGAGTTTTCAACAGGAATGTCTGACCCGCATTCAGCACTTTTCTGGGTAATCAGGAATTTGTCTTCAATCACAAAATCACCTAAATCCGGATCGTTCTGCGTGTTGAACCAAAGTGTTATTGTCTGTGAAAGAAGGTTGTTAAATATCTTCCCGAATGTGCCTTTATTGGTGGACAGAGGAACAAGGTTCCAGGAATCCGGCAAATTATATGCAGCTGATCCCTTAAGTGCATCCGGAACACCGCTTCCAGGCAGCATATTAAATATATGTCCTTCAGAAATATCTGCATAATACAGTTTGAAGTATTTGCCATTTACCGGCATAGATTGATCACCAAAGACCACAAAGGCTCCCTGATTATTATCAAATGCTGCGATCATAAGGTCTAGGGCGGATTTTCCGCTGCAAGTCTTACCGCCAGTATTGCCGTAGAATCCCTGAGTGTATGTGCAATGTGATTCATATCCGCAGTCAACTTCCCAGGTATAAACAACCTTGCATGTGGATTCATTACCGCATCCGTCCATAGCTTTTACGGTCCAATTCTGAATCTTCATGCAATCACCCGTAACCATTCCCCCGATGGCGCTAATCTTTGGTATTCCACACAGGTCAGTAGCAATTCCTGCAGCTGCAATTGCCATCGCCTCATCCGGCATCTGCACAGGTTCATAGCCAAGATCTATCGGTGTTGCCGGACAACCAATAAACACCGGCTTATCCGGATCCACTGTCCAGGTTAAAGTTTGTACAAATGGTTCGCTCTCATTGCCACAGGCATCAACGAATATCCATGTCAGGGTCTTCGAGCGTTGGCAACCGTTATAAACAATATTGGTTTTCCGTGGATAATCTTTCTTCACTTCAGGAGTTCCGCAATTATCAGTTGCCATCGGAGTCACATATTTCGCTGTGGGATTTTCCGGATTACATCCCAGATCCACTTCCGTTTTTCCTGTCACAATTGGTGCTTCAGTATCAAGTGTCCAGGTCAGGGTCTGCACAAATGGCAAGCTTTCGTTGCCACAGGCATCTACATAGATCCAGGTCCGGGTTTTCGAATAGTCGCATCCGTTTGTAATAATACTTCCGTTTTGCGGATAGCCGTTTTTCAATAACGGAGTTCCGCAATTGTCACTTGCTTCCGGTTCGACAAATTTAGAAATCGGATCTACAGGGTTGCAACCTAACGCTATCGATTTAATTCCATTAAGCTGCGGAGGCAGGACATCAACTGTCCAGGTGATAGTTTGCACAAACGGTTCGCTTTCATTTCCACAGTCATCCAAATAAATCCATGTGCGATATTTCAAGCGCTGACAACCATTTTCTATAATATTGCTGTTCTGCGGATAACCCGGTTTCAATACCGTTGTTCCGCAATTGTCGGTTGCCATTGGCGGGATGGCAGCACTTGTAGGACTAAACAGGTTGCATCCTCCTGTAACTGCAGGGACACCAGTAACAACAGGTGGTTCAGAATCCACAGTCCAAATATAGGTTACCAGACATGTAGCCTGATTCTCCGGACTGTTACCCAATGTTAGGGTAAATGTCTGTGTCCGCTGGCAGCCATTTTCATTTATGTTTCCGGGTAAGCAGGCAGGTGTTAAAGTGCCACCGGATCCACCAGTCACCATTACACGCGCCATTGCATCAGCACAAACCGGCGGTACCGGATTGCATCCAAGATTAATTGGCCCTGCCGGGCATCCTATGAATTCGGGATTGCCTTCCCCGACAGTCCAGGTAAAGGTTACCTGACAGGTTGCACCATTACCACATCCATCAACGGCGGTCACAATCCAGACTTGAGTCTTCGTATAGTCTCCGGTTATTGGTCCGCCAGAAGCACTGACTGCAGGTACACTACAAAGGTCTGTAACAGTACCCGCTCCTGCAATTGCAATAGCCTGAGTCGGCAACTGTGCGGGATTGTACCCAAGATTAACAGGTGCTGCCGGACAGGCTGTGAAGACCGGATCACTCATGTCAAGTGTCCAGGTAAAGGTTATAACTACCGGATCAGCTACATTACCGCTGGCATCTGTATAGGTAGCCGTCCATGTCTGAGTGTTAACACAACCAATGTTGATTACTCCGGAGGTATTTAAAACCGGGACAAAGGCACCACCACAATTGTCCAGGCCAGTGAATATTGGAGGAACGATTGTCGGGTTACAACCCAGATCTGAAGTTTTAGCGGTTGTTGAGATCACAGGCTTTTCTGTGTCAGAAGTCCAGGTAAAGTTAACGGTGCAGATCGCATCATTGCCGCAACCATCAACAGCAGTTATGGTCCAGATCTGTATTTTAACACAATCTCCGGTAATTGCACCGCTTTCAGCCCTTACAGCAGGTGTCCCGCAGAGGTCTGTAACAACTCCTGCGGCTGCAATTGCCATGGCGCCAGTTGGTAACTGGGCCGGGTTGTTTCCAAGATCAACCGGTGCTTGAGGACAGCCTGCGAAGACCGGAGCTTCTGTATCAATAGTCCAGGTATATGTTATAATAACCGGGTCGGCGTCCATACCTGCACCATCCCGATAGGTTGCGGTCCAGGTCTGGGTATAAAGGCATCCTGTATTGATTGGTTCTGAGGTATTTACGTTGGGTATAAAGGCAACCGAACAGTCGTCCACACCTCTGAAGTCAGGAGGCGTCACGATGGTTGGGTTGCAGCCCAGATCACCACTGACAGCCGTTGTATTGATTATTGGTTTGCCTGTGTCTACAGTCCATGTAAAGGTAACCATGCAGGTGGCTTTATTACCACATCCATCCATTGCTGTTACAGTCCATATCTGCGTCCGCACACAATCGCCTGTGATAGCACCAGCTTCTGCGATAACTGTTGGTATACCACAAAGGTCCGTAACAGCGCCTGCTGATGAAATGGCCATAGCCTCTGTCGGCGTTTGTGCCGGATTAAGTCCCAGGCTAACCGGTCCTGCAGGGCAGGCAGTAAAGGCCGGAACAGTCTTGTCTTCCTTCCATGTATAGGTAATGATCACAGGATCGGCATTAAGACCACCTTCATCTATAAAGGTGGCTGTCCAGGTTTGGGTATAGCCACAATCCGCATTAGTTGGCCCGGTAGTATTTACCAACGGAATGATCGGTTCCGAACAGTCATCCACACCTGTAAATATGGGATCCGTTAATGTAGGATTGCATCCAAGATCGCCGCTGACAGCCGTAGTATTTATCACCGGGATTTCTGTATTAACCCTCCAGGTGTATGTCACCTGGCAGGTGGCGTCATTACCGCATTCATCCATAGCGAGAACGTTCCAGATCTGTGTTCTGACACAATCTCCGGTAATAGCACCTGCTGATGCCCTGACTGTTACCGAACCACAAAAATCAGTAGCCAGACCTGCATGCCCGATTGCCATCGCTGCATCAGGTAATTCAGACGGATTAAATCCCAGATCAAACGGTGTTCCCGGACAAGCTGAGAACTCAGGATCGGTCTTATCTTCGGTCCAGGTAAAGGTGATCTCAACCGGTATTGCCTGGTTGCCACATGCATCCGTAAAGGTCGCAATCCATGTCTGAGAATACGAGCAATCATATGGATCGGACCTCCCGTTGTAACGACCGGTTTTATAGTCCCTTCACAGTTATCCGTTCCCGTGAATTCAGGTACCGGAACAGCAGGGTTGCAGCCAAGATCTCTGTTCGTTTCTGTTGTGGAGATAACAGGTTTATCAGTGTCAACCGTCCAGGTATAGGTGATTGTCATTGGAACAGCAGCATTTTTACAATCATCGGTGAAGTTAGCTGTCCATGATTGAGAGTAAGTGCAATCTCTGTTAGTCGGACCGCTGGTTGTCACAACAGGATTAATTTGCCCCATGCAATTGTCGGTTCCTGTGAATAAAGGTGCAGTAACAGTAGGATTGCACCCAAGATCGTGGCTTGTGGCACCGGTCGCAAGCACGGGTAACTGGTCATCAACAGTCCAGGTATACGTGATTTCCACAGGTGTTGCCTGATTAAGACAACCATCTGTGTAAGTGGCTATCCAGGTCTGTGTATAGAAACATCCATCGATGAACAGCCCGGTAGTATTTACAATCGGAAGGAATGCACCATCACAATTGTCCAGTCCCGTGAATAACGGGGCCGATACAACCGGGTTGCAGCCCAGATTGCTGTTATTGACAGCTGTTGTTGAGATAACTGGCAATTCAATGTCAGCCTTCCATGTATAGGTAACGGTAGCTGTTGAGGTGTTTCTGCAACCGTCTGTTGCAGAGTAGGTAAACGTCTGGCTCTTGTTGCATCCGCCTGTTACCTGACCCGGTATACAGCTAACAGGTATCTGTCCGTCACAAATGTCGGTCGCCATCAGACCTTCGGTACAGGCTGGCAGAACCTGAGGATTGCATCCGAGATCTCCGCCTGCTGGAAGTACAGGAAGCACAGGAGGAGTAACATCTTCCTTCCATGTATAAGTCACATCGCAGGTGGCAGTATGGCCTTGATCATCTGTAGCTGTAAGCGTAAAGATCTGCGTTTTCTGGCAGCCAACCGTAACAACCGGGCCTGCTGAACAAACCGGTATCAATATATTATCTGTGCATCCATCCGTAACAGACACAAGGGCAATTGCGTCCCCGCAAACCGGTGCCACTGGATTACAACCCAGATCAATCGGATCTTCGGGACAACCAAAGAATACAGGCTTGCCATCATCGACCGTAATTGTGAATGTTACTTCACAAGTTCCGATATTCCCGCATTCATCAACAGCAGCAACTGTCCAGATCTGTGTCTTGACGCATGGATTGTCTGTATCGTTGATTGTACCTCCGACTGCGTTTATGTCAGGAGTTCCGCAGTTGTCTGTTATCGCTCCTACTGCTGAAATTGCCATTGCTTCATTCGGTGTCTGCGGGAAACCGAGAACAACAGTTGCAGGACAATTTTCAAATACGGGTGCTTTATTATCCTGTACCTTAATCAGCTGTGATTCCGTTGACTCATTACCACAATTATCGATAGCTGTCCACGACCGGGTAATTGAATATTCCTGCGGACATTGTCCTGGCATCAGGCAGGCACCGATGAATTTGACTTCTCCGATAGCTTCTTCCTGTTTCCTCGAATATATCCTCCAGGTGCCATCCATATTTCCGGTAAAGTCATCGAAACATGGAACATACCCTTGCCATGTCAGGCCTTCCCCGGCCAGCAGGGCTTCAATGTAATCTTCATTTGGGGATGTTGTACCGCCATATGGCTCAAATTCCATTTCTATTCCTGCAGGATAAAGTAAACTGTTGTTCCATTTGTCATAATCTTCAGAGCATTTATAGAAAACAGGCATATAAACTGTGTGCGGTTCATTTGGCAGAATACATTCACCTGAATTGCAATAGGGACCAACAAGCATAACTCCCTGTCCGGACGGTGAGATCAATGTAAATTCAGCCACACCTTTCCCTTTGTTTGTTTCGAAGATCAAGGACAGTTTATTTATATCACTCGCTGTTAGTCCGGTTTCGGAGATGACAATATCCCATACCATCCCATTCCCTGACGCATTTACATTTCTTCCGTTATTATTACACGATCCAAATTGCTGTTGATAGTTAATCTCAACATCAGTATCGCAGTTGTCAGTTGCAATGACGGCAGGTGGATCAGGAATTGCATCGCATTCCACGGTGGTGTTATCCGGTACTCCTTCAAGAACCGGAATCTGTGTATCAACGACTGTAATAGTCTGTGAAACGGAAGCTGAGTTTCCGCAAGCATCGGTATAACTCCATGTCCGGGTAATGGTTTCCGGGCAGGTCCTTCCATCTGACAGGTCGACACCCAACACCTCACCTGTACCATCGCAGTTATCAGTCCATCCCAGTAAGCCCGGAGCGGGTATATCTTCATTACATTCGAAGGTTACAGCGACAGGAGGCGTTGCCATAACAGGCAATCCTTTATCACCTCCACTGTAAGTTACCGTCGGGGCAGGTAATACCTGGTTCCCGCAGTCATCTGTTATTGCATAGCTGTAGGTCACGCTCCACGAACAACTGGTTCCTGTGGGTGTTCCTGACTTAATCACATTGACTGTGCCGCAAAGGTCACTGTATAAGGCACCTATCACCTCTGCTGTCGGTCCTGCCGGTATATTGCCAAAACAAAGATTCATCCCTGTTTCCCCTGATGGCAGGCTTCCGGTGAGTGCCGGGGGTGTATTGTCTGTTATCGTAATAACCTGCGTGTATGTTGCACTCGTCTTTTCACATGCATCTGTCACTGTCCAGGTATTTGTATAAGTCCCTTCATCAGGACAGGCACCAGGAACAAACGCCCCGGGTGTCCTGACCACGTTCGTTACATCCGGATCACAGTTATCCTGAGCTGTCGGGAACATGGCCTGGGCTGCTGCCAGCCCTGTCGCATCACTGCATTCAAGTGTTACGTTCAATGCCCCGGGTGCAGTGACCCATGTCGGTACTGAATTATCTCCACCACTGTATGTCACTGTCGGGGCAGGTAATACCTGGTTCCCGCAGTCATCTGTTATTGCATAGCTGTAAGTCACGCTCCACGAACAACTGGTTCCTGTGGGTGTTCCTGACTTAATCACATTGACTGTGCCGCAAAGGTCACTGTATAAGGCACCTATCACCTCAGCTGTCGGTCCTGCCGGTATATTGGCAAAACACAGATTCATCCCTGTTTCCCCTGATGGCAGGCTTCCTGTGAGTGCCGGGGGTGTATTGTCTGTTATCGTAATAACCTGCGTGTATGTTGCACTCGTCTTTTCACATGCATCTGTCACTGTCCAGGTATTTGTATAAGTCCCTTCATCAGGACAGGCACCAGGAACAAACGCCCCGGGTGTCCTGACCACGTTCGTTACATCCGGATCACAGTTATCCTGAGCTGCCGGGAACATGGCCTGGGCTGCTGCCAGCCCTGTCGCATCACTGCATTCAAGTGTTACGTTCAATGCCAAGGGTGCAGTGACCCATGTCGGTACTGAATTATCTCCACCACTGTATGTCACCGTCGGGGCAGGTAATACCTGGTTCCCGCAGTCATCTGTTATTGCATAGCTGTAGGTCACGCTCCACGAACAACTGCTTCCTGTGGGTGTTCCTGACTTAATCACATTGACTGTGCCGCAGAGATCACTGTATAAGGCACCTATCACCTCTGCTGTCGGTCCTGCCGGTACATTGGCAAAACACAGATTCATCCCTGTTGCCCCTGATGGCAGGCTTCCGGTGAGTGCCGGGGGTGTATTGTCTGTTATCGTAATAACCTGCGTGTACGTTGCACTCGTCTTTTCACATGCATCTGTCACTGTCCAGGTATTTGTATAAGTCCCTTCATCAGGACAGGCACCAGGAACAAACGCCCCGGGTGTCCTGACCACGTTCGTTACATCCGGATCACAGTTATCCTGAGCTGCCGGGAACATGGCCTGGGCTGCTGCCAGCCCTGTCGCATCACTGCATTCAAGTGTTACGTTCAATGCCAAGGGTGCAGTGACCCATGTCGGTACTGAATTATCTCCACCACTGTATGTCACCGTCGGGGCAGGTAATACCTGGTTCCCGCAGTCATCTGTTATTGCATAGCTGTAGGTCACGCTCCACGAACAACTGGTTCCTGTGGGTGTTCCTGACTTAATCACATTGACTGTGCCGCAGAGATCACTGTATAAGGCACCTATCACCTCTGCTGTCGGTCCTGCCGGTATATTGGCAAAACACAGATTCATCCCTGTTTCCCCTGATGGCAGGCTTCCTGTGAGTGCCGGGGGTGTATTGTCTGTTATCGTAATAACCTGCGTGTATGTTGCACTCGTCTTTTCACATGCATCTGTCACTGTCCAGGTATTTGTATAAGTCCCTTCATCAGGACAGGCACCAGGAACAAACGCCCCGGGTGTCCTGACCACGTTCGTTACATCCGGATCACAGTTATCCTGAGCTGCCGGGAACATGGCCTGGGCTGCTGCCAGCCCTGTCGCATCACTGCATTCAAGTGTTACGTTCAATGCCCCGGGTGCAGTGACCCATGTCGGTACTGAATTATCTCCACCACTGTATGTCACTGTCGGGGCAGGTAATACCTGGTTCCCGCAGTCATCTGTTATTGCATAGCTGTAGGTCACGCTCCACGAACAACTGGTTCCTGTGGGTGTTCCTGACTTAATCACATTGACTGTGCCGCAGAGATCACTGTATAAGGCACCTATCACCTCTGCTGTCGGTCCTGCCGGTATATTGGCAAAACACAGATTCATCCCTGTTTCCCCTGATGGCAGGCTTCCGGTGAGTGCCGGGGGTGTATTGTCTGTTATCGTAATAACCTGCGTGTATGTTGCACTCGTCTTTTCACATGCATCTGTCACTGTCCAGGTATTTGTATAAGTCCCTTCATCAGGACAGGCACCAGGAACAAACGCCCCGGGTGTCCTGACCACGTTCGTTACATCCGGATCACAGTTATCCTGAGCTGTCGGGAACATGGCCTGGGCTGCTGCCAGCCCTGTCGCATCACTGCATTCAAGTGTTACGTTCAATGCCCCGGGTGCAGTGACCCATGTCGGTACTGAATTATCTCCACCACTGTATGTCACCGTCGGGGCAGGTAATACCTGGTTCCCGCAGTCATCTGTTATTGCATAGCTGTAGGTCACGCTCCACGAACAACTGGTTCCTGTGGGTGTTCCTGACTTAATCACATTGACTGTGCCGCAGAGATCACTGTATAAGGCACCTATCACCTCTGCTGTCGGTCCTGCCGGTATATTGGCAAAACACAGATTCATCCCTGTTTCCCCTGATGGCAGGCTTCCGGTGAGTGCCGGGGGTGTATTGTCTTCAATAGTGAATGTGGCGGTAGTCGAAACCGACATTCCACATACATCTGATGCTGTGAATGTGACCGTCACTGAACCGGTTGAACCGCAATCATTACTTAAGGTCGGACTCAGGGGGTTTGTGGACCAGTTAACAATAACACCTTGAGCATCAGTAGCGACTGCGCCTCCGTGATTATTCAACCAGGCTGTCAGGTTTGCCGTATTACCTGTTCCATCACATTCAACAGTAATATTTTCAGCAGGTTCGGTTAATTCAAGATCGCAGCAAACTTCAATAAAAGTACCGCCAGTAATTGATTTAATAATTCCGGCCTGATCAGTAACAGTGAGTTCCGCAGTTTTAGTTTCCTGTGATTGATAAGCTACTTCAATCGATGATGAAGTTAAAGTACCATCAATAACCACGCCATCAGGATCACTTCAGTGTCCAGCTGTAAATATAGGGTATTTCACCACCTGTGGTTGTACTTGTGAATGTCACTGTCTCGTAAAGATAATCTTCACTGCATTGTGTAGTAACCGAGATTTTGGGAATTAGCGGAGCTTTAACGACAAAAAGTTCAGCAAATTGACATCTGTCAGCGTCACCGTTGATATCATCATAGCATTTACATCCGGATGCAGAATTAGTGTTGTATGTAAGGCACACATTCTCAAGCCTTAATTCATCCCCGCAGATCCATTGAATTTGCTGCAACTGAATCGGGGTATTGGTAGGAATCTGTTGATGTTCATAAAGACAAGTGGTTCTGACATTTCTTGTTTCAACTTCATTGGCAATAGTTACGAGATCATACCTTACACCCAGGGAGTACCTGTTTACACCTTGTCCTGCAGGTGTTAATACAGCGTAAATATAAACATCATTTACAGTAGCTCCCGGAATACATTGAAAACCCGGATTTAAAGGATTACCGCTGACGTCTCCAAGATATACCTGGGAAACCACAAAATCCTCTGAAGGTGTTGGAATGCATGTAGTACAATTAGGCCATGACTGAGCCTGACCATAACTATCTTCTCCAAAAGCAGTCAATAGAATCAGAATAAAAAGAATCCAGCCTCTTCCAATGGTTGTTTTGGTTCGTAATGAGTTCAGAAAATTTTTCATAAGTCCTAATATTAAAATGAGGAAGTATTATTTTTTAAATTATTTTATTATGAGGAGTATTTACCTCGATGGAGGATTTCTCAGTAATTTCAAGTCTCTAAGGAAATCGGGTAGAATTGCTTCATAGAATTGGTTTAGGTTTTAATATTCACATTCTAATAAATATCTAATCTTAAACTATTTAAAACCACAAAATTCACCCCTGGTCCCAAGGATCAGAAGTCAATGAGCAGTAGAATAATATTTTGCTGGACTAGTGTTAATTAAATGATTTCAGGTTTCTTAAAAATATTTGACGAATGGGATAAAGCAACTAAATGTATTTGATTTAATTATCCTGGAATGTTCTGTTTTGATCAAACAGTTGTTGGTTTTGACGAACTATCGATTTTTTTACACTAAAGATTTTTTCATTAAATATTAACAATTTACTCTATTTTGATTGTGAAATGGAATATCTACCTATATGGCTGTTTATATGTTATTTGCAAGTTATTATTTCAGTTCCGCCCGATTCAGCCAATATTCTTAAAGATCTTCCCGATAGAATCCTGCACCATTGCTTTTTCCCCTGTTTTACTTAAAAATGTTGATTACTGATAAATTGTTTCATCCAAATATTTATTAAAAAGAATCCATCTAATTTTAGTTATTAAGCAAGCAAGGGATATTATGATCTTTCCTAATTTTTATTGCAGCAAGGTGTTCTAATCTGGCAGGAAAATTAACTGGTTCCCTTCCCCCCTTCTCCCACTCTCATCATCCAGCGGTTAACACCGTTTTAGAAATTTTCGTACTTTTGCCCCCATTGTAAAAGTTATGGGAAGGATCCTCGGCATAGATTATGGAAGGAAAAGGATAGGACTGGCAATTACCGACCCGCTTGGGATATTTGCCTCACCGCTTAAAACTGTAAGGAATGATGAATTTGACAGCTTCCTTTCTGAATTTATGAAAACTGAACAGGTGGACGCCTTCGTTATCGGCTACCCGGTAAAGATGAACAATCAACCAAGCGAATCTGTTAATTACGTTAATCCTTTTGTCAAAAAACTTGAAAAGTCATTCCCCGGAAAACCAATCCACCTTGTAGATGAGAGATTTACTTCCGGAATGGCTCTGAGAACAATGATAGATGGCGGCATTAAAAAGAAAGAAAGACAGGATAAGAGTATGGTAGACAGGATAAGCGCCTCGATCATACTTCAGTCGTTCCTTGAAAAAAGACAAAAGACAAAAGGAAAAAGATAAAAGGATAAGGGAGAAAGAAAATGGTGATAGGCGACAAGAGAACCCTGCAGATTATCAACTATTATTTCTCGCAGATTTACGCGGAGTTAAACGCAGAGTTACGCAGAGGGTTGAGCCTCACTCCTCACAGGCAAAAAAGATAAAAGACAAAAGACAAAAGGAAAAAGATAAAAGGATAAGGGAGAAAGAAAATGGTGATAGGCGACAAGAGAACCCTGCAGATTATCAACTATTATTTCTCGCAGATTTACGCGGAGTTAAACGCAGAGTTACGCAGAGGGTTGAACCTCACTCCTCACAGGCAAAAAAGATAAAAGACAAAAGACAAAAGGAAAAAGATAAAAGGATTTTAAACAATGGTCTATCCTATAGTTATATACGGTCACCCTATATTAAGAAAGGTTGCAGAGGACATCGACAGAGATTACCCTGGTCTCCAGCAATTAATCTCCGATCTTTTTGAAACAATGTACAAATCCGAAGGTATGGGACTGGCTGCACCTCAGATCGGCAGATCAATCCGCATCTTTATTATCGACGGTAAACCACTTGGCGAAGACGAGCCCGATCTGGCTGACTTTAAAAAAGTCTTCATCAATGCCCACATTGTTAAAAAATACGGTGACCTTAAGCCAATGACCGAAGGTTGCCTGAGTATTCCAAACCTGAGGGAAGAGGTAAGCAGGGAATCAAATGTCCATCTTACCTATTACGATGAAAACTGGGAATTCCACGATGAGATCTTTGAGGGTTATAAAGCACGGATAGTCCAGCACGAATATGACCATATCGAAGGCATCCTGTTCACTGATAAGGTAAGCCCGCTGAGAAGAAGACTTCTGAAAGGCAAACTCGCTGCAATAAGCAAAGGAAAATTTGAAGCGGATTATAAGACGATCCTGCCAGGGCAGAAAGTCAAGGCTTAAAGTTCCCACTTAGGAGTTTTTATTAAACAATAAATACCCCTCTGTCGCTACGCGACATCTCCCCTGAAGGGGAGAAAAATACGATTTTAAATAAAATCTTAATTAAGAGGTCAGGATTTTTCCCCCTCTCAGGGGGAATCAAAAGGGGGTAACAATTTAATTTTGATGTCACTTTTTTCAGTATCTTTAGCCATATAGTCTCATAGCTGCAGACTTGTGCTGAATAAAGAAATTCCTTTCCTCCGTATTGGCCTGCCAGTGTGTCTGGGAATAATTTCAGGCCTGTACTTCAAACCGGATCCGATCTTCCTGTCAGTATCCCTTTTTATTGCTGTTTCTGGTTTTATTTTGAGCATCCGCTTCAATAAATCCCTGATAAACCTGGTATACGGATACACTTTAACATTTACCCTGTTCATATCCGGACTTGTGCTCTATACCAGTGAAAAGGAAAGGTTGTCAGACCTTGATCCGGGTACATCGGAATACCTGTGCACTCTTTCAGAATACCCTGAAGAGAAAGGCAACAGTTACAGTGCAGTTGTTAAAATGAGAGGAAGAGTAAATGAGAATGACATTGATCCACTTCACGGCTCGCTCATGGTATATTTCAGAAAAGATCCTCTGGTTGCGTCACTTCTTCCCGGGGATGTTCTGAAAATAAGGTGCAGTCCCAGCAAAATTGTCAACAGAGGCAATCCTGATGAGTTCGATTACAAATTCTACATGGAGAACCATGGCATAAAGTATTTTGCATTCGCCGGGGTTGAAAATATTACTGCACACCTTATCCCAAAACATCGTAAACTGATTCACAGCTCGCTTATCACAAGGGAAAAGATCATTTCAATGTATAAAGAGCGGGGTATCACCGGTGATACACTGGCACTTGTAGCAGCAATTACTCTCGGACAAAAAAATATGCTTGACCCGGAACAGAAACAACACTTTATTAAAGCAGGAATAATGCATATAATGGCGGTTTCCGGATTACACGCTGTTATATTAAGCCTTTTTGTATTCAACCTGCTATTCTTTTTGAGGGGAAGATTGAATTTTCTGAGATCGCTGATTACTATCCTGTTTCTCTGGATGTTCGCATTTGTAACCGGACTAACGCCATCAGTCCTGAGGGCGACAATCATGTTCACATTTCTCCAGGGAGGCCAGCTGATGAAGCGTAAAGTAAACAGCCTTAATTCCGTGCTTGCTTCGGCATTTGTTCTTTTCCTGATACGACCTTCTGTCCTGTTTGACGCCGGATTCCTCCTCTCATATTCTGCAGTTATTTTTATAATAAGTTTTTATCAGCATCTGTACCTGAAGCTGGATCTGAAAAACTGGATTGCCGACAAAATATGGCAATCGGCAGTTGTAACCATTGTTGCCCAGGCTGGCACTCTCCCGCTCACAGTAATGCTTTTCAACAGGTTTCCCACCTGGTTTATCCTTACCAATATTATTATTGTTCCACTTTCTTCGTTGTTGATAATCATAGGTTGCCTTATCCCCATGACCTTCCCGCTTGAATTTATTTCAAGGCCGCTTGCTTCGCTTCTGGGCAATCTCACAGGAATTACCGAAATGCTGACTGAAAAAGCCGCTTCACTTCCTTTTTCAACTATAGAAAATATAGGCATGGTGCCGATCGAATCCCTTCTTCTCTTCATATTTGTGTTGCTGCTGATGTGGTTCCTCCTGAACAGGCGATCTGCTTCGGTCCTTTACCCTGCCGTTGCATTGCTCCTGTTTACCATATCAGTCACTATTAAGGATATTTCAAACAGGAGGTCAAATGAAATTATAGTCTATAATACCTTCGGCTCCACTGCTGTTGGCATCAGAACCGGTAAAGTGCTTAATCTCTTTTCCGATACCAGTATCATCCAACCTGAAGTGTTAAGACATTGTTCAACAAGAAATCTGAAACCTGTAGGAAATTTAATTGTTAATAATTTCACAATAATACAAGCCGGTGAAGGAAAAATACTGATAACCAATTATTTGAGTAATACTCTCCTGCAGAAAACCAATCCTGATTACATTGTTTTAACCAGGAGCGGGAGAAATCGCAAGACACCCTGAAATTGAATAAGCCTGCAAAATCATTAATTATAACAGGAACACTTCCCCCGGTGTTTCGCCGGGAAGGTAAAATCGCTGAGACAATGGCTGATACAATTCATTCTACCCGAAATTCGGGGGCTTTCAGATTAAAAATCTGAAAAAAGTTGAGAGTTAGGCTATTTATACCTTATTTTGTTTTGTTTTATAATCCGGTTTTATGAGAATAATTATTGCCGGCGCAGGCGAGGTCGGGACACATCTGGCAAAGATGTTATCAAACGAAAATCATGAAATCATTCTTATTGATAATGAAGAAGCCAGACTCAAGCCGATTGCAAGCTCAATGGACGTTATGACATACCTTGGTTCGGCTACATCACTGAACATCCTTCAGGAAGCTCTTCAGAAAAAAACAGATCTGTTCATTGCAGTTACCCATGGAGAAGATACAAATATCACTGCGTCAATTCTGGCTAAAAGACTGGGGGCTTTAAAAACAATTGCCCGCATCGATAACCTCGATTACCTTGAGCATTCAACACTTGAGTTTTTCAAATCACTGGGAATAGATTCACTGATTTATCCCGAGCTTATTGCTGCCCGTGAGGTGCTGAGCCTTCTTCATGAAACCGGCACAACTGAATTCATGGAATTTTGCGGCGGTAAACTGGCCATGTTCGTTCAGAAACTTGATGAAAATGCCCCGATAATAAATAAAACCCTTGAAGAAATAGCTATAAGTCACAGCACCGACAAGTACAGGGCTGTTGCAATAAAGCGGAATGACAGTACAATAATCCCCAGGGGACAGGAGCAATTTCATGTCGGTGATCTCGTATTTCGTTATCTCCACTACCGCAGGGGTTGACGATATGATGATAACATCGGGTAAAGAGAATTTTGAGGCTAAGAGCATTATGATTCTGGGTGGAAGCAGGATCGGTAAACATGTTGCACTCTATATGCAAAAGAACTGCGAGGTAAAACTTATTGACATTGATCCTGCCCGGTGCGAAGCTCTTTCTGACATCCTGGAAGACACACTTATAATTAACGGGGATTGCCGTAATGTGGACCTTCTGGAGCAGGAGGGCATTTCAGAAATGGATGCATTTGTGGCTGTCACCGGGAATTCCGAAACAAATATTCTGTCATGTCTGCTGGCCAAGAAACTTGGTGTTAAAAGGACCATTGCCGAAGTTGAAAATATGGAGTATATTAATCTTGCCGAAAACACCGGTATCGATACTATCATAAACAAAAAGATCTCAGCAGCCAGCAGGATCTTCAGGCACACCACAAATCCCAACGTCACCCAGGTTAAATATATGACCGGTACGGAGGCTGAAGTAATCGAATTCAACGTACCTGCAAATTCAAGAATAACAAAAGGCACCCTGAGGAGCATGGATTTTCCCAAAGATGCAATTGTCGGTGGAGGTACCCGGGATGGGGTACCATTCATTGCAACCGGTGACACTATTATAAAACCCAACGATAAAGTTGTTGTCTTCACACTTCCTACCGCCTACGAAAAGCTGTCAAAATTATTTACCTGATCGGTTATGATCAATTTCAGGATAATTGCAAGGGTATTCAGCCAGGTACTTATTTTTGAAGGTTTGTTTATGCTTTTATCGGCTGCGGTCTCCTGGTCTTATGGCGAAAGTACAGCCAGTGCATTGCTATATTCAGCGCTTATAACAATAGTTACAGGGATACTCATTTTCACGCCTCTTCGCAATGAAGAAAAGGTTTACGGCACGCGTGAGGGTTATATAATAAATATAGGAATCTGGCTTATTTTCAGCCTCTTTGCTACACTTCCTTATCTTTTCAGTCATTCTGCCGATAATTTTTCCGATGCATTATTCGAATCAATTTCGGGGTTTACAACTACAGGAGCAACAATTCTATCAGACATCGAGTCAGTTCCAAAGGGAGTTCTTTTCTGGAGAAGTCTTACACAGTGGCTTGGAGGAGTCGCTGTGATAATGTTATCCCTCTATGTACTGCCGGTAATAAAATCATTAAATATACAGCTCTCAACCACAGAGTTTTCAGGCCAGCTTGAAAACAAAATACACCCTAAAGTTATTGAAGCAGCCAAGAGGCTCATCACTGTTTATTTTCTTCTGACACTTATTGAAACGATACTTCTGTTAATAGGCAAAATGCCTCTCTTTGATGCTATATGTCATTCTTTTTCAACACTTTCAACAGGAGGTTTCTCAACAAGGAACCCAGGTATCGCTATTTCAACCCCTTTTCTGAAAGCGGTTCTGACCCTATTTATGCTTGTGGCAGGCACTAATCCTGCCCTTTTTTATTATGCTGCCAAAGGGAATTTTAAGAAGATCCGGGGAAACACCGAATTTAGCACCTATTTGCTTCTCGGACTGGGATTTTCAATAGTTGTTGCATCAGTTCTTTTTCTGGGATCAGGTTACCGGGCCGGAAAGGCGATACAGGACGGATTCTTTCATGCGGTTTCAATCCTCACAACAACAGGGTTTTACACCGAGAACTACAGTCACTGGGGATCATTTTTGATTTTGATAATATTCATCCTCATGTTTACAGGCGGTATGGCCGGTTCCGCAAGCAGCGGAATTAAGATCATAAGGCTTATTATTATCACAAAAAACAACAGGATGGAATCAAGAAGGCTTGTTCATCCCTATGCTTATCTTCCTGTCAGGATCGACAAAAAAAAAGTGCCCCCGAATATTGTACACAACCTTCTCATTTTTATCACTCTCTATTTTATTACGGTTTGTGCAGGAACGCTGATATTTTCATTCATGGATTTCGATATCATAACTTCCTTCAGTACAACGGCTTCCATGCTCGGTAATATCGGACCAGGTATTGGCCGGTTCGGACCATTCAGCAACTACGCTGACCTGCCCTCTGCAGGAAAAATGTTCCTCTGCGGGTTGATGATTATCGGACGGCTCGAATTTTTAACGGTTATTATTCTCTTTTCAAGGAGCTTTTATAAAAGATAGAGATTTATAACTCAAGAACACCCAATCCCTGTCTTACTATCTTTACTTCATCCGAAGTACAGTCAACAATGGTAGAGGCTTCGTTATTGCCAAAACCACCATCAATAACAATCTCCGCAATATCCCTGTATTTTTCGTAAATCAGTTCCGGATCGGTTATGTATTCCGCTATCTGGTCCTGATCATGTATTGATGTAGTAATAATAGGTCTTCCGAATTCCTTCACCAGTTCGAGAACTATGCTATTATCAGGTATTCTGATCCCGACCGTCTTTTTCTTGTTCTTAAATAGTTTTGGTATCTGGTTGTTAGCCTGAACAATAAATGTAAACGGCCCGGGAAGGTTTCGCTTGAGCAATTTGAAAATATTATTATCCCTGATGATAGTATACTCCGATAACTGACTCATGTCATGAAAGATTATCGACATATCAGGTTTCAGGGGATTCAATCCTTTGAAACCGGCGATTTTCTCAATAGTTTTGTTCGCCCTTATATCACAACCCATTGCATAAATGGTGTCGGTCGGGTAGATTATTATACCTCCGGCCTCCAGTACATCCGCAACCTTTCGTATCTGTTTCGGATTGGGATTTTCGGGATAGATTTTGATGAGCATTGGCTCCAATGAATGATACAAAAGTAATTAAAAGTGCCTAGAGTGCCTAGAGTACTTAGAGTACTTTCATGCTTCATTCTTCATTCTTTAAACTTTAAGTACTCCAAACTCTTGGCACTCCAAACTTTTCTTCAACTCTAAGTACTCCAAACTCTAAATACTCTAAGTACTAAAAAAAATGGGTAAGCTACTTATATCGCACCGCTACAACTGCCTACCCTTGCTATCTTCCGATCCTGGGGGAGTTCAGCAGGAGCTGGTCGTATAAGACTTACCCGCCTCAAAAGTACAAATTTTCAGGAAGCCGGCAAAATAATTATTCTATTTTGCCAAAACAGAGGTTCACAGATTTACATTATATTTGCTGGTAACCTTTAAAATAATTATTAATCAAATAATTTGTGCCATGGAAGAAAAAGTTTCTGTATGGAAAGCAACCCTCACCAGTGGTCTGATCCTGGGACTGGTTGGCATTGTATATACCCTGGTGATGTACTTTCTTGACCTTACATTTAACAAAACACTGGGATTTCTTTTATTACCTGTGCTTATTGTCACCCTCTATTTTCTTGTAAAATCGTACAGGGATAGTTTCCTCCACGGCTACATAACCTTTGGACAGGCAGTTGGCGCAGGGGTTGTCATTTTTCTCTATTTTTCAATAATCTCAGCCATTTTCTACTATATTCTTTATGCTGTTATTGATCCCGAACTTCCCTCAAAACAATTAGCCATTACAGAGGAACTGATGTCAAAAAGAGGCTTGCCCCAGGAAGCTCTCGATGCTGCAATGAAGATGCAGGAGAAAATCATGAAACCTGGAATAATGGCGCCATTCAGCATACTGGCGAACATGTTTACCGGAACAATAATGTCCCTTCTGGTGGCTATTTTTGTCAGAAAAGAGGGTAACCCATTGATCGATACCCCTGAAGTAAAATAAAACTGCAGATTCTATGGATGTTTCGGTAGTTATACCCGTTTACAATGAAGAGGAGTCGATTGATGAACTGACAAGTTGGATTGAGAAAGTCTGTGCGGGGCAAAACTTCACCTTTGAGATTATTTATATTGATGATGGAAGTTCTGACTCATCCTGGGAAAGGATCTCATCGCTGGCAAGCAGGAATAAATTTGTTAAAGGTCTGAGGTTCAGAAGAAATTACGGAAAAGCAGCCGCTCTTCATACAGGCTTCTCTGAAGCCGGGGGAGATGTTGTAATTACAATGGACTCTGATCTGCAGGACAGTCCTGAGGAGATACCGGAACTTGTCAGAATGGTAAATAACGATGGTTTTGATATTGTTTCGGGCTGGAAAAAGAAAAGGTACGACCCTTTCATCAAGCGTTTTACAAGCAGGATCTATAACGGGACAGCACGGCTTTCGTCGGGGATAAAGCTTCACGATTTTAATTGCGGACTTAAAGCATACCGGAATGAAGTTGTGAAGGGCATCGAAGTCTATGGTGATATGCACCGTTATATTCCTATCCTCGCCAAAAAGGCAGGTTTCTCCAGGATCGGGGAAAAGATTGTAGAACACAGTCCGAGAAAATACGGGATTTCAAAATATGGCCTTGACCGCTTTATGAAGGGTTATCTTGACCTTCTCACAATCGGCTTTATAACAAGGTTCGGGAAAAGCCCCATGCATCTGTTCGGCACTCTGGGAACCCTTATGTTCCTTTTAGGATTTATTATGGCAGGATACCTGGGTGTCAGGAAACTGGTGTTTATTAATAATAATATGAAAGCTCCGCTTGTTACAGACAGTCCATATTTCTATATTGCCCTCACCGTGATGATAATAGGCTCATTTCTTTTCCTGACCGGTTTCCTTGGAGAACTTGTTAACCGGAATTCAACTGAGAGAAATAAGTATCTGATTAAGGATAGTGTGAATATTAGCTGAGTTTGAGGGAAAAAGGGGGGTGAGTACATGCAATATTACAATGCCTTCATGAGTTCCTTCAGCAGGCATTTATAAAAAACCTCAGTAACAGAGTCTGTCATTTTATTCCAGGAGAATTTTTCCTTTTCCCTTTTGACACCTTCAATGAAAGCTTTTTTCCGGTTATTGTCAAAATAGTCGGCGATTGCATCTGCTATTTCTTTAGGCTCTGGTTTTACAACATAGCCACATTTCCGATGCCTTACAATTTCCTTTAATCCTCCAACATCTGTAACAAGCATGGGTTTATCAAACTGAAATGCAATTTGTGTCACCCCGCTTTGTGTTGCAGATTTATACGGCTGCACAACAAGGTCTGCACCGCTGAAAAAGAGTCTGACTTCGTTATCTTTTATAAAGTGGTCAAATAGTATTACATCATTCTCAAGTCTATGTCTGGAAATTAAAGTCCTGTATGGTGCATCGTTTTCATAAAATTCGCCTGCAACAATGAGTTTAAGGTTTCTGTTACGCAAACGTGTGTCAGCAAAGGCTTCGATCAGGAGATCCAGTCCCTTGTAATCCCTTATGAAACCGAAAAAGAGTAGATATGAGTTGGAAGGGTCAAGCTTAAGTGCTTCAAGTGCATCATTCCTGTCTAACTTTTTACCATAGTTGTCAAATAGTGGATGGGGAGTAACACCGACAGGAATATCCCTTCTGAAATTCTCAATATCTTTTTGGACCGAATTTGACAAAACAACAGCGCCGTCTATACTTCTCATAAAGAATTTTGTCAGTGCCCGGTCACCTGGTCTTTTTTCGTGCGGTATTACATTGTCAACAACGGCAATGATCATAGTATACCTGTTCGATTTAACTATACGTGCAACGGCGCCAAGACAGGGAGCCATAAAAGGGAGCCAGTACCTGATCAATAGTATGTCAGGTCTTCTGCGCTTTAATTTCAATCCTGTCCTGAGCCAGTTGAATGGATTTACCGAGTTAAGTTCACGGATTATTTTTATATCTCCGGGTACCGGACGTTCATTAAACTGGGTTTTCCCCGGGAAAAGCAGTTTCGGATACTGTAGACGGAAAGTGCTTATTTCCACATCCTTACACTCACTGAGGAATTCCCTGGCGAGCCTTTCGTTAAAAGCTGCCAGCCCACCGCGATAGGGATATGCCGGTCCAAGGAATGTAATCTTCATCAGGAAAAATAGTCCGTATAAAGATAAAACGAAATTATAATGTTAAAGATTGCGATCTGTTATATAATCTTCATGATATGAAAATCTTTCTGTGTCCCCGGTTATGACTTTCCAGCAAATCATAGGCCCGATCCGTCCCCGGGCAGCTCACCGGGCAGAGGGATTTACGGCCTGGTTTTTGATAGAAAAAGAAGGGTTAAACTTAAATTTTGTATCTTTGTTCTTTGAACACCGGGGCTGACATGGTTTTGACAGCATAAGAGGTGGTATGTAAGCATGCAGTGTGTGGTGGCGCGTCACTTAAACAGTGTCACAAAACAATAACTGGCGAATCTAATTACGCTCTCGCCGCATAAGCGAATAACAGTAGCTTAAGCTTTCCGCCGAAAGGTGGATTTTCCAGGCACATGTGCCTGGACGAGACGTCTCCCGGGCGGTCCTGCCCTGATCCAACCCGATACGGAGGCGCACGCAATCCGGGGCTAGCCTGACGACCGTTCCGTTCAGATGGCGAAACAAACAGGAACTAAGGACTTGTTAGGTTGTTCTGCAGCTGACGGGTTCCGACAATCAAGCAGGACTAAGCATGTAGAAAGCTTATGGTCTCTATGTTTGGACGCGGGTTCGACTCCCGCCAGCTCCACGTAAAAAAGAGCGAGAGTGAGAGCGAGAGCGATTACTTTCGCTCTTTTTCTCACACTCGCTCTCACACTCACACTAAGATTTTATTTATTAATTAACCTGTGCAAGTAACCATACGCAGCATGGTGGCTAATTCATAAACAACCTGAACACGAGTATGGTACAATTTTTGTGCATGGAATAGTAACCTAACTACCCTTATAATGAAAAATATAAACACATCTTATTGTTGAACTGAGTATGCCGAGATTCAAATATAACTACAAGAGAGTCTTAAATGATGATCTGAAAAGGCTGGGAATGGGTATTGCCTTCTCTGACTGGGCTGATTTTGACAATATCAGTGATCAACAGCTTCAGATAAGCAGGGTAATACATCAGACATTCATTGATACCAATGAGGAAGGGACAGAAGCTGCGGCTGCTACTGTTGTTGAAATGATTCGTACAACAAGTGGAACAGGACCATCTGTCTGGAAGATTGATCTTGATCACCCCTTCCTGTATTTTATTCACGAAACCTCTACAGGTACTATTTTATTTATGGGAAAGATCAGTGATCCTACCGTTGAATAAGGAAATTAAGGTTTACGACACAATGAAAAAGATAGTTCTAATTGTAATTACGATTCTGGTTACCCTGACAGGTTGTGAAAAGTCAAACATCAAAACTGCTTCAGATGTTTTCTTCAAAATCGGCAGAGGGGATGAATTCAGATTTGACGATATCAAACTGTATGACTCATCAACCCATATCTTTTATTTTAAGGAGGAGCAGCTTGTCTTCAGTGATCTTCTCAACGATTCATTCGCATTTCTGGATAAAGGCGATACCATCTATGCAGGTGCATTTGTCCCCGGATACTCAAGCTTTATTCCCGCCGGACCCATTATCCAATCACCAGGCATGTATGGAAATCATGCTTTCAGGATTGATGTATGGATTGATAAAAAGCCGGATTTAAGAAATTGTCCGGGAATTATAGAATTGTTGAAAGAACATAATCTTTTGCATTCCGGGTTGTCGGGTACTGTCGACTTCGTGGAGATAATCGGAACTCAGCTGACTTTTGGATTTACAATAACAAACCATGATCTCACAGATCTTCAGATCATAGATATTAATAAAACAGGTCCTGAACTTTATCATTATTTTACCAATGGGCTTTATCTCAGGGATCAGGATCATCATGAAGTCTTTTCAAGTACAATAGAACACCGGACACCTGTACCCTGGAACAGCTGGAAACCTGAATGGCTTTCAACATTAAAATCAGGTGAGTCGATATCATTTACGATTAATTATCCGATTGAAGTACCAATAAATACCGGAGAGTACAACCTGTTATTTGAATTTCCCGGTTTAGCGTACCAGGTAACAGAAGACCAGTTATTTCAGGGGAAGAACAGGATTTGGTTAGGAGATATCACATTAAGGGGAGAAATAACAATACAGTGAAGCATTGCCTGCTCATATAGCCTACCTAAATATGGGAAATAATTACTTTAGGGATAATAAGCACTAAGGTGACAATAACTCTGGCTCCGGCAGGTTATGTGTAATAAAGGTGAATATATAAAGAGTGTTAGCATTAATGGGAGCCACTTGCAAGCTCATCTATAGTCCTTTCTTTCAGATCGTAAAAAAATGTATCTTTGTGGTTAGATAATAAATTGCATGAAAAATAATAATCATATTGTTGAAGTAATTAAAAATACAGCTCATGAATACCTTCCTGATGCTGAGGTACTTCTCTTTGGATCACATGTCAGGAATGAAGCCTCATCAGAAAGCGATTATGATATTCTCCTTATTACGAAAACTAACCTTTCTCCAAGGGAAAAACTCCCTTTGAGGACAAAGATCAGAAAATCATTACTTTTAATAGGGATCCGTTCAGATATTTTAATCCAGAGCAAATCAGAGGTTGAGAAAAAGAAAAAGTTACCTGGTCATATTGTTAGGAAAATACTAAGAGAAGCTATCCTCCTATGACAAAAGATCAGAATGACTATTTGAAAAATTGGCTCTTCCGAGCCAACGAAGATATTGCAGTCATTGATAATCTTTTTAAATCCGACCCAGAATTATATTCAAGTTCAATTTGTTTTCATGCCCAACAGGCTGTCGAAAAATTTCTCAAAGCATTCCTTGTCTTTAATAATATAGATTTCCCTAAAACACACGATTTAGAATTTCTTCTTTTCGAATGTCAAAAAATTGACCAATCAGGTTTTGATTTTGATTTTGGCAGCTTAACAGACTTTGGAGTAAGTGTAAGGTATCCCGACGATTATTTTGTACCAGATAAAGAAGATACTATTCTATATCGAGATATTGCACTGGAGGTTAAAAAAGTTGTTGAGGACAAAATTAGAATTTAACATGTCACTATTGCTAACACGGACACAGGTATCTCCTGCAGTTATTTATGAAATCTTTACAGCTTAATCTATACTAAATCACCAGAAATCAAAAGTTTCCTGGACCTTGTCAGAGATCTTAATACAACGAACAGAATAACCATCTTTCTTATCTGTCGGGAAAAGAGATAATTCTCTCTTTGATGAGTATAATGCCGCACACCAGCTGGTGACATCATCATCATCAACATTTGTCCAGAAAAAGGTTATATTTCCTATATGTTCCATATTCTTGTCACCGCTGCGGCCACTTGAGAGAGCAGTAAAACCACTTGAATTTGTTGCCCCGGTATTTGGGCTTTTCCAGGAAGTTGTTCCTGTCTCTTTCAATTTTCCGCCTGCCTGATCATCACCTCCAAGATAGGTAGATAAATACCACCAGTCCTGCATCGATGGCAGTCGCCAGCCGGCAGGGCAGGCTTTGGTGGCAGCCTGCCAGGAATATAAGTAACCATGGGTCTTTACATAATCTTTGATATCATCATAAACCCAGCACCCGCTTTCAGTCTTAAAGGCAAGATTCTCGCCCATCCACACCTGATCATCTATTTTAACAGTTTTGTAAACTTTACCATCCCTGTCATCGGTAAATGAGCCTGGTTCCTGACCATAAGTACAAAAACAAACAGCGTTAATAATATATATTAGAGTAATTAAAGAAATTCTTTTCTTCATTCTATTGAGATAAAATTATATTTAACAGTATTCCGGAATTGCTTAATCAGTTACAATCCGGATCATATGATTTATCCGTTAAGCACCCAGCCCTTGCGATATTCCTTAGTCAGGTATGCATTGGCAGCGGCATCATTCGTCACTTGTCCGGCAACAGGGTCATATTGCAGTTCCTTGCCAGCCTGATGTGCAGCAAGACCAAGCATTAATGTCTCTATCATACGGCCAGCGTAGTCAAAATCACAATCAGTCTTCAGGTTACCCTTGCATGCTTTGAACCATTGCTGCTGGAAACCGCCCATGGGAGGTGCAACCTGGTCTTTGGTTGGTGGTTTGTAATAAGTCATATCGGCTCCGCTGCGCTCCGGAAGAAGCATCCGGTTGGTAAAGTCAGCAACAAGAGTCCCTTTGGTGCCTTTGAACATTGCACCATGGCCAATTTTCAGAATATCAATGGCTGGATTCGGAGAGGCCGGACTTAACTTACCCTGGTACCATTCAACAGTAATTGGTCCACGCCAGTCGTTGGCAGGAAAATTGAATTTTGTATGAAGGTTCGAGGCTACAACCTCTTGATTGTAAGGGTCTCCCTCTGCCCATGCGCTTGTAGGCTGGCTTGCATCTATTGCATTCCAGGCCAGGTCCATAGTATGGGCGCCCATGTCTCCGTTCTGCCAGCTGCCGAAATCATGGTACATGTTCCACAACAGACAACCTGCTCCCGGTCTTGCGCCGAAATAGCCCGGATTATATGGATGCATCTGAACCGGACCAATCCACTGTTCCCAGTCAATGTCCTTTGGGGCAGGTCCTGCTGCAGGAAGATACCCCGTTTTATCATGAGTACGGTTGCCCCATGCAATTACCTCTTTCAGATCGCCAATAGCGCCGCCACGAACCAGCTCCGCGACGCGGTCAAAATTTTCATTGGCATGTCGCTGTGTCCCATGCTGGGTAGCCAGCTTACCCTTGTTGGCAAGATATACCTTCCGCACCTCACGTGCCTCGGTAACGCATTCACCAACCGGTTTTTCGCAGTAGACATGCTTTCCACGGTTCATGGCCCAGATGCTGATAAATGCATGGTGGTGATCGGGAGTACAAATCAATACAGCATCAATATCCTTTTGATCCAGACATTTCCTCCAGTCGGTGTATTGCTTTGCATTGGGATATTGCTTTGCAGCCAGAGCCATATTACCTGCATGTACGTCGCAAATGGCAACTACATTTTCGCTCTCCAATGCTCCATAATGCTGGCTGCCCCGACCATGCGCACCCATCAGGGCAATGTTTAGTTTATCACTGGGATTCTGTCCTGAAAGTATACCACCGGGAAGGATTATCAGTCCGGCACCGGTTGCGGAAACGGATTTAACAAATGTTCGTCTTTTCATTATACTTTATGTTTGTGAGTAAAATTGAGTGCCTGCATCCGTTCCCGGAAATGTTAATTTATCCGGTTCCTGAATTTCACACGATCAAGATTTTAAGTAACTCAAACTTAGTGAATGTTTTGAATACCTCAAAATATTTAAACATTTTTAACGCTTCCTACTTTATTAACCTCTTACTCATACGGTCGATGGCTTATTGGCCAGATCATTCAGCGGTTATTTTTACAGAAGCTCTCTTCAATCCTTCAGCGGTGGCCCTGACTTTTATTTTCCCGGTCTTTGTTCCCGGCCGTGCTATTACCAGGCATATTCCCTGCCAGGTTTTTTTCTTTGGTTGCTGAAAGCTCGACATATCCAGGGGGTTACCACTCCCGACACCAGCCAGACTGCCCCTGCCGCTTACATCAAAGCTAACCATTATGTCGTCTGCATCAGGAACAATATTGCCTTCAGAGTCGATTATTTCTGCCCTTATATATGACAGATCGTTACGGTTTGCCTTGATTTTAGTCCGATCAGCTATGAGTCTTATTGCTGTTGGTTTACCTGTAGTTTCAAGAGTCTGTGATGCTGTTTCCTTACCATTGTCATAACAGCTGGCAATCAGCGTCCCAGCCTCATAGGGGACCTCGAATGCAGCTGTGATTGATTTTTCCGGATCCACATTTTGCTCACCAACGATTTTACCATTTAACTTAAGTCTGACCTGCTGACTGCGGGTGTAGACATGTACCTGCAATTTTTCACCCTCATGACCAGACCAGTTCCAGCTCTTCAGCTCATCAGGAAACCCCCAGTTACTGGTTACCTCTCTTTTACCTTCAGGGATGGGACGATGCACGAACATTTCAACTTTGCTTTTACCCCAGACAACATGCTGATAATATGAAGGCACCTTTCTGTTTCCGGTCAGGTCAATATCACCCTGGTAATTGGTAAATGCCGGCCATGAATCACGACTGAAAAATCCTTGTCCGGTTGCCTGTGTCTGACCCGCATCCGGAGCAATGTCCCTTAGTTGAGGCAGGCCTACACCTGCCTCACCGAGGTTATCCGTAGCTGTCCAGACAAAATAACCTATAACATAAGGATGCTTTCTTACCATCTCATAGTTTTCCAGCGCGAGTGGAGGATTTGTTTCAGTTCCAACCATAACACGGTCAGGATATTTAATATGATCCTCCTCATATCTCTTGTATGCATAGTTATAGCCTATTAAATCAAAGAGGTCCATGTGTTCCGGGATCTCGTCCCATTTGCTTTTCTGACCCCTCATCCATGCGAAATCAACAAAGCACTCTGTGACCCATCGTGTCTTATCAATCCGGCGAATTTCCTCAGTCAGATTTCTGGCAATTCTTAATCCTGAGGTATCAAAAGTCTCACGGATTTCATTCCCGATACTCCATATTATGACTGACGGGTGATTCCTGTCACGCTTTACCCACGACTCCACATCTTTCTGCCACCATTCCCTGAAATAGAGATGGTAGTCCTGACTCCTTTTAGCAGTCTCCCACACATCGAAGATTTCATTAATAACTACCATTCCCAGCCGGTCGCAGGCATCAAGGAGTGCTGATGACGGAGGATTGTGAGCTGGTCCGGATGGCATTGAAGCCGCTGTTTTTCAGCACCTCAATTTTACGTTCCTCGGCACGGTCGATGGCAGCAGCTCCCAGGGGTCCGTTATCGTGGTGAATACAACCGCCGATCATTTCAACCGGTTTACCATTGATAGTAAACCCGTTCTGCGCATCTGCCTTAATACTACGGATCCCAAAATGAGTTGCCAGTCCATCAACAATCTTATTATTTATCAGCACAGATACTTTCGCATAGTAAAGATTCGGTTCATCGACCGACCAGAGAGATGGCATCTTTACCGGAATTTCCTGTATTACCTGTTCTTTCTGACCTGACGCCACCACTGAATTGCTGTTAATGGTTACAGCCAGCTTGCCTGAAGGATCCAACAAATCAGTACGCAGGACGATACTTTCATCACTATTCCCGGAGTTTACAATAGTCGTTTCAATTTTCACATCTGCAGAATTTTCAGTTATAACGGGTGTTGTAATGTATAATCCACCTGACATATCTATGTGAACAGGATTTACCAGAGTGAGCCATACATGCCTTATAATACCTGATCCTGTATACCAGCGTGAATTCATCCCTTCATTTTGAACACGAACAGCAACAATATTAGGTTCTCCCGGGGGATTCAGATAAGAAGTAATATCATAGTAAAAAGGAGTATATCCATAAGGATGAAATCCGAGGTGTTTTCCGTTCAGCCAGACATCGGATCTCATAGTAACACCGTCAAATTGCAGGCAGGCAATTTTATCCTTATCCTCCTCCCTGATGGTAAAGTCTTTCCTGTACCAGCCTGTGCCTCCCACCATGTAACCGGTAGTACCTTTATCAATGGCGGATTTATCAAATGGTCCGATTATATCCACACCGTTTTGTCCGGGCAGATCTTCAATACTCCAGTCATGAGGAACGTCGATGATCCTCCAGTCTGAATCATTAAAATCCGGGGATTCAGCGCCTGAAAGCGTATCTTTCATAAAGCGCCAGCCTTCATCAAATGATATTGTTCTATCACCAGTGGAAATTTCAGCCGGGTTATGGCATGAAGCGAGAACCAGAAAAACTAATGCCACCGCACAAAAGCATGAACTTAAGCGAAGTTTTAATAAAAGCAGTTTCAGATATTTCATATAAATGCTATCTGCGGCTGATAATTATGAAGAGATCCTTCATATTCACAAATCCGAAATTGTTAATAATTGGTAATTTGGGAGAATGTAAAGATATAACTAATAATAAACCGCTCATCACCCCCTCCCAACATTCATCTAAAGGTTGTGGCAGGGTGCTCAGGACGAAATGTAATCGAAAATATAACCGGTCTGCGAAAAAAGGCTATGTCTAATAGATGCCTGGGGTAAAGCTGCAAAACGATTTTCATCCAAATAAATCTGCCATTAGTCAAAATATCAGTTTCCCGTAAATGACCCGGACAAAAAACTTTTCAACAGGGCATTGTGTTGTTTTAATGAATATTAAACCCCTCAGACAAATTGAAAACTAATAATTAATTCAAACAATTACTAAATTTTACCCCTATTTTGACCAATGAACAATTATTAATGACAAACGTTAATAATATAATGGATAAGATGACATTTTTAATTTAATAATGACATAATTCCATCCCGTTTTAACACTAACTGATGGAAACTTTATTTGTTGGCTATGAACATATGTTGTAATTTTATAACCTGTTTTAATCAATCCTGTTAATGGAGAGAACAATTACTACGTACCGACCCGAAATCGATACAAATCAACTTATTAATAGCAATATCGGAGAGAACTCTGTTGCGACTGACGAAAATCAGATTAATCCGGTTTTCGACAATCTTGCAGCCGAGGGGGGCGAGAATTTCTTCCATTACATTAATTGGCTTGGTCTGGCAAAAGACCCCAATATGATGATATTATCATCTATCCATCACTATTATTACGATTTCAACGAGCTTAAGGGAGTCAGGACTCTTATTAATCTTAAACCCCTTAACCAGATTAACCATATCGACAATTTTCTCAATAATGTTTTCCGCGTTCTTCCTTTGAAAGCAAACTTCGTCGGTTGCTTCAAAGACAATAAAATCCATAGCGGAATGGCGCTTCCTTTTTACCAGTCATTCCGCTTCCTGAACAGTCTGATCAATATCATCGATTCCAGAACTGACAGGTTTATGGCAAGAAAAGATGTTATCAAACTTCTTGAATCCAACGAATTCAGGATCACGGACATGACAGAAATAAGCAATGTAACATATTTCTGTGCTCAAAACCTCAAGAAATCAGCTTAGACATAAGCCTGATACTCAGCTTATCCAGGTTTGCAAATTTCCCCATTTTTTTTCATCTAATTTTTGTCCGTTTTAGTCAAAAATTTAACTAATCAGGATAAACCAGATTAAATGGTGTTTAATAATTTGACTATCAATACGTTTAATTCCCGGAGAAGCTGTTATTGTTAACATTCCCGGAATTTCCCTGTAAAATTAGCCTTCTGTTTGACGCAGATCTGAATTTCTTACTTCAATCACCAGAGCAATTGGATAATCATCATCTTTTCATGGACCATTCCGGAAAAACTAAATTCGTATTTACCCAATCTGGTCTGATGCTTCTTGCAGGCTCCCTGCTTTATAAATACTTTTACAGCCTGATCAATATATGTATAAGATGGAACAGATCTCACTTTCAGACAGAACCGTGCCTATTGACAAAATATCAAAAACCGGTTTCAATGAAATCCCGGCATCGACCGGTAGTTCCACGACACCTCCGGTTTATGAGAACATAATTACCGAGGGGGGTGAGGATTTTTTTCAGTATCTTACCTGGATAGGACTCGCCAAAGAACCGGATATTATGGTCCTTTCCTCAATTCACCATTATCATTATGACCATAGCGATCTGAGGGGAATTAAAGCGCTGATAAATCTTAAAAAACTAAATCAGATAAGACATCTTGACGGGTTTCTGCACACCCTTTCAAGGATAATGCCTGCAAAAGCCTATCTTGCAGGTTATTTCAGGAGAAGCCATCATGGTCGGAGTAACTTATGGTCATTATGTCAAGGTGTTACTGGAGCTTTTAAGACTTATGGATCCCGGGAAGGAAAAGAACCTTCCGCAAAAATATATTAAGAAATTGCTTGAGAAGAATCGCTTCACGATTCTTGACATGACTGAAATTAACGGCATTACCTATTTCTGGGCACAAAACAGCCGCCATCCGGGAGAATAACAAATGGTACTTTTACTTGTTTTTATTATATTTATATCAGGTGAAATAATCTATATTGTCAGTTTTTGTAAGATATTTGCAAATGCAAAACAAGCCTTTCCCAAGTCTAAGTTATGGATGTTTTTAATACATTTTTGCGTCTAAAAATAATTCCATTCCTTGAAAGATGGAATCTTATTAATCTCATCCTGGGATTAATAGATATACTTACTATTGCTTTTGCCTATCAGATTGCTTACCTTTTAAATTATTATAACGAAGGAAGTTTTTTCTTCTTTGAAAGAAAAGATCTCACCTATATTTTTATTGCCGTTGTCCCTCTGTGGCTCATTACCATGTATATTATTAAGGTAACTGAGATCCCGCGAACGAAGAGGTACCGGACACTTTTATTCGAATATTTACAGTCAGCTGCTGTCATTAGCATTATCCTTCTTATTTTCTATTTTGTATTTAAGCTGGGGTATCTTTCCCGTCTCTTTCTTACCGGATTCACTATCCTGGGTTTCGTTTCCCTTTTCATCGTCAGAACCCTCGAGTATAAAGTATTTAAAATATACAGGGCAAAAGGGTTCAACTTTGTAAACCTGATATTGATAGCAGATGAATCATCAGTCCCTTTTATTGAAGATCTCAGATTGAATATTGACTGGGGATACAGGGTAATCTTTATTTTTTCGAGTGCTGAAAGTGTTATTGAAAGATACAGCAAGATCTATAAAATACTTCCCGACAAAACTAAAATGGTCCTTCATGATCTTATGGAGGTTGATACCATTGATGAAGTAATCTATATCAAGAAGGAGGTCAATCCCGCTGAAGTCCGTAAAACCATCCGATCATGTGAAGAGCTCGGGGTTGTCTTCAGGCTAAAGTACAAGGATATCCAGCTTAATCTTACAAATGCATTTGCCTCCACAATCGGGAATGAGAAATTCCTCACCTTTATCAATATTCCACACCGGGCATTTGATCTTGTAGTTAAAAAATTAATGGATATAAACATATCTCTCATACTTTTAGCTCTCTTATCTCCGTTGATGATAATCATCGGGCTGGTAATTAAGCTTACATCGAAGGGGCCGGTAATATACAGACAGGCAAGGGTGGGATTGCGCGGACGTCAGTTTGATCTTTATAAGTTCAGAACGATGATTGCAGATGCAGACAAGATCCGGGAGAAGCTCGAAGCAAAGAATGAGATGGATGGTCCGGTCTTTAAAATAAAGGATGACCCCAGAATAACGGGGATCGGAAAGGTGCTGAGAAGGACCGGATTGGACGAATTGCCTCAGCTTATTAACGTTCTGAAAGGTGAAATGTCACTGATCGGACCACGTCCTCCTCTGAAGAGCGAGACTGAGAAATACAAAAGGTGGCAATTGAGACGGCTCTCTGTTAAGCCCGGTTTATCCTGCTTCTGGCAGATAATACCCGACCGTAACAGCATTAAGTTCGACAAGTGGATGGAGATGGATTTGGCATATATAGATAATTGGTCACCTCGATTAGATTTTATAATTTTGTTCAAAACAATAAAAACTGTTTTTCAAAGAACCGGAACATAAATTTTACTAATCTGATATATGAAAAAAGAAGTATTTTCTGGCATTAAATTGTGTCTTGGACTTTTCCTGATGATGTACATCAGCTCATGTGTACCTGCAAACAAATTAAGTTATTTTAATGATATTGATGAGCTTGGGAAGCCACTGGTTAATCCCAAGGTACAGAAAACAATTCTGCCATTCGACAGACTATATATCAGAATACTGAGTATTGATCCACAAACCAGGCAGATCTTTGATATGCCTGAAGAGATCCGTTATTCAGGCACAGGAAATAGTGTACTTGGGTTATCTGGTTGATGAGGCCGGGAATATTGATTTCCCTTTTGTCGGGAAAATAAATGTTGGATCCCTCACGCTTGACGGATGCAGGTAAAAAAATCCAAACTGCACTTAATGAATATGTCCCGAACACAACAATTATTGTTAAATTTATTGATAATCAGATCTCGGTCCTGGGTGAAGTGCAGCAACAAGGGTGTCTATTCTTTCAGCCAGGATAAACTGAATATCTATGAAGCACTGGCACTTGGTGGAGGACTGACACGTTACGGGAACCGCAAGAATGTGATCCTTATCAGGCAGGAAGGTGAAAAAATAATGCACCATAAACTTAACCTGTCAGATTCAAAGATTGCCAGTAAGGACGTTTACTATGTTTTGCCTAATGATGTTATTGTAGTTGAACCATTGAAATCAATATCAACAAGTTATTCAAACATTACCTATACTACAATCCTGTCATCAGTAACAACTCTGATAGCTGTATTGCTATTTGCAGGTTTAAGCATTCAATAAAAATTTAATGCCAATGTTAAAAACAATAGAACCGGATTCATCAATAGCTCCATTTAAATACTTTGTCCTTAAGATAGTATCACTGAAGTATTTATATATTGCTATGATTATATTATGCGTTGCATGCTGCGGTATTATACAATATGTTTTCAACAAAGGTTTATGAGGCTTCAGCTTCATTAAGCCCGGTTGAAAACAAAACTTCCTCAATCCTTGGATCTCAGCAGCTGTTTGGCGGATTGCAGTCACTTGAATCACTGACTAACATTGAAAACGATATTAACTAACCTGAGTTCATTTGCGCTGGTTTATTCCACAGTCACAAGTATGAACCTTGAAGTAAGCTATTTCAGGGAACACAAAAAGATTTTTAAGCAGACAGAGGAATTATTCGGGACATCTCCTTTTTCAGTTGTAATTGATAAATCACATATCCAGCCGATTGACGCTAAAATTTATATTTCAATCCTTGATGAATCTTCCTACAGGCTTACTGTTTCACAAAAGAAAGTTTCATTTTATAATTATGTTGATAATCAGATAGTAAGTGAAGATAATACTGTGGAAGTTGACACAATATGCAAATTCAATGAAACAGTCAGCAACAGGATATTTAAGTTTTCTGTTTCATTGAATAAGGAAATATCTCAATCCCAACCCGAAAATCAAATATACCTATTATTTTAAACTCAATCATCTTGATTATCTGGCAAAAGGATTCCTGAAAAACCTTGAAATTGAAAAAGCTTCGCCTCTGGCATCAATAATAAATGTAAAATTCACTGCAACCAATCTCGACAAAACAATTACATTTCTTAACAGGTATCTTACTTCATTTCTTGATGAGAACCTTGACAAAAAGAACACGGTTGCAAGGAGTACCGTAAATTTCATTGACTCACAGATATCAGAAATATCCGATTCACTTGTTTTATCTGAATCCACACCTTAGAAACTACAAATCGGCAAACCAGGTGATGGATCTGAGCTTCCAGGGTCAGAGAATTTATGAACAGATCGCACAGATCGAAACAGAACGCGCCAACCTGCAGGTTCAGGAACGATACTATAATTATGTTATAAACTATTTTAAAGCAAACCAGGAGGGATCGGGACTTAACCTCCCTTCTGCAATGAACGTAAGCGATCCGATAATAAACCAGCTCATTTCAACTATGAATGATCTGAATTCTCAAAGATCCAGCCTGATTGCCGGGAAGCAATCCTCAAAAGAACATTTTTCTGAAACAGATTGACACCAAAATAAGTAATCAGCGACAGACTAATACTTGAAAACTTCACCAATAATCTGAACACCCTTACTCTTTCGCTTAATGAACTTGATTACAGGCAGGAAAAGCTCTCAAGGGAGATCTCGAAGACTTCCAAGGACAGAGATGAATATGGTAAGTATGCAAAGGAAGTTTAATCTCAATGATGTTATTTATACATTCCTTCTTCAGAAAAGATCAGAAGCTGCTATTTCACTTGCTTCAAATTATCCTGATTATGAGATTGTTGAACCTGCACGTACGATCACATCAAAGGTCATCTCGCCAAAGAACATGGTCAATTATCTGATGGCATTATTCTTTGGATTGCTGATCCCGACCCTTTATCCTTATGATCAGGGATTTCTTTGATGATAAGATCAGAAGTATCAATGATGCAGAATATATGCTTCACAGGTCGGTTTTAAGTGTGATCTACAGCAATAACCTGAAGAGTGAAACAGTTGTTGCTGAATTTCCAAAATCTGCGATCTCGGAATCATTCAGGAACCTGAGAAGCAGCCTTTTCCTGAAATCTGACCATGAGAAATCGAAAGTAATTCTCATCACATCATCCCAACCCCAGGATGGAAAAAGCTTTGTTTCAATTAACCTGGCCTCGTCAATTGCTTCGGTCGGATATAAGACAATACTGATTGACTGCGACCTTCGACGGCCTACTCTTCATATCAAACTTAAAGAGGATAATATTGCAGGGGTAACAAATTTTATGATAAGGAAGGCTTCACCTGAAGAACTGATCAGAAATACGGCAGTTACAAACCTCGATTTTATTTCCGCAGGTCCCGTTATTCCAAATCCCTCTGAATTACTGGAGTCGGGAGTACTTGATAATCTGATCAATTTCCTGAAAACCAAATACGATTATATAGTTATTGATACAACTCCGGTCGGTATTGTATCTGATGCAATTTTACTGATGAAGTATGCTTCAAAAGTGCTAATGGTGATCAGAAACAATTATACCAGAAAAGATATTTTCGCCAATGTCATCAATAACCTGAAAACAAACAAATTAAGTAACTATGATATCATCTATAATGACCTGAATCTACATAAAAGCTCTTACAGGCATTACAGCAACTACTACATTAAGAATTAACTGGACTTTCCATTCTATACTAAATTTTAACTAATAACTAATTCATTCATTGTATTATGGATATTGAAACGATTGCAGTCAGGGATAAAGTCAAGGAATATATACAGCAGGCAACATTTGTAGAAAAGGAAAAGATCAAGAATGACTCCCTAATTTTCAAGGAAGGTTATTTTGATTCAATGGGTTTTGTAGTGCTGATTACTTTTCTTGAAGAGAATTTTGGAATTAAGACCTCCGATGCCGATCTGATAGAAGAAAATTTTGAATCTATAAATGCCATTACCGATTTCATAGTCCGTAAAAGAAGCAACTGATTATGTGCGGAATCGCGGGAATAGTTGATTACAAAGGGAGAGCAGCAGGCAAACCTGTAATCGAAGCGATGCTCCGCGCCATAAGTTATCGTGGTCCGGATGAAAGTGGCATCTTACCGTTCACCGCTTGCAGTAATTGGGAATGTCAGGTTAAGCATTATCGACCTGTCAGGCGGACAGCAACCAATGTCCGACCCCTCCGGCCGTTTCTGGATCGTCTTTAACGGTGAGATATTCAATTATCCCGAACTCCGGGAATTGCTTATAAAGAAAGGACACACCTTCCAGACACAGTCCGACACTGAAGTGCTGGTTCAACTTTACGCATCATTTGGTAAAGATTGTTTGTCGATGCTTAACGGCCAGTTTGCTTTTGCTATCTGGGACAAACTTAAGGAAGAAATATTTATTGCCCGGGACAGGATCGGAATCCGTCCCCTGTTCTACAATATTACAGGAAATGTCTTTTCATTTGCGTCAGAAATAAAATCCCTGTTTGAACAAAAAAACTTAACTCCTGAGTTCTCGCACAAAAACCTGTCACAGATCTATACTTTCTGGACTACTATTACCCCCGGGACAGCATTTAAGGATATTTATGAATTGTCGCCCGGCCATTATCATGACTTATAACAGGGATGGACTGAAGATTGAAAAGTACTGGGATCTGCAGTTTAACAACATTGACAACTCTATTTCCATTAACAAAGCCCTTGAGCTTTTTCATGAGTTGTTTTACGATGCAGTAAAAATAAGACTGAGAGCCGATGTGGAGGTAGCTGCATATCTAAGCGGAGGACTTGATTCAAGCTCTACTGTCGCTTACATTAAAGATATTGAACCAGGTATACTTAAATACATTTTCGATTGGTTTCGATGATAGTGATTTTGATGAAAGCTCTTATCAGAATGAGGCAGTGAAATACCTGGATACAAAGCACCGGTCGATCACCTGTACCTCAGAGGATATTTCGGAAAGCTTCCCGAAAGTTGATATGGCATTCCGAAACTCCGGTTACGCGTACTGCACCTGCACCTATGATGCTTCTTTCAAAACTTGTCAGAGAAAACAATATCAAAGTGGTAATCACAGGTGAAGGAGCAGACGAAATGCTGGCCGGTTACGATATTTTCAAGGAGGCTAAAATAAGAAGATTCTGGGCAAAACAGCCGGATTCAACGCTCAGACCGCGGCTGCTTAACAGAGCTTTATCCGTACCTGCCTCAGATGAAAAAAGCAAATCCTGTTATTCTAAAAATGTTTTACGGATATAAGCTGGAAGAGATTGAGAATCCATTCTATTCCCATCTGTTAAGATGGAATAATGCCAACCATATTAAAAAGCATTTTTCCGATCAGATAAAATCCGAACTGGACGGATACTCACCGTTGGAAAACCTTGAAGAAAAACTGCCGGAAGGATTTCGATAAATGGGAATATCTTGAGAAAGCCCAGTGGCTTGAGACCTCGATATTCATGTCGGGTTATCTTCTCTCATCCCAGGGTGACAGGATGGCAATGGCTAATTCGGTTGAAGGAAGATATCCTTTTCTTGACTACCGCGTAATTGAGTTTTGCAACAGATTACCCGATGATTTCAAGCTTAATGGCCTCAATGAAAAGTTCCTGCTTAAGAAACTAATGAAGAATAAAATCCCGGAATCTATAATAAAAAGGTCAAAACAGGCTTACAGGGCACCTGTAAAGAGTGCATTTTTTCTTAATAACCCACCAGGATATATAAGGGAAATGTTATCGCCGGACTATTTCAGCAAAGCGGGCATTTTTAACTACAGCTCAATTTCAAATCTGCTTTTGAAAATAGAAAAGACAGGTAATTCCTCAGAAGTTGAAGACATGGTGCTCTCGTCTGTCATCTCAACCCATCTCCTTCATAACCAATTTATTGAAAAACAGAATAATCCGGGTGAACTGAAACTGAATAACCTGAAAATAATAAACGATATTTAACTCATGTCTATGAAAACCAGGAGGCCATTTGCAAAAGATATCATCCTGCTTGAAAATGTTGAAGCGGTTACAGCTGAAATCACCGGGAAGCTTCAGCAGGATGTCTTACATAACTTTAAAAGGAACGGAGCAGTGATTGGAATAAGCGGGGGGATAGACTCTTCCGTCTGCCTTGCCCTTTCTGTAAAGGCTTTTGGTCCCGACAAGGTGGTCGGTATAATTATGCCTGAAAAAGACTCAAGTCCTGAAAGCGAGGAGTTAGCTCTTGAACTGGCACAAAAATTTGGTGTAAAAACAATAAAGGAGGAAATTACATCGGCCCTCACAGGTTTTAAATGTTACGAGAGACGCGATGAAGCAGTTAAAAGAGTATTCCCGGAATATGATCCTGAAACGTATAAAATGAAGATAGGTATCCGGCAAAGCGGTCTATACAATAACCTCCCTCCCCTTTTCAGCCTTACCATACTAAATGGGAAAGGTGTTCAAAAGGACAAAATCCTGAATGTCCGTGATTATCTTCAGATTGTAGCTGCATCCAATTTAAAACAGCGTTCAAGAATGTCAATTCTGTATTATCATGCTGAGGCATTGCACTATGCGGTAATAGGTACACCGAACAAGCATGAACAGGAACAGGGATTTTTTGTTAAATATGGTGATGGCGGAGCTGACGTAATGCCTATAGGTAACCTGTTCAAGACTCAGGTGTACCAGTTGGCTGAATATCTTGGAGTCCCTGAAAGGATCATTGAGAGAACCCCTACAACTGATACGTATTCTGCAACCCAGACCCAGGAAGAGTTCTTTTACCAGCTTCCCTTCAGGCTTATGGATATCTACTGGTTTGGCTTTGAAAATGGATACACTCCGGGTGAAGTTGGTGCAGTAATGGGAGAAACCGCTGAAAGGGTTGAAGCCCTCTTCAGAAATTTTGAGCGAAAGCGTAAAACCACTGAGTACCTAAGGATGGCTCCGGTAAGGGATTATTATAATTAGATTAACCCGGCAACATGAACGCATTTGACTATTTCTTTGAAAATACAGGTGATAGTGAGGAGCTATTTCTTGTGGGAAAAGAAAACCTCTCCTTCAGTCAGCTTTACAGTTCATCTGTTCAGCTGGCATCTTACCTGAAAAAGGAATTTGGAGAGGGTAAGAACATTTTGCTGTTATCGGTTAATAATCAATTTTTTCTGATTGCATATTTTGCAATTATAAAATCAGGGAATGTATGTATCCCTCTGGACCCAAATATAGAAACCGAAAATTTTAACTACATCTCTAAACTGACAAAACCTGTTCTGATCTTCATGACCAGGGATCTTGAGAGGAGGCAGAATATTCCTTCAGGCAGATTTATCTTTCCTGATACGGTTAGTAATCCTGAGTACAAGGGATCATTGTTCATCGAAAATGATTTCGATAAAGAAAAATGCGCTGAAATTATTTTCACTTCTGGATCGACCGGAGAACCAAAAGGGGTAATGATCTCACATAAAAACCTGATTTCAAATACCGGGTCGATAGTAACCTATCTTAAACTGACTAAAAGAGACAGGATGCTTGTTGTCCTGCCTTTTTACTATTGCTACGGATTGTCGCTTTTACATACTCACCTTCGTGTCGGAGGATCAATAGTTTTAAATAATTCTTTCATATTTCTGGGAAGCATAATCAGAAATCTTCTTGACTTTAAATGCACCGGATTTGCGGGCGTCCCGAGCCACTTTCAGATATTACTGAGAAAATCTGACAATTTTAAAACCACAGTGTTCCCTGATCTGAAGTACGTTACCCAGGCAGGAGGAAAGCTTGCTCCCATCTTTATTGATGAATTCCGCATCAGTCATCCTGATGTAACATTTTATGTAATGTATGGCCAGACCGAAGCAACAGCCCGTCTGTCATACCTGCCCCCGGAACTGTACGAATCAAAAAAAGGATCGATGGGAAAGGGCATTCCGGGAGTTGAGTTAAGGGTCGTAAATGATAAAGGCAAAGATGTCAAACCGGGAGAAACAGGCGAGGTTATAGCACACGGAGACAATATAATGCTGGGTTATTTTGCTGATGAAGAAGGAACAAGGAATGCCATAAGGTCAGGCTGGCTTTATACCGGCGATCTTGGGACAGTTGACGCTGATGGTTATATATTCCTGACTGCCAGGAAAAAGGAGATAATTAAAGTCGGGGGAAAGAGGATCAGCCCGAAGGAGATTGAAGCTGTAATCCTTGAGTTGCCTGAGGTGGTTGACTGTACTATTGAAGGAATTGAAGATGAACTTCTGGGTGAAGCTCTGAAGGCAACAATTGTTATCAGACCGGAAAACGGGAAAGAAGCATTTCTTGATAAGATAAAACAACATTGCTCAAAACATCTGGCACTTTACAAAATACCGCAGGTATTCGAACTGAAGGAGAAACTTGTAATAAGCGCCACCGGAAAAAAGATAAAGGGGAAGTTATAAAATGATAATTGATCATATCTGTATTGCCGTTAAGGATCTTGATGAAGGGATTTCATACTGGACCCGGGTTTTTGGTTACCGGCAGATGACTGGGACGGTAGTGAATTCACTCCAGAAAGTGAAAGTTACCTTTTTAGACAAAGAAAACAGCCTGACTGTCAAGCTAATTGAGCCGCTGGAGGATAACCTGTCGCTTGTTAATTTCGTAAACAGAGGCGGCGGCTTTCACCACATTTGTTTTAAATGTGATGATATTGATAAAGGGGTTCAGGATTTAAAGGAGAAAGGATTGATTACCCTCGTTCCGCCACAGTCCGGAGAAGCATTCAACAATCACAAAATTGCTTTTTTACTTGCCAGGTTTGGACTCAATATCGAATTGATCGATACCGATGAAAAAGCAGAGTTAATGACCTGAGCTGTTCTTAAAAAATGTAACTAAAGTATTAGTATCAAATTAAGAGCGTTCTCAACTTTCTTTAACCTGAAATTTCACTTCTTTAAAATTGTCCGAAATATAAACCAGCAGTCCCCTGACAAAAAGAATAGAACCCGCCATCTCCAGGCTTTCTTCAATTGTTGCTATTGTTGCGTAGGTTAAATTTGTTTGCCCGTGTAATTCAACGTAGCGACCGCCAATAAGCTCAATACCTATTGCTCCCCCAACGTACAAGGTCCCGGCAATCAAGAAATTGATCCTCGTTTTGGTGTCAAGTTGTAAAACGAATCTTAAAAAGAAAAGAGCTACAATGATTACTATTACGATCCCGGGAATGACCCAGGTAAAATATAATAGACCAAGATGACTATCCCCCAAAAGTCTGGTCATGGGAGGACCCATCATTTCATGGAGTTTAAGAGTTTCATCAGCAGCTAAATATAAGAAACCAAATGAAAGGACTCCCCATTTCGTAACAAAAGCAGACTTTCTGTTTTTTTCCAGTAAGGCGATGATAAAAATTAGCAGGGCCGCGAATAGCAGTAAAATACCAGAGAAAAATGCAGGAAGATTATTTTCCCGGTCAACATTAAATAAAAAAATAAGTCCGTAAAGGCTTCCATGTCCGGTGAGGTAGGTTATAAGCTGTCCTGTATAACTTGCAACAATAAAAAATACTGCAATAGCTACTAAGACACGGACAACTGAGGATAATTTAATTGATATGTTATTTATTATAATTTTATCCTGATCCATTCCTTTTATTGTTAGATGTGATTTTGAATCAAATGATACCAAAATGTTTTTTTACCAGTTCATTCTTCTGCTCCTGGGTAAGATTATTCGTTTTAAGTAATCCCGGATTCTGACGAAACAGCATTTTCTGAATGCTGGTTTTAGAAATTACCTGCGCAGGATTTCCGCAAATTATTGAATTTTCAGCAAAGTGCCCTCTTACAACACTGCCAGCTCCCACAATACAATTATTACCTATGGTTGTATTTGAAAGTATTATACAATTGATCCCGATAAATACATTATCCCCAATTTTTATTTTCCCGAATACTCCTCCGTTAAGTTCCTCATCAAAACACCAGGTGGCTCCATCGTGGGTAATAAATTCAGTATTTGCTGCTATGGCAACATGATTTCCTATCTCTATAAGGTAGGGTTCAGTTGAGAACTTCATCGTCCTCACCCTGCATCTTTCGCCTATCTTAATGCCCCGGGTCCGTAAATATTTAATTCTACGTTCATCGCTGGCCTTCAGCATTATAAGTTTTATAAAACTTTCCCAGACACTTCTAAAATAAGCTATCATTTATTACCAGCTAATGAATAAGTTATGAATTAATGCGCTACCCCAACACTGTTTCAATAGTTTTTTTTGTTTCCTCTATATGTATCTTTGAGGATGCACCAAACAGAACAGATTCTATCCCTGGAAACCTCCCCAGATATTCTATCGCTTCTTTTGGCTTCAATGCTCCGGATGCCAACACCTGCATCGCTATCGGCCGGAATTGTTTTTCCAACAGGTATTTCTCGTAAATCTCTTTCCCTCCCGACATTCTGAATCCAATCTTATTTATTGAACTGCATATTATCGGATTTGAAATACCCACCTGGGTCAGTGCTTCAAATAATGCGGGCATATTCATGGTTATGTACCCGGGCTCAGCATTATATTTTTTGCGGATATATGAATCATATTCTTTAAATACCTCCAGCATTTTAAGTCCAAGCACCATGTCAACCACGACATTTTGAATAAAAATCACGGGAGTATTTATTCCCTTGAACATTTTTAGCTCAGCATCGATCAGCAATTCCATTAATCCGATGAAATCCTTTCTAAGGTATGCAACACCACCCTTTGTGAAAGCACTAAAAATGTTACCGGGTACATATTGTTTTATGGTTCCGACAATACCAAGATCAGTTACTGCATTAGCGTATTTATGTGCATAAGGCATGCATGGGAAAATATTGAAATTCTTATACTTTTCAGGATTACTCCTCATATAGTTACAAATATTCGCGATCCGGTCATGGGTTGTGCACATAAATGTATTGATTCCAGTCTCCCTGGCCTGATCCAACACCCGTATGATTGAATTATCATCTTTAAACCTGATAGCCTGCTCACGTGATTTTTCGTCTGATAAGTGGTTTACGGCAAAAAACTGGTTGTCGCCAAATAATACTTTATCCATAATAGTCTGTTTAACTTTTTGAATCAGCATTTATTAATTCAATAACTCTGTCAGTAAATAATGCCTGATTAAAGGAGTTGACTTCAGTTTGTTTCTTTTTTATAATACAGTTCAGAAAATTATCAATCTGTGCACTGTATTCCTCTCCGCGGAGATAAAAGTTTACCGGGATGGCAAATTCAGTAATATATTTGGTGGTCCATCCCTTGTCCAGGTTTTCCTTTTGATTCCCTTCTTTAAGATAAATCTTAACTTCAGTGGCATCACAGATTATTTTGCCCTTCTTTCCGATCAGGGTTAAGGATGTTGACATTTTCCGATAGGTCTCATCACTCCAGTTTACCGAAAGAATACCTGTCAGTCCGCTCTCAAGAGTCAACATTGAGTATACAGCATCTTCAACCTGTTTTGAATAGATCTTTTTAAACAATGTACCTTTAGCTTTTACCGGATGGCCGATAATCTCCTGAATCAGATTAATAACATGGGATGCATAATCAAACAGACATCCTCCTCCCTCTTCAGGTTCAGAACGCCAGGTTCCTCCCTTTTCCTTCGTGACCACGGGGCCATAAGCTTCACCGGTGAAATGAACCAGCTCCCCTAAGATGTCTGCCTGTAACAGTCTTTTTAATTCAATGAAAGTACCTATAAATTGATTATGGTAACCGACCTGATTAACCAGCCATTTTTCGTTTGCAAGCGTTACAAGTTCTTCACCCTCTCGTGTTGTTAAGCTAAAAGGCTTTTCGCAAAAAGTATGAATCCCTTTTTCAAGAGCATATTTCACGATAGGATAGTGAAATCGTGTAGGTGTTGCAACTACAACACAATCAAGTCTTTCACTGTCAATCATTTTTATGTAATCAGAGTACACATTAACATTGGTGAATTTTTTGAAGGCATCCAGCAGTAACGATGATGTATCGCAGACCGCAACAAGCTCAACACCAGGATGATGCCCGACAATTGCTGCATGTGAGAGACCCATCTTGCCAAGGCCAATAATTCCTCCTCTAAGTTTCATATTAGTTTAAAATGTTTTTGTAAGTTTTTTCAGTTTCAAATGCTATTCTATCCCAATTGTAATGTTCTTCCAGGAATGTCTTGAAATCAGGATCTTTCCATTGAGATAGTTTTATGATTATTTTCTCCTTCAGGTCATCTTCATCACCAACTTTAAAATAATCATCCTTGTCAAGTCCAACCTGTAAATTTGCTGGGATATTGCTTGCAAGCACATCAATATTATAACTCATTGCTTCCAGCAGCGCTATCGGCATCCCTTCCTCGAAAGAGGACATAATAAACGACCGTGCCCAGGAATAAACCTGGTTCAGCTTTTCACCCTTTATAAAGCCCGTAAGAATAACACCATTATCCTTTGCCAGCGATTTCAACCTCTCGGAGTATTCTGTCGGATAATCAGTATCTCCGGCTATCACTAATTTATAACCGTCCACATTAGCTTTTTTAAAGGCTCTGATGAGATAATCGAATCCTTTTTCTTCAAGGAACCTCCCTATGGAAATTACGTACTTCTTCCTTTCAAGACCCAGAGAATCAATATAATCCGAAGTGTCAGATCTCATGGGCAGATTTACGCCGTTTGAAATCACCTTCAGATCTTTAATATTATATTTAGCCGTCATCTCAGATTTTAGATTATCTGAGATAAAAATGACAAAATCAGAATTTGTCAAGCTTATTTTCTCAGATGAATTTAAAAACCATTTGGCAAATGGACTCCATTTCTTTTGTGTGTAACTGATATTGTGATAGGTAAAAAATATTTTTGCCCGGGTAAATTTAAGCAGGGGAATAAAAAATCCCGGGCCTGTGTTATGGTAATGAACGATATCATAACGCTGAAATATAGCGTGTACAGTTGCTAGAAATGAATGCAGGATAGTTTCGAAGTTTTTGCTTCTTGGCACCGGAATGTCAATAAATCTTATGTTAATATATTCCGCATGCCTGTTCCTCGAATTAAGATATGGGGTTCTCCTGTAAACTGTAACCTTGTTGTTGGTGAGTAATGCAAGTCTTGAATATAATTCCAGACAATGGGTTTCTATTCCACCTTGAATTTCCGGAAAGCCTCGGGTGCCTATAACGCCAATCTTCATCTCCCTGAATTGATATTACAGTTACTCCAGTTTTGAGAACAATCTGATATAGCTTTCAACAAGTTTTTCCTTTGAAAAATCATTCTCTATTATTGAGCGGCTGTTTCGCCCGAATTCATTTCTCCTTTTTTCCGATTCCGAAAGATACTCCAGTTTCTCAGCGATTGCCTCAACGTTTTTGCATGGGACAAGATATCCGTTAATTCCATCCTTTACCAGAAAATGGTTATCCCCAACTTTAGTGGCAACAACCGGCAAACCAGTTACCATTGCCTCCATTATTGAATTCGATACCCCCTCAAAAAGTGAAGTACTAAGGAAAATATCGCACTCTTTAAGAATATTTGGAATATCGGGGGGATTTATTAAGATTTCTAAACTGCTGGAAATATTCAATTTCCCCGCCAGTAATCTTATTTCGTTCTCCATCGGGCCATAACCCGCAATCAGGTATTTGAAGGTCCTGTTCTTACATCCCTCAATAAGGAGTTTGAAAGAAATAAGAGCAGTATGGTAATCCTTCTGTTTAACAAACCGACCGACTGAAATGATCTTTATCACTTCACTTCTAAATGTTTTTGCGTCAATCAAGTGATTATCAAAATCGATTGCATTTTGAATCACCACAATTTTGTCAGCTTTAAATCCCCGGTTTGTAAATTTTTCCTCCCCTGAAAAATTATTAAATACCGTTAAATTGTTCACATAATTATGAATGAATTTCTCCAAAACAAACTTGTAGTAAGGAAGCTTTTCATTTCTGATTCCCCCGATTGTTTTTATTTTTTTATTAAAAGTTTTTGTGATCCCTGCAACAAGATTCGCAAGTGTAAGATATGATACAATAAATGTGACCTTTTCTTCCTTCATTATTTTCCCGACTTTAAACAGCTTTATCAAAAAGTTGCCACTAAGCGGTATATATTTGATGGAATTATCCTTAATGAACCTCAGGTTTTCCGGATCAGCCCTGCGCTGGTTCCAGTTTATAAGACACACACCAATATTTTTCCCAATTAATGATTTCGCAAGCATCAAAGCCTGTTTTTCAGCACCTCCCTTTAACAGGGTCTTACATATAATTGCAATCTGCGGCATATTAAAAAGTCAATTTAAGCTTATTTTGATTATCCCGGCTATGTTACTAAGGTCACTTAGCTTATACGGGCAAATTAAACTTCATCAATTTCGATAAATAAAAATTTACAAATCAAGATTCGGATTCCAAGCAGCCGGAACTTCTGTACCATTCGACGTAACTCTCTATCCCGGCTTCAATATCGACGACAGGGTCATAACCAAGCATTGTCTTTGCCCTGGTTATATCCGCATAAGTCTGAATTACGTCTCCATCCTGTAAAGGTAAGAATTTTATATCTGCTTTTTTCCTGGTGAATTTCTCCAGAATTGAAACAAGTCTGTTAAGTGTAATTGCGTTTGACTCCCCAAGGTTAAAAATATCAAATCCATTCACTACTTCAACTGCTTTTACAATTCCCTGTATAATATCGTGTATGTGAGTATAATCCCGGGAGGTAGTCCCGTCTCCGAAAAGCAAAATTTCTTTATTTTTCAGAAGTGCCCGGGTAAATCTGTTAATTGCCAGATCAGGTCGTTGTCTGGGTCCGTAAACTGTGAAAAAACGCAGACAAAAAATATCTATATTGTATAAATGGTGGAATGTATGACACAACAATTCCCCAGCTTTCTTTGAGGCGGCATAAGGGGATACAGGATAATCGACACTGTCTGACTCTGAAAACGGGATCTTATTATTGTTACCATATACAGAAGAAGATGAGGCGAACAGCATTTTGTTTACCTTATGTTCCTTCATCATCTTTAATAAATTCAAAGTCCCCATTACGTTTACATCAAAATAGGATGCAGGATCAAGGATTGAAGGTCTTACACCTGCCTTTGCTGCAAGGTGTATAATGATATCCGGCTTAAATTCTATCAGACAGTTACTAATAAAACCTGGATCGCATATATCTCCTTCCCTGAACTGGTACAACTCATTTCTGATGGCTTCCGAAATATTATTTTCCTTAATTGACCTGGCATAAAAGGGATCAAAATTATCTATACCTAAAACCCTGACCCCTGTATTCAGTAACACATCGGCAAGATTTGAGCCAATAAAGCCGGCAGCACCTGTAATAAGAACTTTTTCTGACATTAATTTATTGATAGAATAATCAGGATTCTGATGGATTGTGAATCCGGAACTTGTTAATAATTGGAAACCGGAATATTAATTATTTACAACAATTTTCTCCAAAACTTCATAAAGACGATGGCCATTAACCTCCGGGGAAAAAAACTTACGGCATTTCTCCAATCCATTCAGGCCTTTTATTCTTGCAGCCTCAGGATCTTTAGTTATTCTTATAAGCGATTCACAGATTTGCTCAGGCTTTCCCGGATCAATAAGAAATGCATCTTTATCATCAAGATAATACTCAACATCACTAACCCGGGTGCAGATAACAGGATTTCCGGTGGCCAGGTATTCTCCAAGCTTAAACGGAAAACCTGCATTTGCAAAGTCTGATTCTGTCCTGCACATGCATAAAACATCTGCATCCCTTAAAAGTGAATAGAATTGATTGTCTTCGATAAAACCTTTGAACATTACTTTTTTCTCATCCTTATATTTATCCCGATAATACAATTGTTGCTCGCTGGTTCCGGTCAGTATCAACAACGCGTTATCATATAACTTATTGAATGCTAAAAAACCTTCAATTATGTCATTAACACCATCTTTATCTGCAAAAGTACCTGCATAGATAACTTCCAGCGGAGAATTAAAGAAACTCTTTTTTTGATTGAAGTTCAATTTTGCTGTAATTGGTATTAGCCTGACATTTTTTGATTTCATCTTAGAATACTTATCCCTCAAATGGGTCGAAATAACTATGATAGCTATTGCCCAACGCCGATTCAGGAAATCGAAACACCTGATTGTCCAGGACTTAAATCTCGATATTAGTTTTATTTTATCGTTAAAAAAACTATAGTCCTCCTCTATTGTCAGGATCAATTTATACCCTAAAAGTTTTGCCCACAGTATAAACACGAAGTTTTCGATATTAATCCCACCCGAATTTAAAGCAATATTTGTAAATGATTTCTTTCTTAGCTTCATAATAGCACGGATTCCATTAAAGTAATACAAAGTGATTTTAACCAGGTGCTTTAATTTCATGTCACTTCCCGCTCCGACACATAAATACGGAATTGATTTATAAATCCCTTTTATTGCGGGTTGCCTGATTTTACTCCTGAAACCGATTACATTAATTTGAATGTCCTGCAAAAATAAATAGTCAAGCAGATGCTGAATTCTCTTGGTTCCTGCCATACCTACTGGAAAATCACGTGTAAATACCACCAGATTTATTTTTTGGGCTTTCATAAAATGGTCGCCTGAATTTAAATGAATCTCCTTCGAAAGGTATAGGCATCAATTATTGTAAAATCACCATCAAAATTAAAGGTGTGGGTTCCTTTCAGCTTTTTGTCCCATTCCGGTTTTACTTTTAACACTTTCTCTTCCTTATAATCACTTTCTGTCAACGTAAGGATCAGGTTAATATCAAAGGAATTTCCATATCTTTCAGAACAATCCTGGGATGGACGGTATATCTTCCCCTCCCTGATAAATACCTTACCGGCAGCGCGGGCATTCCTGACGTCGGTAACAACCGGATTGAGGGGATGGCTAATCCAGTTATCAGACAGGAAATCATCATTAAAGAATAAATATAGCTCGGGACTCGCACCAAGCGCACTATTAATTTTATCTATTACCGTAAAGAGCCACCACTTACCACCATGGTAAAATAGCGTGGTGTCAACTGCATTCACTCCCTGCATAATAGTCTTAATAAACACCCATTTGCCAGGGAATTCACTGCACTTGTATAAATCAATTGTTCTATTTCCACCGGTTTCTGGTATCATATAATAAGTATCACCTTTTTCGAAAATAAAAGGATAAGAAATATGGTAAGAAGCCTCTATGATTTTACTTACATTTAACAGCCTTCCTTCTTTATCAAGTTCCAGAACTGAAATATGGCCCTTATTCCTTTTGTAAATAAATTCCTCTACAAACACGAAGTATTTACCAGCTTTGTCAATAACAAAAGGGTCAGCCCAAAACTTGTCTTTTGGAGGTTTAATACATTTAAAGGTTCCGTAATTATTCTTAAGGAAATCTTTTTCAGTACCTATGTTATAGAGCAGATTCCAGGAAAATGCATCGGTATATATCAGCTTTTTTAAGATCTTGCTTATTAACAAAACCATTGAGATTACAATATTTCGTGCTGCATGGAGAAATGAAGGAGCAGATAATTTCCTGATTATATTTGGATCATAACTGTAATATCTTTCCTCCAGCATTTTCAAATAATCCGGTCCAAAATAATAAAGCCCCTTAGTTACTCTGGGGATGAACAATGATGCCCTCCGTAATACTTTGTCCCTGTTAATACTTTGAGAATATGAACAAGTGGATTCAAATACCCTTGTAATCGCGGTATTCTTCTCCACATTGCCTTTTATTATAACAAGCTCCTCAGCTGTAACCGGTTCTTTTTTCATTACCTCAGAATAGCCTGTAGTGTCTTCAGCTTCTGATCCAAAGTCTTTCATAGAAAAGGACCAGACCCCATGGGCTGGAAGGCTTAGGATTTCGTTTGCACAAACACCATAAGCCAGCTTTATAATGAAATCCGGATTATATGCTTTCAATTTGCTTTTATCATCCGGGTTGAAATTAACAAAGCCCGGATTATCTGTCGAATTTATGGTAACAATTGGTGTCCCATTTAATAATAAACGCAAATCCTTTTTAGCCAGGGAACTGTTTTTCCTCAGGAATATAGTCTGGCCAATTTTCCGGTGAAATCTGAAAAGAAATGAACCCCGTTTTTTCCCTCCTGTCTGGCTCATTATCAGCAGGACAATTTTGGAGTAGTCGGAGCTGTTAAGTTGTTCAATGAAAGTATATTCCCAGGCCTGAATATGCCAACAATCCGTCAGGATTCCAATTTCAAGTTTCTTACCCAATTACAGAAGAGTGTGAAATTTAACGTTTTAAAAATGAAGGGCCCTTCATCATCCTTGTTGTTTCTTTTCTGAAAATTCCATTCTTAAAAATAAACTCAGGTAATTCTCCAGTAATTTCTCTTCTGAAAATTCATTTTCTACCTTAATCCGGCTGTTATTTCCAAATTCTGTTCTCGCATCTTCATTATTTATAAGGTATTCCAATTTTTCAACTATCAATTTGATATCTCTGCATGGAACAATAAAGCCGTTTAATGAGTTTTCGACAAGGTATGTGTTATCTCCAACGTTGGTAGCTATCACAGGTAATCCGGCGCTCATTGCCTCCATAATGGAGTTTGAAAGACCTTCGAAAAGGGAGGTGCTTAGATATATGTCACAGGATCTGAGGATTTCCGGGATATTTGGAGGATTGATCAGAATATCAACCTCTTTTTGGAGGTTAAGTTGATTGATTAGTGACCGGATTTTATCTTTCCAGAGGTCCATATCCAACAATACAATATTTTAATCTTTTCCCTTTATTGTTTTCAATTACCTCTTTAAATGAGTATAAGGCTGTTCTAAAATCCTTAGGCTCTACAAATCGGGATACTGAAATTATAGTCAACTCATTTGATGGCTTATTTTCTTTCCCCACCTGCTGTAAATGTACGGCATTATGGATTACAACTATTTTTTCCGGAACAAATCCTCTCTTAACAAACTTGTTTTGCGCGGAATAATTATTAAAAACTGTTGCATCATTCAGATAATTATGCGTCAGCTTATCAAAAAGGAACTTATAGGCTGGTAATTTCTCTGTCCGGATACCTCCGATAGATATAAGATTTTTATTAAATAGCTTACTTATGCCAGCAATAAAATTAGCCAGTGTGAGATAAGATAGAATAATATTGCCCCTTTCCTTCTTAATAACTTTAAGAAGTTGTATAAATTTTCTGACTTTATTCCCCTGTAATCCAACATAATTAATTGAATTATTCATAATATAGTTGGAATTTCTACTATCGATTATGTCTCCACACCAGTTGATTAGAACTGTATTCAGTCCTTTACCTGAGAATAATTTTGCAAGAGTTAAAGCCTGTTTTTCAGCTCCCCCGATAGCTAATGTCTTGCATAATATTATTATTGACGATCTTGCCATGTTTAAATGTAATATTTTTTAATACTTACAGTCCCGATTGGAAATTTTATAGTTTCAGCTTAGCCATTTCTGTAAAATCTTTCCCTATCTATAATTTATCTTTAATTCTCAAGGTTTTCCCTGCTCTTTTAATCCTCAGGTATTCCAACAATACTTCCCTTTGAGATTCACATTCAACATGATCCTGGATTTGGGTTAATTTTTTCGCTGAATATATCAGTCTGGTAAAAATCCCATTTAACAATTTGTCAATATTCCGGAAGATCCTGCCAAAACCGGCGAGAGTTGCCAGGAAGTATTGACCATTACTTAAACAGAATTTCTCAAATTCAGACTCAATAAAACCTGAAACAGATATCTGGTTTGATCGCTTATAGAAGTCTGATAAAATTGAATCACGGTAATCCGGAGCAGGGAGTTTTACACCATTTCCATTTTTACAAATCGGGACAAAATCAACAGACATGCTGTTATTCAGGGTAACTTTTATAATTAAGCCGGTATTCCAAAATTCATTATCCTGGCGATCAAATATAAAATTACCTTGTCCATAAACGATAACACTTTCACCATATTTTTCAAGTGCACCAATACAATGACTGTGCTGGCATACAATCAGATCAGCTCCTTTCTCGGCCATCTTTCTACACTCTTTCCGGAGATTCGGAGACGGGTATCGATAGTGTTCATTCCCACCGTGAAATAATAAAATAACAAAGTCACAATTTGATTTAAGTTGTTTAATATGATCAAGACTCTCGAGGGGATCGAAAGGATTTGCTCCAGCACGTTCTTTCCCCGCTATCGAAAATTCGTGTTGCGCGCAGGCATAAACCCCAACTTTTAAGCCATCTTTCTCAATGATGACAGGTTTTGAGGCATTTTCAAGATCAGTCCCTGCTCCCACATAATTAATTTCATTCTCTTTCAGTTGTTCCATAGTCTGATACAAACCCTGCTCATCCTGATCGAGAATGTGATTGTTTGAAAGACCAAGAATTGTTGGATTTAGTAATTTGATCCCATTTATGGTTAAGAGTGGGGCAATCAGATTGGGTCCATCTTTTTCTATAGGTTTTTTTTTATCAGTTAATGGTACCTCCAGATTGAATATTCTATAATCGGCCGAACGAAGCATTTCAAGTAGATTCTCATCTATCAGGGATTTAAGATCCCCATCCTCAAAAAAGGAATAGTTTGATTTTGTCGGTGCCAGGTCACCTCCTATAAGTAGTGTAACAGGTTTCATCTGATTAATTCGCATGTTAAATAAAATTTGTATTAATTTGGCAAAGTAGAATTAATTTGAAATTCAATATAAACATGACTAAACTAATTGTACGTTCCAAGCGGGATCAGTTAATTGAAATTTTAAAAGACCCGGATCGGAAACCCATTTTCAGGATAATCTACGACTTATCCTATCTCTTTTTTATTTATAAAGAATTGCCTGTTCATTATTTCAGCAGATATTTATTCAAAAAGGGAGTAACTAACATAAAGGATTATGTTCCGAATAAAGTGGCCGCAAAAGTTGCACCGTTTTTTAATGAAAAAAAGGCTAAGGAAGTAATAGACAATAAATTGTATTTCGATTTGTTCTACCGTCAATTTAATATTAGCCTGCCCAGAATCCTTATGTATAATCACAAAAATATGTTTGTCGTTAGTGAAAGAAACACTGACATAAACAATTTAATTGATTTTAAACTTCTGCTTGGAGATCTCTTTGAACAAAATCCTGCATTGGATTCAATTTTCATCAAAAAAACATTTTCTAGCGCCAGTGGGAGAAATATCTTTAAGTTATCCCGGCATCAATTAAAAGAGGAGCCTGAAACAATAAATAAAATCTATTCCGAAGTTGTCAAATCAGAATATCTGTTTCAGGAAACAGTAAAGCAGCACCCTGATTTAAACAAGCTTAATCCTTCCTCTTTAAATACGATCAGGTTTGATACATTTATAGATCGTGATGGAAAAATCGACATAATTTCAGGATTCTTAAAAATGAGTACCAATAATAGTCATGTTGACAATAACATTGCAGGCGGATGTGGGGTTGGTATCGATTCCCAAACGGGCAGATTAAAGAAGTATGGATATTCAAAGATAAAAATTAACGGTGTTGGAGTACTGACAGAACATCCAAAAACAAAAACAATATTCGAAAATTTTATCATTCCCTACTTTCCCCAGGCTAAAGAAATGGTATTGAAAACTGCATGCTATATGCCAGGATTGCGTTTAGTTGGCTGGGATGTGGGTATTGCAGAAACCGGGCCTGTCCTGATTGAGGGAAATTCAGATTATGGAATTAACAGTAATGATCTTATGTATGGAGGATATATGGCTAATCCTGCATTCAGAAAGGTTCTTCAGGAAATTAATTATTTACGATAGAATAGGGTAATAAAAGTTTTTGGTTTCATTTAAAGGGAAAAAGAATCTACTGACTGCCGATCCTGATAGTTTGCATCTATATAATTACTTATCGCTCTTGAGAACTCCTCTTCCAGTTCTGATTTACCGTCATATCTGAACCATTTGCCCTCATTAAACTCATACCAGAATTTTGATATTTGCAGTGTACTGGGGCCAAGATCTATCATTTGAAACTCTATCAAATGATATTTATTTCCATCATGCCCTATATCCATCCCAATTATTGGGAAATCTATCTCTTCAGTAATTTTTTTTGCAAAATTTAACAATCCCACATGCTCCTTTTCCGGAACCTCATATAACCTTCCGCTTCCACTTGCCCTGAAGTCGTTATCCCGGTTTTTTCTGTACAGCATATAAAATTTCCTTCCGAAAATCAATACTTTATAATCGCCTCTCAAACCTTCAACAAATGTCTGTACTACAATAGGAGTGCTTTCAGGTGTTGTATTATAACTCCAGTAATATTTCCTTTTTGATGGATCAAAGTATTTAATTATTTTCTTGGTAGTTTTTTTAAGATAGTTGATGAATAGATTCCCGAGGTTCCGGGCTATTATAACCTTTCCTGCCCTCTTGATAAATTTATTATATTCAGTTTTGTTCTTTGCCAGAAAAACTGCAGCCCCGCCTGAACCTGATGTTGCTTTTATTACTACCGGAAAGTGGAAATTATAGTTTTTTGCATCTACCCAGGAACCATAACACCAGCTTTGCAACGATTTCAACGACTTATCAGTGAATCCGGCTCTTAAGAATTCCATGGAAGTTTTATCATGATGAGCTCTTAAAAACTCATATTTTGGCAGTGCGATAGCTCCTTGTTTTTCGAGGTAATAAATCAGATTCTCAATGTACCGTTTATAGAATGCCCCGGGTGCTTCAGAAGATTGATATAATATGCAAACCCCTCTATAATTGTTGTTAAGATCAAGTTCGCTAAACCTGCAAACAGTTACTTCATAATCCCTGTCAATGAAATAGTTTTTTATTTTTCCGACATCCATTGATGTGTAATTCTTAAAATCAGCCTTGGATACAAGGAACTCAGATTGTTCATCTGTTAGTATAAGAAGCTTTTTCATTCAGGGCAGATGTTTCTTAATGGATGAAATCCAAAATATTTTAATACTATTTGCCATCAAGTAAATTAATAATTCTCCTTATGGAACTTTTATATTCCAACAACTGCCGGGCTTTTATGTAACCATTTTCTGATATTGATACCAGCTCATTAGTATTCTCAAGCATCCACTTTATTTTTTGAGAAATTGATATCGGATTTTCGCATTCTGCCATAATTATATCGAGCCCATTGGTAAAATACATCTCCATATCTCCGAAATTAGTTGCCAGTACAGGTTTCTTTGTTGCAAAGTATTCACCTAATTTAGTAGGGAAGCCTGCTTTGGTCTGGACAGTTGAAGGGCGTGTTATTGTAAGGATCCTGCATTCTGACAAATACTTCTTTACCATTGGTGACTCAACCAGACCTGTAAAAACTACACAATCTGAAATTCCAAGTTTCTTACATTCAGCCTTTAATCCGGGTATTAAACTTTCACCAAAAACAGCATCACCTATTATCAGTAAAGTTAGATTAATATCTTCCCTCCGAAGTAAACTAATTGCCCTGAACATATCATACAATCCATCTTTTAAGTAGGGAGCGCCGCTATATCCCAGTGTGTACCTCACCTCTGCGGTATCGGAACCCCAGTTGTCAAAATCAGTCAGATTAGGCTGAACAATAATATTACTCTCATCATAACCCATCCTGATATACTCATCTCTTAAATAACTACTAAATACTATAAGCTTCCCGGAAATTTTATTTAAATATTTGAAATTAAGGAAGTAACCAAACTTTTTTATCCTGCCAAAAAATGAGGTGCCAAACTCAGATTTGTCAATATACTCGGCTACAAATTTTATGATCCTTATTCTGAATACTTTTGATAGTGCGTGGATGGGAATATTGTAAAGCAGATCGCTGTTATACACCATAATACTTACAGATTTGCTTTTCCCTATTAAGGAGAAAAGAAAAACGATCAACCTGCATAAGCTGACTAATTCTTCGCAAATCTTAAGAAATTTATTGACTGGCCGCTGCTTAAAACCAAGATAGGTATATGGAACCCCATCTCCTGTAAGATTATTCCTTGGTCCTTTGTAAATGTAGTCTCCAAAAGCATGTCCCTTAAGAAGCAGAACCCTGATAGAATATCCGTTTAGTATTAATCCCCGGCAAAAAAGATTAAGGTAGGTCGCTCCTGCCCCCCCGCCTGGGAAATTCATGGAAGTAATTAAAATATACTTTGGATGGGTGTTTAATAATTCCATTAGTTGCAGACTGTTGTCAAAAGGTTATGCTAATGAATATAATTTTCGGTTTTTTTCAGGTTTATTATCAGACTTTGAAATTCGCCGCGGACTTTAAAAGAATCAAATTTTTCTTTGGCGTACTCCACTGCTTTGAGGCTGATCATTTTTCTTTGCTCCTCATCCTCAATAATGGATTGAATTGCATTTGCCAGCTCAGTTTTGTCCTGGCTCATCACACAAATTCCGCATCCGTTGTTTTTGAATAATTCCGATACTGCAGTTTCCCCGGGAGAATATACCAGAACAGGCGTCCCCGAGATCATATATTCGGATGCTTTTGTTGGCATGGAAAGTCTCAGATATTCTATACCTTCCTGATTGAAATCATTTGCCAGCAGAAGGATGTCTGCTTCTGAAAATATTTCAGGAAGGTCCTCCAGCTTTGCAAAAGGATTGATAACTACAGATTCAAATTTGCGAAGTTGCATTAGGAATCCTGGTTCTTTTGAGGGTGTCTGAATGTGCAGCTTAACATTAAATCCTTCTTTATTAATCGATTCGATCGCAGATGCAACTTCGAGCAAAGATTCAGTAATTCCGATCCCTATCCTTCCCGAATAAAGAATTTTAACATAGTCCCTGTTCAATCTAAAATCAGTTTTTGTATGTGCAAGCCAGGTTTCCGTTTCAATAGGATTATGAAACGCTACAAATTCTTTTTTATATCTTCGCAAGTACTCGGATGACATTGCATCGCTGATACTCAGGTATACATCAACATGGTTTAATAATTTTTTGAATTCCCGGTCAATTCTATTTTTCCAATAATTCTTAAACAACCCTTTGTTGCTTATAGTGGATGGCCAGTCATCCATCATATGGATTACGCATGGAATTTTGAGCAGATCAATCAATTCTTCTGCAAAAAGTATCTCCTCACGTGTGGAAACCTGCAAATACAAAACTTCCGGACTAAACTCTTCCAGCCATTTTTTAAGCTTTTTTGATGCTGAAATTGATGAAGCAAAGTGAAAGACACCAATCTGGCGCAAAAATGGGTAAAAGTAACTGTTCACAAGCCTGTATCTTATACCTTTCTGAATGGAATTGACTGGATTCGCTTTTTCCGGATCAAAAGTTTTTATTCCAGAGGCGAATTTCCGCTGAATGACATTAAATGGGAACATCCACTTATGTTCTTCCTCTCCGAGCTGATAGTAGATGTCGCAAACATCAGTTGTAACATTAAAAAGTCCATGCCCAAGGAAAGTAACGGCAATTTTATCCCTGGGCCACCCCTTGAACAGGTTTGTAAGAGTTATTCCGCCACCGGAAAAGTTATTGAATGGTTGGCCAAATATCAGTATTCTTGGGTACTTCATTATCGTATTCACTCGGTCCTTAGTACGGAGAATAATTCTTTTACGAAGAGAAATTCTAATCGATTATCCCTTTTTAGGAATTTTAAATGCATAGGTCAGGATTAAGTTTTTTAAGTACTTCTCTGTCATTGAGGCTCCGTATTTCTGATGAGTAACTTATTCCTACTGATATCCAGACCAGGATATAATTTAATGTAAATATTGAAGGCGCGCCGGGGTAGGTATAAATGAGAAATAAAATCAGCCACACACCTGCAGCTTTTGAAAGCAGGTTTTTTGAATGGAACAGGCTTTTAAATATAGCGGGAATTAAGATAAGCAGCAACAAACCAAGACTAATTAAGCCTCCATTCAGGATAATCTGCAGATAACCGGTTTCGATTACTCTCCGGTAAACTGAAATAGTTTCTCCGTCATTCACTCCCGGACAAAAGTACAGACCATTCATTCCCCTGCCGATGATCCAATCCTTAGTCTTAAAATCCTTCACAAAGTACTGTTCAACTTCCGTTCTTGTATTCTGACTGATTCTTTCGGTAATAAGACCAAAAGTATCCTTTCTGTTCCTTTCATAAACTTTAACGGTAGCATAGGCAACCATTAACACAAGGAATACCGATAATACTATATTTATAACTCTCGCTTTGTTTGCGTACTGGTAAATAAGAAATGAAAAAAACAGGATACTAAAAGAAATAAGTATTAAACCCCGGCGTGCTCTTAAAACAGCAAGCAAAAATGTCAGAATAAGTACAAACAATGAAAAAAGGTTCCGCGATTTCGAATGATAAATAAATGTAAATATCAGTAATCCTGCAGGAAGGCTTAGCTGTTGGGAAAATCTTTCAATTATTCCCTGGCTAAGAATATTATTGTAAGGAACAAGCAAATCCTTGATGGATAACAGGGAAAAAATAAGGAAAAAGATGCCAAGTAAAAAAATAACCTGAAATATTTTCCTGTAATATGAGAGCTTCCTTGGAAACAAAAGGACCATTGGTACAAGATAACCCAATGCCCCGACACGAGGGTTAAAGAGCATCTGTTTCATAGAATCATAATCGAACTTTATGCCTCTTAATATAACAGTAGCTGACCAAAAAATATATAAAATAAAAATAATCCTCAGGTAACCATTTTCAATTTTAAGATGTATCAGGGAAACAGCTGAAGGGAATAAAAGCAATAATCCGAGGATCTGCAAAACATTTAGTAAGATCTGACTCATCCTGTCAGTCGAAGAGTAAGAATAGCTAACGATATAGATCATAAATCCTAACCAGAATAAATTCAGCGAAAGTAAATTTTCGCTGTCCTGTTCCCCTTCTAACTGATTTTCAGCAATAGATTTCATCCAGGATCAATAATTTCCGGCCTGTTTCAAACTATTTATCAGGCTAATGTGTTTGCTCACTATTAGCTTCTTATCAAACTCCGGCAGAAGCTGACCGCTTACTTTATTCTCCAGACAATACTTAATACCCCTGGCAAGATCTTCGGCATCCCTGTATTTTGCTATATACCCGTTCTTTTTATGATTTATCATTTCAGGGATTCCTCCTGTATCAAACCCTACTACGGCTACACCACATGCCTGGCTCTCCAAAACAGTAGTAGGTAAATTGTCGGCTAGTGATGGAGTAACAAACACATCTGCAGCGTTATAAACCATGGCTAAAGAATATTTATCTCTCAGAAACCCCGTGAACTTTGTTTCAAATGGGATTTCCCTTGCAATCTGGCTATTAAATCCCTTACCAAATATCAAAATTGAAATCTTTTTTGAAAATGAAATATCCTTTAAAATATCAAGCGCCTTTCTAAGGTACTCCCAACCTTTATACGGGCTGTCAACGGATACCGCTCCGAACGCAATAGTATAATTTTCCTCATTAATTTGAAATAAACTTTTCGCAGCCCCTTTATCAATAGGTTTAAAAATCTGAATATCTGTTATATTTGGAATATGAAAAAGTGGCTTCGACTTTAACAGGAAAGATTCTTCCGCACATTTATACAGCCATCGGCTCGGTGAAACAAAGTAAAAATTCTCAAACCCTGAATACAATTTTAGTTTTTTGTTAAATTCAATATAAGACAGGTCACGATCTTTGTGCTTTGGAAATATCTGACAGTCATAGCAATGGGATTTATATTTTTCACATAAAAAGCTATAATGACAACCACCGGTAATAGTCCACATATCATGCATAAAAATTATTACCGGTTTCCCTGATTTTGCCAGTTTCCGGTAACCTGCCAGAGTCAGGAAGCCGCCCTGGACCCAGTGAATATATATTATATCAGCCTCCCGGATAAGTTTTATTTTCGAGATATCAGTACCTATTAAAGGATAGGAAAACAGACCGAACTCCTTAATACAGTTCCGCGTAATAAAAAGATGAAGTTTATCATCCAGCTTGTAAAGAAGTTCCGGAAATTTACCCGCGGGATGAATTTTATCCGTATCATTAACATCCGGATGCAATGTTAAAACAGTTGAATCTATATTCGCATCAAGCAAAGCATCATGCAGCTTAAGCGCGGCTCCGCCAGCCGATGTGGAAGAACTCTGAACCTGTACTACTTTTATCACGCGTTAATCCACTTTGATTTTAATCCACGACTCCGGATAGATTCCTTCACAGTTTTTCCCATTAATCCAGCGCTCCGGAATCAGGACTATTTTTTTTTCATTTTTATTAAGCCATGCAGCCCACCAGCTGAATGTGCTGTTAGCAATTATGTTGTACTTGCACAGACTCATTAAGTACATGTCTATGTAGCTATTCTTCCCTGAATTAAAATCCACATAAGTACAGTTCTTTAATCTTAGATTCTCCTTAACCCATGGAGTATCATCTGAAAATACAAAATAGTTGGGGTTTACAACTTTTTTAGTAATATAGTCGACTGCATTGTGATAATAAGTAGCACCTTTAATGACTCCAAGTATTTTTCCCCAATGATCGTTCAGATAATCTCCTCTCCTTATATGAATGCTAACTGAATCTGATCCATTAATTTTATCAATTAGTTCAGTGTTATTCTTATCTCCCGGTACCTTAAATGAGAACTCCTTAAGTATTAATTCTTTAATATCTTTAAAATATGATTCCACCTGCCAGATGCCAATTAATAAAGAAGTAGACTGACTAAAAACACCCTCATCAAATTCGAATTCGCTTTTCTCTCTGTATTCCACATTTCTGTGTTTATGGTAGAAGGGTATCAAACGCTTAAGAAAAAATCCGGCAAATTTGTTTTTGTAAATAAATTCAAAATTCAGCAGGAAGTAATTCAGAAGATTCCATGGGAAGGGCAACTTAATTTTAAAAGCTTTACATAACCCAAATCCAGAGTGGTGAAAGCTAAATAAGAAATTTGAAAATGAAATTCTGGATTTTATCCCTTTCCTGTTAAGTGCCACACACAAAGAGTATTGGAACATCTGATTCCCAAGTCCTCCATATATTGCTACTTTATTCATGAAAATTAATCAGGCATACCAGATTCGTGCTTTGGATTTCTTTATAAAAATCTGGTAGTACTGAATTGGAGCAATAATAAATCCATAGACATTTGCAATAATAGAGGCTACCAAAATCGATTCGACACCAAGCTTAAACCGCCGGATTAATAACAAAGAGACTAACAGGTATAATATTGAGGTTAAAATAGATGAAATAAATTGAATCCTTAAAGCCCCGATTCCATTGATAACAGCAACGAAAATACTGGCGAACATACCTGTTGAAAAGAATATATAACACAAGAGTGAAATATTGAATTTGATCTCTACTACATTTTCCCCCAGCCATAGATCGTATACACGATTAGCAAAAATCAGCATTACTGAACCCAGAAAAATAAACGGGACCAAAAACATTATGTATTTCTTTACCACCTTTTTTATCCAATCAACATCTCCCATGTTGAAGGCGTCAGTTGTTCCGCTCCACAATGGAGAAAGTGCAATCATAAAGATCATTTGAATAACTGAAAAATATTTATAAGCAATATTGTATGAAGTAACCTGAGATGTATCAAAGTAATGGGCAATCAGGAATGATGCAGTCTGAAACTGCACTATACTGGCAATCTGCAGTACAAAAAATTTTATTCCCAGGGTCATGATGTCTTTAGCATAGTCCTTCTTTGCCAGTTTTATTGTTGGTGCGAACTCTTTATATGTTGTTTTAAACAGGACTATATTGGCAATTATAAGTACCAGTGTAGGTGCAATACTGAAAGCTATCCCCAAATAGATCAAAGATCCCCTGGTCAGCTTCGTCAATAAAAAGATTAGAATTAAAGATATCAATTGACCCGACATATCCAGAAAGGATGCTTTTGCAGGTTTTTGATCCGCAATCAATATGGTGTTTATTATCCTGAATACAAATTGAAAACTGAAGTAAGAAAATATCAGAATAGCCAGGATGCTTACTTCCTTCTCTTGTTCCGGAGGAATATTCATCAGTTTCGCCCAATCAATAAAATGATTGACAGTCAATAATATAACCCAGACAATTATAAAAATAATACCAATATAATAATAAGTAGTACTAATATATATTCTGGCTAGTTTTAAATCTCCTCTGGCCTTAGCTTCAGCAAATTTATTCCTTAGTCCCTGGGTAAATCCTATATCAAAGAAAGCCATCCAGGCAACCATCGAACTTAAGGTAAGCCAGATACCATACTGTGAAGGATTAACATAATCCAGCGCCAGAGGTACTAATATCAAACTTATGGCGATACTACAACCCTTTATCAGAAAAGAAGCCATTATGTTCTTCTTGGCCTCAATACTACGTTCATGACCTTTTAGAAAAAAGTCATTAAGGAAATCTCTTAGCCTTGAAATATTAGGAGCCATTGAACTGGATAACTCTGATTAGAATTGGAAATTCCGGATACATGCTTTCAGATATTTACAGCTTCGCCACGTCAGTCACAATTGCAGACCGATGCGATTATTTCTCATAGATTAAAACTACAATGCCTGGCCAATGTCTGAAACGGCACCAATCAAGGTATATTGCAAATTTTAATACTTTTATTGGGGCAAATTAAGGAAAAAGAAATCAGCTTTTCTGTTATTTTGATTAACAATATAATAACATTAATTAACATTGGTTTTTAAAGTTTCCATTATGCATGAATAGTTCTAAATTAGAATCGGGAGTTGAAGAAAAAGTATAACAGTAACGGATCCTGGCCAAAGAAAGATGAAAATTAAGTACAAAAGAAAAGTTTGGATAGCTGCATTGTTAGTTTTGATTACAACTATCGGGGTTTGCGGTTTTGTTTATATTGAGCAGGAAAAAATAGCTGATTTTCTCGCAAAAAACGAAGCCAAAGAAGCAGATATTTTAATCGTTGAAGGCTGGCTTCCTGACTTCGCAATTAAAGTTGTAAGCGATGAGTTTAAAAAGAATGACTACAGGTTTATTGTTACAAATGGACTTAAATCTCCGGATCTGGATTATTTCACTCTCGGAATGAATGGATTTCTTATTTTTTACCCGGATTCCGGATCCATGAGAAATGAAAAAAGTCGACATCATTTGATTGAAATACTGGCACATAGCAAAATGAGCGAAAAGTATTGCTCACATTTTAACTTTTATATAAACGACTCATTGATCGCTGATTTCACTGCAGATCAGAAACGAAGAAAATATGCAGTAAACTGGATTGGACAATTGAAAGATATTGACTCTCTGATGGTTCAGTTTGATGATGATTATATGGACGAAGGAGGCGTACGCGATCTATTCGTAAAAGAAATTATCATCGACAAAAAATTTTTTATCCCATATCAGTTTAATTCCGTTTATGATATAGGCAAACTTGGAGGTGATAACATTATTGTAAATGACTACGAGTCGCATGCAGAACTGGCCAGGAATAGACTTATCAGCACCGGCATAGACTCTTCCTCTGTTATTGCTGTCAATGGCAGAAGGACTGAATTCAACAGAACCTTAACCAGTGCACTGAGTTTCCATAAATGGCTTAATTCATATAATGGGGACACAAAAAGCATAAATATTATTACATTAGGAATTCATTCCCGCCGAACATGGATGACCTATAAAAGTATTCTCGACAAATCACTTGAAATTGGGATTATCTCCCTGCCGGAAACCGATAAACCAGGGTTTGAAAAAATTCATTATAGCGATATCCTGGGCGAAGTATTAAGTTTGATTTATTATCAGATTATTCTGATCCCATTTTTGTTATTTTGATTAACTCCCAACAAAATGCTTATTCTACCCGATTAACCGTTACCTGATTTGACAGTTTGCTGCAATCTGTCATTGGATTCATCTTGAAATTACATTAGAATATAGGCCCCCGATGATTTTCAAATTCAAATTACAAAATGTTTGTAAAATTTCCTCTCTGGAATAAGAATATAATGATTTTATCGTTTAATTTGTAACGTTTATCAATTATTGATTTCCATTCGTCAATAGTTATTTAAAAAACCCTCTATGAGAAAAACCCTGATGATGTTTTTATGTATGGTCAGTGTAGTAACCTATGCAACTGACTACTATGTAAGCTCATCAGGTAACGATTCCGCAAACGGACTTTCATCGTCAACTCCCTGGAAATCAATCTCAAAGGTCAATTCTGTTTTTTCCGGATTAAATCCGGGCGACAGGATATTATTCAATAAAGGTGATCGCTTTTACGGCTCCCTTCAGATATCAAGGTCAGGGGCTTCCGGAAATCCAATCACATTCAGTTCTTATGGTACAGGAGAAGATCCGGTTATAACGGGTTTCACAACAATATCCGGATGGAATAACCATGGCAACGGCATTTATTCAAAGGTAATCTCATGCCAGTCAATGCCAAATATGGTTACCGTAAACGGAGTCAATACTCCAATAGGAAGATGGCCCAATACGGAGTATCTTTCCATCGATTCTCATACAGCAAACACCTCCATCACAGATGCTGCACTTCCATCCTCTCCCGACTGGACCGGGGCTGAAGTGGTGATCAGGAAAAATTCTTATATATGGGACAGAAATAAAATAACGGCACACAATGGAACCACATTAATCCATTCAGCCGCTTCCTATTATGAAAGCCGTGATGGTTTCGGATACTTCATTCAGAACGATATTCAAACGCTTGATGTGTTGGGCGAATGGTGCTATGAAGGATCAACATTTTACATGTTTTTCGGTACTGCAAATCCCGATAACTATTCTGTAAGGGTCAGCACGGTTGATCAGCTGGCTTCCCTTCTCGACAAAAACTACATAACCTTTGATAATATCAACTTTGAGGGGGCGAATGTTTATGCAATCCAGATAAATAATTCAGGCAATACAACGATTCAGAACTGCAGTATAAATTTTACCGGTAATACAGCAATTTACGGCCCATGGAATGGTTCTTCGCTTACCTGCAAAATAAATAGTAACACAATTAACAATAGTAATAATGCCGGGATAAAACTTTACGGAGACCATGACAATGCCCTGATTTCAAATAATACTATCAAAAATACCGGTTTAATTACGGGAATGGGTGGAAATGGAGACACCAATTATATCGGGGTTAGTGTTTTTGGGGATAATTGTCTTGTTCAGTATAACTCAGTTGAAAATAGTGGATATATGGGTATTCAGTTTGGGGGAGTCAATACCAATATTTCTTTCAACCTGGTAAACGAGTTCAATCTTATTAAAAATGACGGAGGAGGCATATATACTTATATAGGTACCGGTACCTCCCAGAGAGGGCAGAAAGTTACAAACAATATAGTATTAAATGGAAAAGGTTATGGTAAAGGAATGCCTGACAATGAAGCCTTTGCACATGGAATTTATTTAGATGGGGGTATAGAAGATATGACCGTTTCAGGTAATACTGTTGGTCATTGTTCCGTCTCCGGTCTTTACGTCCATAATTCCCAGGAATTATTAATCAACAACAACACACTTTTTGATAATGGCAGCAATGATACCAACATTGGCAGTCAATTACTATTTGTCCACGACAAATATGGTCCCGACGACCCTATCAGAAATGTGACAATGAACAATAATATTCTTTTCGCCAGAACGGGAACACAATTGTTATTTGCATTTTCAACTATCAAGAATGACATATCCAGTTTTGGTACTGCTGACTATAATTGCTACGCAAAACCAATAAATAACAATTACATCGCAAGAACCTGGGATGGAGGCTGGTACAGTGTCTCGGTTAATCGTTCCCTTACAAACTGGCAAACTTATTCCGGCCAGGATAAGAATTCATCAATCTCTCCCATTTCTTTAACCGATGTCAATAAAATAAGATTTGAGTACAACGGATCGAATTCAAACAGGGTAGTTACACTCGATGCCAGCTATATCGATGTTAAGGGAAAAAAATATTCCGGAACCATCACCTTGCTTCCTTATACTTCAGCTGTATTGATGGTTGATCCCAACCCGTCTGAGCCTCCGGCCAGCCCGGTATTTGTCAGCTCTGCAGTTGAAAATGCAACTCCTGCCCTGATTGAAATGACTTATAACCTTTCTCTGGCCAATATAGTTCCTGCCACATCTGCCTTTTCAGTTCAGGTGAATTCTGTTGCCAGAACCGTTAATTCGGTCTCAGTCTCGGGCACCAAAGTCACTTTAACCTTGTCAAGTCCTGTTGCATTCGGCAATACAGTTACCGTCGCCTATACTGCGCCTTCAACAAATCCTTTGCAGACACCTGCCGGCGGCAAGGCTGCTTCAATCAGCGCCCAGAGTGTCACTAACAGAGTGAATGCTCCCCCGCCTCCGCCATCGGCTCCTTCTTATGTCAGCTCGTCAGTTGAAAATGCAGCTCCTTCAGTAATTGTAATGACTTATAACCTTTCTCTTGCCAATATAGTTCCTGCCACATCTGCCTTTTCAGTTCAGGTGAATTCTGTTGCAAGAACTGTTAATTCGGTCTCGGTCTCAGGCACCAAAGTCACTCTGACCCTGTCAGGTCCGGTTGCATATGGCAATACGATTACAGTTGCTTATACCGCACCTTCTGCAAATCCATTACAGACTCCTGCCGGCGGTAAGGCTGCTTCAATCAGCGCCCAGAGCGTGACAAACAGTGTGAATGCTCCTCCTCCGCCACCGGCTCCTGCCTATGTCAGCTCGGTAGTTGAAAATGCAGCTCCTTCGTTGATTGTAATGACTTATAACCTCTCACTTGCCAATATAGTTCCCGCCACATCTGCCTTTTCAGTTCAGGTGAATTCTGCTGCAAGAACTGTTAATTCGGTCTCGGTCTCAGGCACCAAAGTCAATTTAACTCTTTCGGGTGCTGTTGCTTATGGCAATACAATTACTGTAGCCTATACAGCCCCTTCGGCAAATCCATTGCAGACTCCCGCCGGTGGTAAGGCTGCTTCCATCAGCGCCCAGAGTGTCACAAACAGGGTGAATGCTCCTCCTCCTCCGCCACCGGCTCCTGCCTATGTCAGCTCGGTAGTTGAAAACGCAGCTCCTTCGTTGATTGTAATGACTTATAACCTTTCACTTGCCAATATAGTTCCCGCCACATCTGCCTTTTCAGTTCAGGTGAATTCTGCTACAAGAACTGTTAATTCTGTCTCTGTTTCGGGAACAAAAGTCCTGTTAACTCTTGCAAGTCCGGTTGTATATGGCAATACGGTTACAGTAGCATACACCAGACCATCTGTCACATCCTTTGCAAACTCCTGCAGGCGGACAGGCGGCTACAATAAGCCCTCAATCAGTAACAAACAGTGTAAATGCGGTAACACCACCGCCGGTCGTTATAACACCACCTGCTGCGCCTCCTAATACTCCTCCGGTTGTTGTAGTAAATTACCTGACTTATACCTATTCGGGTTTTGAGGGAGTTATGAATGCTACAGGCAGCTATGATCTGAACAATGATAGACTTACTTTTACCTGGATTGTCCCGAATAATATACCTGTCTCCTCCCCGACCGGAGCTATAATTAAATTCCTTAGTCCGATTGTCGAGACAACCCAGAAAGTTGAATTTACTTTAAAAGTCAGCGATGGGAAGACAACGCAATCTAAAGTTATTCCGGTAGAAATACTTCCTTATAAAACAGAATTAAGAGCAGCTGAAGTTATAAAGGTCGAGTCCAGCGGATTCCAGACACCTAACTATTCACATAACATAATTGACGGGGATATAGGTACTGTCTGGTCAGCAAATGGGGATGAACAATGGATAATTCTCGAACTTAAAGAACCCTTTAATATTCAACATCTTAAACTGGCATTCCAGCCCGGACAAAATAAGGAAACCTATTTTGATATCCTTGGATCGGAAGATAAAGAAAACTGGGAACCAATACTTACAAAATCAAAATCATGCGCTTTCTCCGGAAATCTGCAGGTTTTTGATTTCCCGCCTTCCAAAACCGGGAAAGAATTCCGTTTTGTCAAGTTCGTCGGCCACGGCAATGCAATTGATACCTGGAATTATATTGCTGAATTCAGGATCTTCGGATTTAATAACAGAAATCCATTAGATTATGACCAGCAAATTGTTAAAATTTTCCCGAATCCCGCAAGAGTATTTGCAAATATCAGGATTGATGAACAGTCATTTATTCCTGATTTTGTTAAAATTGTAACCCTTGCAGGTAAAATTGTGTTCCATGATAAAGTTGCTCCCGGCATCAGGCAATTTCAAATTCCTTTGACTTTCAATCAGGGAATCTATATAGTACAAATGGGTACCGGTTCACTGACACTTTTCACTCAAAAACTGGTAATTACTAAATAAAAGCTTTTATCCTTCCACCTCTTCCCACCTTCCGTCCGTCCCCGCAGGGGATATATAGCAATCGATATTATTAAATATGAATTTCACGCAGGGAATTTATAAATTTTAATATGTCTTTTAATATGTCTTTTAATATGTCTTTTAATATGTCTTTTAATATGTCTTTTAATATGTCTTTTAATATGTCTTTTAATGGCGGTTATATAGATTAATCCCCTTTGCACAAAATCACCCCCTATTCCCATAGCCGTCAACCTAAGAACAGTTTAAGGCTGAGAATTTATTTAACTAGCAGAAATACAATTAAATAAGTTGGGGCTGTTGAAAAAGTCCTTTTTAACCCTGCCTACCGGCAGGCAGGCGCAAAGAACGCTAAGTTGTCGCAAAGAACGCAAAGCTAAAACACATAAATTCAGCTCTTTGCGAACTTTGCGTTTTCCCTTTGCGCCCTTTGCGGTTAAAGGATTTTGATTTTTTCAACAACAAGCGCCCTTTTAATACGTCTTTTTATTTTTTTAATATGCCCTTTCTTATCGTTTACAATTTACTTTCCCCGCCCGGTTGGATATGACTTGAATCAACCTGCCCGGCCAAACGAATTAAGCCTGCGGGATTAACTAAAGTCCCCTTCAGGGGATTTAGGGGTCTATTTCGTGAGCTTTGAATTTTCAGATGTTAAAAAAACCTTAAAAAAACTTTATGACATAAGAAATTATGTCATTCATCGTTTATTAAATAATGTTCGTCAAACATTTTTTCCTATTCGTCAATATAACAACCTTTTAAAAGTCTTCTATGAGAAAGGTATTGGTGGTATTCCTATGCACGTTAACTATTGCTGTCCGTGCAGCTGACTATTATGTAAGTTCAGGGGGCAGCGATTCCGCAAACGGGCTTTCAACATCATCTCCCTGGAAATCTATTTCAAAAGTTAATTCAGTATTTTCCTCATTAAATCCCGGCGACAGGATCCTCTTTAAAAGAGGAGACCGTTTTTACGGCTCCCTTAATATTTCCAGATCAGGATCGTCCGGGCATCCGATAACCATCAGTGCGTACGGTACGGGGGCTAATCCCGTTATAAGCGGATTTACAACAATTTCGGGATGGAGCAACTATGGCAACGGGATCTATTCAAAAGCTGTTTCCTGCCAATCCAAACCGAATATGGTTACTGTTAATGACGTCAATACACCAGTTGGCAGGTGGCCGAATACAGGAACGCTATCATTGGATTCGCATGTCTCAAATACTTCAATTACCGACTCTGAACTGCCTTCTTCACCTGAATGGACAGGGGCTGAAGTAGTAATAAGAAAGAATGCTTACATCTGGGACAGAAATAAAATTACAAACCATTCAGGTAATACCCTGTACTTTACCGGCGGTTCATATTATGAATCAATTAATGGATATGGATATTTCATTCAAAACAGCCTCAGAACACTTGATAAACTTGGTGAATGGTATTATGACGGGACAGTCTTTTATATGTACTTTGGTACAGCAAACCCCGATAGCTATTCTGTCAAAGTGAGTTCGGTAGATCAGTTTGCCTCTCTGCTCGGCAAGAACTATATTACCTTCGATAATATAACCTTTGAGGGTGCAAACTCTTATGCGATTCAGATAAACAATTCAGATTATGTTACCGTTCAGAATTGCAACATAAATTTTACCGGAATAAATGCAATTCACGGCCCATACAACGGTTCTTCACCTTATTGTAAAGTTACAAACAACATAATAAGTTACACAAACAATAATGCAATAAAGTTGATGGGCGATCATACCAATTCAACAGTAACAAATAATACAATTAAAATGACAGGCATGATCATAGGAATGGGTCAGAGCGGAGATGGAACATACAATGCGCTTGAAGCTTTTGGATCAAACAGCCTTATTCAGAATAATGTTATCGAAAATGCAGGTTACATAGGAATTCATTTTGCAGGATCCAATACTTCCGTCTTAAACAATTTTATCAACAAATGTAACCAGGTAAAAAATGACGGTGGCGGTATATATACATGGGTGGGGGAGAACCCTCCTGCCACAGGTCAGAAAATAATTAACAACGTAATCCTGAACTCAACCGGATATGGGGATGGTGAACCTGATAAAAATTTAATTGCACACGGGATCTATCTCGATGAACGTGTTGAAAATGTTGTTATGTCTGGAAATACTGTGGCAAACTGCAGTTCATCCGGGATTTATCTTCACAATGCACACGAAATAGAAATAACCAGAAATACCCTGTTTAACAATGGTGAAGGCGATAAGAGTACCGGAGCTCAGGTCTTGTTCGTTCACGATAGTCACAGCCCTGATGATCCCATAAAGAACATATCCCTAAACAATAATATCTTTTTTGCTAAAACAGAAAAACAGCTGCTATTTGCCTTTTCAACCACTAAGAACGACATCCCTGCTTTTGGAACAGCTAATTACAATTATTATTCTAAACCAGTCAATAATAATTACATCGTAAGATCCTGGAATGAAGGCTGGTACAGCACTGCAGTTAACCGGTCGCTTGCAAATTGGCAATCTTATACCGGACAGGATATAAATTCATCTATTTCCCCTGTTACTTTAACCGATATAAATAAAATCCGCTTTGAATACAATAGTACCGGTTCAAATAAAGTTGTTTCACTGGATGGTGGTTACATCGATGTTAAAGGAGGAAAGTATTCCGGGACTATTACATTATTGCCCTTCAGTTCACTGGTCTTAATGCCTGATCCAAATCCATCGGCTCCACCAGTAAGGCCTGCCTATGTCAGTTCAGCAGTTGAAAATTCAGCTCCGGCTGTTATAACCATGAATTATAATCTTGCACTTGCCGGTATTGTCCCGGCCCTGTCTGCATTCAGCGTTAAGGTCAATTCTGTCGCACGATCTGTTACCGCAGTTTCAGTTTCCGGTACAAGGGTCGCATTAACACTGTCAGGTCCTGTTGCTTATGGTAATACAGTTACGGTAGCTTATACAGCGCCTTCAGCAAATCCACTACAGACTCCGGCTGGCGGCAAGGCCCTGACAATCGGGGCGCAGAGTGTGGCAAACAGGATAAATGCACCTGTAACTCCGGCATCCACACCAGTGCCCCCACCAACTGCCATAAATGCAGCTCCGGTTCCGGTTATAAACAGCCTCCCTACAACCTATTCAGGATTTGAGGGTACCTTAAATGCAAGCGGAAGCTATGACGTTAATAAAGACAATCTGACCTATACCTGGGTTGTTCCTAAGGATGTACCTGTCTCAGCCTCAACCGGACCCATAATAAGGTTTTTAAGCCCGGTTGTCAATACTTCACAAAAAATTGAATTCACCCTTAAGATCAGTGACGGAAAGACAACCGTATCGAAAACGGTTCCGGTTGAAATACTGCCATACCAGCCTGAATTAGTTGCGGCTGAAATAGTAAAAGTTGAAGCCAGCGGAACCCAGGCTCCTTCTTACCCTTATAATATAATCGATGGCAAAATTGGAACAACATGGTCCGCTAACGGTAAAGACCAGTGGATCATCCTCGAGCTGAAAGAAAAGTTCAGCATTCAACATGTTAAACTGGCATTTGAGTCCGGTCAGAACCGGGAAAGCTATTTCGATGTCTTTGCTTCGGAAGACAAGGAGGTTTGGGAACCGATACTGACAAAATCAATATCATGTGCATTCTCGGGCAACCTTCAGGTATTCGATTTCCCCCCTTCAAAAACCGGAAGAGAATTCAGATATGTTAAGCTTGTTGGATTGGGTAATGCCGTTGATGCATGGAACTATATCTCCGAATTCAGAATATTTGGCTATGGCCACAGAAATCCATCAGGTTACGATGAACAGGCAGTTAAAATCTACCCCAATCCGGCCTCCGATTTTATTAATATTTTAATTGAGGATGTTTCGATGCTTCCCGACTTTATCAGAATAATTAACTTGTCGGGCAAAGTCATGTTTGAAGACAAAATAAACGAAGGAGTCAGAGAATTTAGAATCCCGATAGATCTTTTCCGTGGAATTTACATAATACAGATGGGTACAGGGAACCTGACCTTGTTTACTCAAAAACTGGTGGTAGACAGATAGAAGGTTGCGGGTTGGCTTGCTCCCCTGCAGGCTGGCTCCTCGCTAAAAACACCCACAGGGTGTTTTATTAACGCTCGGCCCGGTTGCGGGTTGCCGGTTGCCGGTTGCCAGTTGCCAGTTGGAGGCTGCAACAAACAATAAGGTTGTTTTTTACTTTATTATTAAGAAATCAACCCTTCTGTTCAATTTCCGGTATGCTTCAAGGTAATTTGATGATACAGGCCTTGATTGTCCAAAACCTTTAGCAACCAGCCTTGCAGAACTGACTCCGTTAGCTGTAAGATAATTAACCATAGCTTCCGAGCGTCTCTGCGTTAAAAGCTGGTTGGAAGCGGGAGCGCCAGTATTGTCGGTATGGACATCAATCTCCAGCCTGATATTGGGATATTTTACCATGAAACCCAGAATAAGGTCAAGCAATTGTGTGCCGGACGAACTCAGGCTAAAGTCATTTTTCCTGAAGAATTCATCGGCCGATACTCCGAATACTTTTTTAAGATTGTTAAGTTCCCTGGCAGCAGGGTCTTCCAGTGTGTAAGTTCTGATCCTTGCGGTTTTATAACCAAGACTCTTTATCTCATTAAATGAAGGATAAGTTGCCATCAGGGTATTCTCCTCATCGATTATATAACTATAACTGTTCTCTCCCGGGAAAAAGATCTCTTTCAACGTATATTTTTTGGGAATACTGGTAAAAGCCTTATTGTCGGACGCCAGTTTGATCTTTGAGTTTAAGACTTCGACATGGAATACCATGTCAGGATTATATCCCTTCTCTGCGGAGTAGATATTCTGAATTTTTGCAAGGTCATAATCCAGGATATTAATTACCGGGGAAGGGCTAACAGTTCTCGTGTCAAAAGCCGTTTTGTCAGCCTTGTTGCCCAGAACCTTAACCTGTTGAGATGCACATGCATTCTGAATTAACCCGCTTTTTTTATTTCGCACGATCAGCCCGAGTTTTACTTCATAATCTCCTTTTTCCCGGAAGGTATGGGTGACTTTTTCACCTGTTATCCGTCCTCCATCGCTGAAGTACCATGTATAATTAAGGATATCGGCGCCGGGAAAATTTGATGACAGACCATCAAAATTCACCGATTCGCCTGACAAGACTGATGCCGGAGAGGTGATAATTGGTTGCTCAACATCATTGAGTTCAAGTATATAGGATAATTTAGAGAAAAACACCTCACCTGTTTTCTTATCAACTGCATCAAGTTTTACGGTATATCTGCCGGGCCCTGGGAAGCAATGCTCAACGTTTTGGCCTTTTACTTTTATTTCATCACCAAAACTCCAGACGTAATCCAGGTAGCGTTCATCGATGGGAATTTTTCCTGCATCGGTAAACTTGAAACAATACTGATTTACCTTTTCACTATTACAGTAATAGACCTGATGAATATTTGTTTTAAAACTATAAATATCAATTGTTCCGCTTCTTTTTGATGAGAAATAACCCCCATTCATTACTGAATCCCCGATAATGGCAAAATCATCATATTTTGAATTGATCGGAGAATCGAGATGAATCGGGGCTAGCCATTTATCGCCCGACTGTATTGTGTAAAAGATGTCCTTGCCCCCTGTTCCCGGATGTCCGTCGGACGAAAAGTAAAGGCCTCCTCCCCTGTCGGCAAATGGATAAGACTCGTTGCCGCTGGTATTGACTGCAGGTCCCAGGTTTATCGGATCGCTCCAGAAGTCTCCGCTCCACTGACAATAATACAGATCGCTTCCTCCGTGCCCATCCGGATTATCGGAAGCAAAAAAGAGCCTCCTTCCGTCAGGAGAAATAAATGGTGTTGTGATATTGTAATACTCATTGTTAAACCTGAGATCGGTTATTTTAACCCACTTGTCGTCTTCAAACACCGCTGTGAAAATGCCCAGTTTATTCCTGGGATTGGAGTTATCATTCACCGGCCCGTCGACTTTAAGGTTCCTCGAAAAATAAATCGTATCTCCGGTCCTGCTAAATGAAGCGGGTCCGTCATTGAACTTTGTAGTCAGGCTTTTTGACAAAAGCCTCGGTTTTCCTGTTCCACCCTGAGATATATTTTCGATATAGTTTATTTTAAAGAGTCCCTTGTTCTCAGATGTTAAATAATTGGAAACCAGGCTAGTGATTTTATTTGAACAAAAGACCAGGCCTTTTCCGAAAAAAACCGGCGAGAATTCATCATACTTTTTAGAACTGAATTTTGTGGGGCTGATAGTATATGTTTCTGTTTGACCCAAAAGAACCGGTGGAAAAAACAAGGTAGCCAGAATACCGGTTATAAGTTTTATTTTCATGATTCAAGTTTAGAAATTCAAGGGACTTATGGCTTCAACTTTATACCGGAATTCGTACCTGAGCATTATTTCATGTGACCCTGAGCTGAAAGTTCTCAGCCTTCCAAAATCCATATCATAAGTGTATGCAAATTTCACCTGATCCGTCAGCTGAAACTGAAACAGGGCATTTACTGAGCGGTCATTCCTGTATGAGGCTCCAAGCCAAAAACGATCCATCATCCTGAAATGCGCATTTATATCAAAAAGAAGTTTATTACCCGGTGTCACGATCAGAAGTGTGGAAGGAAAAAACTTCACATCCGGTGACAGTTCAAAAATATAACCGGTATTGAACATGTATGAATACTCGCTCATATTGTTTTTAAGAACGTATTTGTTTTTGTTAAAGTCAAATTTATGACCTATCAATTTTGGAATTGAAAGCCCTGCAAAATAATTCAGGTTTGAGTAGTAAGCACCAAAACTAAAATTGGGTATGACAAATGTTTTTGAATCGACAAGATAATTATCATCTCCCGGATCCAGCACAATAAGGTCAGACCACTTTGCATGTGTTAAGCCAAGTCCTGCACCAAGTCCAAGGGAAAAGGTCCCCTTTCCAATAGCAATCCTATAGGAATAATTGGTGTTGAACCGGGTTTCGCGGTTAACACCTATCTTATCATTTGTGATTATAAGTCCCAACCCGAGTTTATCATCGTTGAAAGGGGCATCAGCAGTAAGAGTTATTGTTTCAGGAGTTCCTTTAATGCCAACCCATTGCTTTCTGTAAAACGCGGCAAGACTCAAAACTCCCCTGTTTCCTGCAGTAGCCGGATTTATAAGAAGAGGATTAAGGACATACTGACTGGTAAATGGCGTTAATTGCCCGCTCACGCTTAACGGAATCAGAAGAAAAAAAAGTATTTTGATAATTGTTTTCATCTCATCGTCTTATTACAATATAACCTGAAATCTGATTATCTTTTTCAGGTTTTAAAATATAAAAATAAGTATCCTCCGGCAGGGGTTTTCCTTTTAAATCCTGACCATCCCAGTTATTATTCCCCGTGTAGTTTACATCGCGATAAACCAATGCTCCCCACCGGTTGAATACAGTCAGCTCAGTTTTTCCAAAGGACTCAATTCCATTGATGAAGAAGATGTCGTTCTTCCCATCCATATTCGGAGTTATCAGGGTTGGTACCATAAGGTCATTTACATAGATATTTACTGTGTCTGAAAAAGTTGGACAGACTCCGTTACTAACTGTCCATACTAGACGGTTTTCACCTAAAGAAAGTTCAGTCACTAATGTATTGTTGTCATTTTTATCAGCGAATTCTGCTGTTCCTGAAACAACAGTCCACACTCCGCTTTCATAGGACTTCAATTCAGAAGCTACCAGGGAAGTCCGAAAAACGTAAGTCAGCAACTGGTCAGGCCCGGCAGTTGCTACAGGAATTTCCCTAACTGAAACAGTGACCTGATCTGTATTTGCACATCCCCACTGATCTGACAGTCTGACAGTAAATACTGTATTGGTACCTGGAGTGGCAACAGGATCGGCAATAGCCGGGTTATTTAGCACATTAGCCGGACTCCAGAGAAAGTTACCCGATCCGGTTGCCTGCAGTTTAATGCTGCTTCCCCTGCATATCGCCACATCCGGTCCTGCATTCACAGCGGGCGCTACATGAAAAACAACTCTTATTATGTCAGTTGAAGAACAGTTGAAGTTAACTTCAGTCCATGCAAAATCATAGGATCCTGATTCTGAAACAGTTACAACTGCATTGTACTGATGGGCATTAGGGCTGAAAGTTGCAGTCCCGGGACCATTAACCTTCGTCCATGTCCCTGTTCCGGTGCCGGGAACGGCATTAAGAAGAAAATTCCTGTCACATTCATCTCCGCCATTTCCGGCATTTGCAGATAAATATTCATAGAAGGTCAGTGTTATTGATTCACTGTTGCGGCATGGTCCGTTTACCTCGGTCCATCTTAAAACATAAGTGCCGTACTGAGAGACTGTAGCCTTTGCGTCCGGCGTATTTGCATTGGGGCTGAAAACAACACTACCAGGTCCGCTCACACGGGTCCAGGTGCCCGTCCCGACGCTTGGAACCGCATCTGAGAAATATTTCGCGTCCGCAATTATTTCCTCCCACCCCCGCATTTGCTTCGGGTTGCTGATAAAAGTTGACAGTGATGTTCGAACTGGTTGAACACAACCCATTTACTTCGGTCCAGGTGAAAACCTTGGTTCCGTATTCCGACACTGTAACAGTAGCAGCAGGGTCAGTTGGGGCCGGTGTAAACATTGCTGTTCCGGTCCCGCTTGTCATAGTCCATCTTCCGGTTCCGACATCAGGTACGGCACTCAATGCAAAATCACGATCGCATTCATTGCCTCCCGAACCGGCGTTAGAAACCGGAGGTCTGTAGAAATTAACCGTAATATCACCACTTGAGATGCATGTACCGGCAACCTCAGTCCACCTGAAGGTATAAGTACCATAAACTGTAACGGTCACAACCGCATCAGGTGTGTGGTTATTTGGAGAATATGCGGCGTTGCCGGGTCCGGTGATTTTGGTCCATGTCCCTGTACCCAGGACTGGAACAGCATTCAGTGCAAAATTCCTGTCGCATTCATCGCCACCTGATCCTGCATTTGCCACAGGACATACGGATGTTGTGGCAGTCAACCTTACGGGAAGTGGCTGCAGAAATCCCCGGGTGTCAGCAGCAACAACATAAATCGTATGAATCTGTCCTGGGCTTTTTACATTTAATATTGTCTGAAGAATCTTTTTTACATTTCCCTTACTTACTGTCCTGACATCTGTTGCAACAATTGTTCCGCTGGCTCCAAACAATGCCCGTGACCTGACATAGGATGATGTCAGGACGGATAGGTTTTCAAAATCAAAAACTATTATGTAAACGGTCCCCGGACGGTCAAGGCCGTAATTCAATGTAATGGATAAAGGTCCAGTAGAGTTTACAGAAGGAGTCCCGTTAACCCAAACCGGCTGAGCCATGGCACTGAACACCGACAACGAAGCCAGCAACGTAACAGCAATGATTTTAGAGGTGACCTTCATTCCTTTTTCATCTTATCTTCTAATAACAACATAACCTTTTATGGTTCTGCTTTTCTCGGTTTTCAGAATATAGAAATAAGTATCCTCCGGCAGATCCTTTTCATTATCATCTACCCCGTTCCAGGTATTACTGTAATTCTCCATCTCATATACCCTGCCTCCTAATCTGTTAAAGATTGTAAGAGTTGATTTGCCCAGGGTTTCAAGGCCGTTTATTACGAAAAAGTCGTTTCTTCCGTCCAGGTTAGGAGTGATAAGCGTCGGTATTATCAGGTCACGAACAAAAACAGTCACAGTATCAGCTGATACCGGACAAACCTGGTTGGTCACTGTCCAGATGAAACTATTAGCTTCAAGCATAAGATCACTAACATGTGTTGCAGGATCATTAATATCCGAAATATCTCCCCCACCGGCAAGAAGTGTCCATTCCCCGTCTGGCCGCTGCCCGGGGCTGTAGCATTTAGCGATGTTTCAAAAAGGAATGAAAGCTCCTGATCTGGTCCGGCATTGGCGACAGGCTGCATTTTTACGTCCACGTTAACCTGGTCAGAATTCTTACAGCCCCACCTGTCGGTCAGGGTAACTGTAAAAAGAGTTGTTACTGTTGGTGTTGCAAGTGGATTTGGTATTGAAGGATTGTTCACCAGGTTAGCAGGGACCCATTGGAATGTTCCCACACCGGCCGCGTTTAACTGGAAATTTCTGCCCCTGCAAATAACGCCATCTGATCCTGCGCTCACAGGGGGCACATCATGATATATAACCCTGACGACATCGCTCGATGAACATATGCTGTTTACAACAGTCCAGGCAAAATCATACTGGCCAAACTGAGTTACTGTAGCAGTGGCATTTGGTGAACTGGCATTTGGTGTAAATACCACATTCCCCGGACCGTTAACCTTTGTCCATGTGCATGTTCCTGACGCGGGAACCGCATTAAGACCGAAACTCAGTCCACATTTGTCCCCTCCTGGTCCACCGTTGGCTACCGGTTGCTGAATGAAAGTAACACTTACGGTTGCACTCGACGAACATGTACCATTTACTTCTGTCCATCTGAAAACATGTGTTCCGAAGGCAGAGACAGTGACACGTGCATCGGGCAGGTTGGCATTCGGGGTGAAAGCCACGGTTCCCGGCCCGCTCTCCCGTGTCCATGTCCCCGTTCCAATGCTTGGGGTCGCATTAAAATTAAACCCCAGACCGCAAATATTTCCTCCGGTTCCTGCATTTGCTAACGGCTGCTGATAAAAATTTACAACTATGGTTGCACTATCGGCACAAACGCCGTTAGCCTCCTTCCATTTGAATATTTTGGTACCATATTCTGAAACTACAACAGTAGCAGTAGGTGAAATTGCGCTGGGATTAAAAGTTGCGGTACCCGTGCCGTTTATCATTGACCATGTTCCGACGCCGGCGCTGGGGACTGCGTTAAACATAAAATCCAGATCACATGCATCGCCGCCTGGTCCTGCATTTATAAATGGTGGCTGATAAAAGTTCACGGTAACAATTGAGCTGCTTATACATGGCCCGTTGGTCTCAGTCCACCTGAAAGTGTATGTCCCGTAGACCGAAACGGTAACCGTAGCAGTGGGACTGGTTGCGGCCGGGGCAAATGTTGCTGTACCGGGACCGGTCACCACCGACCATAATCCGGCACCAACACTCGGAACCGCATTAAGCACAAAATTCAGATCACATTCCACTCCTCCGGGACCGGCATTTGAAACCGGTACAGCAAATACACCTGCCCTTGTGCTGGCAGTATCCTGGCATCCTGAAATGCTGGTAACCGTTAGCAGGTAAACACCTGCCATTGCAAGCGTTGAAGAGGGCGAAACAACCGGACTCTGTGCTGTAGATGTAAATAAATTTGGTCCACTCCAGGAATATGAAGCCATCCCGGCCGGGCCACCTGTAAGACTTAGTGGGGTACCCACACATACCGGTCCGCTGTTGGATGCTGTAGCAACGGGCGCCGTACTTACAACAGCCGTGGTGGCTGCACTGTTAGTGCATCCGGCACTGTTTGTAATTGTAAGTGTATATACACCTGCCATTGCCGTGGTTGCCAGGGGTGAAACAACCGGGCTCGGGTCCGGTGAAACAAATCCGGAAGGTCCGGTCCATGAATAGGACGTCATGCCTCCGGGACCTCCGGTAAGGGTCAGAGGAGTGCCCGCACAGACTGGTCCGTTGTTTGCTACGATAGGAACGGGCAATGCATTTACAACAGCGGTTGTGGTTATGGTATTGCGGCATCCATTGTTATTGATCACGGTAAGTGTGTAAACACCTGCCATTGCAACCGTCGATGTCAGCGAAACTGTAGGGCTTTGAGAAGTGGAGAGGAATCCATTGGGACCGGTCCAGGAATAAGAGGTCATATTCAATGGGCCACCGGCAAGTATCAGGGGTAAACCTGCACAAACCGGTCCGTTGTTGGTGGCTGTGGCAACCGGCAGGGGATTTATTGTTACGGCCGTAGTTGCTGACCCCCGGCATCCGTTTACATTGGTAATAGTAAGGGTGTAAATGCCTGCCATTGCTGCCGTTGCAGATGCGAATACCGGGTTCTGCTGGACGGATACAAATCCGTTCGGACCGGTCCACGAATAAGAACTCATCCCTCCAGGTGCACCTGTAAGGGTCAAAACAGTTCCCTCACAAACTGGCCCGTTATTGGTTGGAAAGGCAACAGGCAAGGGATTGACAACAACAGAAGTCAATGCCGTGCTTAAGCATCCGCTGGTAGCATTCGTTACCGTAAGTATGTAATTGCCCGCCATAACAGAAGTAGCGCTGGCAGACACTGTCGGATTCTGAGCATTTGAAGTATAGCCATTGGGGCCGGTCCACATATAGGAACTCATACCATCAGGACCACCGGCGAGAGTTAAAGGAGTGCCCAGACACACTGGTCCGTTATTGGTGGCTGTTGCTACAGGCAGTGTATTCACAACAACAACAGTACTTGCGATATTCTGACACGAGAAATTATCAGTTACCGTAAGGAAATACGATCCTGCCATAGCCAATGTGGCAGAAGCTGATACCTGTGGACTCGGTGCGGTTGAAGTGAATCCGTTGGGTCCTGTCCAGGAATATCCTGCCATTCCAACAGGTCCGCCAGTCAGGGTTAGTGGCGAACCTGCACAAACCGGTCCGTTATTGGAAGCTGTGACAACCGGCAAAGCGCGGACAATTACGCTGGTTGTTACCGTATTCTGGCAGCCAAAGCTATTTGTTACAGTCAGGGAATATATTCCTGCCTTCGCTGCCGTTGCACTTGAAGTAACCACAGGATTCTGCATTGCGGAGCTGAAATTATCAGGCCCGCTCCAGGAATATGCTATCATGCTTCCGGGTCCTCCTGTAAGGGTTAATATGGTTCCGGGACATACAGGTCCGTTATTTGAAGCCGTGGCCACCGGAACAGGATTTACCATATTTGTAATCGTCCCTGATGTAGTGCTGCAACCTGATAAATTTGTAACGATTACATCAACAAACTGCCCGTTGGTCAGGGTACTTGTTGTATAAGTATTGGAAGTCCCGTTTTGAACACTTGAGTTATTTACCCTGAAATTATAGGTTTGCCCGCCACCGGCAGTGAAAGTAATGCTTGTGCCCGAACAAAAAATATTATCAGCGTCAGAACTTGAAAGGGTCGGTACCGGAATGGAATTTACAGTTATTGAGTTTGTTGCGGCGTTTGAGCAGCCATTACCATCAGTGTAAGAATATGTAATCAGATGGTTCCCCAACCCTGCAACACTTGCGTTGAAATTCGTTCCGGTTACTCCGTCGCCGCTATATGTCCCCCCCGCCGGAGACCCGCCTGTCAGAGTATATATTGTTGAATTTATACACTGCGGAGTTAAAATACCCGGAAAAGTAACCAGCGGAAGCGGATTAACGGTAATCTTACCCGATGCATTTCCACCACCGCCAAGACAAATTCCTGAAGTGTTTATGTTATAATTAAAATTCCCTGATACCGTAGGTGTTCCACTAATTGTAAACACACCGGGATTATATACACCTGTCACTCCGTCGGGTAACCCGGAAACTAGTGCTCCCGTAATACCTGGTGTAAGGGTGTAGGTAATCTCTATTATCGGAGTGTTGGTGCAAACTATTTGATCATCGGTACCCGGGGCTGATGAAAGAGAAATGCATGGTTGGCCAAACACGCTGGTTGTCAGGAGGTAAAAAAACGGGAATAAAATGGATTTCCTTAAATGTCTCATTAATTGCTCAATAAATATATGTTCAGAATTCTGTACTGCTGGTTAATTTATCTAATTTACAACTTTTCATTAAATCTTTAAAATAATAGACACACTGCCTTTAGAATCCTCCATGTTTAAAGAAAGTGACCACCTTTTTAAACTTGAATCTGATTCCCAAAATAAGGGCCAAAACCTATTGAACCCCGCATTGCAACATAACTAATGCTAAGTTAAGAATTAATTAAATTACAAGATATAAAATTTGACCAAAAGCGGGATATCGTCCGTAAATGTCAGAATATCCCTTAATTACAACCTGCAAGCTGAGCTAACTCCCAAATCACAGGTATCAGCCCGGCGAAAACAAATATTCCAAAGTCCTGTCAGCCTCATTGCGGATCAGTGTTATAAGTAAGTTTCATAACCCATCCCGGACATCCTCATCCCGCCTCCAACAACCAGGGATACTTTTTCCTCCGGGCTCATAGCTGCTATAACCTTGCTGACGGGGTCTTTCCCAAGTTGAGGAAGGGATTTACCTGAGGGTTGTGAATAAATTAACAATCCCGAAAAATTGAAGAGGATCAGAAGTGTAAGCGTTTTTTTCATAGTAGGTTGTATTGATATTTCATTTTTAACTATACTCTTTGTGTGCTTTTGTGTTGACCTTGTGATCCCCCTCGTAGTCATCACTTATACCTTACCATAAAGAAACCAATATTGTTCACTAAGGTTCACTAAGAAATTTTAAGGCTGATTTAATTATTTAAAAACCCTGATACCTTTCCTATCGTCGTATCAGATGTTATCATCAATCTTATATCCGCATTTTTTCTACGGTATTCTGACCGGATTATTTCCAGATCTCTGGTAACCCTCAATGAGTCAACACCAGAGATACTGGCACCCGTTGCTCCCATAATGATAAGATCTCTCGGGGCAAGGGTAGCTGCGAGATCGGGAAGATCGTACGCTTTAAGGGCTCCTGCAACTGTGCTATGAATCAAGACCGGATTGTAGAACCGGCTTGTTACTATTGAAAGATAAGATGAACAGGGCTCTATAAGTATAATGCTGTTTATTTCAGGAGTAAAAGCCGCTGCATGGAGAAGTGCGGGAGCCATTTCATTCCTGGCTAACCCTGAAATCAGAACTCCAGGATCTCTTTTTCTTAAGACTCCGGCCAGCCTCACAATCTCTCCTGCCTGTATCCCTGTTATACTTCGCTTAATCAGAATTGAAGCAAACCACAGATTAAAAGAGACACCATTGTAATAGGCATCGCCGTGAAGAGTGCCGTTACCCAGTTCCCCGGTTCCCGGAAGATCAGGAGCAAAAACAGTAATGCCTTCGCTTACAATACGTTCTATCTCACCACCTTTTCCGGATCCGGCTGACTTTCCTGCCGGATTAAGATAGATCATCGCCTTCTTCCAGGTCTTGGAGGGTACAAATAAAAGGTAAGGAATTACATAATTCCCTTCTCCGGTGATAAAATACTTTTCCACAGAATAGTTTTCATACCGGATACGACCTGTAAAAACAGGTTCTCCGGTTGATGAAGGCTCAATATATCCCGAGAGTTTCTTTGCTGCGGCGATCACAGCGGGCAGATAAGCTTCCGGATCATTTCTTAAATTGTTAAGCCTTGCATTGAGTTTTTCAGCAACCTTTTTATTCAGACTGAAAACGGTTTCACTACCCGGAAGGAACTCCGCTTGTCCGGATGGTGTAACTCTCAGCTCTTCAGGGGTTAGCAGCTGAACCTGTTCATCGCCTGCATTACCCGGGTTATTCAGATGCTTCTGAAAAAAAGAGTACATCGCCTCCCTGTTCTTAAGGGTAGATTCATGTCCGGCATCATCCTCAATCCTTGAAAAACAATCTTTCTTACCATAGGCTGCATAAATTCTGCTTACCTCCTTTTCAGTCTCCATTGCCCCCTGGATGCTGAACATATCGCGCGTTGTGGTAATCATCAATGCCGGCTTCGGAGCCCTGACAATCAGGAAATCAGGGTGATCGATGCCCCGGAAAACTGAATTGAACAGATTCTGTTCCGCATCCTGCGGACCGATCGTCTGAAGAAGTCGCCTGGTGTTAGTTATGTAGTTTTCAGGAGCTGCGGCATAAATACGATCATCAAATGCTGCAATATATGCCGATTGTGTCCCCCCTCCGGAACGTCCTGTGATTCCGATCCTTGAAGGATCCACCTCTTTTCTGGTAATCAGGTAATCAACAGCCCTAATCCCATCCCATATCATGTACATTGCCTGTGAAGATCCCGTTATGAATGCCTGTGCACCGGGATATGAATGTTGCTTTGTCGGACCGTCAATAAATGAATTCCCTGTTTTATTGCTGTCATATTCAAGCCGTTCCCCCTGTCCGACAGGATCGAAGGCAAAAACTATGAACCCCTTTGAAACCAGGTTCAAAATAACATGTTGATAAACCTGGCTTCTGTAGCCGTCAGCTGAATGACCACTGCAATAAATAACAGCCGGTCTGACAGTTCTTTTAATATCAGCTGGAATAAAAAGAGAAGAGGTTACATAGAATCCGGGTTGTGATTCAAAAATAATATGCTCTACCCGATAACTTTTTTTGTCGATAGTCCTGACTATCCTGGCGTTAAGCGGAGTCTTTTCCGGAAACGGACCAACAATATCTGCCAGGGTTTCACTAATTTCCTTCTGCCTCTGCTGCCAGCCACTTAAAGTACTGATCCCGGATACTCTTGCTGCCCGCTCTTCAAGAAGCTCAAATGCCTGCCCTGTAAGGTGGTGATAAAGGGCATTCGGTGCATCGGTGAATTCCAGCCAGTTGTTTTCTATTACTTTGAGGTCATTCTGGGCAAAACCACCCGAAAGCTTTTGGGAGCTGACAGAAGTACAATAATTAAGTATTAAGATCAGAAGGATTAAAGATCTGAGCTGTTTCATCAGGTAAATGGTTAGCAAAGTCCCATCAGGTCCGCGCAATAATCGTGCCGGTCTTCATAATGGATGGGATTTAACAATTATACCTGTCTTTTCTACTCAATCCCTTTGCGGCGGGTTATGAGTATTACCCCGTTTGAACCTCTTGTACCGTAAACTGTGGCATCCGGACCTTTAAGTACGTCGATCGATTTCACAGTTTCGGGAGCAATTTCATCTATTGTATTTACAATTATACCGTCGACAACAAAAAGAGGTTCCGTGTTGACATTCAAAGAATTGATACCCCTTATCCTTATGCTCTTGCCTGAAACTTCTACCCCGGCAACCCTCCCTCTTATCATATCATAAATATCCTGATAAACAGGTACTCCTGAATTCCTCACATCAACGGTTCCGGATGCCTTTGTTTCATTTTCCTGTTATTCACCTTGTTTTCGGGGCTTCCTGATGAATTGCCTGTCAATTAATGTCAATTTCAGTCCTGCCGTTTATAAGTTCTTCCTTTGCCCCGTTTAACAATGACAGAACAAGAATCTCCCTGGCACCAGGTTTCACTTTCACCCTGAATAACCCGTTTTCATCGGTTACGGCCGTGGTTTTCTTCTTGTCGATGAATATTGTTGCTGCCGGAACCGGTTTATTACCTGCATGCTGTTACCTTTCCTGTAATTATTATTTTCTTACCAGGCTTCTGACCTGACGAGAGGCAGGGGAAACAAAACAAAACAGACATAACCAGCACAAAGGATAATCTCATAGCTATTATTTGATATTATTCAAGAATATCTCTCATATACTCGATGCATTTTAAAACTTCCCTTGCGGCGTCCGACCCCTCCGGGATAGGATACTCAAGCTCTATGTCAACGCTTATAGGCCATTTTTCTTTTTTGAGAAGAAGCAAAATATCGGCAATGGGTGTTTCACCCTTTCCAAATGGCATATTGGTATTTGGTGTTGCATGTTTGGGACCTGTTTTATCCTTGATGTGAATGCTTCTCATTTTATTGTGATACTTAATGATCACATCATTCGGGTGAAGACCGGTAGCCCCAAAATAATGACCTGCATCAAGGTTGAGCATGTTGGCCGGAGAGTAACCCAGGTACTTGTCGAATGAGAAACCCGGATCGGCAACCTGACCATGAGTGTGAAACATTGCAAGGCTTTTGTGTTTTTCAGCAAATTTGCCAAGCCTCTGGCAGGCCTCATCCGAAAGTTCATCAGTAATACCTATCGATCCCAGCACTTTTGCTGCATTATAGGCATAGTCTATTTCGTCATCGGACCATGAAGAAGGAGCAAATTTCGTAATGTAAACATCAATACCGGCGCTGTTGAATTTTTTCCTCATATCTGCATATCTCTCCATCGGGAGGGATAACCTCCATTTACGCTGAGCCTCCCTTGCTTCGTCGTTACCCTTTGCAAAATCAGCTTTTTCCTTGTCGGTTAACGTACCCCTTGGCCTCGCTGGCATCTCAGGTATACCCAGGTCCTCTTCAGCGACACTTCTGAGCTCAATTGAGTTTATACCTGCAAGAAGAAGGTACGGGATCACCTCATCCACCTTGTGAGGCATCATCCGGTAGCTGTAGGTAGTACAACCAAGTTGAACGCCTGCGACTTTTGAATTGGGCTTCTTACCCTGTCGCCCGGCTGATATCGCGAAATTGAAAGGAACTACGCTGATGGCAGCTGTAGCTGCAGCAGCGGTTAAAAATTTGCGTCTCGAAATTTTGGAGCTTTTCATAATCGTAGGTTTTGAGAAACAGTGAATCTTAAATAAAATAAGAACTTATGTTAAAAATAATCATTTATTAGTGATAGTGTAACTCCTTAACTCTTTTTAACTAAAACAAATTAATTTTCCCTGTTTGTTGTTGCCAAAATCTTTATCTTTAGTATCATTTTATTTAATCTTCCTGGTTAAAACAAATACAATTTCATAATGAGCAGTAACAGAAGGACTTTTTTAAAAAGGTCCGCAATCGGGGCTGCAGGAGCTTTTGCGATCCCAACTATTATTCCTTCCTATTTACTTGGAAGTAAAGGGCCGGCTAACAGGATAAATGTCGGAGTGGTCGGAATCGGAAGGCAGACTGTAAGTCCAAATATCCCTCAGTTCCTGAAATCGGAACATGCCCAGATAGTGGCAGTTTGTGATGTGGATTCCTGGCGGCTTGGGAACGGGCAGAAACAGGTCAACGATTTTTATTCTGCCCAGAAAGGAATTTCATACAAAGGGTGCAAAACCTATGACGATTTCAGAGAACTTTTTTCCGGAAAAGACATTGATGCAGTGATGATTGCAACTCCCGATCACTGGCATGTGCCCATGGCCATTGAAGCTGCAAGGGCAGGAAAGCATATTTCGCTCGAAAAGCCAATCTCAACCTGTATTGAGCATGGCCGCCAGCTTGTTAAGGCAATAAAAAAATCCGGTGTAATTACCCGTAATGACAGTGAATTCAGAACATTGCCAAAATTTGCCAGGGCTGTTGAACTTGTCCGTAACGGACGCATCGGCAAGCTTCAGCGTATTTTTGTCGCCGTGCCCTCCGATGGGCCTCCTTTGCCAGTTCAGCCTACAATGCCGGTCCCGGCTGAGCTTAATTATGATTTCTGGCTGGGGCCTGCATGGGAAGTTCCCTACACTGAAAAACGGGTCCATGATATTAAGGTTAACAACCGGCGCCCCGGATGGATGAGAGTCGACAGCTATTGCAACGGCATGATCTCAAACTGGGGAGCTCATCTGATGGGTATAGTGCAGTGGGGAAACAATACTGAATACAGCGGTCCTGTCAGTATCGAAGGTACCGGTGAATTCGACAGAGGTCTTTGGAATACACTTAATAAGTTTAATATAAAATACCGCTATGCCAGCGGAGTGGAAGTCTTCTTCAGCATTGAAAGGCCTTATGTCCGCTTCGAGGGTACAGACGGCTGGATTGAAATCGAATATCAGGACAAACTTACTGCAAGCTCCCAGTCGATTCTCGATTCACCAACCGGTGCAGGTGAAGTTTCATTCATGAATCTGCCTTCGGATAAGGAAGACTTCCTGCTTGCAATTAAAAACGGCACTCAGACAGTTGAGCCGCTTGAAACTGCACACCGTACCATTTCAATGTGCCAGCTTGGATTGATTGCAATCAAAACCGGGTCGTCTATAACATGGAATCCTGATACTGAAGAAATTTTAAATGACAATGCTGCTTCGGCTCAGTTAAATATCCCAATCCGTGAAAAGTATTTTAAATTTTGAAGTGAAAACATGACCCTAAATAATATCTAATCGCCAATTATAAATATCATGAAATTTACAAGACGAAACTTTGTCAGGACAGCAGGTACGGGTGTTGTTGCAGCAAGCCTGCAGCCTTTTGCTTCAGGAGCACCGGTTAATCAACCTGTAACCGCCGACACATTCAGACTGGCTGTTGCCGGCTATTCTTTCGCAAAACTAAATCTCGACCAGTCTCTGGCAATAATGAAAAGAGCAGGTGTCTCATTGCTGGGAGTCAAGGATTTTCATCTTCCCCTTAATAGCACAAAAGAGGTAATTGATGAGACACTGGCAAAGATGAAGTCGTTTGGTGTTGAACCATACGGTGTAGGTCCGATCTACATGAAATCAGAAGCCGCAGTTGACCAGGCATTCGCTTATGCCAGGATGGTCGGAGTCACTCTTATTGTCGGAGTTCCTGACATTCAATTACTTCCTTATGTTGAGAAGAAAGTAAAGGAGTATAACTTTAAACTGGCAATCCATAATCACGGTCCTGATCTCCAATTATATTCGAGCCCTGAAGATGTCTGGAAGGAAATTAAAAGCCTCGATCCCCGTATCGGTTTCTGTCTCGATATTGCCCATACCGCAAGGCTTGGGCTCGATCCTGTTGAGTCGTGTATTAAATTCAAAGACAGGATATTTGATTTCCATATCTGGGACGTGGATAAACCTGAAAAGGCCGGATGGTGTGTCGAAGCGGGCCGTGGTATAATTGATTTCCCGCGGTTCTTTAAAACCCTGCGTGATCAGAAATATTCAGGGACCTGCAGCCTGGAGTACGGAAAAGACATGAATGACCCTCTTGCAGGGATAGCAGAATCGATAGGGTATTTCCACGGTGTACTGGCAGGTCTTGGGAAATAGTATAGCAGGTTGCGGGTTGCGGGTTGCAGGTTGCAGGTTGCAGTTTAACAACAACTTGCAACATGCAACATGCAACTTGCAACATAATTTAACATTTCATCATGGTCAGTAAGCCCGGGACTAACTTCAGATGGGTCATTCTCAGTATGTTGTTTGTCGCAACAACCATCCTGTATATCGACAGGTCTGCGCTTGGTATCATGGCCCCGTGGCTTCAGACTCAGATCGGATGGAATGAAGAACAGTACGGACTGATCAACAGCGCTTTCATGGTTGCCTATGCCGCCTGCTTCCTGATAATGGGAACGGTAATAGACAGGATAGGTACCAAAAGAGGCTATCTCATATCAATTGGTATATGGAGCCTTGCAGCTGTGGCACACACAATTGCACGAAGCTGGATAGGATTTGCGATTGCGCGTTTCACCCTGGCCATCGGGCAGTCGGGAAACTTCCCCGCCGCTATTAAAGTGGTTGCCGAATGGTTCCCCAAAAAAGAGAGAGCCCTGGCTATCGGCATCTTTAACGGCGGCTCAAACATGGGAACCATCCTGTCGCCACTTATAATTCCGGCACTGGTCATTTCATCAGGCAGCTGGAAGGTCGGCTTCCTCTGGACTTTCCCGATTTCGCTTTTATGGATCCTCATCTGGTTCACTTATTTCAAACAGCCGGACTCACATCCAAAGGTATCCCGGTCTGAGCTCGACTATATCAACAGCGACAGCAGCACCGAAAATCAAAGTGAGAAAGTGAGATGGCGGGATATCCTGATCCACAGGGGCGCCTGGGCAATTGCTGCAGGGAAATTCATGGCCGATCCGATCTGGTGGTTTTACCTCTTCTGGGGAGCAAAATTCCTCAATGAAAAATACGGGGTGGATATAAAGGATATAGGACTTCCCTTCTTTACGATCTATCTGATTTCATGGGGCATAGGAGTTTTTCTTGGATGGCTTTCATCCAAATTCCTGAAAATCGGTTTCAGTCTGAACAAAGGAAGGAAACTGGGGCTTCTGGCTTGCGGCCTGTTTGCCCTTCCTGTAATGATTGTCCCACACACTGACAGTTTATGGACTGCCGTCGGGCTAATCGCCCTCGCTGCCGGCGGTCATTGCGGCTGGTCGGCAAATATGTTCAGCCTCATGTCGGATATATTCCCGAGAAAAGCCACGGGAACTGTAGCCGGATTTGGCGGGTTTTCAGGAGCAGTAGGCGGAGCGTTGGTTTCATACGGGGTGGGAAGAATACTGCAGAATACGGGAGTTGAGGGGTATGCAATCCCATTTGCAGTTGCCGGATCAGGATATCTTCTGGCTCTCCTTATCATCCACCTGCTGGTCCCCAGGATTAAAACAGTCAATATTTAAATATAATGAAAAGCAGAGAAAGATTGCTGGCTGCACTGAATCATCAGGAACCGGATCAGATACCCTTTGACCTTGCCGGGACAACCTGGACAGGAATCGCTAATGGGGCCTACCGGAAACTAATCACCTTCCTTGGAAAAAATGAGGAGGAACCCGACTGGTCGGATGTTATTCAACAGATAGTGATCCCCTCAGCAGACATTCTTGAAACTCTCAAAGTCGATACACGCGGGTTGTTCCCCCTCACAAGCCACAACTGGGATGTATTCCGGCAACTTTCAGACAAGGGAGACAACTGGGAGTACCTGGATGAATGGGGATTTACCCATCACTTCCCGAAAAGTGGCGGATTATGGTTTTCGCTTGTAAAACATCCGATGGAAAATATATCTCCCGGTATGGATGAGATCCTGAAATATAACTGGCCCCGGGCTGCAGATCCGGAGAGAATAAAGGGATTGAGGGAAAAAGCTATCGGTTTCAGGGACCAGGGGAAGGCGGTAATTCTTAAAGGTCTCTGCGCAGGTATCTTCGAGATGCAGCAGCGATTCCGCGGGATGACAAATGCACTTGTCGATCCTTTCCTTTACCCCGAATTCTCCGATGCTCTCGTCGGTAAACTGGCCGACCTTAAGATCGAATTCTGGAAAATGGCGCTGGCTGATCTGGGAGATGTTGCAGACGTCATTGCCGAAGCTGATGATTATGGTACTCAGGAATCGCAGCTGATCGATCCGGATCACTTCAGGATGTACTATAAACCGCATATCGCGAGGATCATCAGTGCAATGAAACAGTATGCGCCAAAAGCCAGGATCATGTTTCACTCATGCGGAAATGTACGCCCTTTAATACCTGATTTCATTGAGATGGGAATTGAAATATTAAATCCTGTCCATATTAATGCAGCCGGTATGGATCCGTATAAGCTCAAAAAGGATTTTGGAAAGGATATCGTTTTCTGGGGGGGAGGAGTGGACACCCAGAAAATTCTTGCTTCCGGGACAACTGAGGAAGTGAAGAACGATGTCAGGAAAAATATTGAAGCCCTGGCTCCTGGCGGCGGATTCGTATTTGCTGCTGTTCATAATATCCTTTCAGAGGTTCCTCCTCAGAATATAATTGCGATGCGTGAAGCTATTGACGGATTTTGAATTTAATACGTCTTTTAATATGTCTTATAAGACGTATTTTTTTCAAAACACAATACCCATGTGCCTCAAAGTAATTTACTTTTCTCTGTGGAACTCTGTGTCTTCTCTGTGGAACTCTGTGTAACTAAAATAAATTTAAGAACTTACACAGAGGGTCCACAGAGGATTCACAGAGGTACACTGAGTTTTGATCGCAAAGAATTATAGATAAAGGTTTTAGCTTTGCGAACTTTGCGGCAACTTTGCGAACTTTGCGGTTAAAAAGAAACCACTTCGATGTTGTTTTGCCTTAAAAAATAATCAGTGGACCATTTAGATCCACTGATTTTATTACTTAAGTATTAATGCTATACCTACTGACAGATCTGTTTAATTTGTCGGATATCCCGGATTTTGCGGGAATTCGGCATCAATGTTAAGATCGATCTGTGACTGCGGAATCGGCCATAATGAATGATAGTCCTGAATATTCAAGCCCGGGTTTTTAGGATTATTATTAAGAGCCCGTACCCTTTCCACAAGTTTTCCCATCCGCCGAAGAGTAATATGTCTCCACTCCTCTCCGTATAGTTCCCTTGCCCTTTCATCAAGAATATAATCCAGATCCACATCGGCAGGAAGGACAGGCGTGGCATTTGCCCTGTTTCTGATCAGATTTATATCAGCTGCAGCCAGGTCAGGTTGCCCCAGACCGACATACGCCTCTGCACGCAGAAGAATAGTTTCAGCCAGTCGGATGGCATACCGGTCCTTGTGGTCATTTCCTCCGCCCGATCTGGCCGGATCGGTAAAATAGTGGCACGGATCTGCAAACTTCATCCAGTAGGGATAAATATACTGAGTGGAATCCCTCATGGCATCCCTTGTACCTGCAGCATACTGCGTTGCATAATCGACCAGGAGATTAATTTTTTTCTTATTGAAGGTCGAAGCCGGATTGTCATAATAGAAATTCCTTTTGATATTATATTTGGCATTGCGGACATCATTATTCCAGTCGCTTCTCCAGATATCATAAGCTGCATAATTGGTAGGATGTACCCAGGATACCGGACGGCCCAGAGTATCCGAATAACCTGTATATTTACCTGCAACCAGCTCACCCCTGAAAGCTACTTTTCCGTCGGGAGTATTTCCAATCCTGAAATATGCAGGTCCGAATGTCCTGTTGCCTTCAACCGATCCTCCTCCGATAGTTGGCGGTGGCTCAACCTGTATAACCCAGATGGCTTCAGTATTTATCCCCAGAGTTTGATTTCCGAATGCAAACAGATCATAGTATGGGTCGCCTTTGCCGAAAACCACATTCTGCCTGTCTCCAAACCGCTCAGTCATAAGGGCATAGCTATATCCGTCAATAACTTCTGATGCTGCATCGGCAGCCAGCTGATATTTAGCCTGTGTAAGGTAGCATTCGCTCAGCATGTGCCAGGCAGCTCCCTGTGTAATCCTGCCCGGAGCCTTCTTCCGAACCCGGAGCAGGAAGGTTGGTTGTCCCAAACAGAAGATCCTCTTCCATCTGGGCATAGACCTCTGCTTTTGGTGTCCTGGTAAAATCAGTTTTTGCGGACTTGATAACCTCAGTAACAAGAGGTACATCACCATAAGTTGAAACAAGTATACGGTAGGCAAATGCCCTGAAGAACATAGCTTCAGCAAGATAGGCATTCTTCTGGGCATCACTCGACCAGATTGTCGGATCCGCACTATTGATACCTTCAATCAGAACATTTGCCCTCTGAATAAGCTCATAGTTCCATGTCCAGAAATTTCTTAGATAACCATTTTCTGAAGTGACATAATTCACATAATTGCACATAAATCTTGTACTGTTCGGGTCTTCCCCATGGTAGGCAATATCAGAACCAAGACCTTTTATGATTGCACCGGCATCCTGATCAGTTCCGTAAAACCACCTCTGACGCACTGAAAAATGCAATCCTGTTATTCCCTGCTTTATCCCGGGCAGAGTATTATAGGCATTCTCCGGGGCAAGGAAATCAAGAGGGATCTCATCAAGTACATCTTCACTGCATGAAGGGAAGACCAAGAGAAGTATCCCTGCAGTAAGAAGAACTTCTTACTAATAAGATTTATATATCTTTTCATTGTATTATAATTTTTAGGTTTCATAATTATTCATCTTTAAATTTTAATAAATCAAATTAGAATGTAACCCTGAAACCTGCAGTTATATTTCTCATAAGCGGTGTATTGGTATTGGTATTCCCATCAGAGGCATTCCAGCCTACAACTTCAGGATCCCATCCTGACCATTTCGTCCAGATATAAGGATTTTTGCTTGAGATATAGATCTGACATGCCTGTAGCTTTAAGCTGAATTCAGCAATCTCGGGACTAAAGGTGTATGAAAGAGATACATCCTGCAATCTGACAAAGCTTCTGCTTTCATAAATTCCACTGGTGACAGCAGGTGAATTATATACACCGGTAGCATTGTCGACTCCATTATCAGGTGTCCAGTAAGGACGGACAGCCGAAGCGTTTATTCTTAAAACATCATCAGAACGCCAGGCAACGTTGGTAACACCGGCATTGTCAAGCATGTAATACTTTTTACCACCCTGTATTGAGTTTATGAAGAATGATCAGTGTAAAATTCTTGTAGGTCAGAGTATTATTAATGCTGAACCTGAAACTCGGTGTTCTGTAACCGATAATTTTTCTGTCAGTATTGGGTTCAATGACACCATCGTCATTCTGATCAACATATCTGAACTGACCCGGATACCAGTTATTATAGGTTTGTCCTGCATAAAGTTCAGCTTCTGTCCAGAGTCCTCCTGCCATTTCATAGTCATAGATGGAAGTTATGGACTCACCGACAAACCATGAGTTACCTACATCCTTATCATTTTCATCACCATAGAGTTTGGATATCTTATCCCTGTTAAGCGAAAAGACAAAATTGGTTTCCCAGCCAAGTGTTGCCTGTAAGGTTTATTGAAGTTAATTCAAGTTCAATTCCTTTGTTGTCGATTGCCCCGATATTTGTCCAGACATTTCGCGTATCCGGTTGTGGGAGGAAGTGCTCTTCTGACAAGCACATCGGTGGTTTTAGCTTTATACAGATCCAGTGATCCTGAAATTCTCCTGTTGAATAAACCAAAGTCAATTCCAAGGTTAAATGAAGCTGTTTTTTCCCAGGCAAGACTGGCATTTCCCAGACTGCTCGGGTAAACGGCAATTGCTGTTGTTGGACCGTATACATATGAATCTGCTGTCATCCTTGAGAAGCTTGAATAACGGCCAATTCCCTGGTTGCCGTTTTCACCGTAGGATGTTCTGAGCTTCAGATAGAGCCATTAAGATCCTGCATGAATGCTTCATCCGAAACTACCCACCCAAGTGATACTGACGGGAAATTTGCAAATTTTTTGTCCGGACCAAATCCTGAAAAGCCGTCTCTGCGGATTGTCGCCGTTAACAGATAACGGTTCATAAACGTATAATTAAGACGGGCCATATATGAAATACTGTTTTCTTTCCATGCCGTTGATCCGACTGTTACAGTAGTTCCAAGGCCTACATTATTATACCCCAGAACGGGATTGTCAAATCCCTGTGCATTGATTGTCGAACTCTCTGCATTCCGGCCTTCCTGGCTGTAAAGTAAAGTTGCATTTACCTGGTGATTACCGAATGTCCTTAAATAGGTTACAATGTTATTATAGATCCAGTTTCTTTCTTCCGACGGATTTTTAATAGCCTGACCTTTGTTGCCGGAACCATCCGGTACAGTGGAAGGATAAAACCTGTTATATTTCCTGGTGGTAAAATTGTTGGAATAATTAAATTCATATGTCAATCCCTGTATCCATGGAACTGTTATCTTGGTATTCCCAACAAGCAACAGGTCATTCCGGTTATCTTTATGATCAACATACAGGTTATTAAGAGGATAAGGCATATAAGCCTCCCCGGTCAGATACATGTCATAATTTGGCAGGCCTATCTTATTGTTTGCCAGAGGGCTGCAGGCTCTTGCATTGCCAAGATTTGCTTCCAACCCCGAATAATCACGGAAAGAATAGGAAGAATTTAATCCGACTGTAAGCCAATCGGTAATTTTGCTCTCAACATTAGAGTGAAGGGTCATCCTGCTGAAATCGTCATTTTTAAGAATACCGTCCTCATTGGTATATGAGGCAGATACATAGTAATTTGACTTTGCACTTTTCCCCGACATACTGAGATTATAGTTCTGTATAGGTGCTGTTCGCAAAACTTCATCCACCCAGTTAATTTCATTACCGGCAAGATAATTATCCCTTTCTTCCTGTGTTCTTAAGCCGTGCTGCAACAATATTGCGGTCAGTTGATATCGGGTCTGACCGGCTTCCCTGTTGCACTTGTTGGTTTGGTTTTATACCATGTATAAAGGTCCTGCTGATAATAGTAATCAGTAAGCCTGACTGCATATTCTTCCGCATTCATGACCCTCATTGGGATTATTTGTCATATCCTGAAAACCGTAATACATATTAAATGATATAAGCGGTTTTTCAGTTTTACCCTTTTTGGTGGTAATAAGCATCACACCGTTAGCAGACCTTGATCCGTAAACTGCAGCAGCACTTGCATCTTTAAGAATATCAACTGACTCAACATCACTGACATTTATATTACTTATAGAGCCATTATAGATAATGCCATCAAGAACAATAAGTGGTGCATCATTTGCTGATAAAGAAGTCTGTCCTCTGATGGAAAGACTTGGATCACTTCCCGCCAGTCCTGATCCCTGAACATTCACCCCGGCAGTAGCGCCTGACAGGGCTTGTGAAATGTTCATGTTGGCAAGTGATGACTTTTCATCCATTGCCACTCTTACCACCGAACCGGTGAGGTCGCTTTTCTTCTGGGTCCCATAACCGGTTACAATAACCTCTTCAAGTTCGGTTGTTGCAGGTGAAAGGGCAGCATTGATAGTCGTACGGCCAGAGACGGGCTCTTCCAGTGTGAGATAACCGATAAAAGAAAATACCAGGACAGCGTTTTGATCAGGTACCGTCAGTGTGTATTTTCCACCCAGATCCGTAAGGGCACCCAGGACAGTCCCTTTAATAACAACATTCACCCCCGGCATGGGGATTCCAGTTGAAGCATCCGTTACAGTTCCGGTAACAGTTAATTGCTGGGGCTCTGACCCTGAAAGGGTATTTGCGGCGCCTAGCAACACAATCAGGATCAAAATCTTAAGATCCAAACACAACTTTTTAAGGCACTTAAAGAACAGTGCCTTTTGACCTTGTTCTACTTTCATGTGTAATTTGGTTAGATAGGTTTAAGTAATAAATAAAAATGTAAGAGAAGACAGTGATTAAAAGCCTTATTTACCACCGTCCAAAAGAGTAAGCAGCAATATGCATAGGCATTTCAGGTTAGTTAGAAATAGGTTTAGACAGTTCTGTTAAGCATCTATTGCTTATCTGCAAGTAAATATAGTTAAATTTTATTAAAAAAATAATGAAACAATATTCTGAGAGTTAATTTTTTTATCCAACTTATTTTGCCGGTTCCCGGCTACTCTCCGGAGCGACCCTGTTTTAATACAGGACGGACCCCGCATATATAATAATTAACTGTTGAACACGTTTATGAGAGAGACCAAATATTCAGATTTTAATTATATCCAATGAAAATAATGAACTGTATGGGTACCAGATTTGCATTTACAATAGCGCTGACATTATTCATTGTTTTCAGGGCTGAAGGCCAGACCGGCATTCCTGATGTGCTTTTGAACGGAACCTTAAGGGATCAGATGCAATATATTCAGGAGAAGACACGGATCTATGAAGACTATCGTGCCGTAAGGGAAGATATGTTTCAGAAGATTAAGAAGAACTCCCTGATTCGCTGATGGCAGCCAATAAAGAGATACTGAGGCTTGAAGATGTTACGGCAAATTTAAACCTCCGGATCGATACCCTTAATAAATCGCTTGAAACTGTCAGGCAGGACCTTGACAGGATGACAAAAACAAAAAACAGCATCAGGTTGCTGGGCATAAATGTAAATAAAGCAGCCTACAACGCAGTTATGTGGATCATTGTAGCCATACTTGCCGGTCTTCTGACAATCGGCTTCCTTATGTTCAAACGAAATTATGCCGTCACCACCCACACCAAAAAGGAGTTCGAAGACCTTAACAGGGAATTCGAAGCCTACCGCAAGGCATCAAGGGAAGCCCGCGAAAAAATGTCGATGGCACATTTTAATGAGCTCAAGAAGCTCAGGGGAGGGTGATCAGGTTAACAGTATTTTCTAAATGTTATAATAACTTTCCCAGCCCTTTCGTGGCGGCCTGTCGGTCAACATGGAATTTGCAAACTTATCGTTTACAATCTCCTTTGTATCACGGTTGAAGATCAGCTTTTTATTCCGGCGGATTGCAATAATGCCAAGAGAAAATAACTGTGCCAGCGGGGCAAATGTCTGGAATGGTGAACGGGTTTTCTCCTCTCCCATACATGCCTTCAGAAAGTTCACATAGTGATCGGAAGGACTTTCGGGATAGGAGGGCAATATGGGGGCCATTTCCTTTGCCTTCGCTTCAGGAAAGATAAACAGCGGGGCTGAGTGAGTACCTCCCTTGAAATTCAGTTCTTTGCTGAAGATGATCTTACCGGCACCCGGTAACTTTTGCTGGCTAGCTTGCCTTCCCTGAGGTTGAGCGTCCTGCCGGGCAACACCTCCGGGAGGCGGAATGGTTTTGTCGGTAGAAGCATTAACCGAAAAATATCCTTCGGGTACAGGCGGAAGGTTTTCCACTCCGTCATACCATGTTATATCGCATGCTGGCATATCTCCCCGGCTCGGGAAACGGAACCTTATTGTGGATTCGAGTGGAAAGAAATAGTCGTTAAGGTTTCGTACGTGAACAGGTTCAATCTCATATGGCAGGCCAAGGTCAAGGAATTGATGGATGGTATCAAGGATATGGGCACCCCAGTCGCCGAGAGCACCCAGACCGAAATCGTACCAGCCGCGCCAGTTGCCCGGGTGATACTTTTCGTTGAAGTCGTGGTATGCTGCTGTTGTGAGCCAGGTATCCCAGTCCTTGTCAGTCATTCCTTTCGGAAGTGGCTGTGCTTCGGGGAATTTGGTAATATTCGGGTCGTATGGATGCCATCTGCGGCTACCGTTCATGAATGCCGTAACTGCCGTGACATCTTTTATTATCCCTGCCTCTTTCCAGGCTTTAAACTGGAAATAGTTCTCGCCTGAATGCCCCTGGTTACCAACCTGGGTAACAAGCCTTGGATTTTTTTCTGCCTCCCTGGCCATTAACTCCGCTTCAAGGAATGTCCGGCACATTGGCTTTTCAACATATACACTCTTCCCGAGCTGCATTGCAGCCATCACCACCGGGAAATGTGCAAAATCGGGAATAGCAACCTGAACGGCATCAATGTCGCCTGCCATCGTGTCGAACATCACCCTGAAGTCCCTGAACTGTTTTGCTTTTGGAACTAATTTGATAATTTCCTGGCAACCCTGGGAATCAAGGTCCACGTCGCACACTGCTACAATATTGGCCAGACCCGATTTGATAAATTGTCTGGCATCACCAGCCCCCTGATTTGCAATTCCGATAAGAGCCAGATTTACCTTTCTTGCCGGACTTCCCGCGGAATGACCCGGGATTATTTCAGGCCGTACTGTTTTTGCAGAGGCGCTCCCTCCTATCATCATACCTGAAGCTGCCAATCCTGCAGTTTTCAAAAAATTAAGTCTTGTTAATTTGTCTGCCATAATATAACTTCTTTTACGATGTGATTAAAATTTGTCTATCTGATTGTTAAGCTTATTCATAAGATTATTTTTTCCACCGGATTATCTGGCAGCAAAATCGTTTGCAAGGTCATTAATTGATTTGTCATCAATATTAAATCCTGAAGTGATGATCATCCGGTATCTGAAAGTAACATTTTTGCCGGATGGCACGGAAAAATCAATGACCTCTTTCCCGTTTGTAAAATCGCTCCCCCCAAGGGGATTTGCAGAAAATAATCCATAGCCTCTGGCATGCCAGTAAGTCGGGTATGAGGGATTTTTCGGATGGTCGCATATCACAACCGAAACCTTTTCATTATTAATGGTCCCGTACAGATCCATCCATTTAGCCCGGGTGCTCCAGACGGCATCACCTGTAATACCTTCGCTGCTCCGGTAATTACCTGTGACCCCCTTGTTTTCCATCGCTAATTCTGATCCGGGCTGTCCCTGTGCATCAAGAAGCGGTACTTTTTCTTTTGACGGTAGTTCAAGCTGGCGGGCAACCCGTATAGCAAACATCCCCTCCTTTGTGTCCTTCATTGAGATAGTATTTCCTGTGGCAGTGAGGGTGGTTATCCTGTCAATAATGTATAAATGTTCTTTTACAATAAAATGAAATTCAGTACTTTCCGACAAAAGCTCCTTTCCGGCAGGGTCCTGCCAGCTTGCTTTTACCGTCATGATTCCTTCCCCGTTACCATCTTTAGTCTGTTCTATGCCGAGATGCTTAATAACACCCCCGTTTTCACTCTTTTTACCAGTTGAGCCATTACCCCAGAAATCGAATCCATTTACATTTCCGTAATTAAACCATACTCCGACCTGATGTATATGATCATTCCGTTCACCGGCTCTGGGTCTGAGCGGAAATCCGCGTGTTATTTCAGTTCCGGAAAGGGTGTACACAGGATATAACACCGGTTTGTAGACATCGTCAGGCCAGCAGTAAGATGTAATCAATCTGCCTCCGATCATAACATCAACCTTCTGTTGTGCTTTTTTAATCTGAAACTCAACTTTTTGGCTTTTTCCGGCCTGAGCTTGTAATTCTCCATTTCCGATGAAGATCAGGAACAGAACAAAAACGATTGGAGTGGCAAGCTGGTATTTTTTCATTGCTTCATCGATTTAATGTTAATAGCTTCATTTTACGGTCAGCTTCCCTCTCAGCATCCTTTAACACTTTTTCGAGCATCACCCGGTCCCCGTTCAGCTTTTTACTCTCCGCAGCGGCGGCCATGAATGCAAAGATCTCAATTGTCTCATCCGGTCTGACCGGAGGAATGCCGGTCTGGAAGAATTTTACAATTTCGATTAGTAAAGGATTATAACCGTTGTATTTGCCAAGTACTGAAATTCCTTTCTCACCGAATACAGTGCCTCCATAGTCAGATTTACCCTTTCGTATTCCCCTGAACGTACCAATTCTGTTATCTGCCCAGAGGCCGGTAACATGGTCAATTCCTTCTGTAAATTCCCCCGAAACACTTTGACATCCGGTCCCCATTATTGTGAATAAGGTTTCAACTCCATGCACCCCATACCAGAACAGATCGGGATGGGTCTTCTCCAGGGTGGCAGGACTGTAGGTATCAGCTCCGAGCACTTTCCCGATCAAGCCTCCCGCGATCTCGCCTGCACCCTGGATATACCTAAGGGATGAGGACGAAAAAACGGGCACCCTGTAATGTTCTGCTGCCCTGAAAATTGCAATTGCATCTGAGAGTGAGGCGGCAACAGGTTTGTCAATAAACAATCTTTTTCCCGCTTTCATCACCATCAGAGCCTGCTCCAGGTGAAGCCTGCCGTCATTTGTTTCAAGCAGGATGACGTCTGTTCTGGTTAACAGATCTTCAATTGAGCCTGTTATCTCAACGCCAAGCTTCTTAACATCTTCAGTGTATCCTGGTATCCTGTCGACGCTTGACTTAATGTCGTTGCTTCCCCTGGGATAGGCAGCTGTTACTTTATAGCCTCCAAACTCCGGACCTGCCGAAGGATTATTCAGCTCCTTCGTGAAGGCTACGCTGTGGGATGTGTCAAGGCCGATTATTCCGACTCTCAGTGATCCCTGATCGGATGAACTTATCTCCGGTGCTTTTCCGAACAGGCTAAGGCCTGCGACACCTGCAGCCGATGCTTTGATAAAACTGCGGCGTTTGATTTTGTTTTTTTCTGACATATATTTCAATAAAAAACTAACAATGATCCACGGATAAGTCATAGAGATCCTCTGAGTCCTTTTTAACCGCAAAGAACGCTAAGATGTAGCAAAGAACGCAAAGCTAAAGCACATAAATTCAGCTCTTTGCGAACTTTGCGTTTCCCCTTTGCGCCCTCTGCGGTTAAGGGATTTTGACTTTTTCAACAACCCCTATTCTTAAGTCCCCTTCAGGGGATTTAGGGGTTGACTTCTCTGTGGACCTCCGTGTAAGTTCTTATGATCAAACTACTTTCGGAACAACATAAGGTTTCCTGTATTCCCTTGTCAGCATTGCATCTGCTTCCTTGCACTTTACGAATTTCTCCTTTTGCCCGTCAAAAGCAAGTTCTTTTCCAAGCAGATAGGATATATTTGCAAGAATCGGCAGCGCTGATGAATAGAATCCCTCCTGGATCTGGCAATGAAGTGTTTCATCTTTACCCGAACGGATTGCATCAAGGAAGTTGGCAAAATGTTCTGTTCCTCCCGGTGCTGCAAGGAAAGTAGGATCAGCTGTTTTTGCTGCGGCTGTCTTTGATCCGGCAAATGGCTCCCGTTCACGTTTGCGGAATGCTTTCCACGTATCACCATCGAGCTCGAGATACCCGTCAGTTCCATAAAAAATGTTGCCGATCCTTATCCCCAGGCTTGATTCATCGTTGGTGAACCGTCCCCTGGTCTCAAACTCAAGAACCTTACCGTCTTTATATCTGAATAATGAAGTTTGCGTATTAGGTGTCTCCTGGGCACATTCTGCAGGATTTATCCCATAGATTCCGCCCATGGAGAAGACCGAAACAGGATGTTCGCTCTTGTTAAGACCCCATCGTGCTATATCAAACTGGTGTGGACCCTGGTTGCCTGTGTCACCATTGCCTGTAGCCCAGAACCAGTGCCAGTTGTAATGTACCCTCTTTTCGTTGTATGGTCTGAAAGGTGCGGGACCGAGCCACATATCGTAATGCAGGGATGCAGGAGGCGTTCCGTCGGGGGCAATGCCAAATGAATCGCGCGGTTTGTAACAGAGCCCTTTAGCCATAAAGACTTCGCCAATACCACCGCTGTGAAGGAATTTAATTGCTTCAATCACATTGTCAATCGAACGGTTCTGGCATCCTGTCTGAACACGAACGTTATACCTGGCGGCAGCTTCGATCATCCTCCGTCCCTCTGTCAAATTGTGACAAGCAGGTTTTTCAGCATAAACATGTTTTCCTGCCTGACAGGCCCAGATGGCACTCAGTGCATGCCAGTGGTTGGGCAGACCGAAGGAGACGCCATCGATATCCTTGTCATCAAACACCTTGCGCATGTCCCACTCCGTGTTTACTTTCTCGCCTGACTTATCAAGTATAAGCTTTGCTGTCGGAGCGAAGAACTGTTCATCGACATCGCATATAGTCTTGATCCTGACATTGCGGTTGTCCTTCAGGGCACACCAGCTGTTGATATGATCGCGACCCCTGCTGCGGAGCCCGGCAACAGCCAGGGTAATACGGTCGTTGGAACCCTGTATCGAAGCATAACTTTTTGAGCTCATCCCCAATCCTCCGATTGTGATCCCGGCAGCTCCGACGATGCTGGTCTTTATAAAATCTCTCCTTTTTGTCATTTTAAAGAATTTTTATGTTAAAAATATGTCTGATTTCAATAATTAAAATAACCTTATTTTTTCGACTACATTCTTTCCTCTAACCCTGACTGACCGGACTATTTCCCCCTGTATCCCGCCATTTTATTGAAGATTGAAATTTGTTCCTTCATAGCTGCAATTCTGTCTGCAGGCTCGGTTCGTGCTTCGAGCAATATCCATCCTTCGTATTTGATCTTGTTAAACAGATCGAACAGTTCCTGGTACGGATAGCTTCCAACATTGAGCTCGCGGATATGAACTGTATCGCCAAACCATTTTTTTAAGGTCATAAAATTTCCCTCAAGTCCGGGAGGCAACAAGTCCTGGTCATTACAATTCCAGTTTACCTTTACATTCGGTTCAGTAACATGATCAAAAATCGCTTTCATATTTGGTATTTCCTGGGTAAGGTTACCATGTACCTCAACTCTTATAAGCTGCCCATAATCAGCGGCAAACTTACCTATCTCATTAAGTGATGCACCGATCTGGGCTATTGTTTTTTCTTTGGGCACGCCGGCAGGCAGGTCGTTTGGTTTCACCTTTAACCCCGTAGCCCCGATATCCCTGCAAAGTTTAATGTATTCCTTTGATTGTTCAATGTTGTTACGAAGCTGTGCAGGATCCGGGCTGTGAAACTCGAAGTTTGAACCATAGCCAAGACATTTAACGGAACTGTCGGCAAACCTCTTTTTAACCTCAGCTCTCTGTGCCGGGCTCAGATTTGTTTCAACCTTGTGTGCATGCTGGGTTCTCAGCTCTACACCCAGATAGCCCGTTTTTTCGCAGTTTGCTATAAGGGCAGGAAGATCCCAATCGGCGCCCCACATGTATGTTACCAGGCCAAACTGCATCTTCTGCTTCGCCATCAATGGCATTGCAGGTAAGTTATTTTTAAAGGCTGCCAATCCTATTCCGGCAGCAACACTCTGTTGAATAAAATGACGACGTGAAATTATTTTCATAAGGATAGGATAATATTTAAAGTTTTCTCTGCCAATATAAATCACTCAAAAGCTTTCATCCAGGCTTTTGCCATCAGTTGTGCGCCTGCAAGTGTCGGGTGAACCCCGTCCCCCGTCCAGTAAGCTCCGGGAGCCCGTTTCTGTGCTTCATCATAAACGCTTTGAAAGGGAATGAATGTTGCCTTGAACTTGTTGGCTATTTCCCTTGCAGCCTTCTGATACTCATAGAATTCCGGGTACCATTTATCATCAACAGCCTTCACGCCCTTTACTGCAAACGGCTCGCATATAATCAGCTTTACATCGGGAAGAGTTTTTTTGGTTCTTTCAAGCAAGGCAATGTAATCAGTCCTGTATATTTCAGGAGTACCGTTATAAGTGCCGTTAAGCTTGTGCCAGATATCATTTACTCCAATCAGAATGCTTAAAACATCAGGTTTAAGATCAAGGCAATCCATATCCCATCTTTCGGCAAGCTGGTATACTTTGTTTCCTGAGATACCTTTATTATAAATCTTCAGATTTAGTGCTTCAAATTTATTCAACAAAGCTGCGCCGGCAAGTAACGGATAGCCCGAACCCAGGTTTCTGGCTGTATTGAATCCCTGATCTTCCTTGTTCCTTCCGGAATCGGTTATTGAATCACCCTGAAAGAGGATAACCTGGTTTTTAGCCAGTTTAATCTCTTTTATCTTATCTTTTGGCATTGCAGCTGAGAGGATCTGTGGCACTGAGACAGCAGCAAGTGTTCCGAATGCAGCTTTTTTAATAAAACTTCTTCGTGAATTAAAATTGGTGTTCATCGGCTTTTTAAGTAAAGGTAATTGAATTCAATTTTTCATACAGGGTTTCTCTATGGCTCCCTGTGCAACTGATCAGGTTAATTAACTGGTAGTTTGTACCAGTTAATGGCATTTCCGCTGTAAATCTTGTCGACGACCTCTTTCGGAAGCTTCAGTCCGGTAAAATTACCTCTGAATTTATCTGATGTCATTTCATCATCTGTCGCAAAATACTTCCAGTCATCAAGCCAGGTCTCATGCATTCTCTTTCTGAAAGACTCCGGATCCGAGTTGCCATTGTCACCGGTATCGGTTCCGTACAGAAGCCTGTCCTGGTATTTGATGCAGAAATCCCTTACCCTGTCGCGGTCCTGTGCCGACTGATACTGCAGGTGACAAATCCTTGCCGACATATCAACTGCCATGTTCGGAAATTTATCGAGCCTTTTTGCAAGTGAATCAACATTCCATTCAAGACTTCCCAGATGGCATCCGATAAATTTCAGGTCAGGATTTTTAGCAAGGAGATTATCGCGTGCATTGATCTGATCTTCATATGAAGGATATTCCGGATGAAGGAACATGTGATACTGAGGATTACGTGCAAAATAATTGCTGTCGCTGGTAACAGTCATCTGGTCAAGAGGAAGCCAGCAGTTTCTTGGCTCACCCAGATGTCCTGTAACCGGGAGGCCCTTACTTTTAATAAAATCGATTACCGGATCGAGACCCGGATCATCAACCATAATAAATTTCCCGGACCTGTCACGGACTGTCATTCCGATATTCTTCCAGATTTTTACTGATATGGCTCCTCCTGACAGATCCTTATCGAGCTGTGAAATAATTTTACTGCTCCAGCTTTCTGTTCCCCAGCCGGCCGTGTCAAAAAAGAAAGTAGGTCCGTAGAAAACCCTTCCCGGATATTTTCCAACTGAATACAGAGCATCGTCCTGCTGTTTTCTTACGGAGGCTGAATCACTATGATCGACTCCAAGGGTTATCAGGATAAAGTTGTCCTGTATGGCAGCTTCCTCAAAATAACCTTTGTTGCTGTTTATATGAATATGAGAATCAATCTTTCTTACTGCAGAAAAATCTTCAGATGTGTAAAAATTACCTTTGCAACTTAGCAGCAAAAGAGAAGTTGCCAGGAAAATGATGTATTTAAGTTTCATAAGGGTGAATTAATTTATTTGGGCATAACGACATAATCTGAATTATTCAGGAATTCAAGGCTTTTCTGGCAGCTTGTAAACTCGTCGAAATTGTACTCTTCAACCTCAACAACGCCGTATTTCATTCCTGACTGAGCTGCAGCAGCCCATATTGCAGCAAAATCCATCATTCCGCTGTGCACCTATCTCTGCTTTATCTTTAATGTGCCACAATTCAAAACGTCCGGGATATTTATTGAAATAATCAACAGGATTTGCGCCTCCCATAACAGTCCAGTAAAGGTCCATCTCGAACATCACTTTTGCCGGATCGGTATTCTGAAGCATGAAGTCATAAACTGAAATTATGCTGTCGGGCTTTGTCGAAAACTCCTGGTCGTGATTATGGTAACCGAAACGGATTCCTTTTGCATTGCATATTTCACCAACCATATTGAAATAGTCACAATACTGTTTCAAACCATCAAGGCTCTCATAAGCAGTACTCTCCCATTGACGGCTGAACAAGAAATTTTGCGCCAACAGCAACGTGTGCATCAATGCAGGCTTCCCACCAGGCCATTGTTTCATTCATATTGGAAGAATCAGGAACAGGTCGTCCGGTATGCGAACTGAGAACTGACATCCCATTTTCTTCGCATAGTGCCTTAAAGGCCAGCGGATCCATGCCGTAGAATTTTCCGTCGCCATAACCTGCCGGTTCAACAAATTTATAACCCATTTTCCCCACTTTATCAATTGCTCCGGGAACATCATTTTTAATCGAATCACGGATGGAATAGAGCTGCAGGCCTATGTACTTTCCCCTGGGTTTGCAGGAACTGAAAGTTGAAAATATCAGACCTGTAATGGCAATTAACAGGATGACTGAGATCAGGCTTCTTTTTTTCATTTCGGTAATGTTTAAGGATTTGGTTTAGTTCTGGTTATTACAATCTGTAAATGTAATAAATCTTTTCAATCGGATGCTGTCCCAAAAGCCCTTGAAAAGAAATTAAGGGCTTACATAAGGTCCACCTATAAGTCGACCCCTAAATCCCCTGAAGGGGACTAAAGTATAGCCCCCTTTAGGGCATAGCCATCAACCCAAGAATCAGTCTTAGACTTATAATCCTTTAATTAATTGAAGCACAGTTAAATAAGTTTCCCCTCCTTTTGAAGGAGGGGTGGCCAGACAGTGAAATCATCTCACAGGCAGAAACTAAATTCGTCTGGCCGGGGTGGTTGATTCAAGTCTTTCTTTTACTATTATTCAAATGGATAGACTTGAAACAGAAATTAACCACCCCGGCCGGGATAACAGATAGTAAACCCCTCAAATTCTATAGTCCCGGCCACCCCTCCTTGAAAAGGAGGGGAAATGTAGAATATTGAAACTCAGTTATATACAGATTGATTCATAAGCTATCTCATTCCTTAAGATGGGCTATGCCCTTTAGGGAACCGAGCATTAAACTACTTTCGAGACGCCCTCATTAACACTTTGCGTACTTCTTCAATCCCTTTTACTGCGTGCGGAGGAAGATTTCCCTCCTTCCCGAAAACAAGCAGCGACTCATAATTTTCAATAGTTACTTTCGACTCGTCAATCTTTCCGGTTTTATCCCTGACGGCATTGATATTTAAACCAAGATGCTTTGCCATAAAATCATACATAGCCATTCTCTTTGAGATCCCGTAATCATGTTCTTCATCGGCAAGGTGAACATTTTCAACATTTTCAGTCTTCCCATATAGTGCATACACCTTCTGGAGATAGGGATATTCTATTTCCGGAACATTTTTCGTCCAGTCGCTTCCGTCAGAGATAACGAGCATAGGTCGCGGTGATGCCATAGCTGCAATCTCTGCATTGTTTGTTCCTGCCTCAGAGCACGAATGAATGGGCAGTCCGCTTTCGCAGGGACAGCCTCCGAAAAACCAGGATGACACCATAACCACCGGTACACTTACTGATATCCGGTCGTCCAGAGCAGTTAGAAGAAAGGTCTGGGTACCTCCGCCCGATTCCCCGGTAATGCCAATCCTTTGAGGATCAACATACGGCAGGGATGTCAGAAAATCCACAACCCTGATAGAATTCCAGGTTTGAATTATAAGTGAAAGGCTTGTTCTATGGTCTTCCTCATTAACCTGCAGACGCGATTCTCCATAGGCGAACATTTCATAGCTGAAGACAACTGCACCCATTCTCGCCAGCATAGCACATCTGTACTGCTGATCAGGTCTGTACCTTCCATATTTATTCGGGTCAGGATCGCTGAAATGTCCGTGAGGGGAAAGTACGGCAGCGAACGGCCCCTTCCCTTTTGCTGGTCTGTAAAGGGAACCTGAGAGATAAATACCGGGCAATGTTTCGATGCCAACGTTCTGAACGGTATATCCATCCATTTTCCTGACCGGAGTGTAAACCGGGTTAAGCGGAGTCTTCTCCGGAAGCGGAGAGAGGCCCAGCTGGCTGAAAAAACAATTCCTGAGCTCTGTTTTACGTTTTTCCCACTCTGAAACACCCGGATAAAGGGTTAGAAGCCGTTCAAGGTGTCGCCTTCCCTCATCGACAGGACGCTGATAGTAAACGAACTTGCTGATTGTGTATGATTTTTCCCCGGTTTTCTCAAAAATCATGTCAAGAGGCATCAGTATGCTGGCAAGGGTCGTTTCGGTATCGCTTCGATACCGCCATGTGGGATAAAGGACATCAACACCTTTCACAAGACTCTCGCTGTACTTCAGGCTGATGTCATATTTCTTTTCAATATCTGTTAGGACGTCTTTTAATGGTTTCCTGTAGATGTCCTGTGGCAACTGTGCAAAGGTTAACAAATTCAGTGCGAGAAATGAGGCAAATGCCAGGAGTTTTAGCTTCATAATGTTCCTGTTAAAATTATCAGCGGAATTTATGAAGAATTTAATTTGTATGTCTCCCTTCTATTACATATTTTTATTCGGTTCTATATTTAACTTATTTGGCCACCTTTTGGTAAACCTGTAATCACTCATGAAAAAGTTCATAATTATATCGTTTGGAATTGTATTCTGTACAGTTCAGTCCTTCAGTCAGAAAACTCCTACGGGAAATCCGGCAGACTTTAAATTAAAAACCTGTCTTCACTCAGTCAGCTACATGGGAGTATGGCGCGGTCAGGCGACCCTGACTGTTGATGAGTTCCTTCTAAAGGCAAAAGAGCTTGGCTTTGACGGGGTAATGCTTGCTGCTAAAAGACCGCATGTGTCTTTGCTTGATTATGATGATGAAGCACGGAAGAAGCTGAGAACGAGGATTAAAGAACTGGGACTCGAGCTTGTATGTCTTGCCGGATATACGGATTTCACGGCAGGGATCGATAAGGCAGGTATTCCCAATGTGGAGATCCAGGCTATTTATGTCGGTGAACTTGCACGTCTCGCCAGGGACCTTGGAACAAATATGGTCAGAATATACACAGGTTATGAAAGACCTGATATTGCGTACGACAAGCAGTATGCGCTGGTGGTCGAGGGTCTTCAGCTGGCAGGAAAACAAGCTGCAAAGTATGGTGTAACACTTGCAATCCAGAACCATCATGATATTGCTATTCACCATGAAGCGATGAAATGGCTTCTTGATGAGGTAAACCTGCCAAATGTGAAGGCAGCTTTCGACTGCTGGTCACCCACCCTTGAAGGACTCTCATCAGATGAGATTAAAGAAGCAATTCATACGATGAAACCTTATATTGTTCACACCACTACTGCCGACTATGAGGATTTGCCCAGGTTCAGATATGAGCTCAACAATACAAATTATCTGCCACAGACGTCCCAGATGCGCGCTGTTCCGATCGGAGAAGGATTCCTTGACTATAAAACATATATAAACACCCTTAAAGAGATCGGATACCAGGGTTATATAGCGTATGAGATGTGTGAAGTCCTCAGGGGAGGTGGCTCTGTTGAGAATCTTGACAAAACAGCGAAAGCATTTCTGGAATATGTAAAACAGTTCAGGTAGGCACAACCGGGGACGGGAGTAACGGTATTACGACTCAATGGGGCACTGTGTACACTGATGCTTTTTGTACCCGGGGGTAACTTCAAGGAGTGTGATAGCACAGTCTGAAAGGCAAAATATTGGAGGAATCAATAAATGAAAATATACTCCTTGCTTAACTGTATCTTAATAACCTGTTTGCTGATCTGTATTCCTGCTTCCGGAACCGGATCTGAAAATCAAATAAAACGTCAGGTAGTAAGACTTCTGAAGACGGAGATAATTAACCGTGCCGATAAAGTATTGTACGAAAAACCTTTAACCGTTACCTCAGCATTTTGTGAAAGGAGTGCAGGAGGAATTCATGATTTTTACTCCGAAGGAGATTACTGGTGGCCTGATCCTGATAATCCCGATGGTCCGTATATCCAGCGTGACGGAATGACCAATCCTGCAAATTTTGTTGAACATCGCAGGGTGATGATCCGACTCAGCCAGATTACCGGGACACTTGCATCGGCCTATAAAATAACCGGGAATGAAAAATATGTAAATGCTGCCTTCGCACACCTTAAAGCCTGGTTCTCAGATGCGGCAACAATGATGAATCCATCATTGAACTATGCCCAGGCTATAAAAGGGAGATTTACAGGCCGGGGGACCGGGATAATTGATACGGTTCATTTCCTGGAAGTTGCACAGGCTATCCTGACTATGGAAAATGCAAATTGTGTCGATAAGGAACTTCTCGCCGGAATAAAACTATGGTTTTCAAAATATCTTAAATGGCTCCTGACTCATCAATACAGTATTGATGAGATGAATGCAAAAAATAATCATGCAACCTGCTGGGTTATGCAGGTGGCTGAATTCGCCAGGCTGACAGGTGATGAAAATACAATGGAATTCTGCAGGAATAGGTACAGGGATATTCTGCTCCCGGATCAAATGGCTGAGAACGGGAGTTTTCCCCAGGAGCTTAGACGTACCAAACCTTATGGATATTCATTGTTTAACCTGGATGCGATGACAATGGTTTGCACGATCCTCTCCGATAAAAACAATGATCTTCTGAATTATCAGACTCCCGATGGGAAATCGCTCAGGAAAGGTATAGAGTTTTTGTATCCATTTGTTGCAGACAAGAATAAATGGACTTTCAACCGTGACGTCATGTATTGGGATAACTGGCCTGTAGCTCATCCGTTCCTGGTTCTCGGAGCTTATGAATTTAATATGAAGACATGGTTCAGAACATGGAAGTCGCTCGAACATTTTCCTGTAGTAGATGAAGTTATAAGAAATATTCCGGTGCGAAATCCAGTAATCTGGATGAACTAACCAGATGATCTTTTAAAGGTGTCATTTCAATCCCGAAGTAACTGACTAAAAATTAATACCTGAAATATGAAAAAGACATTTATTACACTGACAATCTTATTAGCTATTTGTCAGGGAAATTCAGCCCAGACCGGGATAAGTAAAGATGAAAGAATGGCCTGGTGGCGCGATGCCCGGTTTGGAATGTTCATTCACTGGGGAGTATATGCTGTTCCTGCAGGAACCTGGGATGGCCGCCAGATAGGTGGAATAGGAGAATGGATAATGAACAGGGGAAAAATTCCGGTAGCTGATTACCAGGCCATTGCCAGCCAGTTTAACCCGGTAAAATATGATCCTGATGCATGGGTAAGAATGGCAAAAGAGGCCGGGATGAAGTACATTGTGATTACATCCAAGCATCATGACGGATTCGCCCTTTTTGAAACGAAAGCGAGCAAATGGAACGTAGTCGATGCCACCCCTTATGGAAAAGATTTATTAAAACCTCTCGCCGAAGCATGTAAAAAATATGGGATCAAACTCGGATTTTATTACTCACAGGCCCAGGACTGGAATAATCCGGGAGGTTCAGCCGCCCGAAGAATCACAAAGGAGGGATGGGCAAATCCCGATTCGGTTATTATCGATGCTTATACCAGAGAACACAACGGCCATTGGGATCCCGCTCAGGAAAAAAGAACCTTTGCCGAGTATATCGATGCCGTTGCCGTTCCGCAGGTAAGGGAACTTCTTACAAATTATGGAGAGCTTGCTGTTCTCTGGTGGGACACTCCTACCAATATGACAGATGAAGCTGCTCTGAAACTGCAGTCGCTACTGACTTTGCAGCCTTCAATAATAACCAACGACCGGTTGAAAAGACCAAATTTCCCGGGTGATCACAAGACTCCTGAACAAAGGATACCAAATCTGTCAGAGCTTGACGGCCAGGACTGGGAGACCTGCATGACAATGAACGGGACATGGGGGTATAAGAGTTACGATCATAATTACAAATCACCGGCAAAACTCATTCAGAATCTCCTCGATATTGCATCAAAGGGAGGTAATTTCCTGCTGAATGTCGGCCCGACGGCTGAAGGCGAATTCCCGGCTGAAAGTGTTGAAATACTATCGCAAATCGGAAAGTGGATGAAGGTCAACGGAGAAGCCGTTTATGGTACAAAGGCAAGTCCCTGGGGCCTTTTCCCCTGGGGACGGTGCACAAAAAAAGAGGCGAAGAACGGCACAACCCTTTATTTCTCAGTTTTTGAATGGCCGTCAGATGGTAAGATAGTAATCCCTGATTTCAATAAAAATGTCGTATCTGCAAAACTTCTGGCCAACGGGTTCAGGGTCAAAACATCGCTCGGGAAGGATGGCACACTTACCATAGGCCTGCCGGCTGCGGCACCTGATCCGGCTGCAACGGTTATAAAGGTCGATGTACGAGGAAAAATATAGCTAAATTTTGAAGTAAGTATGAAGAACATTCGAATTTTGATGGAGAAGTAAGAATGAAGAACCATCGAATTTTGAATAGTGAAGTTCAATGAATAAGGAAGAATGAAGAACCATCGAATATAAAATAGTGAAGATTATGATCAGCGATAAAAAGTACGATCTGGATGATCGACTAATTGATTTTGCAGTATCGATAATAGAATTTGTTGAAAGGCTTCCAAATACCAAATCCGCAAATCACCTTGGTGGGCAATTACTTCGATCCGGCACATCACCATCGTTGAATTACGGTGAAGCTAAGGGAGGAGAATCCAAAAAAGATTTCATCCATAAAATGAAAGTCAGCCTCAAGGAACTCAGGGAGTCTTACAATTGCCTGAGGATTTTACATCGGGCAAAAATCTATGACGATGAAGAACTCGCAATTTATCTCATTAACGAATGCAACGAATTAATTTCAATATTCGTTAAGAGTGTCGTCACAGCAACAAAAAATTGCACTTCTGACTCCTGATTTCTATTGTTCTATGTTCTTACTTTAAAAAATTTGCACTTCTGACATCTGATTTCTATTGTTCTATATTCTTACTTCAAAAAACACTTCTGAATTCTGATTTCTATTGTTCTATTGTTCTTACTTCAAATCCCTGAGAAATGAAAAATATCTACCGATCTTTGTTATTTTTTGCAATGGGGTTGTTTGAATTTTCGCTTTCATCATTCTCAGCTCCTCTTCAACAAAAAATTTCAAGCCCAGATGGAAATTTACATTGCCTGGTTGAAATTGAGAAAGACCAGCTTTTTCTTTCCGTTACTCTGGATTCCAGGACTATCCTTGAGCGATCTCCGCTTCTGATGTCAGTCGACGGGGTTGACATAACAAGCAGTGTTAAACCTGGAAAGATCAGGAAATTTAAAACAAACAAGACCTATCCGATTTACGGACTGCATGCAGTTGCTAAAAACAATTTCAACGGAACAACTGTCAGCTTGTCCCATATAGGATCAGGTCTACAATACACCCTGGAAGTAAGAGTATTCAATGATGCCGTAGCTTTCCGTTTCTCAGTTCCGGGTGATGAAAATATTATAAGGAAACCGGATGAATCGACAGTTTTCAGGTTTCCTGCACAAAGCAGTGTCTGGTATCATGACCTGTATATGCACTATGAAGGTGTCCATACAAAAAAAATGATCGATACGATTCCGCCCGGACAATGGGCGGCTCCTCCGCTTACAGTTAAACTGGCAGGAAACTCAGGTTATGCTGCTATTACAGAGGCAGATCTTGTTGGCTATGCAGGAATGGCCCTGCAAAGCGATGGGGAAAATGGTTTCGCAGTGAGACTCGGACATTCTCATCCTGCCTCCTATCCGTATGTTCTGAGGTACACAAAAGAAGATGTGGAGAGATTGTCAAAAATTGCAGAAGTTAAAGGAACCATTACTACCCCCTGGAGAGTGATCATGGCAGGAAAAGAGTTGAATACACTGGTAAATTGTGATGTATTGTATAACCTTTGTCCTCCTCCTGACAAAACACTTTTCCCTGATGGACTTAAAACTGGATGGATCAAACCAGGGCGGGCTGTATGGAAATACCTCGATGGCGGCGGTGATGGCACTCTGGCAGTAATGAAAGAATTCTCAAGGCAGGCAGGTGAACTTGGCTTCGAATACAATATACTTGAAGGATTCTGGAGCAAATGGCCTGATGACTCAATAAAGGCCCTGGTCGACTATTCAAAAAATCTTGGCGTTGGAATAATAGTCTGGAAACATTCAAATACGCTATATGACACGAAAGCCAGACTGGAATTATTTAATAGATGTCAGAAGCTTGGCATAGCAGGTCTTAAAATTGACTTCTTCGACCATGAAGCAAAAGAGGTAATTGATCTGTATGAAACTATCTTAAAAGAGACAGCAGCCTTCAGACTTGTCTGTATTTTTCATGGAGCAAACAAACCCACAGGGTTATGGCGAACCTGGCCTAATGCTGTTATTTACGAAAGTGTAAAAGGGATGGAGGCCAGCAAACTTCTGGACAGGGCAACTCACGAAACTACCATACCTTTTACCAGGATGCTGGCAGGTCCTGCCGATTATTCCGTTTGCCATTTTGGAACCCGGCGTCAGAACACCACCTGGGTACATCAGGCAGCAACCGCGGCAATTTATTCAGCCCCGGTAATTACGTATGCGTCAACCCCGGCACATATTATTGAAAACCCCTGCGCCGGGATGATAAAAAGCATACCCTCTGTATGGGATGAGACTATCGTTCTTTCTCCTTCAGAAATAGGGGATCTTGCAGTATATGCACAGAGGAAGGGGACAACCTGGTTCCTTTCAGTTATTAACGGATTGCAACCCAAAACCATTAAGATACCTCTTACATTCCTTGGCAAGGGAAACTATGCTGCATATATTTTACGCGATGATCCTCCTGACCCTGCTTCGGTAAAAATTGCCAGCGAAATTGCAAAACAGGTTGACATATTGAATATTGATCTGGTATCCGGTGGCGGCTTCATGTCAAGATTTGAGCTGAAATAAGAAATATGAAAAAATCATTCTTTACCAGAAGCAGTCTCATCATAATATCTGTTTCATTTTTCATTACCTGTAAATCTGTTGCACAACCTGCAATTGATCTTAGAAGTCTGATATCAGCCGCCGATCTGACCTATAATGAACCTGTTGTACGAAGTGAGGAGGGAATGCCTGTCGGTAACGGCCGGATGGGTAGTCTGGTCTGGACGACTCCATCGTCACTCAAATTCCAGATCAACCGGGTCGACATTTTCGGGAACAATTGTGCTTCCAACAATTTCTTTGAACGCAACACTGACTATTGCAGCGGTTCAGGATTTGTTGATATTGATTTTGTAACATGGGGAGAAGATGTGTTTGAATCACCCGGATTTAAACAACATCTTTCGTGTTTTGATGGGGTTGTTTCGACAATTGGCAGAAAGGTCAGCACCCGGACTATGGTATGGAATGAACAGGATGTTATGGCTGTTGGCATTCAGGATCAAAGAGAAATCCCCCAGGCTATCTGTATCAGTCTCAGGATGCTGCGGGATACAGTGGTTAAGAGGGGCAACCACACCGCCACTTCACGTCTTAAAATAATTGATAATCAGATTGTTCTTACACAGAGCTTTGAAGAAGACAAGTATTATTGCGGGTCCTCAGTCGCGGTAGGCATCTCGGGCAGACAAGTTCGTGTCCGCAGGGTTAACAATTCCGAATTACAGTTAATAGTAAAACCGGGAAATGAGCCTTTTACGATCTACATCTCAAGCGCTGCAACCTTTAATAAAGACAAAGACATAATTACAGATTCAAAAAATCAACTGGAAGCTGCAATTTCAAGGGGATTTGAAGACATGCTCAGGTCAAACAGCAAATGGTGGGAAACCTTTTGGGGAAAATCTTTCATCCACATCAGCAGCCAGGACGGTGAAGCAGATTTCATTGAAAAGAATTACAACTACTTCATGTACGTTATGGCTTCAAGTTCACAGGGTGATTTCCCTCCAAAATTCAACGGTATGATTTGGACAACAGGAGGTGATTCCCGTAAATGGGGAAATATGTATTGGGGGGCTAATCAGAGCTGCATGTACAATGGATTATTTCCCGCAAACCGGTTGGAACTTCTGGAGCCGATGTTCAGGATGTATAATGGGATGAGTAGTTCACTCGAAACTGCGGCCCGGCAGCAATGGGGTTCAAAAGGGATATACATACCTGAAACAGTGGCCTTTGATGGTTTACCTGAACTTCCGGAAAATATTGCAGCCGAAATGCAGGAGCTTTATCTGTGCAGAAAACCCTGGAGCGAAAAGTCTGCAGAATTTGATGAATTTGCATCCACAAAATCTCCATTCCTAAGCAGGTGGAACTGGAAGCAGGATAATGGATGGAAAGACGGGAAATGGATTTTTACAGATAAAGGTGCCGGGACATTCGGGCATGTCACCCACATTTTCTCCAGAGGTGCAAAAATTGCCTACCAGTACTGGCAGAGATATGAGTATACAAGGGATACAGACTGGTTAAGGACAACCGGCTACCCCATGATAAAAGGAGTTGCTGAATTTTACCGGAATTTCCCGAATGTCAGGAAAGAAAAAGACGGGAAATACCATATATACAATGTTAATGATAATGAATCAGTCAGAGGCGGACATAACACAATTGAAGAGATATCCTCAATAATGGGAATATTTCCTGCAGTAATAAAAGCCTCTGAGATCCTGAACATCGATCCCGGGATGAGACCAGTCTGGAGAGAGTTCCTTCAGAACCTTTCTCCGCTTCCTTTAAATACTGACTATCCTGAGACCTACAAAACAGGCACACCTGTTACTTTTATAAGATCTCTGCCCCCTGTCGTCCAGGGACCAGGCCAGGGAAAACCAGATGGGAATACAATGCCTGTATGGTTCTTCGATCTGTGCAACCCTGTTGCAGGAAACACTGAAATGGTTAAGATTGCCACTTCGACCTTTAACTCATATTTCCCGGAGGGGATTAACAGGAATACTCAGGTTTTTGTTTTGTCAAAACTGGCAGTAACGGGAGCAATGATGGGCAGAAAAGACGCTACGAGATATCTTATTCCAAATCAGATAAGAACTGCTGAAATTGAAACCATGCAAAACAGGATGACTCTCCGTGAAGGGTACCAGACCACTGGCGTCCAGAATCTGGGAAGAGTTGCTGATGCTCTTCATTATGCTCTTATACAGAGTTCACCTCCCGGACCAGGTGAAGACCCGGTTATAAATCTCTTTCCATCGTGGCCTGAAGACTGGAATGCTGATTTCAAACTCCTTTGCAGGGGAAACTTCCTGGTGACGGCTTCTTTCGGAAATGGCATTGTCAGTTTTGTCGGGATTCAATCTCAATGCGGGTCCGAATGCAGGATCATTAATCCGTGGCCGGGGGAAAAAGTAATTCTTTACAGGAATAATAAGAGAGCAGAAACAAAGTCAGGTAAGCTATTGATTTTCAGTACTGAGATAAATGAAAAAATTAACCTGATTAAAGTAAATTAAAGAAAGATTAGAAGAAAAAAGCATTTCTTCTTTGATATATTAAAAAAAGAAATACATTTGTCATTCAATTTAAAGAAAAACGTGAATAAATCTTTAATCCATATTATAGCCCTCATCCTCATTATTGCCAAGAGCACATGATCCGGGAATAATATGCTATACTGTAAACATACTAAAGCTTCCCGGAAAGACGGGAAGCTTTTTTTTTAAAATGATTTAATCATAATATGAAAATCGAAACAAGGAGTTCCAGAACGACATCAGGCAGGAATATGGCCGGAGCGAGAAGCCTCTGGCGGGCAAACGGAATGAAGGAAGATCAGATCGGAAAACCTGTTATTGCAATAGTCAATTCATTTTCACAGTTTGTTCCAGGTCATGTTCATCTTCATAATATCGGGCAGCTTGTAAAAAAAGAAATTGAGAAACAGGGATTCTTTGCTGCCGAATTCAATACTATTGCAATTGATGACGGAATTGCAATGGGTCATGAAGGGATGCTTTACTCCCTCCCGTCGAGGGAACTGATAGCCGACAGCGTTGAATATGTGTGTAATGCCCATCTTGCAGATGCAATGATCTGCATCAGCAACTGTGACAAGATCACACCCGGGATGATGATGGCTGCCATGAGACTAAATATACCGGCAGTTTTTGTTTCAGGCGGACCGATGGAAGCAGGCAGAAACAAAGAGCAGATACCTCGATCTGATTGATGCCATGGTCTGCCGCGGCTGATAATTCAGTTACCGACAGTGAACTTCATGAAATCGAAATGTCGGCATGTCCGACATGCGGATCATGCTCAGGAATGTTCACTGCCAATTCAATGAACTGTCTTGCTGAGGCTCTCGGACTGGCTCTTCCCGGTAACGGGACAGTTGTGGCAACCCACAGCAACCGTCTGAAGATCTTTGAAAAAGCAGCCGCACTGATAGTTGACATCACCAAAAGGTATTACTATGAAGGAGATACGAGTGTCCTTCCCAGGTCCATCGCCGTCAAACAGGCTTTCATGAATGCGATGTCGCTCGATATTGCAATGGGCGGCTCTACAAATACGGTTCTGCATCTCCTTGCAATTGCACATGAAGCCGGAGTTGACTTTAAAATGAAGGATATTGATAACCTTTCACGCAAAATCCCTAATATCTGTAAGGTATCACCAAGTTCAAAATATCATGTTCAGGATGTCAACAGGGCAGGCGGAATCCTCTCAATAATGGGTGAGCTTGAAAGAAATAACCTGATAGACAGCTTCTGTAAGACGAGTTGATTACCCAACTTTGCATGAAGCTATTTCAGACTGGGATATCATGGGGGGAAAGGCAAAACCTTTGGCATTTGATCTTTACAGGAGCGCACCATTACATGAAAAAAGCCTGGAAATGGGTTCACAAAGCAGCGTTTATGAAAGGACTTGATACCGACAGGGAAAACGGCTGTATCAGGAGTGTACAGACATGCCTATAACAAGGATGGCGGTCTGGCAGTACTTTATGGCAATATTGCAAAAAGCGGATGCATTGTAAAAACAGCAGGTATTGATCCATCGCTGTTTAAGTTTAAGGGTCCGGCTATAGTATTTGAATCGCAGGAAGAAGCTGTTGAAGGTATCCTTAACGGCGAAGTGAAAGCGGGCAATGCTGTTGTAATAAGATATGAAGGTCCGAAAGGCGGACCGGGAATGCAGGAGATGCTCTATCCCACCTCCTATCTTAAATCAAAAGTCCTCGATAAAAAATGTGCACTTATAACCGATGGACGGTTTTCAGGAGGGACCTCCGGACTGTCGATCGGACACCTGTCGCCTGAAGCGGCAGCCGGAGGGTGAGATAGCAGTAATAAGATCGGGCGACATTATAGAGATTGATGTAACGGAAAGGAAAATTAATGTGATGTTATCTGCTGAAGTGAATTGCTGTAAGGCCAGAAGGAGGAAGAAATGAAAGGGGATAAAGCGTATAAACCTGGTACGAGAAACCGGGTGATACCTCCTTCACTTAAAGCCTATTCTGCACTTGTAAGTTCGGCGGATCTGGGAGCTGTACGGATTATTTAAGATGATTCACCTGTTGGATCCTGAATATGTCACGCGGGCAGGGATGCGGATTAATTTAAAAGATTAAAATTAGATTCTATGAAGACTAGAAATGGTAGACGTTGAAAGAGAAGCAGCAGAAACAAAGTAACGGCTTTGAGAATATTTCAGGAGCGGATGCAATTCTGAGATGTCTTATTGAAGAGGGTGTTGATACGGTTTTCGGATATCCGGGCGGTACCATAATGCCGGTTTATGACAAACTGCTTGATTATCGAGGACAGGATAAGGCACATACTAACCCGTCATGAACAGGGTGCGGCTCATGCTGCCCAGGCTTATGCAATGGTCACGGGAAAAGCCGGGAGTCTGTTTTGCAACATCCGGACCCGGAGCAACAAACCTGATCACAGGAATTGCCAATGCATTTCTCGATTCAGTTCCCGTGGTATTTATTACTGCACAGGTCGTTTCAAGCCTCATCGGAACTGATGCCTTCCAGGAAACAGATATACTTGGTGTTTCCATGCCTGTCACAAAATGGAATGCCCAGGTGAAAAAACCGGAGGATATTCCCGAAACCATAGCCAAGGCATTTTATATTGCCACGACAGGACGTCCGGGACCGGTTCTGATTGACATTACAAAAGATGCCCAGATTGAAAAACTAGACTTTAAATATAAAAAGTGCAATTATATCCGCAGCTATAACCCGCAGCATACCATTGCATAAAAGAGAAATTGAATCGGCTGCCATACTGATCAACCACGCTGAAAAGCCATTGATCCTTGCCGGACATGGCGTACTTCTATCAGGAGCCGAAAAAGAGCTTATGAAATTTGCCGAAAAGACAGGAATACCGGTTGCCCTGACGCTTCTGGGTCTTTCGGCTTTTCCATCCAGACACCGACTTTATGCCGGTTTCCTGGGAATGCATGGTAACTATGGCGCAAATACTCCTTACAAACGAAGCCGACCTGATTATTGCAATCGGAATGCGTTTTGACGACAGGGTGACGGGAAATCTTAAGAAGTATGCAAAAAATGCAAGAATAATTCATATAGAAATTGATGAAGCTGAGATAAATAAGAATGTGATTGTCGATGTTGAAATTAACAATGATGCCAGGGAAGTCTTAAATAGCCTGATTCCTCTTGTCAAAGAAAAATCGTATGAAAAATGGATCAGGGAATTCAGGATCTGTGATAAGACAGAATATGAAAAAGTGATCAAGGATGAAACCAGACCGGAAAGACGGCAATCTGAAAATGGGTGAAGTTGTCAGGCTGGTTTCGGAACTTACCAACGGAGATGCTATGATCGTGACCGATGTCGGCCAGAATCAGATGTCGGTTGCACGTTACTACAAATTCACCGAACCAAACAGCCTTGTCACCTCAGGCGGAATGGGAACCATGGGATTCGGGCTCCCTGCTTCAATTGGCGCTAAGATCGGGAAACCTGAAAAACAGGTAGTTGCATTTATCGGCGACGGAGGTTTCCAGATGACAATACAGGAATTGGGAACGATACTTCAGTACAATATCCCGGTTAAAATCATCATCCTGAATAACAATTTCCTGGGAATGGTAAGTCAGTGGCAGGATATGTTCTATTCGAAACGTTATGCTTCGACTGAGATGGTAAATCCTGATTTTGTGACAGTTGCAAGGGGTTATAGCATACCTGCCAAAAGTGTTACAGAAAGGGAGGACCTGAAGGATTCCCTTATTGAAATGCTTGAATGCAGAAGGGCCATACCTTCTTGATATTAAAATTGACAATGAGGCAAATGTTCTTCCGATGGTCGAACCGGGTGCTTCAGTATCAGATGTAACATTAACATATCAAACAAAAAAATAACGTAATGCTCCGGGAACTGTAAGTTTTTAGAGGATACAGTAATCCGCAGAGGAAAAATAAAACAATATGAAACAGGAATTCACAATATCGCTTTTCACCGAGGATCATATCGGGATACTGAGTCAGATAACAATAATCCTGACACGAAGGCAGATAAACATTGAAAGCATAACAGCTTCCGAATCTGCTGTAAAAGGAGTTCAGATGCTGACACTTGTTGTAATAACAACACCGGAAATGGTTCAGAAAGTGGCACGGCAGATGCAAAAACTTGTCGATGTATTAAAAGTATTCGTCCACACGTCCGACCAGATAATCTATCAGGAAATTGCCCTCTTCAAGGTTGCAACAAAAGGACTTATGTCGGGTAATATAATCGAAAATGTGGTACGCGCGCATCATGCACGCATTCTGGAGGTCTCGCCTGAATATGTTGTAATTGAAAAGACCGGGCATAAAACTGAAATAACGGAATTGCTGCGCCAGCTTGAACCGTGTGGCGTACTTACAGTTCGTAAGGTCGGGAAGGGTCGCAATTACCAAACAGGTGAAGGAACTGAATGATTACCTGCTCGAAATGGATGAGGCAAACAGGTTTAAACCTGAAAAAATTGAAATATGCACATACCTGACGAACAGAATCAACCGTGAAGGAGAAATTAATAAGAAATTAAAATATTCCAATCAAAAACTTAAAAAGATGGCAAAAATTGATTTTGGCGGAGTTCTCGAAGATGTCGTAACAAGAGATGAGTTTTCACTTTCCAGAGCACGTGAAGTACTTAAAAATGAAATCGTTGCAGTTATAGGTTACGGAGTGCAGGGTCCGGCTCAGGCACTTAACATGAAGGACAACGGCATTAATGTAATTATCGGTCAGGCTCCCGAATTCAAGGCTGACTGGGACAAAGCAGTTAGCCGATGGATTTGTTCCGGGGAAAACCTTGTTTACATGTTGAAGAGGCAGCAACAAAAGGAACGATAATTCAGTATCTGGTATCGGATGCAGCTCAGAGAATTCTATGGCCAAAGCTAAAACCATGCCTTAAAAAAGGGAGACGCACTCTATTTCTCACACGGTTTTTCAATAACCTATAAGGAGCATACTGGTGTTATTCCGCCTGACTGATATTGATGTTATACTCTGTGCACCAAAAGGTTCGGGCACCAGCGTAAGAAGGAATTTCCTTGCAGGAACAGGTATCAATTCGAGTTTTTCTGTTTTTCAGGATTTTACAGGCAGGGCAGAGGAACGCATTATCGCGCTCGGAATCGCAATAGGATCTGGTTATCTGTTCCCTACAACATTTGAAAATGAGGTCTTCAGCGATCTTACAGGTGAACGCGGTGTTTTAATGGGTGCTCTTGCAGGAATAATGGATGCCCAGTACCAGGTGCTTCGTCAGAACGGACACTCCCCTTCCGAAGCATTTAATGAAACTGTCGAAGAACTGACGCAGAGCCTTATCCGGCTTGTTGATGAAAAAGGCATGGACTGGATGTATTCCAACTGCAGCGCCACAGCTCAGCGCGGTGCTCTCGACTGGCGCCCGAAATTCAAGGAAGCTGTACTTCCTGTCTTTGAAGAGCTGTACAAAAGAGTGAAATCAGGTGAAGAGTGCGTAAGGGTCCTGAATTCAACAGGCGCACCAAACTATAAGGAGATACTTAATGCTGAACTTAATGAACTTGGCAATTCAGAATTGTGGAGAGCAGGAGCTGCTGTCAGAAAATTAAGGCCGGAAAATAAAAGATAAGAGATAAAACCTCAAAGTACCGAAGAGACAGTAAAAAGACAAAAGTCAAATCCTCCAGTCCTCCTCATGAAGGGATGGGGATGGGTAAAATAAAGTTATAAGATCATAAAAAATCAAGAATGGAAGACAAGGTAATTATTTTCGATACCACCCTCAGGGACGGAGAACAGGTGCCGGGTTGCCAGCTGAATACCGTTGAAAAAATTGAGGTTGCCCAGGCCCTTGAAGCTCTCGGAGTCGATGTTGATTGAAGCCGGATTCCCGATTTCAAGTCCCGGTGACTTCAAATCAGTTGTCGAAATTTCAAAAGCTATTTCAAATCCTGTGATCTGTGCACTGACCAGGGCAGTTAAAAAGGATATTGAAGTGGCTGCCGAAGCACTTCAGTATGCAAAACGAAAGAGGATTCACACAGGAATCGGACATCTCCCTTTTCATATAAAATACAAAATCAAGACAACACCTGAAGAGATACTCAAGAGAGCTGTCGATGCTGTAAAATATGCAAAGAAATTTGTGGAAGATGTCGAGTTCTATGCTGAAGATGCCGGAAGAAGCGAAAATGAATACCTTGCAAGGGTAATTGAAGCTGTTATCAAGGCAGGAGCAACAGTCGTGAATATACCGGACACAACAGGCTATTGCCTGCCTGAAGAGTATGGTGAAAAGATAAGATACCTTAAAGAAAATGTCACAAATATTGATAAAGCTGTAATTTCAACACATTGTCATAACGATCTCGGAATGGCAACTGCCAACACAATAATGGGTGTTATAAACGGAGCAAGACAGGTCGAGGTGACAATGAACGGCATCGGTGAACGGGCAGGAAACACATCACTGGAGGAGGTGGCAATGATAATAAAGAGTCATCATTCGATGAATCTGAAAACCGACATCAATTCAAAGCTTATTTTCAGCACGAGCAGGCTCGTCTCGACACTTATGAGCATGCCGGTCCAGGCAAACAAGGCTATTGTTGGCCGGAATGCCTTTTCCCACTCCTCGGGGATTCACCAGGACGGTGTCCTGAAATACAGGGAAAACTACGAAATAATTGATCCTCATGAGGTCGGAATAAAAGAATCATCAATAATTCTTACCGCCCGAAGCGGAAGGGCTGCGCTGAACCACCGGCTTGAGACGCTCGGGTTTACTTTCGGCAAGGAAGAGCTGGATGATATTTATCACCGCTTTCTTCTTCTTGCTGACAAGAAGAAAGAGATCAATGATGAAGATCTGAGAATACTTTCAGGCGAAGTCTTTTCGGGAGAAAAAGCACTGAAGCTTGAACTTCTGCAGGTAACCTGCGGAAAATCGGCCATCCCTGTCGCAACAGTCGGTATAAGGATAAACGGTGAAGTTCATACCTCCACAGCTTCCGGCAATGGTCCCATCGATGCTGCCTTTACTGCTGTAAAGCATCTGATAAGCAAAACCATTCATCTGGAAGAGTTTCTTATCCAGGCTATTACAAAAGGAAGCGATGACCTTGGAAAAGTACATATACAGATTGAACACCAGGCGAAAACCTATTATGGTTTTTCTGCCAATACTGATATAATAACTGCTTCCGTTGAGGCATTTATTGATGCAATTGCGAAGATAAAATAATCCCAATGGTACAGAAAAACACTTTTTGACAAGATATGGGACTCCCATGTAGTTCGCTCGATAGAAGGGGGACCTGATGTCCTTTATATCGATCAGCACTATATTCATGAGGTCACAAGTCCTCAGGCATTTCAATGGTCTGAAACAAAGAGGTATACCTGTTTTCAGACCGGCAAGGACACTTGCGACTGCTGATCATAATATCCCAACCAGAAGATCAGAACCTCCCGATAAGGGATGAACTGTCAAGGAACCAGGTCGAAAGACTTGCCGAAAACTGCAGGAAATTTCGGGATTGAATTGTTTGGACTGAATCATCCGAAAAATGGCATTGTCCATGTAATTGGTCCCGAGCTTGGGTATACACCCATCCGGGAATGACAATTGTCTGCGGCGACAGCCACACTTCAACCCACGGAGCATTCGGAGCAATAGCCTTCGGCATCGGAACAAGCGAGGTTGAGATGGTTCTGGCAACCCAGTGCATCCTTCAGCCCAAACCGAAAAAGATGAGGATCACCGTAAACGGGAAACTTCACAAAGGGGTAACCTCCAAAGATATTATAATGTACATAATATCCCAGATCTCAACAGGCGGGGCAACAGGCTATTTTGTTGAATATGCCGGGACAGGCAATCAGGAATTGAGCATGGAAGCAAGGATGACAGTCTGCAACATGAGCATTGAAATGGGTGCACGCGGCGGACTGATAGCTCCTGATGAGATAACTTTCAGATATCTGAAGGAGTTGCCGTCAGTTCCGGAAAGCTTCGACTGGAATGTCTCTATCTTAAGATGGAAAGAACTGAAAAGCGATCCAGGTGCCCAGTTTGACCGTGAACTGGAGTTCAATGCCGATCTGATACAAGCCAATGATTACATTTGGCACAAATCCGGGAATGGGTATTGCAATTGACGATATCAATCCCGACTCTGGACGATATAAACGGCGAAGCTTCTTCATCATTTCTTAAATCGCTTGATTATATGGGATTTATTCCCGGGATGAAAATGCTCGGCCATCCTGTTGATTATGTATTTCTTGGAAGCTGTACAAATGGAAGAATTGAAGATATAAGAGCATTTGCCAAACTTGTAAAGGGAAGAAAGAAAGCTCCCAATGTTACTGCATTTATTGTTCCCGGATCAAAAATGGTTGAACAGCAGGCAATTGAAGAAGGACTGGTAAAAATTCTGAATAAAGCCGGATTTGAACTGCAGACAGCCCGGATGTTCATCATGTCTTGCAATGAATGAAGATAAAATACCGGCAGGAAAATATGCAGTTTCGACATCAAACAGGAATTTTGAAGGACGCCAGGGACCCGGAGCAAGAACTCTTCTTGCAAGTCCTCTTACAGCAGCTGCTGCTGCAATTACCGGAAAGATAACCGATCCGCGTGAATTTATTGATTAATAATAATTAAAAATAATCATGAAATGCCAAAAGTAAAATTTGATATACTTGAATCAACATGTGTTCCACTTCCTTTTGAAAATGTGGATACTGATCAGATAATTCCGGCACAGATTTCTCAGTGCAACATCAAGGGAAGGATTTGGAGAGAATCTTTTCCGCGACTGGAGATATGACAAATCGGGGAAAATAAATACTGATTTTGTCCTGAATGATCCGAAATATAGCGGAAAAGTCCTTGTTGCAGGAAAAAATTTCGGCAGCGGATCAAGCCGTGAACATGCCGTCTGGGCAATATCTGACTATGGATTCAGAGCAGTGGTTTCAAGCTTTTTTGCTGATATATTCAGGAACAACTGCCCTGAACAACGGACTGCTCCCGATAGTGGTTCCTGACAAATTTCTGAAAGATCTTCTTGATCTGGTTCAGAAGAAACCTGAAACCAGAGTAAGGATTGATCTTGAAAAACAGCTATTTACAATTCTTCCCGACGGAAGAATCCATCAGGTTTGAAATAAATCCCTATAAAAAAGAATGCCTTTTGAAAGGACTCGATGATATAGATTACCTTCTCGGTATAAAGGATCTGATAACTTCTTTTGAAATCAAAAAAAGGTGATGAAATGAGAATCGAAATAATGGATACCACCCTCAGGGATGGTGAACAAACCCAGGGAGTTTCTTATTCTCCTCTCGAAAAGCTTCATATAGCGACACTTTTACTTAAAGACGTGAAGGTCGACCGGATTGAAGTTGCCTCGGCACGGGTTTCATACAGGAGAATTTGAAGCCCTGAGAAAAATAACCGAATGGGCCCGGCATAATAATCTTCAGAGAAAAGTAGAAGTTCTTGGTTTCGTCGATGGGGATATTTCGCTCAACTGGATACATAATGCAGGAGGAAAAGTGATTAACCTTCTTTGCAAAGGATCGCTCCGGCATCTTGAAAAACAGCTGCAGAAAAACTCCCGAACAGCATGTAGATGATATTAAGGGGATTATTAAAAGAGCTGAAGAGCTTGACATGGAGGTGAATATCTATCTCGAAGACTGGTCGAACGGGATGATAAATTCAGAGGAGTATGTTTTCTATATGCTTGATAATCTGAAGGATGAAAAGATTCAAAGATTTATGCTTCCCGATACCCTTGGAATTCTGAATCCGGATCAGACATTTGATTTCTGCAAAAAGATGATTGACAGATATCCTTCACTTGCACTTTGATTTTCATCCCCATAATGATTATGACCTTGCTGTGGCCAATATCTTTTCTGCAGTAAAAGCAGGAGTCAAAGGAGTTCATACAACTATCAACGGTCTTGGGGAAAGAGCAGGAAATGCTCCTCTGTCAAGTGTTATCGGCTTTCTTGCGCGATCAGCTGGATGCTGAAATCGGCGTCAATGAATTTGAAATAACAAAAGCCAGCAAGATGGTTGAGACATTCAGCGGTATACGTATCCCGGTAAATAAACCTGTTATCGGTGAAAATGTTTTTACCCAGACATCCGGAGTGCATGCCGATGGTGACAGCAAGGATAATCTGTATTATAATAACCTGCTTCCTGAACGATTTGGAAGAAAAAGAAAATATGCCCTGGGAAAACAATCAGGAAAAGCAACGATCAGGAAAAACCTTGAGGAATTCGGACTTGATCTTAATCCTGAATCGCTTGCAAAAGTGACACAGAGAGTCATTGAGCTTGGAGATAAAAAAGAAAATGTCACAACAGAAGATCTGCCATTCATAATTTCTGATGTACTTGGCAATGACAGAACTGATTACAAAATTTTCATAAAGAACTATTCACTTTCCCTTTCATTCGGACTTAAAGCCTTCTGCAAGCGTTCAGATCGAGATTGACGGACAACCTTTACCAGGAGACCTCTTCCGGTGACGGTCAGTATGATGCCTTTATGAAAGCTCTCAGGATAATCTATGACAAGCTTGGAAAAGAACTTGCCAAATCTTACCGACTATGAGGTTTCAATACCTCCGGGAGGAAAAACTGATGCCCTTGTTGAAACAGTAATTACCTGGAATTACAAAGGCAGGGAATTCAGGACCAAGGGACTTGATGCTGATCAGACTGAATCGGCAATAAAGGCAACTGAAAAAATGCTGAATATTAGTTGAGAAAATGGGTAACATTGCAGAAGACTCAATGAGAATGAGATCAAGTTTATTACAGTATAGTCTTAAAACTGAAGCAATTCAATTAATCAGATAAATAATCAATAAACAGAAATCAATTTATGAGCAAATCATACAATATTGCAGTAATACCGGGAGATGGAACAGGTCCTGAAGTAGTAAGGGAAGGAAGAAAAGTACTGAGCGCCGCTGCATCAAAATATGGATTTAAAATTAATTATGAAGAGTTTGATTTTGGAGGAGAACGTTATCTGAGAACAGGTGAAGTGCTTCCGGATTCTGCATCTGAAGAGCTGAAAAAGTTTGATTCAATTTTCCTTGGTGCCATCGGACATCCTGATGTAAAACCGGGCATTCTTGAAAAAGGAATTCTTCTGAAGCTTCGTTTTGAGCTTGATCAGTATATTAATCTCCGTCCGATTAAACTTTATCCCGGTGTTGCAACTCCGCTGAAGGATAAAGGTCCCGAACATATTGATTATGTGGTTGTAAGGGAAAATACAGGTGATGTATATACAGGTATGGGCGGTGTTACGATGAAAGGAACTCCTGCATGAAGTTGCAATACAGAATATGGTTTACTCACGGATGCAGGTTGAACGCTGTCTGCGATATGCATTTGAATACACAAGGAAAAGAAATAAGAAAAAGACCCTGGCCCTTTGCGGAAAAACCAATGTCCTGACATATGTTTTTGATCTCTGGGAAAGAGCATTCCATGAAATCGGGAAAGCTGAATATCCCGATATCAAACGGAATATTACCATGTGGATGCAACCTGCATGTGGATGGTCAAAAATCCTGAATGGTTCGATGTAATTGTTACAAGCAACATGTTCGGCGATATAATTACCGATCTTGGAGCCATCACCCAGGGAGGAATGGGTATTGCTGCCGGAGGCAATATTAATCCTGAAGGTGTTTCAATGTTTGAGCCTATCGGTGGTTCAGCACCGAAGTATACAGGTAAGAATGTTATTAATCCTCTGGCTTCAATTTCATGCGGGGCAATGATGCTTGAACATCTTGGAGAAGAAAAGGCTGCACGGGCTGTTGAAAATGCTGTTATGGATGTCACGGCAAACAAGCTGAAAGATATGGGAGCCGGCAAAATGGGATATTCAACCACTGAGGTCGGTGATCTGGTAGCGGAAAGAGTTTGATAACAGGTTCGACTTTCGTATTCCGCCATTTCAGACAGATGAATAATAATATTATGCAATCATTTTAGTTAATATCATTGCATTTATTAAAAAATCTATTATCTTTGCCTTCACAATTTATAAGAAATGTATACTAATTCAATTACATCATCATCATTTTCATACTTGCTCTCAGGCGAGATGAAAATGATATGTTGTAATTATAAAAATATCATAAACCCGTCTGAGCAGATCAGACGGGTTTTTTATTACCTGATGGTTTGCTCAGACATTTAAATCAAAAATAAAAATGAGTGAACTTAAAATTGCAATTCAGAAAACGGACGGCTGAGTGAAAATTCCCGAAAACTACTTGAAGAATGCGGCATAAAATTCTCAAACGGAGCAAATGTCCTGAAAACCACCGCCAGTCAATTTCCCGATCGAGGTTCTCTTCCTCAGGGATGATGATATTCCGCAGTATGTCGAACAACAGGTTGCTGATATCGGAATACTTGGAGAGAACATGGTCTTTGAAAAAAACAAGGATGTTGAAATTCTTGAACAGCTTGGATTTGCCCAGTGCCGGCTGAGCCTGGCAATCCCAAAAGAAGAAAACTTCACCGGACCGGAATATTTCAAGAATAAAAAAGTAGCCACAAGCTATCCGAAACTATTATCCGACTATTTTGCATGAAATAATATCACGCTGAAATTGAAGAGATAAGCGGAAGCGTTGAAATAGCTCCGGGAATCGGTCTGGCTGATGCTGTTTGCGATATTGTAAGCTCAGGCAGTACTCTGCTGACCAATGGACTGCGGAAGTCGCAACAATCCTGAAAAGCCAGGCAGTCATAATTTCAAATAAAAATCTCGATCCTGCAAAACAGGAGATCCTTGAAAAGCTGCTCTTCAGGATCAGGGCAGTAAAAAATGCAAAAGAAAATAAATATATCCTTCTAAATGCACCGGAATCAGCAATACCGCAGATCTGTGAAATTCTTCCCGGAATGAAAAGCCCGACAATTCTTCCGCTCGTTGAAAAAGGCTGGTGCAGCCTGCACTCGGTAGTCAGGGAGGATGAATTCTGGGAAAGAATCAACCAGCTGAAAAATGCAGGTGCTGAAGGAATTCTGGTAATTCCAATTGAAAAAATGATACTCTGATGAAGACAATTATAAACCCGCCAAGCGAAACCTGGGCATCACTTTGTAAACGGCCTGTCAATTGGAAATGACCGAGCTTGAAGCTACTGTAAGGGATATTTTGAGCAAGGTAAAGGCTGAGGGAGACAAAGCTCTTTATGAGTTTTCCGAAAAATTTGATGGTGCATTGCCTAAAGGATCTTAAAGTTTCATCTGTCTGAAATTGACGGAGTCAGGTGAATTTGTGCCGGAAGATCTCAGGACATTCAATCAGCTGTTGCAAAAGCCAATATTGAGAAATTTCATAGAGCGCAGATTATTGATGAACCCGTGATTGAAACATCCGCAGGGGTAAGATGCTGGAGAAAAAGTGTTCCGATTGAAAAAGTCGGATTGTATATCCCGGGAGGCACCGCTCCTCTCTTTTCAACTGTGCTGATGCTTGCCATCCCGGCAAAAATTGCAGGATGCAAAAAGATAATCTTGTGCACCCCTCCCGACAAGATGGTAAAATAAATCCGCTGATCCTTTACACCGCCATGATCACCGGAGTAACAGATATCTTCAAGACCGGCGGAGCTCAGGCAATTGCTGCAATGGCTTACGGTACTGAAACCATACCCGCGGTTGATAAAATCTTCGGCCCGGGCAATCAGTATGTTACCAAAGCAAAAGAGCTTGTCCAGCTTGACGGGATTGCAATTGATATGCCTGCCGGACCCAGCGAAGTGCTTGTAATTGCTGATGAAACAGCCGATCCGTCTTTCGTTGCTGCCGACCTGCTGTCGCAGGCTGAGCACGGACCTGACAGCCAGGTTGTCCTGGTTGACCGACAGCCCGGAAATGATTTCAGAGCGTGAAAAAACAAATTGATAAGCAGATTAATCAGTTACCCCGGAAAGAGATTGCTCTTAAGGCGCTCGAAAACAGCCTGATGATTCAGCTGAACATCACTGGAGGAATGCATTGATTTCAGTAACCTTTATGCTCCGGAACATCTTATAATCTCAACATCCGATCCTGTGACACTTGCAGGAAAGGTTCATAAATGCCGGATCAGTATTCCTTGGTAAATACAGCTGCGAAAGCGCCGGAGATTATGCATCAGGAACAAATCATACACTGCCGACAAATGGATTTGCACGAAGTTACAGCGGTGTTTCAACCGATAGCTTTATGAAGAAAATAACCTTTCAGGAGGTGACCCCCGAAGGATTGAAAATCTTGGTCCTGCTGATTGAAATAATGGCAGAAGCTGAACATCTGAACGGACACAAAAATGCAGTAACATTCAGACTTAAATCATTGAAAAATGTTTGATATTAGATAAGCTTGTGAGAGAAAATGTAAGAGCGCTTGTCCCCTACTCCTGCGCCAGGGATGAATTTCAGGGAAGTGATGGCAGTATTCCTGGATGCCAATGAAAATCCGTATGGCATTCTCAACAGGTATCCCGATCCTTATCAGAAAGAGCTCAAAGCATGCATCAGCAGGATTAAAGGATGTCCCGGAGGAAAATATATTTCTTGGAAACGGAAGTGATGAAATAATTGATCTCTGCTTCAGAATATTCTGCAATCCGGGAAAAGACAAAGCACTCATCTTCACCCCCACCTATGGAATGTATGAAGTATCTGCCGCAGTTAATGATGTTGGACTGATAAAGATCCCTCTCAATGATGATTTCCAGATAAATGTTGGTCGATGTCAGATCCATGGCTGTCAGATCCGGAACTGAAGCTGATCTTTATCTGTTCACCCAATAATCCGACAGGAAATTCAATGAGAGATAAGCGATATTGAATATATAATTTCAAATTTCAACGGAATTGTTGTTATTGATGAAGCCTATATTGATTTCTCCGGAAAACCATCATTTAGAATTATGATTGACAGATATCCCAACCTTATTGTGATGCAGACATTCAGCAAAGCATTCGGACTGGCAGCTGCAAGAGTTGGGATGGCTTTCACGGATCCTGCAATTGTGCGGTATTTCAATAAGATGAAGCCACCATATAACATAAGTACAATCAATCAGAAAGCTGCCCAATAGGAAGCTTGCCCAAACCGACCTGTTCAACAGTCAGGTAAGCATGGATCAGTAACTGAAAGAGAGAGGCTTGCAATAAGTCTTGAAAAATTGAGTATAATTGAAAAGGTCTTTCCTTCCGATTCAAATTTTCTGCTGGTAAAGACCAAAAATGCTGACCTGATCTATACAATGCTGGTTGAAAACAAAATAATTGTAAGGAACCGGAACAAAGTGATTGCAGGTTGTATCAGGATAACGGTTGGTAAAAGAAATGAAAATAACAGGCTTGTTGCAGGCTTTACGAACAATTAAGACTATGAAGAAGGTACTATTTATTGACAGGGACGGAACAATAATTACAGAACCGCTGATGAACAGGTTGACAGCCTGGAAGAATTACAGTTTCTTCCGGGAGTAATCTCTGCGCTGGCTCAAGGATTGTCAAAGAGACTGATTATGAGCTTGTCATGGTAACCAACCAGGATGGTCTCGGAACTGCATCATTTCCTGAAGAGACATTCTGGCCTGCTCATAATAAGATGCTTGCAGATCCTCCGGGGTGAAGGGATAGAGTTTTCTGAAATCTTCATCGACAGGACTTTCCCTGAAGAAAATGCTCCCACAAGAAAGCCGGAACTGCAATGCTGACAAAATATCTGGCACAGGGTGTTGATCTTGAATCATCATATGTCATAGGCGACAGGGTAACAGATATTCAGCTTGCAAAAAACCTTGGTTGCAAAGCAATTTATATAAGCGATGAGAAACCATCCCGATGCCCTGTTCAATACAACCGACTGGAATGAAATATATCATTTTCTCAAACAGATACCGCGGAAGGCAAGGATTGAAAGGAAAACAAAGGAGACTGCAATTGTAGTTGAAATAAATCTTGACGGTTCCGGAAAAAGTAAAATAGAAACCGGGATCGGCTTCTTTGACCATATGCTTGAACAGATTGCAAAGCACGGAGGCATTGATCTTTCAATTAAAGGCAACAGGAGATCTGAATGTTGATCCTCATCATACAATTGAGGATGTGGCAATTGTCTTGGGTGAAGCGATTTCATCAGCTCTGGGAAGCAAAAAAGGAATTGAAAGGTATGGATTTTTACTGCCGATGGATGATTGCCTTGCACAGGTTGCCATTGATTTCGGCGGCAGGCCATGGCTTGTATGGGATGTGAAATTTACCTGTGAAAAAATCGGAGAGATGCCATCAGAAATGTTCTTTCATTTCTTTAAATCCTTCAGCGACAATGCAGGATGCAATCTGAATATCAAAGGCTACGGGAGATAATGAACATCATAAAATTGAAGCAGTATTCAAGGCATTTGCAAAAGCTCTTAAAATGGCAGTGAAACAGAACGGGATAACTACAATTTACCGACAACAAAAGGCAAATTATGATAGCAATACTTAAATATAATGCCGGCAATATCCAGTCAGTCAGAATGCTCTTGCAACGTCTTGGTCTTGAAAGCATGGTAACTGATAATACTGAAGAACTGCATGGCAGCTGATAAAGTAATCATTCCCGGAGTGGGTGAAGCCAGCTCTGCAATGAAATATCTCAGGGAAAGAGGATTGGATAATACTATAAAATCACTGAAACAACCGGTTCTTGGAATTTGTCTCGGGTTTGCACCTGATGTGCCTGTATTCCGATGAAGGATGTACAAAATGCCTTGGTATATTTGATGCTTCTGTCAAGAAGTTTCCGCCATTTGACAAAGTACCTCATATGGGATGGAATAATTTCTCAGCGCTTAAAGGTGATCTGTTCAAAGGAGTCGAATATTGCAGAAGATGTTTATTATGTCCACAGCTATTATGCAGAAATAACCTACTTATACATCTGCAATTTGCGATTATGTTCTGCCATTCAGCGCTGCAATGCATAAGGATAATTTTTATGCAGTCCAGTTTCACCCTGAAAAATCGGCTGATACCGGAATCAGGATCCTTAAGAATTTTTTAGAGCTATGAGAATAATTGTTGCACTCGATATAATGGAAGGGAAGTGTGTCAGGCTCACAAAGGGCGACTTTTCGACAATAAGGGTATACAATGAAAATCCGCTTGAAATTGCAAAGGAAGTTGAGGATCATGGGATTAAATATATTCACCTTGTCGATCTTGACGGTGCAAAAAACAAACATATCATCAACTACGGCATACTTGAAAAATATCGCTCAAAAACATCTCTTCAGGTTGATTTCGGAGGAGGCATAAGATCTTCAGATGATCTTGAATATTGCCTTTAACTCAGGTGCCATCCAGGTAACGGCAGGAAGCATATCAGTAACCAATCATGAACCTTTTCCTGGAATGGCTCGCAAAGTGGGGACCTGACAAGATTATCCTGGGTGCTGACTGTCAAAGACCGTAAAATCGCAACAGAAGGCTGGACTGAAAGCTCTGATTCTGATATTATAAAATTTATCAGCGATTACCGTGATGAAGAGGATAAAATACACAATCTGCACTGATATTGAAAAGGACGGGATGATGTAGGGACCATCGACTGACCTGTACAAAGAGATCCTTGGGATCCCGGGTATAAATCTGATTGCCAGCGGTGGCATCTCATCAGTAAAGGATATTGAGGACTTATCTGAGACAGGTTGTGAAGGAGCTATTATAGGAAAAGCACTATATGAAGGAATTATAAACACTGAAAGAACTGAGCCGTCTATGTTAAAGAAAAGAATTATTCCCTGCCTTGATATAAAAGACGGCAGAACGGTAAAGGGAGTTAATTTTGAAGATATCCGGGATGCGGGAGATCCGGTGGAACTGGCAAAAAAATATGTTGAACAGCGGGCTGATGAACTGGTCTTCCTTGATATTACCGCCACAATTGAAAAGAGAAAAACCCTGGCCGAACTTGTTGAGAAAATTGCTGCCGAAATTAATATGCCATTTACCGTCGGAGGGGGTATTGATACATTGATGATGTTGCCGCTACTTATAAAGCCGGTGCAGATAAAGTGACAATAAATTCCTCAGCAGTCAGGAATCCGGCACTTATTTCCCAGATTGCCAGGCAGTTTGGCAGTCAGTGTGTTGTTGTTGCAATTGATACTGATTTTCAGTAATAATGAATGGATTGTATTTGTTGACGGAGGAAGAACCCCGACTCCAGCTGAAAACAGTTGACTGGGCTCTGAAAGCAGAAAAATTGGGCGCAGGAGAAATACTGCTTACATCAATGAATGCAGACGGGACAAAATCAGGATTTTCAATTGAAATAACAAGAGAGGTGAGCAAAAGGCTGAATATCCCTGTCATTGCTTCGGGAGGTGCAGGAACGATGGAACATTTCAGGGAGGTTTTTACAAAAACAAATTGCAGCGCAGCACTGGCAGCAAGCATTTTTCATTTCGGTGAAATAGCAATCCCGGAATTGAAAGAGTACCTTCATGGAAAAGCATAAACGTCAGACATTAATTGATCCTCTGTGTAACTCTGTGCCTCTAAATCCCTGAGTGAATCTTAAGGTTACCAATAGTTAAGGGACTGTACACAGAGTTCCACAGAGAAAGCACAGAGGCCCACAGAGTTAACAGAGATATTATCAGATAAATATGATATCAATTGATTTCGAAAAAGGCAACGGCCTTGTTCCGGCAATAATTCAGGATTACACCACCTTGCAGGTGCTGATGGTAGGATACATGAATGAAGAGGCATTTGAAAAAACCCGTGCGGAAGGAAAGGTCACCTTCTTCAGCCGGAGCAAAAACCGGCTCTGGACCAAAGGTGAAACATCAGGTAACTTTCTTTATGTTAAAGAAATAACAATAGATTGCGACAATGACACACTGCTTATTAAAGTCAATCCGGCCGGACCTGTCTGTCATACAGGAAGTAAGATCGTGCTTTAATGAAGAGACAGCAAAAGGATTTCATTTATGAGCTGGAACAAATTATAAGTCAAAGAATTGATGATAATATCCGGGATTCCTACACCAATAAGCTATTCAGGCAGGGAATTAACAAAGTTGCCCAAAAAGTCGGGGAAGAAGCGGTGGAACTGGTGATCGAAGCAAAAGATGATAATACCGGAACTGTTTAAGAATGAAGCTGCTGATCTGCTTTATCACTTTCTTATTCTACTTAAAACCAAAAATATAACCTTTTCGGATATTGAAGAAGGTTCTGAAATCCCGGCATAAAATCGGATAAGAAATTAGATCTTACTTGTTGAACTCTGTCGATTATACTCTGGGATCGCTGTGTCAAAATCTCTGTAGAGCTCAGTGCAAGTTCCTAGCTGAAATTCGACTTAGTTACACTGCAGACTTCGCACGGTAGAAACACGATGGTTCAACAGAAGTGTAAAGGATTTAACAATAATCTTTCAGTAAAATCATCTTTTTAAATAAATTATTAGTTTTTAGTTTGTATTTTAAAAAATAACATTACTTTTGTAAACCAATACAACACGAAAATGAATATTGTATACAACTATTTCACCTCTTATTTCTACTTCTTTTTTTACTTTAAAAAGAGATAAGGGGATTTTTGTATACAGATAAGAAATTATATGACAAAGCAAGGGTCCCCAGAAAGGGACCTTTTTTTTAAAATAATGTAAGAAATATGAAAATAGCAATTCAGGGAGAAAAAGGATGTTTTCACGAAGTTGCAGCAAGACAATATTTTTGTAATGACAATATTGATATTGTACCATGCACCACATTTGACAGCACTCTTAATTCCGTAATAGAAGGAAATGCTGACCTGGCAATGATGGCAATCGAAAATGCCCGTTCGGGAAGCATTCTTTACAATTACAACCTTATCAGGGAATCGGGATTAAAGATGCTGGGTGAACATAACCTCAGGGTAGTACAGAACCTGATGGCTCTACCCGGGCAGACAATTAAACGACATAAAGCAGATAAGGTCCCATCCGATTGCCCTGGCTCAATGCATGACATTCCTGAATCAATATCCCGCAATCACCCTTGTTGAAGCAGATGATACAGCAGTCAAGTGCAAGGATAATTTCCGAACACAAACTTAAGAAGATCGCAGCAATTGCTTCATCAACTGCTGCTGATATTTACGGGCTTGAAATTCTTGCTCCGGGTATCGAAACATATAAGAAAAACTACACCAGGTTCCTTGTAATTGGAAGTGAAGAAAAGGGAAACAGGGAGGGGAATAAAATATCAATCTGCTTTGCCACAGGACATAAACCCGGATCACTTGCCGCAGTACTGGTGAAGCTTGCAGAGATGAATATCAATCTTTCAAAGATCCAGTCAGTGCCAAGGCTTAACGGTGAATGGGAATATATGTTTTATCTTGATCTTGAATTGCCGGCCGGTTCAGATATTGATCTGATCCGGTCCGTGCTGGAAAAATATACAAGCAATCTGGAGATTCTTGGAATATATAATAAAGGAGAAATGCTATATGAAAGTTAAACCTGCAGATCGTACCAGCACTTGTACAGGAATACTATTTTTCGCAGAAACTCAGGCAGATTGACCAGATGCGAAAAGCCGGAGCTGATATTATCAACCTTGGCATAGGAAGCCCCGATCAGCCTCCTTCGGAAAATACTGTCATGCGATTGGCTGACTGAAGCTGCAAAACCCGGATGTACATGGCTACCAGAGTATACACGGGAAGTCCGGTTTTAAGAAAGGCTTTTGCCGACTGGTATAGGAAATACTTCAGGGTGGAGCTTGAATCCTGAAAACGAAATCCTTCCGCTGATGGGAAGCAAGGAGGGAATAATGCATATCACCATGGCATTTGTAAATCCGGGTGATGAAGTGCTTGTTCCTAATCCCGGATATCCGACCTATTCATCAGTAACAAACCTGGTTGGTGGCAAAATCAGATACTATGATCTTGATGAAAAGAACGGATGGCTTCCCGATCTCGGAGAGATTGAAAAATCAGATCTTACCAGGGTAAAGCTGATGTGGGTAAATTATCCGCAACATGCCGACAGGAACAAAAGGATCACTGAGCCTTTTCCGGAAACTGGTTGCCTTTGCCCTCAGACATAATATCCTTCTGTGCAACGACAATCCATACAGCTTTATCCTGAATAAGGACTACATCAGCCTTCTGGCTGTTGAGGGGGCAAAGGAGACTGCCCTTGAGCTTAACTCATCTAAGCAAATCCCACAATATGGCAGGGTGGAGAATTGGAATGGTTGCCGGAAACAGCGACTATATCAAGGAACATTCTGAAAGTAAAAAGCAATATGGATTCGGGAATGTTCCTGCCTCTTCAGCTGGCTGCTGCTGAAGCGCTTGAAAATCCCGAATCATGGTATGAGACCTTGAATTCTGTATATATTGCAAGGCGCAGGATAGCTGAATCAGTAATGGAACTGCTGAAATGTAAATTCGATAAGGACCCAGACCGGGCTTTTTGTCTGGGGACGGATCCCCGAAGAGTATCCCGATTGTGAAGAATTTGTCGAAGAAATACTTGATAAGACTCATGTTTTTCTAACCCCGGGCTTTATTTTCGGGTCAAATGGCAGCCGGTATATCCGGATTTCCTTTTGTGCTGATGAAAAAAGGCTTGCGGAAGCCAGGGATAGATTGCGATCTTTGAATTTATAATGCAGATATAAACCCATAATCCATTATAGGATTATTATTAACTAATACACCGGAAATGACAGTAGCAGTAGTAGGCATCGGACTTATAGGAGGTTCGCTGATGATTGATCTCCGGAAACGTGGATTTACAGATAAAATAATCGGAGTTGATGCAAATCAGCAACACCGGAATATTGCACAACTATGCGGACTTGTTGATGAAACTGATTCGCTCGAAAATGCTGTTGACAGAAGTGACCTGATAGTGCTCAGCACGCCGGTAGATACCAACTGCAAAATGCTCCCCGGGATCCTTGACAGAATTTCCGGGACATCAAAAGTTGTTACCGATATGGGATCAACAAAAGCCAGTATAGCCAGAATATCTGCCAGATCATCCTGCCCGCGGAAGGTATGTTGCAATGCATCCGATGGCAGGTACTGAATTTTCGGGTCCGCTTGCTGCAATTGGCAGGCTCTTCGATTACAAAACTGCAATAATCTGTGATCCTGAACTCAGTGATGCCGATGCACTTGAAAGTCGTGGAGAAAATGCTGGAGATTCTCAATATGAAGAAGTTATATATGAATTCCAGCGATCATGATGTTCATGTGGCATATGTTTCTCATATTTCACATATTACATCATTTTCCCTGGCCTTAAGCGTACTTGACAAGGAGCGGGAAGAACAAAATATACTGACGCTTGCCGGAGGAGGTTTTGAAAGTACAGTCCGTCTTGCAAAGAGTAATGCGCGATACCTGGGCTCCGATCTTTATTGAAAATTCAGGATTTATAATTGAAGTTATTGATAACTATATTGAAAAAATGAACCTTTTCAGAAAAATGATCTCTGAAAAGGATAAGGAAGGTTTGAAAGCTCTCATGGAAGAGGCTAATAAAATAAGGAAAATATTGAATTAAAAATGAAGATATTATGGCTACAGAATTGAAAACCACACCTTGCAACAGATTGGAAGGGTTACAAGGGCAGGCCATTCCTGATCGCAGGACCGTGCAGCGCCGAGACTGAAGAACAGGTGATGGAAACAGCAAAACTGCTGGCTGAGATAAAAGAGGTCAGTGTGTTCCGTGCAGGGATCTGGAAACCCAGAACCCGTCCCAATTCATTTGAAGGTGTCGGAATAGAAGGTCTTAAATGGCTGAGAAGATGTGAAAAAGGAGACAGGCTTAATGGTCGGTACCGAAGTAGCAAACGAAAAACATGTTTATGAAGCTCTGAAATATGGGATTGATATGCTCTGGATCGGTGCAAGAACATCAGTTAATCCTTTTACGGTACAGGAAATATCAGATGCACTGAACGGAGTCGATGTAATGGTCCTTGTAAAAAATCCGATCAATCCCGATCTTGAGCTATGGATAGGTGCAATTGAACGGATAGCAAGAGCAGGGATAACAAGACTCGGTGCTATTCACCGGGGTTTCTCAACCTACGAAAAGACAATTTACAGGAATCAGCCAAACTGGCAACTGCCTATCGAACTCCGGCGACGGATACCTGACCTTCCCATTATCTGCGACCCAAGCCATATATCGGGTGCAAGGGAATATCTCTATGAGATTTCACAGAAGGCAATGGACCTTAACTTTGACGGCCTGATGCTCGAATCGCATATTAATCCCGACAAAGCCCTCAGCGACGCGGCACAGCAGCTCACTCCGAATGATCTGAAAGAATTGCTGAGCAGACTGATTCTCCGTAGTCCTGTGGCTTCCGATCCAAAACTGCTTGATATCCTTGGCGAACTAAGGCAGCAGATAGATGTTTTTGATGATCATCTTCTTGATATTCTGGAACAACGAATGAAAGTTGCAGAAACCATCGGCCAGTATAAAAAGGAAAATAATATTACTATCTTGCAGACTACCCGATGGGATGAAATTATAAAAAAAGTTCTGATAAAAGGTCAGAGTCAAAAGGTCTCAGCAGGGAAGTGATCGATATCATATTCAAGGCTATTCATCAGGAATCAATCAATCACCAGATGAAGATCATGAATAATGGTATGACTGATCGGAAGAAGGATAAATGACACTAGTATTAATTTATGGAAAGATCTGTAGAGCCCTCCCATGTAAAAGGCGCCAGTTAAGGCACCTCCATCAAAAAGCATGACCCAGAGGGCGATTGCCGCAGCCATGCTGGCTGACGGAGAGAGCCTTATCCTGAATCCGTCCTATTGCGACGATTCCCTTGCAGCAATGAGCATTGCAGTGGGTCTGGGTGCAAAAGTCGAACCAGCAGCCTGATGAAATGAAAATCACAGGCTGCAGGGAACTAAAAGAGAAAAAACTCAATTGCGGTGAATCCGGACTTGCTATCCGAATGTTCTCTCCGATTGCAGCACTCTATCCTGAAGAAATAATAATGACTGGCGCCGGTTCCCTGAAAAAAAGACCAATGTTCATGATAGGAGATGCACTGAATCAGCTTGGAGTCAGATGCATCAGCACCGATGGATTTCTTCCTCTTACAATACAGGGGACCGTTAAAGGGGGAAATTGTGAAATTGACGGATCGATGAGCTCACAGCTGCTTACCGGTCTGCTGATGGCACTTCCGATTGCTACGAAAGATTCGGTAATCAATGTCAATAACCTGAAAAGCAAACCATATATTGATATGACACTTCAGGATCCTTAAGGATTTTGGTATAAGTGTCACAAATGATGGTTACCAGCTGTTCAGGATTGCCGGAAAACAAAAGTATATCCCCGGGAGCTTATGAAGTTGAAAGTGACTGGAGCGGAGGAGCATTCCTGCTTGTTGCCGGTGCTATTAATGGTAATCTGAAAGTTACCGGTCTCCGATCCGACAGCTTTCAGAGCGATAAGGGGATACTTAATGCCCTCGAAAAAGCAGGAGCTAATATGAAAGTATCTGATAACTCAGATAGAAATTTCGAAATCAGAGCTGAAGGCATTTGAGTTCGATGCCACCGAATCACCTGATCTCTTCCCTCCTCTTGTTGCCCTGGCATCCTATTGCAAAGGAGTAACAAGAATAAAAGGAGCTTCACGTCTTATATTATAAAGAAAGCGACAGGGCATCTGCACTTTCGGAGGAGTTTGGAAAAATGAATATCAAGGTTGAAATTAAAGATGATTATCATGCTTGATAACCGGAGGAGAGGTAAAAGGAGCACAGAGTGAATTCACATGATGACCACCGGATTGCAATGGCAGCTGCTGTTGCTGCACTGGGTGCATCAGGGAAAGTGTCTATTAAGGATTCACATTGCATTGTCAAAATCATATCCCGGATTTCTTCGATGATCTGCGGAAGATTAGGAGCAGTTGGTTGATGAATGATAGACTGTTAGATATCTAATAGTCAATTTGCATAATAAAAAGCTTAATAATTATAAAATCATTAAAAATATTACATTTTTTTATTGTGAAATTAAAATTTTTAATTATTTTTGCATGCAATGAAAACAAGGAAGTGTTATATATCTGGTCCTGGTGCAGCTTAAATATTTATGCTGTGAATAAGGCCATTATATAATCTTTAAAAGATATTATACCTATAGAGGCACGCTTTTCACAGCGTGCCTTTTTTATTTGAAAAACTTCTAATACACTTAATAATTAAAACTATGAAAAAGATCAGAAAAATTTTACTGAGCGAAAAAGAAATGCCGAGGCAATGGTATAATATTGTGGCTGACATGCCAAATAAGCCAATGCCGCCGCTTCATCCGGTAACCCGTGAACCAATAGGACCAGAGGCTCTTGCTCCGGTTTTCCCGATGGAGCTCATAAAACAGGAAGTTTCGGCAGAAAGGTATATTGATATACCTGATGAGGTTCTTGACCTCTACAGGACTTATCGTCCCTCTCCCCTTTTCAGGGCTGTCAACCTTGAAAAAGCGCTTGGTACAAAAAGCAAGATCTACTATAAGTATGAAGGAGGTAATTATTCAGGTTCTCATAAAGCCAACACTGCAATTGCCCAGGCTTATTACAACAAAAAGGAGGGAGTAAGAAGGATAACCACAGAGACCGGAGCCGGACAGTGGGGAAGTGCAATGAGTTTTGCCTGCCATCACTTCGGACTTGAACTGCTGGTCTTCATGGTAAAGGTCAGTTACGACCAGAAACCCGGACGCAAGCTTTTGATGAATGTCTATAATGCCAAAGTAATTCCGTCACCAAGCACCATGACAGTTTCAGGAAGAAAAGTTCTTGAACTGGATCCGGATTCTCCGGGAAGTCTTGGTATAGCAATTTCAGAAGCAATGGAGGTGGCAGTCCAGGATCCCTATACCAAATATTCCCTTGGCAGTGTTCTCAACCATGTTGTCCTTCACCAGACCATTATAGGACAGGAAGCGCTGCTTCAGATGGAAAAGGCAGGCGATTATCCCGATGTGGTAATCGGATGTTTCGGAGGAGGATCAAACTTCTCGGGAATTGCATTTCCATTCCTTCGCGAAAAACTGCTGAACGGAAAGAAAACCAGGCTTCTGACAGTTGAACCTTCATCATGTCCAAAACTTACAAAAGGGAAATTCATGTACGACTTTGGCGATTCTGCAGGAATGACCCCTCTCCTTCCGATGTACACTCTCGGACATAATTTTATACCCGAAAAGATACATGCAGGCGGATTACGTTACCATGGTGCAGGAGTGCTTGTAAGCCAGCTTCTTAAAGACGGATTTATTGAAGCAAAGGCAAAGATGCAGAGGGAATGCTTTGAAGGCGGTGTTCTTTTTGCAAGAACTGAAGGTATTCTTCCTGCTCCTGAATCGACATATGCCATTGCAGGTGCTCTTGATGAAGCAAGAAAGGCAGACATTGAAGGTGTCTCAAAAACAATACTTTTTAACCTCAGCGGTCATGGTCATTTCGACATTTCTGCTTATGAGAAGTATTTCGAGAACAATCTTCCCGATCATGAAATGACAAATGCAGAAGTTGAAGCAGTCAATTGCAAAATTCAGATTTCCCTGATTAAAAGAAATCCGCGAAAATCTGCGAGATCTGCGGGAAATATTTCTTTGTTTCCCGCAGATTGCGCAGATTTTCGCAGATATTATTGCGTAAATTTTCGCAGATTAACTAAACGGAGATTCCAGGATTAGACTTAAAAATCCGAATAATCTGTCGGATGAAGCAGAAATGCCTTTGTCTTTGATGTTGTATTCTTATATTCTTCCATTGCCGAGAGTGTCTTCCATTCGGGTGAATTTCTGAATGCCAGCCAGTGGTCATCATGCGATTTCATATCAGAATAGGTTGTCATATACATAAGCCTTGGCTTCTGGCTTCCAAGCAGATACCTGTCCATAAAATACAGCATTGGCTCCGATCTTTTCAAAAATTGCTATCTCGCCACCCTCATTGAACATCTGAATTTTTTTCAGAGCTTTTGCCTCAGTAGCGCTTTCATAACTTCTCAGTTCATAAATCCTTTCCGAAGCCGGTGTTGGAGTATGATCGGGACCTTGAACTGCGGCATATGAGAGAAAGCTTTCATGAAGACGCTTTCATACCTTGTAAATGGCGGATTATTATAAGGTGCATCAAGAAAATCTTTACCTGCCGGTCTGATACGTCTTGATCATTCTCAAGAACCGTTACCAGCTTAAAATACTGATCAGCTGTCTTATATGGAATAAAGACATAGATCATTTTCCCAAAAGCTGTATCAGCTTCAACCGGTTTGAAAACTCCGACTTTGGTTATCCCTGCACGGTGCATGGCGGGAATGAAGGCATCTTTAAGATACTTGTCGATAGTTGCAGCCTGACCAGGATCTTTAATCCTGTAAATCTTAATTTCATAATACTGTTGTTTGGCTTTTGGTGCAGCGTAACTCATGAATCCGGACGAGATAAATAAGAACAGCAACAGCAAAGGAATTGCGCATTTAAGAGATCTTGTTTTTTTCATAGGTAGATTAATTTAATATTTGTTTTACTTTATGAACTTACTCCCTGACCACCCTTCTGTCTTTGTTACCCCCGAAATCCCCTGAAGGGGGCTTTAAGAATTATATTCTTAACAGCCCCCTTCAGGGGGTTGGGGGACAAAACATAGCAGAAGGAGGATAATTTCTAATATTCTTTCGAAAATTTCTTAAATATCTTATTTGCCTTTTCAGGTGTCAGGTCAGAACCCGACTGAACATAAAACCTGTGGCGCAGAGTTATTGATTCTCCCTTTGCAAGCTGGTAAACTTTCTTTTCCTGTTTGGGATCATATGAATTCTGGCCAAGGTTATTTACCGAAAAAAGGCCATAACCCCGTGCATGGGCATAAGCCGGATAACCCGGGATTTTTCGGATGATCAAAAATACCGAATGAGATTGTCGTATTATCCTTTACCCCGGAAAGATAGACCCAGTCATTTCTTGTACCCCACACTGCATCACCTTTTAATCCTTGCTTGAGGTGAACATACCTGTAACACCTGTATTGTCAGTAGCTTTAACCGTTGTCGGATTTCCTTTGTCGTCGGTAAATATAAGCGATTCATTGGAGGGCATTTCAAAAGCCCTGTCAACCCTGATGGCAAACAGTCCTTCCTTATTGTCGGTAATAGTAACAGGACCATTTGCTGCAGTCAGAGTAGTGATATGATCAATCGTGCTTGAGGTTTTATCGCCTGAGAAAATATATCTGGCATTTTCAACAAGCACTGTATTGCCTTTATTGTCATCCCAGTTGGTGGTTACTTCCAAAGTACCTTTTTTCCCGTTTTCAGCTTTTAAAATTTTCTGATGCGCAATATGCCCGTATGTATCCTTTTTATCGGCCGGAATAGCTGATGAATTATTCCAGAAATCAAGTCCGTTTACATTTCCATGGTTAAACCATAATCCAACCTGATGAGGATGATCAACACGTTCACCTTTCCTTGGTTCAAGCGGGAAATCCTCTTGTAATAACTGATCCGTTTGGTGCAAAAACCGGATAGAGAAAAGGTTTTTCGAGATCCGGCGGATAGTTGTATGCTGTAAATAATGATCCGTTTATATAAACATTAACCTTATGCTGATCATCGAGTCTCTCAAATCTTACGCCTTTTGTTCTGGGTGACTGGGCTTCAATAACCAGTCCGGTTGCAAGAATCAGCACTTTTATCGAAATTAGAAATGATAGTAACTTACGGTTTTTCAGCGTTTTTTTTAGTCTTTTCATCTTTATATAATTAATACTGGAATACTTTACCGCCTGCCAGAACTTCCTGGGTTTTTTCATCAAATGTTGCTTTTTCACCTGTCCTGAGGCTTGCTGTGCACATTATATTTGCAATTGAATGGTTATAACCTGCAACAACATCGGCATTTGGTTTTTTGCGGCTGCGGACACATTCCATCCAGTTTCTCATATGAGCAGTTGTCATCGGATCGCCGCCGGTATCGGCTGATGTTTCAATCTTCAGGCCCGGCAGATCGAAAGGTTCAAGAAGATTAGCCTTCATATTCATTGCTTTTGCATCTCTTTCTTCGAGTCCTCCTTCAGAAGTGATCTTGTTGGTATCAAGATTGAGCATTCCGCCGTTGGAATAGTAAAGTTCTTTTATTCCACCGGCTGAATTGGTGAATCGTGATGAATAAACAACCTGGAATGCCGATATCCGGATTTGCGGATCACCATATTCCATTACAGCTGTCATTGTATCAAAATTTGTACGGCCGTCTTTCCACTGGTAAATACCTCCATTGGCTGCAACACTGCGGGGATGAGCAAGCTTTGTGAACCAGTGAACCGTATCGATCTGGTGAGCCATCCACTGACCGGGTATACCTGAAGAATATGGCCAGAATAAGTCTGAATTCAAGATACTTCCTTGGATCAAATGAAGCGGCCGGACGATTCAGCTGGTATCTTTTCCAGTCGGTATCAGCTTCCTTTAGCAGGGGAACTACACCGGGTCTTCTCCATCTGCCTGGCTGGTTGACATTCCAGGTCATTTCAACCATAACTATCTTTCCGAATTTTCCTGAATTAATATATTCATTTGCAGCAATATAATTGGGAGCGCTACGTCTCTGTGAACCAATCTGAACTATTTTTCCTGTCTTCTGAACAGCTTTCAGGGCTGTCCTTGCATCAGCCATTGTTTCAGCAAAAGGTTTTTCACAATAAGCATCCCTTCCGGCTTCAACTGCTTCCGCGCAATGAAGAGCATGCTGAAAATCAGCAGTGCTTATGATAACCGCATCAGTATCTTTTCCGCTGTAAAGCTCATCATTATTTCTTGCCAGCCTCAGATTGATTCCCTTATCCTTGAAGAATGTATCTGCATCTTCCCTGCGCATGTTCCAGATATCGGAAAGTGCCGTAAATTCAAAATTCAGTTCTTTTGCAAGTCCCAGAAATGCCGGAGATAATGCGCCTCTGAACCGGTCGGAATAACCAACAATTCCTACGCGGATCCTGTCATTTGCACCTGAAATTCGTGAATAACTCTTTGCACTGAATGCAATACCTGCTGCTCCAAGCGCGGATTTCTGAATAAATTCCCTTCGGGTTGACATTTTGTTTATTTTAAGGTTGAGATGTTAACACATGACAAAAGGTAAAAATAACTTAATTCGAACTGATTAGGTAATATTAACATTGGTTTTTTTAAATTCATACCTTAAAAATCCTTAAAATTTGAAGAGAATAAACACAGGGAGAAGGGAGCGAGGGAGCGGGAGCGGGGAGCGAGGGAGCGATCAGGTTCACCCAGCCCCCAAATATGCTTATCAAAAATTCAAGGCAGGAAAGGGTAAACTCATGGAAGGAAATTGAAAAGCTCCTTCTGCCATAAAAGGCAAAAGGAGCTTCTTTAATTCCCGTATTCAACTCAGGTGATTACCAACCTGGATTTTGTATCAGGGCTGTATTCATTAACCTGTCTGCCTCAGGGATCGGATAATAATAGTTTTTATCATCCCAGACCCTTGGAATAGTGTTAAGCCAGGTCACTTCACCGCTTATATCATTCTTTAATCTCTGGGCATTGGGTTTTCCACCGCTGGTTTCTGCTACATTAATATAGGTAACACCAGATACTTTTGGTGATGGCATCACCTTATAGAATGCTACATCCAGAACTCCGTCCTCATTCAGGTCGATTGGAGTGTCAAGTTCCGGAACATACATCCCGTTCCACTCCATGGTAAACAATTCACCCCGTTTCCATCTTATTATATCATAAAAACGGAAACCTTCCATGCACAGCTCAATGCCCCTGTCCCTTCTTATCTCGAGGATAACGGGATCAGTAACATCCGGGAAGTATTTTGTCTGAAGATAAGTATCAACAACCGTTGGTTTTACATCAAGACCACCTGTAATACCGGCCCTTGACCTTAACTTGCCGATAGTCAGAGCCCAGTCTGCGTCAGTAAGAGTCCCCAGCTCGGCTTTTGCCTCAGCATAATTCAGTAATACTTCACCATACCTGAAAACTGATATGGCATTAATATTCAAATCCCTCGTATCGTAATATACATCATCAAGACTCCACTTTATTGGCTGATATCCTGTATATGAATATCCAAAACTAGGTGGTGTCGGCACCAGGACTCCTGCATTCAGTCTCTTATAATCCCCCATTCTGATAGTTTGCTGCAATCTCCTGTCCCTGTCCTTTACTTCATCTTTAAATACCATCGTTTCGTAACCGGGAGTGTCTGTGAATGGAGTCCCATCGATTTTCAGATAGGTATTTATGAATGTCCGGATAAAATTAAACCTGATCCCGGTTGTAGAACTGGTGTACACCCAGTTAGCGTTATGCAGCACACTTAATGCCAGGTCCATAACATGAGCAAGCATTATTTCATCACCGACAGGTGCTGCATTGGTGAAAATTTTCCTGTAAGATCCGGTGATGCCGGCTCCCTCATAAACTTTGAAACCAGCATCATCCATCACTGTTTTAGCAGCAGTTTCGGCCTGTGAGAGCCAGGTATTTGCACTCGAAGTAAGTCCGAGCTCTGTATGATATTTTCTGAACGTACCTTCAAACAGACATATTCTGGATTTAAAGGCAAAAGCAACATATTTTGTGATCAGGCTTCGTGAACCATCGCTTGTGGTTTTAATATTCTCACAGGCGTAGTCAATATCCTTGAGGATTGAATCCATAACAAGGGTTCTCGGATCCCTGGGTTTATTCAGATCCGGATCTCCCACTTCCAGCGGTTTGCCGATCCATGGAACATCCCCATATCTTTTTACCTTTTCAAAATAGAACCATGCTCTGAAAAATTTTGCCAGGCCGGTGTAATGATTTCTCACATCAGCGGGAACCTTTGGATCATTATTATTTACAATGAAATAATTGATATTCCGTAATGATGTCCAAACCCAGTTTGCATCACCGCCCTGGGATACCCGTGTATAAGCTGATTCATTAGTGTTGTCAGTTGTCGTAGGTGTATATGCACCGGCAACAAAAAAAGCAGGAGCATCCCTTCGGGCTGCATAATCAGAAATACAATCCGCACGATGAGTTGTATTACGGTCAGGGAGAATATCATAAAATGAATTTGTATATAATTCCAAACCCTTTTCGCTGCCGAATACAGCTTCTTTTGATACTGTAGCCTGAGGAAGCTGTTCAAGCTCGCAGCTGGCACAGAATGCTATTATCAGGAATAGCAACCAATATATCTTTTTCATAATTATCATTTTAAAGGTGAATTAAAAGGTTACTGATAAACCGAATGTTACGTTTTTCAGCATCGGATAGTTGAATCCATCTCCTGAAGTTCCGCTTGACAATAACTGATCAGATGGTCCTTCATTTTCAACATCATAGTCTCTTGTGATCTTATAAAGAGGCGAAGTCGTCCAGAGGTTTTCTCCGGAAAAATAGACTCTTAAATTGCTTGCCCCGATTTTGGAAACCAGGTTTGCGGGCAGATTATATCCGATCTGGATGTTTTTCAGTCTCAGATACGCAACATTCTGAAGGTATTTGGTTTGCGGCGCTTCGACAAGCATTGATCCTGATCTGTTGGCAAGACGGGCTACATATCTTGGAAGATAGGCGTCCGTGTTTTCCGGGGTCCAGTAATTACCCAATTGCCATTTCGGCAAAGGATTATAGGGTCTGTTATATTGTCCCCAGAATGGAGATTCAGCCCTTGGCCACCAGTCTTGTTTCCCGACACCCTGGAAAAACATGGAGATGAAAAAATTGTTCCAGTCTGCATTCAGATTTAAGGTGTAGGTATAATGTGTGGATGAATTTCCGATTATTTGTTTATCACCTGTATTGCCAATCCTGTTTGTACCATAGTCCACTTTGCCGCTATTATCTGAGTCGACCAGTTTAAGATCGCCCGGGAAATTTGCACCTGAAGAAGTGTTTTTAAACAGGGCCTGATCTGCGTGATTGGCAATATCTTCGGCATCAACAAAAAATCCTTCCGTAACATAGCCCCATATTTCCCCAACTACCTGACCTTCGTAATAATCAGTCAGTACTTTTTCGGGGTTGTTATACTTCTTGATAACAGATTTGTTATCAGCAAGTGAGCCCTTTATTTCAAAATTAAAAGGCTTGCCTCCAATATTCAATTTGTCTCTCCATGATAAGCTTGCTTCCCATCCTGTTGTTTTCAGGTCTGCATAATTACCTCTTGGAGGAGTTGCACCAAAAACAGCGGGAAGGGTCATACCTATTGTGTACATATCGGTTGTATTTCTTATATAGGCATCACCAACAAATCTTAACCTGTCGGATAATGCTGTTATATCAATCCCGATGTTCTGTGTAGTCGCCGTTTCCCAGGTAAGTCCTTCAGGAAGAACGCTGGGATTTCTTGTATACTGTGGTTTTACTCCGTTGAGAACTCTTCCTGACTGGCTTATGGAAAGCTGTTCCTGGAAAGTATACGACGAAATATTACCATTACCCAGTGATCCGTATGAAGCACGCAATTTCAGGTCAGATATAATTTTAGGATTGACATTCCAGAATGATTCCTTTGAGATCCTCCATCCTGCCGAGTAGGAAGGGAAGAAAGCAAACCTCTGAGTTGCCGGAAATTTTGATGACCCGTCATACCGCCCGTTTATTTCAACAAGATATCTGTCTTTAAACGAATAATTGATCCTGCCAAATCCCCCGAGAATGTTCCACCTGTCCCAACCCCCTGAAGTTGTAATTGATTGGCCCAGTGCCAGATTTAAATCGGTGGCATCCTCAAAAATAAGACCATTCCTCTGAACACGTACTCTTTCATAGGTCGATTGTTCGTAATTATACCCGACCAGTACTTTAAGATAATGGGTATCATTGAAATTGTTTTCAAACTCACCGAACAGGTTTGCTGCCAGGTATTGCCTCTGGTCCCTTGTTTCCCTCAGGTCATTGGTAGTTGTACCGACGTAAGCTATCACCCCGGGATGGTTGCTGTAAGGAACAGGGACCTGTCTCCGTTTCTCATTGTCTTCACTATTCCTTAATGTAAAATCGCCTTTAAGCCTGAACTTGTCATTAAAGAACTGGGTAACAAATCCTGTCGTACTCCTGAAAACCTTGTCCTTCATATCGTATCCGTTCTTCCCATAACGGAAATCACCGACATTATATGCTGCCGACATTGTCAGGCTGCCGTCGGGATTATACATGGGTGCCAGAACGTGCCCTTCGTCTGCTATGTTTCTCCAGATTCCGCTTCCCTCACCAACGTTTAAAGGATTATGATAGTCTCTGTCGGAATATTCCGAATTGTTTTCAAACCTGAGCCAGGGGAATACCTGGATGGCTCCTTTAGCCCTGATATTATGCATTTTATAGTCGTCTGAGTTATACCGGAATAACCCGGGCTGATCAAGCAATCTCCCGGTAAATAAGAAACTCGCTGTTTCAGTGCTGCCGGATACTGAAATATTATGTTCCATCCCGGTTGTAAAGTCCTTGTATAGTTCTTTATATTTATCATGACTGGCGTAATAAACATAATCTCCTGTAACAGGATCAATTTCAACCTCCTTGTCGGTAGGTAACGGATTGGTCGATCTGCGTTCAAGTTCATCCAGATATGCCTGGGAAAATTTCAGGGTTTTATTTACAGCAGCCGGGAATGTATTCTCCCAGTTGTAAAATGATTCCGCAAACAATTTGGCAAAAGTATAACCATCAGTTACAAGATCAGGAACCGCAATTGGTTTCCTTATCGCATAATTCGTTGAGTAGGTAATATTGGTTTTCCCTTTTGTCGGATTCCTGGTAGTGATCAGAACAACTCCGAAAGCTCCTCTTGCCCCGTAAATAGATGCTGAAGCAGCATCCTTAAGAACCGAGATTGCAGCTATATCATTCGGATTGATCATGCTTGGATCACCTTCAACTCCATCAATCAGGATGAGTGCACTACCTCCCTGCCCGATAGAAGTCAAACCCCTTATGTTGTAACTGGGAGCCTGGTTGGGTTTACCATCCATCAACCTGATATTCAGGTTGGGCACAACGCCTTTTAGTCCCTGTGTGAGGTTAGACATCGACCGGTTTTCGATTGCATCGCTGGTTACCTGGTCAACAGCACCTGTCAGGTTAGCCTTTTTCTGGGTGGAATACCCGACAACTACCACTTCTTCCAGTCCCTGGATATCTTCCCTCAGGGAGACATTTATCACAGTCTGATTCTGAACCTGTACTTCTGTAGGTACGTAACCAACAAAGGAGAATGCAAGAGTCGAATTTGCACCGGGTACATCAATGGAATACTTGCCTGCCAGATCAGTCAGACTACCCGATATTGTTCCTTTCACCTGAACGGTCGCACCGGGAAGGGGCGCACCCTTTTCATCCGACACCGTTCCGGTAATCGTTATCCTCTGTGCAAATACTGATGTAGATGCAAGGAATAACAAAATCATTAAAACATTTTTCATAAAGTATTAGGTTTAGGTTAAAATGAGTCCGAATTTATATCCGGCCGCCTGCAATATAGAAATTATTACTTTAGGGTTACAAAAATGTTACAAATTTGTTACAAATTTGTTACAATAATGCCGTAATAATCCATTTCAAAATACGCTCATCAATTATAATTATCTTGATACTAGATATTTAGAAATCCTGATATTAATAGCCTGTATATGTTAAAATTTATTAATTACATCCTGTAGCATTCAGATTATATTTTTTAATATGTCTTAAAAGGGCGCTTATATAAATTAATCCCCGTTCGCAACACCTCACCCCCTATTCCCCACCACATGCCAACCCTGCAGGCTGGCCCCTTCGCTAAAATCGCCCACCGGGCAATTTTTTAACGCTCGGTCCCCTCTCCCGGTGTGAGAGGGGGACTTAAACCCATATCTTCAACTATTTTACAAAAGGACCCTAAACAATTGATTCTTAAGGCCCTCCCACCTCGGGGGAGGGGTTGGGGAGAGGTATTAGACAGAAAATACCAGGCGCGGCATAATCTATATAAGCGCCATTATAAGACGTATTTCATTTATCACAAAAGGTAATACCCTTTTTTATTGGGAGATCCTTCGCTACGCTCAGGATGACAGGTCATTCGGGAATATATTGGGATAATGGGGGGAAGAAGCGGCGAGCCGCCGATATATGAATCATAAACAAGGTAGAATGCCTGACGGCGGCTCGCCACTTCTTCCCCTTCAAACTCCACAACACACCGTTTGTCATCCTGAGCGAAGCGAAGGATCCCCTAAATGCGAGCAGGAATTCCGCTTTTAAATTGCCTGATGGCGGCTCGCCACTTCTTCCCCCATACTCCACAACACACCCTTTGTCATCCAGAGCGCAGCCCCTTCATGCGTACAGGATTTTTTTAGAGCCTGTATTCCGGCTTTCCATCTTACCTGGTTATGATAAACCAGTCGATCAGAAGATTATCCTTATCAAATACCCTGTAGGTTATTGACTTATTACTGACATCCATTATGGCGAAACTATACATGATCCTGTCAGGAGTAAAAGCCATATCCGCCTGATCCCTCCCTCCCAAACCGGTTGGATTACCTCCTGCCGTACCATTAGTTATAAACATTGTTCCTTCTCCTGCCGTAAATGACGGTCTGGAATTTTTTTTCACCGGAACACCATTTTTCATCTGGAAATGACGCTCATAAATATGCCTGTGTCCCGCCAGGCAGAGATCCACCCTGTGTTTTTCAAGAAGCGGCAGAACATTATCTCTCCATTTTGACACATTACTCCATCCGAAAGAATAAACCGGATAATGCATCCAGACGATGACCCATTTCACCTTTTTGTCATTCTCAGCTTTCGTGAGTTCTCCCTCGAGCCATTTATACTCGGGAGAGCCCGGCCTGTATTTCACCTGATCGGTCTTAGCCGCAGCCTCAGCACAGCCCGAAAAAATGCCTATAAACCGTACATTCATGTAGGTGAAGGAATAATTCGTTTCGTCGCCCGGAAGGTTAAAAAGAGAATAATAATCCTGAAACGGCTTCTGAAAATCCTTCCCTGACTTATTCTGTACATCATGATTTCCCAAAACAGGCATTAATGGAGAAACCGCATTAAGCTCCTGCGAAACCGAAAGGAACCTGCTCCAAAATTCCGTATTGGAGCCGTCGTCGACAATATCGCCCATATGCAGGGTGAATGACGGGGAGTAAATCTGTACAAGGTCCAATATCCCTTTGGTCTTCTGAAAGCTCTCATTATTGGTATTATTCTGGGTATCGCCTATTATCCCAACCCTGAATGTGCCACTGTCCGGCTCCGATTTAAAAGAATAGAGCGGGCTCCAGCCTTCGGTATCTGATCCGCACCTGTAAAAATATTTTGTGCTTCCCTTCAGCCTCTTCAGACTGGCATTTAGCACAAATCCTTCATTAAATTCACTTTTCTTTGCTTTTGCGGCCATCGCGGTTTCAGGCGTAGGCCCATACTTCACGAACTGATTTCCGGAGCTTTTGGCAGAATACCATGTAACTGTAACCGGTGAGACAGCCTCCGAATTTCTTTTGGCGCCCAGACTAAGATGAATAAGTCCGGGCTGGGCATTTAATGAGGATAATATTTCTACCCTGATCAAACCTGTTATTATAAATACAGAAAGAAAAGTGAATATTGATGAATTGGATAATTTCATTTTATGGTTTATAAATCAGGTTCAACAAATAGAATCCCGGAGTATTCCTGCCGGCTAATTTAAAAAAAATAAAATTAGAATTACACTTTTAATATCTTTGGACAAGGCTAAGGTGACCTGAGTGAGGCTGCCATCCCTTCCTTAATTAACAGGAAATAGATCTGACTTATAAGACTTAATTTAACTTCTGACTATGGAAAGCGAAAAAAATAAACCGGTTTCAAAACGACTCTATTCCCTTGACGCATTGCGTGGTTTTGACATGTTCTGGATAATGGGAGGTGAAAGCATATTCGTTGGTCTGGCAACTCTTACCGGATGGCCTGTCCTGAAATGGTGGGCTGAACAGCTTGAACATGTCCAGTGGCACGGATTCCATTTTTACGACATGATATTCCCCCTGTTCCTGTTCATTGCAGGAATCTCATTCCCATTTTCAATGGAAAAACGCGCATCAATGAACGTAAGCCGTAAATCAATCTACAAGCATGTCTTCTTTCGGGGTATGATTCTTGTACTTTTGGGAATACTATATAATAATGGTGTCAGATTTGACTTTGGGGAATTGCGTTACGGCAGTGTCCTGGGCCGGATAGGTCTGGCATGGATGTTCGCTGCAATCATCTTTATGAATACAAAGCTGACATTCAGGATTATCTGGTTCTGGGCGCTCCTGATTGGTTACTGGCTCCTGCTGCTTCTGTTCCCTGCCCATGACCTTGGTTCATCAGATCCGTTTTCCCAAACCGGGAATCTTGCCAGTTACATCGACCGGTTAATAATGCCGGGCAGACTCTACCGCGGGAATCATGACCCGGAAGGGCTCTTCAGCACGATCCCCGCAATTTCAACAGCTTTGCTGGGAATGTTCACCGGCGAATTCCTTTTGTCAAAATATCTGAATGATAAACAATTACGAAAAACCCTGTATATGGTGTTCGCCGCATTTGCCCTCATGATCCTTGGAAAAATATGGGACCTTGTTTTCCCGATAAACAAGAATCTCTGGACAAGCTCATTTGTATGCTTTGTAGGGGGACTTAGTCTTTTGCTTTTTTCAGTCTTTTATCTCATAATTGATGTCTGGAAATACAGGAAGTGGGCATTCTTTTTTGTAGTTATAGGCTTGAATCCTATCACAATTTACCTTGCCGGAAGGATTATCAATTTCAGATCCGCCGCGTCATTCTTCTTTGGCGGGCTTACAGAACTCTTTCCGGAAACCTGGACCGAACTTTTGAATGGTATTGCTATTACAGCAACAGGGTGGGTTTTCCTCTATTTCCTCTACAGGAAAAAGATATTTCTGAAAATTTAGAAATACTGGATCAATTGTGATCACTGATTAATTAAAAAAGGACAATTAATAACCCTGAATTTCCATTATATTTAAAGAGATTAATTCATCTGTGTATGAGAAAAACTTACTTTTTGACTTTCATCCTGATATCCTTTGCCCTGACAACTGCCCGGCCGCAAAAACCTTCTGCAAAAGTTACTGATTCAAATACTGCCCTGCACGCACTTCAACCTGATTATTCAGTGCCCTATGGCCCGCAAAAATTAGACGAAGTAAAAGCTGTGCTGAACCGGATCTTCAGTTACCTTGACGAATCAACACCTGCAGAAATCACCGACAAACTTTCAAAAAAGAGGATCGGGGATATCGCAAATCTGTCAGAAAATTCAATTTTTGAACCTGGCGTATTCCGTCTCATAAGTTACGAATGGGGTGTCACCTACGGGGCAATGTTGAAGGCTTCCGAAGCAACAGGGGAACCTGGTTTTAAAGAATACACCCTGAAAAGAATGCAACTCATCGGAAGTGTCGCTCAATATTTTAAAACGACGATGGGAAATAATCCGGAAGCTACACCGGTAAGATCAGTGCTTGACCCGCGAGCACTTGATGATGCCGGATCGATGTGCGCTGCAATGATTAAGACATATCAGGTCAATAAAGACCAGACACTAAGGCCTTTTATTGATAATTATATTCGTTATATTTCAAAAGGTCAATACAGGCTTGATGACGGAACCCTCGCCAGGAACCGCCCGTTACCTAACACTTTGTGGCTCGATGATCTTTATATGAGTGTCCCTGCTCTCGCACAAATGGGTAAGCTGACCGGAGACAAAAGATATTTTGACGACGCCTGCAAACAGATATTACAGTTTTCACAGCATATGTTCAATGAAGACGCCGGACTTTTTATGCATGGCTGGGTGCTGGGAATGGAACCTCACCCCGAGTTTTACTGGGCCCGGTGCAATGGATGGGCTCTGCTGGCAATGACCGAATTGCTGGATGCCTTGCCGCCGGCTCATCCCGAAAGAAATAAAATACTTAACCGGTACAATGCCCATATTAAAGGGATTGTTCCTTATCAGTCAGGGTCCGGATTATGGCACCAGCTTATTGACAGGAACGATTCATATCTTGAAACATCGTCCTCCGCCATCTTCACGTATTGTATTGCACACGGGATTAACAATGGATGGCTTGATCCGCAGGCTTACGGCCCGGCTGCTGTGTTGGGATGGAATGCTGTACAGACAAAAGTTAACGATCTGGGTCAGGTCGAAGGCACATGCGTGGGTACAGGCATGGCATTTGATCCGGCATTCTATTATCACCGGCCGGTTAACGTCGCGGCAGCCCATGGGTACGGACCTGTAATTATGGCAGGAGCTGAAATGCTGAATCTGTTAAAAAACTATCAGATTGTGATTAACGACTCTGCCGTGATGTTTTATGAGATCGGAACTGACTGGGGTCAGAACAAATGAACGGGTAATCAATAAAACAAATGGCATAAGATTTATTATGATTAAAAGAATTTTGATTGTCCTCCTGCTTACCGGCCAGACTCTTGTCGCTCAGCAGCCCTCCTGGCCGGAGATTACACGCATGAACAAACCCTGGACGCGCTGGTGGTGGCCCGGCAGCATTGTAACACCAACCGGTCTGACAGCAGCAATGGAAAAATATCAGAAAGCAGGGCTTGGAGGAATGGAGATAGCTGTCATCTACGGAGTTAAAGGACAGGAGGAGAAGTTTATCAACTACCTGTCGCCAGAGTGGATGAAGATGTTCACACATACCCTGAAGGAAGCAGACCGGCTTGATCTCGGAATTGATCTTGCAAATGCATCAGGCTGGCCATTCGGCGGACCATGGGTCACACCGGCAGATGCCTGTAAAAACATTAACTACAAAACTTTTTCTCTTACAGGAGGTGAAAAGACTTGATGAAAAGATTGAATTCATTCAGCAACCACTCGTTAGGGCTGTAGGGCAAAGGCCGGATATAACCAGGCTTGAGGACCCTGTCAGTAAAAACAAGGATCTTCAGCTCTATGCTCTCGATCAGATCAGGTTCGAAAAACCGCTGCCCCTTTATTCACTAATGGCATATTCTGATTCCGGACAGGTGCTGGATCTTACTCCCAGGGTAACCCCGGAAAGAAACCTGGACTGGACCGCTCCTCCGGGGAACTGGGACCTTTATGCGCTTTTCAGGGGATGGCATGGGAAACAGGCTGAGCGGGCCGGACCGGGGGGCGAGGGAGACGTGATTGATCATTTCTCGGGTAGTGCAATCAACAACTACCTTAAGCATTTTGAAGGTATATTTAAAGATTATGACATATCATCGCTCCGGGGTTATTTCAATGATTCCTATGAAGTTGACGACGCATCAGGCCAGGCTGACTGGTCAGATAATCTTTTCTATGAATTCAGAATACGGAGAGGCTATGATCTTTCAGGTCACCTTCCGGCCCTTTTTCAGAAAGATTCACCTGAAAAAAATGCACGGGTCCTTTCAGATTACCGGCAGACAATATCTGATCTGATCCTTGAAAAGTTTACCACTAACTGGACGGAATGGGCACACAAACAGGGGAAGTTCACCCGCGACCAGGCACATGGCTCGCCGGGAAATATTCTCGATCTTTATGCAGCAGTCGATATCCCTGAGACCGAAGGGAATGAAATAACAAGGTTGAAATTTGCCTCCTCAGCGGCTAATGTTACCGGGAAACAATACACTTCATGCGAAGCTGCAACCTGGCTTGGTGAACATTTCACGTCATCACTTGCCGATGTGAAGAAAGCCGTTGACCTGTTTTTCCTTGCCGGCATTAATCATGTGTTTTACCATGGGACCTGTTACTCTCCGCAAGATGAACCCTGGCCGGGATTCCTTTTTTATGCATCGGTTGAATTCACACCCGCAAACAGTTTCTGGAACGATTTTAAAGGACTGAATAAATATGTGGCTCGCATCCAGTCATTCATGCAACAGGGAATGTCTGATAATGACATACTTATCTACTTCCCGATTTTTGACCGTTATGCCGATTACAGCAGAGGAATGCTTGAACATTTTGATGCCATTTCACCCCGGTTTGATGGAACTCCCTTTAAATCGGGCATCGAAACAATGCAGGCAAAAGGATACGCCTTTGATTATATCTCTGACCTTCAGATAAAAAACACAGAAGTATCCGGCGGCATCCTGCAAACTGAAGGGAATGAGTATAAGACCCTTATCCTGCCCGGATGTAAATACATTCCGATTGAGACAATGACCTGTATCCTGAAGCTTGCAAATGATGGAGCCAGGATAATTGTCCTTGGCGATCTGCCTGAGAATGTTTCCGGCTGGGCTGATTATGTAGAGAAACAGAGACTGCTGGATCGGATAAAATCGGGCATAAATTTCACGGCTACAAATACACCCGGAGTTTCAAAAGCAGTTTTCGGAAACGGGTCAATCCTGCTTGGTAATGATCTGAATGACCTCCTCAGTTTTGCCGGGGTCAGACATGAGCCGATGGTGGAAAATAACATTCAGTTTACAAGACGGATAAACAAAGAAGGTTACTGCTATTTAGTGATCAACAAGGGTGAAAAGCTCTTTGACGGCTGGATCACCCTTCAGGTTAAAGCGTCGGCTGCAGCCCTTTTCAATCCTATGACTTCAGAATCAGGAATTGCGGCAGGCAGGGTTAAAAATGACGGCTCACTTGAGATTTACACAAGGCTGGCTCCCGGTGAATCCATGATCATTTCTGCTACCGGTAACAAACTTTCAGGTGAGCTCTATCCGTTTTATGATCCCGTTTCACCACCTGTAGAACTCACCGGCAACTGGAAAATTGAATTTATTGAAGGCGGACCTGTTCTGCCAACCCCGGGGGAATCTGAAAGACTTATTTCGTGGACTGAATTCGGGGGCGATGAAGTAAAAAATTTCTCAGGAACAGCCAGGTATACAATTAATTTCGCCATGCCATCAGGTAAAGCTGATGCATTTGCACTGAACCTTGGAAAGGTTTGTGAGAGTGCAAGGATCTTTCTGAACGGCAAGGAGATCTCTCTGTCGATCGGACCTGATCACAGGGTTACTAATTGACAAAGAATCAGCTTAAGAAGGATAAATATCCTGACCATTGAAGTTTCAAACCTTATGGCAAACCGGATTGCATATCTTGACAGGAATAATGTGCCATGGAAGAAGTTTTACAACATCAACTTCGCAGCACGGCTTAAGGAGAACACAAAAAATGGCATTTTTGACGCATCGGCGTGGGCTCCAAGGGAATCAGGGCTCCTGGGGCCGGTAACTTTAACTCCGGTCAGGGAGGAAATAGGACGGAGGGCAGAAACTCGGCTGGAGAGACTGAGTGAAATGCTATCTGTGGTGAAAAAGTTAACTTTAAATAAATAATATAGCTATGAACACAATATCAACCGCAGGTTATTCCTTAAAAATTCAGCTTTAGCTTCTGCTGCAGTTACTCTCGCCCCGGGTAGTGCATTTTCAACCGGTCTTCCGGCTGCGAAGAACAAACTGCCCAGGTGGAAAGGATTTAACCTTCTGGATTTCTTCTCCCCATCGCCACCAAGAAATCGAGGGGGGCTCAAACAAGACTACAAAAGAGGATCTGAAATGGATGTCCGACTGGGGATTCAATTTTGTAAGGATTCCAATGGCATACCCGAGATACCTTTCTTTCGACCGGACAAAAGACATTGCAAAAGATGAAGTGTGCAACTTTGATCCCAAAATACTGGAAGAGATTGACCAGCTGATTTTTATGGCACACGAGTTTAAGCTGCATGTCAGCCTTAACCTTCACCGGGGTCCGGGATATTGCATAAATGCAGGATTCCACGAACCATTCAATCTCTGGAAAGATGAAGAGGCACAGAGTGCATTTTATTCCCACTGGAAAATGTGGGCTGACAGGTATAAGGATATCACACCGGACAAGCTGAGTTTCGATCTGTCTGAATGAGCCTGCCTACATTGAAGATATGAATGACCAGTATGCTAAAAAGGGACCCGTTCCCGGAGACATCTACCGCAAAGTTGCAGAAGGAGCTTCAAATGCAATATGGTCTGCAAATCCCGACCGGCTTGATTGTTGCAGACGGCAACGGCGGAGGAAACAGCGTGATACCCGAACTGGCCGGAATGAATATTGCGCAAAGCTGCCGTGGCTATTATCCCGGATTGGTGTCTCATTACCAGGCCTCATGGGTATGGAAAGATCCTTCCCAGGCTCCGATACCGGTATGGCCGGGAACAATAGACGGGAAATATTATGGGAGGGAACAGCTTGAAGAATTTTACAAGCCATGGATTGATCTTAAGGACAAGGGAGTAGGTGTCCACTGCGGGGAGTGCGGCTGCTATAACAAGACGCCCCATGAGGTTTTTCTGGCCTGGTTCGGGGATGTCATTGACATTCTTACAACCAACGGTATCGGTTATGCCCTCTGGAACTTCAGGGGCGATTTCGGCATCCTTGATTCACGTCGTGCGGATATAGAATATACTGACTGGTACGGTCATAAACTCGACAGTAAACTGCTCGATCTTCTTAAAAAATACTGATAAAGCTATTTGAACTAGATGATATATAATTAAATAAGTTTCCCGACCCGTTTGACCGGAATCAACGTTCCGGAATTTCCTCTTTTAAAACTCAATCCACTACTCTAGAGGTTGGCTCAAGAGCTATTTATGTCTTTAGTCGACTTTGCGACAGCCTTAGCGTTCCTTTGCCGGGTTAGGGATTTTGAAACCTCGAAATGACTAGTTTCAACCAGTGATCGTTTGACAAAGGAGATTGCATAAAGTTGCACAGAGGTAAAACTTATCGTTAACTACCTCTTCGAGACGGTCTCATGGCGGGTTTCTTAAGGAGCACTCTGACGCGGTTGCAAGTAAATAGCTTTTTTGTTCCGATATTTATCGCATAAATGATTGCGAACTATATCGGAATCTCCATTTTAAACCTTTGGATTCCCATCTAACTTTTTTTCACCTTTTGAGAACAACCGTTAAACAAAATTGTTATAATGGTAATTAATAAATACATTAATCTATTTGACATAACCAGGAGAGGCCTCAAAGATTAACAGTTAAGGTAATATATATCCTGGAATAGAAATAAAGTCATATTAATAAAACTAAAAAATTCGGATATGAATTTGATACGAAAATCCCTGTTCTTATTTTTTATTCACGGGATTGGTCTGTAAAGGATTCAGCCAGGAAAATAATGAAAAGCTTAAGCTGTCAATTTCTGAAGCTCAGGCCTATGCTCTTCAGAATAACAGGACTGTACAGTCATCAAAACTTGATATCGATCTTGCAGATAAGAAGATCTGGGAAAACCTTGCACTTGGTCTTCCACAGATAAATCGTCGACGCAAACTATCTGCACCAGTTTGTCGTTCCTGAAATCGGTTTCGGACCTGTCCTTAATACCGATCTGTTGCCTGACGGACCTGTTACAAAAGAGAATCTTGAAAACGCCTTTGAGGATTCACCTACAATTCCTCTTGGAGTAATGGACAATACAACAATTGACTTTACACTGTCACAACTCGTTTTCAACGGACAATATTTTGTCGGACTTAAAACAACAAAAGTAGTCAAGCAGATTTCGGAAAAATCACTGTTAAGAACTGAAGATCTGACAAAGGAATCAGTTGCCGGAGCTTATTATGCAGTTCTGGTCATTCAGGAAAACATAAGATTGCTGAGAGAAAGCCAGAAAGCTCTTGACCAGACATATAATGAGCTGGTTAAGATGAATCAGCAGGGATTGAACGAGGAGACCGATGTGGATCAGATGAATATCAGCAGGTCAAATATCCGGACCCTTATAACCTCTCTGGAAGAACAGAGGGAAATCTCGGTTAAGCTTTTAAAATATCAGCTTGGTGTCGGCTTTGACAAACCGGTAATACTTACCGACAGTCTGTCCGGGATAATAGAACAGGGAAATTTAATGTATCTCTCTGCACCTGAGTTTAAATTACAAAACAGTGTTGATTACCAGTTGATCAGTACTCAGGAAAAAATCTCGGAATTGCTGGTAAAACTTGAAAAGTCAAAGTATCTGCCATCCATTTCAGCTTTTTACCGTCATCAGGAGCAGACAAATCAGCCCTCTTTCAATTTTGCAGTCAAGGATGTCATTGGGGCAAATCTGAATTTCCCGATTGTTACAAGCGGAATGCGTTCGGCGAAAGTGAGCCAGGCAAAATATGACCTTGAAAAGATCAGGTTGGGCAAAGCAGATGCCGAACAGGGGCTGACAATGGAGTTTGAAACTGCAAGGAACAACTACCAGACAGCATACAGCAACTTCACAGTCAACCGTGAAAGTATGGAGCTGAGTAAAAAAATCTACGACAGAACCGTTATCAAATACCGCGAAGGTGTATCATCAAGTTTTGAGCTTGCTCAAAACCAGAACCAGTTCCTGACAGCAGAAACAAATTACTACAACTCCCTTTTGTCATTACTGAATGCCAGGGCAAAACTCGACAGGATACTAAGAACTAATTAACCGGTAAACTGTTTATAGAATTAATCTGGTTAATGATAAACTTAAATCGTATGAAAGCAATTAAGATTATTTATTATCAGTATAGCGGTTATAATCACTGCATTGTCATGCGGTAGCGACAACGAGACCGAACTGGCAAAGCTTAAAGAAGCAACAGGCTGTTCTGGATGAAAAAATAAAGAATCTTGAAAGGAATAAAGATCCCGGCGCAGGATGATCTGCCCGATCCGGGAAAATTCAGATTTGTTGGGATAACAAATGTTAAAACCGATGCTTTTGATCATTTTATAAGAGTGCAGGGGAAGCTCGACGGTGAGCTGAATGCATCGGTTTTTGCTGAAGTTCCGGGTACAGTTGTATTTAAAGTATGCCGATGTCGGACAGAATGTCAAGAAGGGGCCAGGTACTTGCACAGCTTGATGATCAGCAGTATCCGGAGCCAGCTTGAGAGTCTGGAAACCCAGTATAACTTTGCCTCCGACATGTTCAGCAAACAGGAACGCCTCTGGGAACAAAAAATCGGAAGCGAGGTTCAATACCTTCAGGCAAAAACAACAAAGGAATCGCTTGAACAGCAGATCTCATCGCTGAAGGACCAGATTGAAAAATTCAGGATAAAATCACCTGTCAACGGTACAATTGAAGAATGCAATATCAAGGTCGGAAATGTTGTCTCCCCCGATCCGCGATCGCCGGCTTACAGGGTGGTTGCATTCAGCAGCCTGAAAGTCAGTGCAGAAGTCTCTGAAGCTTATGCTGCCAGGGTACAGGTTGGGAACAAACTGATTAGTATTATTCCCGGATATAAACAAGGAGATAGAATCAAGGGTCGATTTTGTCAGCAAGTATATAAATCCGGTAAACCGGACTTTTATGGTTGAAAGCAATATCGCACACAGGTTCCCGGGAATGAAGGCCAATATGATCGCTATACTCCGGATAAACGATTATCATTCTGAGAATTCCATCCTGGTTCCGATGAACATTATTCAGAAAGATCTTAATGGCAGCTATGTTTTTGTTGTCCGGAAAAAGGATAACTACGAAGGTGCATTCAAACAACCTGTAACAATAGGCAATACATACAACGGGGTTGCTGAAATTCTTAAAGGATTGACAGCATTTGACAAAGTAGTTACCGCCGGATTCCAGGAACTGATTGACGGAGAATATGTAAGGTATGAAAGACCGGCTGAAGCTAATCTGACCAGGTAACTAAAAAATCAATGTATCAATGGAAAAGAAGTTCAAGGAGTTTTTTGCGACCAGCTGGGCAATCGACAATAAGATCAGTGTCTATGTGCTGGTATTTATGATTTCCCTGTTCGGAATTGCTGAACTACTTTACAATCCCAAAGGAGCAATTTCCGGAGATTGTAATTCCGATGGTTGTTGTCAATTCAATTATATCCGGGAACCTCCCCTTCCGACATGGAGAACCTTGTAACCCGGCCGTTGGAGAAAGAACCTGAAATCAATAAAGGATGTAAAGAAGATAACATCGCGATCAGTGCAGGATTTTTCATCCATAATAGTAGAATTCAATACAGGTGTTGAGATAAGGGATGCCAAGCAAAAGGTATCGGATGCTGTTGACAAGACAAGGAGCGATCTGCCAAACGATCCCTCCTTTAATGAGCCGACCGTAATGGAGATCGATCTGTCGGAGATACCCATTCAATACATTAACCTTTCGGGCGACATTCCCCTTGACAGGTTAAAGGAGTATGCCGATGAGATCCAGGACAGCATTGAGACCCTGAACGAGATCACCAGGGTTGAGATCGGAGGCGCCCTGGACAGGGAGATCCAGATCGACATCGATATGTACAAAATGAGGGCGGCAGGCCTTACATTCAGGGATGTCGAACAGGCTGTGAGCCTTAACAATATGACAGTTTCGGGCGGCAATATCGATTTGCAGGGAATGAGCCGCTCGATCAGCGTCATCGGTGAAGTGCAGAATATCGACGAGATAAGGAATATCGTGATGAACACCACAAGCGGAGCCATTGTGAAGCTAATGGATATCGCCAGGGTAGACGACGGCTATCATGAACCTGAAAATTTTGCCAGGTATAACGGGCAAGAATGTCATAACCCTCAATGTCGTTAAAAAGAGTGGCGAGAACCTTCTTGCAGCCTCCGACAAAATAAAGGCTAATCATTGACGACATGAAGGAAAACAATCTCCCTCCCAACCTCATTATCGAGACAACCGGCGATCAGTCGCATTATACGAGGGATACGGTCAGGGAACTTAACAATACAATCATTAATCGGATTCATTTTTGTCACAATCGTGCTTATGTTCTTTATGGGGCTTGTCAATGCACTGTTTGTGGCATTCTCAATTCCGCTTTCAATGGCGATTGCTTTTATATTTCTGCCTGTTATTGGGATTTTCCCTGAACATGCTGGTAATGTTCGCATTCATATTTGCACTCGGAATAGTGGTGGATGATGCCATTGTTGTCATTGAGAATACTCACAGGATATTCAGGAAAACCGGGATGCCGGTTGCCACTTCGGCAAAGTATGCTGCGGGAGAAGTATTTATGCCTATCCTTTCCGGTACACTGACAACCCTGGCGCCATTCGTTCCGCTTGCATTCTGGCCGGGAGTTGTGGGCAAATTCATGGTATTCATACCCATAACGCTTATTATCACCTTGTTTGCTTCGTTGATCGTAGCTTACGTTATCAATCCTGTATTTGCCGTCGATTTCATGAAGCATGATGACGAAAGCCAGTCCTGTACCACGCCGCCAGGTAATTAAATCGACACTCTGGATAGTACTCGCCGCCTTGCCTTTTTATTTACTTGGGACGAATAGGCTTTGCCAACCTTATAATGTTTATTGCTTTCTCCTACCTGGTTCACAATCTCTGGGCATACAAGGTCTTTCAGCAGGTTTCAGACAAAGACGATACCTGCAATGATGAGTAAATATGAGAACCTTCTGAAATGGGTGCTGACAGGCAAAAGACCCGCGCGTTTGCTCTGGGGGATGATCGGCCTCTTTGTCGTTACAATGTTTCTCTGGAATATTGTAAATCCCAAGGTCGTATTCTTTCCCGACGATGAGCCGAATACGATCAATACTTTTATTAAGATGCCAGTAGGAACCGAAATTGCGGTTACCGATTCAGTGACACGTATTGTTGAAAAGCGTATTTTGGATGTACTGGGCAAAGATAATCCGATCGTCGAATCAGTAGTAACTAATGTTGCATTTCTGGCTTCAGAAAACGAATTTGACAATTCAACAAAGTCCTCAAATCTTGCAAAAGTTGCAGTTAATTTTGTTCAGTTCTATGAAAGGGACGGACAAAACACCAATGAATATCTGAATGAGCTGCGCAACGCAGTCAGGGATATTGCAGGTGCCGAAATCGTTGTAGCCAAGATGAGTGGCGGTCCCCCTGTCGGTAAGCCGATTAACATAGAGATCTCCGGCGAAGACTTACGGGAACTGGTTGCATACACTGCTAAATTCAAACGCTTTATCGATTCATTGCAGATCGACGGGATTGAAGAGCTGAAATCTGACTTTGCAGCAAACAAACCTGAACTCCTTATAAGCCTCGATCGTGAACGGGCCAATCATGAAGGTATCTCCGCAGCACTTGTAGGCGATGCCATAAGAACCGGACAGCTGGGTAAAGAGGTCGCAAAATACCGTGAAGGAGAAGACCAGTACCCGATCATGCTTCGTTTTCAGGATAACCAGCGTGAGGATCTTGAGCAATTGCTGAATCTTACAATAACATATATGGACGCCAATACGGGGGTTGTGCGCAAAATCCCTCTTTCAGCCGTAGCAGATGTAGATTATATTAACAGTTACGGACAGATCAACAGACTCAACCTGAAACGGGTGATCACACTTTCTTCAAATGTGCTGGGAGGCTTCAATGCAAATGAGATTAACGCCCGGATACGAGAGATGATGCCGCAATTTGACAAACCTTCCGGTGTTGATATCAGAATGACCGGTGAGCAGGAGGAACAGCAGGAATCCATGATCTTCCTGTCGAAAGCAATGCTTGTGTCGCTGTTTCTGATCATGTTCATACTGATCACCCAGTTCAATTCAATGTCAAAGGCTCTTATCATTGTCTCCGAAGTGGTATTCAGCCTTATAGGAGTCCTGATAGGATATATGCTCTTTGGCATGACTATTTCGATCCTTATGACCGGGATGGGAATTGTTGCCCTTGCCGGCATAGTGGTCAGGAACGGAATACTGCTGGTTGAATTTACAGATGTGCTGAAAGGGCAGGGCACAAAAACCCGGCAGGCAATAATTGAAGCCGGAAAGACACGTATCACTCCGGTTATCCTGACTGCGACAGCAACTATACTTGGATTGATCCCGCTGGCAATAGGTCTGAATATAAACTTCAAGACCCTTTTCGCTTCCTTCAATCCAAATATCTATTTCGGAGGTGATAATGCCATGTTCTTTTCACCTTTATCGTGGACAATCATCTTCGGATTGAGCTTTGCAACTTTCCTTACATTGGTACTTATACCGGTAATGTACTTCCTGATCTATTCAAGAAACTTAAAGAGGCAGAGGCGCAAGTTTCATAAAAGACTCAGCCTGGAGCAGACAGCATAATGATAGTACGGATGCAAGATGCTCTGGTATTAATGCGAAGTCCGATGGGAGATCTTAGTCATCCAGCGCCTGATACACAAGCGCCCTGAATTTGTCTCCGATTTCACCGTGACTCAGTGGAGACTGCTGCGTGAACAAAAGGCAAACAAGTCTTTCCTTCGGGTCGGCCCAGTACGTGGTTCCGAAGTAACCGCCCCATGCAAAGGAACCTTCTGAAACCCCGAGTATTGACTGACCTCTTTCAGTTGTGATCTCAAAACCAAGTCCGAACTTGTCGGCTCCTACATTCAGGTCACCTATCTGGTTACAGGTTATTAATTCAACCGTGTGCCTCGAGAGAAGCCTTTTTCCATTGTATTCACCTTTGTTCAGTAGCATCTGAAGAAAGATAGCATAGTCTTTTGTTGTGGAACTTAATCCGGCGCCTCCGGCAAAGTAGGTACCCTTCAGAATGGATAGTTAACGAATTCCTGAGGCATTGAGGTCACATGGTGATCAGCATTTTCGGTGTTTACTTTTACTAACCTGGCATGTTTCTCCTCAGGCAGATAAAACCATGTGTCATTCATACCAAGAGGCTCGAAAATATGTTTTTTAAAATACTGGTCCAGGTTTTCTCCTGACAGTTTTTCAATCAGGTAGCCAATTACGTCCACATTCAGTCCATAAGTAAATCTTTCCCCTGGCTGGTGAACAAGAGGTTGCTTCCCTAAGAGCTATAATATCATCCCCTATTGTCACTCTGTCATTGCCAAACCCGCCGACAATACCTGCTTTCGTATAGATAGCATTCATTTTGCGGCGACCCGATTCCGGCATAATCAATTCCGGAAGTATGGGTCAGAAGATCGCGTATTGTTATTTGCCTTTTTGCAGGAATAGTAGTGTAGCTTGAATCCTTCTCTGTGAAAGTTTCAAGGACCTGGGCATTGGCAAATTCGGGAATGTACTTTGAATACAGGATCATCCAGAAGAAATTTTCCTTCCTCAAATAACATCATCATTCCGATACTGGTAATGGCTTTGGTCTGGGAAGCAATGCGAAAGATGTTATCCGTTTGCATTGGCGAACTGGTTTCCATATCATTTAAACCAAATGACCTGTTATAAATTATTTTCCCGTCGCGGGCTATAAATCCAACCGCTCCGGCGATCCATCCGTCATCGATACTTTTCTGAAGCATATTGTCGATACGGTTTAATCGTTCCGCCGATACCTTAACCGATTCCGGAGTTGACACCCTTAGCTGGTTGTCATTAACATCTGAGCATGACCAGGCCAGTAAAATGGCCACTAATTGCAGAAAAAGTGATTCTTTTCATATTTGTAATATTGGTTTTTTATTTAACCCTCTGTGGAACTCTGTGTCGAGATCATCGTATCTTATACATTTCACTTCCTGCCAGCAGAAAACAACCAAGTCCAAAGTCCTCAAAATTCGGAACAATATCGTACCCTACCGGTTGGCTGTCTTTCGGTTCTTTTCCTGTTCCCTGTACATAGCCAAGGAACCCGTTTGAATTAACAGATTCATTTAAAAGTCCGGACCATGCCTTATTTACGACAGGCAGGTATTTCTTCCTGCTGATCAATCTATTATTAATCCCCCAGGCCATGCTCCCGTCACGCAGCCCCCATTTGTGAAATTCGCCCCAGCTTAGTGCGTATTTCAGGTATGCGGGATCAGGTTTCAGCTTATAAAGCTCCATTAAGCCTTCATAATAGACACCCCTCGTCCAGATATTGCTTGGCCGTTCACGTTCGGTTATTATTGTTTTGCCAACATCGGGCCATTTCTCCATGAAGTATTTGTTGGCAAGTACCATAGCAGACATGGTTCTGTCCCTTGGAACAGACTGGGCGGTAACATCGTTTAAGAATAAACTTAAGACCGACAAAACTAACGCCGGCATCCTGAATATAATGAGTTTAAACATGGTTATTTCCCCACCATCCCCAGAAGCATATCCGTCAGATTCTCCGCAGCCTTCCTGTTCTCAAAGCTTTCCGGGAGCCGGTCATGATCAATATATTCATTGTAAATCCATGGATCACCGATTGCAAAGACATATCCTTTCCCGAATTTGTTGTCTGCAATCAATACCTTGCCGTTCTCAGTCAATACTGGTCTTTGCAGTGCCTGTAAGGTTAATATCCGCGACCTCCTTAATGTAAATCTTATCAACACCTTTAAAAAGAGGATGATCCGGAAGATTTGTACATGCTCCCATCTCAAACTCGGTACCGGTAACCGGATGGAGTGTCACATGGTTGAATGTCATCCCGAATTGCTGACATCAGCTTATTCAAATGGGTGAACTCGCAGTTTGGGGCATCATTTGCGAGAATGGTCAGCACCCCTCCTTTTTTTACCCACTTTTTAATAGCTTTTATATCATCAGGAAGTATATAATTAGGTGATTTGGATTCAGTTGTTGTATCCGGATCAACAATTATATAAACATCGATTCCCTTCAGGATTCCGGACCCTGGTTTTTCGACCGTTTTTACCTGTGCTCCTTTTGAAGTGAATATTTCACCCCAGCGTGAATAGCCGCTCCATTCAGTATCTGTCCACAGATAATGAAATGGCTGTCCGGTTTTTGCATTGGTCTCACGGTTAAACCAGTTATCGAGACCGACAACGGGCTGGGCAGACGTGCACTGCAAAAAAAGGAATGATATTACAGCCGACAGCAGGAGGACCTGTCTTTTCTGATTTCTACTTTTCTCCATGACCAGTTTGGTTTATTATATCAAAAATAGAAAACATAAATGATGATACTACCATGGATATTGAAAAAGATTTTCTTTTCAATATCTTTATTCCCCTGATTAAAGCAGTAAATTATAAACTTATGAAAAGATCGCTTGCATCCATTGCATTAATATTATCAGGCCTGGCCCTCTGGTCGCAGGATAAAACCACACAATCTGTAAAACCGGGAGAGATCTGGCCGGACACCGACGGAAACCACATCAATGCCCATGGAGGAGGAATTCTATTCCATAATGGGACGTACTATTGGTTTGGAGAGAACAGGCTTCCCAGGACTGAGAAAGACAGAAGCTTGTACGGCGTTGCCTGTTACTCGTCAAAAGACCTGTTAAAGTGGAAAAATGAAGGTCTGGCGTTAAAGGTCATTAACGACACAACAAGCATGCTTCAGCCCGGATGCGTAATTGAAAGGCCTAAAGTCATCTTCAATAAAAAGACCGGGAAATTCGTAATGTGGTTTCATCACGAATTAAAGGGTCAGGGTTACAGGGCTGCAATGACTGGGGTTGCAGTAAGTGAAGCTATCACAGGGCCATACAGGTACATAAGAAGCCTTCGTCCCAATGCAGGAGTGTGGCCGCTGAATCTGCCGGAGGAATTTAAATCCTCCGTTGCCGACAATTCAAACCTGAAAAACGGATCAGAGGAATGGAGAAAAGCAGTAAGGGAAGGCTTGTTTGTGAAACGTGATTTTGAAGGAGGACAGATGGCCAGAGATATGACCCTCTTTACAGACAGTGATGGCAAAGCTTACCATATTCATTCCTCTGAGGAAAATATGACACTCCATTTTTCAGAACTGACAGATGATTACCTTGATTTTACAGGGAGATATTACAGGGTACTTCCGGGTGGTTCGAATGAAGCACCTGCAGTCTTTTTTGCAAAAGGTAAATATTTTATGTTCACCTCAGGAACCACAGGATGGAAACCAAATCCGGGACGTATTTCAATGGCTGATAAGCTGACGGGTGAATGGAAACCTCTTGGAAATCCGTGCAGGGGGACAGAAGATGAGAATAAGGTCACATTTGGATCACAAAGTACTTTTGTTCTCCAGGCACCAGGCAATGAGGAGAGGTTTATTTATATGGGAGACAGGTGGACCCCGGAAAACCTCGCCGACAGCCGGCATATCTGGCTGCCGGTTGAATGGGAAAACGGGAGTCCGGTTATAAGATGGTATTCCTCGTGGAACATTAATGAACCTGCAGGCAACGACAATGTACTCACCGATAAAGAAATAAAGGAAGGCTGGAAGCTTTTGTTCGACGGAAAGACTCCGCCCAATGGATGAATGCAAAGACTAAAACGTTTCCTGCAACAGGCTGGGAAATTAAGGACGGAACCCTTACAATAAATCCCGGATCAAAAGGACCCGGTGGCGGTGGAGATATTGTAACCAGGGGTAAGTATAAAAACTTTGAGCTGTCAGTTGATTTCAACTATTCTTCCGGTGCAAACAGCGGAATAAAGTACTTTGTGGACATCGAAGCCGATAATGGAGAAATGGCTTCAATCGGTTGTGAGTACCAGGTCCTTGATGACAGATTAAATCCCGATGCCAAGGCAGGTATTGAAGGGAACAGAAAACTGGCAAGTCTTTATGACCTTATAGCTCCGGTAAATGTGAAGGACAATGGTCCGGGAAACTGGAACAGAGCAGTCATAATAGTAAATGGCAAAAAAGTCCAGCACTGGCTTAACGGGCAGATGACTGTCGAATATGAGAGAGGCAACCCTGCCTGGAGAGCCCTGGTTGCCAAAAGCAAGTTCAAAGATTTCAAGGGATTCGGTGAAGCTCAGGAAGGAAGATTGCTGTTGCAGGATCACGGGGCTGCCGTGTCGTTCAGGAATATTAAGATCCGGGAGTTTTGAAAGAAACATAACCCGGTCCCGGCCGGAAGATCATCTCAGTCCTTCTGCGGATTGGGTGGTATGTTCCCGTAGTATCAGGAAGTTCCGGGATGGACTTATTCAAACATTTTTATTATCTTGGTTGTTTATATGACTCTTAAGCGGATTGACAGATCAGAGACTTTTTTTAAAGCACATTCTAATTATCAAAAACTTAATGTCATGAAAAACCTGCTCTTTTTAGTAATAATTTCGGTTCCCTTATCGTTTTTTCCTGCAAGGTTAAAGAATCTGACCGTTTCAGGTTTCTCACCGACCCCATTTGGGTTACTGACAGCCTCCTTGTAAACGGGGTAGATGCAACAGGACCCGGAGGGCTTCTTGAAAAGTTTCTTGGTGATACCAGATTTAAGCCTGACGGCACCGGATATTTTGGAGAGTATGACGGCACATGGAGGTTCAATGCAAATGAAACCAAACTGGTCATTGAAACCGATTCTTTGCCCATCCCCATTACAGCTGACATAAAAGAACTGACCAGCACATCCCTGAAGATTACAACACTTCTTCCCAATCCTTTGGATCTGTTGAATCCCGTAAAAATCCGGATGACATTCGAACCAAAATGATTCGCACCATCATTGCAGCCATATTCCTTTTTGTTCCGCTTCTTCTGATTCGGCGCTCAGAATCAGATGGCACTAATAAGGGGGAAAGTTGTCGATAAGCATACAGGTGAACCTCTGCCGGGTGTTTACGTCATCTATGGCAAAAACCTGGGCACAACGACAGATACTGATGGGTCATATCTGATTGAAAAAATCTCCGGCAAAATAAAAATTACCTTTCAGTTCCTCGGATATGAACCTGTTACGAAAGAGGTCTCGGTGAGGGAAAACGAAACCGTAGCTCTGAATGCAGAACTTGAAATGAAGATCAGTGAGATCGATCAGATAGTAGTAAGTGCAAACAAGACAGAGCAAAAGATCGGAGAGCTCACAGTTTCAATGGATGTAATCAGGGACTCATTTATATCCGGAAATCATATAACTGATGCACAGGAGATTATAAACAAAACCACAGGAATTGAAGTTATCGATGGCCAGGCATCTGTTCGTGGTGGCAGCGGATTCAGCTACGGAGCCGGAAGCAGGGTGCTTGCCCTGGTCGATGGATTGCCAATGGTTTCAGCCGATGCCGGCAATATCAAATGGCAGTTTCTGCCGCTCGAAAATCTCTCGTCGATTGAAATAATAAAAGGAGCCTCTTCGGTGCTGTACGGTTCATCAGCCCTGAACGGAGTTATTAATTTCCGCACTGCTGATGCCAGCAATACGCCTGTAACAAATTTCTACGCCGAAACCGGGATCTTTGGAAAGCCGGCCAACAGACAACGAATATGGTGGGACACACCAAGGGTTTTCGCAAGCGCTTCGTTCTCCCATTTGCAAAAATTCGGAAAAACAGATGTAGGAATAGCTGTTAATCTGCTTGATGATGAAGGTTACAGGAGGCTCAACGGGGAAAAACTCGGCCGGCTTACTCTTAAACTGAAACATTTCAACCAAAAGTTGTCCGGTTTGACTTATGGCCTGAATATTAATTCAGGGCTTACAGTGAAAAGGGATTTTGTCCTGTGGGAAAATGCAGGAGCCGGAGCACTGAAACAAAAGGAAACAGCTACAATAGACTTCATGGTACGTACCTGGCTATCGATCCGTTCATTACTCTTAAGAGGAACAGTAGTTCCAGGCATGACCTCCGGATACGTTTTCAGTCAACACTGAATCGCTTCCCGGAAAGTGAAAAAACAAACAGTGACGCTTATTCCCTTTTGCAGAATATCAATACTGGCGGAAGCTTACCGAATTTATGGATCTTACTGCCGGACTGACGGAGAATTTCAGCCTTGTGAGGTCAAATATGTACAATGATCATAACGGCTTTAATCTTGCCGGATTTACCCAGTTTGAAATCCGACCGGCCGACAGGCTAAAAGCAGTGGCCGGTGTGAGGATTGAGCAAAACGCGCTGGACGGAATTTATGACAGGATAGTACCAGTTTTCAGGGCAGGACTCAACTGGCAGGTGGCAAATTTCAGTTTTCTGAGACTTTCATTCGGACAAGGTTACCGTTATCCGTCCGTGGCTGAGAAACATGCCTCAACAACTCTTGGTTCAGTAAGCATTTTTCCCAATCCGGATGTCCTGCCCGAATCGGGATGGAGTACCGAAGCCGGTTTCAAACAGGGAATCATGATCGGGAATTTTAACGGACAGGCTGATCTGGCTGTTTTTATGTCACAGAATTCCAACATGATAGAGTATTACCTGTCGATTTATACTGATCCTGTTTCGGGCGTAACCTCTGCAGGCTTTAAGGCAACCAATGTTGAACAATCCAGGGTCTATGGCGGAGAGCTGGAATTAATGACAGCTGGCTCAATTGGCAATGTATATACCACTTTTACAGGTGGTTATACTTATATTTATCCGATCGAATTTAACAGTACGACACAGAGAAGTACAGGCGAATATTTGAAATATCGCAGGAAACACTCAGGGAAAGCCTCGCTGGGCGCATCCTGGAAAATGCTGGAGGCTGAAATCAGTCTTTATGCAAGGTCCAAAATTCTCAGGATCGACAGTTTCTTCCTGCATGAAGAGACCGGAGAAGAGATCCTGCCGGGTTTCCCTGATTACTGGAAGACACATAACACAGGCTACTGCCTTCTTGACGGTACTCTTGGATATAAACTCAATAGCAGATACTCCCTCTCCCTGGCTGTTAAAAATTTAACAAACACAGAATTTATGGCAAGGCCCGGCGACATTCAGCCTCAAAGGAATTATAGTTTAAGACTGTCGGGGAAATTCTGAATTAAATCGATCCCTTCGTAAATAAATTAATTAAACATGTACTCACCCCCCCAGCCCCCTCTTTAAATATTAAGCTCCTTCAGAGCTTACAAAACAAGAGGAGACCCCGACCCCCGGTTTCGCCGGGGGTTATTCACATTTGTCCCGTTCCGGGACAGTTAAGGGACAAAGGCCTCTTTCAGAGGCAGAAAATAAAACCAGCTTCTGATCTTCCGAACACCAGATTAGAGAAGAATCAGAAAAGTTACTGAGTTTTACTAAATCCAGAGAGGCTGACCTTTTTGAGGCTGAACTTTTTGGTTTTGGGAAAGTCTCTGATTATAAATCAACTGAGAAACCAGCTTTTGATCTTCCTACGACAGAATGGAGGAGAATCAAAAAATTGAGAGCTTTACGAAATCCAGAGCCACGAATGTGGCCTTTTCTAAACTCAAGCAAGAACCACGAAAGTGGTGAAATGTGAATAACCCCCGGCGAAACCGGGGGTAGAATGCAACTAAATGATGTCAGCCCTGAATGGGCTGAATAAAACTGTATCAATGACCTTTTTGCAAGTGTCTTATAATGCGTAACTAATGCAATGTTGTCATTAGTAGTTTTCATCCAAAGTTTTGTACTTCTAGTGTTATGACAACCAGAATCTACTAAGTTTGCAAGGGTTACACAAGCATGACCTTCGCTTGATTAGTGCATTTTTGCCTGCTTAGTAGTATGGTTCCGGAAGATAAAGTCTTCAGGTATGGTACTTCCTAAACGGAATGTCCGATTAGCAGCATTGCAATTTCCAAAGACCTTCCGGGTGTAATCTTTTTAATAATTAAAATGTATAACAAGTATGGAAAAAATCAGAGAAAACGCTGCCGGAATAGACATTGGATCTAAGAAGGTATTTGTTGCTATCGAAGGGCAGGAAGTAAGAAGTTTTTACACTTTTACTGAAGACTTTGAAAAACTACGGGATTATATTTTTGAGAACGGTATTAAGACTGCTGCAATGGAAGCTACGGGAGTCTATTGGAGTATTTTATATGAAATGCTCGAAGAGACAGGAATAGATGTGTGGCTTGTAGATGGTCGTCAGACTAAGCAAGTACCTGGTCGGAAAACTGATGTTAAAGACTGTCAATGGATACAGCAATTACATAGTTATGGGTTGTTAAACCGATGTTTTGTGGCTGAAAGCGACATAAAGGACCTCAGGTCATATCAGCGCCTGAGAGAAGACCATATCCGTTCGGCATCAATGCATATTAACCATATGCAAAAGGCCCTCACAGAAATGAATATCAGACTAAAGGAAGTATTGGATCAAATTCATGGGGTAAGTGGACTGGCTATAATTGAAGCCATCCTAAAAGGCGAAAGAGATAAGGAGAAACTATTAAAACTCTGTCACTCAAAAATTATTAAAAACAAGAAAGATGATGTTCTGAAAGCTCTAAACGGTAGGTACACAAAATCAGGGTTATTTGCATTAAGGCAAGCCTATGAATCATATTACTTTTATCAGAATCAGATTGAACAATGTGACCAGATGCTCAATGATGTTCTTCAAAAAATCAGCAGAGGTAAACCAGATCAAAATACAGACGTTCGAAGAAAACCAATACGTCACAACAAACCTGATATTGATAATCTAGGCTCAATGATGCTGAAGATATTTAATGGAAGAGATGCAACTACACTATCGGGTATAACAGATTACAGCTGGCTGCAACTACTCTCGGAAGCAGGTAGCGATTTATCCAGATGGCCAACAGAGAAACATTATACCAGCTGGCTGGGTCTTGCTCCGGGACAGCATAACTCAGGTAAAATGAAAAAAAACAGAAGAAAATCGGGTAGACCCAAGGCAGGACAAATCTTCAGACAAATAGCTCAGAGCCTGTTAACAAGCAAACATATAGCTCTTGGAGCATTTGGAAGGAGACTTGGAGCGAGAAAAGGATCTCCCATTGCAATAAAATCAATCGCACGCAAACTTGCAGTACTATATTGGAGAATAATGGTAAAAGGAATGGCTTTTGTGGAGGAAGGAATAAAAAAGTATGAAGTACAACTCCTCACGCAAAAGCAGCGATCACTTAATAGACTTGCAAAAGAACTAAAAGTAAAAGTCATTTACAATGAGTGAGTTAGGAAAGTTGTCATTAGCAGCGCCAGCGAGGGA
>CAWDYR010000008.1:0-55888 GCA_963806555.1 uncultured Bacteroidales bacterium | reverse complement strand
GTTACCCCTAACGGCCCGGCAATAAAGAGGGCCGAGCGTTAAAAAATCATCCAGTCGGATGATTTTAGCGAGGAGCCAGCCTGCAGCGATGGGCAGTTACCCGATCCTGCCCTACCGAACTTTGCGAGCGTCAGGGGCAGCACCGAGCAGGGTCCTGGTACTGTCACGGTACAGGAATTATTTCGCGAGCACTTGCGCAGTGTCGCGGTACAAACTGTCTCGAAGCCAGAAATCTGTCACGGTGCAGGATTTTAATTGCGGGCAGATGCGCGCTTTGACAGCCGTAGCTTCAGCGAAGGGCGGGTGCAACGGCCATTACGAATTTGTCTTGGGTGCAGGAGCAAAAGCAAAAAGTGTGACAAACAACTTACCTTTATTGTCCGTGTTATAAGCAGAGCTGTTAATATTTATCAAGACGAGTGGCATAAACAACCAGTTTTCAGAAGCTATTTTTGTTTCTTAATATCCAGTGGTAGCGTACCACCATTCTGACGATGTTCCTGTTATTGCTGAATCGCTTGGTCACGTTCCATCATTAATTGTCCGTTTATCCCGGGAGCTTTGATTATAACTTTCTGATTTTCCACTACAACCGGTCCGGCAGGAATGTCCTTTGCGTTCTGGTCAGGACTGTCGAGTGTAACTGTGAGGCTGTCTTTTTGAACAGTTTAAGATTAAAGACCACCCTTAATTCCATACCGTCGGCTGAGAGTTTACCCATCCATGAACCGGGAAGAATTTTGTTCTTAACTTTGTCCTGGGCATTCAGTACATTGGCTACCCATTACCAGAACGGCGAGGATTAAAAAATACATTGATCTTTTCATTTTATGAGATAATTGGTTATCATTAGTAAAGTTATGAGATTCATTTGAGAACGTCTACCTGTAAAGTTAAAATCCATTCACAAATCATATCCATTTTGCTTTGCTTAAAACAGCCCGGCAATAAAGTGCGAAAACGTTACCCGACGAAGCGTCCGGGCAGGTACTATGAACTTTAGCCAGAAAACTGTCACGCCGCGCTCCGCGCGAACGAAGTGAGCAGCGGAGGTGCAAGGAGGGTATGGCGCAGTTTTTGGCATCATGAACACTCTTTCTGAGTTACACGAGTGTCGCAGTACAAGTTTTATAGGTGACCGAAAAATTGTCATGGTTGCAGAAATTTGATAAATAACGGGTACCGGTGCAGTGTCGCGGTACAATTTGTCTCGGAGCAAGTAATTTGTCACGGTGCAGGAATGTTATTGTGAGCAGATGAGCGAGTCAGGGTGGTGATTTAGATACTAAGCTGTCATGGAAGCAGGAGCAAAAGCAAAAACCGTAACAAGTTTATTACCCCAACCGTCCGTGTTAGGTGGTGTTTTTATTTAATTCTATTATCTTATTATTAATCTGATCAAGATTTTCAATGGAACAATACAGGGATCTCATTGCAGCACTTAAAGTTGAAAATACGCCAATTTTAAGCGTCGACAAATCTTTGCTTAAAATCTTTTCAAAAGCATGCTTATAACTACTTGATGTGGTTCAGCCGTAAGGAAAGCTACTTTACTCTTTATTGAAATGCTTTTACGAAAATCAAAGAAGTTGGAGATTGATTCATTAGTTTCTGGCTTAATTATAGTTTCCCAATTCCTGAAAATCGACAATTATATTATAATCTGGATTATATGAAATATCAGATAGTTCATCTTTTTTCATATTGAAGTCTCTGCTACGGTAGCTTGTCCCTTACAGCATTCAAGAATTAGTCTAAATTCTGGCAAAATCATATAATTTAAATGCCTTTTCAATTCTGTATAATTAAACTAAAAGATTGTTTTTCAAAATATATCATGAGAGTCATATTGGTAGTAAGCATATAACAAACAGTTATTCTATCTTGTTTAAATATAATTCAAATAGGTATATTTTTAAAATGATTCTGACAGTATACCTGACGCCTAACGGCCCGGCAATATGGGGAGGTTGTGTTACCCGACGCAAGCACCGGGCAGAGTCCTGGTACTTTAGCCAGAAAACTGTCACGGTGCAAGGAGGGTATGGCGCACTTTTTGCCGTCCGGGTACAGAGTTTTATGGCCTTTACGAGCTTCGCGGTACAGAGTTGTCAAGGTGTTAGTCAACTATCCAGGTGCAGTTAAATTTATTGAGGGCAGTGGCGCGGTCCGGGTTTGTCAGGCGGTACTATCCTGTCTTGGTAGCAGGAACAAAAAGCAAAAAGTGTGACAAACAACTTACCCATATTGTCCGTGTTAGTCACAGGTATTTTGTTTTCTATTGTTCTATTCCAATGCTTTTTAGTAATGCGTCATATTGCTCTTTATCCTTTTGTTCGATCTTTTGAAGCAAATAGTTCGCTGTTTTCTTCATTTCGGGAACATCTATGGGTACCATACTTCTTTCAAATAATCCTTCTAAGTGTAGAACTCATTATACTCTTCTGTCATTGATGAAGCCTGATTATCATCTCCGAAAAATCTTTTAAGCTTATCATCATGCTGTATAGCATTAGGATATTTGTAGAAAAGAAAGGCTTCAAGGAATTTCCTAGTGTTGTTTGAGAAATTGTAAAATAAATGATGTTGATTCTGATCATTTGAATCTGCATTAGCGCAGAGGTATATCTGATGGAACAGGAAATTGAATTCGGTTACATAGTCTTTTAGATATCTCGGCATTTCCTGATTTTACTTTCGCTGCCATCACATGTAACAATGAAATATCCAGAAACGTTCTTATTTAAAGCTCCAGGTAAACGTTTAAGATATTTTAGAAAATCAAGGTTATGCGTAGAAATGAAAAGTTGCTCAAAATTATTCTTGGCTACAATTTTCAGAATTAATTGATGCTATTAAACGAAAAAAATGTGATTCCCATCTAGACTTGAAACTGGATCGTCAATCCAAATTATAGGTTTGGTCCCCTTTGTATCAATGTCTTCCAGCTTTGCCATAAAGTCAGCAGAATGCTATCAAACTGCACTCACCCTCACTTAGATTATGTGCTTTCTTACAATTTCTTATTATCTCAAACTTAATCTTCTTTTTCCATCTTGTTGATCAGTCTCCTTCAATGCCTGTAAAGTTAGAAATTCATGTCCGAAATAGTTATTAAGATATTCATTAACCTTTAATGCACCCTTTTCTTCATCATTCATCAGTCTTACCTTATCCTGAATTGTATCTATTTGTTTTTTAATCTTGAGATCAATGTTGTCTTTCTTTTGATTTGCCTCATCAGATTTTCTTTTTAGCTCAGAAATCTTTCCAATAGTATCCTCATATTGAATTGTTTTTATAAAATCACTTACTTCACGTAAGCGGAGCAGGTTTTTAGCCTTTTTTTGATCACTTTCTAATGTGTCAGAATATTCATTCGCTTTTTGGCGTAGATTTTCAAAAATAGCATAACACCAATCTAACCTTTTTAGAGTTATCCTTAACGTGAATAAATTTTTGGGTATTGATTAGATCATCTTTCCTATTAAGTAATTGTAATTCTAGATCTTCGAGGTTATCATATAAATTGGAGACTATCTTTTTGTGTACTAGAATCAGCTTATCTAATTTGTCATGGAATCTTGAATAAAATAGATCTTTGTTAAATTTTAGAGATTTAGAGATAACTAGTTTCTCTAATGATACCTTTTCGAGTAGGGCATCAATGTCTTTTTCAAGCTTTCTGATTCTTCATCAAAATGTTTGTCCAATTCTCTCCATCTTTCAAGTGAGATTTTATTACCACAAAAAGCACACGTCTCAAGTTTGTCCTTATGCCAAGCTTTACCTTCTTTTACCCATCTGTTTAAGATTGAGTCTTTTACTAATTGCTGAATTTTATCTGATTGGATAACCTCTTTGGATACTAATTTTTCAGTTTCAGTCATTAATGATTCAAAACTTGTCTGAACTTTTTCGATTAATAGGATTTCAGGATTAGATTTTTCTTCAATAATCATTAAGTAATCCGATTGCTCTTTATCAGTTAAACCAACAAATTCTTTATCTAGAACTTGAAAATATCGTTTTCGAGTTTCGGTTTAGTATAATTTTGGTCACCAAATTTTTCAGCTTTATATTTAATACCAATTTGTCTGCTTGTTGCTTTTTCACTCAGAAGAATATCTAGTTTGCTACTTTCCTTTCTATATTCCTGTAAAGCTGTAGCAGATATTTCATTAGCCGATTTAAATTCAAGATAGAAGCCTGTTTCTTTTGATTCATCATTTGTTCCCAGTTGTTCCTTTAATATTCTAATTTCATCTTCAAGTTTTGTATTCCCCCCTAAGATTGCAAATGGGACAACACTCTCATCGGGATTGATAATAAATTTTAAATTTTCTCTTATAAAATCTCGGTTAAATACTCTTATTTTCTTTCCATGCGATGTTAGATTTGTTTGGTTTGTATCATTACAATCATTAAAGCTTATTGTGAATTCGGGATTATCATATTTGTCAGAAATCACACCTGTCTCCAAAGCTCTAACCACTCTTGACAAAGTAGTCTTGCCGGAGTAATTTCTCCCATAAAGAATATTAATAGGTTTAAATGGAATTACATTGTTCCCTTCATCTCGCAATTCACTATCCCAAATAAAATTTTGGAATACAGCAAGATTCTTTATCATACTGAATTTAGTTATCATTGAAGCATGCTTTTTAAAGAATTAATATTTAGCAGTATTATGATTCTGAGGCCGTTACTTGTTGCTTACGGCTGGCCGGTAAGTGCCGTGCGGCTAAGTGGTGAGGTATCTATCCGGTTTATTATTGGTTTCTAAATATTAAAAATCTTCTGTTTATTCAAAAGCCAGCATGGCATTTACCGGCTTGTTAGGGCGGCGTTGATAGCTCTGGCAGCGAGGGGAGGCACTTGCAGATCGCATTCATGGACCGGTTTTGTAAATTTCATAAAACAAAACCGCGGAATGCTATATGCAAGTGCCAGGAGCGATGGCCGCGGGAGCCCTTTTCTTTTTTTCTGTCAGCCCGAATAACACCCAGAAATTCATTAGGTCCCATATTAATAATCATATAATTAAGGGCAGACAATGCGTCCCTAACGGCCCGGTGGTATGGGGAGTTGCCGTCTGTGTCGGGGTTGGCATGTGTTTTTGCAAAGTCCCGGTAAGTGGGCAGGATTTCCGTGTCACGATAAAGTTGTCCAGATGGCTGAGTCCCGATAAATGAGTACGGATTTGTCACGTCATGATAAAATTGTCAAGATGGCGATGCAAAAACCATGACAACAGCGCGTCGGCCAGCAGCCCTATTGACTTTGTCTCGGTAGCAGGATTAGTCACGGTACCGAAATTTTGATAAGTGGAAATAATTTTGATCGCATAGACTTATGGAGCTGATTACTAAGCTGTCCGGGCTGCTGACCGTGTCCCGCGAAGCCTTTGTCTATGTTATAACGAAATTGTCTCGGTTTACAGGCGAAGCGGGAAGGCACTTAATTAAACCGTCCGTGTTATGCTTAGGCGAATTTTAAAATTGTCATGATAAGAGTCCCGGTAAAAGGTATATATTTGTTAACTTTCATGCTCGGTATAATTGATTAGATTAATCGTGACTAATAACTCGTACCCATATTATTCGTGTTAATTGCTGCAATTTCGATTTAATCCACCGAGTTGTTTCCAACGATCAGTCTGTCCGCTGATGCTAACAGAAACGGAATTAAACGGAATACTTTCCTATAGAATTGATATCAATAAGTACATTTGTCGTGTCCTGAGATTAATTCTCCATCATCACTACAGGTAGCTTTTTTAATTACTACTAAGTTCTCTTTAAGTATAATATCCTTAAAGACTAAAATCCTAGCATATGGTTTAGGAGTGATAAGCCACACCTGGGTGCGGTTAGTCGATCCAAACTGCTTCTGTGTTCTTTAGATTTGTAGGTTCACACAATAATTGTCTTGCAAAAATTTGCCATACTGACCCATAGAATTAAATAGCGGGGTAATCCCATTTCTTGAATCTGGAGATCAGTCCATGGACCTAAATAATATAAAAAACTATAAAGTATCTATTTTTTGCTCTCTGATCAAACCAAACTCTCGTTAAGGATTGATGGTGCCAGAAAGTCTTTTCTTGCTTCATTGTGCCAGTGAATTAAGCGTGTGATTAAAATAGGTAAGCAATCTTTTCATCAAATAGGTTGTTTTTGTATTGAGGTAACATTTTGGGATCTATTTAACCAGCTGTAATCTGTAATTATCAGAGGGTGTTAATTCTTTAACAACAAAAATTGTTCCAATTGTACATTCAGAGAATTATATTTCTTAGGAAAACTTAGTCTTCTCGAGGTTTTTGCCAGTCCCGGTTAATGGGTCAGAAGGTTTCTGGTCAAGGTAAAACTTTCTTGCGTATGAGTCCCGGTAGTAAGAACGAAGTTTACTTGTCACGGTGCATTTTATAAACGGAGAGCAAAAACCATTAGAGTTGTCTAAACGGTAAGAATTCTACTCTTCGCTGTTATGCTTTGGCGCATGTTGTCCGGGCAGAAGCTGTCTCGTAAGTCGTTGGCGCTTAAGCATAACACAGATATATGTGTCCAAATGGTTTCCATAATTTCTTTCCATGGGAGTTATTGTACACCTTTCTGTTATTTATTTCCGGGATAATCATTTCTTTCAGATCATCCAAAGGACTTCTGATCCTTATTGCTCTTTTTCGTTGCATAAGTATATACCTCAGTCGTCTTACTGCTCATATCCAGGCAACTATCGGATATGCCTCAGATCAGTCCACGGTTCAGGCAGGTGTGTGGCATAATTGTGCCTTAAAGGTTTTATTATAGCAATGCCCCGTCAGTCACAAAAGCTAATCCCAACCCTCAAACTTTAACAGCCTCGACTTTGGACTGACTATCTACGACAGTAAAACCTATGTAAGTTACACAATACCGGCATTCCCGGGAAGTAAATGATCAAAAAGATATTAACTGATAAACAGAAGTTTTGCTCCTGATGAAGGTTTACGTTTTGCATCATTCTATCGATCAACTTTAGCGTCTCCAAAAATGTTATAGATTAAACCAGCGAGATGAAACAAACAGTAATTTTAATAATCCTGACAGCCTGGGCTATTTCTGGTTGCAGCAATTCAGATGGCCCAAAAAGAGATGTTCAATCCAATGAAAACCAGCCTGATAAAACCGGACAGCATCAGTGGTTATGCTCCGGTAAACGGACTGAAGATGTACTATGAGATATTCGGAACCGGAGAACCGCTGGTATTAATACATGGCGGAGGCTCGACAATCCGAACCTCATTTGGAAAAGTGATTCATCCATTTGCAGTAAACCGGAAAGTCATCGCCGTGGAATTGCAGGGACATGGTCATACTTCAGACAGACCCCGGCCTGAATCTTTTGAACAGGATGCAGACGATGTAGCGGCGCTTCTTGGATATTTAAAAATTGAAAAAGCTGATTTTTTTGGTTTCAGCAACGGGGGAAATACAACTATGCAAATTGCCATCCGCCATCCTGATCTGGTCCGGAAAATAGTTTTGGGCTCGACATTTTACAAAAGAGAGGGATTTCCTCCCCAGTTCTGGGAATCACTCAAAAATGGTACATTAAATGACATGCCCCCTCAATTAAGAGAAGCATATAAAAAAGTTGCACCCGATACAAACGGATTATTTGTAATGTTCACTAAAGATAAAACAAGAATGCTTGAGTTTACAGACTGGAAAGAGGAAGATATCCGATCCATTAAAGCGCCTGCGCTTATCATAGCTGGTGATCAGGATGTAATTCGTCCTGAACATACCGTTGAGATGTTCCGGCTGCTTCCGCATGCCCGGCTTTCAATACTTCCCGGGTTACACGGCGCATACATTGGTGAAGTGACAACGGGAATGGAAAACAGTAAAATACCTTCTCTGACAGTCACAATGATCGAAGAATTTCTAAACGATCCGGGTCCTGGTAAGAATTAACCTTTAAAATAACTCTCGTGGTACAATTTTTGTGCATGGAATTGTTACCTAATTACCTTTTCAATGAAAAATATATCCGGAGTTGAACTATTTTTTACAGTTTTCATTTCACTGGTTCTTCCTTCCTGTGAAAAAAGCGGATCTGAACCCATCGATCCCGGGGATCCTAAAACGATTGTTACTGAAATTCATCAGAAAGAAGTAATAGACTCGGCAAACAGTTTCGCTTTTGATCTGTTCCGTCCCGTCATTGGGAACGCAAAAGGGGAGGAGAACATAATGATCTCACCCTTCAGCATCACCAGCGCTCTCTCGATGACACTGAACGGAGCCTCCGGGCAGACCTTCGAAGCCATGAAGAAAGCCCTGAGACTGGATGGTAAGACTCTTGAACAGATTAATGATACATACCTGAAGCTGATGACAGAGATGGTTCCCGTAGATGAACGTGTTGTGCTGGAGATTGCCAATTCGGTATGGGTGGAAAAGCATCTTACGGTTAAAGAACCTTTTATGACAGCTTTGGCGACATGGTATAAAGCCGAAGCTCGTGAAATTAATGTTTCAGATCCTCAGGCGTTGGATATTGTTAACGGCTGGATTGCTGAAAAGACCCACGACAGGATAACGGATATGCTGGCCTTTCTGGAACCCGATCTTGCAATGCTTCTCATAAATGCAGTTTACTTTAACGGGAAATGGAGGTATCAGTTTGACAGTGATAAAACAGTTGATGAACCGTTCTATTTAACTCCCTCATCGGCAAAGGATGTGCCAATGATGCATCAGAAAGTCAACCTGAATGTTGCATCTGCTGATAATGCAAAAATTGTTGAGATTCCCTATGGACAGGGCAATTATACAATGGTGGTTGTTTTGCCTGAGGAAGGCTTTACAACATCAGATCTGGGTGGATCAATCAATAGTACAGTATGGAACAATTGGATGGCCGCTCTTAAAGATAACACCCTTGAGGTGGAACTGAGTATGCCAAGATTTAAATATGGATACAAAAGAAATTTAAATAATGACCTTATAAATCTGGGAATGGGAGTTGCCTTCACCGGGGCTGCTGATTTCAGCAATATCAGTAACTCCGGCTTAATGATCAGCAGAGTTGAACACCAGACATTCATTGAGACAAACGAGGAAGGAACAGAAGCTGCTGCTGCGACTGTCGTAGTTATGATCGACACTGTTTCAGGTGGCGGACCTTTATATATAACTCTCGACCGTCCGTTTCTTTATTTCATCCATGAGACCTCTACCGGAGCTGTATTATTTATGGGAAGGGTGGGTGATCCTTCAGTTTGATTAAAATAAGATGCTGAAAATGAAAACAATACCAGTGTTAGCCGACATCTGAAAGAATCTGCGCAAATCTGCGAAATCAGCGGGAAATCTTTTTTTCCCCGCAGATCGCGCAGATCTTCGCAGATTAAAATCCAGAATAACATGTATTGTTTTCCCGCAGATCGCGCAGATCTAACGCAGATTAAATTCAGAATGACTTAATTAACTTTAAGCAACTCTCTGTCGACCTTCTGTGTAATTCTGATTCATTTTTAACTATTGAAATTTAATATGTCTTTTAATATGTCTTTCTTTTGAAATTAATATGTCTTTTAATACTGCTTTCTTTTGAAAATAATATGTCTTTTAATGGCGCGATTTGTTACACATATCGAAGAGTTATATAGAAGCCCTTTGTGTACCTTAGTGCTAACCTTTGTGATCCTTTGTGCCTGCCTGCCGGTAGGCAGGGTTAAGGGATTTATTTTTTTACCACTAAGTACACAAAGGTCCTCACTAAGGGGCACGAAGGAGATCTGCATGTTTATATAAAATAAAAAAAGCGCTTATGACAGCTTAACATTTTTGTAGCTGAATTGTATTATATCATAATTAAAGGGTCTTATTAAAGAATTTTCTGCAGGAACCAATTCTAAAAAGACAAACCATGCCAAAAATTAAGCCGGCAACTGTTGATGAATACATAAATGCCGCTCCTCCGGAAGCACAGAAGAAGCTGCTTGAGATACGCGCGATTCTGAAAAAAGTTGCACCGGATGCAACAGAGACCCTGAAATGGGGATCACCGGTGTTTGAAGAAAAGCGGATCCTTTTCGCGTATAGCGCATTCAAATCGCATCTTAATTTTATGCCGACTCAGACTGCGTTGGCCCCGTTCAAAAAGAAACTGGAAGAGTACACTACCGGTAAAGACACTGTTCAATTCCCTTATAACAAACCCCTTCCGAAAGCGCTTATTCGTGAGATCGCCGTATATCGGGTCACGGAAGTCAGGGAAAAAGATGCGCTCTGGATGTATAAGAATGAATTGTAGGGACATGCCATGGCATATCCCTACAATCTCTTAAACGGTACGAATCTTACAAAAGAAAGACGGCTTTTCAGGATCCTGCCATTCTTCTTTTCCAATAATATTAATTCCTGAATAGCAAACGGTCCGCCAACAGGAATAACAAGCCTTCCGTTCTCTGCCAGCTGTTCGATAAGCGGCGCAGGTATCTGCTCCGCAGCAGCAGTAACAATAATGATATCAAAGGGCGCATGTTCAGACCAGCCCTGGTACCCATCGCCATATTTGACAGTGATATTTTTATATCCAAGTTTCTTAAGCCTCTCAAATGATTCCAGCGCAAGCTCCGGAACAATCTCAATACTGTATACCTGGCTTAAAATCTCGGCAAGAATTGCAGCCTGATACCCTGAACCTGTACCTACCTCAAGCGCTTTTTTAGTTTCCGTGGGCTTCACAGCTTCGGTCATAAAAGCTACTATATAAGGCTGCGATATTGTCTGTCCGTATCCGATTGGAAGCGGGTTGTCGTCATAGGCTTCCGCTTCATATTCTTTCGGGACAAAAAGATGCCTCGGCACTTTCCTCATTGCCCTCAGGACAGATACATCACTCACTCCGCGGTCGACTATCTGGACCCTCACCATCCTTTGCCTCGCGGCCTCGAACCTGTCGGTCTGCAGTATGTTTAAATCATCCATATAGAATAGATCAAAGTTCCGATGGACATTCAAATCCGCTCTATTTAAATACAAATTTACTACACTATTTTGATGTGGAGTAGTATATTATGGTTTTAATGGAAACGGGGGCGAAACTATGCACGGAAAAAGACCGTTAAGCAGGGTCAGAAGCCCTTCGGTAAGAAAGTTGATGACAGGTCCTATCGGGAGAACGTTTATCTTTGTGACCACCATTACAAGTATCAGTCCAAAAAAGATATAGGAACCATACTTGTACATAGCCTCATATAAGGAGGGAAATTTCTTAAAATAGTTGAGCAAAAGATGTGATCCGTCAAGTGGCGGGAGGGGGATAAGATTAAAAACAAATAATCCCCAGTTAATAAAGATCGCATACAGATATCACCTCCTGAAGTATCCTTAACCAGCTGACCTGAGTAAGCCGGAACAAAGTGGAAAAAAGCTGTATAAAGAACCGACAGCACAATTGCAGTAAGTGCATTTGATAAGGGACCGGCAACTGCAATTTTAATCACGTCCTTTCCGGGATTCCTTAATTTCTGCTCGTTAAATTCAACAGGCTTTGCCCAGCCAAAACCTGCTACCATGAGCATAATAAAACCCAACAGGTCAATATGTTTAAGCGGATTTAACGTAAGTCTTCCCTGTTCCTTTGAAGTTGAGTCACCGCACCTGTTTGCGATATAAGCATGACTGAATTCATGAACTGTCAGGCCAAGAATAATTCCGGGCAAAAATTTTAATATTCTTGCTAATGCAAAATCTTCCATATTCATAAGTTATTTTCCGGAGCCAGGTTCAGGATTAAATGCCTGTAAACTTATTAGTTACGGTTCTTTTTTACAGGCATGAAGAAATCCTTTTCAGTGAGCTTGCATTCTTTGATCATCTGGAGTGCATATTCAGCTCCTGTAAAATTCTCATCCGCATTATTTGTTCCGACGGTGAATTTAACACCTGCCTTCTTTGCTCTTTTAATAAAGTCGGCAGATGGTATCCTGTACCTGTTGTTGATTTCAATTGCAATATTATTCTCTTTTGCAGCCGTAATTACAGCATCCATTCTTTCAGGAGTCCAGAACTTGTCATACCTGTCAGCCATCTGCGCCGGGAGAAACGTGGAATTCACATAAACATCAATAGGTTCAGTGTTAAGTATGGTAACAAGGGTCTTAACAAGATAATCCATGAATTCCTCCTCATCCCCGATCCATGTCTCAGCGGGCATCCAGATCCGGTTCCGTCTTCCCTGTTCATCAGTAAATGTCATGGCATCGGTAAAGACATAATCAAATTTCCCGATCGATTCCCTGGAAAAAGTATTGACCCATTCCCTTCCCTCTGCCTGCATTGCCACAAAGAACTGCGGATAATCTTTAAAAATCGCAAGAACAGAATCTATCTGGCTGTCTTTATGAACCGGGAAACCAACTCCGCAGTTTACGGCAATGCCATATTTTATGTTTTCATTTTTCGACTTGGCTGCGGCATCGTCAATTGTAAGGTTACCTTTCAGATGTACATGAAGATCTGTAATCGGAAAGCTTGCTTCATTACTACAACTCATTGAAATAAAAAATATTACAACGGCTATCAGCAGGAATTGTTTCTTCATTATCGTATCAGTTTAATAGTTAGATTTCAATATTTTTCTTCCTTTGCTTGGATAAAATAATCCGGTATAAATCTATATAAAAAGGGTAGAAAACCAAGGGATGGTTTTATTTTAATTACCAATAAGTTTTTAATACAAGAGTAAACCTGGAACTTACAATGAGAAGTCGGCCTCTAAATCCCATAGCCGATCTTAAGGAATGGGATAGCTTATGATTAAACTGTATGCAACTGAGTTGCAATAATTTACATTTCCCCTCCTTTTCAAGGAGGGGTGGCCGGGACTGTAGATTTCGAGGGGTTTACAATCTGCTTTCCCGGCCGGGGTGGTTAATCTATGTTTCAAATCTATCATCTGAATAAAGGTAATAAGAAGGACTTGAATCAACCACCCCGGCCAGACAAATTTAATTTCAGCCAGTAAGATGATTTCACCGTCTGGCCACCCCTCCTTAAAAAAGGAGGGGAAACTTATTTAATTGTATTTCAGCTAATTAAATAATTCAAAGCCTAAAACTGGTTCTTAGGATCGGCTATGCCCTAAATCCCCTGAAGGAGACTTAAATAATAGCCCCTTTCAGTGGTAAGGACCGAAACTTGGAACTTACACTGAGGTCCACTGAGGTAATACAGAAGGTCCACAGAGGTATCTGGATTACAATCAGAGCTTAACTCTGAGGGTCTCTGTGCCAGTTATATAATAGTTCGCCAAGATTTAAAAACTAAGGTCGCAAAGAGTTTACCTACTTAAAAAACGGGTTTTAATAAGTCACCTTTAGGGGATTTAGGGGTAACTTTCCTATCTTTGGCTGCACAAAGAGAATTTTTAATGAAAAAGGTAGTCCTTGCCCTGTTCTTCATCCTGGTAATCCTTAATCCTGATTTAAAATCCCAGGAAACCCCAAAAGCTGAAGTGTACTTTTTAACCTGCGGTCCAGGTCTCGAAACTTACTCTGTTTATGGTCACAGCGCCCTGAGGATAGTTATTCCGGAAGAAGGGAGTGACCTGGTCTTTAACTGGGGCGTGTTCGATTTCAACACCAGGAACTTTACCTGGAAATTTGCAAAAGGCAGACTTGATTATATGCTTGGGACAAGTTCGTATGAATCGTTTCTTAAAGATTACATAAATGAAAGAGAGATGGGTCATCTCACAAAAAGTCAATCTTGAAGAACCTGAGATTCAGAAACTTTTCACCCTGATCAACGAAAACCTCAAACCTGAAAATGTAAAGTACCGGTATGATTTTTTCTATGATGATTGTTCAACAAGGATACGTGACCTCTTTGAAAAAGCAGTTGGTGATGACCTCCTTTATCCCGTTGGAAGACCCAAAAAACGAACTGCCGACATTCAGACAGTTAACAGGCGAATTTCAGAAGGGTTTTCCCTGGTATAAGTTTGGCGTGGATCTGATAATGGGTTCCCCCGGCGATAAGAAAGCTTCATTCCGCGACAAGATGTTCCTTCCCTGTGTATCTGCAGTCCGGTTTATCGGAACTTGTAATAAGAAGAGAGGGAAAGATGATACCCTTGCTCAGGGATCCGGAAGTGGTTGTGGATTCCGGTCAACCGTGCCAATAAGGCAAATTTCTTCACATCACCGGTATTTGTCTTTTCGCTTACTGCTGGTGATTATTATAATCCTGACAGGACTCCTTCAGGGAAAGGAACATTTAACAGGTATTGGATATCTTTCTTTTTACCCTCTTTTCGATTCTGGCTGTAATGATGATATTCTTTAATTTCTTTACCGATCATCAGCAGATGAAGTGGAACCTGAACATAATATGGCTTAATCCTTTTATAATATTCTGCCTTGTGAGTCTGATACTGAACAGGGACTGGCAGAGCTGGTTCAGGCTGGTATTTTTTCTTGTCGGTTGCATTTCTTGCTCTCATTGTACGGTTCTGCCCCAGCATATAAATAATGCTTTTGTCCCTCTTATTGGTATTGTAATTATGAGGAGTTCAATAAGAGTCGAATTTCAGTTGGAATCCTCTGACATTGCCTTATTTAACAGAACTTTAACACTTCTTAACACTAAATTAGAATTTAGACAGCTTCTTTTGTGAGTCGTTTTTCAGCGATTTCATACAGTAGTAACTCATTTTTATATTTTGCTACTTAAAATTTTAAGCTATGGAGCAAACAACAGATATCAGAATACTTAAACGAAAAGATTGAAAAAGAGAGTTCATTTGTCGACATCATAAGGATGGAGATGAACAAGGTGATTATTGGCCAGAAACATCTGACCGATCAGCCTTATGATCGGACTTCTTGCCAATGGGCATATTCTTCTTGAAGGTGTGCCTGGTCTTGCCAAGACACTTGCAATCAAATCGCTGGCATCAATTATTGATGCAAAATTCAGCAGGATCCAGTTTACACCCGATCTTCTTCCGGCCGACCTTATAGGAACAATGATCTACAGTCAGAAGAAAGAAGAGTTCATTGTAAAAAAAGGACCGGTTTTTGCCAATTTCATCCTTGCAGATGAAATCAACAGGTCACCGGCAAAAGTTCAGAGTGCCTTGCTTGAAGCCATGCAGGAAAGACAGATTACAATCGGTGAATCGACCTATCAAGCTCGAAGAACCTTTCCTTGTTCTTGCAACACAGAACCCGATAGAGCAGGAGGGAACATATCCTCTTCCTGAAGCCCAGGTCGACAGGTTCATGATGAAAGTCCTTATCGACTATCCTTCGATGGAAGAAGAGAAACTTATTGTCAGGGAGAACCTGGCAAAGGATTTCCCGAAAGCAAACAGTGTCTTGAAGACTGCTGATATTATCAGGGCAAGAAATGTTGTAAGGGAAGTTTATATGGATGAGAAGATCGAAAACTACATTCTTAATATAGTCTTTGCCAGCCGTAATCCTGAAAAATATGGCCTTCCTGCATTTACGAATATGATCTCCTATGGTGCATCACCCAGGGCCTCGATAAATCTTTCACTTGCTGCAAAAGCCTATGCATTTATAAGAAGAAGAGGATATGTGATTCCCGAAGATGTAAGAACCGTCTGCGCTGATGTTATGAGGCACAGGATAGGACTTACATATGAAGCCGAAGCTGAAAATGTTAATCAGGATAAAATTATTGCTGAAATACTTAATGTAGTTGAAGTTCCCTGATATTTGTCCTGGTAATGCCTGGTTGCCCGGTAAATGTTCCAGTTATACAGGCTTTAATAAATAGGATAAATTAAGTGGAAGCAATTGAATTATTAAAGAAGGTCAGAAGGATTGAAATCAAGACACGTGGTCTGTACGAGGCATATCTTTGCCGGTGAATACCACAGTGCTTTTAAGGGAAGGGGTATTGCTTTCAGCGAGGTAAGGGAATACCAGTATGGCGATGACATAAGAAGCATCGACTGGAATGTAACTGCCCGGTTTAATCATCCGTATGTAAAGATATTTGAAGAGGAGAGGGAACTGACAGTAATGCTGCTGATTGATGTGAGCGGATCGGGCAACTTCGGCACAACGTACAGGCTTCAAGAGGGATATCATGACCGAAGTTGCTGCTGTACTTTCATTTTCAGCAATTTATAATAACGATAAGATTGGTGTCATTTTTTTCACCGACAAGGTTGAAAAGTTCATTCCTCCTCAGAAGGGAAGAAAACATATCCTCAGAATTATCAGGGAACTTCTTGATTTCAAGCCGAAGAGCAATAAGACAAACCTGAATGAGCCTTTGCGGTTTCTGACAAATGCAATAAAAAAGAGATGCACCGCATTTATAATTTCCGATTTCATTGCTCCCGATTTTGAGGAGGCTCTGAGAATTGCATCAAGTAAACATGATGTTGTTGCCCTTAAGGTTTCTGATCCTCTCGAAAAATCAATTCCGGATGTCGGACTTGATCAAAGTGCTGGATTCTGAAAGCGGCATTGAAAAATGGATCGATACTTCATCCGCGATATACAAGAAAGATCTATGAGGAGTGGTGGAATAATCATCTCGATCAGTATCAGGAACATATTTAAAAGATGCGGAGTCGATTTTACAGAACTGAGTACCAAAGACGACTATGTGAAACCGCTTATCAAGCTATTTGAGAGCAGATGATGAAGAAGCTGAATATCTGTATATTAATTCTTATCTCACTTTTTCCGGTTGTGAACGGACAGGATATTTCGGTTAAGCCTGCCTTTGATACTTCACGGATCTATATCGGCGATCAGATAAATTTTTCCGTTACTGTTGACCAGCCGTCCGGCCTAAAACTTGATATTCCCCTTATAAGGATTCACTGATTAAAAATATTGAAATACTTTCAGGGCCTGCAGTCGACAGTGCTGTGATTCCCGGTGACAGGATAAGGATAATCAGGAAATACCTTGTTACCTCCTTTGATTCAGGGATGTACATGGTTGATCCGGTTTTTGCCGAATTAAGTGATGCGAACGGGGTAAAAAGATTCTATTCCGATTATTCAATCCTTGAAGTGGCAAGGGTGAAACTTACTCCTCCCGATACTGCTTCAAAGATATTTGATATTGTCAGTCCGTATAAAGCTCCTGTTACAGTTGGCGAAATACTTCCCTGGATGCTTATGGCGCTGCTTGCTGCCGCTTCTGGTATGGGTAATTATAAGGTACTGAGCCATTATTAAGAAAGAAAGACGAAGCGAGTTCCTGAAGTTGTAAGGATTGAACCTGCTCATGTTATTGCTTTCCGTGAACTTGAAAAACTTAAGGAAGAAAAACTCTGGCAGAGTGGGGAAATAAAGAAATATTATACACGGCTTACAGAAATACTAAGGCAGTATCTCGAAAACAGGTTTGGGGTCTTTTCCCTTGAACTTACCACCTCCGAAACTCTTGAAGCCCTTGTTAAGACAGGATTCAAAAAAGATGAATCATATAATTTAGACTCAAATCGGTACTTAACGGAGCCGACCTTGTGAAATTTGCAAAATACAAACCTGAACCGTCTGAAAATGAATTGAGTTTTGAGAATTCATGGAATTTTGTTTCCGTAACAAAAACGGAGGAACTCGATCAACGAACCGGTTGAAAGCGTCAGAAACAAGAAGGAGGTGGGAGTATGAACGGAATAACATTTGCCGAGCCCCTGTTTCTTTACCTCCTGCTGATAGTGCCGGCAATGATAGCCTTTTATGTCCTGAAGCAGCAAAAAGCATCAGCTTCACTCCACATGCCCGGACTTCAGCCGTTTGAAAATAGCAGGTACCACATTCAGAATCTATCTCAGGCATATTCTTTTTGCCCTGAGGGTGATAGCTGTTACACTTCTTATATTAGTTATTGCCACGGCCGCAGAAAACAGACAGCTTCAGGATGTTTCAACCGAGGGAATAGATATTGTTCTTGCGCTTGATATTTCAGGTAGCATGCTGGCCCGTGATTTCAAACCCGACAGGCTTGAAGCCTCAAAGAATGTGGCAACCGAATTCATCTCCGGAAGACCTTACGACCGGATGGGACTGGTTGTCTTCAGCGGTGAAAGTTTTACACAGTGTCCCCTTACAACCGATCATGCTGTTCTGATAAATCTGATGAGGGAGATTCAGAGCGGAATGATCGAAGATGGAACGGCAATCGGAATGGGACTTGCTACATGCTGTCAACAGGATAAAGGATTCAGAAGCCAAAAGCAAGGTCATAATATCTGCTTACCGATGGAGTCAACAACAGGGGAGAAATTGCTCCGGCCACAGCAGCCGATATTGCAAAAACTTATGGAATAAGGGTTTATACAATAGGTGTCGGGACCCAGGGAATGGCGCCATATCCTGTTCAGACACCATTCGGAATCCAGTACCAGGATATGCCGGTTGAAATTGATGAAGCAATCCTTCAGGAAGATTGCACAAACAACCGGGGGGAAATATTTCAGGGCAACTGATAATAATAAGCTTGTTCAGGTATACGGTGAAATAGATAAACTTGAAAAATCAAAAATTGATGTAAGGCAATTTACAAGGAAAGAGGAAAAATATCTCATTCCTGCAATAATTGCCTTCGTTCTGATTGTGCTTGATTTGATTTCAAGAAACACTATATTCAGAAACCTTACATAAGAAGGAGAAAAAATGCAACTGTTCAGATTTGCAAATCCCGATTTTTTGTACCTGTTGCTTCTGCTTCCGGTAATGGTTGTATTGTTTATTTTAAATGACCTCAGGAGAAGAAGGAACTCGATTAAAAGGCTTGGTGATCCGAACCTTATTGCAAGACTGATTGCCTGAAATGTCGGAACCAGGCCGATTGTTAAATTTATTCTCCTGTTGCTGGGTTTTTCAGCCTCGATCATTATGCTTGCACGGCCTCAATTCGGTTCCAGGCTTGAAGAGGTTAAGAAACAGGGAGTGGAGGTTATAATTGCCCTTGATGTCAGTAATTCAATGCTTGCCGAAGATATTCAGCCAAACAGGCTTACCCGGGCAAAGCAGGCGATTGAAAGACTTGTTGACAACCTGGAAAATGACAAAATAGGGTTGATAGTGTTTGCTGGTGATGCTTACACCCAGATACCCATAACCACTGATTATGTTTCTGCAAAAATGTTCCTGTCGACAATTAGGTCCCGATATGGTCCCGAAGCAGGGTACAGCAATCGGGTCTGCCATTGAGCTTGGTATGAGATCATTCAGTCCTGGTGAAGGGAAAAGCAAAGCCATGATAATAATCACCGATGGAGAAAACCATGAAGATGATCCGGTTGCAGCAGCAGAAGAAGCATCAAAAGCCGGCGTTGTCATCAACACAATCGGCATTGGTTCTTCAGATGGAGTACCGGTTCCTGTCTATGGCGGAGGCAGGATGGATTATCTGAAAGATGCTGACGGTAAAATCGTGATAACAAAGCTCGATGAGGAAATACTTGAAGAAGATAGCTGTCGCCACAGGTGGTAATTATGTCAGGGCAACCAATTCAAATATCGGGCTCGATGAGATATTTCATGATATCAGGAAAATGAAAAAAGATGAGCTTGAAAGCAAAATGTACACTGAATATAACGATCAGTTCCAGATATTTGCCGCAATTGCACTGTTGTTCCTGCTTCTCGATTTTATGTTTATGGACAGGAAGAACAGGAAGCTTGCAAATATAAGATTGTTTAAATTTAAACTTTAGATTTCAGTTCAGGATATGAAGATTTTGAAAATCAGGCCGATAAGCTTAAGATACAGCATTCTTCCAGTGTATTGCATTCTTTTTGATACCTGTATTGACATTTGCACAGGTGGAGAAAAAATATGTAAGGCAGGGTAACCGGGAATATGAAAAAAGCAAGTTTTCAGAGTCTGAAATCTCATACCGAAGGGCTCTGGACAAGGCCAAAATCTATCCTGACGCTGTTTTTAATACCGGCGATGCCCTTTATAAGCAGAAGAAATATGAAGATGCCGGAAAACAGTTTACTGAGAATTCGACGATGAATGAAGACAAGGCGAAAAAATCAGCTGCTCTTTATAACCTTGGAAATTCACTACCTCATGGCAAATAAGGTTCAGGAAAGCATTGATGCCTACAAGAGCTCGCTAAAAATCAAACCTGATAACAAGGAAGCAAAATATAACCTTGCCTATGCCCAGGACCTTCTGAAGCAGCAACAGCAACAACAGCAACAGCAGCAACAGCAGCAAAACAAGGACAAGGGTGATCAGAATAAGGATAAGAAAAATGATCAGGAAAATAAAGATCAGGATCAGAAACAGGACAATAAGGAACAGCAGACAGCAGCAACAAACCATCTCAAAGGAAGATGCAGAAAGATTGCTGAATGCCATTGCAAATGATGAAAAAAATGTCCAGGAAAAGGTTAAACTTGCAAAAGCAGCAAAGGAAAAGGTAAGAACACTTAAGAACTGGTAGCTGTAAATATGAAAATGAAAAGCAATAATATTGTTTTTAATGGCTTTGATACTTCCAGTAATTGCGGCAGGCCAGGATATCTCTCTTGCAGTCGATTATCCGGGTGTGGTGAGAGTCGGACAGCAGTTTCCGGTTTCCTGGACTGTCAATTCAGGGGGAGGTGAATTTTCGCCGCCTTCTTTCGGGAGCTTTTACAAACTGATGGGACCTCAGACATCTTATAGTTCAAGTACTCAAGTTATTAACGGAAAAGTTTCGAGGGAGACATCATATACTTATGTCTATTATCTCCAGGCAACCAAAGAAGGAAACTTTGTAATTCCACCTGCCTCATTTCACTGTAAAGAACAAAACTTACAGCTCCGATTCGCTGAGAATTGAAGTAACAGGAGGTGACGCAACTCAGCAAAACAACGAAGCCAGCCCTGCGAATGGCGGTAATGAACAGGTCAGGGAAACAGGAGAGGATATTTTTGTAAATCTGTCACTCAACAGGAAAGCTGTCTTTCTGGGTGAACATATTCTGGCGACGGTAAAGATCTATACAAGAGTTGATATCTCAGGGATAAACGAAATCAAATTTCCCGGATTTGAGGGTTTCCTGAAAACTGACCTCGACACCCCGCCGCTGACTTCGCTGCGGCGGGAGAATATAAACGGAACGTTATATGGAACAGGAATTGTTCAACAATTTCTTCTCTATCCCCAGATAACAGGCGAAATCACGATTGAACCTGTGCAGATCACAGTTTTGATTCAGCAAAAGACCGGTCAGTCAGATCCCTTTTTCGGAGATTTCTTCTCAACTTATACAACAATGCCAAGGATGTTGCAAGCCTTCCGATGAAAATAAAGGTGAACCCGTTCCCGGGAGTCAAACCGGTTGATTTTTCAGGTATTGTGGGAAAAGCAGCCATCACCGCCTCGCTTGACAAAGATTCCGTTAATGTAAACGATGCGGTCAATCTGAAACTTGTCTTATCCGGAAGTGGGAATCTTAAGATTGCTAACGCCCCTGTATTAAAAGTTCCCGCCGATATCGAGATATATGACCCTAAGATATCGGACAATCTGAAGAACAGTACCGGCGGGACATGAGGACAGAAAGTTTTTGAGTACCTGTTAATACCACGCCAGTATGGTGAATTACAGAATACCTCCGGTAACTTATTCCTACTTCAATACTTCAACAAGGCAGTATGAACACCTTAAAACCCCTGAATTGCATTTCTATGCCAGGAAAGGCACTGAACAGAATACCGGGATAACCGTTTATGGAGGTGTTGCAAAGGAAGATGTAAGATATCTGGGCAAGGATATAAGATTCATAAAATCAAAGCCGGGACTGTTAAAAAAATCAGGTAACATCCTTTCATCCAAAAGCTCATTTTACAGTATCTATGCCCTTGCAGCCCTTCTCTTTCTGATTAGTCCTGTTTGTCCGACGGGAGCAAATCAGACGAAATTCCGACCTTGCCATTGTTAAGAACAGGAAAGCTGCGAAGGTGGCCGGAAAAAGACTGAAAGAGGCTTCCCTGTGCCTGAAAAACAATACTCCGGATAAATTCTACGAAGAGATACTTAAAGCTGATATGGGGATATCTCAGCGACAAACTGAGTATCCCGGTTTCTGATCTGAACAGGACCAGCGCAGTTGAAACATTGAAGCGGATATGGAATTGAGGATGCTGAAATTGAAAATCTCACATCAATTCTCGAGGTATGCGAATTCGCCCGTTATGCCCCTGCTTCGTCCGAAACCGAAGCTGAAAAAATCTATGATGGCACTTCCAGGATTCATCAGGTATGGTTGAAAATTCAGTTGGAAAATAAATTACACGCTACGCAAAGTATATTGTAACCTTCTATCCTGCTTTTACTGACAGCCGTCCCGGTTTTTCGCAGGAAGACCGCAATCAGAAATTTCAAAAGGGAGTTGAACTTTATACTGCCGCGACAGTACGAACCTGCCCTGAAAGAGTGGACTGAGATCTATAACACAGGCTACCGTTCGGCCCCGCTCGATTACAATATTGGTAATGCACTATTTTAAACTTAACAATATCCCCGGTGCGATATCTATTCTATGAAAGGGCGCTGCTGCTGAGACCTGCTGATGAAAATATACACTATAACCTTCGAGATAGCAAAGACCCTTGTGGTTGACAAATTTGAAGAGATCCCAACCCTTTTCTTTGTGAGATGGTTCGATTTTCTTTCACTGTTGATTCTCAGCAAACGGATGGGCAGTGTTAAGCATTTTTTCATTTTTCGTATTTCTTATGCTGCTGTCTGTTTATATCTACTCCTCCAGGTACAGACTGAAAGTCGCTGGGATTCTGGGCGGCTCTTCTGTTTTTATTGATATCAGCATTCTTCCCTGGCGTTTACCCTCCGCAACAAAGCGCTTGTGTACGACAGCCGCCAGGCAGTGATCTTTACCCCGTCGGTCAACGGCAAAAGTTCGCCTGACAATAGCGGGACCGACCTGTTTGTTCTTCATGAGGGGTCGAAAGTGACAATTGAAGACGAAGTAGGCGACTGGTATGAAATTAAGCTGTCCGATGGCAACAAAGGCTGGATACCTTCAAACACTCTCGAAATAATTTAATCCCTGAATCCAACTTATTTCTTAATTTTCCTGTCAGAAATTAACTGGTTATCCCGGATACATGGAAGAATTCCTGACAGCTTGTCCCAGAAACTGTTACAGCACATGCACCTTCATGGTGCAGATCGAAAACAATACGATCAAAAGGATACTTCCGTACCGGGATAATCTCGCCACACCGGAAGGACCATGCATAAAGGGACTTGCATACATTGAGCAGTCAAACTCACCCGAAAGGATAATTCATCCCTCTGATAAGAAAACCGGACGGTACATTTGAACAGATAACAGGCGATGAAGCCCTGAAGATTAGCGCCATGAAACTTAACGGAGATAAGGCACAAAATACGGATCTCAAAGTATTTTGTGGTACAGGGGAAGTGGGATGTCAGGACTGACAAATGAGATAGGGCATTCGTTCTGGAAATCGTTCGGAGGTGTAACCACGACTTATGGGAACCTCTGCTGGCCGGCAGGACTTGAAGCCGTCAGACTGACTCTTGGTTCAGTCAAACACAATGTTCCGTGGGACCTTGCAAACGCCAGGTCTTATAATTATCTGGGGTAAAAATCCCGCAGAGACAAATATCCAGGAGATGGCTTTCATTGCGAAGGCAAGGAAAGCGGGGCAAAATAATCGTTATCGATCCCCGAGAACGCCTACTGCCGACAAAGCCGATATTTTGTTTGTCCCCGTTACCCGGGCACTGATGGGGCCCTGGCCCTGGCAATTGCACGAATTTTAATTGATGAGGATCTGACTGACAGGTCTTTTATTGAAAAACATGTAAAGGGATTTGAAGAGTTTGACCGATCACTGAAAATTTCTGCGGAAGAGGCTGAAAAAATTACAGGTATTCCGGCAGATAATATTTTTGAGCTTGCCCATCATGATCGGGAAAGTGAAACCGGTTACAATTGTGGCGGGATATGGGCTTCAGCGTCACAGAAACGGAGGCCAGACCATAAGGGCAATCCTCAGCCTTACGGCAATCACAGGGAATATCGGCAAGTCAGGAGCCGGATTTAATTACGCTAACCTGCAGAGCTATATTTATGATGATCCCAAAGAACCGTTGTCGTACTATCCTGATCCCGAAAAAGATAAACCTTTCAGGCGGACTATTTCAATGGCAGGGCTGGGACAGGACATCATCAGGACAAGAGATCCGGAAATAAAAGCAGTCTGGATTGAAAGAGGCAATCCGGTTTTGCAGTCACCGGACTCTGAAACTGTAGTCAGGGCGCTTTCCGGACTTGAATTCAGGATTGTTGTGGATCAGTTCATGACCGACACCGCGATGGCTGCTGACCTGATTCTTCCGGCCAAAAATATGTTCGAACAGTCGGACATAATCGGATCATACTGGTCGCCCTATGTACAGTTCAAACCTAAGGTCCTTGAACCGCCCGGAGAAGTAATGCCGGAAAGTGAGATTTACTATCATCTCGATAAACTGCTGAAGTCAGGAACCGGTTCAGACTTAATTCCTGAACCGGGGAACGAAAATATTGAAAAATGGCTGGAACGAAGAATTGCTGCTAACCCTGTTTTAACCCTTGACAATTTAAAACAGGGACCTGTCCTTGCTCCCGGGCTCCGGGAAATAGCTTATCAGGATCTTCAATTCGACACTCCCTCGGGCAGGATTGAATTGAAATCTGACCAGGCATCAGAGCTATGGGGTGTTTCTCTATTACCCGATTATTCTGAAGGAATTATTACTGAAAACAGGGGATTTCCCCTGGCTTTCCTTACGCCAAATACCGGGAGCAGGATACATTCCCAGTTCGGGAACCTTGAAATCATAAGGGAAACTGACCGAAAAGCCGGCAGTTGAAATCTCGTTGAAGGATGCAACATTTCGTGGCATCAGGACAGGTGATAAAATAAGAGTGCACAATTATAATGGGGAGATTTTATGCATTGCAAGGATAACTAACAGGCTACCCGCAGGGTGTGTGGTTCTGCCCAACGGCATCTGGCTGGATGAGGGAGGAGGTGGCAACAACTTACAGGCCCTCTGGAGACGGATATGGGTTATGGTGCAGCGTATCATGATGCAAGAGTCGAAGTTGAAAGAGCAGTCTGAAGATGGAAAAAGGATTTATTTTCAACGATATTCTTTGCGTGGACTGCAAAGCCTGCAGTGCTGCCTGTATTATTGAGAACGGCCGGACAACCCATGCACGGGAGATTTTTACATTTAATTCCGCCGCGCTTCCATCCCTTCCGGTGGTTCATCTTTCCCTGGCCTGCAACCATTGCGAAAAACCTGTTATGTCTCGAAGGTTGTCCGTCAGGTTCATTTTCAAGGGAACCGGCGTCGGGCGGAATAATTGTTGATGAAAATAAATGCATAGGATGCAGTTATTGTAAATGGAATTGCCCTTATGATGCGCCAAAAATCAACTTGCAGAAAGGTATTATTGAAAAGTGTGACTTATGTTACAGGAGGCTTTCCGAAGGTCTTGAACCGGCCTGTACATCAGCTTGTCCGACAGGTGCGCTGAATTACGGTCACAATCCCGGACATCAGCCAGGACAACAGGCCGGTATGGTTTCCCGACAAAGGTCTCAATCCTTCTCTCTGGTTTACAGGTGCTGCAAACAGAGCGCCTTTAAAAATTATACCGGCTGTCGTGATTGAGGATCCTGTTCCTGAATCCGGAGAAAAAACAAATGATCTGATTTCATCGTGGAGCCTTATTGCTTTTACAATTCTCTCAACAGTTTCGGTTGCATTGGTACTTTCTTCGCTTATAAACGGCAATTTCAGGGACATCCGTATCATCGCTGCACTGGTTTCTGCGGCCGGGATCACCTCATTTTTCCATCTGGGGCGCAAACTGAGAGCCTGGAGAGCTGTTTTAAACATCAGATCTTCACCCCTGAGCCGTGAGATCGTCCTGTTTGTTGCTTTTTCCGTGATTTCAACTTTGTCAATCTACTTAAGCAGTCCGGCTCTCCTTATCGTTTCGTGCTTTACCGGGTTGATTCTGCTGCTTATTATTGATTCGGTGTACCTTTATCCGGGCAATTCACCCGGCTTAAAATTTCATCCCGGACAGACGTTTCTCAGCGGGTTGGTTTTAACATCCTTGTTTTCGGGAACCACAGGTGCATTTATATTTCTGGCAGTTATCAAATTGATTCTGACAGTAAATAATCTTCTGTACGAAAAAAAGGACTCACCTGTTTTTATCCTGAAATTTTTCAGGATTGCACTTCTTTTAATTTCCACTGCAGGTTTTGCTACCGGACTGCACTCCACAGAATCAGTGATCTATGTCAATAATCATTGCCGGTGAACTATTTGACAGGGTAGCTCTTTTACCATGACTTCAATCCTGAAAATATAAAATCATTAATAATCAAAAACATAAATAAAGCCAAAAATGAAAAAAAAACTGGTTAACAGCAGCCGGATGCCGGTATACAGGGATGCAGGTTTTGAACTATATGATGCGGAAACAACAAAAAATGCCTTTGCAAGGGAGACTGAACATGAGCATGAACCTGATCTCTACATCTATTCAAGGTACCGTAATCCCACAGTTATCGCTGCTGAGGAGGAAATAATGAAGCTTGAGGAATGCAGGTGGGCGCTGCTTACCGAATCGGGCATGTCGGCCGTTGACTGTGCAGTCTCGGTTTTTCACAGGGGTGCTTCAACAGGACCCTGGTTATTTTTCAGTGAGATCTACGGAGGCACGATCTCATTTGTTGAATCGGTACTGAAGAACAGGCGAGGTATTGACGTCCATAACTTCAACCCGGTAAATGAACGGTACGATCCAATAGCATTTGAAACAATTATGGAAGCTGTCAGGCCCGAGCTTGTCTATATAGAGGCAATTTCAAATCCCATGCTTATAGTTACTGACGCTGAGCATGTTATCAGAATTGCACACAAGTATGGCTCTATTGTAATAGTCGACAATACTTTTGCCACACCATTACTGTGGAAACCACTTAAGGCAGGAGCGGACCTGGTGATCCAAAGCGCCACAAAGTATCTTTCGGGCCACGGGAATCTCACGGCCGGAGTAATTTGCGGTGAAGATCCTGAAATAATGAAGTCAGTAATTGAATACCGCAAGTTTGTGGGTCATATGCTCTCACCCGATGACGCTTACAGGCTTAAAACCCAGATCCAGACATTTGAATTAAGATTCCGCAGGCAATGTGTCAACGCCCGGGAACTGTGCGGATTGCTCAGTGAGCATCCTTCAGTCGGGAAGACCTGGTATCCGGGTCTGGAGGGACATCCTACCCACGGAGAAGCTGTCAGGCTATTCGGGGACCGTGGATTCGGCGGTATGATAACTTTTGATTTTAAAGGCAATGATGGGCTTGAGAAAAAGAACCGCAGGGAGCGTTTCATTAAGTCGGTTTCTGAAAAAATAAAGGTTATCCCCTCGCTTGGAGATCCGAAAACGATCTTAATGCCTGTTGAATCAGTGTGGGGGGCTAAATATCCTGAACCCGGAATGATCAGGTTATCGGCAGGCTTTGAAGATACAAATGACATTATTAGTACTGTCAGGCAGGGACTGAATGATGCAGAATGATGAATTACGAAGGGTTATCCCCATCGGACAGGCTCTATCCCGTTCTTTATCAGGTACTCGTTGCACCTGCTGAAATGCTGGTTTCCGAAAAATCCACGTGAAGCGGAAAGGGGAGAGGGGTGGACCGATTCGAGGACAAGATGCCTCGACCTGTCTATAGATTCTCCCTTTTTCTGGGCGTAGGCTCCCCAGAGGAAGAAAACTATATTTTGCTTTTCATCATTCAGGACGCGGATAACACGATCGGTAAACTCTTCCCATCCTTTCTTCTGGTGTGAGCCTGCCTGGTGAGCCCTTACCGTGAGTGTTGCATTCAGTAAAAGAACTCCCTGTTCTGCCCATTTTGTAAGGTCCCCCGATGAAGGTCTCGGAATTGAAAGGTCTGACCCGATCTCTTTGAAGATATTGATGAGGCTTGGCGGAAACTCAACTCCATCCCTGACTGAAAAGCACAGGCCATGAGCCTGCCCGGGACCATGGTATGGATCCTGACCCAGGATTACAGCTTTTACTTTTTCGAACGGACAGAGGTTAAAGGCGTTAAAAATGAGGCCTCCGGGGGGAAAAACAGCCGCAAGACGGTATTCCTCCCTTACGAATGCTGTTAACCTGATAAAATAGTCTTTTTCAAATTCCTCCTTAAGTCTGGTATTCCAGCTTTCTTCTATCCTGACTTCCATATAAAACGTTTTAGAACCCTGGCCAAAATCAATCAAATGGGCCGGTGTCAGAAACGCCGGCCCAAACTCTACTACCCTTCAGCACAACCTAAAACTAAGCATACTTACCTGTTCAGATGTTAAATACAGATGAGATATTATTATCTGATATCAAAAAGAGCGAATTAAATATATTTATAAGATCGTCGACAGTATTGCTATCAAATTTAATATAAAATGAGATATAAAAATAATAATTTGAAGGAATAATATTTGAATTATTTTACGTAGAGACAGGGCGCTTATATAGATAATGCCTCTCCCACCGGGAAAGGGGATAGAAGGAGTGCGGTGCATAGCCAAAGAGTCAATTTTAAACTGAGGATTATTTAATTAGCTGAAACACAATTAAATAACTTTCCCCTCCTTTTGAAGGAGGGGTGGCCAGACGGTGAAATCATCTCACACGCAGAAACTAAATTCGTCTGGCCGGGGTGGTTGATTCAAGTCTTTTTTATTTCTTATATTCTAATGGATAGACTTGAAACATAGATTAACCACCCCGGCCGGGAAAACAGATTGTAAACTCCTCAAAATCTATAGTCCCGGCCACCCCTCCTTGAAAAGGGGGCCGAGCGTTAAGAAATCAGCCAGCGGCTGATTTTAGCGAAGGAGCCAGCCTGCGGGGGGCATGTGGTGGAGGGGAAATGTAAAATATTGCAAATCTGTTACATACAGTTTGATTTATAAGCTAACCCATTCCTTAGGTTGACGGCTATGGGGAATAGGGGGTGATTTTGTGCAAAGGGAATTAATCTATATAACCGCCAGAGACAGGTCTCTGACCTGTCTCTACGTATGGTTACAGGCAAATTAGTAACTTTACAAAAAAAACGATGGGAAAAGAAATCGAACGGAAGTTTCTGGTAAAAGGAGAATTCAGAAGTCACGCTGTAAAATCTATTAATATTATCCAGGCCTATCTTTCGGTTGATCCCGATCGGACTATCAGACTACGGATCACTGATAATGAGGCATTTCTGACAATTAAAACCTCTTCAGGCAGGACCGGTATCACCCGTAACGAATGGGAAATAAAAATCTCCCTGCCAATTGCTCATGAACTTATTGAAGTCTGCCTGCCAGGCAGAATTTTAAAGACAAGATACATTGTTCCTTACGGGGAACATGATTTTGAAGTGGATGTTTTTCATGGCAGGCATGAGGGACTTGTCGTCGCCGAAATAGAATTGCCCGATGAAGGGGAGGAGTTTTCCAGGCCTTTATGGCTGGGTGAAGAGGTAACAGGCAAACCTGAGTACTATAATTCCAATTTAATTGAAAAATAAATCAAAGAGTCTTGGAGTAGATCTGTTTCGGGTCGCCGGGACCGTAAAATTCCCTGAGGCTTGCTTCAAGATGATATCCGTTTCTCTGGTAAAATTTCTCAGTTGAAACATACTGAGGCCGCCCTGAAGTTTCTATCCAGAGTATTTTACCACCGTGTTCCCTTACATCATCTTCAACTGCTTTCAGCAGCAGGGTACCAAGCTTTTTGTTCCTTGAATTCTGGTGAACAGCAATCCAGTACAGGTCCCAGGAGTGTGTTGAGAATGCATTTTTCCCGTAATTGGCAAATGCCGTAAAACCATCTTCATCTACAACTTTAAGCCAGTAATAGCCACTTTTTTCACCCCCCTTCGCAAGGGTATCATCAGCTATCTCGAGAGCTGTTGCGATCTCAAACTCATAAAAAAATCCGGAGGATCTTAAAATCTCCTCGATATCCTTTCTGTCGTTCGGCGTTATGCCTTTGGAAACATCAGCCATTGACCTGGTTATTTAAATCACTTATTATGCGTTGCAGAACCTCGGTAATCGGGATGCCTGCCTCCATTGTAGCTGCAACCAGGCCGCTGTCGGGCGACATGCAGGGGTTGGCATTTACCTCAATCACAAATGGATTGTCATTCCTGTCAACCCTCATATCGACCCTGGCATATCCTTTTAATCCGAACACATCCCAGCATTTAAGGGCAATATCATTGATTCTTTCCAAAAGGACGGGATTTAGTTTTTCACCCGGAAACTCTCTAACTGTATTTTCGTACTCGAAACTACCTGATTCCCATTTTGCCTTAAAATCAACTATCCTTGGCCTGCCGCTCTCAAAATTACGGAAGGCCATTTCAGCAGGAGGCATAACAGCCGGACCATTTTCACCATAGAGCAGACTGATATTGAATTCACGCCCGTCGATATAATCCTGAATGATCCAGTGTGCATCGTCATATTTGCTAAAATCCCTCTCAAATCCATGTTTATAAGTAAATACAGAGTCGACTGTTATTCCCTGCGAGCCGTCTTCCCACACAGGTTTTATAATATATGTATTCCCGGGCTTCAGCATTTTGAATTGTGACGGGAAATATATTCCGGGTGTGCTTATCCCTTCTTTCTGCAATATTTTTCCGGTTAAGGCCTTGCTTGTTGTAATAAACATTGCTTCAAGCGGATTGCCGGTATAGGGAATTGATTGAACATTGAGCAGGGCCGGAATAAAATAACACAGTTCTCCCTTGTTATTTATCGATTCGACAAGGTTAAATATAAAGTCAGGCTTATCGTCAGCAAGGGCAGGCACCTCGTTCATAAAATTTGAGGTTATGCCCTTCCTGTAAGTGTTGATCCCTATTTCCCGAAGGTTTTTCTCAATATAATCTACCTGATCCAGTACATCAAGTTCATCAGGAAGTGCGCCCTCACGCGGCTCATTGTATATGATGCAGCAATTTCTGTTACTCATACTTTAAGGTGATGTCTCTTAATTGCAGATTTCATTATCATTTCCAGCAATGTCTGATACTCAATACCTGTCATTCTCGACAGGATAGGAAGGTCAGAATGCACAGGATGAAGTCCTGCAAGGGGATTGACCTCCATGAAACAAATACGGCCGTTCCTGTCGGCTTTCACATCAACTCTCCCTCCATCCACTCCCCCAAGGGCTTTCCATACATTCAGGGCTAAAGCTTTGCACTCTTCGGTGAACTCTTTTGCCAAAGGGACATACTTGCAGTATTCCTGGTAATTCTCCTTAAATTCGACTGAGTAGGGGAGGTTATCCCTGCATTCTATCTCCATTCCGCCTATTGCGATGGCATCATCACCTGAGCCAATAACACCTATCGTGAATTCTCTTCCCGGAAGATATTCCTCAACAAGAGCCGGCTGGTTAAACCGTGTAAGCAGGTAAGCAGCCATTGCTTCCAGTTCCGCGGGTGAATTCAGGAGGCTTTTCTCAGTGATCCCTTTTCCTGTTCCCTCTGAAACAGGCTTTATAAAAAGCGGATATTGAAGATTGCATTTTTCAATGTCCTGCATGCTGGAAATAAGTATGCCCGGACTTACAGGAACACCTGCAGCCGAAACAATAAGCCGTGTCAGGTATTTGTTAAGGGATATTCCGAGTATTACCGGACCACTGAATACATATGGTATTTTGTACTGGTCGAGTATTGCCGGAATTACTGATTCCCTTCCGTCGCCATAGAGTCCTTCGGCGATATTGAAAACGAGATCCCAGGTCCTGCCTGCAGCCAGAGCCTCAATGACCTGAAAGCAATTGCCAACCTGCTCGGTTTCAAATCCCATCTTCCTCAAAGCGCCGTCGATGGCATCGACTGTTTCCTGCTTGTCAAATTCGGCAGTATCCTCCATAGAATAGCCACGGTCGATATACCATGACCGCAAATCATAAGTCAAACCGATCTTCATCTATACGGACTTATTTTTCAGGATATTCACACAAATCACCTCTGTAGTTTCGCATGACTATATGTTCGTCGTTGTGCTCTACTACATAATCGGGCAGCAATGGGATTTTTCCTCCACCGCCGGGAGCGTCGATAACAAAGGTCGGCACAGCATACCCGCTGGTGAAGCCCCTCAGACCCTTCATGATTTCCAGACCTTTTTTAACTGTAGTCCTGAAATGACCTGAACCGGGAATAAGGTCACACTGATATAGGTAATATGGTCTTACTCTGACCTTTAATAATCTATGCATAAGTTCCATCATTACAGGAACATTGTCATTGATTCCTTTGAGAAGAACTGTCTGGCTTCCCAGTGGAAATCCTCCGTCAGCCAGCTTATTGCAGGCTTTTGCACATTCATCAGTAATCTCTGACGGATGTGAAAAGTGAAGGCTTATGAAAAGAGGATGGTATTTTCTCAGCACATTGATCAATCCGTCGGTTATACGCTGTGGAAGGACCACAGGAGTTCTTGTCCCGATACGGATAATTTCAACGTGCTCAATCTTACGTATATTTGAAAGTATGTAATCGAGCATATCATCCGACAACGTCAGCGGATCTCCGCCACTTATCAGGACATCCCTTACTTCCCTGTGTGCTGAAATATAACTAAAGGCTTTTTCAAAGTCCTGTCTGCCAAGTCTGTCAAGCCGGCCGACAGAATGTGACCGGGTGCAATACCTGCAGTAATTTGAGCAAACCTGGGTTACAGTAAAAAGAACCCTGTCGGGATACCTGTGAACAATACCCTTCACAGGAGAAAATGATTTCTCGTGCAGGGGATCAGATTGCTCACTGCTTGTCTCGATTAACTCTTCAACAACAGGCACGACATTACGACGAAGGGGATGACCTGGTTTTGTATCACATATCAATGATGCAAAATAAGGTGTAATCCGTAAAGGAAGCCGGCCTTTAAGGTTATTAACGGCCATGATTTCCTTGTTCGAAAGACGCATGATTTTCTTTAGATCTTCGATGCTGGTAAAAGCATTTCGAAGCTGCCATTTCCAATCATTCCAGGATTCTAGTGTTGTTAGGGGAAAGTGCCGGTGCATAAAGTCCGCACTTCGGTTGCTAACTAGCTGTTTTGGGATTCGGTTTTGCGAAAAAATCGTGGTTTTCGCGCCAGGCTCTTCGTCAGAAGAGCAACCCACGAGGCGGCCCTCTCCGTGGAGGGCGACAACCTCATTATTGTTAGCGTTCATAGAAGTAGATGAAATGTTATCATCTTTTACTTAATTTGCTTGTGTTTAAAAGTTTTAGTTTATAATAAATTGGGACGAAAATATATATTCTATAAATACAATGTATCAATTGACCCCCATAAATATTAACATGATTTTTAATTTATTAACAATTGAAATGAAGCCGGAAGAAAAACGGTTCATCATGTTATTGTAAAACAGTGTGTTATCTTTATTGAACATCCCGGATAAATCACCTGTTAAACTGGAAGATTTTTGACCGCAAATACTTTCTTCTTCTGCCGGATTTGAATTAAAATTCATGTTAACCATATTCATTTATTCTTTAAAATAATTAAGAGTGCAGGTTCACAATAATTGTGCCAGAATCTTTATAAGTGTCTTATATCACATCAATGACTTTCATATACATTTAAAATCCAAAAATGACACGCATTATAACGCATTAAAATGGGTTAAATTATTTCAGAAACGAAAAAATAACTTTCATTATTACGATATTATTTAAATTGAGAATGAGATTACCTTCGCTGAGCTCGTCCACCTTACGGTGATTCGGGTTTTCGCTTCACATTGTTCCGCTAAGTTTGAGTTTGGAAAGTAAACAATTATAAAAACCGCCGTAGCCACCACACGACCTCCTGAACCCCTCCCAAACCCTCCCCTAAGGCTAACTAATCTTTATACACATCTTTTCAAGTGTCAACATTGCCTGTGAGTTTGGGATTCCTCGCTGCTCCGAGTGTGGTTCCGGAAGATTAAGCCATCAGGATGTCCTTATATTAAGCTCCTTCAGAGCTTACAAAATCAGAGGAGACTTCGACCCCCGGTTTCGCCGGGGGTTATTCACATTTGTCCCGTTCCGGGACAGTCAAGGGACAAAAGCCTCTTTCAGAGGCAGAAAATGAAACCAGCTTCTGGTCCTCAGGACAGCAGGATGGAGGAGAGCCACAAAAGTGACTGAGCTTTACGAAATCCTGAGCCACCGATGTTACCCTGCCAACCCTGCCTACCGGCAGGCATTCGGCAGGCTGGCCTAAAGGGGATTTGTCGATTACTTTTAAATCAGGGCAAGAACCATAAACGTGGTGATACTTGACTGGGCTTTACGAAATCCAGAGCCACGAATGTGGCCTTTTCTAAACTCAAGCAAGAACCACGAAGTGGTGATATGTGAATAACCCCCGGCGAAACCGGGGGTAGAATGCGACTAAATGACGTCAACCCTGAAAGGGTTGAATAAAGGCGGTTATTGGGACCTTTGTGCATGTATCTTATAATGTGTCATCTGCTTTCCAGGTTGCCGATTATTCAGACTGACCCTTATCGGGTTCCTGCCTCGACCGTTTCAACAAACTCCGTTTCCGTTTTTCCTCAAGTCTTTCCTGTTTTGATTTTCTTGTAGGGCTTGTGGACCTGCGCGGAGTGTTTTCAGTTAAAGCCCCGGCAATAAGCCTGAACAACTTTTCAGTTGCTTTTTCCCTGTTTTTCAGCTGTGAACGTTCAGACTGCGAAGTGACTATAAGTTCTCCATCCGCATTTATTTTATTCTTTAGCTTGTTGTGTATCAATTCCCGTTCTTCTTCGGTGAAAGCGGCTGAGACCCGTATGTTCAGGCGAAGCTCAACCTTTGTATTTACCTTGTTAACATTCTGTCCGCCAGGACCACTGCTTCTTGAACTTGAAAAGATAAGCTCACTTGCGGGGATCCTTTCAATCAGTTCATCAGGTTTCATGTCATTAAATGATTAAGATCACAGGAAGAACAAAGCTACACCCCCCACGCTGATAATTGCCCCTGCAATCTCGGGCAGTGTCACCTTCTGCTTATATAACAGAACGGCAGGCACTATAATCAGGACCGGTACAAGCGCCATAATGGTGGACGCAATACCGGCTTCGGTAAATTTTATGGATATCAGGGAGAATGAGACTCCCAGGAAAGGGCCGAAAAAGGCGCCAACCGTGGTTGGGATCATGGCCGACCTGTCCGATGTTGCCCGGAATACTGCCGGCCATCGTTTTAAGGTTGTTATCAGAATCGTGAATCCGGCGATACCTGCAACAATCCTTATCTGTGTGGCCGCAAAAGGATCGTAGCTCTTAAGGCCTAATTTGCTTAATACCAGTCCAAGCGCCTGACCTAAAGCCCCGCCGAAAGCGTACATCAGCCCTTTCGGAGCAAGCTTGAGAGAAATCTTCTCCCCCTTGCCGGGACGGCTGAAAATTGCCAGTGCGATACCCGAAAAAGTAAGTGTCATTCCCAGGTAATTAAACAGGGTTAACCTTTCGCCAAGTATGAAAAAGCTGAAGAGGGCCGTGAGAGGAGGAACCAGCGTCATTATCAGCATGGCAAATCTCGATCCGATAACTGTATATGCCTTAAAAAGGAATAGGTCGCCAAAGACAAACCCGACAAGACCGGACAATACAAGCCAGAACCAGTTTTCAGGACTTGCATCCAGAGGCAGAATCATTCCTCTGTGGAGCAGTGTGAAAAGGCTCAGGAAAACCAGTCCCATCACAAGCCTCAGAATGTTGACGGCAACAGAGCCTATCCTGTTGCTTGCGGTCTCAAATGATAATGATGTTATAGTCCAGAAGCATGCTGTAAGCAGAGCTGCAAACTCACCTATATGATTCTCAAAAAAGTTCACAATTAAATTTGAAGAGTTAAATATTATTAAGTATTATAAGAACTTACACAGAGTTCCACGGATTTAAATCAGGCATATGGATCCTAAGAAATAGGAAAACTTATGAAACTAACTGTATGCAATTGATTTTATGTAACTTAAATTTCCCCTCCACCACATGCCTGCCCTGCAGGCTGGCTCCTTCGCTAAAATCAGCCGCTGGCTGATTTCTTAACGCTCGGCCCCCTTTTCAAGGAGGGGTGGTCGGGACTATAGGTTTTAACAGATTAACGATCAACTTTCCCGACCGGGGTGGTTAAGACTTGAATCGACCACCCCGGCCAGACGAATTTAATTTCAGCCTGTAAGATGATTTCACCGTCTGGCCACCCCTCCTTAAAAAAAGGAGGGGAAACTTATGTAATTTAATTTCTGCTAGTTAAAAATACTCGGTTTCTTTGTTACTCTGTTATCTCGAAAATATATTCTCCTGAACCTGATTCAAGTACAACCTTATCTTTCAGTGTCCGGATATCTGACAGGTTCGGGTTTGCAGTAAGCGGCTTGCCGCTTTCCATAACTTTTCCGGCTGAATTAACAGGCAGATAAATTGTTGCTTTTGTATTAACAGGTATTTTCACGGTTACAATCACCTTACCGTCCTTCCTTTCCCAACCCGAGGCAACTGTTCCGTAAGAGCTTTCAAATGAAGCTCTTGAATAAGAAATCTTAGTTGAAGGATTCGGCTGGATTACCAGGTGTTTATAACCCGGGACCATTGTTTCTATTCCGGCTGAAACCCTGTACATCCAATCACCGATTGCCCCATAGGCATAATGATTAAATGAGTTCATGCCCGCATCCTGAAATGTGCTGTCAGTTTTCTGTCCATCCCACCGTTCCCAGATAGTAGTAGCGCCCATTTTTACAGGATAAAGCCATGACGGGTATGTCTCCTGCAGCAGGAGATCATAGGCAACGTCGACGTACCCGTTTTGCGTGAGGACATGGCACAGGAACGGAGTTCCCAGGAAACCGGTAGAGAGATGATTTCTTCTGCTTTTAATATCGCTTACAAGGAATTGCGCAGCATCATCCCTTAGCGCCTCGGGCAGGAGGTCAAACATGAGTGCCAGGACATATGATGTCTGTGAGTTTGTCCCTACGCGTCCTGCAGGCGTAACATATGCTTCGTTGAAGACCTTTTTAATGGAATTGAAGAGATCGGAGTAATACTTCTCATCTTCAGTTTTCCCAAGCTCTTTTGCGGCTTTGGAAAGGAGATTGGACGAATAGGCAAAAAAAGCAGTTGCAATAAAGTCATGCTCTGTAAACCCGTCAGGTTCGGAATGATTGTTTACAGGAGGATGATAGAACAGCCAGTCGCCGTATTTGCTTCCACCTTTCCATATATAGGAGTCACCTGCTTTCTTCCTTATATATTCAACCCAGGCCTTCATTCCCGGATACTGGGTTTCCAGCAGCCTCTTATCGCCATAAACATTGTACATTGTCCATGGAACGATCACAGCAACATCACCCCAGCCTGCCGAGGGAGATGCCGTTTTAGCATCCTGTCTGTTAAGAACATCCGGGATGACATCAGGAACCTCTCCGCCCTGCTTTTGATCAGCGGTTACATCTTTCAGCCATTTTGTGAAGAATGATGAAACATCAAAATTAAATGCTGCAGTCCTGCTGAATGCCTGTGCATCACCTGTCCATCCAAGACGTTCATCACGCTGCGGACAATCGGTCGGGACATCAACAAAATTACCTTTCTGACCCCACTGAATATTATGCTGCAACTGGTTGAGCAGAGGATTTGAGCTTTCATAGCTGCCGGTAACAGGCATATCTGAATGAACAACAACGCCGGTCAGGTTATCAGGTGTAAGTTCCCCGGGAAAACCGCTTACTTCAACATACCGGAATCCCATAAAAGTAAACCTGGGTTCATATACCTCCTGTCCGGTGCCGGCAAGAGTATAGGTGAGCTGACATTTGGCCACCCTCAGATTTTCGGTATAAAATTCCCCGTATTTATCAAGAACTTCGGCATGACGCAAGTTTAACAACTGTTCCTTTAGGCCCCGAAACATTCAGCCTTAGCCAGCCGACCATATTTTGTCCCATATCAGCAACAAGACTACCTTTTGGAGTCCTGAATATCTTCACCGGTTTGATCTCCTGGATTTTCCTTACAGGCGCTCCCTCTGAGGCTATGAGATTAGTATTGGAATAGTTTCCGATCCTGACAGTTTTCCAGCTGCTGTCATTGTAACCTTTCAGATTCCATCCTGTCAGCTTTCTGGTTGCATCATATGTTTCTCCGTTATAAATATCATTCATTCTGATAGCTCCGTCATTGGAACCTTTCCACGATCCATCGGTTATAATTAGTGACTCTGTGCCATCGGTATAGGTTATCTTCAATCTGCATCAGAAGGCCGAGTCTTTTACCGTATATAGCCCAGTTATTGCCCCATGCCAATGTTCCCCTGTACCAGCCGTCGCCAAGTACAGCACCGATTGCATTTTCACCTTTAACAAGCATGGGTGTGACATCATAAACCTGATACTGAAGTCTTTTAAGATATGAGGTCCATCCCGGTGTAAGTACCTGGTCGCCCACTTTCTTACCATTCAGGTGGAGTTCATAAAAACCATGTGAAGTAACATATATCCTTGCCGATGACACCGTTTTCGATATTGAGAATTCTTTTCTGAAATGAGGCGATGGAGAGTACCTGATTGTATCACCTTCAAGTTCGATCCATTTTGCAGACCAGCTTTCCGGGGTCAGCAAACCGGTTTCCCAGAAGGCGACCTCACTCCACTTTGATTCCTTACCCCTGTTATCCCATACCTTAACCTGCCAGTAATAGCGCTGACCCGGCTTAAGCTCCGACCCCTTGCAGGGAATGAGTACTGACTCATCAGACATTATTTTTCCGGAAGCCCATGTGGTTTTTGAGGCTGAAAACCTCTGATCAGATGAAACCCTGACAGAGTAGGCAGTTTGCATAATATTAAAGCCCGTGCTTTTTATCTTCCACGATAGCCGTGGCTGCAGGACGTCAACCCCAACAGGATTCTTTTTGTGTTCACAGGTAAGGTCGTAGAGTGTTATCTCCTGCGACAACAGGCTTCCGGAGGTCAAAATAAGGAATAAGAGGAGTTTAAGTGATTTCATGGTTTGTTATTTAATTTAAAAAATTCAGGTCTTGAAATTTATCTAATTTATTCGGATTTCGATAAGTTAAAATAACTATTTTTATCTTTTTCTTAAAACCGACCTAAACGAACAATTTCTGACATGAATCCTGTTACAGGCATTTTGTTAATAGCCCTTGGCAGCATTGGTGCAGCCAGTTTCTATGTTCCTTTCAAAAAGGTTAAAGAGTGGGCATGGGAATCATACTGGATCTCACAGGGTGTAGCCGCATGGCTAATTGCACCCTGGCTCTTTGCGCTGATCTTTGTTCCCCGCGGCGAGCTGATGCCGATATTAAAGGAAGCCCCTGCATCAGCTAAATTAATGTCGATGTTCTTTGGTGTCCTGTGGGGTTTCGGCGGCCTGACCTTCGGATTAAGCCTGCGTTACCTGGGTGTGGCGCTGGGACAAAGCATAGCCCTTGGATTATGCGCAGCTTTTGGAACACTGATCCCGGCAGTGATCTCGGGTCAGAACCTTTTTTCAAGCAGAGCAGGCATTCTTACACTTATCGGTGTATCGCTGACTGTTGCAGGTATTGCAATTATCGGGTATGCCGGGGCTCTTAAAAGCAAAGAGATGACCGAGGAGGAAAAAAGGGCTGCAGTAAAGGAATTTGCACTTAAAAAAGGGATCCTTATTGCAATTTTTGCAGGAATAATGAGTGCATGCTTTAATTTCGGGTTTGAATCAGGAAAACCTATTGAAGAGATTGCCCTTGCACATGGCACCAATCCGCTTTTTCAGAAGAATCCCACCCTGATATTCATTCTGCTTGGAGGATTTGTCACCAACCTTGTTTATTGCGGATATCTTAATATTAAGAATCAAGACATACATGGACTATGTATCTGTATCAGGCAGTGTTCTTCTGAATAATTTACTTTTTACCTTTCTGGCAGGTTTTTTGTGGTTTCTGCAGTTTCATTTCTTTGGAATGGGTTCAAGCAAACTGCCCGACAGCATGGCTGTTTTTGGCTGGAGCATACTGATGGCCCTCAATATTGCCATAAGCAACATCTGGGGAATCATTCTGAATGAATGGAAAGGAGTGAAGGGAAAAACAATAGTGGTATTGATAGCAGGAATCATAGTTCTTATCCTTTCAACTTTTGTTGTCAAACTGAGTTAAAATACATGTAATGAAAAGATTTGGCTTTAAAATGAAGCTCTATCCGGGCTTTAAAGAGGAATACAGGAAAAGGCACAGTGAAATCTGGCCGGAGCTTGTCACACTGTTGAAGAATGAAGGGATCGGAAATTATTCCATCTTTCTTGATGAAGAGACCAATACCTTATTTGCTTACCAGGAACAGTCGGGTGAAAGTTCATCCCAGGAGCTCGGAACCACTGAAATTGTTAAAGAAATGGTGGAAATACATGGCCGATATTATGGAGACCAATCCTGATAATTCTCCTGTGTCAATACCGCTTGAACAGGTGTTTTACATGGAATAAGCCAATGATTTTTCTTAATTTGTAATCATCCTCTAAATACAATATTATGAAAAAAGAACTCATCAGGAAGTCATATCAGCTTGCAAAAGAACAATATGCTGAATTAGGAGTTGACACCGACAAGGTGCTCGCCGAAATGGAGAATATTATAATAAGTCTGCATTGCTGGCAAACCGATGATGTTGGCGGTTTTGAAAGGGAAGGAGCAGAACTTGGCGGAGGTGGTATTCAGGCAACCGGCAATTTCCCGGGAAAAGCCAGGACAATTGAACAGATGAGGGATGATCTGGATAAGGTCATGTCGCTGCTTCCGGGCAAGCAAAGGCTTAATCTGCATGCCATCTACGGTGAGTTCGGAGGCAAAAAAGTTGACCGCGATCAGATCGAAGTAAAACATTTCCAGGGTTGGATCGACTGGGCAAAGAAAAGAAAAATGGGACTCGACTTTAACTGTACATGCTTTTCTCATCCGCTTGCTGATGATGGTTTTACGCTTTCAAGTAAAAATCCGAAAATAAGAAAGTTCTGGGTTGAACATACAAAAAGATGCAGGGCTATTGCAGCAGAAATGGGGAAACAGCTGGGTACCCCGGCAGTTCATAATATCTGGATCCCCGACGGTTCAAAAGATACTCCTGTTGACAGGTATCACGCTGCGAAAGCTGCTGAAGAAATCGCTTGATGAGATCTTTGCAGAAAAATATCCCAAAAAATACCTTAAGGATTCAGTCGAGAGCAAGTTATTTGGGATAGGTTCGGAATCGATGGTTGTGGGATCTCATGACTTCTACCTTGGATATGCGGTTAAGAACAATACAATGATTACTCTTGATAATGGACATTTTCATCCTACAGAACAGGTAGGCGATAAGATCTCTTCAATTCTGCTCTTTGTTGATGAGCTTCTTCTACATCTCACCAGAGGTGTAAGATGGGACAGCGACCATGTGGTAACCTTCAATGATGAATTGCTGCTGATAGCTCAGGAGATAGTTCGTGCAAAAGCCCTGAACAGAGTAAATATCGGTCTCGATTTCTTTGATGCGAGTCTGAACAGGATCGGGGCATATGTTATCGGGACAAGGGCAGCACAGCTGGCATTTATGAGCGCTCTTCTTGAACCCCGCAAAGCACTGGTGGAATTCGAGGAGCAGGGTAAAACATTTGAAAGGCTTTCGTTGCTGGAACTTATGAAAACCAAACCATTGGGAGCGGTCTGGGATTATTATTGCCTGGTAAACGACGTTCCGGTCGGTCAGGATTATATTGATGAGATCAGCAAATACGAAAAAGAGGTTTTGCGAAAGAGATAAGAAGGGGAAACGGGGAAGTTATTTATGAAAGAGAAAGTAATTGCAATATTTGATATTGGAAAGACAAACAAGAAAATACTCCTGTTTGACTATAATCTGAAGGTTGTTCATGAAGAGGAATCAAGATTTGAGGAGAAGGTGGATGACGATGGTTTTGAATGCGACAATCTTGAACTTATTGAGCAATGGATTAAAGGAAGTTAACAGGACTGATAAATTCGGATAAGTTTGATCTGACTGCCATTAATTTTGCAACATACGGAGCTACACTTGTTTACCTTGATTCGGAAGGCAGGAGGCTGACACCCGCCTATAATTACCTTAAACCCATCGATGAAAAAATACCTGAAAGACTGTACAGGAGATACGGCGGACAGGATGAATTTTGCAGAAGAACAGCCTCTCCGGCCCTGGGAATGTTAAATTCCGGGATACAGGTCTTATGGCTGAGAACTTTAAAGCCTGAGATCTTTTCAAAAGTACGCCATATACTTCATTTCCCTCAGTACATGTCATACCTGATAACCGGAAAGGTCTTTTCGGAACACACCTCGATAGGCTGCCATACTGGATTGTGGGATTTTGACAACATGGACTATCATCCCTGGGTAACAGATTATGGATTAAATCTGCCTTCGCCTGTTCCTGTTGAGACTGTAAATGAGATTGTAATTGAAGGGAAAAAGCTGATCTGCGGTATTGGCATCCACGACAGCTCGGCATCGCTGGCGCCATACTTTACAGGCAACAGGGGTAAGTTCCTCCTGGCATCGACAGGCACCTGGTGTATCAACATGAATCCTTTCAACCACGAAAAACTGACAGTTGAGCAACTCGACAGGGACTGCCTGTGCTATATGAGCGTTACAAGACATGCCTGTTAAGTCATCCAGGCTGTTTCTTGGCCACATGCATGAAACGGCCGTGAAGATGCTGAACGATCATTTCAGAACTACAGAGGATTACTACAAGAATGTGAAGCTTGACCAGGATCTCCTTAAAATGCTGAAAGGCAGGTATAGTGGCGACAGGAGGGCATTTTTCAACAGCGGACCAGGCTCAAGGGAATTCCGCGACAGAATAGACCTGTTCGACTTCAAATCGTATGATGAGGCATATCACCAGCTGATGATCGAGCTGGGAGATCTGACACTTGAAACAATAAAGCTGATCCTCCCTCAAAATGACGACACCGAAAACATTTACATAACCGGAGGTTTTGGCAGGAACAAAATATTCCTTAAGCTCATTGCCAGAGCTTTCCCATCTAAAAAAGTGTATACCTCTGAAATCAATAATGCCACTGCCCTCGGAGCCGCTCTCGTACTCCTCAGTTCCCTCAGCGACAAAGAGCCGGAATTAAACCTCGGTTTGACTGAATGTACTATTTATTAAAGCCTGACAGGACTTACATGATCTATTCCGACAGAGTTAAAATCAGACAGCCCCGGATCATTTCAGTGATTAATTCATTCGATACCATACCGCTGTATAAAATGAGCAAGGTTGGTCTTATGAACAGGATTGATACAAAATACATCTTTTCGCTCGAAATTCTGCCGGCCTTATTAATTAAGCTCCGTGAGAGTTATAAGGTTATGGAAATTAACCAGGACCGGGTCTTCCCATACCTTACGACTTATCTTGATACTGATGATTTCCTTTTCTTTAACCAGCACATGACCGGAAAACTTGAAAGACATAAAATCCGATACAGAAAATATGAGCTGTCGGGAGTTTCATATCTTGAAATAAAAAAGAAGACTAATAAGCTGAGAACAGAAAAGGTAAGAATAGCGAACCTCTTTGACCCGGTTGGCTTCGACGACAGGGCATCCTGTTTTATAACGGCAAACACTCCATATAAATGCGAAAGTTTAAAACCGCAGATTGCAAACACATTCTTACAAGAACTACTCTTGTTAATCTTGACACCAATGAAAGGATAACTTTTGATTTTGATCTCACCTTTTCAGATCAGACCGGAAAAGTTGTTCAACTGCCGTTTATTTCTGTTGCTGAAATAAAAAGGGAGGCATTTTCTAATCAGTCAACATTCGTAAGCGTTGTTAAGGAATTTCGGAATTCGTCCGACCGGGTTCAGTAAATATTGTGTTGGTAGTCAGCTTATTCGGGAAATGCCGAAGAGAAATCTGCTGAAACCTAAATTAATGTTAATAAATAAACTAGAAAATGAATACAATGGGTCTGTTGGTATCCGGTAGCATCAGTTTTGCTGGTATTGAACTGATCGACGTTTCGGCCTTTTTGGAATTATTATTTCGATTTGCTCTGAACCTCGGTGTTATTTTAGTTTTAGTGAGGTGGTTATACTATTCAAAAACGAAAAGAAAGGACTACCTCTTTACCTATATTTTAATATCAAGTATTGTCTTTTTGCTTTGTTACCTTCTTGAAAACGTCAGCCTTCAGATCGGCTTTGCCCTGGGATTCTTTGCAATTTTCGGTATCATAAGATACAGGACAAACGCAATGCCTATCAAAGAGATGACCTACCTCTTTCTGATAATCGGCATATCGGTGATAAATGCTCTTACCAGCACAGACACAAGCCTGACTGACCTTCTTTTTACAAACCTGATAATTATACTCATAACCTTTGGTCTTGAAAAAGTATGGCTTTTAAAACACGAGTCTTCCAAATTGATTATCTATGAAAAGATCAACCTCATTAAGGCCGGAAACCAGGAAGAGTTGATTAAGGATCTTCAGGAGAGGACAGGAATCCCAAAGATAAACAGGGTTGAAGTCGGCAAAATTAACTTTCTGAGAGACATTTGTGAGCTTACAATATATTATTATGAAGTAAAAGGGAAAGAGCACAAATGTAAATGGTAACGGTGATAATGCGCAAGAGGACGATGATGAGGATTAAAAAAGCTGTTTTTCTTTTTATCCTGATTGGCTCAGGGCTTTCCGTGTATTCCCAGAACAAGGATTTTGGGATATGGTATGGTGTGGCAGCAGAGCATAAACTGGCTGACAAACTCGAACTTGACCTGTCAGGAGTTCTAAGAACATTTAACAATGCTTCAAAAATTGAAGAGGTTTTTCTGGAAGCCGGACTGACTTATAAGGTTAACGATTATTTTTCTGCCGGAGCTTCATACAGGATAACCGAAAATATTGAAGATGATGATGCTTTCCACCTGCGCCATAAATGGTTCGTGGATGTGAAAGGCACCCTGCCTGCAGGTGATCTGACTGTTACAGCCCGGGCCCGGTTCCAGAAAAGGTACAAAACCTACTTTGAGGATGAAGAGGATAAAATACCTGATTCTCATCTAAGAACCCGTCTGAAAGTTCATTATGATATTCCAAATTTCAAGATTAATCCGTATCTGTCAGCCGAATTATTTCTTCCCGTCTTCGCAGAAGCTGAAAAAACCAGTAGATAAGTACAGACTGGCTTTTGGTGCGGATTACAGTTTTGCAAAGAAGCATACCGTGGAGCTGGAATATATTTTCCAGCGTGATTATCTTCCCAGACTTTCTGATATCAATTTGATATCATTACAATATAATTTTAAATTCTAACAATTATTCTTTCCAAATGAGATACGGATATTCTGCTATTGCGGTTTTGCATACTTTCTGTCGTTCTGCTACAGGTATCACCTCAGGACAAAATCCTGAAAGACAGTGGCCTGGTTATCGCGGTTATATGCTCGTCGGGAGTACTAGACAATGCAAATCTCCCCGAAACTTTTGATCCTGAAAAGGGACAGAATATCAAATGGAAAACCTCAATTCCCGGACTGGGAATCTCCAGTCCTGTGATCTGGGATAATAAATTGTTTCTGACAACGGCGATAAGTGAAGCTGATAAGGCCGGATTCAAGCCCGGGAATCTATGGTGATGTTACGCCAGTCAATGATTCATCGGTGCATGAATGGAAAGTTATGTGCATTGATAAAAATAACGGAAAAACAATCTGGGAAAGAACTGCCTGTAAAGGAGTTCCAAAAATGAAACGGCATCCTAAATCGACCCATGCAAATACATCTGTGGCGACCGATGGAAAATATGTTGTCGCTTTTTTCGGATCTGAAGGACTCTATTGCTATGATATGAAAGGGAAACTCCAGTGGCAAAAGTCTTTCGGAGTCCTGAAATCGGTTTTCTTCATAATGAAAAATGCGGAATGGGAGTTTGCAAGCTCTCCGATTATTTACAATGGTGTTCTGATTATCCAGTGCGATGTTCTTGAAAATTCTTTCGTTGCTGCATACGACCTCAGAACCGGCAGGGAAAAATGGAAAACCATGAGGGATGAATATCCGGGCTGGTGCACTCCGAATATCTATAAAAACGGGGAAAAAGTCTATGTTGCAGTAAACGGCTTTAAACACAGGGGCGGTTATGATTTTGAAACCGGCAGGGAAGTGTGGAAGATGTCGGGAGGAGGAGATATTCAGATCCCTTCACCTATAATCGGAAAAGATGTTATTTATTTTAACAGCGCCCATGGCAAGAGCTCACCCATAATGTCAGTAAGTACCGATGCAAAAGGCGATATAACGCTGAAGGAAGGTGAGACCTCAAACCAGTACATCAAATGGTATCTTCCCAGGAGCGGCTCATATATGCATACCATGCTGCTTTACCATAACCGGCTTTATAATGTTAACTGGAACGGAGTGGTTAATTGTCTCGACCCGATGACCGGAAAGGAGATCTATAATGGAAAACTGGGCAGGCACGAAAAGTTTCATTGCCTCACCTGTAGCATCCGACGGAAGGATCTATATTGTTGACGAAGAGGGAACAGTATATATAATTCAGGATGGCGATAAATTTAACCTCCTGGCCGAAATTCCCCTTAATGATATATGCATGACAGCTCCCTCGATCACCGATGGGATGATATATTTCAGGACTCAGAAATACCTGATCTGTGTTGGCAAATAGTGAAGATTATTCCTTCCTGAGTTGAATCACAAGCGATCTGCTGCTGATCATCTTCACCGATATTAAAAGGGCTCCGAGACCAACAGCCGTCACGGATAATACCATCAGGATGATAATTTTCCAGGGGAATTCAGATCCGCCCGACAACGAGGGAAGTGTCGAAACCAGTCCGGAAACAGTTCCTGTCATAATACCCCATAAAAGGATGATAATCTGATCGTTCAAGAGAAGTCGGCGTATCTTTCCGATAGAATATCCGGTTGCCATCATAAAAGCGAACTCACGTTTTCTCTGGTTATAGTTACGGATAAGGATAAATCCCATACCGGCAACTCCAAGCACCATTCCAAAAGCCCCGAGTACAGTAAAAACATCAAGATAGGTATTGGTCACTTCGAAAAAAGATGATAGTTTCTCACCTGTTGTCTCAACCGATGCACCATATCCCGAAAACCTCTCACTTAAAACACCCGTGTAAAAGTCCGAAAGTTCTGGTTTCCCGTCAGCAAGGAAAACAGAACTTCCTGCAACTGAAGGATAGTACTTTTTCAGGTTATCTTCACTTATTATCAGATGCCCCTGGAATACTGATGATTTAAGGCCGCCACAAAGGATAATGTCCAACGTCTCTCCATTTTCAGCTACGGTATTTCAACGTGTCGCCGATCCTTACTTTCAGACCCCACTGCATGACAGTCTGATCTGCAATTCCATATATTTTATTTTTTGCAGGATTTTCATTCAGAAGGCCCCACGGGTTTTTGTCCCCGGCTGCACGGCTGACAGAAGCAAACGAAAAGGAACCTCTTGAAATGAATTCTCCGGGATCAATTCCAAGCAGGGGCGGAGAGGTTACATGATTCAGGTTCAGACAGCTTGCATCATCCCCGTTTAATTTGTCAGCCTGTACAAACTTCAGTTCCCTGAGTTCAGGTTCATCCAGTCCAAACTCAGCCCTGCCGCCAGACAGATTCAGATTGTCCGTTACCGGGACGGCTGTCTCCATCCACAGGAGGAACCCCCCGGTACCACCTGATGGGGTCATCATTTTTTCAGTTAAAACCTGCCTGTTGGCTCCTGTGATGATAACAGCAAAGATCCCTGCCGCAATGAAGATCACAGGCGTTACAGCCTGGGAAGGATAAAAGGAATAAAACTTCCGGGAGTAATTGTTCTTTAAATACTTCCTGCCGCCTGTTCCGGAAGAACCGATGTAATACTGGCGCATGGCAAGGACAAAGGATAAAAAGAAAAATGAACCGGAAATAAATGAAAATGTTGCGGATGAGGATTTGAGTGAGAAGGAGAGAATTAAAATTACCGAAGCGGTCAGAAAAGAGAGGATCAAAAACAGAAGATTTCTTTGTTGCCTCCTGATATGCAGCTCACTCGTCCCGGCAGAGCCAAGTTTTTTGAGAAAATTCCTGACTTTAAAAATAATAAGAAGAGCGGATATTATAAATGTGGCAGCGAAGCCCGAGATCACCGGGATAAGTCCGAATTGCGCTGTTAATGTATTGGTCTGAACAGCTCCGCTCCAGACTGAATTTAATGCACGGATGATAAGGATGTTTATGAAGTACCCTGTAAAGACGCCCGGAACAGCCCCGATTATGGTGTGGAATATTGTCTCAAGAAAGAGGGTCTTTCCAATAAATCTGTTTTTGAATCCCAGTGCATGGTATGTCCTGATCTGTTGCTTCCTTGAATCAAAGAAGATGGAAATTGCAAAGGATAGCAAAATGATGCATGAAAGGATTATAAAGATACCAAGGGAAAGGAAGAGTGAGCTGAAATCGACTCCGCTTCCTGCAGCTGTCTGGCTCTCAGTTCGTACATCGGATATCGAAAAGCCTGCTGCTAACGGGTCAATCGATCCGTTTAAAGCTTCTTCTATCCGTTCTGCACTCATTGACCGTGGAAATCTTATTGCAGTTGCCCTCCCGAAATTGTTACCCCACAGCCTGACACCGGTATTGTAGCTTATAAATGCTTTGGGTGTTCCCCCGAATTTATTCCAGTAATCCTCATCCTTTTCCCTTATCCTGTCAAGCAGGATCGGTACTCCGGCATCCCAGCCCGAACAGGTTGTACTTCCTGATATGCCCGGGAAATCCGGCATAAGGGAAGGATCTGAAAGCTCACTGTTCATGTTAAGCACATTTCCGACAATGAAATCCCTGCTTTCTTCTTTAAGCAACAGGCCGCTCCCGGGATCAAACCATGTCAGTTTAAGGGTATCTCCCGGACCGGCTCCGATATCTTCCGCAAGCCACTTGTTTATAATTATTTCATTGTCCCGGACATGAATATTGACTGAGGGCGGAATTGCTGCAACAAAGGAATAAGGAGCAGACTTCTCACCCAGCTGTACAGAGTTTGCCAGGTAAGTTATCAATGGCCGGGCAGAGGGTATTTTTTGGCGCAACATGGTCAACTATTGCACTGTCAATAAAGATCCTGCCTGAAATAAGCTCCTGTTCGCCTGTCTTTTGGGATTTCCTGATTTTCAATCCGATATCATTGATTGTCAGGATTTCTGTCAGCGCTTTTAAAAAGGTTGTGTCGGAGTAGTCATGTCCGTTTTGAATCAGCAACCTGTTGGCTTTTTCCGTTATGCCAGAATCGACGTTCAGCTCCCCCGGGTCCATGAAAACATTCATCGGAACAATCTGGCTTATTCCCAGCGAAAAATTGCCAGCCTGATCACCCGGTACTATTTTTCCTACCTTCATGACCTTCAGGCCATCGGTCTTCTCAGATGGTGCAAACGGGGCATTTGCCGGCAAAGGGTCCGTTTCCCTGAAATGGATTATGATCTCATCTCCGGTTTCAATTTTCAGATGTTGAGCGAGGCGCTCATTGATGGCAACAGAACCCGGGACAATTGTGAAGCTACTCTTCCCGTGGAATGGGAAGAAATTACCATCTACTCCATATATCTTTACATTTAAAGCTGTTGCTCCCGTTGAAAAATTCTGGACATATCCGTCCGTTTCGAGTACGGCTACAGCTTTTTCATCAACACGGCCGGCAATCCTGTCTGCCAGTGAGGCATTGAAGAACCTCAAACCAGAGCTTATAAGGATATCAGTATTTCCAAGCTTTTCATCTGCCCTTAGCTTCAGGCTCTCCCTGACCGAATAGCCGGTCAAAAGGGAGCCTGTGATGACTGCTGCCAGCAGAAGTATTATAATTATCTGGTTAACAGATGCTTTTCTGTAGAATAAAAGTGATCTTACTGCAATCTTAAATGGGAAAAACTTCATTAAATCCGCAATTTAACTGTCATTTTACCAGCCGGCCATTTTCCAGCCTGAGATGAATTTTCATTTTGGATGCAAGGGTCCGGGAGTGTGTGGCCACGATCAGAGTAAGCCCGAACCCGGTATTCATTTCAACAAGCAGATCACCTAGCATATCCGCATTTTTTGAATCAAGCGATCCTGTAGGCTCATCGGCAAGCAGAACAGTTGGTTTATTGATCAGGGCTCTTACCAGGGTTGCGCGCTGAGCTTCGCCTCCGGAAACCTGGAATGGATATTTGGAGGAAATATCGGTAATTCCTGTTCTTTCCATCAGAAAGAGGCAATAGGTTTCTTTTTCCTGGTATGTTTTTTTTGAAATGCCGGTGGCGAACACCGGTAAAAGTATGTTCTCCCTGATTGTAAGATGAGGAAAGAGCAAATGATCCTGAAATACAAATCCTAAGTTTGTATTTCTATAGTGTGCCGATTCATCAGGATTAAAAGCAAGGATTGATTTCCCATTAAAAAAAATTCTTCCTGAGTCGGGCCGGTCAAGAAGGCTTATTATATTCAACAGGGTTGTTTTGCCTGACCCCGATGGTCCTGTAACTGCAATCTGATCAGCCTCTTTAACATCTAATTCCAGATTATCAAGGACAATCCCCCTTCCTGTAAATGACCTTGTAATATTTTCAAGTCTAAGCATAGCGGATTCTTTTTATACTTCCCGTTGTACAAAACTATTGTAAATGCCGGATAATCCATTCGACATTTTATTCAACGAAAGCTCCTCCCTGACAGACTCCTGTCCTTTTTTACCCAGCCTGATCCTTAAGTCATTATCACTGAGTACGCGTAAAAGGGCTGCTGAAAGCTCATCAATTGTATCAGGGAAATATGTAATACCGCCACCGGTAATATCTATTATTTCCGGAAAGGCTCCGGTGGCAGGCTGAACTACCGGTACTCCTGCGCTATTCGCCTCAAGGATATAGAATCCGTAACCGTCATACTTTCTGACCGGAACACTGATAAGATCAACATCATTAAAGAATTCTACTTTGCCGTCGTCATCGAAATCAGGATAGATCCTTACACTTTTTTGAAATCCGTGTTTGCGTATTTTCGCTATCTGTTTGGCAATAAATGGTTTATCATCACCGGTATATCCCCCGCAAACATTCAGGGTAAGATCGGGAACAATGTTTCCCGATTTAAGCCTGATGAAGGCATCTGTTATCTTATCAAATCCGTTTTGATGGTTGATCCGGCAAAAATAACCTATTGAAGGCGGGTGTGAGGCTTCAGACCTGGCCGGAAGATTCCCCGGCTCAATTCCCATGGGAACGACACTGATATTATCTCCTTTAAGACCTGTTTTTTTTATAAACAACCCCTTGTAATAATTGCTCGGAGTAATAAACCAGTCTACATGGACTGCTTCCGTGGCTATCATTTCCCAGGCCTTTCCCCGGTACGGCTCCTTCATATCATCAATCCAGTCATCCTCATTCAGCAAGGAACAGACTATCTTTGTATCAATCCGGTTTTTCAATTGTCTTGCCAGGCCGAGGATCAGCGCATTGGACAGGTGAATGATATCAGGCTTTCCATCTTTTGTAAGATATTGCACAAGCCTGTCTACTTCATTCTTCCTGAAGGCATTGTCTCCCTCGATCATATTTAAGGTGAGATCTTCCAGGCCTTCGGTCCTTGTTGTTCCTGCCATATGTGAAGCCAGCTTCAGAAATGGTGCGGAATCAAAGAATTTTTCAAGAAGAATGGGCATATTCTTCAGAAAAGGAACCTTTTCCCTCAGGTACATTGAAATTGCACCGAAAAAAACTTCGTCGTCAAAGCTATTTTTGGAAGCGGCCTTATCCGGCGGCAGGTATAACGGCATACCGGTTGCGGAGATACCCGGAACCTTCCGTATTGCCCTAAGGTAGATCATATCGCGGTAGCAGTTGCCGCAATAAAATGATCCTCCTGATCCTGTAATGAGATATACTATTTTCATCTTTATACTTTCTCCTCTGCGGATCTCTGTGAATCATCTGCAGAACCTTGCAAGTTAGCCCCCAACCCCCTGAAGGGGGCTGATAATAAGTCCCCTTCAGGGGATTTAGGGGTAAAATCGATAATGCGCCTCAGAGTTCCTATATTGTTTCTATTTCTTAATGCCGAATGCCAGCAATCTTCCATCTTCAGTCAGAAAATAAAACCTGTCCTTTGTTACAACCGGGGAGCTGCTTACAGGTCCACCTGCATTAAAGCTCCACTTCTTTTTTCCATCCTGTAAACCAAGCATATAAATATTTCCGTCGATGCTCCCAAAGAGAATTTTTGAGGCAGAAACCACAGCTGAACCTGTTATGCGGCCGTTTGTCCTGTATTTCCAGATTACTTTTCCGTTGGATGCATCATAGCAATAAAGGTATTTGTCCTCAGTCCCCACGACAACGTAATTATCTTTTACCGCAGGAATTGCCAGGATGGAGCCTGAATTTTCTGTCGGAGGATTCTTCCACAATATTTTCCTTGTCCTCAGATCAAGACAGTAAAGGTCACCGTCATAATCCCCCAAAAATGCTTTTCCGCCTGAGAGGGCAGGAGAGGAGGCTATATAAATCCCTATTTCGATAGTGTCCTTTTCTCTTCCTGTCAATGGATCCACTAATCTTATTATACCGTCACAACCGCCGAAAACTATATTGTTATTCTCCAGCGCCGGGGTACCGTTTACATAGTTATCCGTTTCAACTTTCCACATTAGTTTTCCTGTTAAGGGATCCACGCAATGAAGATAGTAATCATAGCTGCCGAAAACTATGCCTGACCTTTTGCCTGAAGTCCATGCATTTGCTGATCCTGCAATCTGGTTATCAGTCTTATATGACCAGATAAATTTGCCTGTTGATTTATTATTTGAGCGAAGTACGCCATCAGAAGAGCCGGTAAACACTTTATCGGAAAAGACAAGCGGAGGCGACTCAACCGGGCTTCCTGTTTCAAACTTCCATTTTATCTTTCCGTTGCTGCCGGCAGCAATCAGCGTCCCTTTGTCATTTCCAAAATAGACAACGCCATCGCTCAAAACAGGTGATGACTTTGTGCTTTCACCCGTTGGCAGGCTCCACAGCAGGACGGGTGATTCAGGGAATTCAAAACGGGAGTTTCCCGAGAGATCGCTTTTTCCCCTGAATACAGGCCAGTTCAGGTCGGGGGCCTGTGCAAACGAAACCGAATTCAATGCAACAAAAAACAATATTAGTTTCAAAAACCTCATTCAGGGTTTATAATTTATAGTGGCTCAAAGCCCCTGTGGGACAAATATCTATACAAATATCAGATTTTGTCGCAAGATATTCCATCAAACTCTTCAGTAATCGGTTCCGATATTATTGAAACAAAACCCCTGTTTATAAAACATAATGCCGGTTCCTCCTTACTGTCTTCGCAAATCCTGACACAGAGTCCACATTTTATACACTTTGCATTTTCAAAAATCAAGCCGGTTTTGCGATTTATCTTCTTTGAGATAGGAGTATTTACCAGTTTTCCCTTTGGATCTTTCATTGAAACCTCTTCTGCCAGATCGCGGAGCCTGCAGTTTTCAGCTGCCCTGCAATCACAGTGCATACAGCTTTCTGCTTCACTGCCGGCAGTTTGAAAATCTGTGATCTCCCTGTGTCGTTGTTATTTCATCCTTACACTCTTTCAGCCACTCCTGCAGTTCCACCTGTTCCATCCTGCCTATACGTGATGAAAAGCGTTTCCTGACATCAGGAGCAGGATGCTGAGGCCGAAATTGGGCAGGATTTCTATCCCCGCTGATATTCCGGTGAACAAACAGCTTTATATTTCTTATCGAGACAGGTTGATCGACCTTCTTACGGCGGCAGGCATTTTCGCAAAACCCCGGGCAGTTTGTACATTTGATCTCCGAATCTACTTCTGAGAGAGTAAGTTCAATTGCCGCTTCAATATTACCTGCAGCAAGAAGCCTGTTCATTAGCGGAATATTATATCCTGCCGGACAAACAATCCTGCATTGAGCTTCACACTCTGCCCTGTGTTCGAGAAGAAGAAGCTCCAACAGCTTTTCTCCGAATGGCTACAACATCATCACCTGAAGCATCAATATCCATTCCATCCTGAGCCAGGGCTGAACAGGAAGGGATAAAGCTGTCTTTCTTTTTGTCCCTTACCAGGCAAACCATGCAGGAGGAATAATGTTCAATCCCTCCCTGTGGCAAAGAGTAGGGATAGAGATCCCTGCCTTTCCTGCGATATCCAGGATTGTCTGATCCTTCTTCTGCTTCAAGTTCAATATTATTAATCTTTGATCCTCATCATTTATATTTACTATTTCAACAGCTTTTTCCGGACACACAACCCTGCAATTATCACATTTAGTGCAGATTGCCTGATCTATCTCATGTTTTTCATAAGGTTTGAAAGCAATGGCATTTACCGGACACTCCTGGGAGCATTTTGTACAACCTGTGCAATTATCAGTTAATGTGTATTTTATCAGATCACTGCATTTTTTTGCCGGACAATAGCCCCTGGCATGAGCTTCATATTCCTCCCTGAAATACCTTCAATCCGGTAAGTACAGGATTGGGAGCAGTCTTTCCAAGTCCGCACAGACTGCCATTTTTAACATCAGATGCATAAGCTCTTCAAGTTCATCAATTTCAGAAAGATCAGCTTTCCCTTCACTTAAGCCTTGTAAATTATATCAAGCATTTGTTTTGTACCCACACGGCAGAAAGTACATTTTCCACATGATTGTTTATGTGTGAAAGTAAGGAAGTACTTCGCCATGTCGACCATACAATCAGCATCATCAAGGACCACCATACCGCCGGAACCCATCATCGCTCCCATTTTTGTAAGTTCCTCATAGTCAATAGGTGTGTCGGCCATACCTGCAGGGATACATCCGCCCGACGGACCTCCTATCTGAACAGCTTTAAATGTTCTGCCCTCTGCAACACCATCACCGATCTTTTCCACGATCTCTCTTATCGTTATACCCATTGGGACTTCAATAAGACCTCCTTTTGATATCTTGCCTGCCAGGGCAAATACCTTTGTTCCTTTGCTTTTCTCAGTACCGATGGCGCTGAAGGCTTCAGCTCCGTTATTAATGATCCAGGGGACCAGTGCAAAGAGTCTCAACATTATTTACCAGCGTTGGTTTTCCCCTGAAACCTTTTACAGCAGGGTAGGGAGGTCTGAAGTGAGGAGTTCCGCGTTTTCCTTCCAGGGATGCGATAAGGGCTGTTTCCTCGCCGCAGACAAAAGCGCCTGCACCTTCAAAAATATTAATATCAAATGAAAATCCTGTTCCAAGAATATTGGTTCCCAGAATACCCTTTTCATAGCAGAGTTTGAGTGCATTTCTGACCCTTGATACAGCAAGCGGATATTCAGCCCTGATATAGAAAATACCTTCATCAGCACCGGTTGCATAAGCCCGCAATCAGCATTCCCTCAATTACCCTGAAAGGAAATGATTCAAGAAGCATCCTGTCCATGAATGCTCCCGGATCGCCTTCATCACCGTTGCAAACAACATATTTTACGGAATCCTGAGAGCCGGCAAATATTTCCATTTCCTGCCTGTCAGAAAGCCTGCACCACCGCGGCCTCTTAAACCGCTATCAGTGATTATCTTCCTGATTTCAGCTCCGCCGAATGAGGCCAGGCATTTTTTGATTGCTGCAAAG
>CAWDYR010000007.1:0-64573 GCA_963806555.1 uncultured Bacteroidales bacterium | reverse complement strand
TTTCGCCGGGGGTTATTCACATTTGTCCCGTTCCGGGACAGTCAAGGGACGAAGGCCTCTTTCAGAGGCAGAAAATAAAACAAGCTTCTGGTCCTCCGGACGGCACGATGAAGCAGAGCCACAAAAGTGATTGAGCTTTAGGAAATCCAGAGCCACCGATGTTACCTTAATTAGTTAAAAGCAGAGCTATAAAAGTGACTATGCTTTTACCGAATCCAGAGAGGCTCTATCAAACTCATTCGTTTTTTCGCCCCTAAATCCCCCGCCTACCGGCAGGCTTAAAGGGGACTTGTCGATTACTTTTAAATCAGGGCAACAACCATGAACACAGTGACATTTGACTGGGCTTTACGAAATCCAGAGCCACGAATGTGGCCTTTTCTAAACTCAGGCAAGAACCACGAAGTGGTGATATATGACTGAGCTTTACGAAATCCAGAGCCACGAATGTGGCCTTTTCTAAACTCAAGCAAGAACCACGAAGCGGTGATATATGACTGAGCTTTACGAAATCCAGAGCCACGAATGTGGCCTTTTCTAAACTCAAGCAAGAACCACGAAGCGGTGATATATGACTGAGCTTTACGAAATCCAGAGCCACGAATGTGGCCTTTTCTAAACTCAAGCAAGAACCACGAAGTGGTTAAATGTGAATAACCCCCGGCGAAACCGGGGGTAGAATGCGACTAAATGATGCCAGCCCTGAAAGGGCTGAATAAAGACGGATCATTAGGACCTTTGGGCATGTATCTTATCTTGTGTCACTACAATTACAACTTATAAATTAAGTTCCAAAACCACCCTAAGGCTCATCAAAAGATGTGTATAAAGGGTAGGTAGCCTTAAGGGGAGGAGGGGTTCGGAAGGCGGAAGCATCTTGTGGATGGCCATTGGATTCTGATGAATCCGAGAATGTTTAAGGATATAAAACCCCGGACTTACCAAAATATTTAACGTAGATTGAACAAAATCCGGGACCTGTTGTTATTTTTTCAAATCTTAAGAAATGGAAAGGAGAAACTTTTTGAAAAATCTTGGAATTGGAGTTGCTGCAACATTCGTTGCAGGAAAATCAGTTGCCTCGGAATTAACCAAATCAATAAATTTTACCATGGAAAATTTTAATACACATGAATTTCTGGCTCTGCCCTTCGCCTATGACGCACTTGAGCCCTATATCGATGCCCGTACAATGGAAATACACTACGATAAGCATCATCGTGCCTATTTTAACAATTTTGTAAATGCTATAAAGGGGACGCCTCTTGATAGTCAAACAATTGAAAAGATCTTCTCAGGTATTTCAGGTTCGGGTGATACTGTAAGAAACAATGGCGGCGGATTCTATAACCATTTCTTTTTCTGGAATAACCTGGCTCCCAAATCTGCGGGGCCATCCGCTGAATTAACTTCTGCCCTGACAACGGCATTCGGTTCGTTCGACAAATTTAAGGAGACATTCAGTAATTCTGCCAAGACTCGTTTTGGCAGCGGCTGGGCATGGCTCTACCTTGGTTCTGATAAGAAACTGGCTGTGGGCAGTACCCCCAACCAGGATAATCCTTTAATGGATATCTCCTCAATCAAGGGAACTCCACTGCTCGCACTCGATGTCTGGGAACATGCCTATTACCTTAAATATCAAAACAGAAGGCCTGAATACGTCGATGCTTTCTGGAACGTTGTGAACTGGGAAGAAGTGGGGAAAAGATATCAGCAGGCGCTGAAATAGAGGTGCAAAAGGGGCTATACTTTAAGTCCCCTTCAGGGCCTGCCTGCCGGTAGGCAGGGATTTAGGGGCCGGCTTTTCAGGTATATAAGAACCTCTTAATCTTGAGTGTGGCAGTTTTCTGGAATGGAACAGGCTGCAAAATGACCTTATTTATCTGACTGAATTTATTTACCCTTGAATTAACATACTCCTGGAGTTCAGTAAGGAGTTCGTCCTTCTTATCATCAATTTGTTTTGCCATATCCTGCCTTGAGGGTCTGGTATTTCTTTTCCAGCTCTTCCATATTGAGGTGAACATATGCCACCAGCTTGCCTTTTTGCTGGATGACAAGCGATTCCACAACAAACCTGAAGTTGTTTATAACAGATTCGATCTCCTCGGGATAAATATTTTCTCCGCTTGCGCCAACAATCATATTCTTAAGCCTTCCCTTTATGAACAGGTATTTATTCTCATCCATAGTCCCGAGATCTCCGGTTTTGAACCAGCCGTCGGGAGTCAGGACATCATTCGTCATTTCAGGTTCCCTGTAATACCCTTTCATCACATTTGGTCCGCGTGCCCAGATCTCGCCCTCACCGGTTTTTTTATCAGGGTTATTGATTTTCAGTTCTATGCCCTCTATTGCAGGTCCCGTTGAATCAAACAACAGCCTTTGAAGGATTTGCCCCGGCCAGCAATGGTGCAGTTTCGGTAAGACCGTATCCGATTGCATAAGGGAATTTGGCCTCAATAAGAAATCTTTCGACGCTCTTATTCAGTTTTGCCCCTCCGATTCCGTAAAATTTTAACTTCCCGCCAAATGTCTGGTATAGTTTCTTCCCTGCAACAGCATTAAGTTTCTTCCTGATGAATGATATTTTGTAGAGGATTCTTAAGATCCATTTATCGTTGAATGAGGGCAATATCTTATTGAAATATATTTTTTCCATAATGAGCGGCACTGTCAGCATCATCGTGGGCTTTACTTCAGCCATGGCCGGAACGAGGACGGCAGGTGTGGGAGCTTTTCTCAGATAGTAAACGCACGATCCGCCTAACATAGGGAGTATCAGCCCAAGCGTATTCTCATAAGTATGTGATAATGGCAATACCGACAGAAACCTGTCATTTTCATCGATATGCTGGATAACCATGCCTTTCCGGGCATTGAATGAGATGTTTTTGTGCGTCAGCATAACACCTTTCGACCGGCCGGTAGTACCTGACGTATAGATAATCGAAGCCAGATCATCCTCATTTACGTCATATTTTTTTCCCGGTAGTGCTGCAGGATCAAACAGAGGCTTGCCGCTTTCCGCAAAAAGTATCGAATAATCTTCAATGAGGATCCCGCTCTTAAGATCATCCGATTTAAAATCCTCAATTTTTGGAAGCAGGGATGTTGAGATAAAAATTGCTTTAGCCCCTGAATGTGTCAGAACATTTCCTACCTCGGTAGGAGAAAAATCAGGAAGTATCGGAACTGCTACCGCACCCATAAAGGTTATTGAAAAATATGCCGGGCCCCAGTTGGGCATAGTTGTTGCTTAAAAGGGCTACTTTGTCGCCCGGTTTTATTCCCAGCTTTTCAAGAAGGGCTGTCAGTGCGTTAATTTCCCTGCCTGCCTCTTTATAACTTTTTGGCTTCTCTCCCACGAATGCATAAGCCCCATGATCTCCATATTTGCGGAGCGTTTCAGCGAATAAAGCCGGAAAAGTCAGCTTTGTATCTGTATTATCCATTTTATCCCTCAAATTAATCTGCAATCAGAGTCCGAAGATAAGTATAAAAGCCATATACTGCTCATTTCATGATCAATATTACATATTCAACTTAAGACCGGAAAGTAAAAGTTAAACAATTATGGCGCAGAATGGTTAAGTTTGTATTAAATATTAAATTCTGGCTATGTCTTCGACGATAAGGGTAACGAAAGAATTCTCATTTGAGATGGCCCATGCGCTTTGGAATTATGACGGTCCCTGCCGGAACGTACACGGTCATTCTTACCGGCTCTTTGTTACTCTTTCCGGCAAACCGGTTGACGATCCGGGTAATCCCAGGAACGGAATGGTAATGGATTTTACAGAGCTTAAGAATATTGTAAAAAAGGAGATAATAAGCGTGTTCGACCATGCAGTAACCGTTTCGGATAATTATGAAAAAGAGAAAATGGATGTTTTTAAGAAGATGTTCGATAATATTATAATAGTTGATTATCAGCCAACCTGCGAAAACCTGGTCACAGATTTTGCGGTGAGGATAAAAAAGAAGCTGCCTGACAAGGTCGGACTTCTATCAGCCTGAGGCTCTATGAAACAGCAACCTCATTCGCCGAGTGGTTTGCTACCGATAACGAATAATAACAGATATGTCAGACCAATCAAAAAAACTGTTTTTACTTGATGCTTATGCGTTGATTTTCCGCTCATATTATGCATTCATCAGGAATCCAAGGGTAACATCCAAAGGGATGAACACCTCCGCCATCTTTGGATTTCTTCTTACACTGAGAGAAGTCCTGCAAAAACAAAAGCCTACCCATATTGCAGTTGTTTTTGATACTCCCACCCCTACTTTCCGGCATGAACTGTTCAGTGAATACAAGGGTACCCGCGATGAAACCCCGGAAGATATCAGAGTTGCAGTTCCGTATATAAAACGTCTGCTTGAGGCCTACAGAATTCCGGTGATCGAGAAGCCCGGGTTTTGAAGCCGATGATGTTATTGGTACACTTGCAAAAATGGCATCGGCAAAAGGCTTCACAACTTTTATGATGACACCTGATAAAGATTTCGCTCAGCTGGTGTCCGACTCAATTTTCATGTTCAAACCATCAAGGAGCGGCAGCGAATCTGTAAGATGGGGGGTAGAGGAGGTCAGACGGGAGTTTTTGGTGAAGCAGCCTGAGCAGGTGATAGATATTCTTGCGCTGATGGGCGACACTGCAGACAATATTCCCGGCGCTCCGGGAGTGGGTCCCAAAACTGCAATGAAACTTATATCGGAATACGGTTCCATTGAGGAGCTTTTCAGGAATACTGATAAACTGAAAGGCAAGCTCAGGGAGATAATAGAAAATAACAAAAAACAGATTGAACTTTCAAAGATACTCGCAACAATTGAGGTTAAAGTCCCTGTTGAATTTAATGAAGAGAAGCTTTTAGCCGATGTTCCCGACCGCGATAAGCTGAAGAAACTGTTTGAAGAACTTGAATTCAGGGCTATCGCCGCCGAAATACTTAAGGATGTTGATAAGAAGGAGCAGGACGGGCAGGGAAAAATTTTCAGCGTGCCGGCTCAATCAACCCAGGGTACTCTATTCTCAGTGCCCGAAGTTTCGCAAGCTTCTGAAATGAAAACTATAGATTCGGTAAAACACAACTATATTCTCATCGAAGGGGAAAAAGAGCTTAAAGAATTTGTAACCAAAGCCTTAAAGCTGAAGGAGATCTGTTTTGATTCCGAGACCACCGCCATTAATCCTCTTAATGCAGAGCTGGTTGCCCTCTCATTTTCCTGGGAGAAGGGATCGGGTTATCTGGTTCATTTCCCGGAATCGCAGGAGGAGACCGGGAAGATACTTAAAATCCTCCGGCCGGTGTTTGAAGGACCGATTCTGAAAATAGGACAGAACATGAAGTTTGACATTCAGGTCCTGGCAAACTATGGAATTGAAGTCAGGGGACCGCTTTTCGACACCATGATTGCCCATTATCTGCTGGAACCCGAAATGCGTCATAACATGAACGTGCTGTCAGAAACTTACCTTTCGTACAGTCCGGTGCATATCGAGATCTCTTATCGGTGACAAGGATAACCAGAAGAACATGCGGTCTGTTCCTGTTGATAAGATCATGGAGTATGCTGTTGAAGATGCTGATGTTACCTGGCAGCTCAAGGAAATATTTGAGCCAAAGCTGAAAGCTGAAGGATCTTTCCAATCTTGCAGAGACCATTGAAATGCCTCTTATAAGGGTGCTTGGCGATATGGAGAGGATGCGGGATAAAGATTAACAAGGAAAACCTGAAAGCAATCTCTGCCGATCTCAGGGAAGAGATCATTGCCCTTGAAAAGGAGATTTATTCACTGGCAGGAACGGAATTTAACATTTCTTCCCCCAAACAGCTTGGCGATATCCTTTTTCTGAGGCTAAAACTTGACGAAAAGGCAAGAGTCACCAAAACAAATCAGTTTGTTACCAGTGAAGAGATCCTGCAGCGTCTTACAAGCAAGCATCCGATTGTAGGCAAAGTGCTTGAATACAGGGGACTGAAGAAAGCTCCTGTCGACCTACCTCGAACCACTTCCGCTGATGGTCGATAAGAAAACAGGAAGGATCCATACATCATTCAGTCAGGCTGTTGCAGCTACCGGGCGGCTTAGTTCCGATAATCCGAATCTTCAGAATATTCCTGTAAGGGATGAAAGAGGAAGGGAGATCAGAAAAGCATTTGTCCCCGAAGATGGAAATATTTTTCTGTCAGCCGACTATTCACAGATAGAGCTGAGGCTTATGGCTCATCTGAGCAGGGACAAGAACATGATTGCTGATTTTCTTTCGGGAAACGATATTCATGCTGCAACAGCTTCCAAGATATTCGGAGTTGACATTAAAGATGTCACCAGGGAGATGCGAAGCAGGGCTAAAACAGCCAACTTTGGAATTATATATGGTATCTCGTCATTCGGCCTGTCGGAAAGGCTCACAATTGGCAGGAAAGAAGCCAAAGACCTTATTGACGGATATTTTAATTCATATCCCGGGGTTAAGAGATATATGGATGAAAGCATAAGGAAAGCAAGGGAAAAAGGTTATGTAACAACAATGTTTGGCCGCAGGAGATATCTGCGTGATATACTTTCGAGGAATCAGGTAGTAAGGGGAAATGCCGAAAGGAATGCCATAAACGCCCCTATTCAGGGCTCTGCCGCCGATATCATTAAGATTGCGATGGTCAGGATCCACGAAAAAATGAAATCGCAGAAATGGGCTTCAATGATGATACTTCAGGTTCACGATGAGCTTATCTTTGAAGTTGTTCCTGAGGAACTTGAAAAGCTTAAGGAGATGGTCATTCATGAGATGACAAATGCTGTTGAAACTTGATGTACCCCTGAAGGTGGACTGGGGAACAGGAAAAAACTGGCTGGAGGCACATTGAACCAATCGCCCTCAGGGCGGCAGGCGAAAAGCCAAGTCGGAGATTTAGGGTGAGGAACAGGTAGACAGAATAAAATATGATAATGGAAATTAACGTTATATTTTTTGGGGTATTGACTGAGGTTACAGGAACCCATAGCAAGCATTATCAGTGACATAAAGTCATTTAATGATCTGAAATACAGGATTGAAGATGATTACCCCGAAATAGTGCACTATAATTTCCGGATTGCGGTCAATAACGAAATTACAGATGAAGATCCGGTGCTTAAGGATAATGATGAGGTTGCTTATCTCCCGCCTTTTGCAGGAGGATAAAAAAATGGATTTAATAAAACCAGGCAGATATGCATATAATCGACGGACCTTTGCTCCCGGCAGTAATCTCCGAAGTGGTTGCCAACGGCGGCAAAAACACTGAATCAGGTGGCTCTTTCACTATTTCGTCGGTCAGGTCAGAAGAGACCTGGTTGACGGGAAGATATGTGAAAGCTATTGAGTACTCTGCTTATGAGGAAATGGTAATTGGAGAAGCTGACAAGATCAATAAATCGATTCTCTCCGAGTTCGATGATGTAAAAAAGATTGAAATTTTGCATTCAAGAGGACTTGTAAATGCAGGTGAGATCTCGCTTCTTGTGGTGGTTTCTGCCGGCCATCGGCATCAGGCAATCAATGCCTGCAGTAAGGCGGTTGAACTTATCAAGGAAAAGCTGCCTATCTGGAAAAAGGAGATCTTTGAAGACAACACCACTCAGTGGAAGGGAAATGAATAACGGGACATCACATGTGATGTCCCTACGGGTATACCGGTATTATCGGGTAGGGACACGACATGTCGTGTCCCTACATAACAACCTGGTCAAAGCCGGTATTGTCTGAAACAACCACCGGGGCAGAATTATAATCATCCCTTGTTATCATTCTGGTTACTGTTTTTCCCTTCAGGATTGAGTCATACCTGGACTTATTATTCAAGTACCTCAACGGCTTTAAGAACCTGTTCATCAGTTTTTATAGTCTCCTCAATCGATCCTTCTTCATAAAAATAACGGCTTATAATTTCATCCTCAAGAAGTTCGTGTAATTTCTTTCTTAAAGGTCTGAAGATCCTGTTCAAGAGAATGATTGAGGTCCTTTTCCAGATCGCTGAATAATTCTTTGTGAAGGTCATAATACTTTTCCCTTTTTGCGCTGGCTACCAGATCATTCAGTGACTCCTCGGTATTGGTCTGATAGCTGAAGCGGCGTTTCAGGAGAAAATCCCTGAAGTCAGAATAATCCTGGTCGGTAAACGTGAACTGTCCAGGACTTTTCAACCCCGGGTGTGACCAGAAATAAGTTGTGGCAAAATCAAAAATATAATTACGGAAGAAAAGTTCGGCGGTTATCTGGCTCAATGGTTCCGGATTCATCTCCACATCAGGTGTAATGCCTCCGCCATCCTTTACTGTCCTTCCGTTCCTTGTCTTAAATTCGGAGATAAGCGAATCGGGTATGATTCCGACACTTCCGTCGGGATTAGGGTGCGAAAAGTCGAGGGCCTGGATACACCTTCCGCTGGGGATATAGTATTTTGCAGTTGTAATCTTCAGCTGTCGTGTTGTAGCTTAGCGGGCGGGTGATCTGTACCAATCCCTTTCCGTATGATCTCTGGCCCACGATAACACCCCTGTCAAGGTCCTGGATTGCCCCGGCAACTATCTCGGATGCCGATGCCGAACCCCTGTTTATGATCACTGCAAGGGGGATCTTTTCGTCAACTGCAGACTTGGTTGTTTTAAATGTGTCGCCTGAATTGCTTTACCCTCCCCTTTGTTGAGACAATTTCATTTCCCGGGCCGACAAAGAGATTTACAATATCCACAGCTTCGGTAAGGAGTCCGCCCGGATTGCTCCTCAGGTCGAGGATAATCTGACTGGGATTGTTTGCCTTCGAGTGACACAAGTGCTTTTTTAACGTCATCGGAGCAATTCTCGGTGAAGTTGGTAAACCTTATGTAACCTGTTCCTGAACCGATCATTCCGTAATAGAGGAACAGGGGGTATTGCGATCTTTTCCCTTTTAAGCGAAAACTCCTTTCTCAACGCCGTTCTGTTCAATTGTCAGATTGATTGTTGTTCCCGGATTCCCTTTAAGCTTTTCGCTTACCTGTTCGGTTGACAAGCCCTTTAAGCGAAACCCCGTCAGCTTTTTTAAGCAGATCGCCAGGTTTGATTCCGGCAATGTCGGCCGGAAATCCCTTGTAAATCTGGGAGATTACCGCATAATCGCCTCCTCCTCTGACAATTGACCCGATGCCGCCGTATTTCCCGGTGGTCATGAAAGTAATCTCATCGCCTTCGGATTCGGAATAGATAGACAGTATAAGGGTCAAGTGACTTCAACATGTTGTCGATGCCTGTTTTTATAAGCTTGTCGGGATCTATCTCATCAACATAAAATGTATTAAGTTCCCTGAAAAGTGAGAAAAAGATATCAAGATTCTTAGCTATTCTGAAATCCCTTGTTTCCTGCGTTGCCAGAAATGCAGTACTGATGCCTGTGGTTATAATAAGGGTAAAGATTATCAATTTCCATTTGCCTGTCTTTTTCATAACGAATACATGGTTTCTAAAATTTATGGCGAAATTAGTAAGAAATACCGGCAATGAATCTGGTAAAGAAATAATTAAAACAATTTTAACACTTTTTGCTTTTTTCCTTAAAATCTTTGCAAAGAATCTCAATTAACTCGTCCACAGATTTTTCCATTATCTGATAGTCGGGAACTGAGTTTTGCCTGTAAATTACAATAAATGCGAGTCCTGTTCCTTCCAGCCTGAGATATTCATAAAGTGCCTGCTTTTTCCTGCGGTAGGCTTCGCGGAATCTTCTTTTAATGAGGTTTCTTGTTACTGCCAGCCGGAATATTTTCTTGGGGACGCTGAATGCCACCCGGCCAGGATAAGGCAGCTGAAGGGGTATTTGAATCCAGACAACTTTAAAATTGCGGGAATAGAAAACATTACCGCTTTCGAATATTTCAGAAATCAGTTTTATACTGCAAAGCCTCTCGCCCTTGCTGAATGTCTGCTTTTCACCGGTCATTATAAAAACACTTATCCCTCGAGCCGGGATTGATTACATATCAACTGCCGGGATAAGCATAGTTGGGTATTCTTTACCTGCAGTTCCTGTTGTACTCTTTAAGGAAATCATCAAGAGCCATTGTCATTGAAGGGGCTTTTGGATTCGGCGCATTGATATCAAGCCTGAGCCCTTCCTGCTCAACCGCACTTGCTGTTGTTGGTCCGAAAGCAGCAATTTTAATCTCTCCCTGGACAAAATCAGGGAAGTTCTCTTTCAGCGATTTGATCCCGGAAGGGCTGTAAAAAACCAGAATATCATAATCAAAATCCTTGATATTTGAAAAATGGCTGCTTATTGTCTTGTAAAGAGTTCCGATTGCATACTTGATACTGTTTTTGTCAAGCAGATCCGGGAATCTCTGCATTATGAGGCTCTGAAAGAGGAACAAAGAAATTAGTCATCCCGGTGTTTGATTATGACATCGATAAGATCCTGGAATTTGGCTTTTCCATGAAATATCTTTCGCTTTCTGTAAACGATATATTTCTGCAGGTAGAAAGCAACATTCTCAGTTATGCAGAAATATTTCATTGTATCGGGAACAACAATTCTCAGTTCATTGCAGATCCTGAAAAAGTGATCTATCCCGGTTTTGCTTGTAAAAATCACTGCGTGTAAAATCAAGAATATTGATCTTTTGGTGACGGAAATCCTTAGATGGAATTCCTTCAACCTGGACAAATGGTTTAAAATCAATTTTCAGATTGTATTTCCTTGCCAGTTCGAAATATGGAGATTTCGGATTCTTCGGTTCTGGCTGCGACACTAAAATCTTCCTTATTTTCAACTCTTTACAGATTAAGTTTTACCTTCAAAGTAACACTTCTCAATCTAAACAAGGCCTGTAAAATACTTCAACAATAATCAAAACAGGCAAAATTTCCAGCGCACAAAGGTATAAAATCAAATACAAAATTGAAATATTCTTCTTCATAAAAATTAATGAGAGCCTGAGAACACGATAGAAATAAAAGATTCCCAACACTGTCAGACCCGCAGAAAACACAGACCTCGGAGGCAGAAGTGAGGTGTAAACAAGGATCACCAGTATTATAAAAATAAAGATCGAGCTGAACCTGTACGACTGATAAATGCTGACAAGGTATTCGTTGAAGAGGTCTGTTTCTCCGCTCAGATTACCCGCTGCCAGGCATATAAAATGACGTGAGGTGATCCCAAAGACAATAATTCCAATGAGATCAGAATAACTACCGGCTGAGGAAATCCTGCAGGTACTAAATCGATACCAGGCTGCAGCGCAAAATGCAAACAGCCCCAGGATGGTGAATGATATAAGGTTAAGTAGCTGTTGACTGCCATGAAAAGAGTGTCCCGGTGTCACGCGAAGAGGATTCATTTATGCCTCTGAGCATAAAGTACCTTGTGAGCTCCGGCCACATCCTTCTGGTAGTGGATCTGACAACCATATACAGGTATGAGGCACAGAAGAATTACAGCCAGTATCCAGTCGCTATGGAGGGGTTGTTCGGGCAGGGCCATTCCCTTCCTTCAGACTGGTTATTACTGCGATCTGCTGCCTCTCCTGACCTGTGTTCTTTTCCGTGAGCCTGAATGGGAGCGGAACACTGGGACCTTGTTGTTTCAGACGGGCAATGAAGTTCAGGGAGTCATAAAAAGAAACATCAGCAATAGCTGTTCCTGCTGCAGACTGAAGTTGTATCGGTGATGTTCACATCTGTCCGGATTCTGAGGGAAGACTTTCTGAACCTTAGTGAATCATCCTTCTTTAGTTGAGCAGTTTTTTCATCCAGTCTTTTGAAGATTGAATCCGGGAGATTATTTGTGTTTATCCGGACTACTATAACTGGTCTTATAGTATCCTGCGTACCGATGGCTGATGTCATACCCTTTCAGTGGAATAGACCACAAAAGTAGTGATAATTAAAAAACGGGAATCAGATTATCAGAATTGTCCTGTCAGAAATATTGAATGCATGTTCCGGAAATGTCGGCAAGGATATTATTGGCAAGACGGCTTGAGCCGATCCTGAAAAGCGAATTGGAAGTCCACTCATCTCCCAGGAGGCTGTTTAAAATATAATAATACTTTAATGCTTCAGTCGAGGTGGCGATCCCTCCGGCGGCTTTGAAGCCGACCCTTATGCCTGTCTCGGAATAAAAATTAAGGATTGCCTGGCACATAACGAATGCTGCCTCGGGGGTTGCCGATACATCGGTCTTACCGGTTGATGTCTTGATGAAATCTGCACCGGCATCCATCGCTATTGTCGAGGCTTTGAATATCTGTTCGTAATCGCCGAGAATCCCCGATTCAACAATTACCTTCAGTGGTTTGTCGCCAATGCTCGCCTTTAATTCACGGATCTCATCGGCAACCATGGCAAAGTCTTTTCCCAGAAAAGCGCCGACAGGCAGCACTATGTCGATCTCATCTGCCCCGGCCTCAACTGCCATCTTGCATTCGGCAACTTTAATGCTCCTGAAAGTTTGTGATGAAGGAAAAGCACCTGCCACAGAGGCGATCTTAACATTTTTTACAGTCAGTTTTTCCTTCACAACCGATACGAAATTGGGATAGACACAGATTGCAGCAACATTGGGGATATTGGAGAATCTGCCCGAAAAACTGTTAACCTTGCCGGTCAGATGAATAATCTGACTTTTGTTGTCGGTGGTGTTCAGGCTTGTAAGATCAATGACATTAAGGATATTCATTAAAAGATGCTTGTCCGCGGTTTCCGTTGACATGATACTGGCTTTCTTAAGTCCTTTTCTGATTTCTGCTTCGGATGGACAGGATTTGATCAGTTTTTGATATAGCTTTGTCATTTGAGTATCAGTTTATATTAATCTAAATAAACCTGCAAAATGAAAAAAAAGAACGGGTTCAATATAATGCTTTTTGTTTTTATAATTAATTTAATTCTGATTTTAAGTTGTGCAAAAAGCAATAAAAACGATGTTTCAGGTATCCTTTTGAAAACCGACAGGGATTTCTCGGCGTTGTCGGTAAAGGAAGGAATGCATAAAGCATTTCTATCGTATATTGCCGACAGCGGTGTTTTGCTGCGGAATAATTCATATCCTCTCAGGGGCAGGAAATCACTGGGTCTCTTATTTGAAACAGGCAGCGACACGGCTTTCATCCTTGAATGGGACCCTGTATTTGAAAAAATATCAGAAAGCGGGGATCTTGGTTACACCTATGGAATTTTCAAACGAAGCGTAAAAGCTACAGGGCTTATTTCAAAAGGGACCTATGTCACCATCTGGGAAAAACAAAAGGACGGATCATGGAAATTTGTGCTGGATACAGGCACTCAGGGATTACCTGATCAGGCTAATTAGCCCGGGAGGGAAGGGTTCAGCCTGTTTCCTGTTTACCAGGTCATTTTTATTTCTTGCAAGTGAGGCAAAAATACCAAGTACCGACAATACCGAGAAGATAATAAATCCGGTCTTCATGCTTTTTAATAAACCCGGGTAAGTAACGGGATTTATTGTCTGCTTCCCTATAAACCACGCTATAAGCATCATTGCAATACCCATGCTCAGCATCTGGCCGATCATCCTCATCGTCCCGACAACCCCCGAAGCCACACCCAGGTGCCGTTTTTCAACCGAGCTCATAATTGCATTTGAATTTGGTGAGGAGAAAAGTCCGAACCCAACCCCCATCAATATCAGCAAAACCATTATAACATGGATTGATGTTTCGGCAGTGATGAAACAGAGCATTACCAGACCTGCTGCCGTAAAGCCCATTCCTATTGAGGCGATAACCCCCGGATTCCTTTTATCCGACAATTTTCCGGCAACCGGCGACAGCAGAGCCATCGCCAGCGGTTGTGAAATCATAATAAGCCCTGCCGTCCTGGCATCAAATCCCTTCAGATACTGGAGGTAAAGGCTAAGGAAAAACCCCGTGGCGCTTGTTGCTGAATAATGTATCAGTGCAGCCAGGCCTGAGAACGCAAAGACCCTGTTCCTCAGGAGAAGCCGGACATCAAAGACGGGATTTGCTATCTTCTTCTCAAATAACATGAAGACAACTGCAACAAGTGCACCTGAAATTAGAAATATCCATCCTGTGGAAGAGGGAAGACGTGAAAATCCATACATCGAGGGAATAAAGCCGCCCCGTAAAAAAGCGATCCCTTCCAGTCAAATTTTTCGCCCCGCGATTCAGCCCATTCCGTTTTTATTTTGGTTTTTATCAGGATCATTGAAGCTATTCCAAAGGGAACAAGAAAGGCAAAAATGCTTCTCCATCCCAGGTACTGGGTAAGCAACCCTCCAATTACCGGACCGGTTGAAAGGCCAAGATAAACAGCAGTAACATTTATACCCATGGCTCTTCCCCTTTCACCGACCTGGAAAACAGAAGTTATTATTGCAAGACTTGTTCCGAAGATCATTGCACTTGAGATGCCCTGGAAGATCCTGAGAATTATAAGTGAAGTTATGCTTCGGCAAAAAATTATCAGAAAAGTTGAAACAGGTGAATAAAAAAATGCCGGCAGTGAAAACTTTTTTCCTTCCGATAATATCTGCAAGCCGTCCGAATGGCAGAAGAAATATTGCGGATGAAAGAATGAAGCTGCTTATTACCCAGCTCAGGCCGATTGCACTGGCGTCAAGATCCTTCCCTATCGAGGGCAGAGCCAGGTTCACTGCAGATCCGAGAAAGGGAGTAAGAAATGCGGCAAATGCGGCAACCAGCATGACAGATCTCTTGAATGTCCTGTCGCCCATATTTTCAGGTTGATTTATCATTTTCAGAATATCCTTTATTCCATTATTACTCCTTTTCCTTTGTGTCAATAATTATGGTGACCGGACCGTCATTGATAAGCTCCACCTGCATCATGGCGCCAAATTCGCCGGTGGCTACCTCCTTTCCAAGAAGCTGTGAAAGCTTTGCGACAAATTTGTTGTAAAGTGGTATTGCAATCTCAGGACGGGCAGCCCGTATATAGGAAGGCCTGTTTCCCTTTTTTGTTTTTGCATGAAGTGTGAACTGGCTGATGACCATTATATCTCCCTCTGTTTCCAGAACGGAAAGATTCATTATTCCATCCCTGTCGTTGAAGATCCGCAACTGAACGATCTTGTTGCTAAGCCACTCAACATCCGCATCGCTGTCGGATTCTTCGATTCCGGCCAGTACAAGCAATCCGGGGCCGGTTTCAGCTTTTTTATTCTTTCCAATGGTAACCGAAGCTCTGGCTACACGTTGAATAACAGTTCTCATGAACAGTACTTTAGACGACCAAAGATATGCAATCAATTTAGAAATTTATAAAATGGTGTTTTATATTATATTTGCGCTGGCCAATTATAATTCATGGACTTTATCACAATAATAGCCGTCGCGCTTGGATTATCCTTTGACACATTTGCTGTTTCCCTTTCCTACGGGATCGTAAGGAACAAAATACTTTTCAGACAGGCAGTTCCCATTGCACTTGTGCTGGCAGTTTTTCAGGCCGGACTTCTCGTTGCAGGCTATTTCCTGGGGTCGATTATAAGCGACGTCGTGAAAGCTGCTGACCACTGGGTAGCATTGATCCTGCTTTCGTTGCTCGGGATAAAAATGATCATTGAAGGACTTGCGGGGAAGGAAAATAATGAACCTGGAAATCGCAGACCGCCGCCTTACACTTATTACAGTTGCAATAGGCACAAGTATTGACGCCTTTGCAGTTGGTATAAGCTTTGCACTTCTGAATATAACGATCTGGTACTCGGGAATAATTATCGGAGCAGTCACTTTCCTTGCTTCAATGACTGCCATCAGGATCGGTAAATCGGCAGGATCAGGCTGGGGAAAAGAGTTGAAATTGTCGGGGGATTGATCCTGATAGCGATCGGGGTGAAGATCTTTCTGGAACATGTCCTGGCTGCCTGATCAGATGCTCTTTTTTATTTAAACGGGATCATAAACCTCTCACGTTTATCGAAAACCGCCATTTCGGTAAATCCGGCTTCCCTGAGCAGGTCGTACGCCTCATCAAAGTACTGCCCGACCCGTGACGGTATATGTGCGTCTGAGTTTACGCACACCGGCACCCCCTCTTCCCTGAATATCTTCAGGAACTGCCTTTCGGGGTAGAAATCAGCAATCGGCCTGTTCCTGCCGTTCGTGTTCACTTCAAATACAACGTCGTGTATTCTGAAACTTTTTGCAAGCTTTCTGTACAGCGGCTCCTGATCTGTGGTGGGCTTGTAACCGTATATCCTTATCAGATCGCAGTGGGCTATGATGTCAAAAAGTCCTGAGGCGGCCGCCTCTGTTACCTGGTTAAAATACGACTCAAACAGATCATTTATGTTCTTACCTTCATAAAATTCCGGACCCAGGTCAACGGTGCTCTCACCAAGGTAATGCACCGACCCGATTATATAATCGAGCTCCGGCCTGCTGATGCACGACAGGATCTCTTTTTCTTTTCCGGGAAAGAAATCGACTTCCAGTCCGGTTTTTACAATGATATTCCGGGTTTTTTCCTTAAGAGATTTTATGTTTCTGATATATGATTCAACATCAGGACAATCCATACTCCACTTGAGAATTCCCCTGAACAAAGTAAGGTGTTCTGAAAATCCTATTTCGCTGATTCCTGCAGCAATCGCAGGAGCAATATAATCTTCAGGAGCGCTTTTCCCATCGCTGAACCATGAATGTATATGATAATCAGTTCTGTAAATCATTCCGCCTTAATAGTTTACTTATGGCCTGGTTCAAAAATTCAAAGTAGGCCTAAATTTCTTAATAAAACAAATTGAGAGTAATAATGTAATATGGAAAATTATAACTTTGTGAAAAACTCACAGTTGTGAATATAAAACTAATACCCTGCGAATGCGAACAGTGTGAATTCAGAGCAGTTGTTTTTTCAACTCTCGATGCTGATTCCATTAAACTTTTATGTGAATACAAAGAGGAACGCAGCTACCATAAAGGTGAAATCATAAATATGGAAGGTGATAAGATCACCGATTTCAAATACCTCAAAACAGGCCTGGTTAAGCTGTTCAGAAGGTCAAATAATGGTGAAGAACAGGTCATTACCATAACAAGACCCTATGAATTCGTTAGTAACATGAGTATCTTTTCAGAAGAAAAATATAAATATTCAGTATCCGCTCTTGAAGATTCAATTGTGTGTTCAGTTAAGCTGAACTTTATAAAGGACCTCTTCCTGAAAAACGGCAATTTTGCAAGCAACCTTCTTACCAAAATATCGATGATAAATGACAAAATTATTAGTCAGACTCTCGATATCAGACAGAAAAACCTGGTCGGACGTGTTGCTTTTGTGCTGGCTTATTTCACAAAGGAAATTTATAAATCAAGAGTTTTTGATCTTCCTGTTTCAAGAAAAGAAATTGCTGATTTTATCGGGATGAGCACGGCAAATGTTATCAGGACAATGTCCGATTTTAAAAAGGAGGGGATAATAAAGATCTTCGGAAAGACTATCGAAGTGGTAGACCTGGAAAAGCTTGAGGTCATTGCAAAAAGGGGATAATAAGCAGGTTTCTTATTTAATATACAATTCTGAATTTCACCCTTGATTCCCGGACTTATGAGAAAAGCATTTATCTTTTCCGGAATTCTTTTGTTTTCCACATTCCTTTCCGGACAGATCCCGCAGCAACAGCAGGGAAATGAAGTCAGGCAAAAAAACCACACCCTGTCGGGATTCAGACACGGGGTAAATTTCTTCCCGAAAGTGCAGCATCCCGGGGTTGAATACCAGACAGGTGAGAATCTGACTTTCGACAAGTACCATTCTCTGGATGTGATTTATGACTGGCTTTATAAATGGGAAAAGGAATACCCTGGCCTGGTCGACCTTTATGAAGTTGGCACAAGCTATGAGGGCAGGGCGATCCTGCAGTTGACGCTCACAAACAAAAAAACGGGTAAAGACACCGATAAACCTGCGGCATTCTTCGAAGGAGGCAGGCACAGCGGTGAAGTTACCGGCTCCGAATCGGTGATGTGGCTCGCCCGGTATCTGCTGACAAACTATGGCAAAGATCCGGATGTAACCCACCTGCTCGACACAAAGACAATTTACCTTAAGCCTGTCAATAATCCCGATGGAGAGGAGCTATACCTTAATACAGCACAGAGCAACAGAAGCACAGTGCGTCCTATGGATAACGATGACGACGGTCTGCTGGATGAGGATCCGCCCGGACGATCTTGACGGGGATGGCCTTATCCTTACCATGAGGTGGAAAGACGAAAAGAAGGGGACGCTCAAGCCTGATCCGGGTGATCCTACAGGCAGAATAATGAAAAGAGTGCCTCCGGGTCAGGGAATATATCTTTCAGCTACGGAAGGAATTGATAATGACGGCGACGGACGGATTAATGAAGATGGCATTGGTGGCCTCGACCTGCACAGGAACTATCCGGCTAACTGGAGACCACAGAATGAAGCCACGGGAAGGGGTTACACCCAGGGCGGATCAGGTGAATTTCCACTGAGTGAGGCTGAAACATGGGCAGTTGTGGAATTCCTTCTAACTCATCCGAATGTATTTGTTGTCAATTCAATGGATACAACCTACCCAATGCACCTCAGACCGCCTTCAACATCACCATCCAGTGAAAGGATGTATCCCGAGGATCTGAACTGGTATAAAACTTTTGATGATATCGGGAAGAAGATCACAGGTTATGAAAAGGCCGGTGATGTGTATGACGACTATGGCGAAGGAAGCCCCATTTTCGGCCACGGACCCGATTTCGGATACTGGTATTTCGGTGCTATATGGTATGGAGACGAGATCTGGAACGGCGGAAAGTTCAGAGATTACAACAAAGATGGCGTTACCGACCAGCTCGATATCATCAGGTGGGACGATGAAGAGAATGACAGTGCGGGATTTTTTGACTGGAAACCTGCAAAACACCCTCTCTATGGCGATATTGAGACAGGTGGATTTGATCCGAAATTCTTTTCCCAGAATCCTCCGCCAAAATATCTTGATTCCTGGGCAGGAAAAGAGGCTTTGTTTAATTTTGAGATGGCAAAGTACCTTCCCGAAACCGAATGGGATGCTGTCGCTGTTAAAAAACTGAAATCGTATAAGGCTGACTCGGCTGATTACCAGGTCAGGATCGGTATAAAGAACACTGGTAAGCTGCCTACTGCCCTGAAACAGGCCCATCTCGTCAAGATCGTGAGAGAAGACAGGGTGGTGCTGGACCTGGATACTGCCGGTCTGGCAAAAGGGAAGCCGGGTTACAAAGTTATAACTGATGTAAAAGCTGCCACCGGAAGGACCGCAAGGGGCATGGGCGGAGATTATGACAGGACAGAAAGACGCCCTGAGATAACTCAGAACATTCCTTATGTGCAGGGCGGTTCGGTGTCGGAGGCTGTCTTTAAAATACGGCTCTATAACCGGACCAGCCTCAGAGGTAAAGCAAGCTTTTACTCCACCAGGGGTGGTGTATTGAAAGACAGGGAATTTGTAATTGAGTAACGCCTTTACCGGCTGAAGCGGATACCCCCTTACCGGCTGTCAATGGATAACAGACCCCATTTCCCCGGGGCCGCTATCGGGACTCCTCACCGGGTGGTAGTAGAATAGAGAAAATATACAACCTAAAACTGACAATAATGAAGATCGAAAAACTAACCGTGAGGGACATTCCGCGCCGGAGGTTCCTCGAGTTAAGCCTGAAAGGAGGAATACTGATTGCCGCAACTCCCGGCCTTATGTCTCAGCTGATATCGTGCCAGAGCGGTGTTAAAACACAATCCGGCCTGGATATGGACAAGGAGATGCTGGCCCGGATCATCGCAAAAGCCCTCGAAAAAGGTGGTGATTTTGCTGACGTTTACCTCGAGAACCGGATATCCCGTCAGATAGTGATGGAGGAATCCAGATTCAAAAGCGGCCTTTACGGTATAAGCCAGGGGGCAGGCGTAAGAGTAATTTCAGGAAATAAGACAGGATACGCTTATACCGATGAAATAACCGAGGAGAAGCTTTTGAGGGCTGCTGAGGTTGCATCGTATGTTGCGAGGAACGGTAATAAAGCCACCCCCGCAGCTGTCTCGGTATGTCAGCGACCATCATTCGTATCTGTGAGCCAGCCGCTGGGTGAGATAGCAGATGAAAAAAGAATCGAAGTGATAAAGCGTGCCGATCAGGCTGCAAAGGATTACGACCCCAGGATAAAGATGGCAATGATCGATTACTATGATGAGGTAAGAGGAAGGGTCATTGTCAACAGCGAGGGCGTCTATCTGCGCGACGAACTTCCCCTTCTTTTCTTTATCGTCCAGGCTATGAGCGACGACGGCAAGGCAAGGCACATGGCCAGGGAAAGGCTCAGTAACCATTCGGGTTTTGAAATGTTCTCACAGGTAACACCCGAAGCAATTGCACGCAATGCGGCAAGGGAAGCAATAGCCATGCTCGATGCCCAGGATGCGCCTGCCGGAATCATGGATGTCGTAATGCAGAATGGCTGGGGAGGCGTGCTCGTTCACGAAGCAGTCGGCCATCCTCTTGAAGCTGATAATATTGCAAAGGGGATTGGAGCTTTCACCGGTAAGATGGGACAAAAAGTTGCAACCGACTGTTTTACGATGGTTGACGACGGTACCCTGCCAAACTTCAGGGGTACAATTAATTATGACGATGAGGGAACAGTTGCCGGACGTAATGTCCTGATCGAGAATGGTGTGCTTAAAGGCTTCATGACCGATATCCTGAGCTCCAGGCAGCTTTCAATACCACGCACAGGTAATGGAAGGCGTGAATCGTTCAGGTATATCCCCATCCCCAGGATGACAAATACTTTTATCGACAAAGGGAAGGATAACCCTGCCGATATCCTGGCATCTACAAAGAAGGGGATCTATGTTCAGAGCCTCAGCGGCGGAAGTGTTAACCCGGTTACCGGAGTCTTCAATTTTACCTGCCGCGAGTCGTATATGATTGAAAACGGGAAGAAAACATACCCTGTTAAAGGGGCAACTCTTATAGGTTCATGCCTTGATGTTATCTCGAACATCGATGCGGTCGGCAATGATCTCGATTTTGGTCCGGGTATATGCGGCAAAGGCCAGGCGGCTGAGGTCAGTGCAGGCCAGCCCACTGTAAGGATCAGGGGAATTAATGTCGGAGGAAGTAAGGCTTAGTTAAATTTAAAAAGTGTATGATCATGAACTATACGGAATTAACAGAAAAACTTGTTAAAAAAAGCCTCAGCCTCGGCGCCGATGCTTCAGAAGTTTTTCTTGAGTCAAACAGGAATTTATCGATTCAGGTTTTGAACTCGGAAATTGAAACTATTGAAGAGGCTTCTTCCCAGGGTGTCGGATTCAGGGTCTTTGTCGACGGGAAAATGGGCTTCAGTCATTGTAATGATTTCAGCGACCGTTCTCTTGAAGATACTATCTCAAAGGCGGTGGCATTTGCCAGATTGTCAACGCCGGATGAAAATAACGTGCTTCCTGACGACATGGGTGTCACTGCGATTGACATGCTATATGATCCGGGGATTTCAGCTGAAACGATGGACAAGAAGATCAATATGGCACTCAACCTGGAGAAGCTTGCGATGAAAACAGCCGGAATTACCAAAAGTTCCGGGGCAGGGTATGGTGAAGGGGAATCGGAGGTCTTTATTGCAAACTCGAACGGCCTTCTTAAGAACTATAAATCTTCAGGCTGTTCACTTGGTGTTTCTGTTGTTGCAGAAAAAGACAATCAGAAAAACACCGGAAATGAATACTGCTCGCGGGTTTTCTTTTCGGACCTTCTTTCGCTGGATGAAATATCATCGGTTGCTGTGCAAAAAGCCCTTGAGCTGCTTGATCCGGTGATGATAGCAACCCAGAAGGCAGCCGTGATTTTTGATCCCAACGTTGCACGGTCGCTTATCGGGGGTATAATAACGGCAATAAATGGCGAGCGGGTGCTGCAGGGCGCCAGTTTTCTGAAAGATTTCCTGAACACGCAATTTGCCTCTCCACTCCTTACAATTATTGATGACGGTACCAGGCCAAAAAGCATGGGCAGCGCTCCGTTCGACGGTGAGGGTGTGCCTACGGTGAAGAATGTCCTTGTCGAGAAAGGATTTCTCAGGAGTTTTATTTATAATACCCAGGCTGCAAAGAGGGCAGGGGTAAAGAGTACAGGTAACGCCTCAAGAGGCGGCTTCAGCAGCCTTCCGGGCATCGGAACCCACAGCATATACCTGCTGCCTGGTAATAGTCCTGTAAATGAAATAATTGCAGCTACCAAAAAAGGTCTGCTTCTCAGGGAGGTTACCGGTTACGGAATCGACCCTGTCAGCGGTAATTTCAGTGGCGGAGCCAGCGGATTATGGATAGTAAACGGTGAGATAGCACACCCCGTTAAGGGCGTGACAATTGCGGGAAAAGCCACCGATATCCTTAAAGCTATCGATATGATGGGTAATGATATCGATATGAACAGGACATTTGCCGCGCCTTCGATGAGGATTGCCGAGATGCAGATTGGGGGGAAATAGGTTGCAGGTTGGGGGTTGCAGGTTGCAGGTTGCAGGTTGCATGTTGCAGGTTGCAGGTTGCAGGTTGCAGGTTGCATGTTGCATGTTGCATGTTGCAAGTTGTTATAAACCTGCAACCCGCAACCCGCAACCCGCAACCTGAACTAGCTTTTCACTATGTCCGTCAAAGCGTCACGAAGATTACTGAACGTAAACTGGTAGCCAGTCTTTAATATCCTGTCGGGCAGTACTCTGCTTCCCTTGAGGATCACGTCGCCCAGTTCGCCGGTGACTGCCTTCACGACGAATGATGGAACCGAAGGCAGGAACACAGGACGTTTCATCACCTTCGCCAGGGTTCTCATAAACTCCTCGTGGGTCACATGCTGGGGGGCAACAGCATTGTAAACCCCGCCAAAGCTTTCATCTTCTATAGCCCTGAGATATATGTTGCTGAGATCGGAAATATGGATCCATGGCATATATTGTGACCCGGCGCCCAGCCTTAGAACGATACCGAACTTAACAGGAAATATCAGCTTCGATAATCCGCTAAAGGTTTTTTCAAGTATAGGCGCTGTCCTGAGCTTGACAGTACGCACTCCTGAACTTCCGAAGAGATCAGCCGTCTCTTCCCACTCCCTGCAAAGAGAACCGAGAAATCCTGCTCCCGGTGGATCCTCTTCCCTGAAAATTTTTTCTGATGTAAACGATCCGTAATATCCCACCCCGGATGCAGAGATAAAAGCCTTCAGTCCGATGCCATTAGCCTCCACGGTATCATAAAGCAGACGCGCAGCTTTGACCCTGCTGTCATAGATCTTCCTTCTCCTTCTTTTTGTCCACGGCCCGCCGTCTAAATGCGCTCCGGCGAGGTGAACAAGATAATCAACCCCTTTCAGAAATTCGGGATCGAGAATCCCCTTTTCAGGATCCCACCTGAAAACGCGAACCTTGCCAAACTGATTCACACCCCTTGAAAGATGTGCTACTTTGTACCCCCGTTCAAGAAGAAGGGAAGTAAGGTATCTTCCTACAATCCCGCTTCCACCTGATATCAGAACCGAGGGTGTGCTGTGCTTAACCGGTTTTTCCATTATTTTGCTGAACGAACGATGTTATTACTTATACAATATATAACAAAAATTGTTTTTGGGAAACGGTAAAATGGTTTACATTAGTGGTCTTAAAATTTTTAAATATGGTTTCAAATAAAAAGCAGAAGATCATGGTAAATTTAACAACAACAAAGGGAATTATAGCAATCCTTACAGGAGGAGGAGATGTCCCGGGTCTGAATCCGGCTATCAGGGCGGTAACTATACGTGCCAACAGGGAAGGGTACAAGGTAATAGGGCTACGCAGGGGATGGGCAGGTATAACGGAACTTATAAGGGATAACAAAGCCGATAACAGCAATTGCTACCAGATACTGACTGACGATATCGTTAATAAGGCAGGTCGTACCGGCGGAACATTTCTTCATACCTCCAGGACAAGGCCGAGTCATATGTCGAAGGGAAGCATTCCCGAACACCTCAGGGATACCTACACCGAGGAAATGAACGATCTTACACCGGAAGTTATAAAAAACCTTGAATGGCTTGGGGTCGACTACTTAATACCAATTGGAGGAGATGATACTCTCAGTTATGGTGTCCATCTGTATAAGAAGGGGGTTAAGGTTGTGGCAATCCCGAAGACTATGGATAACGATGTGCCCGGTACAGACTATTGCATCGGCTTCAGCACCTGTGTCACAAGAACGATAATGATGACAAACAGCCTCAGAACTTCTGCAGGATCGCATGAAAGATTGCTCGTCCTTGAGGTGTTTGGAAGGTATGCGGGCTTCACCGCAATGGTTCCCACAATGGCAGGAGCAGCAAACAGATGTGTTATTCCTGAGTATGAATTTGATATTGAATTGCTTGCTAAGCTGCTTGTGGAAGACAGAAATCATAATCCTAGCAAGTATTCCGTAGTGCTTGTTTCAGAAGGCGCAATGTTCAAAGGCGGTGAAATGATCTTTGCCGGAGCGGAGAAAGATGCATACGGGCACGCAAAGCTGGGCGGCATAGGAGACATTGTTTCCGAGAAGCTTAAAGAGCTTTCAGCCAAATTCAACAATGGGAAAACAATAAATGTTATAAACCAGAAACTCGGTTATATGGTTCGCGGAGGCGATCCTGACGCGCTCGATTCAATCGTTCCGATGGCTTACGGGAATCTTGCCCTCGACCTTATCCTTAAAGGTGTTCATGGCAGGATCGTAGTCCTCAAGAATGGCAGATATGACAATGTCCCGATCGATGTTGTAACTTCATCAAAGAAGGTAGTTAAGGTATCGGAATACTACAATATCGAGCGGCTCAGACCCATATACCACAGCTTCGAAATGAAGCCGTTCCTTCTGATGGCGTCAGATAGTTAGGCTGCAACAAAATAATATGTCTTATAAGACATATTTCTTTTTAATTTAATATGTCTTTTAAGACGTATTTCTTTTTAATTTAATATGTCTTTTAAGGGCGCTTATATAAATTGTGCCTCTCCCACCGGGAAAGGGGATAGAAGGAGTGCGGTGCATATCCAAAGAATCAGGTTAAACTGAGGATTATTTAATTAGCTGAAACACAATTAAATAACTTTCCCCTCCTTTTGAAGGAGGGGTGGCCAGACGGTGAAATCATCTCACACGCAGAAACTAAATTCGTCTGGCCGGGGTGGTTGATTCAAGTCTTTCTTATTACCTTTATTCAAATGGATAGACTGAAACAGTAATTAACCACCCCGGCCGGGAAAACAGATTGTAAACTCCTCAAAATCTATAGTCCCGGCCACCCCTCCTTGAAAAGGAGGGGAAATGTAAAATATTGCAAATCTGTTACATACAGTTCGATTCAAAAGCTATCTCATTCCTTAGGTTGACGATTATGGGGTTAAGTGTTGCAGGCGGGTTTTAATTTATATAAGCGTTCTATTAATACTTATTTCTTCCCCTTTCTCCCCTTCCCCCCTTCTCTCATCGGTCTTTTGTCTTCCGTCTTCCGTCTTCCGACTTCTGTCTTCCGTCTTCCGTCTTCCGTCTTCTGTCTTCCGTCTTCCGTCTTCCGACTTCCGTCTTCCGTCTTCTGACTTCCGTCTTCCGTCTTCCGTCTTCCGTCTTTTAATACGTATTTCCCTCCATTTTGAAATATCTCACCTCTCCTGTCGTTTTTAAGATTAAGTTCACTGAAAAATTCATCGGGGACAAATTTCCTTATTTTTGAGCCTAAACTTGTTGCTTTGGAATCAGGTGTCGTAATTAAATCAGTCGGAAGCCGTTATAAGGTACTCGTCGGTGCAGACCGTATGATTGAGTGTCTGATAAAGGGCAAGCTGAGAGTCAGGGAGCTCCGGACTACCAACCCTGTGGCGGTGGGTGATAAAGTCATGATCGAAATCGACAACAAGGACAAGGCAGGTATCATTACTGAAGTTCTTGACAGGAAGAATTACATACTGAGAAAAGCATCAAATTTGTCAAAGCAGTCACAGATAATAGCTGCCAACCTCGACCAGCTTCTGGTGATGGCAACCATAATACTGCCCCGGACACCTGTGGAGTTTATCGACAGGATCCTTCTCACAGCCGAAGCTTACCGGGTGCCTTCACGGATCATCTTCAACAAAACCGATATCTACAGTAAAGACGATACTGAAAAGATGGAACATCTGATTTCCCTTTACTCGCAGATTGGTTATGACTGTTTCAGGCTTTCACTTTCAGCAGGAACAGGGCTGGAGAAGCTGAAAGAAGCCATGAAGGACAGGATAAGCCTTATTGCGGGCAACTCGGGAGTGGGTAAAACAACGCTACTGAATGTACTTGATCCCTCCCTGAATCTTAAAACCGCTGAAATTTCAGATTATCACAAACAGGGAAAACACATAACTACTTTCCCAGAAATGTACAGGCTTCCATTCGGTGGTTTTGCTATCGATACTCCTGGTATAAAGGGATTTGGCGTTGTGGACATGGAAAGAAATGAGATATACCATTTTTTTCCCGAGATTTTCAGGGTATCGAAGGGGTGCCGGTTCTATAACTGCCTGCATCTCGACGAACCAGATTGTGCCGTAAGGCAGGCTGTTGAAGAAGGTAAAATCGATTTTCTCCGGTACAGAAGTTACCTGAGCATTATGTATGATGATAATTCAAAATACAGGTAAACATGGATCATAGGCTATTATATTTGGATATATTGTCTGTCAATCAATTATAAGTGCATGAAGAAGATATTGATAATTGTCATTTCTGCTGTCACGATTATTATAATAGCAAATATATTCTATTACAGAAGTCTGTATAATAAGCAATTAGATTACATCGTCAAGTTGCTCGAAAGGCAGGTTCAGATTGCAGGACTCTCAGTTGACCAGACCAACAACAATTTTGTAAGCGATCTGAACCAGACAATTTTTTCAGAAGACATAGATCAGTTTTTCACTGATACCGACGAACGCATGAGGGTTATTGACAGGATGAAACTCTTCTTCTCAAAATATGCAGACCTTGTTAACGGTATAAAGTTGTATGACAATAACAAGAATGAGTTCACCTTAAAAAAAGATGAGACAGGCAACAACTGGCTGGAACAGAATTTTATCCTCCACGTTCAGGGTGATATCATTGCCAGGGAAGCGTTGATTCAGGCAAACAGGAATTATGAGTATTACCTGCCGGTATTAAAAGATGACATCCCCGTGGGAAATATTGTTGTAACCCTGGATTACCAGAGGTATTTCAACGCAATTTTTACAGCGTTCAGCCTCAAGGATTATCAGTGGCAGTGGGTATTGAATGATATCGGAGAAGTCATCTACACAAACGTTGAAGGCAACATCAGGTATAGCGAGATCCAGAAGATAATTGAAGAGTTGTCGGAAGAAATATCCGGGAATATCACGCACAAAGCTGACTGGAACGGGAAATCAAGGCAGATAATTTCATCCTATTATCCGACCCAGCTGCTTCAGAAAAGCTTCGGTCTTGTTTTTTCTTCTCCTACTGATGCCATCCAGAGATATATTATCCGCAATTCACTTATAATGGGTATGGGCACCCTTCTTCTGATCTTATTCCTTGTCTTGTTTTTCCTGAAATATATCAGGTCACAAAAGTTGGGGATAGAACGTTTAAGCGCATCAGAGAATACCCTGTTCACGATGATCGAAGAGATGCCGGTTGGTGTCATAATCCACAACAGGAACAGGGAAGTCATCAAAGCAAACAAAATGGCTGCCGGGTACTATTCCTTTAACGGCGAGGATGAGATGACAGGCAAATTATTTCCTGAGCCCGCTGTCACAGATGAGAACAATTATTTTTCAAAGAATCTGGGAGGTTCATTCAGCCCTGAGCAGTTCGTGATACTGAAGAAGGAATCAGGCGAGGTGATCCTGTACAGGAACAGTATCCCGGTGAATTTCATGGGAGAGGATGTCACACTGGAGATGCTGATTGATGTCACCAACCTTGAATCGGCGCGGAAACAGGAAGCAAAGGCAAGCTCGGCTAAATCTGAGTTCCTGGCACGGATGAGCTATGAGATACGTACTCCTCTCAACGGTATTATCGGGATGACGGATATCCTTGAAAAACAGCAGTTACCCGCTGAGGCAAGGGATATGCTGGGTCTGCTTCGCCGTTCTACTGAGGTTCTTCTTAGCATAATCAACGATATTCTCGATTTTTCAAAGATTGAGTCAGGGAAAATGATAATTGACGAGATCCCTTTCAACCTGAGGGAAGAGATAGTCTATTGTTACGATCTTGCAAGGACCAGAGTCGATGAGGCTGCAATAAGCCTGACCTGCAATGTTGACGAAAAAGTACCTGACAGGATAATAGGTGATCCCCACAGGTTCAGGCAGGTGCTTACCAATTTTTTAAACCACTCCATTTATAGCACCTCCAAAGGCAAAATAAGCCTTAAATGCCGGCTTAAAAGTGAGAATGAAGGCGTGCTGAAACTGGCATTTGAGATCTCAGATACCGGAAAAACCTATGACAAAGCCACTTTAAAAAAGCTCTTTGGCGACTATGTAAACATTGAATCTAAAGTTCATACCGAAGATGAGTCGGGTTTAGGGAGGATACTTGCAAGGCAGCTCGTGGAGCTGATGGGTGGAGAATTCACCGTTGAGGCCTGCTCTGGTAAAGATGGTGACACAGGTACCAGGATCTTCTTTACCCTTTCCGTTTATTCGAACGAAAAGCAGGTAAAGAACCTTCGGTTTGACAGCATCAGGACTTTCGCAAACATCAGGACCCTGGTGATAGCCGGCAACCTGACCCGGGATGAGGAGATCCTTGCTACCCTGCATAAGCTGGGGCTTACACTGACTGTAACTACCTACCAGAAATCGACTGTAAACCAGATAAAAGCCAACCAGGATTATGTCGATAACAGGTATAATCTTATTGTTATACTTGACGATAAGGAGTTTGATGGTTTTAGTGCTGCAAAGGAGATCTTTGACAATAACCTGTCGCAGTTTTTCATAATCGTAATGATAAGCCTGAATGACAGGAAGGGGAACCTGCTGAATTGCATCACCCTGGGTATCGACCATTACATCGTAAAACCCTTTGAAATAAAAGAGTTTTATGATATCCTGAGAAGCAGCTTTCCCCGGGTTGATAATGCACCCTTTTCAGAGGGAAATGATAATTTCAGGAGAGACCTCAGGATATTGGTAGTCGAGGATAATAAAATGAATCAGAAAGTGATAGGTACGATGCTTAAAAGCCTCGGCTATTCTTATGATTTTGCCGACGACGGTTTTGCAGGGCTGATTCAGGCAAAGACACGCAGGTATGATGTTATTTTCATGGATCTGTTAATGCCCGAAATGGATGGTTTTGAGTCAGCCCGCAGGATCCTTGAATATGACAGTACACTGCTCATCGTAGCATTTACTGCTGACAACCTGCCCGAATCAAAACGAAAGGCAGAGCTCTCGGGAATTAAGGAGTTTATCCCGAAACCTGTAAGAATAGAAGATCTGAAAAAGTTCTTTACGAAATTCTTTTTTAAAAATTAGTAAGCAATCTCCCCGGATTTTATCAGATGGGATTCCCTTCAAAAAACAAAACGGATATAGATAGGTTCCTTGAACTGGCTAAAGAGATACCGGTTATTGATGTAAGGTCGCCTTCGGAATTCAACGCCGGACATATTCCCGGCGCCTTCAATATACCGTTATTTGACGATAGTGAAAGGGAGGCTGTGGGCATCAGGTATAAGAGTGAGGGCCGTACAAAAGCCATCCTTAAGGGACTGGAGCTGACAGGCTCGGGAATACGTTCAAAGCTCGAACAGGCTTTAAAGGTCGCACAAAACGGAAAACTGCTTGTCCATTGCTGGAGGGGAGGAATGCGGTCTGAAGCCATGGCCTGGCTTTTTTCTCTTGGAGACATTGAAACAGAAGTCCTTGAAGGAGGATACAAATCGTACAGGCGCCATATCCTTGAAAACCTTTCGGCAGAACGGAAAATGATAGTTCTGGGAGGAATGACAGGAAGCGGAAAGACCCGGATACTAAAATATATCGGGGAGGCCGGGCATCAGGTTGTCGATCTTGAAGGCATTGCAAATCATAAAGGCTCTGCATTCGGTTCCCTTGGACAATCACCCCAACCCACAACAGAGCATTTTGCAAACCTTCTGTACGACGAGCTGAAAACCCCTGACAGGGATCGACCGTTATGGATAGAAGACGAAAGCAGGAATATCGGCAATGTCTTCCTTCCTGAGGAATTCTATTTAAACATGCAAAAAAACCCGGCTATAGTCCTTCTGATGGATAACGGAGTAAGGATACCTAACCTTCTCAGGGAGTATGCTCAGTACTCTCCGGATGAACTGCAGGCATCCATAATGAAAATAAGCAGGCGTCTGGGCGGCGATAAAGCGGCTGAGGCAATCCGGTCAGTCGAAAGCGGTGATATTACAAGGGCAGTTGAGATTATTCTCGCATATTACGATAAAGCGTATCTGTTCGGGCTGAGCAGAATGCAGGAGAGGCAGCTGTTTTACATAAAAACCGATACTGATGATGTTGAGGTTAACGCCCTTAAGGTTCTTGACGCTGCAGGCAAAATAAACTGGTGATATGTTTTATTTATCACCCTGGGCCGTCCTGTCGACCCATTTGTAGACCTTGTCGGACCTTCTCAGGAATTCAGCGACGGGTATCGAGCAGAGCTCTCCCTTCAGCGCCTTTTCTGTCTCTTTCAGGTCGACCCTGATCTCCCCGGCGGTGTATTCCAATACACCTGTGGTGGGGCCTGTAATAAGCAATGTATCTCCCTTTTCAAGATCACCGTTTTCAAGCCTGATCTCTGCCACGTTAAGTTTTGTAAAGTAATTTGTGACTTTTCCCAGGTATACTTTTAGTTTTGTGGCGCCTGACCCGTAACTGGTATTCCATTCACCAAGCTTCTGTCCAAGATAGTATCCGTCCCAGAAACCACGGTTAAAGACTGAAGCCAGTCTGTTCTTCCAGGTTTCAATCTTTTCCGGGCCGTAGCTTCCGTCGATAACCGACCTGTACGGCCTCATCATAGCATGATGAAACAGTTTTGACATATTCAGCCGAGTCGGGCCCTCCCTTCAATCTTGAAAACCCTGACACCTGCATCGATCATTTTATCAATAAATCCAATGGTACAGAGATCCTTCGGGGACATAATGTACTCATTGTCAATTTCAAGCTGGTAACCGGTCTCTTTTTCAGTCACGATCCAGGCTTTTCTGCATGTCTGGTAACATTGACCGCGGTTGGCAGGCATATTGTTCTCATGGAGGCTCAGGTAACATTTTCCTGAAACGGCCATACACAAAGCTCCATGGATGAACATTTCAATCCTGACAGGTTCACCGCGTGGCCCCCTTATATCCTGCCCGTTTATATGTTTGCCGATATTCTTAACCTGGTCAAGGTTAAGCTCCCTTGCCAGGACCACCACATCAGCCCACTGCGAGTAGAATTTCAATGCTTCGATATTTGTGATGTTGAGCTGGGTTGACAGGTGTACCTCCATTCCGGTTCTGAAAGCATAGTTTATTACCGAGAGATCGGAAGCGATAACGGCTGATACGCCACTTGCGGCTGCAGCATCGATGATCATGTGCATCTGTTCAATTTCATGATCATAAACGACAACATTGACAGTGAGATAGCTTTTAACTCCGTTTTCAGTGCAGATCTTTACAATGTTCCTCAGGTCGTCGAGTGTAAAGTTGACAGAAGAGGCGGCTCTCATATTCAGCTGTTCAACGCCGAAATAAACTGAATCGGCGCCTCCCTGCACAGCCGCCATGAGCGACTCGTACGACCCTGCCGGAGCCATAATCTCTATTTCCTTACGGTTCATATTTAATAATAATGCTTATTCTTATAAAATAAAAATGCCCCATCTTTAGTAAAACGCTTAACTGGAGCTGTTGAAAACTTTTTAACCCTGCCTACCGGCAGGCAGGGTAGGCAGGGTTAAGGGATTTTGACTTTTTCGACAACCCAGTTGGGGGGATGAGTTCAAAATGCCAGGTTGGGAGCTTCAATCTTTCCCTGTCTTCATCATGATCCTTATGCAGGATCCTTTACCAATTTCAGACGATCTGACGAAGATCCTGCCGTGGTGATACTCTTCGATAATACGTTTTGTAAGTGAAAGTCCGAGGCCCCATCCCCGCTCTTTGGTTGTGAATCCGGGATTGAATATCTTTTTGAATGCAGATTTTGGAATTCCCTTACCTGTATCGGAAATATCAATTATTGCATATTTTTCATCCTCTTCCACCCTGATTGTTATCGCACCGTCGCCCTCCATTGCATCTATTGCATTCTTGCATACATTTTCAATCACCCATTCAAACAGCGCCGGATTTACCGGTATCATCACCTGGTCATCTGTTGAAAAAGCGGTGACGAACAGAACCTTGGACGACGACCTGGTTTTAAGGTAATTAACTGAATTCTGAATAAGCGACAGGACATTTTCTTTGGTAATCAACGGTTTTGATCCTATCCTGGAAAACCTCTCTGTTACTTTTTCAAGTCTCTTTACATCGAGAGCGAGTTCTTTGGTTACCGGGTTATCGGGATAGTTATTCTGAAGTATTTCAACCCAGCCCGAAAGGGAAGTGGTTGGTGTCCCAAGCTGATGTGCCGTTTCCTTTGACATGCCTACCCATACGCGGTTCTGCTCTGCTTTTCTTGATGTGCTGAGGGCAATATATGAAACAACAATGAACATTATTATCAAGTCCAAGCTGAACATACGGATAATAGATAAGCTGGGTAAGTATGATGCTGTCTTTATAATAAACCCGGTTGATGAATCCTCCCCCAAGATCAATTATTATGGGATCCTTTTCTGTTTTTATCTTCTCGAGCTGAAGCCCGAGCGACTTTGGATCGTCAGCAATTGTCGCCTCAAAATTACTGGCTGCAATAATATTATCATGGCCGTCAGTCAGAATAACCGGGACTGTCTTGTTGTTTTCGATAATTGAAAAGGGAAATTCCAGATTCTGCGTTGAGTCTGCCGAATTAATGAGCCTTATCGCGGCTGCCCACATTTCAACCTTTTTCCTTTCCTCAACCTTCAGATTTCGCACCAGGAACTGGGTATAGATAAGTGAACCAACACCAATGAGTATTGCAAAGAGGAACAGCAAAATATTCCATTTGCTCTTTTTCCTGTAGATTTTCAATGTTTTAGTCAATTAGAGTGAAAAATTATCAATCCTTTTTAAATATTTTCTTAAAAAGCCCTTCTTTCTTAACGGCAGGATGATCGGTTTGGTATACTGTGGTATCAGAACCCTCCCATGTTACCCTGAATCGTGGCTTTGATTCCTGCTTTTTTTCAGCCGGATCCTTTTTATACCAGCCGTACTCCTCATTCAAAATGTTCTTCAGGGTCTGCCTCTCTTTTCTGATATCGTCTCTTATCTGATTTCCTGCAGCCTGCATATCATAACTGACTTTAACATCCTCTCCGTTCCCTTCAACCTTCAGTAAAAGTGATGTTCGTCCGAGCCCGTCGTCCTCAACCTCTCCGAATTCCGATGACAGATTCCTGTTTTTCCGCGCCTTATTGCTGAGGATCTCGGAGAGCTCCAGCTTTACATGGTAGACATAATCGTTATTGAAGCTGTGTTTTCCGTTTACTGCAAGATCGACAGCTGATGACCGGACATCCATCTGAGGCATGTAAAGAGCGTTGCTTCTTATAAAAAAATCATTCTCGAGCTGGTCAAATTTTATGTTCTGAAGTTCAGATAATTCCACGAAGGAGGATAACTCTTTTACCGGGTCAAAGTTAATCAAAGCTCCGTTAGTAAGAAGATATTTTCCTTCGGCGGTGACAGATTTTATATCGGGTTTCAGAAGCGAATCAACAGGTATAAGCAGGGAGAGTGAGCCGGACAGTGATCCATCGATATTTTCAGCCTTAAGAAAACTCTGTCCGAAGTTATGGAAGGTTGTAAAAGTTTCATTTACATCGATGCCGGAAAGGGTAAAGCTTCCCCTTCCGATAAATGATTTGTTGGAATTCTGCACTATCAGCCCGTTACCTGTAATGCTCCCTTTCTGGGAATTAAAGCTCACATTTTTGAAATTGAGCGTTTTCGGCCTGTAACTGAGGCGTCCCGTTTACATTCCGGGCAGTAAATGTTTTGTAGATCAGGGTATCGATGTTGAAATCTGCATCCAGGATGACATCTCCCGGGAAAGTGACCGGCGCTTTTTCAACATATCCGATGGAAGCTTTTTCAGCCTCAGAGGCTTTCAGAAAACTCTCCGGCTTAATGCGGGTGGCGGTGAGGCTGGCAGTTCCGGTAAGAGTGACGGGAGTGCCTGCCAGCCACCCCGGGAGGTTCATTAAATTGCCGCTCAGTATCATAGTCTGATCATTGAAGTTCAGGTTGAAATTGCTGGCAGAGGTGCTCTTTCCGGAAAGGAGTATCTCACCGTTGACATCTTTAAGATCCACCTGTGAGTTTTTTAGTTTTAAACCGAAAGAATTGAAAACTACTACAGAATGTGAATTCAGATCTAAAACATCCTGGAATTTATAACTCTCCTTCTTCCCCATGAAACCTTCAAACTTCATGTCCAGGTTGATAGACCCTCCGGCGCTTTCAACATCCTGCAGATTCAGGAATTCCTTTAGCTCCGAAGGAATAAGTTTACCGGTGAAGGCCAATTCAGCCCTTGGTCTTTTAAAATCTGTAACCCGGAAAGAACCTTTATAATCGGCCGAGCCAAGTTTCGTTGTAAAGTTGCTTATTGTAAGAGAGCTGGTAGCGGGCGTATTTTTCTGCCCGTTTGAATAAAATCCGTCGAATGAGAAGTTGTCAACCCTCAATTTTGATTTTCTGTAGTCAATGTTAGCATCCTTAAGCGACCAGGTAATCTCGTAGTGCGGATTCAATGCACGGGAAGAAACTCCCTTTATTGTACTTTCAAGCTTCAGGATGCCGGATGGATGATATTCCGACACTGATTTTTTGTATTTGTCGGGAAGGATATTTGCGATCTTTGCGATATCTACATTTTTTCCTGAAACGGCAAGATCGAGATAGTTGTCGGAGGCTATGAAGCCTGTAAGGATAAAATCCCAGGTGTCAATGCTCAGTGTGCTTTTTTTAAAAAATATCCCCTTTTCGTTCTGACTCAGCCCGGCTTCCACGTTGGCGGTAATGCTTTGTGCTATTGTAAAGTTCCCGAGTTGAAAGTGTTCAAAGGTCATCACTGAGTTGCTCTCAAAATCGATGTTGTTGCCTGAAATCCTGCTTTTTATCCTGCTGTTTCTGACATTGCTTTTAATCAGGAGGTCAGCATTGAGGTCGTTGTAAACAGCAAAAATATCCGACAGGTTGATCCTGTTGAGGTTCAGCGATGTCTTGCTGCCGGAGTTGTTATTATCACCCGATGAAACTTCATAGTTGTCAAGTCCGGCCGTATCTGTAAAGAGGTTCAGCCTGCCCGATTTGATTGTGATGCTGGTAAAGGTATAATCACCTTTTAGCAGATCGATCATTTTAAAGTCGATAAATGCGGATTTTGCCGCAAGGAGAGTGTCGGTGTTGATACCTGCAAAGCCTGAGCGGTCAAAACCGGGAGAAGAATGTACAAATACATTTTTGAGCTCAATTGTAGCCTTTGGGAACTTTTTTACGAGTGAAAGGCGGTAGGATCCGGTCTCTATTTTGGTTGAAAAATTTTTGTTCAGCGACTTTATAATGATGTCCGCCACCTTATTCTGCATTACCAGGGAAACTAAAAACAGGACGGCAAATACAGATACAAAGAGTACTGCAGCTATTTTCAGGATCCTTGGTAAAAGCTTCATATTAACATAAGAAATATCGCCCGGTTGGCTTATAAACGCTGAGCAAAGTTAATTATTTGTATTAATACCAGGTTTATTTGAGCAGGAAGGAGAAATCATCACCTTCGCCGAGCTCGAGTGGCTGCTGAAATTTCCTGAAGATCCTGGCTTTTCGCGGTCCGGCCAGTTCTAATTTGCCATCCCTGAAAAGGAACATGGTCCCTTCCCTTAAGCCTGCCACCCAGATACCGGGGTTGACCGCAATGAACTCCTCTATCCGCTGTTCCCGGGTTTCACCTGCATGACCTGCAGGATTTGCATCGAGGTAGTGAGGGTTTATCTGGAAAGGGATGAGGTTAAATGCCCTGAACGAGCCGGGTCTGACAACGGGCATATCGTTGGTTGTCATTATCGTGGGGCACGCAACATTTGACCCGGCACTCCATCCGATATAGGGAGTGCCTGAGCTGACTTTTTCCCTTACGGGATCAATCAGCTTGTTCATGCGAAGCATTTTCAGGAGCATCCAGGTGTTGCCGCCACCGACAACTATGGCGGAAGCTTTTTTTACGGCATTTGCAGGGTCACTGTAATGGTGGATTGAGATAATATCATGCCCGACCTCCCTGAACCTCTCCCTGACCTTTACCTCATAATCATCGTATGAAAAAGTCACTGCGGCATAGGGTATGAACAGCGCCTTAACATGCCGCGACCCGAGAAACTCCTTGATATGGTTTTTGGGATAATCAAGATAGGGTTCCCCCGGGTTTGTTGAATTGCTGATAAGAAGAAGTCTCATAAAGGAAGAATTAAAGTTTATTATGGGGCGTATCCCAGACCTTCACGCAAAACCATTACATTATGATTTTCAGGCAGGTTTTTAACATTCAATATATTGAAGGAATAGTTGAAAATATTGAATACCAGCACTTTCCCTGAAAGAACTTCACCCGAACCTGTGATGATTTTGATGACTTCATTTGCCATGAATGATCCGGTAATACCCGGGAGGACTCCCATCAATCCCGTACCGGAGGGGAAGGGATTTCTGAAGGTTATCGCCTTTACATACGGATTGTAACACCTGTAGGTAGCTCCTCCCCTGTAATTGAATACCGAAACCTGTCCTTCATATTTATAAATAGCTCCATGGACCATTGGTTTATTGAGGATCACGCAAGCATCGTTAATTATGTACCTTGCCGGATAATTATCTGTCGCATCCACGACAATGTCGGATTCTCCAAGGACTTTCAGGGCATTTGTGGCCTCTATGCGAAGGTTAATCTTTTCGGTTTGCACAAGATCGTTCAATTGTTCCATCCTGTTAGCCGCGATTATTGATTTGAGTTTTCCGAGGTCGTGTGTACCATAAAGCACCTGCCGTTGAAGGTTTGCTTCATCGACTGTGTCATATTCGGCTATTGTGATCTTTCCGACCCCGGCGGCTGTAAGGTATTGGAGAACGGGGCAACCGAGGCCGCCGGCACCGACAACGAGCACTTTTGCCTTCTTAAGTTTCTTCTGGCCCTCCGTGCCAATCTCGGGGAGCATTATCTGCCTGCTGTAACGTCTTAATTCACGCTTCGATAAAGTACTGTCGGGCATGGTGATAGTTTAGACCATACAAATATACATTCTTTATCGTGAATTAGGATTGCGGATTGGAGATTGCGGAATTAGTGGAAAGGGATTTCACCGTCTGGCCAGGGGCAGCGCGGTTAAAAAGGACTTTTCAACAGCCCCAATAACCTGAAAAAGTGCAAAAGCTCTCACCCAAGCCTTAAGAATTGGGAGCGGTTCAGGGGAGCAGCAGCGTAAGAATTTACAGGCAGAAAGCCCTCCCCTTAGCCTTAAGGGGAGGGTTTGGGAGGGGTTCAGTAGGTCGCGTGGTATGTCAGCTATGGATTGATGGCGCTGTACATGGGAGTGGTCAGTCATTGAAAGTAAAGGCCAATCCTATCTCGAAGGGTTCAAGATTAAATCCCTCGGGCCCTTTCAATTCCTGGAACCAGGGTGTAAGATAATAAGTACCGTAAATCATGAAATTCTGATAACCGATGCGTGCTGTAACACCTCCCCTGAGGAGATTCAGGTTATAATCATCATTGGCTCTCGATTTCTCCCCGTTTTCATAAACCACCTTTGTCCAGGCGTTGAGCTTGAGCGCACCAATGACACCTCCAGCCACATTCAGATGATTACCGTATCCGGCAGGGATCTGGAATTCGAGCATTGCAGGCATTGTCAGATAGAGTGTTGAGAATTTGGATCTCTTGACGGGAGGAGTCGGGTCAGCGAAAAAGACAGGTGAGATTATACCGTCGGTGCCGACCGTAATGCTGTTACCGTCCTGGAATCTGTAGTTGTTCCAGTTAAATCCGATACCCGTGACAATCCCCATATAACGGCAGAACCCGATGCTCAGCTGGGAGATATTCACATTGAGGTTAATTGAGTTGTTGGCATCAAGCCTCATATAGGAAATATCATCAGGAAGATTCATTGATCTTACATGATTGTAGTTGTTGAATCCGGCTTCGATACCTGACCAGTGGCCCCTGAAGTGTCTAGCCCCATTGTCGCGTTCTTCCTCATCATAGTCCTGGTTATAGTTCCGGTTCCGGTTACGGTCTGATGAAGATTCGTATTCAAAATCGACTCTCTTTTTGCCTTCATCCGACTCAATGATATTCATATTTCTGTTACCAACTCCCAGGGTCATTAATGAATCCTGTTTTTCGACCCTGACTTTGTCATCTCCGACAACGACAGTCATTTTATCATTGGAATTCGTAGTGGTCTGACGTTCCATCTCCCTTAGGATCTCCTCGCGTGATTGCAGGTTGAATGACTGGCAAAGCATTGCGGTTGCAATCAGTAAAAATGTTATTCTTTTCATGGCTGTTAAATCTTTTATTGTTTTATTGCTGTGACGGCAATCCTGTTCAAAAAGTTACAGCTCTTTTGCTGTCTTTTTTACCGGAGCATTGAATTTGAGAAGTCTTGAACTGAAGTAGTATGATTTTAATTCTCCTTTATCGTCAGTGTTCCTCTGCAATGCCAGTTCCCAGCCAAAGAGCCTGTTAAGTCCGTTTAAGCCGGCTTCTGCAAGTTCATACGTCTCTACCGGTTCGTATGCTGAGGCGGGATCGCGCATTATCTTTTCATGGAAAAACTTTGCAAAGAACCTTTCCACGTTGCTTCTGCCGTCATCAAAGAAAGGAGGCAGAGGGGCGGATTTAAATGCTATCAGACTGGTGGCCGGGGGTATGCCGACGGTTATGGTTTCAGGAGATACTGAAACTGCAAATGTATTTACCGGGTCAGCCCTTCTTAAATAGGGAGAAGGAGCCTGGTCTCCGGCAAGAGGTATTTTTTCTGACTTTACGGTATTCGGTTCCGTTATCCCGGAGCCGGGGATGGTTTCCTGTATTTCTGTCTGTAGGAATGCAGGTTCCGGAATTAAAAGCGGATCCGTTTTTATAATTGACCGGGCAGTCTTTATCCTTATGGTGTCCTGATTTCCACTGAGGGCAATTTGACCGGTTTCATCTGCAGGATTTCCGGGGAGGGCCAGCCATGCAATAACCAGGATGGCAATTGTTGCAGCGGCGCTAAGCCCGATAACCGAGATGCGCAAGATCTTCTGACCTGTTGTTAATTTTTTAACACTGCTTTTTTTTGTGAATACCTCATTTCCCGGGGCAAGCCTGAGTTTTGAGATAAGTTCGAATGTCGTTCTTTTCTGATCGTCGTGACTTATGATCTCAGCGAGTTCGGCGACCTGGCCGGCATGCAGGTCATGTTCGAGGCTCGCTATGCATAAGTGTTCGAACTGTTCGGGGGAATAGCTGGCTGCCGATTTTTTGAGAAGCTCTTTACCTTCATAGATGGAATCATCCGGTTGAAGATTAGCGAATGAGAATGATTCAAGCTCCTCCCTGAGATCAGGATTATCCCTGAGAAACAGGTTTAGCTCCTGAACCTCCTGATCATTCAGGTTCCCCTCGATCCAGTCGATAAACCATATTTCGTAATTTGATCTGTCGGGTTTCATAGCTAAATTACTGTTTCAATTCTTCCGATAAAGCTTTTCAGCGCCATTCTGCCGCGGTAGATATTTATTTTTACCTGGGCTTCGTTAAGGCCTGTTATATCACCTATCTCCTTATAGCTGTATCCTTCATAGTCACGCAGCAGTACCAGCGACTTCTGGTTTTCGGGGAGCCTGTCAAGTGCAAGGTGAAGGATCTCATTGAGATCGCTGTATTGAGACTCTGAAAGGAAATCGCTTTCGGATGACTGGTCCAGGGAAGTTAATCTTTTCTCTTTCCGGATTATATCTATCATTGCGTGATAAGCAGTTGAAAACAACCACGATTTAACGACAGGATATTCTATATCTGTAACATTTCTCCAGAGTTTTTCAAAGCTGTCCTGAACGATGTCGTTCGACCTGTCCTCATCCTTAAGGTTTGAACGGATGAAACGGTAAACAGAATCAGAAAACTCTTCAACAGACCTGTTATATTCCTTAACTGTCATTAAACTCGATTTCAGGATAAAGACGGGTTAAAAGCCAAAAAGTTACAGGGACAAAGAAGAATATTGGATTTTTGATTTCGGGTTTTGGGAAACTTGTCAATAAAGAACTTACACAGAGTGCCACATTAAAATCACCCCCAACCCCCTAAAGGGGGCTATACTTTAAGTCCCCTTCAGGGGATTTAGGGGTCGACTTCTCAGTGGATCTCAGTGTAAGTTCTTATTTTTTTTGAATATATAACTCCGGTTATTTATGCTTATACACCCGTACCCAGTCAACCTCCATTGTAGTCATCCCGTTTACCGGCTTGTTGAGGCCGCCGGAAAGAAGAACGTACATTGGTGTCTGGGGTACATCGGATGTCTGTCTGAAAATCTCTTTACCATTGATCTTCCAGAGAAGCATATCCTTAGTCCATTCAAGCGTGAAGATATAAAAATCATTTGAGTAGCGCGACCCGACCGAGGTTTTTGCCACATGTTTGTTCAGTGAAACATAGTCGGCCCATACCTTGCCACCTGTGGTCCTGCAAATATCAATATGAGGAGTAATTTTGTCGGACAGCATCCAGAAATTATTCCTGGCAATGGAATTACCCAGTTTTATTTTGGCTGAAAAGATTCCGTATTTTTGCCTGAAGCTGTCAGCTGAATTGATAAGGCCTGATGTATAATTGAACTCCCTTTTCTGGAAACCTGACCCGGGTAACCACACTTTCCCGGTCACTCTTTGCGGTTTGGTATGGATCTTCAACAGGCTGTTACGGATTTCAAAATTTTCTTTCTCAGTATAAGCCTGAAGGTCACCGTCGACTGAATAATTGTCTTTCAAAAGCTTATCCCCCCAGTAATAGTTTGTCAGCCATTTCCTGGTGTCAAGCTTTTCTCCGTCAAAGTCATCGTTGAAGGTCAGCTCTTTGTTCTTAAGCTCATCAAATTTATTGGAATCCCTAACCTTGAAATACCAGATGATATCACTGTTCTTTTTCAGCTTCTGATACTCCTGGAAATCCCTGAACATTTCTGTTTTTTCGAATCTTTTTTTATCGAGGAGGTAGTTTTTCTTCTCTTTGAACGGCTGGGTTGCGACATACTCCCGGAGTTCATTATACCTTGCCAGCCTCGCTGAACCGTCGGTGTTCAGAAAATTTGCATACTCTTTCGATGCTTTGAATTTATAATATTCCTTTATATCAAGACTACCCTTTATGCGCTTATATTCAAGGAGCTTCTTGTACTCCTCCGTATCCTTAAAGGTTATTGGCCGCATGTTCTTTTTTGTCAGGAACTCGGAGGTTTTTATGTAGGCGCTGAGCTCTTCAAACTTCCGGACAGTATTTGATTTCACCGTTTCCCCCTTCGCGGCAGCCTTGTAGTAAGCTTTAATCTCAGGATCTTTCTTAAGCGATTTGTAATCAAGGAACTTCCTGTACTCGTCGGAATCCTTGAAAGTAATGGCTTTCATCTTTTGCTTTACCCTGAAAGCGTTTGACTGTATGAAGTTTTCGAGCGATTCAAAATCCCTTATCTTCTGGGAACCATCAAGGTCCCTGAACCTTTTAAGCATGTTCCCTGCAACAGTTTTGAAATAGAGGACTATATCCCTTGATTTCTGAAGAGAAAGGAACTCCTTCTCCTTAATGAATTCTTCCGAATTCCTGAATTGAAGAGACTCAATTTCCTTTCTTTTCTGAATGAAAGAAGAGGAATTTACCAGATCATTAAGCTTATTGTATTTAGCCAGCAGATCAGATTTTGAAAAGGCACCGAGCTTTTCATATTCGGCGATAAGCGCCTTTTCTACCTGTTCAATTTTGGATGTAGAAGGGATTAAGCCCAGTAAAATCTTGAGACTTGCCATCTGAAAATTGTTTTAAATTCAACCTGTTAAAGTTAAATAATCTTTCAACAATATCTGAACTCGAAATTTCAATATTTGTTGTAATGAGTTGGGGTAAATAGTTTAAAAAAATGTAATTTGGTACGTAAAATCAGGATTTCATGAAACTTCTTCTCTCAGGTGCCTCTTTTATCCTGCTTTATTGTGGAAGTTACACCCTTCACGGGCAGGAAATTTCAGCAACCGATATCGTCAGGAAAGCTGATGAGAAATTCAATGGTGAAAAAAGTGGGTACAGTGAAATGGCGATGACCATTGTGAGGCCTGCCTGGCAACGAAGCGTTGAATTCAAATCATGGTCGATGGGCGATGACTATGCTCTCACGCTCATAACTGCACCGGCACGGGAGAAAGGTCAGACATTCCTGAAACGAGGGAATGAAATGTGGAGCTGGAATCCATCAATAAACAGGCTCATCAAGCTGCCTCCCTCAATGATGTCGCAGGGATGGATGGGATCAGATTATACAAACGATGATTTACTCAGGGAATCGTCGGTGGTGAACGACTATACCCACAAAACCGAGGGTGAAGAAGAGGTTGATGGCAGGCTCTGCTACAAGGTCAGACTTACTGCCAGGGCTGACGCTGATGTGATATGGGGATCGCAGGTTTGGTGGGTTGACACGAAAGACTTTATTGTACTTAAGGCTGAGTTGTACGATGAGGATGGCTATCTTGTGAGATCGGAGATCGGTAAAGACCTTAAAACATTCGAAGGAAGGCTTTTACCCACAGTTATCGAACTCACGCCGGCTGAAAACCCCGGAAATAAAACTATCCTTAAAATTAGTGTAATGAAGTTCAATATCAAACTGGAGGAGAGTTTCTTTTCACAACAGAACATGAAAACTATCAGATAAATGACCGACTCCCAGCTTGCATGGAGAAACCTCTGGCGTAACAGGAAAAGGACACTGATTACAGCTGCCTCCGTCTTCTTTGCCATCTTCTTTGCCCTCCTGATGCGTTCTTTCCAGCTTGGCGCTTACGACGCGATGTTCAGGAATATTATAGAATCGTATACTGGTTACCTTCAACTGCAACACACTGATTATTTTGATGACCCCGTTCTTGACAATGCTTTTGAAATTGATCAGTCGACACTTGACAAAATCAAAGCTGATCCCAATGTCAATGATGTTGTGCCACGGCTGGAATCGTTTTCTCTGGCAGCTGTGGGAAGCCGTACACAGGGTGTGATGGTGATGGGAATTGATCCTGAAGGCGAGGACAGGGTATCCGGGATAAGGAACAAGCTGGTAAGATATAAGCTGACCGGGGAGGCAATAGAAGAATTGAAAAATGCTGATATCCCCGACCGGACCAAAAAGCTACTTGACGTATTCAGCAATGAATCCTATTCAAGTGATGGCCGCCTGATGCTTGACCTTGGAATTTCGGATGAAGACACTGCCGGGCTGCTTCCTGTGATCCGGAAGCATGCATCCTTCAGAAACGCGTATTTTTCAAACGATGATTTATCGGGCGTGATAATCGGCAACGGGTTGTCAAAATATCTGAAGGCTGAAACAGGAGACACCGTTGTGCTTGTAGGGCCTGGGTATCATGGTACATCAGCCGCCGGAAAATATGTAGTAAGAGGAATCGTAAAGCTGCCTGCCCCCGATATTGACAATCTTATAGTGTACATACCGGTAAATGCTGCCCGGGAACTCTATGCCGCAAACGGGATGGCAACCTCGGCAGTGATAGGTCTTAAAAACAATGAAGATGAAGCGATCAGGCAGACAGAAGAGCGATTGACCGGAATTATTGCTGATCCTCTTGTTATACGAACCTGGCGTCAGATGAATGCACTTTTAATTAATCAGATGGAAGCCGACAACAGAAGTGGTATTATCATGATCGGGATACTTTACCTGGTAATTGCATTCGGAGTTTTTGGAACTGTCCTGATGATGATGGCTGAGCGCCGAAGGGAATTCGGAATGCTCGTATCGATAGGGATGCAAAGGAGGAAGCTTGCAAAGGTTGTATCGTTCGAGATGCTTCTGATTGGTTTTCTGGGTGTTGTAGCAGGAGTTATTGCATCACTTCCAATTATACTCTATGGAAATGCACACCCCCTGAGGTTCAGGGGCCAGATGGCAAGAATGTATGAAGATTATGGTTTCGATCCCGTAATGCCGACTTTAATGCCTGATACATATTTTTTGTGGCAGGTTGTGGTTGTTCTTATAATCCTGCTTATCGCGATCTCGTTCAGCGTCCGTAAGATATTCAGGATAAATGTAATAAGCTCTATGAGAAAATAAATGGCACAGTTATGATCACGGAAATAGCCTGGAAAAATATATGGCGCAATAAAACGAGAAGCCTTATCGTAATAGCAGCTGTGGCAATCGGCGTATTTGCAGGCATATTTACAATGGCTGCCATCAACAGTTCCGTTGTACAGAGGATCGACGCCGCTGTAAACGAAGAGCTTTCGCATATACAGATAAACAATAAAGACTTCAGGAGCAGTGGGGATATTCAGAATGTAATTACCGACTTTGGCCGCATTAAAGCAGTTGTTGATTCCACACCCGGTGTTAAATCAGTCGCGGGAAGAATCATTATAAGGGGGATTGCATCCACTTCCGCAAAGAGCACTGGAGTGGAAATAACCGGAATTGACAGTGAAAAAGAAGCAGACATTTTTACATTACCCCGGAAGCTTATCCCCGGTACAGGGAGCTGGTTCGGATCTGAAACTAAATTCAACTCAGCCATCATTGGTGAAAAGCTTGCAAAAGAACTGAACATTATAAGGTACATTCTTTCAGATGAGTCGCTGACAACCCTTGAAGCCAACGGGGTACCTGAAACCGTAATTTCAAAGATTGTAAATTTGAAAGATGTCAGGTTCACCTCCGAAAAAAAGTTTTCAAAGACGTTTGAGGCGCTTCTCTCTTCATCCGAAAGCAAGAAATACGGGCTAAGGATAAAGGAGGCGGCATGGTCGTACCGCGAGGGCTCGAAGATCATCCTTTCATTCCTTGATGTAAACAATATTCAGACAGGAGCTGCATTCCGTGTAAGCGGCATTTACAGGACCAACAACGATATGTTCGAGGTTTTATCGGTTTTTGTTCCGATTGAAGAGTTAAGAAAACTGACAGGGCTGAAAGAGGATACCTTTCACAGGATGATAGTAAGGCTTGACAACAACGAGCTTACGGATGAGGTCACGCCTGTGATCAGGAAAGCCCTTCCGGGGTTTGAGGTATTGAACTGGAAGGAAATTCAGCCTGACCTGGCGATGCTGTCGGATATGATGCAACAGATCTACGGGGTATTTATGGCTATTATTCTTGCAGCGCTGGCATTTGGCATTGTCAATACCATGCTCATGTCGGTGCTTGAACGGACGCGGGAGCTTGGAATGCTCGCCGCAATCGGGATGAACCGCCGGAAAACATTCATGATGATAATGCTCGAATCCGTATTCCTGTCACTTGCCGGGGGGGTTGCCGGTATGGGATTGGGTGCGGCAGTCATTGCAGCCACTGCAAAGAATGGCATTAACCTTGTGAAGTACTCCGAAGGGATGGAGGCATTTGGCTACTCGGCGCACCTTTTCCCGACTATCGACACACAATTCTTCTTCATAACCGCATCGCTCATAGTACTAACGGGAATCCTTTCATCCATTTATCCGGCCCGCAAGGCATTAAAGCTGAATCCGGTAGAGGCTTTACGAAGCGAATAAAATAACATGGAATAATCATGAAAGTAGTTGAAATCAATAATGTCCACAAGGTTTACCACGACACCGAAGTTGAGGTGAAGGCTGTAAACGGAGTCACGCTCAGCTTTGAGAAGGGTGATTTTGCAGTTATAGTCGGCCCGTCAGGCTCAGGTAAGACAACGCTTCTCAATCTTATCGGAGGCCTTGATCAGCCCACGAGCGGCGAGATACTGGTAGCCGGTCACCGGCTTTCGGAGCTTCGCCCTTCAGAGCTTATTGACTTCAGGATGGAGCACGTCGGTTTTGTTTTCCAGTCTTATAACCTGATACCCGTCCTCACAGCAGCTGAAAACGTTGGTTTTATAATGAGCCTGCAGAAATGGTCGCGTGAAAAACGGAAAGCGCGTACGGAGGAGCTTCTGAAATCAGTCGGACTTTCTGACCGCCACAACAGCCGGCCATCGCAGCTATCGGGAGGGCAACAGCAACGGATAGCTGTTGCGCGGGCCCTGGCTGCACATCCTGAGTTCATACTGGCGGATGAACCGACTGCCAACCTTGATTCCAAATCCGCAGAATCCCTGCTCGATATAATGGAGAAGCTTAACCATGAAGAAGAGATGACATTTATTTTTTCAACCCACGATGCACGGGTTATGAAAAGAGCCAGGCGGGTTATCACCCTTGAAGACGGTAAAGTCGTTACGGATGAAATCAAAGAATGAAACCTGACACATCATTGATGAGAAAATCGGTTCTGATAATCCTGATCTCAGGAATAAGCATCGTTTCTTTCCCGCAGGAGAATAAGAAACCGATAACTGTGAGCGGATACATTACCTCAATGCAGAGTGTCATGTTTGATTCGCTGTCGGGGCCTTTCCTGAACGAAAATCTTCTTCATAACAGGCTCAACTTTAAAGGGTATATCAATGAAAATCTGACTTTTGCCGCTGAATTCAGAAACCGCCTCTTTACAGGTGATATGGTGCGGTTCGTCGACCTTTATCCTGAAATGATCGGAGCCGATCCCGGGTTTGTTGATATGTCGTGGGATATATTTAAAAAACAGTCGTTTGTGTTTAACACCACTATTGACCGCCTGTGGTTCGACGTTCATTTCAATAAATTCCAGGTCACTGCCGGCAGGCAGCGTATTAACTGGGGACAGACGTTTGTCTGGAATCCAAATGACATTTTCAATGCCTACTCCTTTTTCGATTTTGACTATGTTGAAAGACCAGGCAGCGACGCCCTCCGGCTGCAGTTTTTTCCCTCTTCCTCCTCAGCAGCTGAAATGGCTGTAAAAGTCGACAGCGAGAATGATATTACTGCTGCCGGGCTCTTCCGCTTCAACAAGTGGGGATACGATATTCAGTTCCTTGCAGGTTATGTTAACAGCGAGGATATAGTTATCGGGGCAGGCTGGTCAGGAGCTGTCGGAAATGTGTCATTCCGTGGTGAAGGGTCATGGTTCCAGCCATGGGAAGAGTTTCCGAATAACCTGGGGACTATCCTGCTAACTACCGGGGCAGATAAAATATTCAAGGATAATTCAATAGCCCAGATTCAGATCATGTATTGCAACAGTCCACTTGAATTTAACGATTTCGACCTGTTCTATTCCGGAAACCTCTCCTCAAAAAACCTTGCCTTTTCAAGGTTTTCAGCTTTCGGGCAATTTACCTGGGCGGTTACTCCCTTATTAAACCTTACACTTTCAGGAATGTGGTTTCCGGATCCCGACGGTTATTTTGCCGGCCCCTCAATGGATTATTCACTTGCTGAAAACATCGACTTTTCACTGATCTGGCAACATTTCAACAGTATAATGGCAGGGGAGAGGACAAGGATAAATCTTGGTTTTCTCAGAATAAAGTATAGTTTCTAGAAATTTAATACTTTTACCCCCCAAACCCTATTTAAAATCCCGTTGATGGCACTGGTTCATGAATTTGAGAAGAGCGGCAACTGGTTATTCAGAAGAAGAAGCTGGCTTCCGGTCATTCTTGTTATTACAGGTATTATAGTTATGTACCTGGCAAACAGGCAGGCGATCCTCTTCAATCTCACCGAAGAGCTGATTTGTCTGGGCATAAGCCTCTTTGGGGAGGCTGTCCGAATCTATACGGTCGGGTTTGTACCGGTAAATACCTCCGGACGCAACACCGAAGCAGGACAGATTGCGGATGAGCTGAATATGACAGGGATCTATTCACTTGTCAGGCATCCTCTTTATTTCGGTAACTTCTTCATGTGGCTCGGACCTGTCCTATTCCTCAGGTCATTTGTCTTTACGGCTTTCTTTGTACTTGTCTACTGGATCTATTACGAGCGGATAATGTTTGCAGAAGAACAATTTCTCAGAAGGAAGTTTGGTGATATTTATGACAAATGGTCCGAAAAAGTACTGGCGGTAATCCCAAGGGTAAAGTTATTTGTAAAGCCGACTCTCAGGTTTTCTTTTAAAAACGTTTTAAAACGCGAGTACAACAGCTTTGTAAATATATTCCTGATTTTCACGGTACTCGACCTTTTCAGGAATTATTTCCTATCCGAAAGGATCTACATTACCAGGGAGTGGATCTATATGTCAGTTCCTGCCGGTGTTATATGGCTGACCATCCGGATAATTCACAAGAAAACAGACTGGCTTAAGGTTGAAGGCAGATAAGAACCCGGTTTGCCGCGAGCGTTCAGTCCCTGCTTGCTCCGGTAAAGATCATAATATAATACAGCAGGGTTGCAAGCGAGCCGAGAGCTGCCACAACGTATGTAAATGCGGCCCATTTCAGTGCATCCTTAGCTTTATCCTGGTTCATTGACGAGGAGATCCCGGTATCTGACAGCCATGCAAGCGCCCTCTGGCTGGCGTTGATCTCAACAGGGAGGGTCACAAAGCTGAACAGGGTGGTAAGTGCAAAGATGACAATACCTGCAAGCAGAAGAGCCGGGAACGTGTTAACGAGCAATATTCCCAGAAGCAGTATCCACTGTACATATTTTGAGGCAAAGCTTACAGGAGGGACGAGCTTTGATCGTAATCCGAGCCAGGCATACGCTGTTGAATGCTGGACAGCGTGTCCGGTTTCGTGTGCAGCAACGGCGGCAGCTGCGATACTCCTTGAACTGAAGACCTCCTGGCTGAGGTTGATAGTTTTGTTTTCGGGATTATAATGATCGCTCAGCTGGCCGGGCACACTTTGCACCTTAACATCGTAAATACCATTGTCGCGAAGCATCTTTTCAGCTATTTCACGACCCGACATGCCGTTGTCGAGGGGTATTTTGGAATACTTTTTGAATTTAGTTTTCAGCACCATGCTTACGATCCAGCTCAGGATCATGAATGCGATGAAGATCAGCCAGATATTCAGATTTGGATTTTGTCCGTTCATAATTATCTTGATTTTTTATATTTCAATTTATCAATCAAAATTTCTGCCATACTGTTTTCTTACCCCATTTCAGGTCAATTTGTCAGTGATTCCAAAATTAATCAAAACAGTATTAACATAACAACACCGATTGGCCCAATTGTTATCTTTGCATTATGATCGAGGCAGCAGGACAAATATTTTCATATCTATTCTTTCGCTTCCGGTTTACTTCTACAAGTTTGCCATTTCACCGCTGCTGAGACCTTCATGCCGGCATGTGCCCGACCTGTTCACAGTATGCTCTTGATGCACTGAAAATTCACGGACCGGTAAGAGGTCTCACTGCTGACAATAAACAGGATACTTCGCTGCCGTCCTGGAGGTACGCATGGATATGATCCGGTGCCGCGTTTCCTGGATCAGGACGGTATTATTCTTCATCCTGGCTTTTTAAGAGATATCCTGCAGAAAACAGGCTTAAAAGATAGATCTGCAGTAAAACTTTTAGTTATACAGACTTCCACAGAGTAGGCACAGAGGTCCACAGAGTTCAGGGATTCAGGGGTTGTTTTCTTTAGAATTTCAGTTCTTCCTTAAGATGCTGGTATCCGCTGCGGCTGACTGGCAGCTTATCCCCTGACCGGAGCACTGCCACATGATTATCCTTTCCGTAGGGTTCAATCTTATTGATCTCTTGAACTTTAACGATATATGAGCGGTGGATCCGTATGAAATCAGCTTTTGGCAGGTTATCATCATAAAACTTCATTGTCTGCTGCTTGAGGGCTTTACCGTTTGAGTGATGGATCATTACATAATCATCCTGGGCTTCAACGTACCGGATCTGCTCAACCGGGATAAGGTTGATGGCGTTTCCCTTGCGGACAACGATCCTGTTTACGGGATTGACGGGTTCGGGCATTTTGGCAAGCAGCTGACTTGCAGGCTCCTGGTTCCCTGTACCTGAAAGTATCTTATCAACAGCCTTTTTAACTGCTTCCAGGAATCGTCGTTTCGGGAAAGGCTTTAAGAGATAATCAACAGCATTAAGCTCAAAGGCTTTTAAGGCAAACTGATCGTATGCGGTAGTAAAGATGATCTCCGGTTTTTCCGTAAGAACTTCAACCAGTTCGATGCCTGTGAGCCTGGGCATCTGAATGTCAAGGAAGACAAGGTCAGGCTTCAATTGTGAAATTGTTTTAAGACCCGAAAAGCCGTCGGAGCATTCAGCAATTAATTCAATTGAATCCAGCTCTTTCAGATAGTGTTTGATTATCTCTCTTGCCGGAGCTTCGTCTTCGATAATAATAGTTCTGATCTTTTCCATAAATTTTTTCCCGCTGATTTCGCATTAATGACGTTAGGAAACCTGTTCCGGCTGAGGCAGGTTAACGCAGATTAAGAGGATCAAATCCATTAATTAATCTTAGTTGCAAGTTGCTTGTTGCTGGTTGCTAGTTATTTGATAATGAGCATCATGATAAATGCAAAAATATTAAATACATTTTAACAAAATCGCTTATTGTTCTGTTAATCAACAACTAACCAGTAACAAGGAACCAGCAACTAGCAACTTGAGTTAATTAGTACTTAGCAAATTTAATTATTTCCAGGGTTTTCAGACCTCAGCCGGGATAAAAAGTGTAACCGAGTAGATGCCGTTCTCTTTAGTTGTCTTTATTGATGCCCGGTTTCCGTAAACCAGATTAAGCCGTCGTGTAACATTTAATAAACCGGTGCCTGTACCTTTTACAGATGATGGTATCAGGTCATAATTATTGCTTATATTTATTTCAAGGTAGCCTTCTCTGCAGGCGATTTTTGTTTTAATGCTTACGACTTCTGTACTTTCATATACACCGTGTTTTATTGCATTTTCATAGAGGGGCTGTAAAAGCATCACCGGCATTTTTATATCCAGGCAGTTCTCTCCGATGGTTTCTTCTGTTGAGAGTCTGTCGCCGAACCGGACCTTCTCGATGTCGAGGTATAACAGAAGGTTTTCAAGTTCACTTCTGAGGGTAACTGGTTGTTCATCTTTCTTCGAAAGCGCGTATCTCATGAATTCTGAAAGTTTAATGACCATTTCCCTGGCTTTGTCGGGATCGGTAATTGTGAGTGAGCTTACCGAATTGAGGCTGTTAAAAAGGAAATGCGGATTAATTTGAGACCTCAGCATTTTAAGCTCAGTTTCCTTAACAAGGCTTTCAAGGCGGGCTTCCCTGGCATTTTTTTCAGAGAGGTTAAAGAGGCTTATGAACAGATAATAAGCAAGTACAATGAGGCCGTAAATAAACACCCCTGTCCCCACCCTGTATGGAAACGTAGCCTCCCAGTATGCCTTGTAGTCAGGCGCATTTGGAAGGACCGCTGTTGTTAAGAGCTTTGTGATCATTATCCAGAGTGTCACTGAAATCGCTCCGCTGAAAACAAGATTACCTATAATGACAGTGATTTTGCTGCCGGGAGCATTGAAGTACCTGAAGGGATACCAGAGGGAGAGGCCTGCTCCTGAATAAATTGCTAGTGAGATTATCCCGTCGGCAATAGCGGTGGTTGTGAATTTACCATAAGCGTAGTAATACAAGAGCAGCTGGCCCAGCGTCATGAAGAGCCAGACCAGCCACCATACAATCAGTCTTACCTGGTTTGAAAGTACAGGGTGTTTCATCCGGTGCGGGATTTAATAACTCTTCACCTCTCCACCTCCAAGTACAACGGCTCCCTTTATTATCAGGTGCTTTGAAGGATCTATTGTCCGTCCGGGAATCAGCTTCCGGGAATCGGTGAAACCTCCCAGCACCGGAGTCACTTCGATTGTGACATGCCAGTCGTCCGGTACAATAATAGTAGCGCCGCCGAACACACAGGCTATTTCCAGTTCTGAAGTACCGGGAGCAAGTTTTGCTTTTGTAAGATCGAGCTCAATGCCGCCAAAAACAGCGGAGACCTTTCCTCCCCTGAAATTCTGGGATACAATCTGACGCTCGCCGCCGCTGAATACGTTTACGTAATCTATATAGTCATCCCCGAGTGACCCTTTAGAGGTGACAGCGTTCCAGCCGCGCCGCTTTGAGACTATAAAAATGACTCCGATTATTATGAAAATTGAAGGCCAGAACATGTTATACATATGAAATGTCTCCCTGAAGATCAAAGGAATCATGAAGAAGCCACCAACGGCCATCACAATGACGCCTGCTGTCTTTTCTGATGCAGTAAGCGTCATAACGAGTCCGATTGCCACAAGCAGCATAGGCCAGCTGAAAATGACGTTATCAATGAACTCCGGGAAGAAACCGGTGTTCCTTATGACAAGGAATAAGCCTGCCAGGACAAGTATTACACCGATTATTACCCGGTTACTGGTAGAATGATGTTGTCCCCGTAACTCCCGCTCGGCATCCTTTATCTCCCGGTTGGCATCTCTGAAATCTTGATTTGTTTCCATAGTTGTAAAATTTATCAGAATTAAAGTTAACTATTCTTGTTTTTCCGTCTCAGTAAGGATGAAAAAATAAATCCCAGCCCTACCATTACAATTACCGCAGGCCAGTAAATGGATTTAATGGTTTCAGACATTTCATAGTCGAAATGATCAAGGAGAAACCATGTCCCTCCGGCAATAAGCAGCAGACCTCCTGTAAATTGAAGGTTTAAAATAAGCAGCACACCAACGAAGATCATTGCTGTTTCCCAGGTAAAATAATCTCCAACATTACCGAGCTTCAGCATATCGTTAGTGGCCACCAGCAGCGCCAATCCGAGAACAATAAGGAACAATCCGAAGCTGACCCGTGGATGATGTTCCCTTCTGTGCATAAAATGATCCCTGTTTTTCATGACTGTTTGATTACTGAATCAAAAATAAGTTATTATAAAAGAGATCGGTACAATTAATCGGTAAGTTGCGGAAATAAACCGGCAGAGATGCTTAATTCGCAATTAATGTTACTTTTTTGTTGATAATTTTTTTAATTGGATAAGGATTTATATTTTTGCAGACCAAAATTTAAAGAGATGACCGAGTTATTTACAATACCGGCAGGTGGTTTAAAAGAGGGACACCACACTTTTGATTTTGAGATTAATAAGAGGTTTTTTGACATATTTGAAGAGTCGGAAATTAAAGAGGGAGAACTTGTTGCCGTTATAGAGATCGAAAAGGGATCTGCGCATCTTGATATAGACATAAGGATATCAGGCACAGTCAGGATTTGTTGCGACAGATGTCTGGAGATGTTCGATTTTCCGTTAGAGTGTGAGAACAGACTACTGGTAAAATTCGGGGATTCAAGAGACGATATCGATCCGGAAATTATTACAATACCCCGGGATGAATATGATTTGGATCTTAAACAGTATTTCTATGAATTTATATATCTTGCACTTCCGATTCAGAGGATACACCCCGATGATGAAACAGGGAAAAGCACCTGCGATCCGGTTATGCTTCAGAAACTTAAAGAACATCTGATAGAAGAGGAAATCAAGATTGATCCCAGGTGGGATGAATTGAAGAAGCTGATGAACGATAATTAAAAAAGAATAAAATGGCACATCCAAAACACAAACATTCCAGTACCAGAAGAGATAAACGGAGAACACATTATAAGGCAACAGCTCCTACAACAGGTACATGTTCAAACTGCGGATCCTCAATCCAGTATCACAGGGTATGCCCCGAATGCGGATTTTACAGAGGCAAACTTGCGGTTGAGAAGAAGGCGACTGCCTGATCGCAGTAATTTAATCTTAATAAGATGAATATTGGCATCGATGTTATGGGGGGTGATTTTGCTCCCGATGCAATTATTGAAGGTTCAGTTGATTCCCTGAAGAATATTTCCGCCGATGAAACAATTGTTCTGTTAGGTGATGAAAGTGTTATTCTTGGGAAACTTCAGGAGATGAATGTCTCTCCTTCATCGTTTAAGATTATTCATACCTCGCAGGTGATCGAAATGGGGGATCATCCTGCAAAAGCATTCTCACAGAAGAAAGACTCAAGTATCGCTGTTGGCTACGGAATGCTTAAGGATGGAACGCTCGACGGATTTTGCAGCGCGGGTAATACAGGAGCTATGCTCGTGGGAGCCAGCTATTCCGTAAATGTTATTCCGGGAGTTTTCAGGCCTGCCCTTGCAACAATACTCCCATGTATTGACGGACGCGATTCCGTAATACTGGATGTGGGCTTAAATCCCGATTGTAAACCTGATGTGCTGTTACAGTATGGAATCCTCGGTTCACTTTTTGCAAAATTTGTTCTGAGGATTGATAATCCGAGTGTCGGATTGTTGAATATCGGGGAAGAAGAAACGAAAGGGACACCGGCTGTTAAAGCGGCATATGAATTAATGAAAGAATATCCCGGCCTTAATTTTGCCGGCAATATCGAAGGGCATGCCTTGTTCCACGAAAGTATGACCGATGTGGTGGTTTGTGATGGTTTTGTAGGGAACGTGGTTCTTAAACAGGCTGAAGCATTGTATTTTCTTCTTAAGAAAAGAAATATGACCGACTCCTTTTTTGACAGGTTTAACTTTGAAAATATTGGCGGCACCCCGATTGTTGGAGTTAATGCCAATATAGTCATAGGTCACGGTATTTCAAAGAGGAAAGCTATAATGAACATGATCCTGCAGACAAGGAATGTTGTACGTGCCAACCTGGCGCAAAAGATTATTGAAGCTATTTAACTATGGGAAAAGTACGGGCTGCAATTACAGGTATAAACGCCTGGGTTCCGGAATACAGACTCACCAACAATGAACTGTCAAGGATGGTTGATACCTCCGACGAATGGATCATGCAGAGAGTCGGGATAAAGGAAAGAAGGATTCTGAAGGGAGAGGGTTTAGGTAGCTCAGATCTGGGTGAAAAGGCCGTAAGAGGATTGCTTGAGAAGACCAATACGTCACCTGATGATATAGACCTGCTTATATGCTGCACTGTAACTCCCGATATGGCATTTCCCGCAACGGCAAACATAATTTCTGATAAGACCGGAATTAAAAATGCTTTCAGCTTCGACCTTAATGCAGCCTGCTCGGGTTTTCTGTTTGCTTTACAGACCGGCGCAGCGTACATTGAGACCGGCAGATATAAGAAAGTAGTCGTTGTAGGAGCAGATAAAATGTCGTCTATAACCGATTATGCCGACCGGACCACCTGTCCCTTGTTCGGTGACGCTTCCGGAGCTGTCCTGCTTGAACCTACTGCTGAGGATACCGGTATAATTGATTATATCTTCCATGTTGACGGATCAGGGCGCAAATATCTTCATCTGAAAGCCGGAGGATCTGTTAAACCGTCGTCTCATGAAACAGTTGATGCCCGCGAACATTACATATACCAGGAAGGCCAGAGTGTCTTCAAGTTTGCTGTGGTAAATATGGCTGATGTGGCGGCCGAGATCATGGAGCGTAATAACCTGAAATCCGAAGATATCGCGTGGCTTGTTCCACATCAGGCCAACCTCAGAATTATTGAGGCCACCGGGCGAAGAATGGGTCTGCCTCCCGAGAAGGTAATGATAAATATCCAGAATTACGGAAATACCACTACAGCAACTGTTCCATTATGCATATGGGAATATGAATCCAGGCTGAAAAAGGGTGATAAGTTGATACTTGCCGCTTTCGGAGGCGGTTTTACCTGGGGCGCAATCTACCTGAAATGGGCATACGATCCCAAATAGAAGATAGGACGGTACAATTTATTTTTCTTGGCAATACTTTTTATATTTATGAGTTATTATGTTTGAAACTAAAAACTCGGATAAAATGGGAAAATTCAATGAGACTGACACCACAGCCATAAATCTCATAAGTAATGGAACCGAAATAATTGGGGATATTAAATCAAGCGGGGATATCCGGATTGACGGTACCCTTACAGGAAACCTTGATACCAAGGGTAAGGTGGTGATAGGTCCTACAGGAAAAGTTAAAGGTGAAGTTTTCTGCAAGAACTCCGAAGTATCAGGACTTGTAGATGGTAAAATCAGTGTTGGCCAGCTGCTCAACCTTAAAGTCTCATCGAAAATAATCGGGGAGATCGTGACATTTAAGCTTTCAATTGAACCCGGTGCCAAATTCACAGGCACCTGCAAAATGAGCGAAACCGAAAATAATGAAAGCGCCTCTTTCACAAAAGGAAAAGAACCGGAAAAAGCTTCCGGAAAATAAAGGAAGAAAGGGAATACAGGATTTTGCAAAGTACTCAGGCCTGGCATTCCAGATGATAGCCATAATACTGGTCATGACCTGGATCGGTACCAAACTTGACAAATATTTAAGTCTTAACACTCCGGTCTTTACTGTTATTTTCTCACTTCTTGGTGTATTTGCCGCCATTTACACATCACTCAGAGACTTTCTAAAGTAATACCTACTGTTGAAAACAATTAAAAGGTTTATATTCAGCTTTGTATTACTCGTTTCCCTGGTACTTGTTTCCGGTTACCTTCTTTCTGAAGTTGCTTCCGGAATTAAATTTGGTGATGTTCCTATCCTGACGCTCTTCTTTTCGCTAATAACCCTGCTTTCACTTTATATTTTTTTCAGGGGAAGAAAGAAGGAACCCGGTAGCCAGACCATGCATCTTTTTGTAGCTGTAAGTATTAAGCTAGTACTTGAATTATTTCTTGCTCTTGTCTGGTTTATTATTCTTAAAAAAAATGGGGCTCCCTCAGTTTTATTATTTTTTGTGCTATATTTAGCCTTCTCTTTGTTTTCGATATTTTACATGTTGAACACATTGAAAAACAAATCTTTATAAAGTTAACCTGATTTGAAAACGCGACCTTTGGCAAGTATTCTGGCTCTCATTCTGCTTTTCATGTTCAGTGGTCCGACCCAGGCCAGGCAGGAAAATGTAAGCGGGGAAGCTGAAGAAGAATTTGATGCAAGTACATTTATCCTGGAACATATTGCCGATTCACACGAATGGCATCTCTTTACAAAGAAAAATGGCGAAAGTCTGGCAATTTACCTTCCTGTTATCCTGTATTCAAAAGAAAAGGGACTTAGATATCTTCTCTTCGAAGAAACTTTCTCACGGTCATGAATACAAAGGTTATAGGCTTGAAGAGGAAGGGGAACTAAAAGGTTCGATAGTAAACGTTAACGAAGACGGATCAGTAAATGGGGAAAAGTTACTACTCGACTTTTCTATGACAAAAACCGTTATGGGATTGCTTGCTGCAGCCCTGCTTGGATTGTGGGTGTTTATTGCATTGTCCCGTTCTTATAAAAGAACAGGGATAAGTCACCCGAAAGGGATGCAGAGTTTTCTCGAACCGATTATCTTGTTTGTCCGCGATGATATAGCAGTACCGAATATAGGTGAACACAAGTATGAGAAATATATGCCATATCTCCTTACTGTGTTTTTCTTCATTCTCCTGAACAACCTTTTTGGGATGATCCCCTTTCCTCCTCCTTTTGGAGCAAATGTTACAGGGAATATCGCTGTGACAATGGTTTTAGCACTGTTCACCTTTTTTATAACACAGTTCAGCGGCAACAGGCACTACTGGAAGGATATTTTCGCAACTCCGGGGGTGCCGTTCTGGCTGTTGCCCATTTTAATACCGGTTGAGATAATCGGGATATTTTCAAAACCCTTCGCACTGATGATCCGACTCTTTGCAAACATCGTGGCAGGCCATATTATAATTCTCAGCCTTGTTTGCCTTATCTTTATTTTTAAGTCGCTTGGTGTTGCCCCGGCTTCTATTTTTATGGTGATATTCATGGATTGCATTGAACTTTTTGTTGCATTCCTTCAGGCATATGTCTTTACTTTGTTGTCAGCCCTGTTCATCAGCCTGGCAGTAAAGGAGGAACATAGTTAACTTTTATTGTTTAACTAAAAACCAGTTATTATTATGACAGGTACTATGGCAGCAGTTGGAGCAGGTCTTGCGGTAATAGGCGCAGGACTTGGTATCGGTAGAATCGGCGGTTCGGCAATGGATGCAATTGCAAGACAGCCCGAAGCCACCTCGAAAATACAAACAGCCATGATCATAGCTTCAGTCCTTATTGAAGGGGTAGCTCTGTTTGCAGTGGTTGTTGCTCTTATTGCAAAGTAAATGAACCGGAGCGCTGCAACGGTTGGTTGCAGCGCTTCTTTTTTATCAAACAGTTAAATTATCATATATGGTCTTATTGGCAAACAGTCTGACAACCCCTGCAATAGGTCTGGTATTCTGGACAACGATAATCTTCATTATGTTTTTCCTGGTACTGAAAAAGTTCGCCTGGAAACCAATTCTCAATGCGGTAAAAGCGCGGGAAGAGATGATAAAGGGGTCGCTTGCATCGGCTGAAAAAGCAAGGAAGGAAATGCTGAAGCTCCAGAGCGACAACGAAGCTATTCTGCGGAAAGCAAGGGAGGAGCGTGAAGGGATACTTAAGGAAGCAAGGGATGTGCGCGATAAGCTTATCTCTGAAGCCAAGGGGAAAGCAGCGGAAGAGGCTGAAAAACTTGTAGTGAAAGCAAGGGCAGGTATCGAAAGAGAAAAGATGAAAGCCCTCGAGGATATCCGCGAGCAGGTTGCATTCCTGTCAGTTGAGATTGCTTCAAAACTTCTCGGTGAAAAGCTCGGGACCAGCGGCGAACAACAGAAGATCATTAATAACTACCTGAAGGAGATCGATCTGAATAAGAATTAAGGGGTATATCGTAAATGAATCAAAGCAAAATATCAGTAAGGTATTCAAGAGCTCTTTTCGAGTCGGCTCTCGAACTGAAGGTAATAGATAAAGTCTATCAGGATATGATCTTTATCGCGGAAATATGCAGGCTTCCGGAAGTGAGGGAAGTACTGACCAGCCCTGTTATTGTACCTTCGAGGAAAAGCAGGATACTTCATAAAATATTCGGCAGCGACCTTCAGAAGCTTACCCTTTCGCTTCTCGACCTTACCGTAAAGAATGGGAGAGAAAGTTCAATACCTGCAATTGCCAGGGTTTTTATTCATGAAACAATGAAATATAACGGGATAAGGGAAACTGTTCTTACTACAGCTGTAAAAGCTGGTCCTTCTGTAAGAAAACAGGTCACTGATATCGTTACAGATCTTTTTAAAACAAAAATTGACCTTAAGGAAAAAGTCGACCCGGATATCATTGGTGGCTTTATCCTTAAGATCGGTGACAACTATTTTGACGCAAGCCTCAGGAACAAACTCCGCAAGATAAAGAAAGAGTTCAGCATTAGCGCCATAGGGGCCGGGTAGGCAGAAAATAACTAAAACAGACAGATTTATAAGAATACAAGATATGGGAAACATTAAACCAGCAGAAGTTTCAAAAATACTCAAACAGCAACTTGATGGCATTAAAACCGGAGTGGAACTCGAAGAAGTCGGAACCGTCCTTGAAGTTGGCGACGGTATTGCGCGTATTTACGGACTCTCAAATGCGGAATCAAATGAACTTATTGAATTTGAAAACGGCATTGAAGCCATTGTCCTGAACCTGGAGGAAGACAACATTGGTGCAGTATTGCTTGGGCCTACTGAAGAAATAAGCGAGGGGGATATTGTAAAAAGAACAGGAAGAATAGCCTCAATCGGGGTGGGCGAAGGTCTCCTGGGCCGTGTAATCACCACAACAGGCCAGCCTCTTGATGGTAAGGGTCCGATCGAGGGCGAGCTATTTAATCTTCCGTTGGAAAGAAAAGCTCCGGGAGTTATTTTCAGACAGCCTGTCAAACAGCCACTTCAGACCGGAATTAAAGCCATCGATGCAATGATCCCGATAGGCAGGGGTCAGCGTGAACTTATTATCGGCGACCGTCAGACAGGCAAAACAGCAATTGCTATCGACACGATAATAAACCAGAGAAGTAACTTTAAAAGCGGTAAACCGGTCTATTGCATTTATGTTGCCATAGGTCAGAAGGGTTCTACCGTTGCTAATATTGCAAAGACACTTGAAGAAAACGGCGCTCTGGAATATACGGTTATAGTTCTGGCAACAGCTTCCGATCCAGCGGCATCCCAGTTTTATGCTCCCTTCGCAGGTGCGGCAATCGGCGAGTATTTCCGCGATACCGGACGCGATGCACTGATAATATATGATGACCTGTCAAAGCAGGCTGTCTCATACAGGGAGGTCTCTCTTCTTCTTCGCCGTCCACCAGGCCGTGAAGCTTATCCCGGGGATGTGTTCTACCTTCACTCACGGCTTCTTGAACGGGCTGCCAAGATCATTGAATCGGATGAAGTCGCTAAACATATGAACGACCTTCCTGAATCGATTAAGCATCTTGTCAAAGGCGGCGGCTCACTTACAGCCCTGCCAATAATTGAAACACAGGCGGGCGACGTCTCAGCCTATATTCCTACCAACGTAATCTCTATCACCGACGGACAGATATTTCTCGAATCGAGCCTTTTCAACTCAGGAGTGCGCCCGGCAATAAACGTTGGGATCTCAGTATCGAGGGTAGGAGGCAACGCCCAGGTCAAAGCGATGAAAAAAATCGCCGGCACCCTTAAAGTAGACCCCAGCCGCCGGTGCCACATGGTCGAGCTGGTCTTTGAGGTCAAACGCCCAGGAGCCGTCGTTGTTCACGGTCAGCGTGAACACCGTCCGTACGCCTTCGCCCACGCCCGCCGAAGCCGTCAGCACACCGCTCGCGACGGCATAGGTAACCGCCTCGCCCTTCGACCATAACGTTGGCAGGTCGCCCGCTACCAGCGACGTCTTCAGGCCGGTGGTCAACGGCTCATCCGCACCGGCTGAGAACAGCCCGGTCAGTGAACCTGCTGCCCCGCTGGTTTCGTCATCGGTATTGAGATCCCCGGAGGCATCTTTGTTGCCGGTCGACAAGTCATCCGTAGCAGCACCCGCCATGCCGTCTTCTTCTACCGAAGCTGTCACCGGTATCGCACCCGGATTGGCAATCGGCACGTCATCCTGCACCGCGACGGTGAACGTTTCTGCCGCCGCACCAATGACGGTGTCGCCGTCTTTGTCGGTCGCCGTAATGACTTTCGAGAAGTCAATCGCACTTACCGAAGTGGTGCCGGCCGCATTGGTCCGCAACGCATAGTTCTCAACGGCTGTGCCAGCCGCCGGTGCCACATGGTCGAGCTGGTCTTTGAGGTCAAACGCCCAGGAGCCGTCGTCGTTCACGGTCAGCGTGAACACTGTCCGTACGCCTTCGCCCACGCCCGCCGTGCCCGCCAAGCCGTCAGCACACCGCTCGCGACGGCATAGGTAACCGCCTCGCCCTTCGACCATAACGTTGGCAGATCGTCCGCTACCAGCGACGTCTTCAGGCCGGTGGTCAACGGCTCATCCGCACCGGCTGAGAACAGCCCGGTCAGTGAACCTGCTGCCCCGCTGGTTTCGTCATCGGTATTGAGATCCCCGGAGGCATCTTTGTTGCCGGTCGACAAGTCATCCGTAGCAGCACCCGCCATGCCGTCTTCTTCTACCGAAGCTGTCACCGGTATCGCACCCGGATTGGCAATCGGCACGTCATCCTGCACCGCGACGGTGAACGTTGCCTGCCGCCGCACCAATGACGGTGTCGCCGTCTTTGTCGGTCGCCGTAATGACTTTCGAGAAGTCAATCGCATTTACCGAAGTGGTGCCGGCCGCATTGGTCCGCAACGCATAGTTCTCAACGGCTGTGCCAGCCGCCGGTGCCACATGGTCGAGCTGGTCTTTGAGGTCAAACGCCCAGGAGCCGTCGTCATTCACGGTCAGCGTAAACACTGTCCGTACGCCTTCGCCCACGCCCGCCGTCCCGCCGAAGCCGTCAGCACACCGCTTGCGACGGCATAGGTAACCGCCTCGCCCTTCGACCATAACGTCGGCAGATCGTCCGTTGCCAGCGTCGTCTTCAGGCCGGTGATCAACGGCTCATCCGCACCGGCTGAGAACAGCCCGGTCAGTGAACCTGCTGCCCCGCTGGTTTCGTCATCGGTATTGAGATCCCCGGAGGCATCTTTGTTGCCGGTCGACAAGTCATCCGTAGCAGCACCCGCCATGCCGTCTTCTTCTACCGAAGCTGTCACCGGTATCGCACCCGGATTGGCAATCGGCACGTCATCCTGCACCGCGACGGTGAACTTGCCTGCCGCCGCACCAATGACGGTGTCGCCGTCTTTGTCGGTCGCCGTAATGACTTTCGAGAAGTCAATCGCATTTACCGAAGTGGTGCCGGCCGCATTGGTCCGCAACGCAATGTTCTCAACGGCTGTGCCAGCCGCCGGTGCCACATGGTCGAGCTGGTCTTTGAGGTCAAACGCCCAGGAGCCGTCGTCGTTCACGGTCAGCGTGAACACCGTCCGTACGCCTTCGCCCACGCCCGCCGTGCCCGCCGAAGCCGTCAGCACACCGCTCGCGACGGCATAGGTAACCGCCTCGCCCTTCGACCATAACGTTGGCAGGTCGCCCGCTACCAGCGTCGTCTTCAGGCCGGTGATCAACGGCTCATCCGCACCGGCTGAGAACAGCCCGGTCAGTGAACCTGCTGCCCCGCTGGTTTCGTCATCGGTATTGAGATCCCCGGAGGCATCTTTGTTGCCGGTCGACAAGTCATCCGTAGCAGCACCCGCCATGCCGTCTTCTTCTACCGAAGCTGTCACCGGTATCGCACCCGGATTGGCAATCGGCACGTCATCCTGCACCGCGACGGTGAACGTTGCCTGCCGCCGCACCAATGACGGTGTCGCCGTCTTTGTCGGTCGCCGTAATGACTTTCGAGAAGTCAATCGCATTTACCGAAGTGGTGCCGGCCGCATTGGTCCGCAACGCAATGTTCTCAACGGCTGTGCCAGCCGCCGGTGCCACATGGTCGAGCTGGTCTTTGAGGTCAAACGCCCAGGAGCCGTCGTCGTTCACGGTCAGCGTGAACACCGTCCGTACGCCTTCGCCCACGCCCGCCGTGCCCGCCGAAGCCGTCAGCACACCGCTCGCGACGGCATAGGTAACCGCCTCGCCCTTCGACCATAATGTCGGCAGGTCGTCCGCTACCAGCGTCGTCTTCAGGCCGGTGATCAACGGCTCATCCGCACCGGCTGAGAACAGCCCGGTCAGTGAACCTGCTGCCCCGCTGGTTTCGTCATCGGTATTGAGATCCCCGGAGGCATCTTTGTTGCCGGTCGACAAGTCATCCGTAGCAGCACCCGCCATGCCGTCTTCTTCTACCGAAGCTGTCACCGGTATCGCACCCGGATTGGCAATCGGCACGTCATCCTGCACCGCGACGGTGAACTTGCCTGCCGCCGCACCAATGACGGTGTCGCCGTCTTTGTCGGTCGCCGTAATGACTTTCGAGAAGTCAATCGCATTTACCGAAGTGGTGCCGGCCGCATTGGTCCGCAACGCAATGTTCTCAACGGCTGTGCCAGCCGCCGGTGCCACATGGTCGAGCTGGTCTTTGAGGTCAAACGCCCAGGAGCCGTCGTCATTCACGGTCAGCGTGAACACCGTCCGTACGCCTTCGCCCACGCCCGCCGTGCCCGCCGAAGCCGTCAGCACACCGCTCGCGACGGCATAGGTAACCGCCTCGCCCTTCGACCATAACGTCGGCAGGTCGCCCGCTACCAGCGACGTCTTCAGGCCGGTGGTCAACGGCTCATCCGCACCGGCTGAGAACAGCCCGGTCAGTGAACCTGCTGCCCCGCTGGTTTCGTCATCGGTATTGAGATCCCCGGAGGCATTTTTGTTGCCGGTCGACAAGTCATCCGTAGCAGCACCCGCCATGCCGTCTTCTTCTACCGAAGCTGTCACCGGTATCGCACCCGGATTGGCAATCGGCACGTCGTCCTGCACCGCAACGGTGAACTTGCCTGCCGCCGCACCAATGACGGTGTCGCCGTCTTTATCGGTCGCCGTAATGACTTTCGAGAAGTCAATCGCATTTACCGAAGTGGTGCCGGCCGCATTGGTCCGCAACGCAATGTCTCGAACGGCTGTACCAGCCGCCGGTGCCACATGGTCGAGCTGGTCTTTGAGGTCAAACGCCCAGGAGCCGTCCTGTCATTCACGGTCAGCGTGAACACTGTCCGTACGCCTTCGCCCACGCCCGCCGTGCCCGCCGAAGCCGTCAGCACACCGCTCGCGACGGCATAGGTAACCGCCTCGCCCTTCGACCATA
>CAWDYR010000006.1:0-123679 GCA_963806555.1 uncultured Bacteroidales bacterium | reverse complement strand
ATAATTACCTCATAAGGCTGTACTTAAGAGTTTTTATTCCGGAATTACCTTGAATGATTATAAAATAAATTCCCGACGGATAACTTGTAAGATCCAGTTTGATTTCATTCTCAGGGAATACCTGATTATTGATAATACACTGTCCTGTTGAATTATATACCCTTAAGCTTACAGGTTTAAAGCTGTTATTATCTCTTGAGATTATGGTTGCCAGACCATTCCCCGGGTTTGGATAAATTGTTAATTCTTTCACAATTGGCTCCTCAACCTGATCAACCAGAGGTCCGATTTTCAGATCGTCAATTACCCATCCCCAACCATTGGCGTAAGGGTCGGAGAAGAGCCTGAACCGGATAAGCAGAGAGTCGCCTGAAGAGATATTGTCAGGCAGCCTGGGGTACAGATTATGAAGCAACATCCTGGATTCGGTTCCGGTGTAAGTTGAATTCTGTCCGTCAATTGAACTGTTATAGGCAGTTTCCCATGAGGGAATGTACCTGCTGTCATAACCGTCAGTCAATGCAAACCAGCTCTTGCCGAAATTATTCGAACCTTCAACAATTACATAATCAAAGAAATCGGAAAATCCAAATACAGAACCCTCTGCTCCGGGTTCAACAAGCACCAGCTCCTTGTACGAGATGACCATTCCTGACGCATCGAATTTTATCGGATGACGCAGGACTGAACTGAAATCCAGAGTCTTATCATCCTGATCGGGACTTTTGTACGGATGCTCCGAATTGAGGCTTTTTGAGGTGAAATTAACAGGCTGGGTTATTGCAAAGCCTGAATTGAAAAAGTCGGATTCAGCATTTGTAAAATCGGTTGTATAACTGGCCAGCACGGGCTCAAGGGCTTCAATCCTGACAGTGTGGAAACCGGTCGAAGGTGATGTCCTGGTGTTGCGTCCGGCTGCCCCGTCAATGGCTATAATACGATAATTCAGAACGTCGCCACCTTTTAGTGATTCAGGTCTGACGTTAAAATTCCTGGTGAATTTATCCTCCCCGTCAGCTGATAACCCAAAAAAACGGGCGGCTCCGTTGTTTATGTTGTATTCAATGTAAACAGTATCAATGCCCAGGTTATCCGTCACAGTTGCGTTAAACAAGATAGAATCTATCCTTTCAAAGAAATAATCATGAGGCAGATGCGATATAACAGGTTTTACAGTATCGGTTCCGATAAAGAGAGTGTAAGGATCCTTTTGTGCGAGCGAAGGTGACCTGTAAATCCTGTGAAAATCATCCTCAGCGAACAGGTAATAGGAAAGCTTTATATTATATCCGGGTATCGGGACAGTGCGGTTAAAATTATTGTCAGACAATGGGGAGATCATTGTCAGAGTATCGGAAGTGACAAAATCATTGAAAGAGTAGACCAATCCGACCGTGTTTTTGTTATAAAGGGTATCAGACTTCACTGTAGCTGTAATCCCCACCTGAGTAACTGGGGTTTCTGTGTCCTTAAGTTTTCCGGGAGTAATTCTGGTATTTATCCAACCGAGGTCGCCCAGAATTGAAAATGTAAGCTTCCCGGGATCATGTATGGCTTCCCCAAGATCTATAAACGGTGTCATCAGCGAGTTTTCAACAGATGTCCTCAGCTCATCAAGATGTGAAACACTTGATCCCGGGTCAAAGGTAGCCGGTGCATATAACCTTGCCCTGCTACCTGCAAGGTATCTTTTGGTAAGCGGTCCGCTGAAATATAGCTGCCCTCCTGTGAGTTCATTATAAAGTGCCGTAGAATTTTGCGTAAATAACAATGTGTCGGTCAGTCTTTTCTCGGTGAGGTTTTCCACAAAAGTGTCGTAAACAAGGGGAATTGAACCAAGGCCGTATGTTCCAAGCGATCCCGTAGCGTCCATACTGTCAAAAATACCAAGACCATGGCATAAGCTCATGAATAACAACAGTTACAAGATCATACCTGTTTGCCGGTGTGTTTCCATCGGTGTTCAGATACCAGTTTATTGAATTGTTCACTACCAGTTCAATATCAGCTTCATAAGCCTCGTTAAGCGGCTTCCCTGCTATCTTTTCAGCAACGGTAACAGGATAAAAAGCAAACGGGTCAAGAGCGTCAATACCCCAACCTCCTGCAAAACCGGTTATAGATGTATTTGCCAGTACCCCTTCGGTTGATATTTTTGTCCAGGATACCTTAGCAAAGATTTTTGTGTCAGCAGGAAGCATCGCTTCGAGAATACCGACGGCATAAGCAACTGCGGATTGGGCAGCGGTAGGAAATCCGGTATAACTCACCGTGATGGTTCCGCCGCCTTTTGAAGCCATCCTGTCGATGGCGCCTTTCGGAGGCGGAATGAAGATTCTGTTGATTTTCTTACCGGCATAACAGACTCCGGTAAGTGATGAATTCCGGACCAGGGCCTGAGATTTGATTTCCGGAACCAGGATTACAAAAAACAAGCCAGTTAAAAAAAGAAATTTTTTCATATAACAGAAGCCGCGGGGGAAGGAGTCCTCAGGCTCATAATATCCCTGTCAAACTGATATAAATTGTTTTCACCCACAAGGCGTAGTTTATCAAGGATTACACGAGCTGAATTCTCTTCCTCAATCTGTTCGTTTACAAACCATTGCAGGAAATTATAGGTATTATAATCTTTTTCTTCAAGAGTAAGAGCAACAATTTCATTTATGCTGGCAGTAACGAACTGCTCATGTTTCAGCACCTCCCTGAATAAAGCTTCAACAGTTTTAAATTCTGTTTCCGGTTTCTTAAATGCGGAAACAACTGCTTTACCTTCACGCTCGTTTATATACCTGATGAACTTAAGCATATGCATTCGTTCTTCGTCTGATTGCACATAAAGCCATTCAGCTACACCGGCGAAACCATTTACTTCAGCCCATGAGGCCATTGCAAGATAAAGACTGGAGGAAAATCCTTCCCGTTCTACCTGTCTGTTACATAAATCTTCAATTGTTTTCTTAAGCATAAGTTAGTGATTTTATTATATTTAAATAACATCAGATCCGGGTAGTTTGTTCAATTATGCAAGTCTCCTGAAACAAGAACCCGGATTAATTTATATCAAGATTGAATGCTTTCTTAAAATCTTTAAGATCAGGGTATTTGGTTGTCATGTAACTGAACTTCTGATCATCGGAATATAAGATGTCGTTATTTTCAGATATGTCAACAACTGTTTCAATATCAAAGTCATTGGTTCCGAACCTCGTATTCATGAAGTTTATGATCCTGTGTTTATAGTTCTGAATAAAAAGATCTTTCTGAGCCGCATTGCTCATGTGCACCTTAATAATCTGATCATTCTCCACCTCTGCCTTTATTGATTTGAACATGCTGGCAACTCTGGTACCGTCGCTTTTTATATGATCTGTAAATTCCTTCCAGGCTGTTTCAAAGGCTTCCGGATTAAATTCCTCAGCCAGCCCATGATCGGGTTCCGGTCCGGGCTCACCGACAGTTTTCATATCACTATCTGCTTTTTTTTCTTCCGAAATTATGTCTTTTATTGAAAAAGACCTGGTTGGTTTTTCGATAACAGGATTATGCGTTACACCAGGTTTCTCGTAGACTCCGGGTTTTGGTCCTGGTCCTGATTTATCTTCTCTTATTATTTCAGATTTAGAAGGAACCTGAAGTTCTTCATCCTTCTTTTTCTCCGGTCTCAATTCATCCTTTTTTTTTTCTCCTGTCTCGGAAGCTGAAGCTAAGATATTGCATAACCGGATAAGGAACAACTCAATGTGAAGACGCGGATTCTTGCTGGTCTTAAATGAGATATCGCAGTTACTTCCTGTTTCCAGCGCCTTGAATAAAAAATCTTCGGAACAGGCTTTTGTCTGCACCAGGTATCTCTGCTTAACCGATGCGGTGGCTTCAAGAAGGCGCAGCGTTGATTCATCCCTGCTTACCAGAAGGTCGCGGAGATGGCTGTTCAACCCGGAGACAAAATTATGTCCGTCAAAACCCTTTTCCAGAATCTCATTAAAGGTCAGCAACACTGAAGAAACATCGCCATTCAGGGCTCCGTCAACAGTTTTAAAATAATATTCGTAATCGAGAACGTTGAGGTTTTCAATTACGTCTTTATAAGTGATCTTTTTACCGGAGAGGCTTACAATCTGGTCAAAAATCGAAAGCCCGTCCCTCAGGGCACCATCGGCCTTCTGGGCTATGACATGAAGTGCCTCTTCCTCGGCGGTTATTCCCTCCTTTTCAGCTACAAACATAAGGCGCCCTACAATATCCTCAAGTCTTATCCTGTTGAAGTCAAATATCTGGCACCGTGAAAGTATTGTCGGGATGATCTTATGCTTTTCTGTTGTGGCCAGAATAAATATCGCATGCGACGGCGGCTCTTCAAGGGTTTTCAGGAATGCGTTGAAGGCTGATGATGAAAGCATATGAACCTCATCTATAATATATATGCTGTATCTGGCAATCTGCGGTGGTATCCTCACCTGATCGGTGAGGCTCCTGATATCATCCACCTTATTGTTCGACGCAGCATCAAGTTCATGTATATTAAACGAACGTAAAGTATTGAATGAAAGACATGATTCACACTTATCGCATGCTTCCCCGTTCTCCTGCAGATTACTGCAGTTAATGGTTTTGGCAAAAATTCTTGCGCAGGTGGTTTTACCAACACCCCGAGGACCACAGAAAAGGTAAGCCTGCGTCAGATGCCCGTTCTTAATTGCACTTTTCAGCGTATTTGTAATCGAATCCTGTCCTACCACCATATCGAAGGTTGCAGGGCGGTACTTTCTTGCTGAAACAATGAAGTTTTCCATAAAGTGTTGACTCTGGTTCAGTTCTTAATCATGAAGTACAAATATAGTTAAAAAGAGTTTTTTAAAAGAAGAGAAAGTGAATTTTACAGTCCCTTAATAATAGCAGTAAAACAGGATTAACCCGTCGCACAACCAATTTTTGCATCATTTAGTTTTTCTATTGGAAAAATGTTGTATTTTTGCGAGCCAAAAAGAATAAACTAAAAACAATTAATTACTATGTTAAATCAGTATGAAACCGTTTTCATTGCAACTCCCGTTTTGTCTGAGAACCAGATGAAGGAAGCGGTACAAAAATTCAAGAGGGTCATCACCGAAAACGAAGGTGAGATCGTTCATGAAGAGAACTGGGGCCTGAAAAAACTGGCCTATCCTATTCAGAAGAAGTCGACAGGCTTCTACTACCTTATTGAATTCAGAGGTGTGGGTGATCTTATCGAAAAGCTTGAGGTCCAATATCGCAGAGATGAACGGATCATCAGGTTTTTGACATTCAGGATGGAAAAATTTGCCGTCGAATATGCAGAGAAGAAAAGGAAACAAAAAGAATCAGGAAAATTGAAGGAGGAATAAGATATGGCACAGAACGAATCAGAAATAAGATACTTGACTCCGCCGACTGTCGACGTCAAAAAGAAGAAATACTGCAGGTTTAAGAAGAACAGGATACGTTATATTGATTATAAAGATCCGGAATTCCTTAAGAAATTCCTGAACGACCAGGGTAAAATTCTGCCACGGAGAATTACAGGTACGTCGCTTAAATACCAGAGGAAAGTTGCTAAAGCTGTTAAGAGAGCCAGGCACCTTGCTCTTCTTCCTTATGTAACTGATCTGTTAAAATAAGGAGGGAAAACTATGGAAATTATATTATTACAGGACGTTAATAAGCTTGGACAAAAGGACGATATTGTTGTCGTTAAGGACGGATATGGAACCAACTTCCTTATTCCCAAGGGTTATGCCAAAGCCGCCACGTCGTCGGCAAAGAAAATGCATGCTGAAAACCTCCGGCAGAGGGCTCATAAGGAGGAAAAGATAAAGGTCGAGGCACAGGCAATTGCTGCAAAACTGGCAGAGGTTAAACTTGTTGTCGGCGCTAAAACAAGCTCTTCAGGAAAGATATTCGGATCGGTCAATACTATCCAGATTGCTGAGTCACTGAAAGAAAAAGGTTTTGATATAGACCGCAAAAGCATCACACTTCCGGAAGATCAGATAAAAGAGGTCGGTAAATACAAGGCTTTGATCAAACTGCACAGAGAGGTTAAGGTAGAGGTGGAGTTTGAGATTATTGCAGAGTAATTAGAGCGGGTTGCGGTGTTGCAACCTGCGGGTTGTTAACTCGCGGTTGCGGGTTGCAGGTTGCAGGTTGATTGCAACCCGCAACTTGCAACCCGCATTTATGCTAATAGTTTTCATCGTGAAAGTCTTTCCTCCGTTCATATTTAAGGTCGGAAAGTACGGCTGCCTTAACTCTTATAGTAAAGTTCCACATCTTCATGGTGCCATTGGGCACCCAGTTAAAGCTCATATCCCAGCAGTGCAGGTCGCGCGTTATGCCAATATTCGTCATGGTGATCTCTTTTCCCTTAAAGTCATATCCACTTGAGTAGATAATGCTCATCTTCTTTGTAAGCGTGACGTTGCCGTTTACCGAAAGTGTCTGGCTGACAACGGGTTTAAATCCAGTCTTGCTATAATTAAAGTTGTAACTGACCCTCATCGACCAGGGAACATCAAAGACAGAATATCCCCATTCGTCACGCAGGGCGCTTTCCTGGCTGCGTGCCTGAAGTCCGGCCTGACCCTCCTCCTCCTGACCAAAACCTGAAGGTGGCTGGCCCGGACCCTGAGCAGGTGACCTGCCGGCCTGTTTGTTCTTATCTCCCCCTATCAACTGACCAAGATCAAAATCGAGGCTGACTCCGAAATTTGTAAGCCTCATCAGTTTCCGGTTCTGGGCAAATGCAAACGTCCCGATTGAGCGGCCAAGGCTGTCGAGTCCGTAAAGCGAGAAGCTGCTCCTGGCAGAGATCCCCACGTTACCAAGAAGATTTGTATTAAGTCCCATTGAAACAGGCGCCCACCTCATTGAATCCTTAAAAACATCATATGATGTGCTTATTCCCAGGTTATCAATTATCTTGACCTTTTTGGGCTTACCGGTGGTGTCATTCTTATCAAATACCTTGGCTTCAATTATGTTTGTAAGGTTGAAGGTAATCCCGCTGCTCCGCTGGGAGAGTGACGGTGTTCCGTAAATACTGCCATCAAAAATCGAGTATTCCCTGGTGTGGCCCAATGAATCATATTGAACCTGCCTGTAAAGATCGCTGCTCAGGCCTTTAAAGGCAGGTATATAATTAAAGCCTACAGAAGGCTTCATTACATGACGGATAGCCTGTATCCTCGAATCGCCCTTAAAATTAAAGGTGCCATAGATCTGAGGATTGAAGCTGGCGCTGATCGAAGGCTTTATGGAGTGACCATAAGAAGCTTGCCTTATTGTGTCAGTTATTATCTTCGGAACAACCTGATTAAGTTCACTGTCAAAATAATCAGCTTTCCATTGCTGGTCATATCTCTGCGAATAGAGGACACCGGAGTAGGTGACCTGCGGAGAAATTGAGAAATTCCGGAAGGGTCTGATCTGAAGACTTATGGGAGCCTCGTGCTTGAAGCCGTTCTTCATTGAATCCCAAATCTTCCTGGTAAACAGCAGGCTGTCGTAGGTGTTTATCTGGTTATCGAGCGATGCGGAATACTGAAACTGCAGCTCCTGGTACCATTTCTTCACCCCGGTACTCTTCCCCTTCAGCGGGTAAATACGACCGACATTAAAATTGACTTTGGGGAGATTAAGATTTACCCTTTTGGTCCTGACATCCTGGTTGTGGTTCATGCTCATGGACAGGTTGAAAGGAGTCCCTTCCCATGTTTTGGAGTAACTGACACTCGACTGTCTCTGGGTAGTAACATGTTCCATCACCTGGTAACTGTTGGTTTTGTCATACCCGCTTGAGCTCATATTCACATTAGCCGAAAACCTCGATCCGGGCCTTGCCTTTGGGTTCTGTGTAAATGTCCAGGAAACCTTGTAGTTTGTTACTTTGTTGTAATCAGGCAATCCCTTGTGGCCTGATATGTTGTTTGCATAATTGAATGCCAGCTTCCCGCTGTACCTGTATTGCCTGTTATAGTTTGTCTCGGCGGAGGCTATCCAGGTGCCGTTCGTATAGATGCTTCCCCTCACGGCAAGGTCAAAATAATCGTTAATGGCAAAATAATAACCCCCGTCGGTAAGGTTATATCCACGCAGTTGTTCCTGCCCAACCTTGGGTATAAGTATTCCCGAGGCTGCCCTTTTTGTCTGGATGGGAAAAAATCCGAAGGGGAGTGCAACAGGCAGAGGGATACCTTCAAGTACCAGGTAACCCGGGCCTGAAATAATTTTCTTCCCCGGATAGATCTTTGCTTTTGGCAGGCTTATATAGAAATGCGGGACTTCCGCATCGCAGGTCGAATACGTGCTCCGCGCGATATTTGATGTTCCGTCATCAAGGAGTTTGGTCACCTTGCTGCGCAGCAATCCCTCATCCTGTTTCGTGACTATGTTGTGGGCAATGGCTTTATGGGTAACAAAATTATAGATCAGGGTATCGGATTGGATCTCCTGGGTGTTACCATCCTTAAAGACCGGCGTACCGATAACCTTACCTGTTGTGTCCCTCCTGCCGGTTGCGAAAACTGTGTTTTTCTCCATGTTAAATACTATCGAATCGGCGCTGATCTCGATTTCACCGTATTTAACATTGGCCTGATCGACAAGTGTGGCAGTTTTCCTTAAAAGATCATTCCTTTTCGCACCCTCTGGAGGAATATATTACCTGTTTATCGATTGCATTGGGAGATATCAGCTTCAGACTCAAGGAAACAGTATCATAAGTTATAGTATCACGGCTAACTTTACTGGTATCAGTAACCGGTATACCTTCCTGAGAGAACAATGGGAAATATTGGACTATCACAAGGAATACTAGAAGTAACCGTTTTTGTTTAAAAATATACAACTTTAATACTATTTTTGTACAGTTTTTATGTGACGTCCTTATGTCAGGCGTAAAACTAAGTAAAAATCATGAACTGAACATGGATACCTGTGTTAAAAACGGCAAACCCCGTACCAAACATATACCTGACCTGAAATTGATAATTCCTCTTTTCGTGTTATTCTTTTTTGCCTTTCTTTCACCAGTCGTCAGTGAGGAAAAAACCTGGATAATAGTGATTGATGCAGGGCATGGAGGTAAAGACCCGGGGGCTATCGGATTGACAACAAAGGAAAAGAATATTAATCTCGCTATAGCGCTTAAGACAGGTGAATACCTTGAAAAGAATGTTAAGAATGTTAAAGTCCTCTACACCAGAAAGGGCGATGACTTTCCCGGCCTGAAAGAAAGAGCCGAATTCGCGAACAGGCACAAGGCAGACCTTTTCATTTCGATTCACTCAAACTGGGCTGCAACCAGCAAGATAAGGGGGGCAGAAACATTTGTAATGGGGTTATCGAAAGATGGTCAGAACCTTGAAGTAGCTATGAAGGAGAATGAGGTAATTCTGCTCGAGGATGATTTTTCATCAAAGTATGAAGGATTTGACCCGAAATCACCGGAATCGTACATTATCTTTTCGCTGATGCAGAATGTATTCCAGGAGCAGAGTCTCGACCTGGCAACCAAAATTCAAAACCAGTTCAGGAACCATGCCGGCAGGATCGACAGGGGCGTTAAGCAGGACGGTTTCTGGGTGCTGTATATGACTTCCATGCCCAGCGTGCTTGTTGAAACTGGTTTTATTACAAATCCTGAGGAGGAAAAGTATCTGGCCTCAAAGAGCGGACAGGAATATATTGCGTCTGCAATATTCAGGGCATCACGCGATTACATAATTGAGGTTGACAAGAAAAGCTATGTATCTACAGGATTAGATAATGCCCCTGATACAGAAGCAGGGACCTCAGCTGAAACTTCGGCTTCTCCCTCCGACAACCTCTCATTTATGATACAGATTGTTACTTCTGCCGAGAAGAAGGCTATTAATACCGAGAATTTCAAAGGCATAACCGAAATTACCGAACTCCCCGCAGGGGACCTTTTTAAATACGCAACCGGGAACTTCCGGAGCTACGCCGATGCTGCTGAATTCCGGAAGAAAATTGAGTTGATTTACCCTGACGCCTTTGTTATCGCTGTAAAAGACAACAAAATATTACCTTTACAGGAAGCATTGGAATCTAAACCAGAAAAATAAAACCTGTACTTAAATGAAAAAAATCTCTAACGAAGTGAAGGTTGGTGTTACAGCCATTATTACTATTGTAGCGTTTATCTGGCTGTACAATTTCCTCAAGGGAAAAGACCTTTTCAGCAGTACAGCACATTATTACGCAGTTTATGACAAAGTTGGCGGGCTTGCAGAATCGAGCCCGGTTGAGGTCAACGGATACAAGGTCGGTGTGGTTCAATCAATAAGGTTCCTTAGTCCCGAAAGTGGTAAACTCCTTGTTATTATGTCTGATAGAAAAGAGCTTCAGGCTTCCTGTTAATACGATTGCTGAAATCACAACTGCCTCCCTGATAGCCGGAATGAAAATTCAGTTCATTTACGGTAATGGTCCGGGCACATATTCAGACGGAGATACAATTCCGTCAAGGCTTGCTGAATCGTTGATCACAAAGGTTGAAAATGAGCTCGAGCCTGTTAAGGATAAGTTAATGGGGCTCCTCGGGGTGCTTGATTCTGTAATTGTATCCATAAACGATATCATGAGCCCTCAATTCAGGATGGAAATAAAGGCCGGTGTCTCGAGCCTGAGCAAAACTGCTAAGGGCATCGAGGAAGCCGGGATAAAATCCTCGATCGAGAACATAAATAAATTCACAGGCATGCTGGCCGCCAACACAGGCAAATTTGAGGAAACCTTCAAGAATCTTGAATCTGTCACAGATACTCTTGCCGCTGCCGATCTGTATACGTCGGTAAACAATCTTAAGGCAAGCCTTGAAAAAGCCACCCTTTTAATGGGTAACCTGAATGACGGTAAAGGAAGTGCCGGTCAGTTTATGACAAATGACTCACTTTACAGGAATTTATCGGGAAGCCTGAAGAGTCTCAATCTGCTTTTACAGGATATGAGGACAAATCCCAGGCGATATGTTCATTTTTCAGTTTTCGGTAAGAAAAATATCCCGGCAGAATAGGAATTTTCTAAAATTCTGACTATCTTGTTCTTATTGGTGCTCTCTAAAACGATGGCAAAAAAGTCCTCGCTTTTTTCGCGTTTTGTTAATTTTTGATCAGCTTTTATAATAAATTGTTATACACTGACAAACCGGTTATATTCGTTTTAAGTAATTGAAATTCAGCTGTTTAAAATAAATAAAAATATTTTTTTCTATAAGTTACTGATGATTAAAAACATATACTTTTATTGAGAAAATCAAGCGAAAAAAATTTTTTTTTTAACCTTTTTTTTTACAAATATTGCTTCCTGAATCAGCCTGACTGAACCTTAAAACTAAAAAACACAAAACTTTCATGAACAAATCGCATAATGATGTCTGGAATAATTGTCTGCAAATAATAAAAGATATTATTCCATCCGTCAGTTTCAAAACATGGTTTGAGCCGATTATTCCCCTGAAGCTTGAAAACAACATTCTTACAATCCAGGTTCCGAGTCCCTTTTTCTATGAATACCTCGAAGAACAATATATAGATATTCTCAGGAAGACCCTGCGTCGCGAAATAGGCACGGATGCAAAGCTTGAATATAACGTTGTGCTTGAAAATGCGAATTATTCTGACGGTAAGCCTTATACTGTCAGATACCCGTCAAGAAATAAGACGGATCTGAATAATAAACCCGTCCAGGTTCCTTTTGATGTTACCCAGCCCTCAATAAAAAATCCATTCGTTATCCCGGGAATTAAAAAAGTCCATTTTGATCCTAAACTGAATCCCGACTACAATTTCAATAACTATGTTGAAGGTGAATGTAACAGGCTCGCCAGATCAGCAGGTATCGCAGTAGGAAATAATCCGGGAGGAACAGCTTTTAATCCACTGATGATCTATGGCGACTCCGGGCTGGGCAAAACACATCTGGCCCAGGCTATCGGAATACTTGTAAAAGAGAAACATCCTGACAAGGTTGTACTGTATGTCAATGCCAACAAGTTCCAGACTCAATTTGTCGAATCCGTCAGAAATAATAACAAGAACGATTTCCTGCATTTTTACCAGATGATAGATGTGCTGATCCTTGATGACGTTCATGAGTTTGCAGGAAAGGAAAAAACACAGGACACATTCTTTCATATTTTTAACCATATCCACCAGTCGGGCAAGCAGCTGATCCTTACATGCGACAGACCACCGGTTGAACTGCAGGGTATGGAACAGAGGCTACTGTCAAGGTTTAAATGGGGTCTTCAGGCTGACCTTCAAAGACCCGATTATGAGACACGGCTTGCTTATTCTGAAAAAGAAAGCATACAACGACGGAATTGAACTTCCCGACGAGATATTCGAATATCTGGCTGCCAACATTTCCAATAATATCAGGGAGCTTGAGGCTGTCCTGATATCATTATATGCGCAGTCGACCCTTAACAGGAAAGAAATCACCCTCGAGCTTGCAAGACAGATGGTTGAGAAGCTTGTAAGCACCTCACGCAGGGAGATCACTATTGAATACATCCAGAAAATTGTGTGCGACTACTACAAAATCCCTATCGAAATGATTCAGGGGAAAACAAGAAAAAGAGAGATAGTCCAGGCACGGCAGGTCTCAATGTACTTCTCCAAGAGTCTGACAAAAGCATCCCTTGCAAGCATAGGTTCACATATCGGGGGAAAAGATCATGCTACAGTGCTGCATGCATGTAAAACCGTAAACAACCTTATCGATACAGATAAGCATTTCAGGAACCAGATCAACGAAATCGAGAAGAAGCTGAAAGTGTATTAATTACTTTTTGGCCCTGAAATTCCTGCTGTCGATATCTTTGACGCACCTGAACCCGACCGTCGAGTTTCTGTCGTATGCAGTTGAAACCAGCAGCATTATCTGAGTCCTGTCAAGAGCCTGTGGTCCTCCCTGAATATACCACCAGCTCGATTCAGGCTTATAAAAACTTCCTCCCCTGATTACGGTAAAGTAGTAAGAACCATTGAAATACATGTCATTGGTCATCTGCCACACGTTGCCTACAAGGTCTGCCACACCATAGGGACTCATCCCTTTTGTAAATGCATCAACAGGAGTAAGTTTGTTAAATGCATTGTTACAGAAAGTTCCATGAAATTCGTCCCCCCAGGGCCATTTCCTCTTATCGGTTCCCTGTGCTGCCAGCTGCCATTCAGCCTCTGTAGGAAGCCTTTTACCTGCCCATTTTGCATAAGCCTTCATATCCTCGTAGCTGACGTACACAACGGGATACCTCTCCTGCCCCTGCCTGTAAATTCCGGATTCCCAATGACGAAGGAATCTTGTAGTATCTGCCGGCCGGTAACCTGAATTTACAAGAAAGTCATAGTACTGGGCATTAGTTACGGGGAACCTGTCTATCAGGAAGCTGTCAATCCTCACCTCAATATTACTAACCTCAGGATAAGGGATAAATTCTTCAGCGGTTGTGACGTTGAATGAAAAGTCAGTACCTGGAACCAGCACCATATCGGGAGGAGCAGAAGAAGCCTTCTCTGTTCTGGCAACATTTGTTATCAACCAGGGCGTGCCTCCTTTGATCATAAGGACACTTTCGTCCTTCAAACTATTGGCCTCGGTAAGCTGCAATACTATTTTACCCTCATAATAACCAAACATATCCTTCACTCTGATGACAGTATCCTTAACTATCTTCAATGCTTTATGATCAGTTTTGTATGAGGGATTCCCTTTCCAGACAGTAATAATGCCGTCTCCGGTATTCCTTAACCTGATTGAATCGCCTTTCAGCACCGGTTTGATCATATCAGGGAATTCGGCTATGCAATCCACTGATCCCTCCCTCCTGGTTCCGGACCACGATGCAGGCCAGCCATCAGCCCTGGCGGAGATATAAACCTGTCCGTCGGAGCTCTCGGGATTTATATTTTCATGACGCCAGAGCGATATAAAGTGCTTATTAATACTCCGCTCAGTCTTAAACAATCTGCCTTCAAAACCTTCAGGCCTCATATTTAAAACCGTGTAGAGAGTCTTTTCGCCCGACTTCCATCTGTTTACGAAAACATTGTCAATTGTTGTTCCGATAAGAGGGGTCCAGTCGTTGTCGAGGAAAGCATCATTGTTTTGCCGGAGAAGGAAAGTTGTGTGTGCAAGATATTCAAGATCGCTCCTGTAGTCATCATCCCTGCCTCCTGGCCGGTACATATTAAGTTCAGTACCGTAACCGTTGAAAAAGGCAATTGCTAATTCCCTGTGAATTATGTCTTCCCCGACATCGCAAACCCTGAAAATCGAAAAATCGGGTTTTATCACCTTGTTCAGGTTCAGTTCAGGACTAAAAACTATGGCATTATGGACCCTTCCTGAGATAATCCCGGGCATATCTCTGGTTATTGCCATTCCCTCGGAATACATTACCACTCCGCTCCTCACGCTGTCGGCCGCTGACTGGAGTTCATAGCTTGAGCTGCCCCTGGTGTCGAGTACAACTCCGTCAGCTTCGGTTTCCCTGATCAACCTGGCCATTCCGTTATAATGATCCTCTTTCCGGGTACTGTTGTCCCAGGGATTATAAGCAATAAAAAACCTTGTATTGATTCTGGCGCGACAGACGGGCGAAGTTCCTGAGCTGCGAAGTGCCTCCCGGAAGATCCCTGTACAAATCCCACTGGTTGCGCTGATCGAGTCCGAGCCTTGGCCAGGTGGGCCATATACCATAAACATCAATATTGCCAAAAAGCTCATTCCCTTTCCTCAGTACTTCAGGGAATGTATATTTACCTGTCAGCCTGTCAAAAAACTCCCTGTCCCAGGCCATCTGCAGAACAATCAGATAGCTTGCCTTGATCCAGGCAAGGTCGGGTCTCTCATAAAGGGAGTTATCAAATTTCTCGAGATCATATAAATACCTGTCTCTGAACATCATCCTCAGCCCATTCTGCCATTCGCCCTTAAATACATCGGCATAGATCGTGTAGAACACCTTTGCTTTGGGAGGAAGGATTGTCTCATACCTCTGTCGCTGACCGCCTTCAATCTGCTGGCGTCGTGCAAGCGCACAAACGGAGAATCCATTATTTAACTCAAAGGATGAATAGCCGGTCTCCCAGGCATTGTCAGGCAAAATTACCCTTACCGGACGGAACCCGGGACGGAACAACCATGCCCGGGCAAGATCCCACGGCCCCTTCCCGGTTATGTTAACCGATTCATTATCCGAATCAAAAGGAATAACATTGCTTATCGAAACGGTATCATTTGAAATGTTTTCAAATTCAATTGTGCAACCCCAACCGCTCTGCTTTAAATCAGGTGTAGTCAGCACCAGTTTAAGCTTGTTTTCGTAGACCAGGGAATAACTTTTTTCTTCCTTTAATGCAAAGATGCCCTCTGTCGTAAACATTTTTTCGTCCATTTGGAAACTTAAAACAGGTTTTTTCCGTTTAAATACCAGATGGGAATTATCAGAGAGTGTTATGCTGTCGGTGTTCAATCCGGTCTGTTCAGAAATATGAACTTTAGAAAGTGATTGTGATCGCAGAGGGAGTGAAATAATAAGAAAGGGTACTGGAAGTAATCGGATAAAGCGGTTAACGAATATCATCAGGAGGTATTTTTGAAAGATTTGAAATTAAATGCAATTTAAAACTTACAGTGCACTAAAAAAAAGGTTTTTAAATAAAGCTTTTGTTTTGTTCATTACCGGTAGTCAAAGTGTGGATTTAATTTTAGCTGAAGACCATAATAATACAGAAATATGACAGGAAAGTCAAAGGTAACTGCAGCTTTAATCAAGGTATTAAAGACTTTACTCTTCATAGTATTTATTGTGTCCATTGCCTCATGCACTGCTTCAAGGAAGAGCCCCTACTATGCCAGGAGAGCAAAAGCTTCGAAGGTAAATACGTCTCAGCTTGGAAGGAACAGATACTATTTTTCAAGCGATTACCAGAAAAAGCTTTATAAGAGCTATAAGAAGAAATAATTATAAAGGTTGCAGGTAGCTGCTTGCAGGCTGGTCCTTCGCTAAGGTTGCCCAGGGTAAGCTGCGGTTGCGGGTTGCGGGTTGCGGTTAGTCATCACAGAGGAAACGGAGTCCGTCTTCGGCAAGGGCAATTCCGGGTGGCAACTCGGATTCCATTTCAATGTGACGGCCCATCTGGTGGCTGATATGAGTTATAAAGGCTTTTCTGGGCGAAATCTCTCTTATAAAATCAACAGCCTCCCGGAGGCTGAAATGCGAGATGTGTTTTTCTTTCCTTAATGCATTAATAACCAAATATTTTACCCCTATTATTTTTTCTTTTGTCTCCTCAGGTATATAGTTGGCATCAGTTATATATGCAAAATTACCGATCCTGAAACCATAAACAGGCAGCCGGTAATGGAATACCCTCAGCGGGAGAATTGTAATGTTTTTAACATTAAATAATTCATCGGTTATAGTATTGAGTCTCATCTTGGGAATGCCGGGATACTGGTATTCTGCAAAGACGTACGAATACTCCTTCCTGACAGCTTTCTGCACCCTTTCTTCAGCAAAAATGTCAATAGCATCCTGACTCTTATAATTAAAAGCCCTGACATCGTCCATTCCGGCGATATGGTCCTTATGTTCATGTGTCAGGATAATCGCATCGAGACGCTTCACATTTTCCCTGAGCATCTGTTGCCGGAAATCGGGGCCTGCATCGATTACAAGGGTCGTTCCATCTTTCTCGATCAGAATTGATGTCCTGAGTCTTTTATCACGGATATCATCAGAGAGACAAGTCCCGCATTCACACGCTATAACCGGTACACCCTGTGAAGTACCGGTACCGAGAAATGTAATTTTCACCTTTGAAAAATTTCACGACAAACCTATATTAAATATCCGGAACAGGCAACAGATCGATATTCTTTTATGATTTATATGATATAAGCCGCATAATTCCTAAATTTACTACACCAAAGAGAAAAAGGTGTCAGGAAAGATATATTTGATCCCGGTGACCCTTGGTGGAGAAGATTACCGGAGTGTAATACCGGAAAAGGTCCTTGCGGTCACCAGGTCGCTGAGATCCTTTGTTGTTGAGGATCTCAGGAGCGCCAGAAGGTATCTGAGACTTATCGATAAGGAATTCCCCATTGATGAGACCCGGTTCTATGAGTTGAATGAGCATACCCCCGAAACAGAAATTGCGGGATTCCTTGACCCTGTTATCAACGGCTCCGACCTGGGTATCATGAGTGAGGCAGGCCTGCCCGGGATCGCTGATCCCGGAGCAAAACTCATCTCGCTCGCTCACCGAAATAACATTAAGGTGTCACCACTTTCGGGCCCATCCTCCATCATCCTGGCTCTTATAGCCTCGGGTCTGAACGGCCAGAACTTTTCTTTTAACGGTTACCTGCCGGTAAATCCTGCCGACAGATCGGCCAAACTAAGGGAACTGGAGAGGAAAGCAAAGGAGGGATTCTCACAGGTTTTTATGGAAACACCCTACCGGAACCAGCGGATGCTGGAATCGATAATCAGAACCTGCAATAGCGAAACCAGACTCTGCATCGCTCTTGATATCACGCTGCAGGCTGAAACAATAAGAACGCTGACAATTTCGGAATGGAAGAAAATCATGCCTGACATTAACGACCGGCTTGCAATCTTTATCCTGCAATAACTGCCTGGTAAACGGATAAGGTTTAACCTTAACAAGGTTAAGCCCGATAAATAAAGGGGTATAACCAGGTACCTCCTGACTACCCCCTGGTCCATAAGCAAGACAGGACGGCAGCAACAAATTAACTAAAAGATCATTCCAATCATCTTTCTGATAGAATATTAATCTCATATACAATTATCGACCTGGGGGGAATCTTTTTGCCATCGCCCACGAATCCAAAAGCAAGAAAAGGTGGTAAGATAAATGTTGCCCTGCTCCCCGGCCGAAGCAACCGCAATCCCTCATTCAAACCGGGTTCAATCTCGCTTCTGCCAAGAATAATTTCTTTAGGACCAAGGGTTTCGGAGGAATAGCATTCTGTACCATCAAGGAGTGAGCACTTATAGCTCATGGTGATTTTGTCATTTTCTTTAAAAAGGTTACCTGTCCCTTCATTTTCAATGAGATACCAAAAGCCTCCCGGTGATTCACTCATTTTAAGGTTTTTCCTCCCGATATAGTTTTCAATTATCTCCCTGTCTTTCTGAACCAGGTACCTGTTAAGTTCAACCATTTCCTCTTTTCCGGGAGCCGGGGATGGCACCGCTGGTTCTTTTCCTGATCTGCAGGATAAAAATGACAGAATGAGAATAAAAGAGAAGATCAGACCTGGTTTCATGATTTCATTCCTCATTTTTAAGCAATTCCTCATTTTCTTTAAGAACTCTCAAAAAATATGAAACAGTATTTTCCAGCGTATCATGATACTCTCCTCCTGAGGCGTTAATATGCCCTCCACCTGAGAAATATTCTGACGCAAATTTATTCACCGGAAAACTCCCCCTGGAGCGGAATGACAACTTGACAAAATTCTCCTTTTCAATTATAAGAACCGAAAATACAATCCCTTTAATGGAGAGAGGTATGTTAACAAATCCCTCGGTGTCGCCATTAACATGATTATACGCAACAAGGTCCTGTCTGGAGAGCATGATATATGCGGAGTGATATTCGGGTAGCACAGTCATTCGCTGATTCAATGCAAAGCCAAGAAGTCTCATCCGGTCAGCTGAAAAGTTATTGTATATTACCTTCAATATTTTTTCTTTTTCAATTCCGGTTTCAACAAGGTCAGCTACCAGTCTGAAGGTATCTCCCGAATATGATCCATGTTCAAAGTTGCCTGTATCTGTAATAATACCAACATATATATCTTCTGCATACGACTTGTTCATAAATGGTTTCCCGTTTATTAAGCTTATAAGTTCATGGACAAGCTCTGCTGTGGAACATTTGGAAGTGTCGGAAATTACAAGATCAGCGAAACTTTCCGGATCTATGTGATGGTCGATAATTACTTTGGTTGCCGTAGAGGCATTTACATAATCGCTCTGCTTCACCAAGCCGGTTAGACTGATTAAAGTCAAGCATTACAATAAGATCAGCTTCCCGGATCAGATTTCTGCATTCCCTCCTGCTCTTTATAAATATGTTTATAAGCTCTGCACCATCCATCCATTTAAGAAACTCCTGAAGATTATTCGGGGAAATCATGCTGACTTTCCTGCCCTTATAAACAAGGTATTTATAAAGCGCTAATTGTGACCCGATAGTATCTCCATCCGGATTGATATGAGATACCAGCAAGATATTGTCTGATGTTTCAAAAAGTATTGATAATTCTTTTGTATATTTGGCTAGATCTATCACTTTTCCTGCTATTTATCGGGTGGACAAAGATAGAAAAATTCTTTTACCGGTTTTTGAATATATAACATCATTTATTGATTATGAAGGGAGTATATACATTTTCGATAATCAAGCCGAACGCTATAAGGACAGGCAAGACAGGCCCCATCCTTTCCATTGATAAATGAAGCCGGGTTTGAAATTGCCGCGATGAAAATGGTTCAGATGACAACCGCCCAGGCAGAAACATTCTACGAAGTCCATGGCGGGAAGCCGTTTTTTGAAGAGCTTGTTGAGTTCATGACAAGCGGTCCGGTCCTGGTTATGATACTGAAACACAAAAACGCTGTGAACGAATTCCGGACCCTAATCGGCGCCACCGATCCTGCCAAAGCCGAGCCGGGCACCATAAGAAAGCTCTTTGCAGTTTCCGTCAAAATGAATGCGGTGCATGGTTCCGACAGTGATGAGAATGCCGAAAGGGAAGCCAGGTTTTTCTTCCCGGATATTGAAAGGTTCCTGTAATCTATTCTTATCAATATTTTCCTGATTTCCTGTTTTATATTTCTTAAAACATTGCAGATGAAATAATGTTATTAGTTTTGCACAACTTTTAAATAAGTTATGGATTCTGCATATAAAAACGACTTTTCAGACAAAAAAATTCTGGAAAAATACTCCTCGGCTTTTACCCTTTCCGATATGGAGATTTTCATTTTTCCTGAGCTGTTCTATCCGCTTGTCCTTGCAAATATAATGTCGCCAATAATCTGGAAATGGCGTGATGATCCCTGGTTTAAGGACATAGAAAAGAAGAGCTTTACACAGAAATCAAACAGGATTAAGCAATTTATTATTCAGAATTTTGTCTTCAATCTTGATCTCTCCACATGGGGACTGACAACAAAAACCCGCGAGATCGCCAGGTTTAAGGATTTTTTCGATATGGAGCTGCTCAGGCAGTCGAATGCCCTGTTTGGTTATGAAGGGGATAAATACTATTTCGATATAGATATAAGAAAACACTTTGGGCTCGATAAGTTTGATTCTGACATAATCCCCTACTGGAAAACTGAGACAGTCGAGGCTATGACTGCCTTCAGGTATAAACCGAATTTCTCAACGGGAGCAGGTGAATGCGTGTCTCTTTCTGCACTTTATGCTGCAGCCATGTTTATTGTCGGAAGGGTTCCGCTTAAAAAGATCTTCCTGATTGCCACTCCTCTTCACTCTCAAAATTTTATTATTGAGAAGGATGGCCTGTTAACAAATAACAGGAGGATAGTGACAAAGAATATGTGGTTCAACGGCACCTCTCTCTCGGAAAGAGCAAGAAGGGCTCTCGAAAATGAAAAGGTCACAATTGTGTCCCATATATCAGGTTATATTCATGTTCTGTACAACGAGGCTACCATTGACAAATCAGCATATGACGATTTCTCGGACAGATTGCGGAAGTTCCTTGTTACTGAACTGACGGATATCATCTTTGTTAACTTCCTCAGGATCAGCTCAAATTACAAAAAACTTTTTCAGTACCGGTGCACTTTCGATGGCAGCAAGCGTTATATTGCCCTCGAAAAAATGTTCGAGTATGAACATTCCAGCAAATTCAACGTCTCCGCCGACACCCGCGAACAACTGGTAATGGAGATCGAGGAAGATGAATTTCACCTGAGTCCGCTGCAGGGCAGGATCATGCTTAACGACATCGAAAAAATACTGGGTGAACGAAAACCAAAAGATCTGATGGAATTTGAATCGGAGTTCGTCAAGTACGCCTGTGACATGCCGGCAGAGAGGATACACGGGATGATAAAAGAAATTGCTGATTTCATACACACTGACCCGAAGATCCCATCGGCCGATAAGAAGTTTGTGGCTACGGATATCCCTGAAATCTCAGTCGACGACAACCGTGCCAGAATTATAAGAACCATCAGCCGGCATCGGAGACAAATCTGAGGTTGCATTATTAACCCTGTATATTTACAGGCAGATGGATAAAATTGACTGGCTGCCATTTGTTAAGGCTTCGATCGAGAGAAATCCTGTCTGTTTCATTGATCTTAACCGGAAATCAGTTGCTGAGGTGTATGATATTCTGACAGAAATGGACAATCGTTCAATATATGATGACAACAGGCTCTCATTGCCCGACGAAGTCTGGAATTTCAAAAGGGGCGATGGTATTGAGAAAGCAATTCTGCTTGCTGATTTTATTATTAAGAAGGATAACTTGTCAACACTCTCGATTGAGATAGACAAAAAAAATGTTTCGTTGAAATATAATGGCGCCATTTATAATTTCAAATCTTCAAAATCGCTGGAGAAATCTATAAGTATTTCGGAGGGGAATTATTTGGTGCATTAGGCAGTTAATATTTTATATAAACATGCAGATCTCCTTTGTGCCCCTTAGTGAGGACCTTTGTGTACTTAGTGGTAAAAAAATAAATCCATTAACCACAAAGGATCACAAAGGTTAGCACTAAGGTTCACAAAGGGCTTCTATATAACTCTTCGATGTGTATAACAAATCGGATTTTGAATTTTATACGCTTTTTAATTTATATAAGTGCCATTAAAAGACATATTAAATTAAAAAAGAAATACGTATTAAAAGACATATTAAATTTCCCTACCTTAATACGATCTCTTTTATAACCTCACTGCCCGCCTTCTCATTAAGCTTTGACTTCAGGGCTTCACGAAGCATCAGAAGTTCATTGCGGACCACGGAGGAGTTAAGGTGAACGTAAAGGATATGATCCTTAATGTAAATCTTCGAGGTTCTTGAGGCGATGGCTTTCCCTACAGTCTCCTCCCATGAATTTATAAGATTAACCTCCAGAAGTTTTCCTTCCAGGTTCATCTCCCTGATATAATCTTTCAGTGCTTCGGCCAGCGATATGGTTTTACTGCGTCTCATCCCTTGTTATTACCCGGAAAAATTTCATCAATACCCGATTCTCCTATTTTGAAAAGCTTGTAGTCGGCAGATAAGGAATTCAATATTTCCTGAAGCCTGCTCTGGTGTGTATCGGTGATAAAAATCTGGCCGAAACGATGGTTGCCGACAAGCCGGATAATCTGCGCCACCCTTTCAGCATCAAACTTATCAAAAATATCGTCGAGAAGCAAGACCGGGGCAAATCCTGCTTTGCTCTTTATGTAATCAAATTTGGCAAGCTTAAGGGCCACAAGGTACGATTTCTGCTGACCCTGAGAACCAAGCAGTTTTACGGGATAACCATTCATTTCAAATACCAGGTCATCTTTATGTATTCCCACAGTTGTGTACTCGAGCGCCCTGTCTTTAGGCATGGCATATTTTAGCGCTTCACTGAAGTCACCGTCAGCTAGGTGAGAGCGGTATGTAAGCCTGACATTCTCTTCCTGATTCGAGATCATTGAATAGTATTCCTGAAACACGGGGATAATTTCATTAACAAGAACGCTCCGTTCCGAAAAGGCAAAAGTTCCGTATTTAACCAGCTGCGAATCCCAGACATTAAGCATCTCTTCATCAAAATTCAGACCGGCATTAAAATCCTTCAGCAGCTCTGTTCCTTTGCTGAAGCGCTTTATTGTAGTTCAGTACCGAATCAAGGTATTCAGCATTATACTGGCTTATAATCTTGTTCATGAACTTTCTCCGTTCCTCACTCCCTTCACCTGATAAGTGCACTGTCGGCAGGTGAAATCATGACGACCGGATACTTGCCAACATGATCTGTCATCCTCTGGTAATCCTTCCCGTTGCGTTTGAGAACTTTCTGTTTTTGCCTCTGGAAGGAGCAACAAATATTATCAGCTTCACCTCCCCTGTCAAATAATCCCTGGATGATAAAGTAATCCTCATCATGCTTAATGCTCACACTGTCAATATTATTAAAAAAACTTTTGGTGAGCGAAAGGTAATGTATAGCATCAAGGATATTTGTCTTACCAACACCGTTATTCCCTACAAAGCAGTTAATTTTTGGCGAGAATTCCAGGTCAGCCTGGCTATAGTTTTTGAAGTTTGTAAGCGATAGTTTCTTAAGGTACATAAATTTGACAAAAGTTAAAAATGAGCCAACTTAATGCCACTTCCCCGGGGAGCAGAGGGCTGCGTCATAAATGACAGGCAAAGTTAGAAAAAAGATTCTGTTTAAAGATTATTTAACATAAACAGCTTATAACCAACTATATAGCAAAATGACTATTATTTCTATTTTTTCATTTATTTGTTTCAATATTATTTTAAAAGCACTACTTTTGCGAAGTTAATTTTTTAAGTGTTTTAAGCATAAACTGTTATGGCAAAAAAGAAGAAAGAAGATAATCCTCAGAGTCTTAAGAATGTGGAGGTGACTTTAACAAAAACGGAACAGTTCCTTGAAGAAAACTATAAACCTTTGCTGTATGTTCTTGGAACGATTGTTGTTCTGGTAGGCATATTCTGGCTTGGAAGGCTTTATCTCAACAGCAGGAATGATGAGGCTCAGTCGCAGATGTATCAGGCTCAGAAATACCTTGAGATTGATTCAGTAAACCTTGCCCTGAACGGAGACGGGAACTATCTCGGATTTCTTGATATTGCCAAAGACTATAAGTATACAAATGCCGGCAATCTTGCCCGGTATGGGGCAGGGATCTGCTACCTCCAGCTCGGTAATTTTGAAGAAGCCATTGATTTCCTTGATAAATACCAAAAAAAGGACAAGGTAATAGGTTCAATAGCAATTGGTGCAACCGGCGATGCTTACGTTGAGCTTGGTAATGTTGATAAAGGGATCACAAAATACCTTGAAGCTGCCGATTTTGCGAATAATTCATTTAATTCTCCCCTGTATCTTATGAAGGCAGGTGAGCTTTATGAGATGAATGGGGATTACGCTGATGCATTAAAGATTTATGAACGGATCAAGGATAATTATCCTGAAAGCACCGAGGGCTCAGCAATCGACAAATACATTGCAAGGGCAAAACTTCTGGTAAAATAAATGAGTACCGAAAACCTCTCTGTATATAATCCCGACCTGGTGCCTGATGCAGGGAAAATGAGGTTTGGGATTGTAGTATCAGACTGGAATCATGAGGTAACATCAGCTCTTCTTGAAGGTGCAAAAAGGACACTGAAAAAACACGGCGCCGCTGACGATAACATTATTGTAAAGCACGTGCCCGGGAGTTTTGAACTCACCCTGGGAGCTCAGTTGCTTGCCGAATATGATGACCTTGATGCAGTGATATGCCTGGGTTGTGTTATCCAGGGTGAAACGCCACATTTTACATTTATCTGTCAGGGTGTTACACAAGGCATCACACAGTTAAACCTCGAATATAACATACCCTTTATTTTCGGTGTTCTGACAACCCTTAACCTGGAACAGGCGGTTGAAAGAGCGGGCGGCAGGCTTGGTAATAAAGGAGATGAGGCTGCTGTAACAGCCATTAAGATGGCTGCTCTTCAGCTCGACATGGAAAAATGACTGAATTTTAACGATCATCGCTGGCATAATCCGCGGTAGGGACAATATCCGCATTTCCGGGTGTTTGTCGTCATAACGAAAGGTTCACCCTTACTGAATATTGTTGCGATTGTGCTCCTGAGGCCATCAAGAAACTCCCCTCTTACCTGCTGATAATCTTCAACAAGCAATTCCTGATTTTTTTCAAATTTTATTCTTAACATATCCGGAGAGTTTTCCCCAGGCAATTCCCTGACTTTGTAAATTGAAGGTTTAACCTTAACCTCAGGATTTTCTGCAAGAAAGGCTTCACAGTACAAAAGTGTCTGCAGCCAGCCGTCTAATTCCCTTTTACGGTCATCCCCGAAAAGTTCTTCTATTGAGTTTATCCTCCGGGCAGCTGTTCCAGTCTTATAGTCAACGATTCTTGTTATTCCTGACTTCATGTCAACACGGTCAACACTGCCTCCGGTCCTGACCGTAAGAGCTTTATCATCTGCCTTAAAAGTAAAGTTGAAAATATATGATTTTTCAAGATTGATCATCCTGAACGGTGCAAATGATTTGTCTGCCCTCAGTATCTTCAGCAGGTATATATGCAGAATATCCTTGATTATTAGCTCGTTACCTCCGGGAATTCCCTAGGGTTGATTTTCTTCTTCATGATATGCCCTGTCTGTAAGAATCCGGAGTAAATCTTCATTTTTTATCAACGAATCAAGTATCTCTTCCGAGACTTCTCTGCCCTTATAATTTTCATAAATGTTCTTCATCAACCTGTGCAATATCAGTCCAAAGACAGCGTGGTCAATATCCCCGGAAATTGTTTCAGGTTCTTTCAATCCGTTAACATACCTGTAATAGAACCTCATCCTGCAACCTAGCCAGGTGTTGATGGCCGTCGGTGATAAAACCGACCTGCCGCCATTCTCAGTATACAATTGTGATAGCCGGGATGAATGCTGAATGCTTCTTTCAACAACTTCCCCGATCGCAGTCTGTGACCTGACATCAAAATTTAAATTCAGAATATCAGGGCTGATAATCTGTTCATATTTCATCTGGATAATAAACCTGCTCATCTCCCCTGTCCTGAGCCCTTCAGAATCCGAATTGTAGACTAAGGTCACATTCTTTGCCCTGTGCAGGAGCCTGTAGAAATGATAGGCAAATATTGATTCCTGATGATTTATGGTTGGCAATCCGAAGGCTTCCCTTATACTGAAGGGTATAAAGGAGGAAGCAGTGGTGACTGCGGGAAGAATTCCCTCATTAACCGACAGCATTATGATATTCTCAAAATCAAGGGCTCTTGTCTCCAGTATCCCAAGTATCTGAATCCCCGATAATGGTTCTCCCGAAAAAGGCACAGACTGGTTCCTCAATATTTTTTCAAGGATCCTTATATAGGTCTCCGTCTTAAAGCTGATGTCAGGAGATCTGACTATGGTTTCAAGGCGGTTTATTGTCAGCAATACCCTGAAGATAAATTCATTCTGCATGTTCCGCTCCATTCCCGGATCACCGGCAGATCCGTCTGATCCACCGGCTTCCGAAACTGCAAAAAGAATATCTTTCAAGTGGTCCGACATTTGAGCAGGATCAGTGTCGAACCTGAAAATTCTTTTAAGGATTTCAGATCTGCCCAGATAATCCTGCCTGATTTTAACGAGGTTCTTTTCAATAATTTCATCAACGATACCTTTATCTTCAGGGCTTACAAGAGATTCCGTAAGCTGGTGCCTCAGAATATCAATTACATCACGGTATGAAAAAAAAGCCGTCCCGTTTTCAACTACTGTATTTCTTTGAAGATTAAGAACATATTTGACAAGGGTATAAACGGCAGTCATCTTCAAAGGATACCCCATCGATATATTGATATCTCCAGCACTTTCAGGGAGGCTGGTAAGCAGAGGCACCAGAAGAGCCTCATCTGCAAGAATAACCGAGGTGTGGTGGGAGTTCGCTGGTGAGATCCCGGGTATCTGATTTATAAGTCGCGGAATAAGTTTCACCTGGGCGACATCAGAAGTAGTTTCAATAATGTTTATCCTGTTTTGCGGGTGTAAGGAGAGCATTGTATTATAATCCCAGTCGTCGGGCATGTCGTTACCGAATATGCTCAGGTCCCTTGCCATGAATAATCCTGCAGAATTAAGCTTTCCTCCCTTAATGTATGAATTGTCATAGTCCCAGTAGAACTTTGCCTTACCCGATTGTTGAAGGTATTTCATAACAGTTTCTTCGCATCTGTTCAGAGCATTAAATCCTACAAAATGCACTCTTTCCCACTTTATCTCAGGCTTCGCGTCAGATGACACCCTCTCTGCGACATCCCTGAAAATCATTCCTTCAAAAGCCAGGTTTTTTTCGCGGAGAGAGCGCTTGAATTCAACGTACAATTCATCCAGGATTGACCAGAGGGCTTTGAATTCCGATTTTTCAGGCGACTGTTTTTCGGGTTCAAAATTTTTCCAGAATCTCTTAATTATTTCAGCCTGTTCTTTTTCAATATCGCCGAACAGAACATCTATGTTTTTAAAATCGCGGACGTCCCTGAAAAGCGTTGAAGAATCGGCCAGGTATTTGTCAACGTCATCAAAATCATTTATCAGCATATCACCCCAGAAATAAAACTCATCGAAACTCTCGCCTGCTTTATTCAGTTTCCGGTACACTTTGTAAAGCTCACAAAGAAGTATCTCGTTTTGGGTAAGATGAAGTTCGGAAAGAGAAGCGAAAAAATCGTTGATCGTCATAATAGCCGGAGTCCATACTGGCTTTTTTATTTGAGCGGCAAGGTATTTCAGGAAATAGATCCCTGCTCTCCTGCTGGGGAATACCAGGCAATGTTTTCTCAGATCGCCTCCGGTCTGCTCGTAAAGGAGTTTTGCTATCCGTTCAAGAAAATAGGTCATGGTCACTGATTAAACCGGGTGTAAATTTTCTACCCTGGCAGGTGTCAAGTTCTTCAAGTCTCTTTTCGATAAGGTTTACTATCTGGTCTGTCCGTTTCTTACCCCAGGCTTCATTTACAAGATAACGCGGGGGAGCTTCTCCCGTAAACCTTTCGACTATAATGGAGGGAGAGAGCCGTTCGAGGAACCTGATTATGAAATCAAGATATTCATCCCAGGTAAAAAGCTCAAAATCAGCAGGATTATTTCTGAATTCAACTTCCATCGCGGTTCCTTTTATGATCTGAAGCTGATGAAATTTCACACTGTTTAAAGGCAGTTCCGAAATTAGTTCAGCTTCGGCAAGCATTTCCTCCCGGGTCTCTCCCGGAAGCCCAAAAATGAAATGCGCCCCTGCAGTTATCCCTCGTGAAGCAGTTTCTTCCAGAGCTTTAACCGCTTCTTCAAAGGTATGTCCCCGGTTAATCCTCCTGAGTGTTTTGTTATAGCATGATTCTATCCCATACTCAACCGTAAGGTAACATTTCTTTGAAAGCTCCTTCATAAGATCAAGGACTTCCCCATTGACGCAATCGGGCCTTGTTCCGATAATGAGTCCTTTAATATCCTTATGGCTGAGCGCCTCATTGTACATCTTTTCAAGTGAGCCCAGAGGTGCATAAGTATTGGAGTAAGCCTGAAAATAAGCGAGATATGAGTCAACTCTTTTATAGCGTTTTTTATGGAACAGGATGCCTTCCTCAATCTGGGCAGTAACTGATTTTTCGGGTGAACAATACGACGGGTTGAATGCTTTGTTACTGCAATATGTGCATCCGCCCTCCCCTTTTGATCCGTCACGGTTCGGACAGGTAAAGCCGGCATCAATTGATACTTTCTGCATCCGTGATCCATTTATTTTCCGTATATGCTCAGCGAAGGAATTGAACCGTCGTTTATGGCCCCAGGCGTAAATGCTTTTTATGTTTTCCCCCTTTTCCATCAGACAGTAACAATTTTTTCTGAGTCAACATACCAGAGATATGCCTCAGTATTCATATACCCCATTTCTGTGAGAAGGTGTTTGTAGTCCCTTATCTGAGAGAGGTAACGGGGATTTTCTTCCCCGAATTTAAAATCAACTATTATTGTTTTTCCATCCCTTAATAATTATCCTGTCGGGCCGTTTTGTACCTGCTCCAGGCATCAGGATTGAAGCTTCAGTCAGCACTTCATTCCCTTCATCAAACCAATCCCTGATTCCCGGTCTGCTGACCTGTGCAGTTATTTTATCCTTTATCCCCTGTTCTTCACCGGCAGGCAGTATCCCTTCAAGCACTTTCCGTCTGACTGCACTCTCAATATCTTTAAAAGAAACAATTTCCTCAAAAATCCCGTGCATCATCCTGCCCCGGTTTATTCTCAACCTGGCATCACTCTCATCCTTACTTAAATAGCTTTCCCAGTGAAGTTTAAGCCGGAGTGACTCAAGATCAGTGCTTACCGGGTAAGACATTACAGGAATACCATTTCCGGCAAGCCTCGGAGCTGTGTTGACCGGCAGTTTTCCGAACTCAAAAACCCTGGTCAGCGGATTAACGTAATTGTAAAGAAATGGTTCTTCTCCGCCGGTTATCGGGTCACTAAAATCCAAAGCTTCCTTCAGAATGCCCGCTATCCGGTTTTCAGTTCCGGGGTCAGCGGGAGCAAAACAATAGATTGCGTTTTTCGCCCTGGTCAACGCTACATACAGCAGATTAACATTATCAATATAAGCCGAATATTTCTCCTGATAATAATCTTCCGAAAAAATTGTCTGTGAAAGATTGCTTCCGTATCTGACCGGAACAATACCGAGTTTATTGAATGGAGAAGCATTGGGTTTTACCCATAAAATATTTGAATGAAAACATTTATGATCAAGATTCCATGAGATAAAGGGCAGAATGACAATACCGAATTCCAACCCCTTTGACTTATGAATTGTCAGCACCCTTATTGAATCCTGTTGTTCGGGAAGCGAAATAGACTTTTTATAACCCTCCGTCTCCCACCATTCCAGGAACGAGGGAATCCCAGGGTTCTTTCCGGCCGTAAAATTAAAGATAATATCCTGAAAACTATTCAGATAAGCAACGTTGAATGAAAAGTTACCCAGACCAAAGAACCTGATTGTTCTTTCTGTGATATCCCATAAGGTCAGGTGTCTTATATCAACAAGGAACTTTTCATAACCGTCAGGGAAGAAGCCTGCTGAATGGTTAACGAGGTTTTCACTTTCCAGGGCAACGTTCTCAATATCATCATGACCTGTTGCAAGAAGGAAATATCTGAGCATCAAAGCCCGTCCGATCATATCTTCCGGATTATCAAGGACCTGAAGAACTGAAGTAATAAAATTAATAGCAGGGGAATTGACAAGGAGAAGGGAATCATTTGACACTATATTGAACTTCTTCTTTTTTTCATCCGTTAAAGATGACCTGTAGCTGATTATTTTCTTAAGAACGCATGCTCCCTCCCGGTTATCCCTAACAAGAATTCCGATATCGGAAGGACTATATCCTTTGTCCTGAATTGACTCAATAACTCCCGGCAGCATTTCAAGGACATTTTCCTGCCATCCCGCGTCTTCTGATTCCGCCAACAAATTCAATCCTGACATATCCATCTTCCTTCTTGCCGGGATCTTTCTGGATAACCTCCGAAAACAGTCCGGTAAACCCTGATTTTAAATTCATTTCAGAAAACTCCCTGTCGAGAAGGAGTGGAATGATTGAAAATAGCGAATTGTTGAATCTTATGATATTAGCGCAGCTTCTCCAGTTTGTTTCAAGGGGCATGCTGACGAAACGCTTATTATCTACGGCAAGTTTAAGGTCCCGCAGGGTCTGCCAGTTGCTGTTGCGCCATCTGTAGATTGATTGCTTTACATCCCCTACCACAAGATTTTCAAAACCCTGTGCCATGCTGTTGTCAATAAGGATCCTGAAATTCTTCCATTGAATAATTGAAGTATCCTGAAATTCATCGATCATAAAGGTTTCGTAGGTATTGCCCACCTTTTCATATATAAACGGGGTCTGGTCCTTTTCGGTAATCAGGTAAATAAGCTCTCCCGTATCAGAAAGCAGGAAGAGATTTTCATCCTCCGTAATCAGGTGAACCTGGGTAAGCACATCAGACAGGATACCTAAAGTGTAAATATTTGAATATATGATATTTGCGCTATTATATTTTATTATTTCCCTATCATAAAAGTGAATAGCATCCCTTACACATTCTTCCAGACCTGATCCCAGGGCAGTTGTCAGCGCTCCGGAAACTGGTCCGGTGCACCACCGTGGAGGATTGCACTCAATCTCCCTTACAAATTTATTGGGCTCCTTAATAATTCCGCAGGCAAGGGACCGGATGAAGCCGGGCACTCCCCTGCCTTTTTGATAGAACATTTCATCGCTTAATTGAAACCTGGAAAAGATTGTCATGCACTTTTTGCCGATTTTCTCCATATTAACCTCAAAAGCTGATATTATTGAGCGCATTTCGGCGATATAGGCAGTCAAAAACTCCTTATCCCGGATTTTAGATTTTTCGTCAGCTGAAAGAAGCCTGAATTTTTCACTGAAAAGCTCTTCAGAAAGGTCGATTATATTTTTCCTTACATCCCAGGTTTTCTCATCCTCAATATTTGCCCTCACGTATCCGGACAACCATTTTCTGATTGTGGGGTCGACGCCTGCCGAAGCTATCATTTTGTCGACTGCAGATGAAAGAATAGTTGAATGATCAATTTCTATATTAAATCCGGAATGAATACCTATATCCCGTGCAAAAGCCCTCAGAATTCTCTGGAAGAAGCTATCGATTGTGCTTACTGAGAAACGTGTAAAATCGTGCAGGATCATGTACAGAATTTCTTTAGCTTCCTGACGGATAACTGTCTCGGTTTTTCCTGTCGACTTCATAAGCTCAGGAAGATATTTTGATTCCTTTCCTGAGCCAAGATTATTGAGTTCGTCGAGTATCCTGTTTTTCATTTCAGCAGTGGCTTTGTGGGTAAAAGTCACGGCCAGGATCTTCCTGTAACTATAGCGCGATGTGAAGAGCTTTTCAAGATAAACCAGGGCAAGATTATACGTCTTGCCTGAACCAGCTGAAGCGCTGTAGATTGTTAATGTGCCAGCTCCCATGATGGTCGAAAGTTAGCCAAATTAATTAACTTTGCACCGTGAAAAAAAGGGTTATCATCGGATTATCGGGCGGGGTTGACTCGAGTGTTGCGGCATGGGTCCTTAAAGAATCAGGATATGATGTATCCGGTCTTTTTATGAGGAACTGGCACGACACGACAGGACTTTTACAGAGCGGTTGCCACTGGGAAGACGACCTTATGTTTGCTGAGATGGTAGCCCGGAAACTTAATATCCCGTTCCACTTTGTTGATCTGAGCGAACCCTACAGGCAAAGGGTTGTCGATTATATGTTTTCCGAGTATGAAAAAGGGCGAACACCAAATCCGGACATTCTTTGCAACAGGGAAATCAAATTTGATTCCTTTGCTGATGAAGCCAGAAAGCTTGGAGGCGACTATGTTGCAACAGGGCATTATTGCAGGAAGGATACAATCAGTTCAGAAAACGGACCTGTTTACAGGCTTCTGACCGGCAGGGACCAGAACAAGGACCAGAGCTACTTTCTCTGCCAGGTAAGTCAGGAACAGCTTGGTTTTTCGCTTTTCCCCATCGGGAACATGACAAAGCCTGAAGTCAGGAAAGCAGCTGATGAACTGGGGCTTCCAACAGCCTACAGGAAAGATTCACAGGGGATCTGTTTTGTCGGCAAGGTGCACCTTCCCACATTCCTTCAGCAGAAGCTTAAAGCCCAAAGCGGTCATATAATTGAAGTCCCGAAGGAGATGAACTTTAAGAAATGGGATCCGGGTTATCCCGGGGAAGAGGCGATTGATGAAGAGCTTGCAGAAGTAGCAGAATACCACAAATATAATCCGGAATCGGGTAAAGAAATCGGATCCCATAACGGAGCTCATTTTTTTACAATCGGACAGAGAAAAGGAATTAACGTAGGCGGTTATAAGGAGCCATTGTTTGTTCTGGGCATCGACATTGAAAAGAATCTGCTTTATGTCGGGGAAGGCCAGCTCCATCCCGGCCTTTACCGCAAGGGACTCTTTATAAGAAAGGAGGAAGTCCACTGGATAAGGAGGGACCTGGTGATGGCAGACAATGAGGTTCGTGAATATGATGTAAGAATCAGATACCGTCAGCCGTTGCAGAAGGCAAAACTGTACCAGCGGGAGAAAGGCATTTACATGGTATTCAATAAGCTGCAGAGAGGGATCGCTCCGGGTCAGTTTGCAGCCTGGTACAGCGGTGAAGAGCTTATCGGGTCGGGGGTGATCAGGTGAGGGCGCTCAGGGCGCAGGGTGGAACCTCTTGGCTCCCCTCCTCGGAGGGGCCGGGGGTGGGTTAAATGTAGTAATAGGAATAGCTTACGAAGAAGCTGACAGTCCCCGTTGCCAATTGGCACAAATAGAGGAGGGAGCAGGGGTGGGTTTCAATATAGAAGATAGAAGTCAAAAGTTATCGATTACCTGGATAGCGAGGAATCTTTACGACTATTCTTAAACAGATAAAGTAAGGATAAAAAAAATCTGCATCATAAGCGGGGGTTCGAGCGGGCTGGGTCTTGAAATGGCAGAACTTCTTGTTAAAAGCGGAAGAAATGTCCTGATCCTTGGACGCAGCAGGGAGAGGCTTGAGAAGTCATTGATAAGACTGAACAGCATGCCCCATGAGGGTTTTGCCCTGTCGTTCGCATGCAATATCGGGACTGAAGCTGATATCAGGGGTTTGGGTAAATTTATAACAGGCAAAAAATTTATTACCGAATATTTGTTCAACAATGCCGGCAGGGGGCTTTTCACCGGCGCAACGAACTCCACCTCCGAACTGATCGATGCGGTTTTTGAACCTAACCTGAAAGGGTTGATACTCCTGACCTCTGAAATACTTAGGATCACACCCGAAGAAGAGGAGCTTTCGGTTGTCAATATAATGTCATCATCAGCACTGCTTGGACGTGCCGAGGAGACGATATATTGTGCAGCAAAATGGGGAGCACGCGGTTATACAGAAGCTCTGAGAACTGAATATAAAGGTAAAAAAAGGAATTTCATTGCAGTATTTCCGGGTGGGATGAAAACGGACTTCTGGAATGTTACCGGTCATACCCGCGATATATCCAAGTTTATGGACCCGGCAGAGGTGGCTGAAAAAGTAATAAACGCTGTCCTGGTAAAAGACAGGCTCATTGTTACTGATTTAACGATCAGCAGGAAGTAACCAGGATTTAAATCTGCGATGATCTGCGCGATCTGCGGGAAAAAAAATTTCTACGACAACCTGTTTTTGTAGTCTTCATATCCAAACCTTCTCAGGAGTCTGAATTTCCCATCCTTCGTCCAGACACCGATAGAGGGATGCTGAACCCCGTTGAAGGTTGTCGTTTTGACCATTGTATAGTGTATCATATCGAGAAAAACTATCCTGTCACCCGGACTGAGCTCATTATCAAACGACCAGTCACCCATAAAGTCACCCGAAAGGCATGAATTCCCTCCCATCCTGTAGGTGGGTTTACCGGGAACCGGATCGGTTGCGCCCAGTATTTTAGGCTTATATGGCATCTCAAGGCAATCCGGCATATGGGCAGTGAAGGAAACATTTAAAATTGCAGTCCTTATGCCCTTATTTTCAACAATATCCTCCACGGTGGCAACAAGTTCTCCGGTCTCCCAGGCGAAAGCGCTCCCCGGCTCCAGAATCACATGCAGTCCCGAATTATCCCTGAATCGTTTCAGGATCCTTATCAGATGACTGACATCGTAATCTTTTCGTGTCATTAGATGACCGCCTCCCATGTTGATCCACTTTAATAAAGGGAAGTATTTGCCGAATTTCATCTCAACAACGTTCAGGACTTTTTCCAGAGCGTATGAATCCTGCTCAAAAAGTACGTGAAAATGAAAGCCCTCTACCCCATCAGGTAATTTGTTATTCAGATCAGCGGCTGTAATCCCGAGCCTTGACCCGGGAGAAGTGGGGTTGTAGATGCCCTGACTTATCTCCGAGAATTCGGGATTGATACGCAATCCTGTTGAAATTGCGCCAGGACAGGCGGAAACTATTTTTGAAAATTTATGGTGCTGGGCAAGTGAATTAAAGGTGACATGTGAGCTGTAGCTGAGAATTTCAGTAAAATCAGCTTCTGTGTAAACAGGTGAGTAGGTGTGTGCCCTGGTGCCTATCTCCTCAAAACAAAGACGTGCCTCGTATAACGAGCTTGCCGCTGCACCTCTGATATATTCCCTGAGAACCGGAAACACACCCCACATGGCAAAACCCTTGAAGGCAAGTATAATTTCAGCTCCGGACTCTTCTGATACATGCTTTATAAGAGAAAGGTTCTTCCTGAAACGGTCCTCTTCGATCACATAACAGGGGGAAGGAATTAAACTATAATCTATCACAAATCCAAATTATATGTTTTGTTAACGAGCCTGGATCAAAAGTCCGGATTCCATAAGTTTTTGTTAATCAATAAGAATTACATTGAAATTATAATTCCAGATCGACGTCATGTAATTCAACCCATGGCAGACCAAGAAGGTTGAGTTGTTCCATAAAGGGATCCGGATCGAATTCCTCGACATTGAACACCCCGGGCTTTTTCCAGATTCCCTTCAGGTACATCATTGCTCCGATTGCAGCGGGAACACCTGTTGTATAACTTACGCCCTGTGCTCCGGTCTCTTTATATGCAGCTTCATGACTGCAGTTGTTGTAAACATAGTAGGTTTTATCCTTACCCCCTTTTACTCCTTTTATCCTGCAACCTATTGAGGTCTGCCCCTTATAGTTTACACCGAGTTCGCCGGGATCAGGAAGGACAGCCTTTAGAAACCTGATAGGGATTATTTCCCTGCCATCGAACATTATCGGTTCAATACCTGCCATTCCAATATTCTGAATAACCCGGAGATGAGTAAGGTACTCCTGCCCGAAAGTCATCCAGAACCTTGCCCTTTTAAGTGTCGGATAATTTTTTACAAGCGACTCAAGCTCCTCATGATAAATAAGGTATGATTCTTTCGGTCCGATTTCAGGATAGTTCAGGGATTTATGGATCTCATGCGGTTTGGTCATGATCCACTTCCCGTTTTCCCAATACTTACCTTTCTGAGTTACTTCCCTTATATTAATTTCCGGATTAAAATTGGTAGCAAATGGTTTTCCGTGGTCACCGGCATTGCAGTCAACAATATCCAGATAATGTATCTCATCAAAATGATGTTTTGCTGCATAAGCCGTGTATATTGAAGTTACACCCGGATCAAATCCGCAGCCGAGGATTGCCGTTATACCAGCTTTTTTATACCTGTCCCTGTATGCCCATTGCCAGCTGTATTCATATTTTGCTTCTTCAAGGGGTTCATAGTTCGCCGTGTCGAGATATGCAACACCTTCTGCCAGGCAGGCGTCCATTATATGGAGATCCTGGTACGGAAGAGCTACATTTACCACAATATCCGGCTGATACGACTTTATAAGCTCTCTGAGTTCAGGAACCTTATCAGCATCGATCTGAGCTGTCCGGACCCGGTTGTTTCCTATGTGTGAGGCTATGGCATCACATTTGGATATGGTGCGGCTTGCGAGGAGTATCTCAGTAAATACCTCGGGGAGGGAGGCCATTTTATGGACGACGACCGAGCCCACGCCACCGGCGCCAATAACTAATACTTTTCCCATATCGAATATTAATAAGTCAGATTCAAATATAAGACTTTAAAACGACCAATCAATGGACTTCCTGATTGAAAACACCGGGTCAGCCTTCGGTGCCTCCTTCGCTGAAGCTTCGGAGATCAAAGAAAGCTTCGGAGGTCAAAGAAACCTTCGGCTGTTAAAACAGGGAGTATGAGGTTTAGGGGTTGGAACTGTTGTTATCTGGCTCCCCTCCCCGGAGGGGTCGGGGGTGGGTTCTTCTTACAATTTCAAGGATTTCAGGTGTTCCGATATCATACCAGTAGCCTTCATCGTACCGGTAGGTGTTGATCCTGTGTGAATTCATTAGCTGCAGATAAACTGAGGTCATCGAATAAACGCCTTCATGCATGTAATTAAAGATCTCCGGATCAATGATATGGATTCCAAGAAAACCAAATTCTGATAATGTTTCATTCGCCTTGTCTGCAAGGATCTTCTCACCTGTCGCCTTGTTGCACCATCCCTTCACTGTTCCGTCTCCTGATACAAGAAAAAACCTGTTGCCCTTACGTTTTCTGACGGCCAGGGTGGCAATGCCTCCTTTCATTTTATGAAAATTATAAAGATCGGCAAGGTCAAGATCAGTAAAAATATCAGTATTGTAGAGCAAAAATGGTGAAGAGCCGAAGAAGTCTTTTACCCTGAAGAGTCCGCCACCGGTCTCAAGCAATAAATCGCGCTCATCTGAAATTACAATGTTATATCCCTCTTTGTTGAGCCTGGCTACCTCCTTTTCCACCTGATCAGCAAAATGGTGCACATTTACAAGGATCTCACCAAAACCTGATGACGTACATTTATCAACAGCCAGCCGCAGCACGCTTTTGCCGTTTATTTCAACCAGAGCCTTAGGAACGGAGTCTGTAATTTTCCCCAGCCTTGTACCTTTTCCGGCAGCAAGAATCATTGCTTTCATTTACTTTTCGTTATAAATGCCGTGTTTCTGAAAGCTTCATATACACGGGGGTAGAAGGGATAGCCCTTACTGAAGCGTAAAGCTCGGAAAGGACTATGTGATTTTCTGCCTGGTTGATGATCTGTTGCAGAATTACAACTCCGGGTACTATGCTGTCGGTGAAGGTTGGTTTTTGTTCATATAAACCACGAAAGCCGAAAGCTCCGAGTGCCTGCATAACTCTGATAAGACTGAATCCTGAGTAATAGCCCCTGAATTGGTTCTTATCCTCTTTTGATTTATTACAGAACCTGGTAATGTAGTAATCAAGCAGCTCTTCACGGTCCGGGGCCGACATGGGGATCTTGGCGTCGTACAGCAATGAGGCAACATCATATTGAGGCGCCCCCTTTCTGCCCCCCTGATAATCGATAAACCAGGGTTCATCTTTAACCACCATCACATTGGCAGTCTGAAAATCCCTGTAAAGAAAATAATCCTGCCCGGTTTCAAGAAGATAGTCAGCCAGAGTATTGAAATCGTGCTCGAGGCGCCTCTCATTGAATGGTACGGCTATTAATTTAAGGAACATGTACTTGAAATAATTCATATCCCACATCATCGACTGCCTGTCAAAGCTTTTATGGGGATAGCACAGCTCCAGGTTTAAGCCTTCAATCCCTTCTGTCTGAAACAGGATCAGGTTGTCAAGGATCTTTTGATAGAGGACCCTGGAGTCGTTGTCAAACGGGATGATTCCGGGTCTTTTGTGAAGCCAGGTGTAGAGGTTGTCATCACCAAGGTCCTGAAGGTAATAAACGAATTTTTCCGGCAGATAACCAAATATCTCGGGTACAGGGAGTGATTTGGTCCTGAAATGTGCGGTAAATCCGACGAAAGCTTCGTTTTCTTCAGGATTGGCATTATAGGCTCCTATAATGCTTTTACTGCCGTCCTCAATTCTGAAATACCTCCTGTCGGAACCTGACCTGGGAAGAGGGGTGATTACTATTTCCGATTCGCCAAATAAATCTTTAAATCCTTCTGCTATAACGTTCAGTTCATCCATTTGAATGGTAGCTTATTACTTTTTATTACTTTACGACCTTCTTCGGTCTTCTGTCCCCACTCATCACAAACCCACCCCTTACCCCTCCTAGGAGGGGATCCAAAACTTCCGGTTTCTGACTTCGGTCTTCTGCCTTCGGTCTTCCGTCTTCCGTCTTCTGTCTTCGGTCTTTTAATACGTATTTCTTTCTAATTTAATATGTCTTTTAATACGTATTTCTTTCTAATTTAATATGTCTTTTAATACGTATTTCTTCCGCTTCTCCCCTTCCCCATTCTTCCCCTCTCCTCTTCACTTATAACAAACCCACCCCTTGCCCCTCCCAGGAGGGGATCCACACTTCCGGTTTCTGTCTTCTGTCTTCCGTCTTTCCTTTTATCTTTAAACTTTTATCTTTTGTCTTTCTCCCCTTCTCCCCTTCTCTCTTCGGTCTTCTGTCTTCTGTCTTCACTTATAACGGACCCACCCCTTGCCCCTCCCAGGAGGGGATCCACACTTCCGGTTTCTGTCTTCTGTCTTCCGTCTTTCCTTTTATCTTTAAACTTTTATCTTTTGTCTTTCTCCCCTTCTCCCCCTCTCCCTCTCTCCCTCTCTCCCCTTCTCTCTTCGGTCTTCCGTCTTCAGTCTTCACTTATAACGGACCCACCCCTTGCCCCTCCCGGGAGGGGATCCAAAACTTCTGTCTTCGGTCTTCCGTCTTCGGTCTTCTAAAGCCTTATCATTATCTTTTTCCTGTAAAGTACCAGCGCCAGACACCAGATCAACAGCATCTGGGTCACTGCAAACAGAAGGCTCCCGTTCATATTCCCTGCCACAGGCACAAAAATCCTTTCATAGATCCAGGAATAGAGACTGATCCTGTCATTTCCGGCAGGCACTTTTATGAATAACAACAGTTTTGTCCATATTCCGGCAAGAAAGAATGAAAAGAGCGCATTTGTTCCGAACACTGTAAAAAAGGCGCCCCATTTCTGAAATTTCCCGACATCGGCAATCCAGTAAATTATAGAAAAGAGCGCCATGGCAATCCCTGACGTATACAAAACATAAGAGCTTGACCACAGCGGCTTATTCAATGGAAAAAACCTGCTCCACAGAAGCCCAAGCCCGGCCAGGGCAGCTCCTATTACGAGAATCTTCAATACAGTGTTAATCTTTGCCGATTTTCTCCCCACCAGGTCGCCGACATAAAAGCCTATAAGAACATTACATATTGCCGGAAGTGTGCTTAATAATCCTTCGGGCTCAAAAGGGATCCCAAATCCTGTGTAAAGATGGTTTTTACCTAGTATGGCAAGATCTGTCTTAAGAACAAAATTCTCTTCAAGGCTAAAGTGACTGGTGCCACCAAAAACGGCAAGCAAAAACCAGTAAAGAAGTAAAAACAGGGCAATAACGATCCACAAATAGTCTTTCCGGACGGTCAGGCAAATCAGAGACCCTATCCCGTATGCCAGTGCAATTCGTTGAAGGACACCCATTATCCGGAGTGATGAATAATCGCGGTCAAAATATGGAAAGATGGTCAGAAAGAGGCCAAGGGCAAAGATCGAAAGTGTCCTTCGGCCAACCCTCAGGAATGCACTGCCGTTAAGTTCAAGTCCGTATTTTTTTAAGGAGAACCACATAGAAACCCCCACAATAAACAGGAAAAAGGGGAATACAAGGTCGGTCGGAGTGCAGCCATGCCATTTTGCATGCCGCAGGGGAGCATAAACATAATTCCAGCTGCCCGGGGTATTTACGATTATCATAAAAGCCACTGTCAACCCTCTGAAAATATCAAGGGATGCAAGTCTGCTGCTTTTGGCCATAATTGTTTTGAAAACTTGTATGTAAAAATAGTAATTTATGGGAATTAAATCCGTTCCTGCAGATTACCCAGATTTCCGCAGATCATTATCTCTTAATCTGCGAATATCTGCGAGATCAGCGGGAAATAAGATTTTATTTTAAATATCTTTGGTAAAAATCATATTAATTACCTGATATGCAGTTCAAGAATCTTTCAATACTGGTTGCTTTCATCACAGTTTTTTCAATTCCCGCAAACATAATAGCTCAGAGTTCCGATCCGCCTTTCCTTGTCTATATGAATCATCCATGGGTTGACTCAGTCCTGAAAACGCTTACCACCGATCAGCGGATTTCGCAGTGCATCTGGATTGCCGGCTATTCAAACAGGGACGTCTCGCATGAAGTGGAAATAAGCGAAACGATAAAAAATTTCGGAGTTGGCGGGATAGTTTTTTTTCAGGGGACACCTGAAAAGCAGGCTGAACTGACAAACTACTACCAGAAAATTTCAAAGGTTCCCCTCATTATTTCGATGGATGCAGAATGGGGTCTGGGGATGAGGCTTCAAAACGTTGAAAAGTTTCCATACCAGATGACGCTCGGTGCAATCCGTGACGACTCCCTCATTTACAGAATGGGAAAAGCTGTTGCAGCCCAGTGCAAAAGGATGGGAGTCAATGTTAACCTTGCACCGGTTGCCGACATAAACAATAATCCGATGAACCCGGTTATCAATTACAGATCCTTCGGTGAAAACCGGGAAAATGTTACATCCAAAGCCCTTATGTATATGAAAGGGATGCAGGATAACGGCGTGCTCGCAGTCCTTAAGCACTTCCCCGGGCATGGAGATACTAATACCGATTCACACCTCGACCTTCCCCTGATCACACATCCCAGAACCAGGCTGGACAGCCTCGAGTTATTTCCGTTCCTGAATCTCATTAATGAAGGTGCCGGGAGTGTTATGACGGCGCACCTGAATCTTCCATCTCTCGATTCAACATCCAGACTTCCATCAACACTTTCACCTGTTATTATAAACGGACTGCTGAAAACCGAAATGGGATTTAAGGGATTGGTAATAACAGATGCTATGAATATGAAAGGTGTTACCAGATATTTCAGTCCCGGAGAAGCTGAAGCTCAGGCAATTATTGCCGGAAATGATGTCGTCGAATTTGTAACCGATGTTGACGCTGCAATAAAAGCTATCAGGAAGTCAGTGGCTGAGAAGAAATTAACTCCCCGGGATATTGACAATAAATGCAGAAAGGTTTTAGCGCTGAAATACTGGGCAGGATTGAGCAGACCTCATCAGATAGCAAGAGAGAATATATCAAAAGAGATCTCCCCTCCATCCACAGTCGCCCTGATCCGTGACCTGTATTCCAGCGCCCTGACCGTACTTAATAATAAGGAAAACATCCTCCCTGTTAAAAATTTAAGCGATCGGAAAATAGCCGCAGTTGCAATTGACAGGAAAGGCAATTCAGTTCTGCTCGAACGGCTGATGGATTACTGTCCCGTTGATACGTTTTACGTTGATCCGGATAATGAAAAAGAATCTGACGAGTTGATCGGTAAGCTGAATGGTTATGATCTGGTCATTGCAGGAGTTTTCAATACTGACCAGCGTCCGAATATGAATTTCGGAATTCGTCCTGCCCTAACCTCATTCCTGAATAAGCTTACCGGTAACAAAACAATCATCACCTACTTTGGAAATCCATATGCCATTGACAGGCTCGATGCCCTGCAGAAGGCTGACGCCCTGATCCTTGCCTACCAGGAAAATAATTTTACCGAGGATCTCTCTGCTCAGCTGATATTTGGGGGGATCGGCGGACAGGGAGCTCTTCCGGTAACAATAAATCAAACCTGGCCCTCAGGTTTTGGAATTGAAACCGGTGGTAACCTGAGAATTTCCTATGGCCTCCCGGAGAATGCAGGTATGTCATCGGCTTTTCTTATCCGTGAAATTGATTCAATTGCAAATTCCGGATTAAATGCCAGGGCTTATCCTGGTTGTGAGGTAATGGTGGCAAGGAAAGGGAAGGTAGTTTTTCAGAAGACATACGGATATCAAACCTATGATGGAAGGATTTCTGTAAACAGGGATGACCTGTACGATCTTGCATCAGTTACAAAAGTGTCGTCAACCCTGGCAGGTTTAATGCTTCTTGACTCGGAAGGAAAATTTTCAACAGAAAAGAGGCTGGGAGATTATTTACCCTATTTCAGGAGATCCAATAAAGGGGACCTGCTCATGACTGATCTGCTGACGCATCAGGCGGGCATGACAGCCTGGATCGCCTTCTGGAAAGAGACCGTTAAGAGGGATTCTGTCTTTAAAAGAAATGTTTTCAGGCATGAGTATTCTCAAAAATATCCCCTTAAAGTTGCAGACAACCTGTATATCAATAAAAACTACAGGAAAAAGATCTTCTCAGAAATCAGGAAAAGTCCTCTGGGTGAGAAAAAATATGTATATTCTGATCTTACATTTATTATTTCTACCGGAATAATTGAAAGGCTGACAGGTGAAAAATGGTATGATTTTGTTACTGACAGTATCTATCATAAGTTAGGAGCCTTTGATATCGGATTCAATCCGTACAGGAAATACTCCTTAAGCAGGATCGTTCCTACGGAGTATGATTCTCTATTCAGAAGACAGCTCCTGCACGGAACCGTACATGATGAAGGCGCTGCAATGCTCGGTGGTATCTCAGGACATGCCGGATTGTTTGCAACGGCAAACGATCTGATGAAGCTTATGGAACTCTATCGCAGGTTTGGTGAGTATGGAGGTGAACAGCTGATTAACAGGAACGTGTTCGAAAGGTATACGAAAGTGCAATTCCCCGAAAATAATAACAGAAGGGGCCTGGGATTTGACAAACCACTGATCAACAACGCAGAACTGAGTCAGAAGGATTCGTACCCAACCAGAAGCGCCACGCCTCAAAGTTTCGGACACTCAGGTTACACGGGCACTTTTGTGTGGATCGACCCTGTTTATGAAATAAGCTACGTCTTCTTCTCTAACAGAGTTTATCCTACACGGAACAACAATCTTCTGTCGGATATGAACATCCGGACAAATATCCTTCAGGCGGTTTATGATTCCATAACCGACACACCGCACACCATGCAAGGTTCACAGTGATTGATGTTCCTGAGCCGTGGGCTAAATGTCTTGTTATTTATAAAACTGACATTGACGTTCAGGAATAAAACTACCTGTTTTACTGTCTAATTCATAATATTTCAACCTGAAAAAACCTGAATATGAAACAAAAAAAGACAAACATGAAAGCTCCTGATGGAAAATTCCTTTCAAGGAGAAACTTTTTGGGCAAGACTGCCACAGCTGCGGCCGCCTTTACAATCATTCCGAGGTATGTTATGGGTGGCAAAGGCTACACTGCTCCCAGCGACCTGATTAATGTTGCAGGCATAGGAGTTGGAAGTCAGGGTGGCGGCGACATCCAGCAAATATGCACTCCCGATGTTCCGATTGTGAGGCCGCAGAGAAATTCGAACGGCACAGCCATGACAAAGGAACAAATTGAAGCACAGCAGGCCCGGAGGGCAGAGATGATGAAACAGTTTTCCCAGGGTGGCGCCCCCGGTCAGGGAGGTCAAAGGCCAGCTGCCGGAGGTCGTCAGCCTGATCCGAATTCACCAGTGCAGATGGGTGCTGCTGAAGGCGGGAATGTGATTAAGCTCGCCAATATTTTCGCTATCTGTGATGTCGATCCTGATTATGCAGGCCACATCATCAAAGGATACCCAAAGGCAAAGGTCTATTCCGACTGGCGTCAGATGCTCGATAAAGAAAAATCAATTGATGCAGTGGTAATCGGAACGCCCGATCATAACCATGCTCCGATTGCAGCAGCCTTTATGAGGGCTAAAAAGCATGTTTATATTGAGAAACCGATGGCAAAGACCATCTTTGAATGCCGTAAACTGGCTGAACTTGCAAAGGAAACAGGTGTTGTTACCCAGATGGGAAACCAGGGGCATGCCACAGAGGGTACCCGCAGGACAGTCGAATGGATACAATCTGGCGTTATCGGACTTGTAAGGGAGGTACAGCTGTCGACAAACCGGCCGATGGGTTTCTGGCCGCAGGGTGATATTAAACGTCCTGCAGGAATTACACCGCCAAAAAGCCTAAACTACGATGTATGGTTGGGACCAGCACCTGAAAAACCATATAATCCTGACGCACTGCATTTTAACTGGAGAGGTCTTTGGGATTACGGCACCGGCGCAATGGGTGATATGGGAGCACACATTTTTGATGCAGGGATATGGGCGCTGAACCTCGGTATGCCGACTAAGATCCAGGCTTCGAGTTCTCCGTACAGCACTGATTACATGCCTCTTTGCGAGGTAGTTACATATGAATTCCCGGCAAGAGGCTATATGCCGGCTGTGAAGATCACCTGGTGCGACGGCGGCTTAAGGCCTCCCCGCCCCGAGCAGCTTGAAGCAGGCCGGACGATGAGAGACGCAACCTATTACGGCGATAAAGGCATTATCACACATGCAAGTCACGGCGCAATGCCCGAACTTATTCCTGCTGACAAGAGCTTCACCGGACCCGATCCATGGTTGCCACGCACCGGAAATATTTTCGAAGACTGGATCGATGCAATCAAAAACGGGAAGAAATCGTGCAATGACTTCTCAATTTCATCAAAACTGACAGAGATAATGCTTCTGACAAATATTGCAGTTAAACACCAGAGGGCAAATATTACGCTTGAATATGATGCTGCAAACATGAAGATCACCAATCTGCCGGAAGCGAATGACATGTTCCAGGTTGAATACCGGAAAGGCTGGAGTTTATAAACGAATTCAAATAATCAAAATTAATTATGGAAAATTTAAATAAATCAAAATCAGGTCTGACCAGAAGGAAATTTCTGGGAGGGACAGCTGCTGCTGCAGCTTTGTCAATGGTACCGGTTAATTTCTATGGCAAACCAGGTATTGTGAAATCATTAGCACCTGCCTTAACCGATTCAAAATTCGGCGGTGTTCAGATAGGCGCCATCACCTACAGCTGGCGTGATTTGCCAGGCGGTATTGACAATATCATTAAATATTGTACGGAAGCAGGTATCAGCTCCGTTGAACTGATGAGCGGTGATGTTGAAACCTTTCTTGGCGCTCCCAAAAATCCCAGGGCGGGAATGTTCCGTCCTCCAGCCGGTCCAAGACCGCCTGCCCCGGCAGGCGGTAACCCTCCGGCACAGGGAGCAAAGCCTCCCGTCGCTGCACAACAGATGCCGGCCGGAGGTTTCCAGCGTCCAAAACTGACCCCGGAACAGGAGGCTGAAATTGCTAAATTTAACCAGGAGCTAAAGTCATGGCGCCTTTCACTGCCAATGTCGAAATTCGACGATCTCAGAAAGATGTTCATTACCGCAGGTATTGGAATTCATATTGTCAAGTTCTCTCCCGGTCAGTGGTCAGATGAGGAAACAGACTACGCTTTCAGGGCAGCAAAGGCAATGGGAGCCAAGGGAGTTAGTGATGAAGTAAGCGAAGCTGCTGTTAAGAAAATGGCCCCGATTGCAGAGAAAAACGGAATGTTCGCAGTATTTCACCAGCATATGCAATTTGCTACCCCGGGTTTCAGCTACGATCCATTTCTGGCAGTATCTCCGGCCGTCAAGATGAACTTTGATGCGGGGCACTTTTTCGGATCCACCGGTATTCACCCGAATACAATAATAGAAAAGTACCACGACCGTATCTTCAGCATACATATCAAAGATAAGACAGGGCCAAAAACCGAACCTGCAAATACAAATCAGGTATGGGGACAGGGTGAAATGCCACTGGCAGATGTCCTGCTTCTCATCAAAAAAGAAAAATGGCCTATCTATTGCGATATTGAACTTGAATATGACGTCAAGCCGTGGTCAACTTCGGTTAAAGAGGTTAAGACCTGCGTGCAATACGCACGTCAGATTCTCATGTAGAAATATCCCTTGTCCGGTTGGCGGTTTCTGATCCGTCAACGGAATCAAAAACAAAAAGCCATCTTCATTTAGTTTGAAGATGGCTTTCGTTTGTTTATTAAACCACCTATACGGAATTTATCCGGAACGGTGCTTCTTAATTCAAATTGACAAATACATTGATTTTACAGATCAGTTAAAACCCGGATTCTGAGGCATTGGCTTAGTCAGGTTAGCATCAATCACAGATTGAGGTATCGGATAAAGTGTATCTCTTGGTGAAAGATTCTGACCTCCATTCATGTTGTGGGCCATAGTGCGCTCAAGGTATTTGTGGGTTCTGAGCAGGGTCCATCGGCGATGTTCTTCCAAAAACAACTCACGCGATCTTTCATCGAGAATGAAATCAATATTCACCTGGGCAGCAGTAATTTCGCTTGCATTGGATCGTCTTCTGATTATATTCAATGTATTAGCGGCATCGTCGAGACGTCCCAGTTTGTATTCAGCTTCAGCCTTTAGAAGATATGTTTCCGCAAGACGAAGATAAACCTGATCAGTATTCATATAAGGTTCATTCATATTCTCAGGGTCGACACCTTCAGCTTTTCTTGAAAATGGCCAGTTAAATCTTGCCCTTGTTGTATAGGTAATATCAGGATCCCATTTGCAAAAGATTGTATCGCCATAATTATAACCTGCAGGAAGTTTATCTGCCGGATATGGTGTGTTGGCAGCTGCATCACCCAAAACATAGAACTTTCTTATTGCATGGTATGAGAATCGGTCATCCTGAGGTTCATAATTATCAAGGGCCCATTTTGTAAATGTAAATCTTGAATATCCCAGTCCACCGCGGTCGTAGGTGTGTACCAGAGGTCTGACCCCATTGATATTAATATTCCAGAAACGGCTCAGATGGATCCGGCGAACCATACATTCGCCTCCTCCGGTTATCTTAATCCCGAATTGAAAGACCCACAGCGCTTCGGTATTACCTTCTTCCCTGTTTGTATTTCCTTCCCAGAACATATCCATGAAAGGGACTCCCGGCTGGTTGCTTCTTACTCCATATCTTTGATTAACAAGCTTGTATTCAGGAGTGTTGATGGCCTTATTAGCCCACTCCAGAGCCTTGTCGGGATGACCAGTTGCCAGATACATTTCAGCAAGATAATGCTGAACCGCCCCTTTTGTGATCCTGCCTCTCAAGGAAGGTTCAACATCGATATTGGGTTCAGCGGCCAGGAGGTCTGTAATAATTTGTTCCCTGACCTGGTTAATTGCTGTTCTTTCCCAATCGGTTTTAATTGTTGTACCTGACGATTGTTCAAGAGTAAGAGGAACGTCTCCCCACCCATAGGTCAGATGCCTGTATGCCCAGGCTCTTATTGCCTGAGCTTCAGCAATTACCCGGTCCCTGGTTTCGGCTTCGCTCTTACTTCCTCCCGACCAGTCAATATCTTCTCTTTTTTCGGCCTGATTGATGATGGTATTTGCTGAGTTAACAACATTATATAACCAATTAAATACGATTTCATCTTCTTCATTAAGAGAATTGTTGTTGTTTTGCCAGAGCATTGCCGTCATAATAAAACCTATATCCTGATGATTTACAGTGGCATTATCAGTTCCGAACATAAACATGCTTCCCATCATTGAATGACTACCAAACGCTTCTTCTTTCTCCCTCCTGACCTGAGCGTAGAGTCCGTTCAATCCTGCTTCAAATCCTGCAAGATTTGTGAATAAGGTTTCAGAAGTAATCAGGTGAGGTGGTGTTTCATCGAGCAAATCTTTGGTACATGCCGTGCTGAATGTGATAAACAACAGTATGAAGGCACTTTTGTATATTGAATTTTTCATTACAGATGCATTTATTTAAGGTTAAAATTCAAGGTTCAATCCGAAAACAAATTCTTTTTGAAGAGGGATCTGATGCTGGCTGTCCAACTCCGGATCAAGTCCTCTCCATTTTGTGAATGTCGCCAGATTCCGACCGGTAGCAAACAATCTCAGATTATTTACGGAGTATTTGCCAAGTAAGCTTTTAGGGAATGTATAGGAAAGTGAGACATCCTTGATTCGGATAAAACTGGCATTTTCATAAATTGCACCCAGGATACCAGACATCCTTTCCGCAAAGAGTTCATTAACAACCCATTCATTTGTAGGGTTCTCAGGTGTCCACCAGTTTTTATTGATCGTATTCCTTCTTACATCAGCCCAGGTTTCATCGGTCATTAAGGTATTCTCTTTTGTTACTCCCTGAACCCCGTGAATAAATATATCAAGCTTAAAACCCTTGTATCCAAAAGTGTTGGAAATTCCCCAGATGAACTTTGGATCCTGTTGTCCGATTATCCGTTTGTCATCTGCGCTTAAAGACCCGTCGGCCTGGAAGTCTTTCAATTTTACGAAACCAGGTTTTGTTCCCCATTCTTGTGCTTCAGCGGTTTCGTCAAGCTGCCAGGTTCCTTCCCAGACAAAATCATAGTTAACCCGGATAGGTTCTCCGATAAACCAGGCATTTGCGACATCATCGATTTCCTTTCCATTCTCATCAAGTTCACCGTAAAGAGAGACAATTTCATTATGGGTAAAAGCAAGGTTAGCTGATGTAGCCCAGGTGAAATCCGTAGTTACTATATTCCTGGACTGCAATGCAAGTTCAATGCCGGTGTTTTGAGTTTCGCCGATATTCTGGGTGATCGAAGTAATACCGTGTACTGCTGAAATGCTCCTGTTCAGGAGAAGATCTGTGGTGTTGGTCTTGAATAAGTTGATATTTCCAGAGACACGACTATTAAAAATTCCGAAATCCAGTCCAAAATTAAGTGTTTTCGATGATTCCCAGCCAAGGTTCTCCTGTCCTAAACGACTCGGAACATAACCCGCTTGCGTTTGTTTGTTGGAAATCATATTAAATTCTCCAAGTCTGGATATCGATTCGTAAGGACCCACTGCCTGATTGCCATTCAGCCCGTAAGAAACTCTGGCTTTAAATTCATTGAATATCTTTTTAAGCGGTAAAAAGAATCTCTCATTATGTAAGTTCCAACCCAGTGCTAAAGACGGGAAGAATCCCCATTTTGAATTTGACCCGAAACCTGAGAAACCATCTCTTCTTCCCGTGAGAGTTACAAGATAGCGGTTATCATATACATAATTAAACCGTAACATTTGAGACGTCAGAACGCTTTCATTGAAAGAATAATCAGGAACAATCTGTGTAGCCTGCGCTGATGAATACCACTCAAGGAAATCATGTGGGAAACCATTTGCTTCCAATGAATTTCTGGAGCTGTAATTTTTTTCATAGCTATAAACGGCAGTTCCGAAAATCTTGCTTCGTCCAAACTCCCTGTTGTACGACAAAATGTTCTCAATAACAGTATTATTACTCCGGGAACGTGAAGTTTCAGCGCTGCCCTTTGCCTCCAGACCTATTTTTGTATTTCTTCCGATATAAGTAGCCTCATCGAGAAACCTTGCAGTCACTCCGGTATTAATACGATAGGATAATCCACTTATGAATGGAAAATCGACAATGGCATAGTTATTTGAAAGAATCTGATACGAGTTGTCAATATTATCATATAAGGTCATTTGCATGGGGTTTCCAAAATAATGGTCATCTTCCCAGATGTAAATTGCCTGGGAGCCATCTTCCTCATAAGCCTTTGTCAGAGGATTTGTCTGAAACAGATCGGACATATCCGGACCTAAGCCGCGCCGGTCATCAAAAGAAAACTGTGTTCTTGAACCCAGGGTCAACCACTTTAAAACTTTAGAATCCAGATTTATCCTTGATGTTAAACGTTTAAAGTTGTCATTAACTGCAAGTCCCTTCACATCTAAATAATTCCCTGAGATGAAGAATTTAGTATTATTACTACCTCCTGAAGCTGAAAGAGTATGTTGCTGTGTCGAACCATTCCTCAAACCTGTACTTATCCAGTCAGTCCAGTTACCTGATTCATATATGTCTCTTTCTGATTGTGTCATCGCTCCGGGAAATCGCTTCATTTTGAAATCATAAAATTCACTTCCATCCATATAATCAGGAAGAAAAGAAAAGCGTTGCAAAGAGTAATATCCATCATAAGATATTTTAATCTTACCCTCTATCCCTACTTTCGTCGAGATCAAAATAACTCCATTTGAGCCTCTTGACCCATAAATTGCAGCTGATGACGCATCTTTAAGAACCTCAATCGATTGTATATCATTTGGATTCAGGTCAGAAATAGATCCGCTATATGGGATGCCATCAACAACAATTAAAGGAGAATTGTCAGCCAGGATAGAATTACGTCCCCTTATCATAATAACTTCATCAGGGTTGGCTCCTGCAGATGTGGTCTGGATCATAACCCCTGGAATTGACCCCTGTATAGCCTGTGCGATATTCTGGTTTGGTGCATTTTCCAGCCTTTCTTTAGGTATGGATGCAACCGAACCGGTAATATCACTTTTTTTCTGAGTCCCATAACCGACAACCACGACTTCTTCGAGTGCGGTTAAATCAACAACCAGGCTTACATCGATTTTTGTTCTGCCTCCTGCTGCAATTTCCTGAGTCACATACCCAATAAATGAAAAGATAAGTATTGCATCCGGGACAGTCGGATTAACAGAATAATTTCCGTTTAAATCTGTATTCACACCGAATGAAGTTCCTTTTACGACAATGCTTACTCCCGGCATTCCCTGCCCTGTAGCTGCATCTGTTACCCTTCCGGTGATCATTAATTGCAGCGGATCACTCTTCGGGGTCACCACAATCAGATTATTTTCCAGGACTTTATACCCAAGTCCGGTGGATTCAAAGAGTTTTTCAAGTATCTGATCAATACTAAGGTCTGATACATTCATATCGACCGTTTTATCAGCAGTAATCAGATCATCATTATAAAAGAAACGATAATTCGTCTCTTCTTCCAGAATTGCAATTACATCCCTGATTGACTTATCTCTGGCTTCAAATGAGATCTGTCCGAATCCGGTCGCTGAAAGATTCAGCGAAAATACCAGCATTAGAATAATTGTCAATTTCATATATAAGAGCATTTTGTACGTTCTCCGGGATGGAGAATAATAATTCAAAAATTTATTCATAATTTTGTAAGATGTTAAGTTAGACATGAGTGGCCGATGAATAAAAATGAGGCCATGATTGTAATCAACTTTGACCTAGTTGTGGGAAAAACAGCCGCGAACTGTTTTTCCCTTTTTTTACTTTTCTGTAATTGCCATAGGCGATGGAGGTTAGTTAGTTAATCTGAGTTATCCGGGTTTATAAATTTTGAAAAGTCTTGCAATTAATTTGGTTCGGAGCTCAGGTACACTGTTTTGCCGTCGAGAGAGTACCGTATAGGAGCAGTCATTCCTATGACATTTAGCACCTGTTCAAGTGTTTCATCCAGAAGTACACCCGTAAACCTGAATTTTTTGATTTCATCGTCCAGGAAAATGACCGTTACATCATATTTTCTTCTAAGCTCAACACAAAGCTTATCAAGGCTTTCACCCCTTAATATAAGTTTTCCTTCGGTCCATCCGATTACCTGATCGGTATTAACCTGCGGAGCAATGAGGATATTCGATATTATAGACCGCACAGGTTCTATCCCGGTGCTGTCCGATTCTCTCAGATCCTCAAGCAGGAAGCCTTGCTCATCCTTTATAAAGATGGCTTTCTGATTAGGGATCAGATCAACAGCCTGAATTGAATCGCCTGTTCCCTCACAGGAGATCTTTATCTTACCAGTGATGAGGGTTGTCTCAATAATGTTTTCGTCAGCATAAGCTTTGACATTGAATTCAGTTCCAAGCGCTTTGATACTAACAGAACCAGCATTTACAATAAATGGTATATTTTCATTTCTGGCAACTTTGAAATATGCCTCACCGTCAAGCGATACATTCCTGTTTGTCGAATTGTAATCGCTCCGGTAGCTGACAACACTCCCTGCGTTCAAAATCAACTGCGTTCCGTCAGGAAGCTTTATCTCCGATCTGGAACCATACGGAGCCTTTACTTCAGTCAGTGCGGCAGATGATTGTAAATCAATTACTACATTTTTTTCAGATAATCTTCCGATAAAGAAATGCAAATACAAACACAGCGGCAGCCGCAGATGAAAATCCTAATATTTTTCTGTACAGGGATTTCCTTCTTATAAATTTTAGCTCAGCTTCTTCAGAATCTTTCCGGTCTATCTCTTCAATAATTTTTTGGTATATGCCTGAGAAATCGGGTTCCTTTACCTGCCTGCTGTTTAAATTCTGAAGTGAAATTGAGATTTTTCAGCAAAACTTCCCTGAAGATGATTTCGTTGGTACTGTCAGCCAGAAGGTCAAAAAATTGACTTTTCTCTTCTATTGTAAGGCGACCTTCAACATAGCCTGACAATAATGATTCAATGATGCTCTTTTTTGACATCAGCCTTTAAGTTTCATTTTCCTAAATACATCTCAGGCAAAGGAAGTACTCACAAGCTGAGGAAAAAAATTTCAGAAAATGCTAAAAGACTATATTTATGATAATTACAATGACAGCATCAATATTTCTTCTCAGAACGGAAACTATTCTTAAGTAATCTGTTCACCCTGTATATCTGATTTTCAACTGTACGCACCGAGATATTGAGTTTCTGAGCTATCTCTTTAGGTGAAAGCCCCTGGTGCCTCCTGAAATCCATTATCCTTTGCTGTTGCAATGGCAGAGAACACATAATCTGATCGAGGCTCTCTTCGAAATCGTTATAGAAAATCTGTTCATAGGGATCTGAGGTACTCTCAGGCTTTTTCAGCTCATTTATCATGTAAGCTCTTCTAATGGCTCTTTTCTTCAGAAAGTTGTAAATTGAGTTCACAACTGACCGGTACAAATAGTTTTTCAGGGATTTTTTTTTGTCTATAAGTCGCCGGTGCTCCCAAATGTTTACAAACACTGACTGTACAATTTCTTCTGCTTCATCCGGATCCCCCAGGTATTTTAATGAGAAATAATAAACTCTCTTTCTGTATTTATTGAAAAAGGTGGAAAAAGCCTCACGGTCACCTTTTTTTATCAGTGAAGTAATTGTCTTATCCTCAGCAGGGTCTTCTGACATATTTAATCAAATTGGGTCTGAAACCTTCAAAAGTTTCAAAACAGAATATTTACTCTCCGGTTTTTTTTCAGTGAATCAGGCAAATATCGAGTTTAAATTTGAATAAAAATATGAAAATACTGACAAGGGTATGATTAATATCATATACCCTCCTTTTAGACAAGCGGAGAATCTATGTAGAGAGACCCTCTTATGCCGTTATGCCGTTACGCCGTTACACCGTTACTCAATCCCCACGAATCAGATACACGACTCACTCAAAAGCTTAAAGAAGCTGGGAATCTCATGGATATTCAGCTCTTGGAACTTGAGTATTTAGTTAAGAAATCAGTTAAATGATTATCTAATCGGCTTTTAGCATCCAATATCATTGAGGGATCCTGATCCTTGTTTTTAATTATATTTCTTTAATACACTCCGGCATACTTATATTACTGGCGGGATTTATCTTACAGAATGTCATTAGTGAGCTCTTGATACTATTCCAATTTTTATATATATTTTTAATGGAGTTTTCGGACCATGAATTTGGACAGCATGATTTTAATAAAGAACGAATTGCTTTAATAGAACATGAATCTGGACCGGAAATTTTGGTTTATGTTAGCTTGATTGCTGCCACGTTCCAATTATCATCAGCTATCATTAATCTGATAAAATCTATTATAGATGCCAGAAAAAAGGGAATTGAAAATGGCGATAGACCAAAGGATGATTTGCATCTTATTGTCAGAGGGTTCAATAAAAATGGCGATTTGGAAGATGAAACTATTCTTACAATAAAACATATTGACAACATTGATAAGAAGTTAATTAAAGATTTGATTGAAGAAATCAATAATTAAAGGAATAAAGAACAGAAAGAAATAAATTTTAACAAATGGACATTGCCAACTCAGACATTGATAAATATCTGAAAAATAGTTCTTCACGGCATCATTATATTCCAAAATTCTTAATTGATGGATTTAAAGATGCCACAGGATTTCTTTATCTTTTTGACAAGAAACAAGATAAAATTCTTGAAGATAGAAAAGCCCCTAAAAGCATTTTTTTTGAAAGAGATAGAAACTCAATTGACTTAACTAAAAATAGGAAAAGCTCAATTATTGAGGATAGACTTTATTCAAAAATAGATAACGATCTCAGCATAGTTGTTAAGTATTTTCAAGAAGAGAAATTAGAAAAAATTACATTCGATGAGGACAACACAGCTCAATTTCTTTTCTTTCTAATAACATTATTTTGGAGAATACCATTTACAGACTATGCTGTAAAAGACTTAATTAATCGAGCAGAAATTAATTCCAAGTTAACAGATCCAGAAAGATTAAGGAATGAGCCTGCTTTTCAAAAATTACAAAGATCCGGGCTCTTTCAACATACAGTTGATGAAATGCGGAAATTTAGAAATGGAGGCAGAAAATATGTTAATATACATCAAATGAGTAAAGACTTATTTGTAATTGGTGATAATCCGCTACTATTCAGAAAGTCATTACATAAATTCAGTGAATTTGGCGAGACAGATTTTTTAATTGCAATATCATCGAGACGGATCTACTCATCAACGAATTTAAGCTTAGGATGTCTGCCTGCAATTCATTCATTAAAGTACAACGCTTCTGTTATAAATCAGTCAAAGAGATATATTGCGAGTAGCGAATTAGAGGTATTAAAAAAATCTGTTCAACTCTACAAGGAATTTTGTAAGAGAGGAATTAATTATACAATGGCAGAATGCGCCTTTGAAATAAATTACTAAAACTCTATTAATGATAATTACCACAAAGTTTCACATGGCCATAATGAAATAAAATCCTTGAATCACTTTAAATGAACATTAAAACTCTATCTTATCAATCTCCTTCATCAACCTATCAGTCTCAGCCAGTGCAACAATAATTTTCTGGTAATGCTGAATATCCTCAAAGGATAATACTCTTCCTTTCCGGTCCTTCAGCCATTTTTGTGCCGGCTGATATCCGCCAATGTAAAATTCCCATGCAACCTGGGGGACATGATCAAAATACTGATCGACGTTGATCCAGACCTTACCATCTTCATACTTGAGCTTGGTGACTTCATTCGATCCGTTAACCGGGTAGGTGGTAATGAACTTATTAACAACAGGGCTCTCAAGCAGATGTAATCTGCCGGAGCTCGCCACCAAGTTTAACCAATTTCCAAAATTTATCAGCATTTTTAGGGTATGGTACTCCGTGGAAAATCAATTTTCAGAAACTCTTTATATTTCGTCCGGTAAGCTCGGGGAATGTAAAACAGCATAGATATAATCAAAATATCTATTGGTGCAAAAGTGCTTTACTGTTGTTTCTTTTTCGACAGTATAGTATAAGCCAGTCTTATCAATAATTTGTTTGACGATTTCATGAGTTAAGATTTGGCGTTCTTTCGGATCTATCTGTTCAAATGATTGTTGACCAGTGCTATTATCATACAAGTATAAAGTGGAATAAACATACCTGTTCCTAACATTTTGCACTTGCCGTGAATATTTCCCATCGACAATTATTATTTAGATAATAGAATGTATGACAATCAAATCTTGTATTGTTTGTCGATGGGATAATTAAGACCAATATTTGGATGAAGAAAGTGTTTCATAACTTCATATCTTGGGCGACCAATGAAGCCACCTGAGTTTTTCTGTATACTATTGTTTCTCTTATATCAAATGGTCTATATTGAATCTGCATTTGAAAGAACAAATCAGACAATAAACTATTTTTAGCATCTGAAAAGTTCCATCCGCTTGAATCTTCTTTGTAACCATACTTTATTCTTAAGATAGAGACTTCTTCTTTTTTAAAATCATCAATAACTAGCTGTAATGATTGTTTCATCTAAGTGTATTGCAATGTACATCATCTATTTTGTTTCTACTCCATTGCATTTTATCTTGTAATAAATCATCAACTTTAAAACCATTTTCATATTTACATTCTGCATCAAAATCTTTCTGGTACGAAAAAATAATAAGGTGTATATAGGTCAAAGTCTTTCCAATTAGTTGATTATTATTGAATTCATTTTTAAAATCTCATATTTGTACTTCACGCTTACCCATATAAATCATAATGAAATACTTGACCTAATTCGTTTTTCTTTTTCTTGACCTGTTTTCACAAAAATATTTATTGACTTACCCCTTGCATTATATCAAATACATTTTGGTCAGTACTGAACCATCAGGGCATATTTCCTTTTTCTTGGCATTACCATGTAAATCAAGAATATAAATTTTATCAAAACTTTCTAATAAATGTTTTCGCATTTGACGGTGAGTAATACCATCAATAAAACTATTATTGGAAATATATGCTAAAATACCTTCTCCATTTTTATCAATAAAATACTGTCCAAATCGAATAAATTTGATGTAATCATCAGATCAAGATTGGATGTTTTCGTTCATTTAAATCTTTCTTATAATCTGCAATTAAATTTTCAATCCATTCACTTTTATTGCTACTACTTACAGAATATGGAGGATTTCCAAGTACCACCATAACGGAGTATCTCTTTTAACATGGTTTGCTTCATTTGCTTCTGTGCTTAGCCAATTTGCAAAGAGTGTTCCAGTATCAGGATGATGTTCCTCAAGGCTATTTGTCAGATATATTCTTAACCTCTGGTCTTTATTTGGTTTGTATCCGGTTTCCGTTAGTAACATATCAAGCTTCAGGTGCGCCATGGCGTATGATGCCATCAAAATCTCAAATCCATTAAGTCTGGGGATAAGATGTTCATCAACATATTGACTCCAGATCCCTTGCTGACCTTCAAATTTCTGATAAATCTGTTTTATTACTTCCGCCAGGAAAGTACCTGTTCCAGCTGCCGGATCAAGAATCTGAACCCGGTGTACTTCTTTTTCAATAGGCTTCACCAGTTCCTGGAGCCTGGACCTTGATTTTAATCTTTGAAGTATCCGCCAGGCCTTGTGACATTCCAAACTCAGTCTTAAGAATATCATCAACAGCCCGTACAATAAAATTAACAACTGGTTCAGGAGTGTACCAGACTCCTCGACTCTTACGCAATGCAGGATCATATTCTGTGAGGAAGGTCTCATAAAAATGAATTATAGGATCATGCTGGTGGGTTGATTTGCCAAAGTCCTTCAGCAACTCTTCAACATTTGTTGCCCTGAATATGTCAGCAAGGGCATCAACAATCCATTTTATCCTGTCATCCAGATCATAACCGGCAACATACTGAAATAATTTTCTCAGAAACGGATTTGACTTTGGAATCAGCTCTGCAGCTTCCTGTCTGGAGAAATTATCAAGTGAAGTATCATGAAGCCTGGCAGCAAACATTCCATAGGCTATTGTCTGAGCATAAATATCAGCAAAAGATTTGGGCGTGATATCATGAATGAGGATCTGTTTGAATGATTCATATTGGTTATGAAGATTCAGATTCTGAGGTTCATTAATTTCACCATCTGAAATATCCGGATCAAGCGCTCTCTCAATGACATTTGCAAGTAACCGGGCTTTCCCGGCCATCATCTTTGAGAGCTTTGATGCTGACTTTATAGTCTGCCCGGTGAAGGTGCAGAAGTTCTTTATAAGATCTGTGAATCCGGCAAAATTCTCAGGTCGGGCTACTATTTTGTTTCCCTGGATCTCACCAATTGAAATTGAGGTTACAAAAACGCCGTCAATGAAAAGCTGAAAGGTAAGATAGTCAGTAATTATCAGGTTATTCAATGATTGCTTGTACCTGTCAAATTGCTCTTTATAAGATTTATTACTGAGATCCGCTCCAATGTCCTTCGCTTCAATATACCCTACAGGAATATTCTTACGGGTAATAATGTAATCCGGAGCCCCACATGCTACTCTTGCCGGTTCATTGGTAACCAGCACATCCGGTGCCAATGTTTCCAGGAGTGTCTGCAGATCGCCTCTGTAACTATGCTCTCTGGAGATCCCTGTTATATAACGTTTATTGATCTTATCAATGTATTCCTGGACTGTCACGATTTCCTTTGACTTAATTTAGGGCTAGATCAAAGTTAAGGAACTTAGAAATCAATTCAAAGCTGTTTTCAGATCAGGTTTCCTTAGCTAAAAGTTCAACCATTTTTTTATCAACCACATTATCAATTTATTTAAATTAAAAAAGAGAGCTATTTCTAACTCTCTTTTGGGTGCCCAGAACAAGACTCGAACTTGCACACCCTTGCGAGCACCAGCCCCTCAAGCTGGCGTGTCTACCAATTTCACCATCTGGGCGAAATCAAGATAAAAGATAAAAGTATAAAGATAAAAGTACAATTAATCTATCTGCCTCAGTCTCTCAGTGCTCTTAGTCACTTAGTCACTAAGTCTCTAAAGCTTTTAGCCTCTTCTCTTACTTTTGTCTTTAACCTTTTGTCTTTTGTCTTTATTCTCTTTCCGTGCCCAGAACAGGACTCGAACCTGCACATCATTGCTGACACTAGTCCCTGAAACTAGCGCGTCTACCAATTTCGCCATCTGGGCGGCTTTTAATCGCGGCCAAAAATAATAAAAATATAGTAATAAAATACGCTGTATTAATTAAAAGTATATTTTTGCTCCCCCCGACAGGCCGGCGTAGTCTTTAAGTAAAAATTTATTTTGAAGATGAACCGGACCTGCTGATTGATGCAGGTTTTTGAGAGCTAAAAATTATAAATGGAAAAGATGAAAATTATGAAGTTCGGCGGCACTTCAGTCGGCAATCCCGACAGGATGAAAGCCCTGATACCCCTGATTGCAGACGAAGAAAGAAAGATCGTGGTGCTGTCAGCAATGTCTGGTACAACGAACAGCCTTGTAGAAATTTCAGACCTCCTGTATGCAGGTAAAAGTGATGAAGCTTCACAGAAAAATGAAGCTCTTAGAGCCAAATATCATAAGGTGGTGGATGATCTGTATGCAACTGATGTTTACAGGCAGACCGGCCATGAACTTATCGACTCTCATTTCGAATATATAAGAAGGTTCACCCTCAAGGTATTCACAAAAGCTCCAGGAGAAAGCGATCCTGTCGCAGGGTGAATTGATCTCCACTTCGTTATTTCACAATTTGCTGCTTGAAAGAAATATTAAATCAGTACTTATGCCTGCATTGAATTTTATGCGCATCGACAAGGATGGAGAACCTGATTCATTTCTATATTGCCGAAAATCTCAGAAGGGAGCTCAGACAATTACCAGGAAGAAAAGATAATAATAACACAGGGTTTTATCTGCAGAAATGCATACGGTGAAGTTGACAACCTTAAACGTGGAGGAAGCGATTTCACTGCATCCCTTCTGGGGGCGGCGGTCGATGCATCTGAGATCCAGATCTGGACTGACATCAACGGATTTCATAATAATGATCCCAGGTTTGTAGAAAAGACCAGGGTAATAAGGGAACTGTCGTTTGATGAGGCTGCAGAGCTTGCATATTTCGGTGCAAAGATACTGCACCCTTCAAGCGTAAATCCTGCCAGGGTGAAGAATATTCCCTGTCAGACTAAAAAACACTATGGATCCCCAGGATATCGGAACTCTAATAACCTCAAACTTCATTCTGGAGGATTATAAAGCAGTTGCAGCAAAGGATGGCATTTCGGTAATCAGGATCAAGTCGGACAGGATGCTTATGGCATATGGATTCCTCAGAAAAGTGTTTGAGGTATTTGAAGCTTACAAAACCCCTATCGATATGATCACCACCTCAGAGGTTTCAGTGTCGATAACCGTTGATAATCCCGATTTCCTCGATCAGATTGCCAGCGATCTGAAGGAACTTGGATCGACAGAGATTGAGCATGACCAGACTATTGTATGCATTGTAGGAGATTTCCGCACCGAACGGACAGGTTCAGCTCCTGAAATATTCGAGGCGTTGAATACCATACCACTTAAAATGATATCATACGGAGGAAGCCCTTACAGCCTTTCACTTCTTATCGATACAAAAAATAAAATTGAAGCACTCAGATTATTGAACAAACATCTTTTTAACCTCTAAAATGATCAGTAAAAAAACAATTGACAAATTCAGAGACCTCCCTACCCCATTCTACTATTATGATCTTGATGTTCTGCGTTCAACCTGCGAGACAGTAAGAAAGGGATCGCTCAGCCTCAGGATTTAAGGTGCATTATGCAGTTAAAGCCAATCCCAATCCAGGATTACTTAAGATAATATCATCCTATGGATTCGGTGCAGACTGTGTCAGCTGGAATGAGATTGAAAGAGCAATTGATACAGGTTTCAAATCATCCGGAATTGTATTTGCAGGTGTTGGAAAGACTGACAGGGATATTGAAGCCGCTCTGAAAGCAGATATTCTGTGCTTCAACTGCGAATCTATTCCTGAAATGGAAGTCATTGATTCCATGGCCGCAAAACTCAATAAGAATGCAACGATAGCACTGAGAATAAATCCTTATATTGATGCTCATACACATAAATACATTACAACCGGCATTGAGGAGAGCAAGTTTGGAATCAATACATGGGAACTTGATGAAGTCATTAAAAGACTTTCTTCATTAAAAAACATAACCCTGAAAGGAATTCATTTTCATATCGGGTCCCAGATTACCAGGATGTCGGTATTTAAAAGCCTCTGCTCCAGAATAAATGAGTTGCAGGACTGGTTTGTCAGCCATAATATTGAACTTGAAATAATAAATATAGGCGGCGGTCTGGGATTGATTATGAAAACCCGGAAAATCCCGCTCTCTTTGAAGATTATTTTTCGATGATCCATGAATTTGTAAAACTGAGTCAGGGACAGGAACTGCACTTCGAACCCGGACGGGCAATGGTAGGTCAATGCGGGTCACTTATTTCGAGGGTACTATTCATAAAAAGAGGTAGCAATACTACTTTCGCCATCATAGATGCAGGAATGAATGATCTTATCACGTCCGGCACTCTACCAGGCTCATCACAAGATTGAAAACCTGACTTCAGAAAGTAAACCTTTACGGTATGATGTTGTTGGCCCGGTTTGTGAATCTGCCGATACTTTCGCAAAATTCATTGAATTGCCTGAAACCCGGCGAGGTGATATAATTGCCATAAGATCGGCAGGTGCGTACGGTGAAGCAATGGCATCGAGGTATAATCTCCGCGATCTGCTGCCTTCAGTATTTTCTGACGATTTTTAAGTTAAATACTTGAATTTCGATTCCATCCTTTAAGCATCACAGACCGCTGAAGGGCGATTTAACCGCCTATTAGGCCCTCTATAAGTCGCTGAGTTTAGGAGTCCATTCTTCCATTAAATTCCTTTCTTACCTTACTATGTTTTATACCGTAGAGGAAGTAGATAAAGAATCCAAGTGCCATCCAGATTATAAGCCTTAACCAGGTATCAAGAGGCAGGGCAGCCATCTGCAGGAAGCAGAATGCTGCACCAAGTATCGGTACCAGCGGAACCCATGGTGTCCTGAAAGGCCTGTGTACTTCAGGTCTTGATTTCCTGAGCACCAGCACGCTTATGCAGACAATAATAAAAGCCAGAAGAGTTCCGATTGAAACAAGTTCTCCAAGAATGCTGATAGGCAGGATCCCTGCAATAATCATGGCTACGATACCTGTAACAATTGTACTGACATACGGAGTTTTGAAGCTTGGATGAACCTTTGAAAATACAGGAGGCAGAAGACCGTCCTTTGACATTGTGAAAAATATCCTTGGCTGGCCAAGAAGCATTACCAGAATAACGGAGCTTAATCCTGCTATTGCTGCTATTTTTACTATCGGCCTGAGCCAGAACATCCCCTTACCCATTGCATCAACTCCAACCGCAACAGGATCAGGAACATTGAGCGTTGTGTAACTTACAATTCCGGTAAGTACAATAGCAACAAGAATATAAAGTACTGTTGAGATCCCAAGAGAACCAAGAATACCTATGGGCATATCCTTCTGGGGATTTTTTGCTTCCTGCGCCGCGGTTGATACTGCATCAAATCCGATGTAAGCAAAGAAAATAACTCCGGCACCCCGCAGGATACCGCTGAATCCGTATTTTCCAAATTCGGAGCTGTAAGCCTTCAACCATCCCCAGATTGATCCGTACTCTGAAATTGGCGTTGATTCAACTTTATTTTCAGGTATAAAAGGATGCCAGTTGGCAGCTTTGACAAACATAAACCCAATGACCACAAACAAAATTATAACCGACACCTTGGTAATTACCATAATATTATTAAAATTGGCTGATTCCCTGATGCCAATCACCAGAAGAGTTGATAACAGGGCCACAATGAACATTGCCGGCAGATTGATGATACATGTTACATGAGCCAATGAATCAACGTTGATGCCTGTGGCAGTCAGAGTCTGTGCAAAAACGTCTGTCAGAGGCTTCCATCCCATGTTGGGGACATCCACAAGAACCGTTCCTGTGGCTCCCGTAAACTGCGGAGGCAGAATTATATTAAGGTCCTTCAGAAAACTGACGACATAACCCGACCAGCCGACCGAAACTGTCGAGGCAGCAAAAAGGTATTCAAGTATAAGGTCCCAGCCAATTATCCAGGCAAGAAATTCACCAAGGGTTGCATATGAATAAGTATATGCGCTGCCGGCAATTGGGATCATCGATGCAAATTCTGCGTAGCACAACCCGGCAAAACCGCAGGCAAGTCCGGAAATAATAAATGATATCACAATACCCGGACCGGCATACTGGGCGGCAGCCTGACCCGTAAGCACAAATATGCCGGCGCCGATAATGGCGCCAATACCCAGCGTGGTCAGATTAAGCGCTGTCAAAGATCTTTTAAGGCCTCCGGAGTCCTTTGATTCATCCATTAACTGACTCAATGATTTGGTCAGGAATAACTTGCTTTTTGACATCTTATTTTAATGATTTATATACAACAGAAGGTTTAGCTTCTACAAACGTAACTTTTTTTTTGTAAAATAAAATACTTAACAATCACCTAATGCTGTTCTGAATTTCTTCGGACTCTTTTTTTCAGTTTTTTAACATTTTAGCGTTACATTTGCATATACAAGCCAAAAGCATTTTACAATGAATCGTAACCTTCTTTTAATAACCTTCCTGGTAATTACTTCGTGCGCTCCCATTAAGAAATACAGCGAACTCCCTGAAGTAAAAGCCTGGGAAAGCGATATCGAAAAGTTTGAGGAGATGGACGTTACCAAGTCCTATCCCTCCGACGCAATACTGTTTACCGGCAGTTCAAGCATAAGGATGTGGTCGACTATCAATAAAGATATGCTTCCGTATAATATTATACAGAGAGGATACGGAGGAGCCAAATTAAGCGATTTTGTGGTTTATGCTGACAGGATTATCTATCCACATCAATGTCAGGCAATTGTCATTTTCATTGGCAACGATATTGCCGGAAACGACAATGATAAAAGCCCTCTTGAGGTATCCGGGTTGTTCAGAAAAACGCTTTACATAATAAGGAGAAAATTTCCCGACACTCCCGTTTTCTGGATAAGCATCACTCCTACTCCTTCCAGATGGCACGTCTGGCCTGAAATCAGGGAAGCAAATGAGATGATCCGTAAAATATGTGAGAATCACCGCAATACGTATTACATCGATACTGAGAAAAGCTTCCTTACCACCAGCGGACTACCAAACAATGATTTGTTTATTGCTGACAGGCTGCATCTTAATGCTGACGGGTACACCATTTGGACGGGTATCATCAAAAACCAGCTTAATAAAGTTTTGATCCATAATTAGTTAACCTCTTTCTTCAAAGAAAATTTTTAACTCTTTTTCATAGATTGTTTTTACGGAATTTTCATATGGTCAGGTTCACAGAGGCGCGTCCTTTCTATCTGCCAAAATCTGCGTAAATCTGCGTGATCTGCGGGCAAACTCCTGGTTATGGCATCAGGACCGCAGTTGTTCTTTCGTGTTCAGGAATCAGTTGCCGCAATTAAAACAGACCTCATTCTCCAGTTTCCTGCCTGAAAAGAAATCATCGATATTCTTCAGTGTTGTTTCGGCTATATTGTGAAGGGCTTCACGCGTAAAAAATCCCTGGTGCGCAGTGATTATTACATTGTTGAAAGTCAGGAGCCTTGCCAGAACATCATCAGAGAGAACCCTGTCTGACATATCCTCAAAGAAGAACTTACTCTCTTCCTCATATACATCCAGTCCGGCTGATCCTATCTGACCGCTTTTAAGCCCTTCGACAAGATCCGAAGTTTTAATAAGCTTTCCCCTCCCTGTATTAATAAGCATTACACCCTTCTTCATTTGTGAAATGGTGTCTGCATTTATCATATACTCAGTCTCTTTGGTGAGGGGACAATTAAGTGAAATAATATCTGACATCCTGAAGATTTCGTTTAGCGAGACGTACCTGCACCCTGTTTCGGATTCAAATTTTTTGTCCGGAAGTTTGATCGTTTGCCAGAACCTCCATCCCGAATCCTGACAATATTCTGACGAGGACTTTACCGATACGCCCTGTGCCAATTACCCCGGCTTTCTTTCCATACATGTCAAAACCAAGAAGTCCATTGAGCGAGAAGTTTGTATCACGCGTCCGGAAATAAGCCCTGTGTATCTTACGATTCAGTGTAAGCATAAGGGCTACAGTGTGTTCTGCAATTGCATTCGGAGAATAAGAGGGTACCCTCACCACAGTGACTTTGTTGAGCGCTGTCCGCAGGTCCACATTATTGAACCCGGATGAGCGAAGAGCAATAAGCTGGACACCAAACTTCTTCAGTTCCAGTATCATCTCCGCGTTAATAGTGTCATTCACAAATACCACAATCGCATCATAACCCTGTGCAAGTACAATATTATCGGGCGTAAGATGAAACCTGAAATATTTGATGCTGAAGTTGTACTTAGCATTCAACTCATTAAAAGAATCAATATCATAAGGTTTTGCATCAAAGAATGCAATTTTGTGCTGATTCATTTTCTTTTTTATTGTTAACAAAATAACAATCCGCTGTAAAGGTTTGTTCACACGATTTTGTTGAGTCGGGATTGCTCTGTTTCGCGCGAAAAATTATATATTGCGGTCAATTGCGATTGAACCCGGGAATTATGCACAGAATCCTTTCACAGGAAAGGTTTGAATTTCTTCAATACAGGCTTACATGAAACGAATTCTCTTTTTTAGTCTGGTCATACTTGCATCATGTGCTTCGTCCAAACAATCTTCAGTACAGGAAGACTCACTGAAGATTACCAGGAAATATGTCGGAAATTTTGTTGAGTACCGGCAGTTTATACCGGAAAAATTAGGAGATCCTTACCTGATATGGATAAAGACAACCATGGACAGCACTTATGGTAAGATAACAGCCTATTCAGAACGTTGTGATTTCAATAAGGGAGACCGGCTTTATATCAAAAAAACAGCGGTTTCTCCGGGACTTATAACCACCTACTATGAATACAGGATCGAATCGGAAGATAGCCCTTATTTTTACAGGCTTAGCGACTTCCAGCACGACAGGAAGAACCTCATTCAGACCTGGTTCTGAAAAAAGGACGTTGCCTGCAACGTCCTTAAATTCTGTATTCTGATACTGCTTATTTCTTTTTGACACTCTTATCAAAGAGGACTTTCCAGTTTTCGTTGTTCGGATAAGGTCCGGGCTGACTTATTTCCGATGCTTTCCTTTCAATCCTTTTGATAACAAGGTTTCCGTCACGCCGCCCGGCGCTTTTTCCATGATCCACATAATCGACATAGGCAATGAACCTGTTGATTTTGTTTGGAAGCACTTCAGAAGTGCGGATAAATCCCACATCATCGTTACGGAGGGAATAGTTGTCGTGAGTGGCTTCCCAGACGTCGGCGTAGAATACAATGTTGCCGAGGTCTGAAAAAACTACCTTACCATCTGAATCAGTGAACCCTTCATTCACACTATTAGTTTCATTATCCCAGTCGGCAAGGGTAGAATAGAGAATCACACTTGCACCTTCAACAGGATATTTTTCATAATATTCAAGAACTTCTATTTCAAGAAGTGTAGGGATCCTGACCTCAATTGTCAGGAAGGCCTGATCCATAAGGTTATTTCCCGAAAAAGCTTTCAGGGTTACCTCGAAGTTGCCTGAGGCTGTATAGACATGCGAGGGATGGATGTCATTTGAAATATAGCCATCACCAAAATCCCATTCAAAACTCTCTGCATGCAAAGAGTTGTTTGAGAACTGAACCAGCTCCCCTACTACAGGATCGCCGGGAGATGCTGAGAAATCAGCCTCCGGGCTCATTTCACATGAGACAACCAGGAAGGCCAGTACAATCGACAGGAAGATCAGTTTTTTCATTGCCTTAAGTATTTATGTGCAGATAATTAAATTCAAATTGCGTGCCATTATTAAATACAGGTTTCCGGGAACAATGCTGCATCATAATTAAGATTATATGCCGGTAGATCACACGGTGAAGTCGAAAAGGTTTTTAGTCAGGTTTTATCCTTTGTGCTCCTTTGTGATGGACTTTGTGATCCTTTGTGGTAATGATTTATTTTTTAACACAAAGTACACAAAGGTCTTCACCAAGGATCACTAAGGACTTATAAAACAACTTCCCGGGACGAGTTAAGGTTAGTCCTCAGACATTTCAAATATTTTAATTATCTTTGCACTCCAATAAAAAATGATATTCAGATAATGATTAAGATAACATTCCCTGACGGTTCCGTTAAAGAGTACAATAACGGCGTAACAGGTCTTGAGATTGCGGAACAAATCAGTCCGAGGCTTGCAAAGGAGGTTTATTCTGCAACAGTCAACGGCGAGGTTTGTGATCTGACAAGACCCATCAATTCAGATTCAACCCTCAAACTTCACAAATGGGATGATGAAGCCGGTCGCCATGCTTTCTGGCACTCATCGGCGCATTTGATGGCTGAAGCTCTTGAGTCATTGTTTCCCGGAATAAAATTCGGCATAGGACCAGCCATTGAGAATGGTTTTTATTATGATGTTGATCCTGGCGACGGGAAGGTTATCACTGAAGCAGATCTTGTTTTAGTCGAAAACAGGATGAAGGAGCTTGCCTCAGGGAATGAGGTATTTAAGAGGCGTGAAGTAAGCAAGAAGGAAGCCATGGATCTGTTTACCAGAAAGGGTGACGAATATAAGACAGAACTGATAGGGGAACTTACCGACGGCACCATTTCACTTTATACCCAGGGAAATTTTACAGATCTCTGCCGTGGGCCCCATCTTCCGTCAACGGAACCGATAAAGGCAATAAAATTACTAAGTCTTGCAGGAGCATATTGGCGTGGTGATGAAAAACATAAAATGCTGACAAGGATCTACGGGATAACCTATCCTAAACAAAAGATGCTCGATGATTATCTGGTGTTTCTTGAGGAGGCAAAGAAACGGGATCACCGCCGGATCGGCAAAGAGCTGGAGCTTTTCACTTTTTCCCAGAAGGTCGGGATGGGTCTTCCGCTCTGGCTTCCCAAAGGCTCGGAATTAAGACAGAACCTGATCAATTTCCTTACGAAGTTGCTTAAAAAGAGGGGTTACCAGATTGTGACAACACCGCACATTGGCAATGTCAATCTTTATAAGACCTCGGGTCACTTTGAAAAATACGGAGCCGATTCATTTCAACCGATCTCAACTCCCCAGGAGGGCGAGCAGTTCATGCTGAAACCGATGAACTGCCCCCACCATTGCGAAATTTATAATGCGATACCACACTCATATAAGGATCTTCCCCTTAGAATGGCCGAATTCGGAACTGTATACAGGTATGAACAAAGCGGTGAACTGCACGGACTTACAAGGGTAAGAAGCTTTACCCAGGACGATGCGCATCATTTTTGCAGGCAAGACCAGATGAGGGATGAGTTCAAAAGTATAATCGACCTTATACTCTATGTATTTAAGATACTGCATTTCAATGATTTCTCTGCACAGATCTCCTTAAGGGATCCCAACAACAGGGATAAATATATAGGATCGGATGAGAACTGGGAAAAAGCTGAAAGGGATATTATTGAGGCTGCGGCCGAAAAGAATCTCGAAACTACGGTAGTCAAGGGCGAAGCTGCATTTTATGGGCCTAAGCTCGACTTTATGGTAAAAGATGCCATTGGCAGGAAATGGCAGCTTGGAACAATCCAGGTGGATTACAACATGCCTGAACGGTTTGAACTGACATATAATGGCAGCGATAACCAGAAACACAGGCCGGTGATGATCCACAGGACAATCTTCGGCTCGATGGAGAGATTTGTCGCAGTTTTAATCGAAAATACAAGCGGCAAATTCCCACTCTGGCTCGCCCCCGATAAGGCCGTCATCTTGCCGATAAGTGAAAAATTTAATGATTATGCCGGAAAAGTTTTGGAAATTCTAAATAATTCCGATATTTGCACACTGATTGACGACAGGAGTGAAAAGGTAGGTAAGAAGATCAGGGATAATGAATTAAAGAGGATTCCATACCTGTTGATAATTGGGGAAAAGGAGGTTGAAAACGGAACTGTTGCTGTCCGTAAACAGGGCGAGGGTGATAAAGGGAGCATGAAAATTGATGAATTCGCAGATTTCATAAAGGCCGAAATAGCAAAAGAAATTGCTTAATCCGGTATAAGAACATAGTACTAACGAAAATAAGGAGGAAAGAGTTATAGCGCTACCAATCAGGCGAAGCCCAGGAAGGATTACCCAGCCGGCTCACAAAATTAACAACAAGATCACAGCAAGGGTGGTCAGAGTTGTAGGCGAAGAAATAGAAGCAGCAGTCATGAGTATCCAGGATGCCATTAAGCTGGCCGATTCAATGGAACTCGATCTTGTAGAAATTTCCCCAAATGCAGATCCTCCTGTTTGTAAGATAGTTGATTATCAGAAATATCTTTATCAACAGAAAAAGAAGCAGAAAGAAATCAAAGCAAAAACTTCGAAGATTGTTGTAAAGGAAATAAGGTTCGGCCCCAATACTGATGATCACGATTACAATTTCAAGCTCAAGCATGCAATGAGATTCCTCGAAGAGGGTGCAAAGGTAAGAGCTTACGTGTTCTTTAAGGGAAGATCGATTTTGTTCAAGGAACAGGGCGAAGTACTTTTATTGCGTTTTGCAAATGACCTTGAGGAGTATGGGAAAGTGGAACAGCTTCCAAGGCTTGAAGGAAAAAGAATGATTATCTCCTTCTCCCCGAAAAAGAAGAAATAGTTTATTTATATATCTTGAATTCAGAAAAATGCCAAAAATGAAAACTAACTCCGGTGCAAAAAAGAGATTCACTCTGACCGGAACAGGGAAGATCAAACGTAAGCATGCATTTAAGAGTCATATCCTGACAAAAAAATCAACGAAGCGTAAAAGAAATCTTACTTACGCAGGGCTGGTTAATAAAGCAGATTTGAAAAACGTAAAACTCCTTCTTGCAAGTAAATAATTGCTTATAAGAGATAAAGTAAAAAAAGTATTAACAGATTGTTCAGCAAAAAAGCTTCCGCAGAGGAACGCTGACATTCAAAAAAATGAGTTATGCCAAGATCAGTAAATTCAGTTGCCTCAAGAGCCAGAAGAAAAAAGGTTCTTAAGCAGACAAAAGGGAACTTCGGTTCAAGAAGTAATGTTTTTACTGTTGCAAAAAATACCCTCGACAAAGGTCTGGGGTATGCGTATCGCGACAGGAAGAAGAAAAAAGGCGAATTCAGGTCCTTATGGATCCAGAGGATCAACGCCGGCGTACACCAGTATGATATGAACTATTCAGAGTTCATCGGAAAGCTTGAGAAGAAGGGAATAGCCCTTAACAGAAAGACACTTGCCGACCTGGCAATGAATCATCCTGAAGCTTTTAAAGCTGTAGTGGATAAGGTAAAATAATAAAACCAAAAGGATAAAAAAAAAGCTGACTCATTATAGTCAGCTTTTTTTGTTTCTTAACTTTATTTCACCTTCATAAAAATCCTGTTGAACCTTATTTTTTTCAGACCTGTAGATTCCTTATCGATTGACAGCCAGATGAATTTAGGCTTACCAACAACGTGATCCTCCGGAACAAATCCCCAGTACCTTGAATCGGCAGAGTTGTGCCGGTTATCGCCCATCATAAAGTAATAATTCATTTTGAACGTGTAACTGTCGGCAGGCTTATCATTAATGTAAATCGTGTTTCCCTCAACCCTGAAGTCATTGTTTTCGTAGACATCTATTATGCGCTCGTATAAACAGATATTTGATGTGTCAAGTTTCACAACCGATCCTTTCGAGGGCACCCATAAGGGACCAAAGTAATCATCATTCCACTTATATGTGATCTTATGCGGGAACATAAGCGGAGAATATGTTCCTTCGATGTCGAAGTCGGGCAAAACCTCTTTTACATTTGTAAATTTTGAAATTGCGTCAGCATTTGATTTCGTAAGCGGAAGAAAATAAACCGAACCGGAAATCATAGTCTGGTCAGATTTGTAAATCCCCAGCCGTTCAAATGCCTTGGGATTTATTGTTGTGCCATTGGTTGCCACAACGTAATTAAGCTGCTGAGTCCCGTTTGCAGGGACAACTTTCCCGTTCACATAAACAACCCCCTTGCTGATTAAAAGGGAATCACCGGGGATGCCGATGCATCTTTTAACATAATTGTCCCTCCTGTCAACCGGACGGTAAACAATATTAAACCTTGACCTTACCTCCTGTCTGGCGGCACTCATAAAACTGGCAGCAGGAAGGGGATTTTTGCTGCCGTAACTCTCCCTCTGCATCATTTCCCTTGCGGTCCTCCTTACAATTTCATAGTAACTTGTTTCCGTCTCCTCAAGCACTACAGTATCACCGGCCGGAAAATTAAAAACTATAGCATCATTATTCTTTACGGAACCCGTACCTGCAAGTCTTTTATACGGCCATAATATGAGATTGGACCAGGATCTTCCTTTTACAACCGGCATAGTATTCTGAGTAAAAGGAAAGGCCAGCGGTGTATTGGGCATCCTGGGTCCGTAGGCCAGCTTGCTCACAAATAAATGATCGCCGACAAGGAGCGATTTTTCCATTGAACCTGTCGGTATCCTGTAATTCTGAAAAAGGAAAATATTTATAAGAGTTACCGCAATCACTGCAAAGATCAGAGCATCAAGCCATTCAATAAACGAACTGTTTTTCCGGTCGCGTTTCTTCCAGAAAGTCCAGTTTACTTTTTCAGACACATAGATGTCATAGATAATTCCCAGACCTAAAAGAAACCAGAAATTTCCAATCCAGATCACTATCAGGATGTAGATCAGGGCAACGATGCCAAACCTGATGTACTTTCTGTCAAACGATATATTCATGATAAGGTGATAATTATAACGCGCAAAAGTATAAATAATAATCAGAATCCCAGCACATCATTCATTGTGAATACGCCTTTTCTCGAAGAAATATACTCAGCTGCGACGACAGCTCCAAGGGCTAATCCTTTTCTCCCTTTAGCTTCATGCTTAAGGCTTATGGTGTCAATTTCCGAGTCCCATACCACGGTATGAGTTCCCGGTATCATTCCCTCCCGGACCGACCTTACAGGAATCAGTCTGTCGCCCTCGTCATAATCAAACCGCCAGCCGGTGTAATCTCCGTGACTCCGGGTTATGCCGCCCGCTAGGGTAATTGCAGTACCGCTTGGGGCATCAATTTTTTTGGTGTGATGTATTTCTTCAATAAAGGGGGAATATTCCGGATGACCAGCCATCAGCCCGGCCAGTTCCGAGTTCAGTCTGAACAGAATATTAACCCCTATGCTGAAATTGGTGGAATGAATAAATGACGTCCCGTTTTCCAGGCATCTCGCTGCCGCCGCATTATAATTCCCGAGCCAGCCTGTGGTGCCTGAGACAACGGGTGTCTTCATTTCAAGGCATTTTACAATATTATCAAAAGCAGTTTCCGGCGTTGTAAACTCTATTGCAACATCAACGACTTTCATTGCGGTTGCATTAAGGTCAGCAAGGTTATCCCTGTCAATAATAAGCTTAACGGAATGGCCCCGGCCAAGAGCTGCTGATTCAATTTCATGCCCCATCCTGCCATATCCTATCAATGCAATGTTCATAACTTATGTTTTTGCGAAATTAGAGGTTTGTAAGGACATTGCATGCAATGTCCCTACAAACAAATTAATTTTTTCATATATTTCCATCCTCAAAAAAACCTGACAATGAGCAAAGCATTTATTTATTTATTCATGATTATTATGGGCATCTCCGGTTCCTGTGACAACATTGAAAAAGCTGACCTGGTTATAATAAACGGGAAGGTTCTGACCATCGACAAGGAAAATCCTATGGCTGAAGCAATTGCCGTTAAGGGTGAAACCATTATTGCAGTTGGAACCACCAGGGAGATCTCCCTTCTTGTTGAACCGACAAAACTACTGTCATTGATGCTGCCGGGAGGCTTGTCATTCCGGGTTTTAATGATGCACATGTCCATTTCGGTCCTCTCGATCCGGATTATATTGAATTGCGGTATACTACCGACCCTGCGGTAATAACCGAAAAGGTGAAGGCACAGGTTGCAAGGTCAAAACCTGGTGAACTTATAAGGGGCGGCCATTGGGAGCACGAAATGTTCACCGGCAGAAAATGGCCTTCAAAAGAACTGATTGACAACGTTTCGCCTGCTAATCCGGTGGTACTCAGCCGTGCCGACGGACACTCAGTCCTGGTAAACAGCTATGTCCTTAAAATGTCCGGAATAACAAAAGAGACCGCAGATCCGTTCGGCGGGGAGATTCAAAAAGATCCCGTTACAGGCGAGCCAACAGGAATACTGAAGGAGAATGCTGAAAGCCTGGTCAGAACAGGCGCCTCACAAACTGAAAGAACACCTGCCGAAGAGGCAGAAAGAACATGGCAGGGATACCTCCTGGCAATGAAGGAGGCGCGCGAGCTTGGAGTTACAAGCATCCAGGTTCCTGGCGCTGCCGATTTCAGCGCCTACGAAAAGCTTCAGAATGAGGGGCTTCTGACAAGCAGGATAGATATCGGCAGATCATTGTCAGGTGATACTGCAATTTTGCTTGGCTACAAAACCCTTTCTGAAAAATATCCAGGGGAAGGGAACTGGATCCGCTTTGGCTACCTTAAAGCTTTCATCGACGGGACAATAGGTTCGGGAACTGCCCTTTTGTTTGAACCGTTTGCCGATAATCCGCAATCATCAGGACTTGCAATGATGCCTTATGAAGAATTCGAAAAAATGGTTGTCTCTGCCGATAAGCTCGGATTTCAGATCGGAGTCCATTCTATTGGAGATAAAGGTAACAACTGGACCCTGAATGCTTACGAAAAAGCCCTGAAGGTTAACGGAAAACGCAACAGCCGTCATCGCGATGAGCATACGCAGACCCTCCTGCTGTCGGACATTCCCAGGTTTGCTGAGCTTGGAGTGATCCCTTCCATGCAACCGACGCACTGTATCTCCGATAAGAAATTTTACGAAAAAAGGATAGGTATTGATCGCTGCCGGGGTGCATATGCCTGGAGAAGCCTCCTGGATGCCGGAGCAATACTTGCTTTCGGCACCGATTACCAGGTCGAGCCACTGAATCCGATGGAAGGACTATATGCTGCCGTGACACGGAAAGAGAGGCTGGGTGAGGAAGGTGAAGGATGGTTCCCTGATCAGAAGCTGACCATGGAAGAGGCAATAAAATACTATACCTTCGGCTCTGCTTACGCACAGTTCATGGAAGATCGCAAGGGAATGATCAAAAGGGGATACCTTGCCGATATCGTCATCACCGATAAGGATCTTCTGGTCATCCCGGAATCGCAAATAATGAAAACGAAAGTTGACTATACAATTACGGGTGGAAAGATAGTGTACAGTTCCGGAAGGTCGCTCGCTGAAATCACAGGCAGAAAATGAGCGCCTCTCATCATAGTGAAAGAGCAGATAATATCTCTAAAGCTTCTTCCCTGTTTTTACCGCAAAACTCCGGCTCCGCCATAAAAGCAGCACATACTCCTGGCCTTTCAGGCAGGCCGTAGAGTGCGCATTTATATTCCTCAAGAAGATGAATGCACTTAATGCCGGCAGGTTTTCCGTGAGGCATGCCAGGAATTGGTGATGAAATAGAGAGTGCGATGCAACAGGCTCCGCAACCCGGCCGACATTCCATATTTTAAGATTTATGTACTAAATGCAACGCTTATTATGTAATGGGAGATGTTATATCAGCTAACGGAGTCAAAAATACTATTTTATTGTAATTTTGGGTAAATAAAAATTGAATGAGAATAGATATTATAACGGTTTTACCCGAATTACTCGAAAGTCCGTTTAATTATTCCATTGTGAAAAGGGCAAGGGAGAAAAACCTGGTAGAAATTAATATTATAAATCTGAGGGATTTTACAAAAGACAGATATAAAACAGTGGATGATTATGCGTTCGGCGGAGGGGCCGGAATGGTGATGATGATCGAACCGGTATTCAAAGCTATTGATAAACTGAAAGGCGAAAGAGAATATGATGAAATAATTTACACCTCCCCTGATGGCGAAAAGTTCAGTCAAAAAATGGCTAACAGTCTTTCATTGAAGAACAATATTATCATCCTTTCAGGGCATTATAAGGGAGTTGACCAGAGGATAAGGGATCATCTGGTCACCAGAGAGATCTCCATAGGTGATTATGTTCTGTCGGGGGGTGAGATACCCGCGGCAGTGATTACCGATGCAATAGTCAGACTTATTCCCGGCGCCCTTACCGATGAGCAGTCTGCCCTCTCCGACTCCTTCCAGGATGATCTTCTGGCTCCTCCCGTTTATACCAGACCGGCAGAATTCAATGGATGGAAAGTGCCTGATGTCCTTCTCTCGGGTCATGCAGCCGAAATCGATAAATGGCGGCATGAACAGTCGCTTGAAAGAACAAGGAGGTTAAGACCTGATCTGGAAAAAGATTAAAGAGATAATTGTCATGAGAAACGCAGTAATTGATATAACCGGTCTTTCGAAATTCTATGGTAAAGTAAGAGGGATTGAACATGTTAATCTCGAAGTGGGTGAAGGTGATATTTTCGGATTTATCGGACCCAACGGAGCCGGAAAATCAACAACGATCAGGATCCTGTTGAATTTGCTGTTTCCCGACAGCGGGAGCGCCAGGATCATGGGAATGGATGTCATCAGGGAGACAAAAAAAATTAAGAAACTGGTTGGCTATGTTCCCTCGGATGCCAACGCATACAGCTCGATGATGGTAGATGATTTCCTTAACTATTGCGGCCGTTTTTACGGCATTCAGGACGATTTCAACAGAATAGCTGAACTCTCTGCAATGTTTGAACTTGACCTCAAAAGAAAGGTAAGCGATCTTTCGATGGGAAACAGGAAAAAAGTATCGATTGTACAAAGCCTGATTCATAATCCAAAGCTTCTGATACTTGATGAGCCGACAACCGGACTTGATCCGCTGATGCAATCAGTTTTCTTCGACCTGTTGCGTTCAGAGAGCCAGAAAGGTATGACGATTTTCTTTTCTTCACATATCCTGGGTGAGGTTCAATCGATCTGCAAAAAGGTAGCTATTATAAAAGAAGGAAAAATAATCCAGACCGAGGATATCGAAACCCTGAGGAAGAAACAGTTGAAAAAGATATCTGTCGAATTCGGGGATGCTGATAAAAGTATTCAGGAAATCTTAAACATCCGGGGGATTGAAGGTGTAATTAACAGTACTGCTGATATCCTGTCATTTATGTACTCGGGAGGTATCAATGAACTTGTAAGCCTGCTGGCAGGAAAAGAGATTATTAACCTGACTATTGAAGAACCTTCTCTTGAAGAGATTTTCATGCATTATTACAAATAAAAGGGTAAAGCATATGAACAGGAACCTGTTTTTAATGGAAATGAAACGAAACATGCTTAGCCTGATAATATGGACTATCCTGATAAGCCTGTTAATAGCTCTTACAATGTCGGTTTTCAGAACGTTTATTGAAAACCAGTCGAAGGTAATGGGGATGATAAATCTGATCCCAAAAGGAGTGCTCCAGTTCAAGGGAATCTCGAACTTCGACGATCTGTTTTCGGTACTTGGATTCTATTCAGTTAACAATATTATCTATATGATGGTGCTGGGCAGTATCTTTGCGATAGTGATCTCATCAAACATACTGCTTAAGGAAGAGTACAATAAAACTGCAGAATACCTGCTGACACGGCCGCTTACCCGTAGCGAGATATTTACAAGCAAACTGGCTGTGGTTTTCCTTAATGTCTTTTTGCTTAACCTTGTCACGTCGCTTGCAGGATTTATATCACTTGAGCTGGTTAAGAAGGCCCCTTTTAACATTAATGCTTTTTTAATCCTGTCGGTGTATACTCTTCTGCTTAACCTCCTGTTCGGTTCGATAGGTCTCTTTCTGTCAACCCTTGTGAAGAAGCCAAAACCAATAACTACATTGTGTATCGGAATGGTATTGGTTTTCTATTTCATATATACGGTGTCAAAAATTACAGAAAGCGCTTCAGATATCGGATATATAAGCCCTTTCAGGTTTGTTGATGTTAACGCACTTGATCCGGCGTACAGGCTTAACCCCTGGAATCTGTTATACTTTATCGGGATCTCCCTGTTCCTGACTGGCATCTCCTACAGGCTGTATAAACGGAAAGATATTTATACATGAACCCTGCCAAAAACGATATTTTGAAATGATGAAAAGCTTTCGTAAACTTGTAAGCTATTATTCCATAAATCATATCTAATTAATAATCAACAACATGAAAGCAGAAGAGTATATCAATCGAGAGGAGAAGTATGGTGCACATAATTACCATCCCCTTCCGGTTGTGCTGGACAGAGGAGAAGGACCCTTTGTCTGGGATGTTGAAGGAAAGAGATATTTCGACTTCCTTTCGGCATATTCAGCAGTAAATCAGGGCCATTGTCATCCCAAAATAGTTAAAGCCTTAACCGACCAGGCAAAAATAATTACACTTACATCAAGGGCATTTTATAATTCAGTTCTCGGGGAATACGAAGAATATGTAACAAAATACTTCGGTTATGATAAAGTACTTCCGATGAACTCGGGCGCCGAAGCTGACGAAACTGCGCTGAAGCTTTGCCGCAAGTGGGCTTATAAGAAAAAAGGTATCAAAGAGAATAATGCAAAGATAATCGCCTGCGCCGGTAATTTCCACGGCAGGACCATTACCATAATTTCAATGTCGACCGATCCGGAAGCAACTAACCATTACGGTCCCTTCACTCCCGGGTTTATAATCATTCCTTACAACGATATCAGCGCCCTTGAGAACGCACTTAAGGATCCGGATGTGGCCGGTTTCCTTGTTGAACCCATTCAGGGTGAGGCGGGTGTATTCGTTCCCGATGATGGCTATCTGAAAAAAGCGTACGACCTCTGCAAATCAAAAAATGTTCTTTTTATTGGCGATGAAGTACAGACCGGTATAGCCCGGACAGGAAAACTTCTTGCCTGTGATCATGAAGGTGTCCGTCCGGACATACTGATACTTGGTAAAGCGTTATCAGGAGGCATATTGCCTGTTTCCGCAGTGCTGGCAGACGATGATATAATGCTGACGATCAAACCCGGCGAGCACGGTTCGACTTTCGGCGGAAATCCACTTGCGTGCAAGGTTGCAATTGCTGCACTTAAGGTCATAAAGGATGAAAAACTTGCTGAAAATGCCGCAAAGCTTGGTAAAATCTTCCGGGACGAATTAAGTGTCGTCAAATCTGATATGATTGAGCTTGTCCGTGGCAAGGGACTTCTTAATGCAGTAGTTGTGAGGCCTAAGGGTGGAAAAACTGCATGGGATGTGTGTCTGGCAATGAAAGACAAAGGACTGATAGCCAAACCGACCCATGAACACATAATCCGGTTCGCTCCTCCCCTGGTCATTACCGAAGCACAGATCAGGGAAGCCCTCGGTCTGATAAAGGAGACCTTTAAACTTTTTGAATAGCTTATTGTTATTTTATTAACACATCTTTTAAATTTACAGGTGATCCCTGTAACCAATTGTTATATGCGTACTTATACTAAAGTTTCCGTCAACGTTTACCACGTTGCTGCCATCCTGATCTTATCTGGGTTAACAATCTCCTGCAACAGCGGCAGAAATCCGGAAGTCACAACCGGTGAGCTTCAGGATCATATTAAATATCTTTCTTCCGATTCTCTCCAGGGAAGGGAGACGGGTACACAGGGGTGATAGCCTCGCGGCTGTTTACATCAGAAACCAGCTTGCTGCGGCAGGACTTGTACCTCTTTCAGGAGATGGATTCCAGCGGTATAAGGTTACTGATAAAATAATTCCCGGGAAAAGGAACTTTTTCTCATTTAACGGCACAGATTTTAACCCTGAAAAAGATTTTACACCCTTATCTTTCAGCGGTAATTCCGAACTTGAATCGGAAGTTGTTTTCGCAGGCTACGGGTTTAACATCAGTAATGACAGTTTGAAATGGAATGATTACCAGGGCCTGGACGTGAAAGGAAAATGGGTGTTAATCCTGATGGGCGATCCGGAGCCTGAAAAAACAGTAAGCGGATTTATTCCCTTCTCCGGCGACAGGGATAAAGCATTGCTTGCCAGGGATATGGGCGCCGGCAGGGGTATTCCTCGTTTCCGGACCGGTTTTTGATGCTGAGGACAAGTTTGAATCTCTCTCTTCATCGGATTATTCAGTTGAAATTCCTGTCTTAAGAATTAAAAGGGAACTGGCTGACCTGATTCTCAAAAAATCAAATTCAACTGTTTCTGATCTTGAAAGCAGGCTGATGAAAACCTGGAAGCCAAACAGTTTCACAACCGGAGAAAAGGTTTCCGCAGGATCGGAAGTCGACCGGGAAAGCTCCGGAACAAGAAATGTCGTCATGATATTACCCGGTGAGGACGAGAAGCTTAAAAACGAGTATGTAATAATAGGTGCGCACTTTGACCACCTCGGGACAGGCGGACCGGGGTCATCAAGCAGGGCCGTCGATACCATCGCCGTTCATCATGGCGCCGATGACAATGCATCGGGAGTTGGCGAAATGATCGAACTTGCCGAAAAATTTGCAATGACAAAAGGAAGTCACGCCAGAAGCATTGTCTTTGCTGCATTCTCCGGCGAAGAGATGGGGCTTCTGGGTTCAAAGTATTTTACAGAGAATCCGGGTATTGACCTGAAAAAGGTTAATGCCATGATAAACCTCGACATGATCGGGAGGCTGCAGGACAGCAGTTCCCTTCAGGTGGCAGGCGTTGGCACTGCCGAAGGCTTAAAGGAACTTGTACTTTCACTCACCGACACAAGTAAAATAAGGCTTACTTTTTCCGAAGAAGGATATGGTCCTTCAGATCATTCATCATTTTATGGAAAAAATATTCCGGTTTTGTTCTATTCAACAGGGGCTCATCTTGATTATCATACCCCGTCCGACACCTGGGATAAGATAAACTACGGGGGAATGGTGTCTATTTCCGGCCTGATCTTCAACGTTGCTGAAAAGATCTCAAATTCACCTGAACGGCTTAAGTTCACGGAATCCGGACCCAGAACTGAGGTGAGCCGTGCCATCAGGCGCAGAGGTGTTACACTGGGGATAATGCCTGATTTTGCAGGAAATGTCAAAAACGGTCTGCGGGCTGATTTCGTAACTCCCGGTAAACCAGCTGCTCTGGGTGGTATGAAAAAAGGCGATATAATCACTTCCATAAACGGAAAGAGCGTAAATAATATCCAGGATTATATGTTCCGGATGAGCCAGCTTAAACATGGACAAACCATAAGTGTTGAAGTGCTTCGCGAGAATAAAAAAGAGGTACTTTTGATACAATTATAGAATTTAAACGTCTAAGACAAATAAGATTGCACAAATGAAAAAATTCATTCTGTGGTTACTGGCATTTATTATTACAATCGGTGCCGCTTATTACCAGCGGAAAACCGGACCCACCTACCCAAAAAGAGTGGATGTTGCTGTAAACGATACAACGTATGCACTAAAATTCGTACGCAGCATCGGGCATGATGAGCGCCCGGAGGTTAAGATGGCTCTACCGGACACAAGTGTCAAAGCCAGGCTCTTTTATAAGCGATTCAGGTCAGATGAGGATTACCAGTCAAGCAACTTTATTTATAAAGTTTACCCGGTGAATTCTCCTCTCATGAATAAGGTTTTCAAAATAACAGAGGAGAAGGGACTATTTGCACAAATACCCATGCAGCCGGCAGCTGGTAAACTGCAATATTATGTCGAGATTACCGACTCGGGTGGTACCAAAACCCTGTTCATGGATGAACCGGTTGTTATAAGGTTCAAGGGGGCTGTTCCTGGTTATATTCTGACTCCTCATATCCTCCTGATGTTCCTTGCAATGTTATTCTCAACCCTTGCCGGATTAATGAGCATTGTGAAATTTCCGCAGTATAAAAAGTATGCGTGTGTGGACTCTTGTGCTCCTTTTTCTCGGAGGTATGATCCTTGGTCCGCTGGTGCAGAAATATGCTTTCGGCGATCTCTGGACCGGAGTGCCTTTTGGTTGGGACCTCACTGATAACAAAACACTTATTGCATTTTTGTTCTGGATTCTTGCAGTCGTGATGAACCGGAAAAAAGAGAGACCCCTGTACACAGCCCTGGCAGCATTTATACTTCTGCTTGTATACTCTATCCCCCATAGTTTGTTCGGTTCAGAACTTGATTACGAGACCGGTCAGGTAACCCAGGGTATAATTCTTATGGTTTCTTTAAAAATTTTTAAAAAATCTTAAATTAGATGCAGCAATTCTAGTTTACCCGCGTCTTTTCACTGAATAAACAATCAGACGGTGGGTGCAGCGACTAATATAAGAACAAGTCTTTTCATAAAGATGGCAAATGTAGAAGCGGCATTCAGAAACATACACCAGGATCTTCTGGACGGGTGTAAGACAGGTGACCAGAGAGCGCAGTTTCAGATATACAAGTTGTACTACAAAGCTATGTACAATACCAGTCTGAGAATTGTGAACGACACGATGGAAGCCGAAGATATAATGCAGGAATCATTCCTGTCGGCCTTTGAAAAAATTGAAACGTATTCAGGAACAGTGAGTTTCGGTGCGTGGCTTAAAAAAATAGTCATCAACCGCTCACTCGATGCCCTGAGCAGACGAAAAGCGATCTTTGAAGATATTGAATCTCACACCGGCATTAAAGATGAAAGCCCTGAAGACCTGTCAAGACAGGAAGATGTTGATTTCAGGGTTGAAGAGGTAAAAGATGCCATTGAGAACCTGCCCGACGGATACAGGATTATTCTCACACTCTATCTGCTTGAAGGTTACGATCATGATGAAATCGGAGAAATTCTGTCAATTTCCTCCAGCACCTCAAGATCACAGCTTTCACGGGCAAAACAAAAATTAATTGCAGAATTAAAGAAAAAATGAAAATACCAGGTGTCATGAAAAATATAGAAGACATAATCAGGGAAAACAAAGACTTCTTTGAAGAAGCCGAACCATCCAGGGGTCATATGGAACGGTTCAACGTAAAGCTCGAAAAGAGATTTGCTGTTAAAACTGTTAAAAGAAGCATAGTTCCTTACCTTCTGAAGGCAGCAGTTGTAACTCTGCTTGTAACACTTTCTTCACTCTGGACGTGGGATAACTTCCTAAAGCCAGACCGTGCAAGAATGACACTTGGCGATGTATCGCCCGAATACAGGGAGGTTGAAAACTACTACGTACATCAGGTTAGTCTCATGGAGGATCAACTTGTGAACATAGATCTTAAAAACAATCCGGAACAAAAGAAGATGCTCATGGAAGAGATGCAAAGTATGGACTCCATATCAGTACAGCTGCAGAAAGAACTCTATGCCAATCCAAACGACGAACGAATAGTTAATGCAATGATTGAGCATTATCAGACCAAACTGGAAATCATGACCTATATAGTCAACCAGCTCAAGGAAATCAGGAATGAAAATCAAATTAAGACAGAAAATGAAAAACAGACCCTATAAATCAGGAGTACTTCTTTTCTCTGCGCTATTACTGACAACCACAATAACTGCGCAACAGGTTTCAAAGGAGTATCATAAGCAGTACACACCGGGTGCGAAACACAACACTTGATATAAGTAACAAGTACGGTGATGTGACTGTTGAAACATCAGATCAGAACCAGGTAACGATCGATGTGAAGGTCACTGTAGAACTGCCGAACAGAGAAAAAGCTGAGAAACTCTTAAGCTACATTGACGTCCAGTTTTCAGAAGGACAGGATCTGATCTCAGCCAAAACAGTTATTGATGAAAAATTCAATTTTACCGGATGGGGCGATTCAAGGAAATTCAGCATCAAATATAACATCAAAATGCCCGCCGGCTTAAACTTCACAATGTCAAACAGGTACGGGAATACAGAACTTGAAGAACTGACAGGACTTGTCAACCTTAATATTAAATATGGGAATCTTACAGCCGAAGCACTGACAAGAGGTAATGAAAAACCACTGAGTCACCTGAGTCTTGCATACGGGAAAGCTTCAATTACGACTGCCGGCTGGCTCGACATTCAGGTCAGGTACTCGGGCAACCTTGAAATTGGCAAAAGCCAGGCCCTTCTTCTCGATAGCAGATATTCAAGAATGCAGTTAGGGGAAACAAGTTCACTGGTAGGCACTTCAAAGTATGACAACCTGAAAATCGAAAACATAAATAATCTTGTTCTTGACGCCGGCTACTCTGATGTTGTTGTTGAAACACTGAATAAGAAACTGAAGTTCGACGGAGGCTACGGAGGCCTGACAGTCGAAGAGATCCCGGCAGGATTCGAATCCATAGAGACCGATACCAGGTACATCGGGGTAAAACTTGGAATCGATAGCAATGCCAGCTATAATCTCGACGCAAAATTGTCGTACGGTGATCTGAAATTCAATGAAGATAATTTTCAGAATCAAAAACGGATCATTCAGAATAACTCCAATGAAACAGCAGGTATTGTAGGAAAGGAGAGTTCCCCGACAGCAATGGTTAAGGTAATTGCTTCCTATGGATCTGTAAGACTTGAGGAATAGACAGAATTCATCCTGTGATACAATTAACCCCTCATAACTTCCGAGGGGTTTTTTATTTTATACGGGAATTATGGCTTTTAAAGATGGGCTGATCTTATTCTTTCCCGCAGATCTGCGCAGATTAACGCAGATGTAGGCTGGTAATCGCCATCAAATACTATGATCTGCGTAATATCTGCGAAATCTGCGGGAAACTTCTTAATAATCAAGCTCTACTACCGTAATACCGGAACCTCCAAGATCTACTGATTCATCACGGAAAACCTTAACGACATTCATCGATGCGAGATATTCCCTGACAAGATGCCTCAGGATACCATTCCCTTTCCCGTGCAGTATCCTCAGGTTACGGTGCTGCACAATCAGAGCATCATCTATGAAATCCCTGACAATGTTCATGGCTTCCTCTCCCCTGATTCCCCTTATGTCTATTTCGGGCTTGAAATTCAGCTTCCGCTGCTCCACCACCGGATCGGATTGATAGACAGGCTGATTTGACTTCAGGCTCTTCCTCAGCTCTGACCTGCTTATCCGTTCAATCCTTTCAACCGGGACATATAGTCTCAGGCTTCCTGTCTCGATCTGAACCATATTATCCTCTATTTTAATGATCTCTCCGGCAGCCATTGTATCAGTCATCCTCACCGCATCACCCTTCATAAGGGGTTTGTCACCTTTTTCCGGTACTTCGGGCGCTTTTTTGATAACAACTGGCTTGACCCTTTTTGCTTTTGCTGTAAGCCTTAAGATCTTTTCTTCAGACGGTAATTCAACAGGTTTTGCATCATCTTCCAGGCTGGTTTTAAACTCATCAAGCTTTTGTCTTGCTTCCTTTGTTTTTTCCCTGTCGGCCTGAGTCTCCTTTATCTGACGGATTGTGTTTTCAATAATCCTGTTTGAAGAATTAAGCATCGACTCTGCTTCATTCTTTGCCTTTGAAATTATCTCTTTCCTCAGGGTTTTGGCTCCCGAAAGTTCTTTTTCGTACTCTGCAATAAGTTCCTCAAGCCGCTTTTCATGTTGCCTGATATTCTGCCGTTTTGTCTCCCAGTAGCGTTTATCCCTTGCGATATCTTTAAGGTGCCTGTCGTAATTAATATTTTTTATTCCCACCTTTTCCGACGCGATCCTGAGCACCTCTTCAGGAAGTCCGATCTTTCGCGCAATCTCAAAAGCAAATGAACTTCCCGGTTTACCCATGCTCAGCTGAAACAGTGGCTGCATCAGGTGATTATCGAACAGCATAGCCCCATTTACAATTCCTTCAGTTAATGAAGCAAAATGTTTCAGATTGGTGTAATGTGTCGTTATAACACCGCTGACTCCAGTCTTTGTCAATTCACCAAGTATTGCCTCAGCAATCGATCCTCCCAGCATAGGTTCCGTGCCTGTCCCGAACTCATCGATCAGAACAAGGGTTCCTGCCGACCGAATTCCTGAGGAAGTATTTCATGCTTGATAAGATGTGAGCTATACGTACTCAGGTCATTATCAATACTTTGCTCGTCACCAATATCAATAAAGATATTGCTGAATATACCGGATTCCGACCCTTCTCCCACAGGGACCGTCATACCGCACTGGATCATGTACTGGATCAGACCTACAGTTTTCAGACATACCGATTTGCCCCCCGCATTTGGTCCGGAAATAAGCAGTATCCGCTCTTTTTCATCAAGCTTAATATCAAGCGGAACAACTTTCCTGTCCTTCAGTTTTTTGAATGTAAGATACAACAGAGGGTGAACAGCTTTCCTCCAGAAGATCCCCGGCTTTTCCGATATTGAAGGTTTGATAGATCCTAACCGATTGCCCAGCAGTGCTTTGGCTCTGATAAAATCTATCTCACCAAGGAAACCGTTCGACTCCATAAGCTCGTCAATATAAGGTCTTATATCATCGGCAAATGCTGTCAGGATCCTTACAATCTCCCTTCTCTCCTCATACTCAAGTTCGACAATTTCATTGTTAAGCTCTACAATTTCGGCAGGTTCGATATAGACTGTTTTTCCTGATGCCGACTGATCGTGGATCAAACCTCTGATCTTTCTCTTATCCCATGAATTAACCGGAATAACCCCTCTCCCGTTACGTACTGAAGCAGCCGTATCTGGGTCTACAATACCATCTGCCTGTGCAGCCTTGAGAATAGCGTTGAGTCTCCTGGCCACAAGCGAGTTTTTGCCTGCAATTTCATTGCGGATCTCTTTCAGCTTTGGAGAAGCATTATCCTTTATACTGCCTGTTTTGTCGATGATCCTGTCAAGTGAATCCAAAACATACGGATAGACCTTTATGTTTCCGCAGATAGACTTAAGAACAGGATACCTGTTATCATCCTTCTTTTTAAAAAAATTGATTATTGCCTTTACGGTCTCAAGCGAACGCTTCAGATCGAATACCTCCTGCACTTCGGGAAATGAACCTGCAATCCTTATTTTATTGAGGCAATCGTCAACTTTGTAATAATGTTCGGAAGGGAAATTATCTTCAAACCTGAGCAACTGCTGAAATTCATATGTTGCGTTAATTTTAAAAACAATGGATTCCTTAACGGTATTAAACCCGGTCGTCTCAACGAGATCCAAACCCATAGGGCTCAGGCAGTTTTCAGCAAGAAGCTGCCTGATCCTGTCAAATCCGATTTTCGTTCAAAATTCTCCGGGTAAATCACGGCATAAAGATAAAAGATAAAAGTGCAAAGAGCTTAAAGACTAAAAGTTTAATAATACGCTTGTGCACCTTGATTTCGCCCCAAGCCTCATATTAGCTCCTTAGAGCTTCAAAACAAGGCGAGCCGCTGACCCCTGGTTTCGCCTGGGTTATTCACATTTGTCTGCTTCCAGACAAAGGCCTTTTTCAGAGGCAGGTGTTGTTCTAAAATGCAACACAAGATTTTTTTGACATTTATTGAGAGATCCTTCGCTTCGCTCAGGATGACACCCTTCGGCTTCGCTCAGGATGACACGTTGTTTTATTGGTTTAGGGGAAGAGGAAGAAGCGGCGATTCGAACAAGATGACAAACTAATCTAAGATCAGGTTTTCGAATCGCCGCTTCTTCCCCCACCACACACAAAACGCCATGTCATCCCGAGCGTCAGCGAGGGATCTCATTGATATATAGACGAATACATTCAGGTTATATTTTTTAATATGTCTTATAAGACGCTTATTTAGATTTTACTTCTCACACTGTAACTTGGATAAGACGTATATCGTTTCATTAGCCAAAGGTAATACCCTGTTTTAAACTGAGTATTATCTTAATTAGCTGATACACGCTCAAATCACATGTTCCCCTCTTTTTCGAAGGAGGGAGTGGCCGATTCGGTGAAATCATCTCACACGACAAACTAAATTCGTCTGGTCGGGTCGGTTCGAATTCAAGTCTTTCTTATTACCTTTATTCAAATGGATAGACTGAAACAGCACATTAACCACCCCGAGTCTCCGGGAAAACAGATTGTAAACTCCTCAAAATCTATAGTCCCGGCCACCCCTCCTTGACAAGGTTTCCGAAGCGTTACGAAATTTGACCAGTCGGCTCGCTTTTAGCGCATGGTAGCCTGCTGCGGGGGGCATGTGGTCCGGAGGAGAAATGTAAAATACTTCGCAAATCTGTTACATACAGTTTCGACTTTATAACTAACCCATGCCTTCAGGTTCGTCTGGGGGAATAGGTAAGTTTGTCGGAAAGGGTAGTAATCTATATAAGCGCTCTTATAAGACAGTATGTTCTTCTTATTACAAACAGGTAATACCCTACTTTTATTGAGAGATCCTTCGGCTTCGCTCAGGATGACACCCTTCGGCTTCGCTCAGGATGACACGTTGTTTAATTGGTTTGGGGGGAAGAGGAAGAAGCGGCGATTCGAACAAGATGACAAACTAATCTAAGATCAGGTTTTCGAATCGCCGCTTCTTCCCCCACCACACACAAAACGCCATGTCATCCCGAGCGTCAGCTAGGGATCTCATTGATATGTAGACGAATACAAAAAATAGCTATTCCTTGAAATGATCAAGCCCTGAGATGTCGTCATTCTTCGCTTCGCTCAGGGTCTCAAACTTTTAATCGACACTATTGTTAATTTATGTTAAATCATTGCAAGCATCACATAAGTGGTTTTCTTTATTCACTAATTTTGATATTCTGAAAAATAAACCTAACCAAAAATCAAATGAAAACTAAATCAAGGCTGATAAGTCTAAGCCTGCTGATTTTTCTTCCTGCAATTCTGTTATCCCAAACCGAGAAAGTTGATCTGGCATGATCTATAAGATCAAACAGGAAGGAATGAGAAATTCCCGATTGAGGAACTTGCTTTTGGGCTGACCGATCTTACAGGACCCAGACTTACCGGTTCGACCGGTGGCACACGGGGAAATGAGTGGGCAAAGAAAACAGATGGAAGAACTTGGATTTCAGAATGTAAGGATTGAAGAAGCAAGAGATTTTGCCCGAGGCGGATGGGATAATCTGAAAACCTATGCTGCCATGACGGCTCCCTATTATTCAAATTTTGCCTGTAATCCGGTAGCCTGGACAGGAAGTACAAAGGGAGCTGTTAAAGCGAGAAGTTATGCTGCTTGATGTCAAATCGGAAAGCGATCTTGAAAAATACAAGGGAAACTCAACGGAAAAATTGTTCTGATGCCCTCTACAGCTACCTATGAGCTCAGTTTTGACACCTCTTGCGAGCAGGAGGACCGATGGCAGATTTAAAAGAGCTTTCAATGGCAGCTCGCCCAACAGGGAAGAAGACCACCGGCTGGTGACTTTGCAAATCTTTGCAGCTCAAGGGCATTGAGAACAAAAATATCAGAATTTATAAAGGATGAAGGTGCTGCAGTTATACTGAACAGCTCAGGTACATTTAATGTACCAAGGTCAACCGGAGCAAGTTATGTTTCCGGCATCCCGGAACCGGTTGCAGAACTCAATCTTCCCGATTGAGGACCATGCAAGAATGGAAAGGATCCTCAGGCACAATGTCCCGGTTGAAATGGAAATTGAAATACAGAACAGGTTTATTCCGAGTCCAAAAATCTATAATGTCATTGGTGAAATTCCCGGAACCGACAAGCTGCTTAAAAATGAAGTGGTTCTGCTGGGCGGTCATATTGACTCATGGCATGGCGGAACCGGTGCTGCTGACAATGCTTCAGGATGTATTGTCATGATGGAAGCTCTTCGCATTCTTAAAAGCCTCGATGTCGCCCCCCGCAGGACAATCAGGGTTGCACTATGGGGCGGTGAAGAACAGGGATTGAATGGTTCACGGGGATATGTCGAGAAGTACCTTGTTGATCCGAAAACCAGGGAGCATAAACCTGATTTTGACAAGTTTGCTGCGTATTTTAATATGGACAACGGCAGCGGAAAATACAGGGGAATCTATCTTCAGGAAAATGACATTGTCAGACCTGTTTTTGAGGAGTGGCTTAAACCATTTGCAGATATGGGAGCTTCAACAATATCCTATCAGGAATACCGGCGGCACTGACCATCTTTCATTTGACGCGGTCGGATCTGCCCGGATTCCAGTTCATCCAGGATGAAATAGAGTACGGCCGTGGATATCATACAGTCATGGACACCTATGAAAGGCTTGTAATGGCCGATCTGAAACAAAATGCAATAATTACGGCTTCTTTTGTCTACAATGCTGCAATGAGGGATTCAAAATTACCGGGTAAACCGGTTTTGAAATCCGTAACCAGTGATCAGCAGACCGGAGGCCGGTACCGGTAATGAATTAATCATGATAATACTGTTATTACCAAAACGTAGAGAGGCCAGGTCTGAGACCTGCCTCTACATTCTTATTATTATACCACACTCATTATTCCGAATCGTTTCTCTGCCATCTATATTAATATTATTGTCTTAATGCCTGCCAGATCAAGAATAAATGCATATTCCAGCGCCGTTACCCTGTAACGTTCAAATCTTCCGGATGCTCCTCCGTGACCTGCATCCATATTACAGTCCATGACCAGGATATTATCATCAGTTTTCATATCCCTCAGCTTTGCAACCCATTTGGCAGGTTCCCAGTACTGAACCTGTGAATCCCAGAAACCGGTGGTAACAAGAAGGTTGGGATAATCCATTGCCCTTACCTGGTCGTATGGAGAATAGGACAACATATAATCATAATATTCCTTTTTCCTCGGATCGCCCCATTCATCCCATTCAAATGTTGTAAGAGGAATTGTTTCATCAAGCATTGTTGTAACGATATCAACAAAAGGTACAGCTGCGACGACTCCTTTATACAGATCAGGTCGCATATTGATAATTGCACCCATTAGTAATCCGCCTGCGCTTCCGCCCATTGCAAATAGTTTTTGCTGTTTGTATATTTTTCATTTACAAGGAATTGAGCACAATCATTAAAATCCGTAAATGTATTTTTCTTTTTTAAAAGTTTCCCGTCTTCATACCAGTAACGACCCATGTCACTCCCTCCCCGGGTATGTGCCATTGCATAAACAAAACCTCTGTCGAGCAGACTTAAAACAGACAGACTGAAAGAAGGATTTGTTGAATTGCCATACGACCCGTAACCGTAAAGCAGCAGAGGAGCATTTCCATCCTGAACAAAACCCTTTCTGTAAACCAGTGATACCGGAATCATTGTACCATCCTGAGCTTTTGCCCATAGCCTTTTTGACTCATAGTTCGACTTATCGAACCCTCCAAGAACCGCTTCCTCCTTGAGAACTTTCTTCTCTTTTGTTTTCATGTTATAATCAATTACCGAGTTTGGGGTTGTAAGTGAAGAATAGCTGTATCTTAAAATGTCGGTATTGGCAACTGTATTAATATTTATCCCGGCTGTATAGGTTTCCTCGCCAAAATCGATATAATGTTCGCTTTTGTCTTTCAGATTGATGATCCGAAGTTCGCTCAAGCCTTTAATACGTTCAGCAGTAACCAGATAGTTATCAAAGAGTTCAAAACCTTCGAACAAAACATCGCTTCTGTGAGGTATAACATCTTTCCAGTTTTCCCGTGAGGTTTTGCCTTCGGACGTCTTCATCAACTTGAAATTTGAAGCGTTATCAATATTTGTCCTGATGATAAAAATCCTTTCCAAGATGATCGATCTGGTATTCATGGTTTGCACTTCTTGGTTCAAACACAACTGGCAGAGCATCAGGTTTTGCTGCATCAATAAGTCTGGTTTCAGTGGATAGTGTCTGATTGGAATATATAACAATATATTTTCTGCTTTTTGTTTCGCCGAGCCCTGACGCTGAATGTCTGGTCAGCTTCATAGTAAGCTGTATCATCTTTGCTTATATCATTTCCCAGTTTATGCCTCAGAATCTTATCCGACCGAAGTGTTTCAAAATCCTTGCCTGTGTAGAAGAGAGTCATGTTGTCTGCCGCCCATACCATCTGACCGGAGACATTATCGATTTTATCAGCCAGAAGGTTTCCGGTTGCAATGATCAAGAAAATAAAGTGTATAACGTCTGCGACTCACCGTATCAACACTGTAAGCAAGTAATTTATTGTCACGGCTGACTGCCAGCCCGCCCACCGAGCAGTATTCCTGCCCTTCTGCAAGTTTATTGACATCGAGCAAGACTTCTTCCTGTCCATCCATGAAAAGATTTTTCCTGTAGTAAACCGGGTATTCCTTCCCCTCTGAGTATTTAGTGTAATAGAAGTACCCGTTCTCAAAATATGGAACAGACTCATCATCCTTCTTTATTCTTCCGGTAATCTCATCATAAAGGGTTTTCTGAAAGTTCTCGGTGTGCTTCATTATTTCTTTCTTATAGGAATTCTCACTGGTCAGGTAGGTGAGAACCTTTGAGGTTTGTTCATCAGGGGTGGCAGCTGATTTCTGTTCATCGCTGAGCCTCATCCAGAAATAATTATCGATTCTGTTATCGAATACTTCATGCGGAATTTTCTCAGCAACCGGGGGTTGTGGTTGCCTGTTACAGGAAATGATGAAAAATGCAAAAACTACATTTAACAAAACATTGATTTTTTTCATAGTCAAATTTTTTAGATATAATTTAAGTCCCCTTCAGGGGATTTAGGGGCCGACTTCCTCCACTTGGAACTTCTCTAAGTTCTTAATTCTATTACACTATTTTTCTTTTATATCCTTCATCGATAACTGGATCCTTTTTCTTTCGATATCAACAGCAAGAACCTTTACCATTACATGCTGGTGCAGTTTGACAACTTTTGACGGATCCTGAACATAGGTATTGCTCAGATTTGAAATATGAACCAGTCCATCCTGTTTAATTCCGATATCAACAAATGCTCCAAATTTTGTAACATTTGTTACAATTCCGGGGACTACCATTCCCGCTACCAGATCCTCCATGGAATGAATATCTGCAAAGCTGAATTCTTTAATCTTTGACCTTGGATCTCTTCCTGGTTTTGCCAGTTCCTCCATAATGTCCTTTAATGTAGGAAGTCCGGTAGAAGGTGTAATATACTGTTCAAGTTTTATCTCTTTACGTTTTTCTTCATCAGTCATCAGCTCCCTGACACTGCAATCCAAGATCTTTTGCCATCTTTTCAACCACATGATAGCTTTCGGGATGGACAGCACTTGAGTCAAGAGGATTCTCCGCATTCCTTATCCTGAGAAATCCTGCACTCTGCTCGAAAGCCTTTGGTCCCATCCTTTTTACTTTGAGCAGTTCTGCCCGTGATCTGAAAGGACCATTTTCAGTGCGGTGATCAACAACATTCTGGGCCAGCTGCGGACCAAGCCCTGAAACATATGTAAGCAGATGCTTGCTTGCAGTATTGACCTCCACACCCACCGCATTCACGCAGCTCATTACAACCTCGTCAAGGCTGTTCTGAAGCTTCTGCTGATCGACATCATGCTGGTACTGGCCAACACCTATTGATTTGGGATCAATCTTGACAAGCTCTGCAAGCGGATCCATCAGTCTCCTGCCGATCGATACAGATCCCCTTACAGTGACATCATAATCGGGAAATTCATCCCGTGCCACTTTTGACGCTGAATAGATGGAAGCGCCGGCTTCGCTTACCACGAAAACCTGTATATCCTTCTCGAACTTTACCCATTTTATAAACTCTTCGGTCTCACGGCTGGCCGTACCGTTGCCAATTGCGATAGCCTCCGTCTTATATGCATTGACAAGCGATAAGAGCTTTTTGACCGACATCGCTGTCTCATTCTGAGGTGGATGAGGGTAGATTGTCTCGTTATGAAGAAGGTTTCCCTGCCTGTCGAGACAGACTATCTTGCAGCCTGTCCTGTAACCGGGGTCAATGGCAAGCACATTCTTCTCACCCAGAGGAGGTGCAAGGAGCAGCTGTCTCAGGTTGTCAGCAAAAACGTTTATGGCTGCCTCATCGGCTTTTTCTTTTGAAATATTTCTGAATTCCGTTTCCATCGAAGACGAAAGAAGCCTTTTCCAGCTATCCTTCAGTGCGCCGGCTACCAGTTCAGATGACTCATTTCTGCCTTTTACAAACATGGAATCCAGGGTGTCCAGCGCATGTTTCTCATCAGGTTCGATTGAGAGTCTGAGAAAGCCTTCCTCCTCGCCCCTTCTCATGGCCAGCAGACGATGTGACGGGCATTTCTTCAATGATTCCGACCAGTTAAAATAATCGGTGAACTTAATTCCCTCCGACTCTTTGCCTTTAATGACCTTTGAATTGATCACTGCCTCTTTCTCATAAAGATATCTCAGTTGTTTCCTGGCTTTTTCATCCTCGCTTATCCATTCGGCAATAATGTCACAGGCCCCCTCGACAGCATCCTTTACATCTTTTACCTCGTCGTTGAGAAACTCTTCAGCTCTATGCCACGGGTCGGGATCTTTCTGTCCCATTATAATTTTTGCCAGCGGTTCAAGGCCCTTTTCCCTTGCAATAGTGGCCCGGGTACGGCGCTTTGGTCTGAATGGAAGGTAGATATCTTCAAGTTCAGTCATCGTAAGGGCAGCATCAATTTTCTCCCTTAATTCAGGAGTCATCTTATCCTGTTCTTCAATTGATTTGATAATGCTCTCGCGGCGGGCATCAAGATCTTTCAGACGGGCATATTCCTCTTTGATATGCATGAGCTTAACCTCATCGAGGCTGCCGGTCATCTCTTTCCTGTATCTGCTGATGAATGGGATTGTTGCTCCATCATCAAACAGCCTGATCGTGTTTTCCACCTGCCATTCGTGGAGCGCAAGTTTTTTAGCGATAAATTCAATATGTTTATCTACGCTCATTTCAAGCTATTTAGACTAAATAAGATAACTATATTCTGAATAAAAGAATTTAACCACAAAGGGTCACTAAGGCTTTCACTAAGGTAACACAAAGGAATACAATAAAATTAAGTATATTCTTTTATTTTCTTTCCTTTCCATTCCTTATCCCGGTTTATTCAACATAGAGCACCAAACCTTTAAGATACTCACTCTCAGGATGATAAATATTAACCGGATGATCTGGCGGCTGACTCATCTGATACAGAATTTTCACATTCCTGCCAGTATTTGCAGCTGCTGCGAACACCGATTTTCTGAAATTCTCCCTGGTCACCACCTGTGAACATGAAAATGAAAAAATGATACCTCCGGGTCTTATCTGTTCAATCGCCTTCATATTCAGTCTCTTATAACCCTGAAGGGCATTCGCCAGTACTTTATTGTGCTTTGCAAAAGCAGGTGGATCAAGAATTATAAGATCGTATTTACCGTCTATATTGTTAAGGTATTCAAAAGCATCCACCTGGAATGCCTTGTGTCTTGGATCATTTCCGAAGTTCAGCATTATATTTTCCTCCGCAAGCGCCGTAGCGGAAGCAGAACTGTCGACTGTATGAACAAGCGATGCGTTTTTCATTGCATAGACTGAAAACCCTCCCGTATAACCGAACATGTTCAGAACATTTCTTCCCGATGTAAATTTATCAAGCAGCTGGCGGTTATTCCTCTGATCAATGAAAAAACCTGTCTTCTGTCCTGTTGTCCAGTCTATTTTAAACCTGAAACCGTTTTCACTGACTTCAACCGGACCCGATTCCCCAAAAAGAAACTCATTTGTACCTGTTATACCCGACATATAAGGAATGGTGGCTTCACTTTTATCATAAATAGCCTTAACCCTGTCACCCAGCAATTCTGTCAGGATACCGGCAATATCTTTCCTGATCCTGTACATGCCCACCGAATGCATCTGCATCACAATAACACCATTGTAATAATCGATGATCAGTCCCGGAAGGTTGTCCCCTTCAGCATGAACAAGTCTGTAAACATTTGTTAAAGGATTGTCAGTCAACCCAATCGACGATCTGTAGTCAATTGCGCTTTTAATTCTGCCCCGAAAAAAATCCAGATCCGGTTCTGTCTGTTCAAAAGAGAGTATTCTGACCGCGATAGAACCCGGCTGATAGTGGCCAACCGCCAGGAAACCATCCTTATTGTCAAAAACATCAACTATGTCACCTTCTTCAGGGGAGCCGGTAATTTTCTTTATTGCCCCTGAAAAAATCCAGGGATGGTATCTGCGGATTGATTGCTCTTTTCCCGACTTCAGGATGATTTTAGCTCTTGCCACCATTCAATTTATTATAGATCTGATGACAAACCCATGCATCAGTAGCCGCATATACCTTTTGTGCATCCGTCAGAAAATCCGCTTCCCAGTCAGTCACCTGTTGCCGTTTTGAAATTTTAAAACCAAGGACAATTGCTGCAAGCTTCTTCAGTCCGGAACTTTGAATTCCAAACTCCTTAACCATCTTCTGAAGATCGATAAAGCCCGAAGGAATGAATTTCTTAACACTCCTCAGGAAACGGATATCATCATGGACTGCCACTCCTGCCTTGATAACCGAGGGATTTGCCAGCAAAGCGGCCAGTTCGGCAGGAATTCCAACCCTGTTTATTCTTATCAGACAGGCAATGTTTTCATTTGCCAGCTGAATGAGAGATACCTTGTTTTTTCTGCCTTTTTTGAATGATGGTCTTGTTTCCGTATCAAAACCCAAAACCGGGGAATCAAGAAGTTTTGGGAATGATTCCCTGAATGTGCTTAAGTCTTCGATAACTACGATCTCGCCTTTAAACCAGGAAACATCATATTTTTCAAGATCCTCAGAAGTTAAAGTCTCAGTGTATTTATTATTTATCATTTTTCCTGTAGTCTTTTTGCCGGCGGGAGATAAACCACGCGGATTTGTCCAATACGTCATCATTTTCATGATCTTTTTCTATCTTACCTATCTCCTCTCCCGAATATATAAACTTATGGATTGCCCTTAATGAATTTGTCAGTTTCTGTCCCCAGTATTGTTCAAAGTTCATCCTGCATTCCCAAACTGCATCATTCATCACCTCCTGTGTGCCGGTCTGGTAAAGCAACAGGAAGTCCTTGAGATCCTGGTAGATATCGGCCATATTCTCGGCAAGACTTGAAACAACAGGACCATCTGTGTCGTTTATCTTCTCATCAAAAACTTCAAGATAATCATCAGCCGTGCCAAATTTCTCCTTCAACGCGTCATGAATCCTGAACCAGTCCGATTCTGTAACGAACTTTTCGTTTCCATCCTCAAAGACTGGCTCCAGCGCCGGCAAAAGCGATGCTTTAAGATAAAGGAAGGGAAGAAGCCGCTGAAGTATCTTCAGCATTTCATCGCCCTTTACCTCTGAGGCATGATCCTGGTATTTGCAGAACTCATTCGCAGCAGCAACAAACTCAACTACATTCCTCGAATATACAGGCCCGGAACCGTTTTCCATCACTCAGCTTTTGATTATCGGACAAAATTAGAGAATTTTTGTTCTGAAATGTGAAATGATGGCATTATCTCCGGATGTAAAAAGATATTATAATATATTTACATTCTTTGTGTCCTGACACTTTTATGGCATCCTGATCCTGCCACCAAAGCACGGAGGTACAAGGTTCCACATAGAAATCTTTTTAAATCCAATTATACCATGAAGAATAACCGTAGAAACTTCCTGAAAATCACCGGACTTACCGGACTTGGCCTCGCAGGAGGCAGCCTGCTGAAAGTTATGGGCTCCGAAACTGAAATCCGTGATAAAGCGATAATTGATAGTTTCCCGGCAGCAGCCGGCGGAAAAAAGAATCCGGTATTCAATATGTCAGGATACGCGGCGCCTAAACTCGAAAAAGTCAGAATCGGCTTTATCGGACTCGGCAACAGGGGACCAGGTCATGTATCAAGTATGAGCCTTATTGAAGGTGTTGAGATTAAGGCATTATGCGATATTGTACCGGAAGAAGTTGAAAAGGTAAGGAAAAGGCTTGAACCGAAAGGCATCAAGCCGGAACTATACTCAGGCGATGCCGAAGCCTGGAAAAGAATGTGCGACAGGGACGATATAGACCTTGTCTATATCTGCACTCCCTGGGATATGCATGCCCCAATGGCAATCTATGCCATGCAACACGGCAAGCACGCTGCAATAGAGGTTCCGGCGGCTGTAAACATGGATCAATGCTGGCAGCTTGTAGAGACGTCGGAAAAGACCCGCAAATACTGCATGATGATGGAAAACTGCTGCTACGACTTCTTTGAGCTGCTCACCCTGAATATGGCCCGCCAGGGATTTTTCGGCGACATAGTCCATTGTGAAGGCGCTTACATCCATAATCTGCTGTCGAGCAACTTCGATAAGAAAGGTTACTGGAATATGTGGCGACTCAATGAAAACTCAGGCAGGAGAGGAAATTTATATCCAACACACGGATTAGGGCCAATCTGCCAGATTATGGACATCAACAGGGGCGATAAGATGGAATTTCTTGTCTCCGTTATGAGCCGTGATTTCCAGATGAATGAAGTGGCAAAAACTCTGGCGGCTACCGACAATTTCTACCAGAAATATGTAAATAACCCTTACAGGGGCAATATGACAACCACAACCATCCTGACAAACAAAGGCCGCACAATAATGATCCAGCACGATGTCACTTCTCCGAATGTCTACTCCAGGATTCACAAGGTAAGCGGTACCAGGGGTGCTGCCCTTAAATATCCTCTGCCGGCAAAAATCTCGGTTGGCGACAACTGGGTAGCCGATGAAGAGTTAAAAACTCTCGAAGAGAAATATACGCCTGCAATTGTCAGGAAAGTAGGGGAAATGGCCAAAAAAGTAGGGGGTCACGGAGGAATGGACTTTCTTGAAAACTGGCGGTTGATCGATTGCCTGCGTAACGGACTTCCGCTTGATCAGGATGTATATGATGCCGCTCTCTGGAGCGCTGTGGCTCCTCTTAGTGAGTGGTCGGTAGCCCATAAGTCAAATCCTGTTAATGTACCTGATTTCACCCGTGGATCATGGAAGGCCAACGTGCCGGTTGATCTGTTGATGGAAAAAGGGGGAAACACACAGGTTCTGGGGTAGTTCATCAATCCGGTTTAATTGGGGAACATGAATAAGACATTGATTCTCGGGTTGGGACTGTTGCCTCTGTGCGGATGTCGTGAGGAGGTAAAGAAAACACAATCCGGCCCCGAACAGCAGAGGCCAAATATACTTTTCTGCATTGCTGATGATGCTTCCTTCGGCCATTTCAGCGCCTATGGCTGTAAATGGGTATCCACACCGGGTTTTGACAGGGTTGCACGGGAGGGGATCATTTTCACAAATGCCTATACTCCCAATGCCAAATCGGGACCTTCAAGGGCATGCATAATTACAGGCCGTAACTCGTGGCAACTGGAAGAAGCAGGTAACCACATTTCCAATTTTCCGGCTCATTTTAAATCTTTTGTCGAAGTTCTTAAGGAATCAGGCTATTATACCGGGTACACTTCCAAAGGGTGGGCTCCGGGTAATCCTGGTATTAGTGACGGCAAACCCCGTGAACTTACCGGTAAAGCTTTCAATGCCAGAACAATAAAGCCACCTTCGGATGGCATAAGCAAATCGGATTATGCAGCTAACTTCAGCGATTTTCTCGACCAGAAGACAAAGGATTCACCCTGGTTTTTCTGGTATGGGAGCACGGAACCGCACCGTAGATATCAGTATGGTTCAGGCGTCGCCCTTGGGGGTAAAAGCCCGGATCAGATAGAAAAAGTCCCCGGTTTCTGGCCTGATAATGACACTGTCAGAAATGATATGCTCGACTATGCTTTTGAAATTGAATATTTTGACAGTCAACTGGTTAAGATGCTGGATGAGCTTGAGAAACGGGGAGAACTCAGTAATACAGTTGTGGTAGTCACTTCTGATAATGGCATGCCTTTCCCCAGGTGCAAAGGACTGGAATATGAGTATTCTAACCACATGCCGCTTGCTATTATGTGGCCGTCAGGATTATCAAATCCCGGAAGAGTTTCAGAAGAATATATAAGTTTCATAGATTTTGCGCCTACTTTTCTTGATCTTGCCGGGGTGGAATGGAATAAATCAGGCATGGCTTCATCACCCGGGAAGAGCCTTTCCGATATTATTAAGGACCGGGATGAAGGGAAAGACAGGAGTTATCTTTTACTCGGCCAGGAGAGGCACGATTACGGGAGGCCCATGAATCAGGGGTATCCTATCAGGTCAATTATTAAAGACGGATACCTCTATCAGATAAACTTTAAGCAGGAGCTGTGGCCGGCGGGTAATCCGGAGACCGGATATCTGAATACCGATGGCTCACCAACGAAGACAGTTATTCTTAACCTGAGGCGCAGCGGCGCTGATGTATCGTTCTGGCAGAAATGCTTTGGGAAACACCCTGAAGAAGAATTATATAACCTGACCGTCGACCCTGAATGCCTTGTAAATATCGGAACCTCGGGCTTTCAGGAGATTAAGGGGAATTTAAGAAAAATCCTTCTTGACGAGCTCCAAAAACAGAACGATCCGAGGGTAAAGGGTAATGGTGATGTGTTTGACCATTACCCCTTCGATGATCCTGCTGACTGGAATTTCTATGAAAGATTTATGAATGGTGAAATTAAAGAGTATCAGACCGGCTGGGTAAATCCGGATGATTATGAATCACGTCCTTAAAGATTTAACACAGCTTCAAAGTAACTTATTCGCATTTTAACCAATTAAAAATTCTTTTTATGAAACAAAAGATCTTTTTCTGTCTGCTAATCCTCATCCCGGGATTATTCTACACAGGCTGTAAGCAGGGAGATAACAAGCTTACCGAACAGGAAGCCGAAGATGGCTGGGCACTTCTTTTCGACGGCAAAACCCTTGATGGCTGGCGTGATTTCAAAGCCGATACTGTAACCGCTCCCTGGAAAGCAGAAAAGGGAATGCTAACGTCGCTCGGACTCGGCAGCGACAGTACCGGGTATATTGTTACAAAAAAACAGTATGAGAATTTTATTATAGCCTTCGACTGGAAAATATCCGATGGAGGCAACAGCGGCCTTCTCTATCATGTTGTGGAACGGCCTGAATTAAAAGTCCCTTACGTGACCGGACCTGAATTCCAGCTGATTGATGACGTGGGTTTCCCCGACCCCATCGAGGAGTGGCAGAAAGCCGCTGCAGATTATGCAATGTACGTTTGCGATACTGCAAAAAAGGTTTTGAACAAAGCAGGCGACTGGAATTCGTCAAAGATAGTATTTGACAATGGTCATGTTGAGCACTGGCTCAACGGACAGAAAGTGCTGGAGTTTCAGGCATGGACCGAAGACTGGTTCAATCGCAAGAAGAGCGGCAAATGGGATTTCGCACCTGAATACGGTCTGGCACGAAGCGGGCACTTTGCCGTACAGGACCATGGCAGCCGGGTCTGGTTCAAAAATATGAAAATAAAGGAGTTGCCAAGAGTGCCAAAACAGGAAACAATTTTCAACGGAAAGGACCTTTCAGGCTGGGAAATTTACGGAACCGAGCTCTGGTATGTTGATAATGGCGAGCTGGTATGTGAGAGCGGACCTGATAAGGAATATGGTTACCTGGGAACCCGGAAATACTACAACGACTTTGACCTGAGCCTTGAGTTTAAAGAAGAAGCTAATGGCAACAGTGGAGTCTTCATCAGGTCCTATATCAAAAAAGGTGTCCAGATTTCAGGATGGCAGGTCGAGGTGGCTCCTCCCGGACACGATACAGGCGGAATTTATGAATCATACGGCAGGGGATGGATATTCCAGATCCCTGATGAAAAAGAGACTATCCTGAAAAAAGATGATTGGAATCTATTAAGGATAAAGGTGGCTGGTGATAAGGTCACAACCTGGCTGAACGGAGAAATCATGACAGATCTGACTGATGAGAAAATAGGGCAGGGAAAAGGACGTATTATGCTTCAGATCCATAGCGGAGGCGGAATTAAGGTCAGGTGGAGGAATATCAGTCTGACTGAATTGTAACTACAAAGCCGGGGTTGGGGGGTTCTTCCACGAAAGCTTATAGTCTTTGTCTTTTGCGATCTTATCATGATCGAGGAGCCATCTCACCACTTTGATCGTTTTTTCTTCAGGATAGGCTATTTTTTTTACAAGTTCTTCAGCATCAGGATTCTGATCCGTGAGAATTGACTTGATCTCCTCAAGGATCATATCAAATTCGTATTTGCTCAGGTCAAGCTCATTTCTCTCCCGGCATACATCGCAGGTACCGCATCTGTCGGATTCCTGGCCGAAATAATCAAGCAGGATTACCGACCGGCACCTGTTCCGTGTTTCTGCATAGTCTATCATTTTTTCAAGACGAAGGGTATACTTCTCTTTAACATGAAGATAGTTGTCAGGTGATATCATGAGCGCTTTCCTTACAAGTCTTTCCTCGGTAAAGATCACAAGGGCAGTTTTTTTGCCCGGGATGTAACGTATGATATTCATCGATGAAAGCTTTACAAGATACTGATATACAGTGTCCCTGGTTATTGCAGCCTTCTTCGAAAGGGATTCCTCATTTATTGCTACGAACTCCGTGAACATACCGGTATAAGATCTTAAAAGCAGCTTTATAAAACCATCGAATGACTCATTCGCCACCTGGAACTTATACAGGTCATCACGTCCGATAATGAAATGGACCCTCGACGGATTATTTATCTCCTCGGTGAATTCAATATAACCCTCTCTCTGAAGGAATGAAAGACTGTTGAATGTCTCGATAACCGGCAACCTGTACCGTGAAACAAATTCCGCCATATTAAAGTCAAAAACGTTGTCCTTGCCGGAACCCAGCGGAACCTGGAGGTAATTGCAGAGAGCCTCATAGGTATCCTTGATTTTCTCGACAGGCGGAAATTTATGACGCAATGATTCGTTAAGACGGTTTTTGTCGGTAGAAGAGTATAACAGTACTGCCCAGGACTGTTTGCCATCCCGTCCTGCCCTGCCGCTTTCCTGGAAATAATTCTCAATTGAATCAGGAACATCCCAATGGATCACAAACCTGACATCAGCCTTATCGATTCCCATTCCAAAGGCATTGGTAGCAACGATTACGCGGACGCTGCCACCTGACCAGGCAGATTGTTTTTTATCTCTCAACTCATCGGGTAATCCGGCATGGTAAAAATCGGCGCTTATCCCGTTTTCCACCAGTAGCTCCGCAACCTCTTTGCATCTCTTTCTGCTCCTTACATAAACAATACCGCTGCCCTTTACATTCTGAAGTGTCTTTAACAGGTATGTCCCTTTCTCTTCCACCTGCCTTACCAGGTACGAAATGTTTTTACGTTCAAAGCTGGTTTTCAGAACGTTCTTTTCACGGAATTCAAGTTTCTCCAGTATATCTTCAATTACCTGGGGTGTTGCAGATGCAGTCAGCGCCAGGAAAGGCACTTTCTCCGGGATATGGTTCCTGAGCGAGGCTATTTTCAGATAAGACGGCCTGAAATCGTACCCCCATTGTGATATGCAATGGGCTTCATCAATTGCAACAAGTGAAAGGTTAAGGCGTCCGACTTTTGCCTCGAAGATGCGGGTTGAGATCCTTTCGGGCGAGACATAAAGGAATTTGTAATCTCCGTAAATACAGTTCTCAAGGGCAATCTCTATCTCCTCCCTTGAAAGTCCGGAATGAATGGCTATTGCCTTTATTTCCAGGTTGTTCAGACGGTTAACCTGCTCTTTCATCAGGGCAATGAGAGGGGTAATGACAAGACAGATGCCTTCAGCAGCAAGTGCAGGTACCTGGAAAGTTATCGATTTGCCGCCACCGGTTGGCATCAATCCAAGTGTATCCTTTCCTTCGGCAACAGATCTTATAATATCCTCCTGGAGAGGTTTAAAAGAAGTGAATCCCCAGTACCTTGTTAAAACCTGTCTGTATTGTTCAATTTCCATTTAATGCTGAACTGTTTACAAATGTAGCAACTGTAATTCAATTATGTTAAAGTCTAAAAATAAAGTACATGCTTTCAGAGTGCTGATTTTTTTAGTAATTTGCGCCATCAAAAAATTAACAGATCAGGCAATGTCATTTATTAAGGATAAGATACTTTACGAAGGACTGACCTTTGATGATGTACTTCTGGTTCCTGCTTACTCGGAAGTACTGCCCAGGGAAGTAAATCTGAGCTCAATGTTTACGAGGAACATCCGGCTCAACACTCCGATTGTCTCGGCCGCTATGGACACAGTAACCGAGGATGAGCTTGCCATTGCCATAGCCCGCGAAGGCGGAATAGGAGTAATCCACAAGAACATGACTATCGAACACCAGGCCGCCCAGGTCAAACGGGTTAAAAGGGCAGAGAATGTAATGATTTTTGATCCGATCACAATAAATCTTGAAGCAACTGTGGCTGAGGCAATCAACCTGATGACCGAATACAAGATCGGAGGAATACCTGTAATCGACAACGAGGGAATTCTCAAAGGCATAGTTACAAACAGGGATCTCAGGTTTGAAAATAACCACACAAGGAAGATCACTGAAGTAATGACTTCGCCCGTAATCACAACAACGCACCAGACTAACCTGGCTGCAGCGGCCAGGATCCTTCAGAAGCACAAGATAGAAAAGCTTCCGATGGTGGATGAAAATGGCAGACTGACAGGCCTTATAACATACAAGGATATTACAAAAACAAAGGACCGCCCCAATTCATGCAAGGATGATAAAGGAAGACTGAGGGTTGCAGCTGCCGTGGGTATTGCAGCCGACACCCTTCGCCGGGTGGAAGCGCTTATAAATGCAAGTGTTGACGTAATAGTTATCGATACTGCCCATGCCCATACAAAAAGTGTGATCAATATACTCAGGGAAATTAAAAAGGGTTATCCATCAACCGATGTGGTGGCAGGAAATATCGGCACCGCTGAAGCTGCAAAAAAACTTGCAGACGAAGGTGCAGATGCGCTCAAGGTAGGAATCGGACCGGGATCAATCTGTACAACAAGGATAATCGCCGGTGTTGGTATACCTCAGCTTTCAGCCATTTACAATGTTTCAAGGGCTATTGAGGGTTCCGGGATACCCGTTATTGCAGACGGCGGGATCAGGTACTCGGGTGATGTTATCAAAGCACTTGCCGCAGGCGCTGATTCAATTATGGCCGGTTCTTTGTTCGCCGGTGTTGAGGAGTCGCCCGGAGAAACTATAATCTATAACGGGCGGAAGTTCAAGGCATACAGAGGTATGGGGTCGATTGAAGCCATGCAGCAGGGTTCAAAGGACCGCTATTTCCAGGACATGGAGGATGACATACGCAAACTTGTGCCCGAAGGAATTGCAGCCCGCGTTCCATATAAAGGAACACTGGCCGAAGTTATTTTTCAGATGACCGGCGGACTCAGGGCAGGAATGGGATATCTCGGAGCAAAGACAATACCAATTCTTAAAAAGGATGGAAAATTCGTGAGGATAACAAACTCAGGAATAATTGAAAGCCATCCGCATGATGTTACCATTACCAGAGAATCCCCGAATTACAGCAGGAAGTCTTTTGAATAACGGATGCATCAAAACCCAATGAAAATAATATCCTTACTTTCAGTCATCATGGCACTGTTGCTGCAGAACTTTTGTCTGGGGCAGGATGCTGATAAAGAAGTACTTATGACTGTTGCGGGCAGAAATGTCGAAGCAGGTGAATTCATCAGGATGTTCAACAAAAGTCTGGATCCCGGAAACAAAGTTGGTATTGATACCTTTCTGAAACAATTTATCGACTTTAAGCTAAAAGTTGCTGATGCCATTTCAGAAGGCTATGATACCGCAAAAACATACAGGGATGAGTTGAATGGCTACCGAAACCAGCTTGCACAAAGCTATCTCACCGACTCCGATGTTAAGGATAAGCTCCTTAAACAGGCATATGAAAGATCGCTGTTCGAGGTGAAAGCTTCCCATATACTGATCAGCTGTGCCCCTGGCGCTGCTCCGGGAGATACTGCCAAAGCTTATGCAAGGGCCATGGAAGCAAGGAAAGCGATCCTCGGCGGAGAAAAGTTTGAGACTGTCGCCAGAGAGATCTCGGATGATAAATCAGTTCAGGTTAATAATGGTAATCTTGGATATTTTACTGTATTTCAAATGATAACACCTTTCGAGGAAGCAGCTTACAATCTTGAACCCGGAACAATCTCAATGCCTGTAAGGACCTCATTCGGGTATCATTTGATCATGGTTGCAGACAAAAGGCCCTCAAGGGGTAAAATAAAAGTTGCCCATATCATGAAGGCAGCCCCTCCCGGCTCAAACGATACCATCATTCAGAAAGCAAAGACTGAAATTGACAGGATCTACTCCCTGCTCAGAAGCGGTAGCTCCTTCAGCGAGCTTGCCATAAAATACTCCGATCACAAGGAATCAGGCGCAAGGGGTGGTGAGATGAATATGTTCGGAGCCGGGGAAATTATACCCGACTTTGCAGAAGCCGCTTTTGCAATAAAGGATACCGGCGAGTATACGGAACCCGTCAGGACAATCTACGGATATCATATTATAAAGTTGCTTCAAAAGCAACCCCCCGCTTCGTTTCAGGAGGCCAGACCATATCTTGAGAGTAAGCTCAACCAGGCTGATCTGAATTCATTTGGCAAAAAGTCATTTATAGCCAAACTTAAAAAAGAGTATAACTTCATGCTGAACCCTGAAGTATATAAATGGTTTATCTTAAACACCGATTCCCTGATAATGAGAGGCAAGGCACGGTTTGACAGAAAGCAGCTGCCTTCAGGCCATATTTACTCATTTGCAAACCAGTTTATTACAGCTTCGGAATTTGCCGGATACATCGAAGAGAACTTCCAAACTGTTCCTGGTGCAAATCCTGACTTCTTTATCAGTTCGCTGCTCGAGTCAAATATTGACAAAGAACTTGTAAGTTATGAGGATTCAGTCCTTGAACAAAAATACCCGGATTTCAGGTATCTCATGAATGAATTTCATGATGGTATTTTATTGTTTGACATCTCCTCTAAAAAGGTCTGGAATATTGTCCAGGAGGATTCAACAGGGTTAAAGCAATACTACGACCTGCATAAAAATAACTTCAAATCCAGAAAAGGAATTGAAGCAAAAATCTATTCCTTAAAGTCGGGTGGAGGAATGAAGGAGCTTGAAGCAGCATACAGGAAGTTTTCAGGTAAACCTGATGCAGATAAGCAGCTTACCGATAGATTTAACAAGGCTGGTGACACGCTGCTTTTTATCACCGAAGGAAAGTGGTTTGAAGGCGATGACCAGGATCTTGATAATATCCGGTGGACGACAGGAGTTCAATCATTTGTTAAAAACGGAATGCCGTCTGTTATTGTTATCAATAAGATTACAGAGCCTTCCCCGCAGTCTTTTGATGAGGCAAAAACAGATGTTCTGTCGGAATATCAGGATTGGCTCACGGAAGAATGGATAAAACAATTAACTGAAAAATATACCGTTAAAATTGACAATAATGTGTTTGAAGAAGTAAAGGAGCGGATTGACAATGAATAGGGTTCTGACAGTAGCGCTGATTTTCCTGATTTTTTCAGGCTGCGGCCAAAATGGTGGTGCTGCAAAACGTGTGGCTGTTGCCAGAGCCGGAGATGCAACCCTCTATCTTGATGAGATTCCCCTTGAGATGATCGAAGGAATCTCGGGAGCCGACAGTACGGTTTTTGTTCAGAGCTACATAAATAAATGGGCAAAGAAGGAATTGATGTTCCAGCGTGCCGAAGCCAACATTACTCCCGAAATCAGGAATGATATTAATAAACAACTTGATGAAACCAGGGTCAATTTACTGATTTATGAATACCAGAGGCAAATGATGATCCAGAAAATGGATACCCTGATTTCTCAGGATGAGCTCGATAGCTATTACGCTGCAAATGAGAATGCTCTTAAGCTGACTTCAAATATCATTAAGGCGCTTTTTATAAAGCTGCCTGTCGAGACTCCGAATCTGTATAAAATAAAATCACTGGCACGGTCCAATAAACAGAAGGATCTTCAGGAACTTGAGAGCCTGTGCTACCAGTTTGCTGAAAAATTTGACGACTTCAATGAAGACTGGGTAACACTTGACAGACTTTCCCTGGAGCTGAGTTTTGACATCAGCGACCAGGAGAACTTTTTAAGAAGAAGTACATTTTATGAGACAAGCGATTCATCCTCAGTCTATCTTATCGCTATCAGCGATTACAGGCTGAGGGGTTCACTGTCACCATTTGAATATGTCAGGGATGATATAAAAAGAATTATCTGGAATAATCGCCGTATCGGGTTTATACAAAATCTGGAGAACGGAATTTACGAAGATGCCCTGAATGAGAACAGATTTAAGATTTATTGATAATGAAAAAAATAATTAAAATAGGTTTATTGTCACTTACAGGTATGGTATCCGTTATCTCCGCCGCCTACTCACAGAAGCTTGTGGAATCAGTGGCCGCTATCGTGGGAAACGAAGTAGTCTACCTCTCGGATATCGAAAATACAGTCAGCGACTATAAAAGGAACGGCGACCGGACTCCGGTCGGGGATCTCAGGTGCAGAATATTCCAGGAATCTCTTATTTCGAAGCTTTTCCTCGACCAGGCCAGGATCGACAGCATTGAGGTTACTGACGATGCGGTCGAAGGAGACCTGAACATGCAAATGAACGATGCAATCAGAAAGGCCGGAAGTGAAAAGGTACTTGAAGATTATTTTAAAAAGAGTATGGTGGAGATCCGACGGGATATCAGGAAAGGTTTGGTTGAGCAACAGATCGTATCGCAAGTTCAGAACAGCATCACATCTGAGCTGGCTATTACTCCCAATGATGTAAAAAGATACTTTGCCAATATCCCGAAAGATAGTCTCCCGGTAGTGCCGGCAAGGGTTCAGATCAGCATAATCCAGCTCGATCCACCTGAAAATGAAGAAAATAAGGCAGAAGCAAGACAAAAACTCCTTAATATCCGAAGTGAAATCCTTGCGGGAAAAAGCTTTTACGCGCTTGCCGTGTTGTATTCAGAAGACGGATCAGCATCAAAAGGAGGTGAGATCGGCTATAAATTAAGGGGGGAACTTGAGAAGGAGTACGCAGATGCAGCGTTCAGCCTTTCAAAAAATACCGTCTCCAAAATTATTGAGACAAAATATGGATTTCACATTATCCAGTTAATCGACAGGAAAGGTGACCTTGTCAATACCAGGCATATTCTTATAAGACCTAAAGTTAAGCCTGAGGAAGCAGAAAGAGCTGTTTCAAAACTTGACAGCCTGACAAGGCTGATCCGGAAGGACAGTCTTAAATTTGAAAATGCCGCCATAAGGTATTCCACCCACCTTGACAGCAGGGTCAACGGTGGTAAATTTGTTAGTACCGATCCCGGAGACAGGACCAACTGGTTTTCACTCGATCAGCTAAGCAAGGATATGTATGACAGGGTCAGGAACCTTAAATTAGGTGAAATCTCGGATCCCTTTACAACCAGCGATGAAATCGGGAATGTTGTTTTCAGGGTTGTCAGGCTTGATGGCGAGACACCTGCACACAGAGCTAATCTGAAAGACGATTATCAGTTTATTTTCAATGCCACTATGATGTATGAAAGGCAGGCCGCTTATCAGAAGTGGATTGAAGAAAAGATCAAAACCACCTATATAAAGATAAGCGACGAATTCAGATCATGCAAATTTCTCGAAAGTGGATGGTTACAGTAACAATATCCGGGTTCTGCACATTTTTGTAACTGTCAGAAATATTCTCTCCCTGATTCTCATCTTTTTTGTTTCCTCCGGCAGCTTCGGCCAGACTTCAACCCCGAAAGGGAGGAAGATGATAGAAGTAATCCATTCCAACGAAGGAATCGATGAAATCGAAAGATTAACAGGCCGGAGGCTGACCAGGCTGCTTGGGGACGTGCAGCTGAAGCATAATGAAATTTTTATGACCTGCGACAGCGCCCATTTCTACACCGGAAGAAACCAGATAAAGGCATACAGCAGGATTTATATGGAACAGGGCGATACTCTCAGGCTCCGTGGCGACAGCGTGTTTTATGACGGCACCACGGAAACAGCTTCGGTTGACGGGAATGTTGAACTCATTGATAAAGAGACTCATCTCTATACAAACTCAGTTAAATACGATGTCGCAAATAAAATCGCCAGGTATAACGACAGGGGAAAAATTATCAACGGGGACAACACTCTGACAAGCATTATCGGTATTTATTACACATCAGAGAACCTTTTTCATTTTAAGGACAGCGTAAAAATATTAAATCCCGATTATGTAATGACTGCTGACACAATGGATTACAATACAAAAACGGAGACAGCATTCTTTACCGGCCCTTCGGAGCTTGAAGGGGACAGCCTTTACCTGTATTGTGAAAAAGGCTGGTACGATACAAAAAATGACATCTCAAGGATCTGGGAAAATGCCCTCATCGATAACAGACAGCAGGTTATTAAAGGCGACTCTCTTTTTTATGATGGTGTTACCGGGTACGGTCAATCATTCAGGAACACAAGCATAACTGATACAACAAATAGTATAATCGTGAAGGGAGACTATGCCTGGTATTATAAGACACCTGAACAATTCATGGTCACCGAAAAGGCGGTGTTTATCCAGGTTTCGGACAAGGACTCCCTTTTTCTTCATGCCGACACAATCAGCGCAGTCACCATATCCGATTCCACTATTCAGAACTACAGGCTGATGAGGGCGTATCACGGCTGCCGGATGTTCAGCAAGGATCTGCAGGCAAAATGCGACTCCCTCTCCTACTCATTCCGCGATTCGGTAATCAGACTTTATAAATCGCCTGTCCTGTGGTCGGAAGAAAACCAGCTTACTTCTGATTCTATTGCAATATTTACTAAAAACAGTCAGGCCGACAGGCTCGAACTGTATAATTCAGCTTTTGTTGCAAGCCAGGTTGACAGGGACAGGTTTAATCAGGTCAAAGGCAGGTCACTCACGGGATTCTTCAAGGATAATGAGCTGTATAAAATCAATATTGAAGGTAACGGGGAAACTATCTACTACCTGCTCGACGGCGATAAAATTGTAGGCATTAACCAGGCTAAATGTGCCACGGATTGAGATTTATGTGAAAGACGGGGATATCAGTGAAATAATTGAATATCAGAACCCTGAAGGTGTGATCGATCCACCCTCCCTGGCAAAGCCCGGAGCTTTGCGCCTCGAAGGTTTTTCGTGGCACGATCGGTTAAGACCGAAGAAAATGACTGATATTTTTAACAAATAAAGGCTGACAACAACCGTCAGCCTTTACCTAATATTCATCTTCATTAAAGAAGAAGTCGTCCTTACTTGGATAATCAGGCCAGATATCTTCAATACTCTCGTAGATATCTCCCTCATCCTCAATTTCCTGTAGATTCTCTATAACTTCCATTGGGGCACCTGACCTAATGGCGAAATCAATCAGCTCATCTTTTGTGGCAGGCCATGGAGCATCCTCAAGTTTTGATGCTAATTCAAGTGTCCAGTACATTTTTTCCTGACTAAGTTTTCGTTTAACAAAGTTTGCAAATATATATATTATTTTAAAAAAACAACATTATATATCAACTTTTTAAACAGATTAAATAGGCCAGTTAATGTCCTGAATATCAAGCTCTAAACCAATAAGACGGGACAAAACGAAAAGATAATCCGATAGCCTGTTGAGAAATTTAGGGATTATTTCCGGAATTTTTTCAGAATTATTTAGTCTCAATACAGCCCTTTCGACCCTCCTGCAAACACATCGGGTTATATGACAATAAGATACAAGAATATGCCCCCCCGGAAGGACAAAACCTGACTGCACAGGCAGTTGATTCTCCATTCTTTCAATCTCCCCTTCAAGAACTGAAATGCAATCAGGGTCAGGAAGTAGTTTCTCAATATTTTCATTGTCCGCTTCAGTCGCAAGCGACGATGCGCACTTCATGAGCTGATCCTGAATGTATATCAGCAGATGGCTTCTGGTACTGTTCTCCCTGAAATCGCGTAAAAGACCAATCCAGGCAATTAGTTCATCTACAGAACCATACGCTTCGACACGATCATCGAACTTTGGGACACGCTTTACCTCCCGATAAGGAGGTCAGTCCATCATCACCTGTCCGGCTATAGATTTTCATCAGAGAGTTGATGTGAAAATATTATAAACTAGAAAGCGTAAAACGCTGTTTATAAGGCTTTAACGTAGGTCTTCATTGACGAAATCCTGTGCAATCTCACCGTCCAGCAGCCTTATAATTCGGGCAGCATGTTTTGCAATATCTTCCTCGTGGGTTACCACAATAACAGTATTTCCTTTTTTATGAATTTCATCGAGCAGTCCCATAATATCAAGTGAAGTTTTGCTGTCGAGGTTTCCCGTAGGCTCATCGGCAAGGATAATCGAAGGCTTGTTTACCAGCGCCCTGGCAATTGCAACACGCTGTCTCTGACCGCCCGACAACTCATTGGGTTTATGCGTCATCCTGTCGCCAAGTCCTACCTGGTCAAGGGTTTCGATTGCCACCTTTTCCCTGTCAACTTTTGGAACGCCTGCATAAATCAATGGTAAAGTAACATTTTCAAGTGCAGTATATCTCGGTAAAAGGTTGAAGGTCTGAAAAACGAATCCGATCTCCTTGTTCCTGATCTCAGCAAGATAATCATCCTCCATCTTGCTCACGTCGGTACCGTTCAGAATATATGTTCCGCTCGATGGAGTATCAAGGCAGCCAAGCAGGTTCATAAGGGTTGATTTCCCCGAACCCGATGGCCCCATTATCGCAACATATTCATTCCGATCAATATTTATGCTCACCGATCTTAACGCTCTCACAATCACTGATCCAACCTGATAATTTTTAACAATATCATGAATCTCAATTACTTTATCCATAACGACTTAATTTGAAGTTTCGAAATTAGCTAATTATATTAAATAATAAATTATTAAAACTTAATTTTTGTTAATGCCTTATTACATAATTATAATGGTCACCTGTTTCCCTGAAAAAAACGATTCCCATTTTGTATATGTCAACGGTCAGCGTCACCGCCCCGTGCTTCTTTATTTCACTCCATGCTCCGGCCATCTCTTCTGATGAATAAATGTCATCAATTACAACAACTGTATTTTGGTCCGACATATCGACAACCTTATCGAAATAACTGAGTAACGGCTCTTTACTATGATTTCCATCAATAAAAACAAGCCCGGGGGAGCCGTTTTCGTCTTTGATCAATGGTAAAATGTCATCAAACGGTCCGGTGTACGACCTGATATTGGTCAGGCCTGCTTCACGGAAGTTCTCGGAAGCTATAGCTGAAGTTGCCGGACAGCCTTCCATTGTGCACACTTTTGAATCGGGGCACGAGGCTGCCATATACATTGTGCTTATACCAAGAGAGGTCCCGAATTCAAGAACGAACTGACCGGCAAAGGCTTTTGACAAATTGGCAAGTAAAATCCCATATTTCTTCGAAACCGCTGAATACCTGGCTATATCTGACACCTTTCTCAAATTGCTTTTCATTTTCTTTGAACCTGCTCCCAGATCATTTACGACTATAATTCCCGGATTTGAAATCATGTTTCGTCTGATAGCTTCAATAGTACAGACAACGTCAGCATTCAATTTTATTCCGGAATATTACTGAAACCAGATTAAAGACAAAGGGACTGTGAATTCCATGGCCTCTCCGGTGATGTGAAAACAGGAAATACTTGAGATACTTCGATACAGGCAGGAAATCCATTGAATCCGTAATTTTAGTATTAGGTCAGGTCTTCAAAATTAAGTAATTTCGGATATCTTTTAACTTTTAAAATTCACCTTGTGAATCCTTATGAATTAAGCAGGTTAAAAAATTTACCGGGAGAATTGTTATGCAGGAATTTCTTGATACAAATATTACTTATTTAACCGGAGTCGGCCCGAAACGTGCAGAACTGCTCAGCAAAGAGCTAAATATCAATACTTTCCGTGACCTGCTCTACCATTTCCCGTTTAAATATATTGATAGAAGCAGATTTTACAAAATAGAGGAGCTTGATCCTGATCTGCCTTTTGTCCAGGTAAAAGGTGTAATTAAAGGATATTACTCTGAGGGACAGGGTGCCGGGAAAAGGCTTGTTGCCAATTTCTCGGATGAAACGGGAACCATAAAGCTGGTTTGGTTCAAGGGCGCCAAATGGATAACCGGAAGTTTTCCACCCGGAAGGGAATTAATAGTGTTTGGCAAACCGGGAGTCTTTAACGGAATTGTAAACATTATACACCCCGAGATTGAAGAATCGGAGAAGGCCGCTCAAAGGGTATCCTCTCCGCTCCAGGCACAATACAGCACAACAGAGAAACTTAAAAATCAGTTTATCACTTCCAAAACCATAAGCAAGTTTATCGGCGTCCTGCTCAAACAGATTAAATCCAGGCTGCCCGACACACTGCCGTCCTACATTGTATCGGACTATCACCTGATGGAGCTTCATGATGCTCTGCACAAAATTCACTTTCCGGAGACTCCTGTTGAAATAGAAAAAGCAAGATACCGCCTTAAATTTGAAGAGCTGTTTTACATTCAGCTTAATCTGCTGAGATTCAAAACCAACAGAAGCAGGAAGTATAAGGGATTTGTCTTTTCAACTGTAGGCAATTTCTTTAACAGCTTTTATTACAACAACCTCAGGTTCTCGCTTACCGGGGCGCAGAAAAAGGTAATGAAGGAAATAAGGAAAGACCTGGGCTCGGGGAAGCAGATGAACAGGCTACTCCAGGGGGATGTAGGCAGCGGGAAGACACTTGTGGCTCTTATGAGCATGCTTATTGCAATTGATAACGGTTATCAGGCATGTCTAATGGCCCCGACTGAAATACTGGCTACCCAGCATTTCAACACAATCAGTAAATTGCTAAGTGGTATAGATCTCAAAGTCCGGCTGCTTACCGGATCATCCAAAAAGAAAGAGAGGAAAACCATAGATGAAACACTTCAGGACAATTCCCTGAATATTCTTATAGGAACCCATGCACTGATCGAAGAGAGCGTAAGATTCAGTAACCTTGGCCTTGTCATTATCGATGAACAGCACAGGTTCGGAGTTGAGCAGAGGGCCAGATTGTGGGAAAAAAGCCTTAATCCTCCACATGTCCTGGTGATGACAGCAACGCCGATTCCAAGAACTCTTGCCATGACTCTTTATGGAGATCTTGATGTGTCGGTGATAGATGAACTGCCACCGGGAAGGATTCCTGTTAAAACAATGCATTTTACAGATTCAGAAAGAAATAAGGTTTTCGGTTTTATAAGAAATCAGATTGGTGAAGGGCGTCAGATCTTTATTGTTTACCCGCTGATAAAAGAATCCGAAAAAATGGATTACAAGGATCTCGAGGACGGCTGGGACACAATTTCAAGAGTTTTCCCTGCTCCCGGATACTCCATCAGTATTGTCCATGGCAATATGACGCCGGCTGAAAAAGAAGGCTCAATGAAGCTTTTCAGGGAAGGTCATGCCCATATTCTTGTCGCTACAACTGTAATAGAAGTAGGCGTCGATATCCCAAATGCCTCGGTTATGGTAATTGAGAGCGCCGAGAGGTTTGGACTTTCACAGCTGCATCAGCTCCGGGGGCGCGTGGGACGTGGAGCTGACCAGTCGTATTGTATCCTGATGACTGCTGACGACCTTTCAAAAGATGCATCCCGAAGAATTGAGGTGATGATAAGCACCAGCGATGGGTTTGAAATCGCTGAGACAGACCTCCAGTTACGGGGCCCGGGCGATATTGAAGGAACTCTTCAGAGCGGAATCCCATTCGACCTTAAAATAGCCAACCTTGGCAAAGATGGACAGATAATCGAATATGTAAGAAATATCGCTGAAGAAATTCTTTCGAAGGATCCTATGCTCGAAGAGAGCCGTAATCTGACCCTTAAGTCTGAAATGAGCAGGCTTTTCAGTATCAGGCAGTCATGGAGCAATATCAGTTGATTGTAGTTATTTAGATACATTCTAAATAATTACGGGTAACCTAAAAACTGATAAAAAGCAGGAACTAATTTTGCAGGAATCGTAATTTTGCGGGCTTCGACCTGGTCGGCATTTATATGAAAGAATCAGACGTTAACGAAGCTATTCAGCATGATGGTATTGTTCAGAAAGTTGGCGATAATTCGGTACTTGTAACCATATCATCATCATCAGCCTGCTCGGGCTGTCATGCCGGAGGATTGTGCAGCATTTCCGGAAAAGAGGAGAAAACAATTAACGTCGACGGTAAGTATAAAGTGTCTCCCGGTGATCAGGTTACAGTGTTGATGGAACTATCGATGGGTTATAAGGCAATTGTCCTTAGCTATCTTATTCCCGTGGTGATAGTAATAGCCTGCCTTCTAATAATGGCTTCCCTGGGTGTTCCGGAATTAACTTCGGGATTAGGTTCGATAGCAATCCTTGTTCCTTATTTTTTTCTTCTCTACTTATTCAGAAGAAAAATTAACAAGAGTTTCAGGTTTACGTTAAAGACATAATAAATGAGTTCCACCGTTTTTATAACAATAGTGTGCCTGAGCCTTCTAGCTTTGTTTTCGGCTGTGATCCTGTACTTTGTTGCCCGGAAGTTCAAAGTATTTGAGGACCCAAGGATAGATGAGATCCAGGCGGCTCTTCCTGCCGCAAACTGTGGCGGCTGCGGATTTGCAGGATGCCGGAACCTGGCGGAGGCGCTTGTAAAAGCTGATACGTTCGAGGGATTGAACTGCCCTGTTGGTGGAGCTCCGGTAATGGCAGAAGCTGCAAGGATTCTCGGGAAAATTGCCCCGGTTGTTGATCCCCTGGTTGCAGTTCTGTTATGCAACGGGTCACCTGAATTCAGGCCAAAGACATCGCAATATAATGGCGCTTACGACTGCAGGATAACCAACAACCTTTATATAGGGGAGACTGACTGCAGCTATGGTTGTCTCGGCAATGGCGATTGCGTGAGAGCTTGTGCATTTGACGCAATGCATATGGATACCGCTTCCGGGCTACCGGTCATTGCTGATGACAAATGTGTGTCGTGCGGAGCCTGTGTCAAAGCATGTCCCAGACATATTATAGAACTGCGCAAAAAAGCAAAGAAAGACAGAAAAATTTACGTGGCATGCTCCAACTGCGACAAGGGAGCTCCTGCAAGAAAGGCGTGTAAGGTAGCATGCATTGCCTGCAGCAAGTGTTTCAAGGTATGCGAATTCAATGCTATCACTATTGAAAATAATCTTGCATATATTGATGCAACCAAATGTACTTTCTGCAGAAAATGTGTCCAGGAATGTCCGACCAATTCTATAATTGAGCTTAATTTCCCGCCGAGGAAGCCAAAGGTCGAAGTTCATGCTCAGTTTGTTAACGGATAATTAGTTAATTTAAAAAATATTGTTGTTTTGAAAACATTTCCCGTTGGAGGTGTTCATCCACCTGAGAATAAAATAACTGCAAATACGCCAATCGAGCGGCTCGCGGTCCCTGAAAGCGTTGTTATCCCTGTGGTGCAACACATAGGAACTCCGGCAACTCCGGTTGTCAACAAGGGCGACAGGGTCAGGACGGGTCAGTTGATAGCAGAAGGAAAAGGATTTGTTTCAGCCAATATTCATTCTTCCGTTTCAGGAAAAGTAAATAAAATAGACTTCATAGTCGACGGAACCGGCTTTAAGCAGAATGCTGTCTTTATTGATGTCGAAGGGGATGAATGGATCGAAACTATTGACAGGGGCCCTGAGATTAAAAGAGAAATAAAGCTAACCTCCGTGGAGATCACCAAAAGATGCTTTGAATCAGGCATAGTAGGACTTGGCGGTGCTACTTTTCCCTCACACGTTAAACTGACAATACCTACGGGCAAGAGATGTGAAGTGCTGATCATCAATGGTGTTGAGTGTGAACCATACCTCACCTCCGATCACAGGGTGATGCTCGAAAAAGGTGAAGAAGTGCTTATTGGAGTTACTATTCTTATGAAAGCCCTGAAGGCAGACAGGGCAATGATCGGTATTGAAAACAATAAGCCTGATGCGATTGCACACATGACAAGCCTTGCAGCAGAATTTAACGGCATAACAGTACATCCGCTTAAGGTTAAATACCCCCAGGGCGCTGAGAAACAGCTTATAAAAGCCCTCATCAACAGGGAAGTACCTTCCGGCCGCCTTCCTCTCGACGTGGGAGCTGTCGTTCATAATGTTGGAACTGCATTTGCAGTATATGAGGCTGTTCAAAAGAATAAACCGCTGTTTGAAAGGGTCGTAACCGTTACCGGAAAATCACTTACAAAACCGGGAAATTTTCTTGTCAGGACCGGTACTCCGCTCATCAGGCTCATCGAGGCAGCAGGAGGCTTACCAGATGATACAGGGAAAATTGTGAACGGCGGACCCATGATGGGAAAGGCTGTAAGCAATACAAATGTCCCGGTGGTAAAGGGAATGTCGGGGGTAATCCTGTTTCCGGGGGATGAATCATTAAGAGAGACTGCCAGGCCATGCATAAGGTGTGCAAAATGTGTGGCCGCATGTGCACTCAACCTTGAACCTTATCTTCTTGCAACCCTTTCCGAAAAAGGATTATTCGAAAGAGCTGAGAAAGAAAGAATAACCGATTGCATGGAGTGCGGATCGTGTAGTTACACCTGCCCTGCCGACAGGCCTCTGCTTGATTATATCAGGCTTGGCAAGTCAACAGTAATTAAAATGGCGCGTGAAAGGAATTTGAAATAACAAGGAATTTTAAAATCTGTATGAGTAATCTGCTAAGTGTTTCTCCGTCACCACACACACACGGGAAAGAGTCGACGCAAAACCTGATGTTAAATGTTATACTTGCCCTGATCCCGGCTCTCCTGACAGCAGTTTTTTATTTTGGTATCGGTGCAATTATTGTTACAGCCACCTCAGTAACTTCATGCCTCCTCTTCGAATTCGTTATACAGAAATTCGTTCTTAAAAAACCAATTTCAATTACCGACGGATCTGCTGTTGTAACCGGTATTCTTCTTGCATTCAACCTGCCATCCAACATCCCCGTTTTAATTATCGTTATCGGCAGCTTTATCTCGATTGCAGTTGCCAAGATGACTTTTGGCGGATTGGGGAACAACCCTTTTAATCCTGCGCTGGTAGGACGTGTATTTATGCTTATTTCTTTCCCTGTTCAGATGACAAGCTGGCCTGTTCCTGCCGGATTGGGCACGGGTTACATCGATGCAGCCACCGGAGCCACCCCGCTGGCAATAATAAAGGAAGGATTAAAGAACGGAGAACCTCTTTCGGGCCTGATGGATCAGATCCCGACACCAGCCCAGATGTTCATGGGTGATATGGGAGGATCAATGGGAGAAGTTGGAGCTGTAGCCCTTCTTTTAGGATTTGCCTGGTTGCTCTACAAAAAAGTAATTACCTGGCACATTCCGGTATCAGTTGCAGGGAGCCTTGTTGCTTTTACTACGATCCTCTGGCTTGTGAATCCCGGAAAAAAATGCCGATCCAATGTTTCATCTGCTGGCTGGTGGTGTACTTCTTGGAGCTATTTTCATGGCAACAGATTATGTTACTTCGCCGATGGTACCTAAGGCTATGATGATATATGGATGCGGAATTGGCATCATAACCGTTATTATCCGGGTCTATGGTGCCTATCCTGAAGGTGTATCATTTGCAATACTTATAATGAATGCGTTTGTCCCGCTTCTGAATGCTTATGTCAAACCAAAACGATTCGGGGAGGAGGTAAAAAATGGCTAAAACTGAATCGACATTCAGGAATATGGTGCTTTCGCTGACCCTTATCTCGATGGTAGCATCAGCATGCCTGGGTTTTGTCTACGAATTGACAAAGAAACCTATTGAGCTTTCCAATCTGAATAAGAAGCTGAATGCCATAAGGCTTGTTGTCCCGGAATTTACAAACAATCCGAATGATGAGATGTTCCGTTTGCCGACAGGCGAAGGTGACAGCCTTGATGTTTATCCTGCCAGGAAAGATAAGGTTGTAGTCGGTTATGCCATCAACACCTATACCCGGAAAGGATTCAGCGGTTATGTGAGCCTGATGGCCGGATTTAAACCTGATGGAACAATCATCAATATTACAGTGCTTGAACAGAAAGAGACACCGGGTCTCGGTACAAAAATGGGGCAACCGGAATTCAAGGACCAATTCAATGATAAGAATCCTGCGAAGTTTGCGCTGAAGGTAAAAAAAGACGGTGGCCCCGTTGATGCAATAACAGCTGCTACAATAAGCTCAAGAGCATTTTGTGATGCTGTTCAACGCGCATATAATGCTTTGCAGAAAGGAGAGATAAAATGAATCAGCTTCAAAATTTCACTAAAGGGTTCCTGAGGGAAAACCCTATACTGGTGCTGGTACTGGGCACCTGCCCTACCCTGGCCACAACATCTTCCTCTCTTAATGGAATGGGAATGGGTGTAGCGACGACTTTTGTACTCGTGGGGTCAAATGTCATGATATCATTACTGTCGAAAACCATTCCTGATAAGGTCAGGATCCCGGCATTTATAGTAATAATTGCATCATTTGTTACCATAGTTGACCTTGTAATGCAAGCGTATGTACCGGATCTGTACAAAACACTGGGAATATTTATACCTCTTATTGTAGTTAACTGTATTGTACTTGGCAGAGCAGAAGCCTTTGCCAGTAAAAACACTGTTCTTTCATCATTACTGGATGGTCTCGGGATGGGCCTCGGCTTCACACTCGCACTTGGGATTCTTGGCGCGTTCCGTGAAATTGCGGGAAGCGGTTCGATTTTTGGATACAAATTCATCCAGGGAGACGGGGTTCTGGTATTTATACTTGCCCCCGGAGCTTTTCTGGCACTGGGTTATATGATTGCACTAGTTAATAAGATCAGAAAGAGTTAAAGGAGAACGCAATGGAATATATCTTAATAATTATTTCGGCAATAATAGTCAATAATGTAGTACTTGCCCAGTTCCTCGGGATATGCCCTTTTCTTGGAGTATCAAACAAAGTAGGGACGGCAATGGGGATGGCTATTGCAGTCACTTTTGTCATTGTTCTTGCCACAATGGTGACTTACCTGGTCCAGGTTTATGTTCTGGATAAACTCGGGATCGCTTTCATGCAGACAATAACCTTCATTCTTGTTATTGCTGCGCTTGTTCAGATGGTAGAGATTATACTAAAAAAAATAAGCCAGCCTCTATATCAGGCACTTGGTATTTTTCTTCCTTTGATAACGACAAACTGCGCTGTACTTGGCGTTGCCATCCTTGTTATTAAGAAGGATTACAATCTCCTCGAAGGAGTAATTTACGGCGGCGCCACTGCCATCGGTTTTGGCCTGGCGCTCATAATACTCTCCGGAATAAGGGAGCAACTCGAACTTGCAGATATCCCTAAAGGTATGAAAGGAGTCCCGTTGTCACTGGTAGTTGCCGGTATTCTTGCTCTGGCATTTATGGGATTTACCGGAATTGTGAAATAATTAACTTTTAAAATTCACCTTGTGAATCCTTTGTGAAGCCTTTGTGTAATCCTTTCTTTGACTTTGTGGTAAAAAGAAAATCCCTGCCTACCCTGCCTACCGGCAGGCAGGCGGCAGGCAGGCACAAAGGGTCACAAAGGCCGTCACTAAGGTAACACAAAGGAATACAATAAATTAAGAATATTTATAAAAATACAGGTTAACAAGGCGGAATCAGTTCCAGCTTTTTTTCCTGAGAATCATCCGTAAAAACTGATTGTTAATTGTTTTATTATTCAGATATCTTTGAATAATGATACATTCCGAGTACTACGAGATCCTGGGACTAGCCGTCAGTTGTTCCCTTGCAGACATTAAAAAGGCCTACCGGGAAAAAGCCAGGTTGTATCATCCCGATATAAATCATTCTCCGGAAGCAAAAGAAAAGTTCATAAAGGCGACTGAGGCATACGACTTCCTCACTGCAAACTTCGGAAAAAAGCCAGCCGACGACCAGGAGAATATCAGGATCATGGAGGAATGGAGAAAATACCGGCAGGACAGATCCCGGCAGCGGGCACAGTACTACGCCCGGAAATCATATATCAATTTCAGGAATAGCAAGTACTACCGGACCACCAGGATACTGAACGGTTCCTCCATTATATTCAACTTTGCAATCTCTATAATGGTATTGATCTATACCATACTTGGGTATATAATCAAGCTAAGGAATCCCGTGCCTGAAGAGCCTCCTGCAATTTTTTCATTTATCCTGCTTCTGACATTGAGCTTATTTTTGTTTACTGTCTCCTTTCTCTACCTGAAGGCATTTATCGCCTCACGGAAGAAAAGAGGTAAAAACAAATAGTCCGATGGCATGATTTTTGAGCCGTTGCGTTTAACACCCCTGATTATTTTAACTGAAACCCGAGATTAATTTTGAATTGTCAATAATATAAACGCGATGAAGACCTGGAAATCGAAAACAGCTGCCATTTTTTTTATTATACCGCTGTTCTTCGCAAGCTGCAGTAAAACCGATGATAATTTCCCAACTGAGCCTGTACCGATTGATCTTACACAACAACAGGTTTCACTCATTGAATCCGGAAATTCCTTTGCATTCGATATTTTCAATAAAGTTACCGGGTCTGCCGCAGCGGGTGATAACATAATCATCTCTCCTCTCAGTATCTCCATTGCTCTTTCGATGACCGTAAACGGAGCCGGCGGCGCCACCCGCGACTCGATTCTTAAAGCATTAAGACTCAGTGGGATCAATCCCGAAGCGATCAACAGTTCATATAAAGATCTCAGCCAGGCGCTCCTGTCTGTCGATAAACGGGTACTGATTTCAATCGCAAACTCGGTATGGACAGAGAATGACTTTACAGTGAAACAGAACTTTATTGACATTCTTACCAGTTTCTACGATGCCGAATCTCACTCTTTTGAAATCAGTGATTCTGAGGTTCCCGGAAGAATAAACGCATGGATCGAAGACAATACGAACGGGCTGATTAAGAACATGGTTGACCGGCTGGAGGACAACACCGTTATGCTTCTGATAAACGCGATATACTTTAAAGGAAAATGGAAAACACAGTTCGATAATGCAAAGACTGAAGAGATGCCATTCTACAGACCAGGTGGTTCTTCAGTCGATGTACCGATGATGAGACAAAAGGCTGAGTTTAAAGTTTATCAGGGTAACGGATTCGTCCTGGCAGAGTTTCCATACGGTCAGGGCAATTTCGTTATGGATGTTATCCTCCCCGGTAGCCCCGATGGGATCAACAATCTGATCCCGTCAGTGGGTGAAAACTTTACAGGGTGGGTCAGCCAGATGACTAACAGGGAGATCGAGCTCTTCTTTCCAAGGTTCAAATACGGATTTAAAAAGAAGCTGAAAGATGTGCTTACCGACATGGGAATGGGAATAGCTTTCCGGGATGGAGCCGATTTTTCAAACATCTCCGAACAATATGATCTTTTGATAAACGATGTAACGCATCAGGCATTTATTGAGACAAATGAAGAGGGAACAGAGGCTGCGGCCGCCACAATTGTGGAAATAGGCGTGGTATCAGCTCCGCCGCCACCGCTTGAACTTAAGCTTGATCATCCGTTTATTTATATTATAAGAGAAAGTACAACTAATTCAATCCTATTCATGGGACGGGTAACTGATCCATCAGTGAATTAACGCGGAGGCGACTGTCTGTCATTACCTCTGTTAAGACCTTCTGCCGAAAGGCGAAGGTCTTATTTATATTTTTTCCCGCAGATCGCGCGGATATTCGCAGATTTTCCGGTAGGCAGGGTTTATGGATCTAAAACTTAATTGTCACTTCCTAAACAGGGAATTAAATACGGTTGGCCGGACTTCTCTGTGGACCTCTGTGTAAGTTCTTAATTTCTTTGCTTTAACTTTTTTGGATTTTGTGTTTTAAAAAAACTTATAAGAATTAAAATGCTTAAAACCGATAAGGATTACTATTTTTAAAATCTATTTTTCAGTATTATGAGAATTATCTTTTTAATGATCTTTGCAGCTTTGCTTAACCAGCCGGTTCACGATGTCCCTATGAGTAAAGAAAATTCTATTAACCAGAACAATACTCCCCTCTTTTCCTTCGGCCTGATTGCCGATGCCCAGTATTGTGATCGTGTAAGTGCCGGGACGAGATACTATCGATCTTCACTTTCAAAGCTGAAGGAAGCCGTCGGGACTTTTAGAGAGAATTCAGTGTCGTTTATAATTAATCTCGGCGACCTGATCGACAGGGATATTGAATCATACGATCCGGTCCTTGAAATCCTGAATTCCTCAGGAATTAAGACATATCATTGCACAGGAAATCATGACTATGTAGTAAAACCGGAACTTAGAGATCAAATCCCCGTGCTAAAAAGCGGTGGAAAGGGATACTATTCATTCAATGCCGGAAAATTCAGGATGATAATTCTAAACGGCAATGAGATAAGCACTTACGCATCAAATAATAAGGAGGTGACTGACCGGGCTGCAGCCTATATTAAAAAGCTTGAGGAGGAAGGAGCAGAAAATGCAATCGACTGGAACGGCGGGATAGGCAGGGATCAGCTGTTATGGCTTGAAAACCAGCTTAAGGACGCAGAGATAAAAAGTGAAAAAGCAATTATCTTCTGCCACTTCCCAATCGCTCCGGACAATATCCATAACCTTTTAAACTACAAAGATTTACTCACTATCGTTGAAAAAAACAGAAGCGCTGTTGCCTGGTTCAACGGGCATAATCATTCAGGCAAT
>CAWDYR010000005.1:0-55533 GCA_963806555.1 uncultured Bacteroidales bacterium | reverse complement strand
ATCCGGACCGCACCTGAAATTGCTCAGATACACCGCATATAATCCATCGGTTTTTGCAACGTGCTGGGCAGCTGCAATAATCTTCTGACCGTTAGGCCAGTACATATTCCTGTAATTGACAAAAATATTGTAAGGAGTCAGGTCGAGCATGTCGATTGGGATCGGCATCACATTCTGGGTGATCAGCTTTTCGATCAGCCCAAGGTTCAGATGCGGATCAGCGCTGTTATATGGCTTCCCGAGCAGAACAACAGGTCTGCAGTTTTCGGGGATATTCCGGAGAACTTCTTTTCCATAATCCACAAGACTCTTTTCGAATGCCACCTGTATTTCATCAGCCTTATAAATAGCCTTTTTGATCTCCTCCTTCCCCAACCCGAATTTATCATTGAAATAGGTGGTCATCTCTTTCACCAGAGCACGTTCAAAATATCTGAAGTGAAGCGTTGGAACCAGCAGTTTTGTTTCATCAATTTTGCCTTTGAGAGCAGCCTTTACCATAAATGGATAAGTCTGTACCCATGGGCAGTTACAATTGGAGGTTTTGTTACCTTCACGGAACTTGGCATTCACTATAAATGGCAGAAATATGTAATCAACTCCTTTATCCAGAAGGTCAATAACGTGGCCATGCATAAGTTCAACAGGAAGGCATGTTTCTGTTGTCATCGTTTCAATTGACTGAGTGACAAGCGCTTTATCCGACTCCCTTGAAAGGACGACATTGAATCCCAGCTCCTCAAAAAAGGTGCGCCAGAAGGGGAACTGCTGGTAGAAAACCATCAGGGCCCTTGGGATACCTATTGTGGCTGTTTTTACAGCCTTCTTCTCCTCGTAGCCGTCCATCAGCATTTCCAGCCTTTTGTTGAAGAGGTTAGGGATATTATTTGCTGCTTTTTTCCGGCCATCCGTTTCATACCGTTCACAACGTCCGCCATAAAACAGGGATTTCTTTTCTCCTGCAATTTTGACTTTCCTTATCTCACAATGATTAGTACAGCTCTGACAGACAAACCGGCTGATATCATAGGTTGCATTGCGCATTCCAAAACCTTTAAATGTGGTTTTCTGTTCTCTGGTCATGGATCGCTGGGCCAGAATAGCTGCACCTATAGCCCCGGTAACATCAAAGTGAGGAGGGATGATTATTTTTTTACCAAGAACCTGTTCAAATGCTGCGACAACAGCCTTATTATTTGTAACACCTCCCTGGAAAAATATCTTATCGCCAACCTTACGGTCAGCTACAACTTTCTGCAGATAATTATATACAATTGAATAAGCCAGTCCTCCAACAAGATTCTCATTTCTTGCGCCCTTCTGCATAAAGGAATTAAGGTCCGATTCCATAAAAACGGTACACCTGTCACCAAGTTTTACAGGACACTCAGAGTTCAGAGCCATGCATCCAAACTCTTCAACAATATTGATATTCAGTTTTTCGGCCTGTTCTTCCAGGAATGATCCTGTTCCGGCGGCGCACACTTTATTCATTTCAAAGTCGACTACCACACCGTTCTCAATACTTATATACTTTGAATCCTGACCACCGATTTCAAATATAGTATCGACAGTCGGATCATAATCGATTGCTGCAGTAGCCTGGGCGGTTATTTCGTTCTGAATGGTGTCGGCACCTATAAAGTCACCGGTCAGATACCTGCCCGATCCGGTTGTTCCTGCACCGATAACTTCAACCTTGTCGCCAACCTCATCAAAAATTTCAGTCATTCCTTTCTGGATCGCCTCCAGGGGTTTCCCTGCAGTTGGCAGGTAACGCCGGGCAATGACCTTATGTTCAGGATCAATAAGGACCACATTTGTGCTTAGTGACCCTACATCAATACCCATGTAAACTCTTATCTTACCTTGTCCGTTAGATTTAAAATGGACAACTTTATTATAAACTGCTTCTGATTCCACAAGCTGCGGGAGGCTGTTAAATGACGTCAGGTCTTCCGACAGGTACTTTTCCAGGTCCTGCATGCCCTTGAAATGGTTCATCTCGAGCTTGTTGGAGCGGGCATACATAACAGCCCCGATAGCGCCCATTGATGCATGGTGCTCGGGTATAATTAGTTCATCTTCTTTCAGGTCAAGTACCTCCCTGAAGGCTCTTACCATTCCAATATTTGCGGCAACACCACCTGAGAAGATAACCGGTTTCTTAAACTCTTTGCTTCTGGCCACATTGCTGCGAAAATTCCTTGCCAGGGCAAAACATAGTCCTGCAACGATATCATGCAGGGGAGTTGCTATCTGCTGATGGTGAATCATATCGCTTTTGGCAAATACACTGCATCGTCCGGCAATACGTGGAGGATCGACCGATTTTAATGCCATCTCCCCGAATTCATTTATGATGGGAACGCCTATTCTCCGTGCCTGCTGATCAAGAAAAGAGCCAGTCCCCGCTGCACATATGCTGTTCATCTCAAAATCCACAAGTCTTGAACGTCCATTGGACGGGTCCTTTTCAAGGATGATAAGTTTAGAGTCTTCTCCCCCGATTTCGATAACAGTCTTTGCATCCGGGTAGATCCTGCCCGATGAAGTAGCCTGGGCAATTATCTCGTTGACAAATGTTCCGCCAATTAAGCCTGATGCCAGCTTGCCTCCGGTGCCGGTAATGGCAATTCCCGCAATATTTTCAACCGCATGGCTTTTCAGAATTGAAGAGAGCCTCTCCCGGAGCACATTGAAGGGCTTGCCATGAACATAATCATAATAATCCTCAATGACCTTATGATTTTCATCCAGCAAAACTGTATTTAAAGATACGGACCCGATGTCGAGTCCCAGGTAAAACTTCTGATTATCAAAATTTAGGGTTAGGCTATTATTTGCCATAAGCAGTATATTTTAAGGAGTAACGGGTAATTCTGAAATTAAGGCCGCTAAATTATGAATTTTTTATTTAGTAACCAATGAAGGTGATAATTTTGAGAATTCAGAAACTCAGACCCATTCATCCTTAAGGACTTCGCCTGAAATACCTGCAATCATTTGTTTCACAGGAACTTTCCTTACTGCATTTGCCGAAGCTGCCCTTACCATCTGCAGCAATCCTCCGCAGCACGGCACTTCCATCATCATTACCGTAATTGTGTTCACTTTTGCCTGATCGATGAGTGCTGTAAGTTTTTCAACATAGATGTCGGTGTTATGATCGAGCTTGGGACAGGCGATGGCCAGTGATTTTCCCTTAAGATATTTACTATGGAAATTACCCATCGAAAATGCCACGCAGTCTGCTGCAAGCAGGAGATCAGCACTCCTGAAATACGGAGCATTGGGATTTATAAGATGCATCTGCACAGGCCATTGTCTTAATTCGGAGGGCTGATCCCCTGAAATATTTTGTGATTCGGATAGCCCGTGTTTTTCAATTACCATCGCGCGCGATCCGGGGCATCCGCCTCCGGCATGATTGTCATGATGTGGCTGCTGCTGACTGCTTAAATGAGACCTGCTTTCTCCGCCATGGTTGTGCACTTCAGACATTACTTCGCGGATATCGAAATTCAAATCCCTCTGGTGTTCACGCAGGTATCCTACTCCATCCTGCATGAATCCTGTTTCACCGTGTTCCTTCAGGTGCTTCAGGTGAGCAATGATTGTATTTTTGCCCTTTTCCTTCATCTGTTCCATAACTTTTACCTCATTATAAGGCTCAGCCTCCCTTGTTTCAATTGTTATTGCGCCTTCAGGACAATGGCCGATACATGCTCCCAGTCCGTCGCACATCAGTTCGCTTACCAGTCTCACCTTACCATCGATAACCTGCAATGCTCCTTCGTGACAGTTGGGTACACACTGGCCGCAACCATTGCATAAGTCATCATCAATTTTCAGGATGTCTCTTTTCATATTTTTGGATTTTGATTATTTCTGGTACAAAAATGAGAAATGGTTGCAACCTGAATTGTAACATTTGTTACAAATTGAGTAATTTATTATGGAGGTACTAACTCTGTGGACCTCTATGACTTGGGACCCTGTGTAAGTTCTTAATTCATTGACATTTATAAGAACTTACACAGAGGTCCACAGAGGGATCACAGAGGTCCACAGAGTTAAATCAGAAGGTACAGTATCAGAATTTCAACTCAACGTCAATTGCCATTCTGGTAAGGGCGACATATATCATTTTTGCCACATCCTCCATTATGTCAATTGTGATTGCATCAGGATCATCTCCCGGAAGATGATAAAAGACTTTTTTGTAACCACCGGTAGTTCCGATCGACATTGTCCTGAAACCTGCTGAGCTGAAATTGTAGGAATCACTTCTCGGACGTCCGTAATATTCGCCTGGTTCAGGTGCAGAGTCAGTATAGGGACGATGAATAAAATCCGAATTTGCTTCTTTAAAATATTTCAGAAGATTCTTGTAAGGCGCCGAAGCGCTTACTGCCAACCCGGTGCCATTCCCAACCATATCCAGATTTATGAATGTAACAGTTTTCTCAGCCGGGAATAACTGGTTTCTGCGCATATAACCTGCTGCCATTGAGTCCGGTTTCCTCGCCGCCGATGAACAGGAATATTACGCTTCTTTTCAGGCTTAATCCCTGATTGTGCCATTGCTTTTGCTGCTCCCATAATATCAACAACACCGCTTGCATTATCGAGAGCGCCATTCACAACTTCTCCTGCATTACCTACAGCATCGAGATGGCCACCGATTATTATTGCTTCATTTTTTAATACCGGATCGGTTCCCTCAATAATGCCGATCACATTGCAGCCTTTTCCTTCCTGATGCCTTGTTGTATTAGCCTTTATTGTCATAGTCTTTCCGGTTCTGAAAGAAGCCGGCTTAAAGGCTTTTCTTATTTTACCGGTAACTTCAGTATTTGTTGTCTTTAATCCTGCAAATATATCTGCAAGCGGCTGAGGGCCAATACCACAGACAATTATTGAAGGGTCATACGAAATATTGGGATTGCCCAGGGCGCCGTCAATATAAAGGAATCCAGCAGCTCCATGCTTAACCGCATTTTCAACTTTATACTGATGGTAGCAGTAACCAACCCATTTTTTATATTCAGGATCCCGTGGATTGGTGTGGGGAACATCCCTGTTGATAAGAACTATTTTGCCTTTCACGTCAATTCCCTTATAATCGTCATAGTTCAGTTCGGGCGCGGTAACTCCAAAACCGGCGAACACAACCTCCGCAGTTATTGTTCCATTACCCGAATTCATTCCGGGGTAATACCCATGGGGAAAATCATAGTATTTTGTAATAACAGTGCCATCCGGCTGTTTTATAGTTCATCGACAGGCTTCCGCGATCATTAACAACACTATACGGTGCATCGAACCATTGGAAATAACTTCCGTTATCACCTGCCGGCTTAACACCCCATTCCTTAAGTTTGGATGCCACCCATTCTGCACTTGCCGTGTATTCAGGTGTTCCTGAAAGTCTTCCATTGAATTCAGTGGAGCAAAGCGTTTCGACCCAGCTCATCATTTCCTCACTGGTTATCTTGTGAAACTGATTAAGAAGCTTTGTTTCAAAGTCATCCTGAGCTTTAATATAGGGTGAATTAAAAAAAAGTATGGATAGAAGAATTATTACTGATCTTTTCATTTTCCCTGTTTTTTGGGTGCTAAATATAAATAAATATATTGCGATGTAATTAAGAAGTCTCACGGATAGCTTTCGCGGATAGTTTTACCGCCTGCCCCAACCACGAAGTCACAGAGTTCTACAGGCTCCCTAAGATGATTACTTAAAGTCCCTCTGTGGACCTCTGTGTTTCCTCAGTGGACTTCTGTGTAAGTTCTTAAAGAGGCTATAATTCTCACTCTTTTATTAATTTTACAATAAAAAGGATGGACTATTCAATTCTTCTTAAAGCTCCGCTTTTTAATGGTCATACGGAGGATCAGATCAGATCAGTACTTGTCAGCAACTCCCCACCGTCTTCGAAAATACAGCGCAGGTTCACTGATTGCACAGAATGGAGAGGTTGTCAGTTCGCTTATGGTGGTTGTAAGCGGAACAGTAAAAGGAGAAATGGTCGATTATTCCGGTAAAGTGATTAAGATTGAGGATGTCCCGGCCCCGGGATCCCTTGCTGCCGCCTTTATGTTCGGTGGCAGGAACGTTTTTCCGGTTAATGTTGTATCAGTGTCAGATAGTGAAATACTATCTATTCTAAAGGTCGATTTTCTAAGGCTCCTTGTCGAAAACGAGAAAATCCTTGTCAATTTTCTCAACCTGATATCAAACCGTTCCCAGTTCCTTTCTGAAAAGATAAAATTTCTTAATTTCAAGACAATCAAGGGTAAACTGGCCCAATATATTCTTCAGAAGGCTTCGGCCGGCCAATCTGAGATCGTTTTCGATATGACCCAGAATGATATGGCTGAGTTTTTTGGCGTTGCACGTCCTTCAATTGCCAGGGCTATTGGTGAACTTGAAGACGATGGTTTAATAATAACTAAAGGCAGGAATGTAAGGATCCTGGATCTTAAAGGACTTACAGGACTCAGATATGAGTGATAACATTTAGTTGCCAGCACCAACCCGCAACCCGCAACTCGCAACCTGCAACTTTATTTCTGGTCAGGAAGGGTTATTGTGAAGCATGTTCCTTCTCCATCCTTGCTTTCAACGCTGATCCTTCCGTTGTTGATAGTTACAAGCTCATGGCAAAGCTTAAGTCCGAAACCTGTACCCTTTTCGTTTTCAGTACCCGGTGTGCTTTCTACCTCCGTAGCTGTGAAAAGGTATTTTTGTTTTAACGGAGGGATTCCAACTCCGTTATCGCATATTTTGAGAACGACACCCTCGCCGGTGAGGGTCTTGTCTTTGAGCAGGATGCTGATCCTTCCCCCGCGGGGGGTATATTTTACTGCATTTGAAAGGAGGTTCCTGATAATTATGTCCAACAGATCTTTATCGAAATAAGCTTTTGAATTGCCTATCTGGGTAAAGTTTACAGAGATATCTTTTTTGTCGGCAGTCTCCTTGAAGATGCTCATATTGGTTAACACAATATCTGCAAGGTCGCGCCTGTCAGGAGAAAATTTTATTTTATCCTCCTGGCCTCTTCCCCACACCAGCATATTCTCGAGCAGACTGATAACCTGCTGTGCATACTGGATGCTCGCCGTGGCAAATGAATTGTATTTTTCCCTGTACTCCTCCTCTTTCAGCAGATTCAACATATAAAGAATATTAACAACGGGGCTTCTGAGGTCGTGTGCGATCAGGGAGAATATCCTGTTCTTAAGCTGGATTGTCTCCGATAATTGCTTGTTCTGAATTGCAATTTTTAAGTTTTGTTTTTCAATCTCTTCCTTACGTTTATTTGTTTCCTGCGTTCTCTCATTTACCAGTATCTCCAGGTTCCTGTTCAGATATTCAAGCTCACTCTGCAATCTTTCCTTCTCTGAATATGCCTTTACCCATTTATAAAGAAGAAGAGCAGCCTGGATAAATACAAACAGGACAAGTGCGTATGTAAGCATATACCCAGTTGCACCACCTGCTTTGCCCAGGGATACCCTCACATCATGAATTGCAGCAACAGACAACAAGACAATTGCAGAAAAATAAATGAAATCAATGAAGTTCTTTTTCAACATTCCCCTGACATTTTGCATAAGGGCATAAACAATAAGTACTACCAGGAGCGGGTAAATAACGAATGTCATATAACTGAAAATTCTTACAGGGAGAAACAGTGTCATCACCAGCGATGCAGCCAGGATGACAGTGACAGCCCGTGTAATATTCCGGAAATATTTTGTCGGGTAGAGATATGAAGTAAACCAGTACCATCCTGTCAGTATCAGATAAAGGCCAATGTATTCCCATCTCACGATCCAGGTCCAGGCAATTCCCGTCAGATTGAGTATCAGAAAATTGGAGGTAAAGAGAGGCCTCAGGGCCAACCCTGTTGTGGCCATGCTGAAGAAACCCATCTGTTTGTCTTTGGGATAAATGGCAAAAAAGAAGAGGAAAAAAAGTGAAAATCCCAGCAGAAGGCTTATTGTCGCCCAGTCTTTTGCCCAGGAGGCTGAAGTACGCACTCTTACCTCAGTAAAAGTGCCCATACTTACCGGCAACCAGAATCCTCCACGGCGATGGGTGAAATTTGAGACGTTTATAATTATCGAGAGTGAGTCGGAAGAGGGATCAAATTTAAATAAGATCTTTTCATACCAGGGTTTTGTTTCTAATGCAGATTTGCCGGGAATGCCATTGCCACCCATATATTTACCATCAATATAAATATCATAGGAAGAATCAAAAACAGGCATATCAAACCCTAACGGTTCACGGAAGTTTTCAGGTAATAAAACAGTAAGCTTATAGGTTGCAAAACCCATTCCGGTGGTTTTTACCAGTTGGGAGGAATAGTCTGTCCAGTAGGAGGGGACCTTACCAAAACAATCGGGTTTAATACTTCCGGCTTCAACAAAATCGTGTGGATGCAGCATTTTGTTCCAGTAGAATTCCCATTCACCATTCAGTTGAAGTACGAATCTGTTTTTATCCGGGATATCCCTCAGATCAATAACACCTTTCTGAGCAAGGGGTGTATTTACCCGGGACCATAAATAAGAAGGAATGATGATAAGGATCAGAATGAGGGTCAGGCTGCGTAATTTCATGTACCTAAGGAAACTATGATCAGCAAAGATAATCCTTTTCTAAAATGGAAATAAAAAAAGGAAAGATAGTTGGGAGTTATCTTTCCTTTATTAACCTAAACCTGATCGTAGAATTTGGCCGGACGGCCATTGTAGAAATCTTAAATATCTTGTTCCTTCAATATTTCTATTTCCGGATTTTTTCCATTAAAAAAAGAACTGCTTTAATTAATTGTATCTTAGCCTTTTTAGTTGCTTCTCAATATATAGACGCTTGAGAAAACGTTTTGTTGCGGTTAATTATGTTAATGTTTTGTTAATCGTTTGTTAAGATATTGTATATATATGACAATCAGGTGAATAAATTGTTCTACTTAGACTGAATTCTTTTATGGAATAATTTTTTTAAATCAGGGTATCACGCCCCTGCTCAGAGAATTGGAGGGGAGGTCGCGCGGGTGAGTACGTATTTGGGATATTACTTAATCCTGTAAATCAGAGAATCAATGGTATAAGAAGTAAAAACTCCTAATCCATCCGAAATATTTGAATAGACCGGAGTCACTTCGGTAAATGGATTTTCCCCGTCACTATAGTTGTCAAGCGATCTATGATACAGATAATAAGATTTTTCGGTATTGAACAGTGCAATTTCCAGAATGGCAGAATCACGGGAATAATGATCGATGTAGGTACTAAAGTCTGTTTTTAAAATAATCTCTTGTCCATCCATTCCCTTGTCAGTGAAAAATTCCTCTTCAAAATCGGAATCAATAACGCTCTTATATAACAACCCGGTATTGTGATCCGTATAATAATCCCTGACCCTGGCTGAGATCCTGTAAAAATTTTCTTCTCCGGCAATGTCTTTTATTGTCAGATTGAATTCAGGACTCCTGTAAGTGTAAGGAATAGGTCCCTGCGATTGACAGGGTACTGAAAAGGTATCTACCCTGATGTTGAAGTTCCTCTCTGCAGGCACTGTACATTCAGCTCCAGATGATAATCCCCCGTTACCTGAAATTTTTAACCTGTATGTTTTCCCGTTTTCCACAGGCATCTTTTTGCTGCTTATCCTGAAACCATTCTCGATGGGATCGAGTGCTACATCTGATGAGCCGTTTGAAAGAGATCCAGTGAGAGTGCCAAGATGTTCCCCTGTATTTAATTCTCCATAAATTTTTCTGTTGGAGGTCACCATGAAATATGATACGGTATCTGACGGGGAAATAAAAGATGTTATTACAAGTTTCTGTTTAAATTCAGGCAGTCTCACGTTTTCAACATTCCTTTCACAGGCAATTGATATTAAAAGTGCGGAAAGTAACAGATATTTGATTTTAGCTGATATCATAATTTAAAACCGGAATGAATATGTAAAAGATGGAATTATCGGGAAAAGGCTTACCTGTCTGAGAAAACCATACGGTTTATCATTAATAAGTTCGTAGTCAGTATAATAGAAGAAAGGATTCATGCGGTTATACAGATTATATACCGAGATCTCCCATGTCCTTTCCCCCCATCGCTTTTCCTTCTGAAATTGTATCCCAATGTCAAACCTGTGGTAAGCCTTCATCCTGAAACTGTTTTTTGGACCAAAATCCTTGACGACCTCACTATACATTGAATTTCCCTTGTAGACAAAGAAAGGATAATTAAATTCACTGGATAACTGATGTTCGGGTGCCGAATATTCTGAGAGAGGAAGAGTCACCGCATTGCCTGTCCCGTAGACCCATGTTCCTGATAGCGTAATATGGTCATTTATTTTATAGGTTGTAACAACTGAAATATCATGCCGCCGGTCATACCTGGCATAGTATTTCTTCCCGTAATTCAGTGAATCAAACTGCAACTGTGTCCAGGAAAGTGTATAGCCGATCCAGCCGTTAAACCTGCCCTCTTTTTTCTGAAGAAGTACTTCAATACCATACGACCAGGCCCTGCCTTCAGTCACATTGTCTTCCCAGGAATTCTTATGCCCCGATGAAGGATCATCAAGCTGAAGAAACGATGCCCCCTCTTTATATCCGAGCACATTCTTCATGTTTTTATAATATCCCTCCAGCGAGAAGGAGAGATTAGGGTTGCTGAAATCCTTAACAATCCCGAGTGCAATCTGCTTCGATTCCTGGGGTTTAACCTTATCGGTTGTCGGGACCCAGAGATCAGTCGGAAGACTAATACCGGTATTTGAAATCATATGAATATATTGATTCATAGCCGAATATGAACCTTTTAATGCAATGTCATCCTTTAATCTCCATGCCATCGATAACCTTGGTTCAAAAAAATGATACTGTTCCTTTTGTGCAATGAAATGACTTAAACGGATTCCTCCGTTTAATTTCAAAGAACCAAGAGGTTGCCAGGTATCTTCAACATATATGCCAGATTCAAAACCGAGTGATTGCATTTTTTCGTGCCGGTCGAGTGCCTGTTGTTCATCTATCTCCACGAATGCATGGGGACTAAACCTGTGTAATATACTCACCGCACCTGCTTTTATCCAGTGCCTTGGATTTGGCAGATAGTCAATATCATATTTTAAAGTAAAATCCCTTATACCCGAATAATATTCGGCATAATAGTTTTTAGCCTCTTCCACCACCCTGTACCTGTCATAAATTCCAAAGGAATAATTGCTGAAGACAACAGAAGCGTTGGAAAATAATTTGCTGTTAAACAGGTGATTCCATCGTAAGGTACCGGTGGCATTGCCCCATCTGAAACCAACATCCTCTTTTACGCGGTTTGTGTAATTTTTAAGATAGAATTTGTCCTTGCCGAAATATCCACTCAGGTAGAGCTTATTCCTGCGACCGAAATCGTAGTTGATCTTGGCATTGAAATCATAAAAATAGTACCCTGTATTCTGTTCATCCAAAGCTTTTAACACAGGCCTGAGAATAAGATCGGCGTAAGTCCGTCGGCCCGACAATAAAAGGGAAGATCTATTTTTTTTGAGTGGCCCCTCAATTGTAACACGCGACGAGATCAATCCAATCCCCCCATCTCCATGCCATTCTTCCTTGTTACCCTCCTTCATATTTATTTCTAGTACCGAAGAGAGCCTGCCGCCGAATCGTGCCGGAAAACCACCCTTTGTAAGCTCTACGCTTTTAAGGGCATCACCGTTAAAGAGTGAGAAGAAACCGAAAAGGTGACTTGCATTGTACACTATAGCATCATCCAGGATTATCAGGTTTTGATCCGGCCCGCCGCCACGGACATAAAGACCGCTTGATCCTTCCGAACCTTTCTGAATACCCGGCATCAGCTGAAGCACCTTTAAAACATCCTTTTCCCCGAGCAGTGAGGGAACATTCCTTATCTGCGCAGCCTGGAGCTTTACCGTGCTCATTTTTACCGATTCACTCTGCCGTTCTGTCCTGTCTGCCGTCACAGTAACTTCATTCAATATTTTACTGGCAGTAAGCTCCGCATTAAGCTCAATATCGTTATGAAGACTCAGCCGTATTATCCTGGTTGTGAAACCCACATACGAGAAAACCAGCGATATGGAATCTGAAGCCGGTAGGGTGATAGAATAAAATCCGTAATTATTTGTAATGGTACCTGTTTGTCTGGTTTGCAGGTAAATATTTACTCCGATCAGAGATTCCCCGCTGACAGCTTCTTTTACATATCCGCTGATGGTGAACCGCTCAGCAGGTTTATCCTGTGATGAGGCATTTGGAAAGAATGACGCAATGAAAAAGGTCAGGAAGAAAAATCTCATAATCTGGTTTAGTCACAACCGGGCGAAGATATAAATTTTATTCATTTATGATTGGTGCAATGATAATTTCAATAAAAAATGCTTAATTTGCAGCCTGTTAAATTACTATGATTCTCAAGCTGAAATACAGGTTCATGATGCAACGTCTTGGCAGGAGGCTTTACCACTGCCTGATGTTCTACAGCTTCTGATTGCGGCGCCACCCGGAAGAATCCCGGGTGACGTTAAAACTCCTCTTATCCCATTTATTTTCTGCAACAGACTTCTTTCACTATGAAAGGTTTAATATTCAGCGTTAAGAGATATTCAGTTCACGACGGGCCCGGGATCAGGGTAACATTCTTTATGAAGGGATGCCCGCTCTCTTGCTGGTGGTGTCATAATCCTGAGGGCATATCACCATTTCAGGAAACTGTAGCCGGAACAAGAAGAGTGGGGGAGAAGGAATTCCGGTTTGAGGAGCCTGTTGGAAGATTATATTCGGCTGAGGAGATCGTTGAAATAGCCGGGAGAGACAACATCTTTTTTCATCAGTCAGGTGGCGTTACCTTTTCAGGCGGTGAGCCTCTGGTTCAGTTTGATTTTCTGCTGGAAGCTTTAAAGAGGTGTAAAGCAAATGGATTCAAGACTGCTGTTGACACATCCGGTTATTCCTCAGCTGAAAACTACAAAGCTATAATCAGGTATACCGATTACTTCCTGTTCGATATCAAACATCTGGATAATGATAAGCATATAAAATATACCGGAGTCCCCAACCATAGAATTCTCGAAAATTTCAAACTTGTGCTTGACAGTGGAAGGGACGTGATGGCGAGGATCCCGGTTATACCCGGTATAAATGATGATCATGAGCATCTTGAAGAATTAAAAAAATTCCTTACAGGTTTAAAGTGCAGTAACCTTTTAAAAATTAACCTTCTGCCTTTTCACAGGATCGGCGCCTCTAAGTACAGGAAATTCAATATTCCCTACAGGATGAACGAAACTGAGCAGCCTTCACCGGAAAGAATGAGAGAACTTAAGGAATTCTTTGATGAAACAGGTATTAAAGTTAAGATTGGAGGATAAAAGGTATGCCTAAAAGGCTACTCCGGCTACCCCCTGCCCCCTGAAGGGGGTTCAAGAAGTCCCGTTTAGGGGGTATTAGGGGCAGAAGAGCAACCCCCTGCCCCTGAGAGGGTTCAAAAAGTCCCCTTTAGGGGATTTAGGGGTGAAAATTTAGGGGCAAAAAGGTAACGGTGGACAAACTAGATAAAAAACCAAAAGTATTAAAATGATATTATCTGAAAGAGTCAAAAAACTACGGGAACAAAGCATTAATGCAATTGAGAAGATCTCTGCTGAAAGGGCAGTATTAATTACCGGATTTTATAAGAGTAATGAGGCGAGAGAGTTATCGGCGCCGGTCAGACGGGCAAAGGCATTTGAATACCTGCTGAAAAACAAGAAGATTTGTATAAATGACGGCGAACTAATTGTAGGGGAGAGAGGCCCGGCCCCAAAGGAAACCCCGACTTATCCCGAAATAAGTCTCCATTCGCTTCAGGACCTCGACATTCTTAATTCGAGGGAGAAGGTTTCTTTCAAAGTTGATGATGAGGTAAGGAAGGTTTATCAGGAAGAGATAATACCTTACTGGAAGGGGCTCAGTAATCGCGACAGGATAATGAATCTTATGACACCCGACTGGCTGAATGCATATAACGCCGGGATCTTTACTGAATTTCAGGAACAAAGGGCTCCGGGCCATACAGTTCTTGGGATACAAAATGTTCAATACCGGGTTTCTTGAATTAAAGGAAGAGATCAGGGAGAGTATATCAAAACTTGACTACTTAACAGATAATGAAGCTTTTGACAAAGCTGAAGAACTGAAGGGAATGGATATAGCCTGCGATGCCATAATTATGTATGCGAACAGGCATGCTGATGAACTTGAAAAACTGGCAGCCCTGGAACCGGATCCGGGCCGGAAGGCCGAACTTTCAAAAATGGCAGCGGTGTGCCGCAAAGTGCCTGCTCATGCTCCTGAGACCGTTCATGAGATGCTTCAGCATTACTGGTTTATACACCTTGGGGTGATAACTGAACTGAATCCATGGGATTCATTCAACCCGGGAAGGCTCGACCAGCATCTTTACCGGGTTTACAAGAGAGATCTTGAAAATAACTCCCTCACTGAGAATGAATTGTATGATCTGCTCGGATGTTTCTGGATTAAGTTCAACAATCATCCATCCCCTCCTAAAATGGGAGTAACGGCAAGCGAAAGCAATACTTTTACCGATTTTTGTCTTATCAATCTGGGTGGAGTCAAGGCTGACGGGACAGATGCAGTGAATGAAATGTCGTATATACTGCTTGATGTGATCAGGGAAATGAGGATACTTCAGCCGGGTTCAATGATACAGATAAGTAAAAAGAGCCCTGACAGGTTCATTCACAAAGCACTCGATATTATTAGAACAGGCTTCGGACAACCTTCCTGCTTCAACACTGAGGCTATCATCCAGGAATTGTTGAGGCAGGGCAAAAATATTGTTGATGCCAGAAATGGCGGTGCATCAGGATGCGTTGAGACTGGGGCTTTCGGGACTGAGGCTTACTGGCTGACAGGTTATTTCAACCTTACTAAAATCCTGGAACTGACACTTAACAACGGGTTCGACAAAAGGACGGGCAGACAGGTTGGTCCGGAAACAGGGTATGCAGCAGATTTTAAGACCTTTGATGATCTTATTTCAGCATTCAGATCACAGGTTAAATACTTTGCCGACATCAAGATCACAGGAAACAACGTAATTGAAAAGACCTTTGCCAGGTGGCTGCCGGTCCCGTTCCTTTCCCTTCTTGTGGAGGATTGTATAGCAAACGGAAGGGATTACAATAATGGAGGTGCAAGTTATAACACCACCTATATCCAGGGAGTCGGCCTTGGGACCGTAGCAGATATGCTGACGTCGGTCAGATATAATATCTATGACAAAAAGAATTTCACCTGGGAGGAGCTGAATAAAGCCCTTGATTCGGATTTTAACGGCTTTGACCAGATACAGATATGATCTCATTTATAACACTCCGAAATATGGCAATGATGATGATTATGCTGATCAGCAGGCGGTTACAGTATTTGAGATATATTATGATTCAGTGAATGGACAGGCCATCTACAAGAGGAGGTGTCCACCGGATTAATATGCTGCCGACAACCTCACATGTTTATTTCGGAAGTGTAACAGGTGCAACTGCCGATGGCCGCAAGGCTTATACACCGCTATCTGAGGGGATATCGCCAACCCAGGGAGCAGATAACCAGGGGCCGACGTCAGTCATAAAATCTGCTTCAAAGATAGACCATCTTCGCACAGGCGGTACTCTGCTGAATCAGAAGTTTTCCCCGCAGTTTTTTGAGGATGAAGAAAGCTATAATTGTCTTACTTCTCTGATCCGAAGCTATTTCATGCTCGATGGTCATCATATTCAGTTCAATGTTGTAAATGCGGCAACCCTGAGGGATGCCCAGAAACATCCTGAATTATACCGTGATCTTATAGTCAGGGTTGCCGGTTACAGCGACTATTTCAACGACCTGGGAGAAGACCTGCAGAATGAAATCATAAACAGGACGGAGCATGAATATGAAGTAGTGCTAGGGTCAATACTCTATTTCTTCTTATCCTTTATCTCGTTAAACATAGATGTTGCTGTTGCAACGATTCCTGCCACATCTGTCAGGTTGGCCGGAAGAATTACAGTATTATTTAGTTTAGCCAGGTTTGAAAATCCGACAAGGTACTGTTCTGCGACCCTCAGGTTTACGGCATTCAGGCCATTTTCCTCAGATATGGCCAGTGCAATAGCCCTCAAACCGTTGGCAGTGGCTTTAGCGATCTGTTCAATTTCCGAAGCACGTCCTGCAGCTTCATTGATACGCTTCTGCATTTCACCTTCTGATTTTTTAATCAATTCCTGCTTGTCACCTTCCGCATTATTTATCTTGGCTTGTTTTGTCCCTTCCGATTCGGCAATGACAGCTCTCTTCTCCCTCTCAGCCCTCATTTGCTTTTCCATTGCATCTCTTATGCTCTGAGGCGGTGAGATGTTCTTCACCTCATAACGGGTAACCTTAACACCCCAGGGTTCACTGGCCTTGTCAACTGCGTCAACGATTGTAACATTTATAGTTTCCCTCTCCTCGAATGTTCTGTCAAGTTCAAGTTTGCCTATCACACTTCTCATTGTTGTCTGGGCAATCTGAATTGATGCAAACCGGTAATTGTCAATGCCATATGAGGCCTTCTGCGGGTCCAGCACCTGGAGATAAAGAATACCGTCAACCTCTACGGCAATATTATCACGGGTTATACAAACTTGCGGAGCTACATCAATAGCCTGCTCTTTCAGTGTATGCCGGTATCTTATTTTATCAACAAACGGGATTAATACCTGGAAACCGGCTGTAAAGGTTGCCCTGTATTTTCCAAGTCTCTCGACAATTATTGCTGTTCTCTGGGGAACAACCTTTACCATTGATGCAATCAGAATAAAACCCAGAAAGATTACACCAATGAGAATTAAAGTAGTACTTGATCCTGCCATTTTTATTAATTTTTAGGTTCAACAATTAATTTAAAGTTTTCTTTCCTTTTAATGACGACGATCTGGCCGTTCCTGATAGAAGATTCCGATTCAGCCTGCCAGGTGGTGCCTTTAAAATCGACCTTTCCTATTTTCGAAGGTTCAAAATCAATTACTGCAACTGCATCTTTTCCGGTAAACTCGTCTTCAACTTTGTCCGAGAGATCACTGTTACTGTAAAAGAACCGTTTCTGTATCATTTTTCTGAGGGCTAAAAGTGAAAGTACCGAAGTAACGGCAAATACCACGACCTGAAGATTTATCCCAGGATTTGCGATGAGGCACAGAAGGGCAGTTATCCATGCTCCAACCCCAAAGAAAAAAATTACGAAGCCGGGCAGAACAAGCTCGAGAAGGAAGAGCACAAGCCCGATAATAAACCATATCATTTCCGGCCTTGACAAAATGGATGTATTCATAATAACAATTTTAAGTATATGGGACTATTGTTTTGAATAAAGTAAAGATATAAAAAATAGATATTGAAACGGCGATTATATATATTATCGTACGCACCATCTCACGACACGACCTCCTGAACCCCTCCCAACAAGGTTGTAGAAAAAGCCCTTTTTAACCCTGCCTACCGGCAGGCAGGCGCAAAGTACGCAGAGAAGGCGCAAAGAACGCAAAGTTAAAACGTTAATAATTAGCTCTTTGCGAACTTTGCGGTTTTCCTTTGCGCCTTCTGCGGTTAAAGGATTTTGACTTTTTCAACAGGCCATTGCCAGACAGTGAAATCATCTCATTTAAAAGGATCAGAAATTGAATTTTTCTTCGTATCTTATATCGGTTTTTATAAAGAAAAGCTGAGCCAGGTTTTCCGGGGTCTCATCCGTTAGGAATACGGGATAATTGATTGAGTTACAGACATTAATATTTTCCGGTAGTTTCGGTCTGATATAACCGCCAGAAATCATGTAAGATGGAAAAATTCTTTGATTATTTCGATGAGCGCTACAGGGAATCTGTTCTTAAGAGTCCTTCTTCAGACGATGGACCTGTAATTACAATCTCACGGCAGACAGGTTGTGATGGACGGGAAATAGCTGCAACAATTGTCGACAACCTTAACTTAAAGTACGGAACGACAAAATGGAAGTGGGTCGACAAGGATATTATTTATGCAATTGCAAAGGATCTTAATATTGATACCCAGCGCATTGAGAATTATTATGAGGGTATCAAACTGTCAAACCTTTCCGAAATGATAATGGCCTTCTCCGGCGGTTTTGTAAGCGACCTGAGGGTTAAGAAGGCAATTAAGGATGTTGTGCTGACCATCTGCAAGGAGGGTCATATCGTGCTTGTGGGAAGGGGTGGAGTTTCGATTGCCCGCGACATAAATGACGCCCTTCATGTAAGGCTTGTTGCTCCTTTTTACTGGAGGGTTGATAACCTCATGAGAAAGAAGAATATGGGAATTGAAACAGCGGAAAAATATGTCCTGGATACTGATGAAAAAAGATCTGACCTGATCCATACTTTCCTTGACAAGAAAATCCAGAACATAGAGACTCTGTTTGACGTCACAATAAACAGGTTCTCATTCGGGATTCCCGAAACAGCCGAACTTATAAGTTCGATGTACGAGAAAAAGGTCTACAAACATATGTCCGAAAAGAAGAAGATCAAATCGCTCTTTTAGACCTCACTTATTTCTCCGACCTTTTTAATATGAAGCGACAGCCTCCTGTCAAGGATTTTCTTGTATGCATCCCAGTCAGTTATAGGTCTTTTTGCAACCCCTGTGTCCATTGCAGCTTTTGCCACGCATGTTGCAACACATGAGATCAGCCTTGGATCAAGAGGTTTTGGAATGATATAATCGGTTCCAAAAAAAAGCGAATCAATATTGTAGGCAAAAAGAACTGAGTTTGGAACCGGCTCTTTTGCCAGAGCTGCAAGGGCTTTGGCCGCTGCCAGCTTCATCTCTTCATTAATTGTAGATGCCCTGACATCCAGCGCACCCCTGAAGATATATGGGAATCCAAGAACATTGTTGATCTGGTTGGGATAATCCGATCTGCCTGTCGCAAAGATCAGATCGTTCCTGGTTGACATTGCATCTTCGTATGTAATTTCCGGGTTGGGGTTAGCCATAGCGAAGACAATGGGGTTTTTAGCCATCGATATCAGCATCTCTTTTGACATCATATTTGCTGTTGACAGCCCAAGAAAAACATCCGCACCCTTCAAAGCTTCAGCCAGAGTATCCAGATCCCTGCTGGTAATGAACTCTTTCTTGTATATGTTAAGGTCGGTTCTCTTTTTGTTAATAACGCCTTTACTGTCGACCATGACAATATTTTCCTTTCTTAAGCCAAGGGAAACATAAAGCCGGGAACAGGAAATTGCTGCAGCCCCTGCGCCACAAACAACAAGTTTAACTTCTTCAATCTTCTTTTTTGTTATTTCAAGGGCATTTAACAATCCGGCCCCTGAAATAATGGCGGTCCCATGCTGGTCGTCGTGAAATACGGGTATGTCAAGCAACTTCTTCAGTTTTGCCTCAACTTCAAAACACTCCGGCGCTTTTATATCTTCCAGATTGATCCCCCCGAAGGTCGGGGCAATTTTAGCGCAGATCTCCACAAGCTTATCCGGATCCTTTTCATCAACCTCAATATCGAAAACATCTATATCGGCAAACACCTTGAACAATAGACCTTTACCTTCCATTACAGGCTTTCCGGCCATTGCCCCGATATCACCCAGACCAAGCACCGCTGTTCCGTTTGAGATGACTGCAACAAGATTCCCCTTCGCTGTAAAGTTGTAAACATCATCAGGATTTTTCTCAATTTCGAGGCAGGGCCAGGCAACGCCGGGAGTATACGCAAGACTCAGATCATATTGTGAACAATAAGGTTTCGTGGGTATTACTTCTACCTTCCCGTGACGGCCTCTGCTATGGTACAGAAGAGCGTCTTCTTTAGTAACTTTTGGCATTGGTATATTGATTTTGCTAGATGGTTTAAGAGTTCTAAAAGTACAACTAATAAACGGGGAAAAAACGGGAATAAAGATGAAATATATCACTTATCAAAGATATGAACATGGGAGTTTAATCTTCGATTTTCCCCTTTGCCCCTGACTGCTAAGGGAAGACAGGATAAAATAATATACGCCTCAGGCTTGTTGCTGACAATTGGTTTTCCGTCGAAGTCATTGGTCTTTACAGCATCGGGAGACCCTTATTATTTAATTGCATTTAAAGATTTTTAAATTGTTATTTTTTGTATTCCCGACAAAAATCAATACTTTCAACACCTGTTTATTAACACCTTGATCGTTAGTTTTAATTTACCCATTTTATATGAAGCAGAATCTGGCAATTGGAGTTGATATTGGCGGCAGTCATATCAGTTGTGCAGCCATTGACCTTGAATCATTCAGGATCCTGAGGGAGACAGTTACAGAAAGAGCAGTCGACAATAAGGCGCCGGCCGATGATATTATCGGAGTATGGTCGCGGGCTCTCTCTGATATTATTAAAAAGATCCCCGAAAATTCCTTAAAAGGAATCGGATTCGGAATGCCTGGCCCTTTTGATTATGTCAGGGGAATCAGTTACATTAAAGGTGTAGCAAAATATGAGCATCTTTACGGCTGCAATGTGAAAGAGGAGATTTCAAAAAAACTGGATTTCCCCGGAAACTTCCCCATCCGGTTCATGAACGATGTTTCTGTCTTTGCCGTAGGTGAAGCTCTGGTTGGAAAAGCCGCAAAAGCAAAACGTTCGATGTCGATAACCCTGGGAACCGGTTTTGGCTCGGCATTTATAGATAACAAAATCCCCATAGTTGATGGTCCCGAAGTTCCGAAGCTGGGTTGTGTCTATCATCTTCCGTATGGTGACAATATTGCTGATGATTATTTCTCAACAAGGTGGTTCCTTGGCAGTTATAAGAAGATGAAAGGCAAGAATCTCAGTGGGGTAAAGGAACTGGCTGATCTGGCTTCAACCGATAAAGCGGTTATGGACCTTTTTATCAAATTTGGAAACGACCTGGCGCTCTTCCTTGTTCCCTGGCTCATCAGGTTTAAGGCTGAAATAGTAGTTGTCGGGGGAAATATCTCTCATGCCTATAACTTATTTGGCAGAGTTTTCGAAAACAAGCTTAAAAGCGAGGGCTCTTCATGTAAGGTTGCTCTTTCCGAACTTAAAGAGGATGCAGCTCTTATAGGCAGCGCCTACCTTATGAATGAAGATTTCTGGAAGTCGGTTCAACATGCACTTCCCCTTATGTAACGAGCAACCTGCAACATGCAACCCGCAACCTGCAACTCGCAACCCGCAACCCGCAACCTGCAACTAACTAATAAAAAATAATTATGACAACCCAAAAAATCAACATTTCCAGAATCGCCCCCGTCCTTATGGCATTTTTTGTCATGAGCTTTGTCGACCTTGTCGGGATCGGCGTTGACCGTGTCAGCAGGGATATGAGTCTGAGTGCAACTGTGGCACAGCTTATCCCCTCGGCAGCATTTCTCTGGTTTTTTATACTTTCCGTTCCTGTCGGCGTACTGCAGTCGCGTTTAGGTAAGAAGGCGATGCTTAACATCGGAATGGGGGTAACAGCGCTTGGACTTCTTGTTCCGTTTGTCTTTTATTCCTTTGGCGTGGTCCTAATAGGCTTTGCATTGCTCGGGATTGGAAACACAATTGTACAGGTCTCGGCAAATCCGCTGCTCGTTGATGTGGTCCCGGGTAACCGGACCTCCAGCTTCCTGAGCTTTTCCCAATTTGTCAAAGCTATCGGATCGATGATTGGAGCCCCGCTGGCTGCTTTCTTTGCAGCCCAGTTTGGTGACTGGAAAATTCTTTTCCTTGTCTTTGGCATTGTTTCAATTCTGGCTGTTTTATGGCTGGGATCGGTAAAAATTGACGAGACAAGGGTTGAAGGATATAAAGCAACCTTCGCATCCTCTTTTAAGCTTCTTGGAAACGGATTCGTTCTGCTGATGGTACTTTCAATCTTTCTGGTAGTGGGTGTTGATGTTGGATTCAATTCAAATTCCGGTCAATTCCTTATCAAACAATTCGGTATTCAGGAGACAGCCGCTGAATCAGGTCGAAGTATATATTTTCTGGGACGTATGGTCGGGACTTTCGCCGGTGCAATAATGCTGACAATGATCTCTTCCAGAAAATTTTTCATGTGGACATCTGTACTGGGAATCTTTTGCTTTTTAGCTATTATTCTTGTCAAATCGACTGCTCTTGCCTGGATTCTGGTATTTCTTATCGGACTCTCCGTGGCAAATATATGGCCTCTGGTATTTTCAATTGCTATAGAAAAATTTCCGGAAAGGAGCAATGAGATCTCCGGTCTGATGATGATGGCAATTTCCGGAGGCGCTGTCATTCCGCTCATGGTAGGATGGATAAGCGATATAAGCACTATGGTCCTTGGCATATCCATCCTGTTAGGTTGTATGATATATCTGTGGGCCGTATCAATTTATTGCCTGAAGAAACAGTAATTCCTGCGAATCTGAGGCGACCTGCCTACCGGCAGGCAGGTCTGCGTTATCTGCAGGAATTATTTTTTCCCGCTGATCACGCAGATTTACACAGATTCTCAGATTGTGAATTCCAATAAACTTAATACTTCCAATCGAAAAAAAATAATTACAGTATTATGAAAAAAGACAATTCAGGCAGGCGTGATTTTCTTAAAAAAAGCGCCGCCGCCGCTCTTGCCTTTACCATAATCCCAAGGCATCTGCTTGGCGGACAGGGGTATACTCCGCCCAGTGATCAGCTTACCAAGGGCATAATTGGGGTAGGTGGAATGGGACGGGGACATATTCCTTACGAAGGTACCCGCGTGCTTGCAATGTGCGACGTTGATAAGAACCATCTTGAGCAGGCAATTGCGGAGGCCGGTGGGAACGTTACAGGTTACCACGATTTCCGTGAACTGATAGCCCGGCCGGATATCGATGTTGTTCATATTGCAACACCTCCCCACTGGCATGGAATAATTTCCAGGACAGCTGCCGAAGCTGGAAAGGATATCTGGTGTGAAAAACCGATGACAAGGACTATCGGTGAAGGGATCAAAGTTGTCGAGGCTGTTCAGAAGCATGGACGTATGTTCCGCCTTAATACGTGGTTCAGGTTCAAGGATCAGTTTTACGGGCTGGGAACAACAGTAAAACCTCTTAAAAAAATAGTAGACAGCGGAGTGCTGGGATGGCCTTTGAAAGTTACAGTAAGCGGCAATACAGGCTACGACTGGAAATTCTATTGGAGCGGTCTTTATAATCTTAAGCCAATGCCCGTTCCCCCTGAGCTCGATTATGATTTCTGGCTGGGACCTGCACCATATAAGCCCTATAATCCGGAAAGAGTCCATTCAAAGTTCCGTGGTTACTGGGATTATGATGGCGGCGGATTAGGCGATATGGGACAACATTACCTCGATCCGGTTCAATATTTGCTTGGCAAGGATGACACAGGACCGGTATCAGTAGAAATCGATGCACCCCAGCAACACTATGATGCAGTCGGATCGTGGCGAAGGATAACCTATACTTATGCTGATGGGTGCCAGATAATTCTTGACGGTGAGAACCGCGATAAGGATGCAGCCTATATCGAAGGACCCCATGGCAGGATTTTCAAAGGATTCAGGTCGGATATTAAGGATATGCAGAAACTCATTGATTCATTGCCTGATCCGGAACCTCAGATCTCCACATTTACTGAATCAGTTCTCACAAGGAAAAAGTTTGCGCTTAACGAGTCGAACGGCCACAGGTCCTGTTCAATCGTAAACCTCGGGGTTATCGCTGTCCGCCTTGGCAGAAACCTTAAATATGATCCTGTTAAACAGCAGGTTATCGATGACGATGGAGCTAACAGGCTTATTAATCCCCCGATGCGTGATCCATGGAGGATCTGAGGGGATAAGCAATTTGAAAATATAACCTTGACAATATGAAAATCAAAAGAATATTAATCAGCGCAGTTGCCTTCATCCTGATTAGTGTAACTGCAGATCCGCAGGACATAAGGTTACCTGAAACAAAAGTTGCTGATCTGCTTGCCCGGTTTCCGGCAAATGATGCAGAATCCACAAACAAACTTATGGGTGAAATGCTTTCCCTGGGAGAGGAAGGCATTAAAAGCATTTGTAACCGGATAATCCCGGCCGGAACGGGTGATGACACTAATGCAAGATTCGCCGTGGAAAGTCTTTCCAGATTTTTATCCCAAAAGCGGAAGGAAACTCAGAGAGGGATGTGGGAGACTATCTGCATCACTTATGCAACCGGGCAAAAAGACAATGGGGTAAAGGATTTCTTTATGAAACAGCTCCAGCTTATTGGCAGCGATTCATCTGTCGGGCCTCTTAAATCATATCTGCAGGATAAGGAAATATGCAGTCCGGCACTCGCGGTAATTCTGGCAGTTGGCGGCAAAACTGCTGAAGCAGCCCTGGCTGAGTCACTGAAAAACAGGGAACTTCCCTGTGCGGCTGCTGTTATGAACGCCCTGGCTGAAATGAAATCACAGGCAGCTGTCAATGAATACATTGAATGGACATCGGATGTAAATGTAAACACCAGAGCCTCCGCCTACAACGCGCTTGCCCAAAGCGCTAGCCCCCTGGCTTTTCCTGTCCTGTCCAAAGCAGCTAAAGATGTTCTCTACAGATGGGACCAGGCAGACGCAACTTCTGCATTGCTTGATTATGCAAAGAACGTTGGAGAAAAAGGGGATACTAAAACCATGGACAAGATTTGTAAGCTCGTTATGGCAAAATGCAACGATAAACTTACAATTCAAAACAAAACCGCTGCCCTTGAAACCTATGTGGGCTTTCATGGTATGGATGCAATGAATGTCCTTTTAAAAGCATTCAGCAATCCGGATAAATCTTACAGAAATGCTGCACTTAATGTTTTGCTTTCCATTCCAGGGAAGGAAGCTATTTCCGGATTGATAAAGTATTTTCCGAAAGCCATTCCGGCAGCCAAGCCTGAGATTATTACCGTACTTGGCAGAAGTGGGGATGAGTCTGCTTTGCCGCTTATAACCTCTTCGCTTTCTTATCCCGATGGTGCTGTAAGGTCAGAAGCAGCCGCGGCCCTCTCCACTATAAGCGGATCCAAAGCAGTACCTGCCCTTATCGAATACATATCCAGATTTTCCGACCCGGCCGACCAAAAAGCTGCAGTTGAAGCCATGATGACAGTATGCGGAGATAAAGAGGTAGAGCTCCTTAAACCCGTTCTTAAAAATGGACAAGCAGCTGCAAAGAAAAGTGCAATTGAAATGATGGCCTGGAACAGGAATAAGGAATATTTCAATGAGATCTTACCATACACATCATCAGAAGATCAGAATGTCAAATCAGCGGCTTTTAAAGCGCTTGCTGAACTGGCCTCCCCGGGCGACCTTCCCGGGCTGCTTGGACTTATTTCAGCAACAAGCGACCCTGTGCAGGTTTCAGATGTTCAGAATGCTATTGCTTCTGCTGCCGGACAAATATCTGACCCTGAAAAAAGGTCTGACGCTATCCTTAAATCGATTGCGCAAAATACAGGAAAAGAAAAAGTAATACCGGTACTTGCCAGAACCGGCGGCAGGGAAGCCCTGAGCGTTGTCCTCAAAGAGTTTGAGAACGGAAATGCCGGAATGAGGGATATCTGTTTCAAAACTCTAACATCATGGCGGGATTACACGGCGTCATCCGCACTCTATGAAATTTGCGCATCAGGGAACAAGACATTTGAAGAACCTGCTTTCAGGGGATATGTAAGGCAGGTCAGAACCGCAGATCTGCCGGATGATCAAAAGTTATTACTGTACCGTAAAATAATGCCCTATGCTCTAAGCGCTGAACGTAAAAATTCAATCCTGTCCGAAGCGGGAAGATTAAAGACCTACCAGTCGCTGTTTTTTGTTGCAAATTATCTTGATGATCCGGCAACTTCTTCCGCAGCAGCAAGGTCAGCAATGCTGATCGCTCTCCCTTCAGTTAATTCAACTACAGGAATGTATGGAACCAGGGTAAGGGAAATACTGATTAAGGCTGCGCCAAAGCTTTCAGGGGCTGAAAGCGAATATGACAGGGAAATGGTACGGAAATATCTGGAGTCGATGCCGGAGGATGAGGGATTCAGGTCAATGTTCAATGGAATAGATCTGACCGGATGGCAGGGTCTTGTAGAAAACCCTGTTGCCAGGGCAAATATGAGTGCTACGGAACTCGAAAGGAAACAGGCAGAGGCAAATGTTATGGTACCTGCAAACTGGAGCGTGAAGGAGGGATGCATTTGGTTTAATGGTAAAGGAAATAACCTCTGTTCAATGGCAGAATATGGCGATTTCGAGATGCTTGTCGACTGGAAGATCTCAAAAGCCGGCGACAGCGGAATATATCTGAGGGGAACACCACAGGTTCAGATCTGGGACACTTCAAGAACTGAAGTCGGAGCACAGGTTGGCTCAGGCGGATTGTATAACAATCAGGTAAACCCCTCAAAGCCGCTTAAAGTTGCTGACAATCCTGTTGGTGACTGGAATACCTTCAGAATAATCATGATCGGTGAAAAGGTATGGGTCTGGCTTAACGGTGAGATTGTTGTCGATAATGTAACCATGGAAAATTACTGGGATCGTAAAAATCCTATTTTCCCGAAAGGACCCATTGAACTTCAGGCCCACGGAACAGATCTTGCCTTCAGGGACATATATGTAAGAGAAATTAATGAAAAGGCATTTAACCTCACCCCTGAAGAAAAGGCAGAGGGATTTGCAGCATTGTTCAACGGAAGAAGCCTCGATAACTGGGTGGGCAACAAAGAGTCTTATGTCGTTGAGGACGGAATGATAGTCATTAAACCGGAAAATGGAAGCGGAGGTAATCTTTACACTGAAAAGGAATTTGCCGATTTCATCTTCCGTTTTGAATTTCAGCTTACACCTGGCGCTAATAACGGGCTTGGAATTCGGGCGCCTCTTGACGGCGATGCGGCTTATACAGGAATGGAACTCCAGATACTTGATGATACCGCTCCCGTTTATGCCACGCTTCAACCCTACCAGTATCATGGATCGGTGTATGGCGTTATTCCGGCCCGCCGTGGTTTTCTGAAACCTGTCGGCGAGTGGAATTACGAGGAGGTTTATGTGAAGGGAACCCAGGTGAAGATAACCCTGAACGGAACTGTTATCGTGGATGGGGATATTGCAGAAGCAAGGGACAAAGGGACGATGGATCATAACGATCATCCGGGCTTAAAGAATGCAACCGGCCATATCGGATTCCTCGGCCATGGCTCGGTTGTCAGGTTCCGGAATATCAGGATAAAAGATCTTTCACAATAAATCGGTATTGTATCCTCTGTGGACCTCTGTGTCTCTTCTCAGTGGACCTCTGTGTAACCATAAGCATAACTAAAAACTTACCCAGAGAAACACTGAGAACCACAGAGTTCCACAGAGTAACAGAAATTTGATCTAAACATATATTTTATACCATGAAAATCAGGATCCTTTTATCAGCAGTCTTATTTATCAGTATTAACTCCTGTTCGCAGGTTAAGCCTCCTGAACCGTATGGGCCAACACCCTCGGAACGCCAGCTTGCCTGGCACGAAATGGAGTATTACATGTTCGTCCATTTTACTGTTAATACTTTCACAGATAAGGAGTGGGGTTACGGCGACGAAAAGGAATCGGTATTTAATCCTTCGGAACTCGATTGCCGCCAATGGGCGCGTGTTGCAAAAGAGGCAGGGATGAAAGGCATTATTATTACCGCAAAGCATCACGATGGCTTTTGCCTCTGGCCTTCGCAATTTACTGAACACTCAGTCAAAAACTCCTCCTGGAAAGATGGCAATGGTGACGTTCTGAGAGAACTGAGGCAGGCCTGTGATGAATACGGGCTTAAGATGGGTGTCTACCTTTCTCCATGGGACAGGAACTCTGCAATTTACGGGACTCCTGAGTACCTTACGTATTACAGGAACCAGCTTCGCGAACTACTTACAAATTATGGGGACATTTTTGAGGTCTGGTTCGACGGAGCGAATGGTGGCGACGGCTATTACGGAGGTGCCAGGGAGACAAGAAGGATTGACAACAGGACTTACTACGACTGGCCAAATACGCACAAGCTGGTAAGGGAGCTTCAGCCGGATGCGGTAATGTTCAGCGATGCCGGACCGGATATACGCTGGGTTGGCAATGAAAGCGGAATGGGCAGCCTTACAAACTGGTGCCTTCTTAAGAAAGACGAAATGTATCCCGGAGGCAATTTTGCCAGGATCCTTGGTCAGGGTCATGACGATGGAAATTACTGGGTTCCTGCAGAGGTTGATGTATCTGTCAGGAGAGGCTGGTTTTATCACGAATCGCAGGATTCTATGGTACGATCACCCGAAAACCTGATGGAACTATACTATTCTTCAGTAGGAAGGAACAGTAACCTTTTACTCAATATTCCTCCTGACAGGAGGGGTCTCCTGCATGAAAACGATGTAAAATCACTGCTGGCTTTCAGGGAATTGCGTGAAAAAGAGTTTTCATCAGAACTTGCCTCAGGGAAGAGAGCAGTTTCGTCTGCCGACAGGGGGAAAGGTTTCAGGGCGGCCAATGTCAACGATGGCAATCCGGAAACCTACTGGACCACGCGCGATGATGTTACGTCAGCAAGCATAGAGATAGCCCTTGGGGCTGAATCTGAGGTGAACAGAATAATTCTTCAGGAATATATCAGACTCGGGCAGCGTGTTCAGGAGTTTACCGTAGAAGCTCTTGTCGGTGGTGAGTGGAAACAGCTTATCGACGGAACAACAATAGGTCACAAGGTTATCCGCAAGTTCCCGGTTGTTAAAACATCACAGATCAGAGTCACAATCAGCAAATCAAAAGCATGTCCGGCGATCTCCAATATTGAGCTCTATCGCGCCCCGGGGGAGTGAGTGAGAGAGGGGGAGAGTGGGAGAGTGGGAGAAAGGGAGAGGGGGAGAGATCCCCTCCTAGGAGGGGTAAGGGGTGGGTTCTTTGATCAATTTTACTAATTTTTTGGAACACCAACAGTCTGAGAAAGTATAATCATCTGATTTGATCTCAATCCCATCTCCGGAACAAGTTTCTCTTTTGGCACCATTCCTCTTATCACACAGCCCAGGTTTGCAGATGCGCAATACAGGTAAACATTCTGTGCGATAAATCCCGTATTGGCCCAGGATGAAATAAGGTCTGTGTCGGTGATTTCATCGCCTTCCTTCTTTCCAAGTTTACCCATGTCGGAGACAAATACCAGATTGACCGGTGCTATAGCAACAAAATCCTGTGTGCCGCATAAACTTCTGATATCTCTGCTGTGGATCTGCTTAAGCAGATGCTGTTCGGCGTTATAAAGATAGAGCCCGGATTTCATGGCAACATAAATATCTATTTCCTGCACATTTCTTGAAGAGGGTGCAGTCCTTTTTTTATCAGCGGGCCTGTTTATACCCCATCCGGCCCACAAAAGATTTGAGAGTTGATTCAGAGTCAGGTTCTCCCCGGTGAAGGTCCTGACAGACTGCCTTTCATTCAGCGCCTGCATCAGGGGTTTGCCTCCGGTTTTATCGGGCGCTGGAAGCGTGATATCCTGCGAACCAGCCATAAAGAAAACGGATGTAATAGCTGCAAAGCTTACTGTGAGTAAAATCCTTTTCATAATAATTATACTTTTTGGAACATTTTTGCGATTTTGACTGCCCCGGCAACCCGTTTTGTTAACCCTTCCCAGTCTTTCTTTTGAATGAGTTCCTTCGTGATAAGGTTTGATCCTATCCCTACACATGTAACTCCTGCTTCGAACCATTCCCTGAGATTTTCGACAGTCGGTTCAACACCGCCTGTAGGCATGATACTTGTCCACGGGCAGGGTCCTTTTATTGCTTTAACGAAATCGGGTCCGCCAACTGATGATCCTGGAAAGATCTTAATAATTTCAGCGCCAAGCTCCTCTGCATAGTTTATTTCGGAAAGTGACCCGCACCCCGGTGACCACAAAATTTTCCTTCTGTTACAAACTTTGGCCATTTCAGGATTCAGAACAGGTGATACTATAAAATTTGCACCCAGCTGGATATAGAGTGATGCTGTTCCGGGGTCAACCACCGATCCGACACCCATCACCAGTTGAGGGACTTCTTTCTCCGCCCATTTATTAAGGTCGCTGAAAAGTTCATGGGCAAAGTCGCCCCTGTTTGTATATTCAAACACCTTAACCCCTCCGTCGCTGCATGCTCTTATTACATTTCTGCAAACTTCAGGGTCCTTATGATAAAACACAGGGACAATTCCCGACTCGCGCATCCTGAGGATAACGTCTATTCTGTTAAATCTTGCCATCTGGTTTATTGTTTATTATACAAAATTATCCAAAATTATTTCTGATGCAAATATTTGTCCAAGAGACCCCCTCTGCCTCGCCGGCTCGGGCCACCCCTGCAACCTGGCTCTTCGCTAAAACAGTTCACTGAACTGTTTTTTGACGCTCAGCCCTCCCAGGGGGAGAGACCCCATAGCCGTCAACTTAAGGACTCGGGCTAGACTTCTGAATCAACCTAGCTACTGATTTGCAATAATAACATTTCCCCTCCTTTTAAGGAGGGGTGGCCAGACTGATATATTTTAGACGCGGTACAATCCGTCCCAGCCGGGGTGATTGATTCCGCCTTCTTATCACCTTTCAAAGGCTCGAGGAAACCTCTGCAACCACCCCGGCCGAAAATCAGATTCCCCTGAACATGTTTTTTCGCCGGCCACCCCTCCTTCAAAAGGAGGGGAAAGTAAATTACTCGTAGATCAGCAATTAGCTTATGTCAAAGACTAAAACCATGTAGACCAGTAGACGCATGTGGGAGACCACGTAGACCAGCAACCCCTTTTTACTTTCACTTTTGTCTTTTCCCTTTTATCTTTTATCTTTAAATCTTTATCTTCACCCGACAAACTACCTGCATGGCCCTGAATTATATCTGGATCGCATTTTTCCTTATCGGATTCATTGTTGCACTTGGAAAACTTGTATTTACAGGAAATACCCAGATATTCAATGAGCTGGTAAATTCTGTTTTTACAAACGCAAAGACCGGCTTCGAGATCTCCCTGGGACTTACGGGGGCATTGACCCTGTGGATGGGTCTCCTGAAGGTAGGAGAAAAGGGGGGTGTCGTCGCAATTCTTGGAAGGGCGATAGGACCGCTCTTTGAAAAGCTGTTCCCGGGTTTGCCCAAAGGCCATCCTGCCTATGGTTCAATAATGCTCAACATTGCCGCCAACATGTTGAACCTTGATAATGCCGCCACACCTGTTGGTCTTAAGGCAATGAAGGAGATGCAGGAGTCGAATCCGGATAAGGAGACAGCCTCCAACGCCCAGATAATGTTCCTCGTTCTTAATGCAGCCGGTCTGACCATCATTCCGGTAAGCGTAATCGTTTACAGGATACAGCTTGGGCGCAGCAAACCCGGCTGACATTTTTATCCCGATACTCATCTCTACATTTTGTGCCCTGATGACCGGGCTCATCTGTGTAGCCATCATCCAGAAAATTAATTTGTTTGATAAAGTTGTTCTGGCATACCTTGGCGGACTGACAGCGATAATAGCAGGCATTATAATCTATTTTACGCATCTTCCGAAGGAGCAGATTTCGGAAGTTTCAACGTTTGCCGCCAATTTCATACTAATTTCTGTAATTGTACTTTTTATCGTCCTGGCCTTTATAAAAAAGGTGAATGTTTATGATGCATTCATCGAAGGTGCTAAAGAGGGATTCAATATTGCTATCCGGATAATCCCGTTTCTTGTAGCTATCCTGGTCGCTATTGGGATATTCAGGGCTTCGGGTGCAATGGATTTTCTTATTGCCGGAATAACACAGTTCTTTGCCTGGCTCGGGCTCGACACGAGATTCACCGGTGCCCTGCCAGTAGCCTTTATGAAACCTCTGAGCGGCAGCGGCGCCCGCGGACTGATGGTCGATGCAATGACAACCTACGGGGCAGATTCGTTTATCGGACGTCTTGCATGTACAATGCAGGGTACCACTGATACAACATTTTATATTATTGCCGTATATTTTGGTTCCGTGGGAATTAAGAACACCCGCTATGCAATTGGTTGCGGCCTTCTGGCAGATCTTGCAGGATTCACTGCTGCAATTCTGGTTGCATACCTGTTTTTCGGGTAGGAGGAGAGAAGGGGAGAGAGGGAGAGAGGAGGAGAAACTCTGCGGATTTCAATCTGCGGACCTCTGCGAAAAACTCTGCGGAACTCTGCGAGAAACAAAAGCACAGAGCGAGAAGCGAGAGAGGGGGAGGAGACAGTCCACGTTAAATAATGAATATTTGAAATACAGTTATAGCTATTATTCCGACTTATGAAAAAGACACTGATTCTTCCTCTCCTCTTATTCGGTATGGCAGCCTGCACAAATAAACCTGTTTTAATTCAAAATCAGACTGACCAGGCTTCTCTTCAAACCATCGATTCAACCGACATGACAAACAATTTTTATGACAATACAGAAACATATCCACTTATTGTTAAAGAATTAACAATAGATGGCGAGATAGCCAACCCTGGAATAGTTGATCTTTCCAGGTTTCCAAAACATTCGATGATAGTTAAGGAAACCTTGCTTGACAGTTCAGGCACTGATAAATTTACAGGAGCCTACAGGTATGACGGATATTCACTCTTCGATATTCTTAATGACAGTCAGCCACTTAAGAAAAATGCTGATGAATTCAATCCCATTATTGATTTATATGTTGAAATAGAAAATGGTAAGGGTGAAAAGGTCGTATTCAGCTGGGGAGAAATTTACTACCCGAATAGCCTCCACCGGATCCTTATTGCTTCAGCCGTTTCGAGGATTGTTCCCTCAAAATCAAAAGATCTGTGGGATCTTCCTTCGGAAAGCAAAATAGTGGCGGGAAATGACCTGATAACCGAGAGAAACATCTCTTCTCCCATAAGGATCACTGTAAAATCGTTCCCTAAATCCTTTAAGGTAATAAAGGGACTGTCTCCCATGTATTCGGATTTGTTTAAGATTTATGAGAACAGCAAACTGAAAAGTGAAATATCAGCTGGTCCTCTGGATTTTAATGAAGTTACATATAACACTATTTTTTATGGCCGGGGAAAAGGGATCCACAGTACTTCTCCATTTTCCGGTGTCGTCCTGAAAGATTTTCTGTTAAAGTATTATCCTGTCACCAAACTTAACCTGAAAAGCGGAATATTGTGCATTGCTTCCGAAGACGGATACAGGTGTTCACTTTCTTATTCCGAGCTGTTCAACAGGAACGATCAGCAGGAATTTCTTCTTGTTCAGACAGAAAAGCAAGAGGATGGCGGATTTTTCAGGTTGTTCCCCTGCCGCTGATTTCTTTTCTGACCGGGCTGTAAAATCGATCAATGAAATACACCTGGGATATTAATGAACCCATAATTCCCTGATCCTTAATCTTTCAACAGGGATATTTTTGGTCATAAAAAGTTATCTTTATAAATATTTGTATCTGTCCCGTCTATGAGTACTCTTGCTATATCAATTCTGGTCATTATCAGTATTATAGGAATTATTATCCTGACATCCAGACTAAAGCTGCAAGCATTTATCGCCCTTTTTGTTGTATCACTGTTTCTGGCTTTTACAACACTTCCTGCTGATATGATCATAAAGACTATCAAAGACGGTTTCGGAAGTACTATGGGCTCCATAGGCTTTCTCATAATACTGGGTGCAATGATCGGGATCACTCTTGACAGGACCGGCGGAACCATCAGCATAGCAAATTACATTCTTTCAAAGACAGGAGAAAAACGTAGCGCCATGGCGCTCGGTATCACAGGTTTCATTACCGGGCTACCCATTTTTTGCGATTCCGGGTTTATTATTCTCAGCGGACTTGCGAAATCGTTCAGTCAGAAATCAGGGGTTGCGATGCCGTTTATGGCTACTGTCCTTGCCTGTTCCCTGTATTCGGTACACTGCCTGATTCCCCCACACCCCGGGGCTTTGGCTGCTGCAGGCATGCTCGATGTAAATATCGGTTATCTTATACTCATAGGTATTCTCTTTGCTGTTCCCGGAGCTTTGGCCGCCTTTTTCTGGAGCAGATGGATGAACAGTAAACTACCACCTTCCTCTGTCAAAATTACAGATGCCGCCAGATTGCCTGCAGGCGATCTGCCTCCTGTGTTACTTTCATTTCTGCCGATTGTGGTCCCTCTTCTTCTTATAACACTAAAATCGCTGACTACACTTGTGGATAAGAGCGCTCAGAGCCTGTTATCGAAAATATTATTTTTGCCCGGAGAACCTGTCATTGCCTTATTTATTGGAGTAATACTTTCATTGCTGCTTCTGAAGAAGAAGACAATCTCTTCAATGAACTCTGTCTTTACCGAAGCCATCGTAAAGGCAGGACCAATTCTGATAATCACCGCAGCCGGGGGTATGTTTGGAATGGTTATCAGATCGACAGGAGTAGGGGAGGCTATGGGGAAAATGCTGACTGGGACAAGCATCGGATTGCTGGTCCCGTTCCTGATAGCTGCAGTAATGAAGACTGCTCAGGGTTCGTCAACTGTTGCGATCATAACAACCGCTTCCTTCGTTCTGCCCATGTTGCCGATGCTTGGACTTGACAACGAATGGGGAAAGCTTATGACAATGCTGGCAATGGGGAGCGGCTCAATGATAGTTTCACATGCAAATGATTCCTATTTCTGGGTCGTGAATAATTTTGGAGAACTTGAGGTCAATACAACTTTAAAGGTATACTCCTCCTCAACATTTGTAATGGGGATAGTTGTATTCGCTTGTGTTTGGATTACGTCACTTTTTGTTTTGTAAAATTACCCTCAGATTAATATCATGCAAAACAGGGTAAACGCAGAAAAGATCTTTATGGCAGGTGTCAGAAGCGTCCTTCCGGAAAGGCTGGTTAACGCCCACCTTTCACTTTCCGGGTCGATACTTGCCGTTAACGGTGATTCATTCCCGCTGGATGAGAAGGATAATATTTATGTGATCGGCGCCGGTAAGGCAAGTGCGGCAATGGCCCACTACGTGGAAAGTATTCTGGGTGACAGGATCACGGGAGGTCATATCGTGACCAAATATGATCATTCCTGTAAGCTAAAAAAGATAAAAGTGACTGAAGCCGGGCATCCGGTTCCTGATGGCAATGGATTTCTGGCGACTGATGAAATTATTAAAATAGCAGAAAAGGCCACCGATCGCGACCTGGTTCTTTGCCTGATCTCCGGCGGCGGTTCGGCATTAATGGCTGACCTGCCTGATGGTCTTCTGCCGGAAGAGCTTTATATAGTGAACAACCTGATGATACGGTGCGGAGCTTCAATTCATGAAATTAACTGTATCCGGAAACATCTTTCCCGGGTTAAGGGCGGTCAGCTTTCAAGGATAGTATGGCCGGCTACTCTTGTCTCCCTGATCCTGTCGGATGTTACAGGGAATCCGCTCGATGTGATTGCTTCCGGGCCAACAGTTCCTGACACAACTACTTTTAGTGAGGCGCTTAAAATAATTGAATGTTACAGGCTGACAACAGATCTAACCCAGGGTGTCATGAAATACCTGAAAGATGGTGCAGCGGGAATCCACCCTGAAACTCCAAAACCGGACGATCCCATTTTCTCAAAAACTTTCAATTTCCTTGCAGGAACAAACATGACGGCTCTTGATGTTGCAAAAAGTTATGCTGCCGGACTGGGATATAACTCCTTTATTATTGACAGTGAATTGCATGGCGATGTCGAAGGCGTTGCCGGTCTCCTCATTGAAGCAGCACGGCGGTATAAAGATAATAATGAGATCCTGAAACCGGTTTGTCTCCTTTTTGGCGGTGAGCCAACCCTGAAAGTAACCGGGGACGGACTCGGTGGCAGAAATCAGCATCTTGCCTTATCTGCTGCTATCCGTCTGCAGAATATTCCAGGGATAACAATTCTGTCAGCCGGAACAGACGGCACTGATGGTCCTACCGACGCAGCCGGTGCAGTTGTTGACTCAGAAACAGTAACTTACGCATTATCAGTAAATAAAGATCCCCTGAGATATCTTGCTGAATTCGATTCATACAATTTTTTTAAAGTAATCGGGGGACATATTAAAACCGGACCCACATTTACAAATGTTATGGATATGATTGTTGTTCTCATAGAATAGACTTCCGCGTCAGTTCATGTACTTACCCCGTCCCCCTCTGCCTGAGTCTTTCTCCACTAAAACGTACTCACCCCCGTCCCCCTTCGGCTGCGCTCAGGGAAGGCTCTCTCTGCTTCGCAAAGAGGGGTGCCTCTTCTATAAAGCTTTTTAGACTCCTTTTGATTCTTTTTAGTTTAATATGTCTCCCGTCTCCCGTCTTCCGTCTTCCGTCTTCGGTCTTCACTCATCACGAACCCACCCCTTGCCCCTCCCAGGAGGGGATCCAAAACTTTCGTCTTCTGTCTTCTGTCTTCGGTCTCCCGTCTTTTTTCCAAATATTTTCACGAAACCTGATCTTCATTACTACATTTCGCTATATTTATAATCATGAAAGCACTTGTACTTGAGGAATACAATAAACTGGTCTATAAAGATGTCTCTGATCCTGAAATATCAGCTAATGAGGTTCTTGTTAAAGTAATGGCATGTGGGATCTGCGGATCGGATGTTCACGGTCTTGACGGAAGCACAGGCAGAAGGATACCTCCCATAATTATGGGACATGAAGCTTCAGGGGTTATCGTTAAAACCGGGAAGGATGTGAAGACCTGGAAGACCGGCGACAGGGTTACATTCGATTCTACAGTGTATCAGCTTGATGACTGGTATACCCTTCGTGGCGCCTATAACCTGAGTGACAACCGGGAGGTCCTGGGAGTTTCACCCGGGACATACCGCCGGCACGGTGCATTTGCTGAATATGTAGCAATACCGCAACATATACTTTACAGGATTCCCGGTCCGGTAACATTTGAACAGGCAGCCATGGTTGAAGCAGTAGCCGTTGCTCTTCATGCAATTAACACAGGTAATGTCGTCACAGGTGACAGCTGTGTGGTAATTGGAGCAGGGATGATCGGAATATTCCTTTTGAAGCTTCTGAAAATCTCAGGTGCCGGTAATTTAATCTCAATTGATATTAATCCTAAAAGCCTGGAAAATGCAAAACAGGCGGGTGCTGATCTTACCTTTCTTTCAGGGGAAGAAAACCTCGCCGGAAAGATATCTGCATTGACGTCAGGAAGGGGAGCTGACATCTCCTTTGAGGCAGTTGGCAAAAGTGAAACTGTAAATTTTGCGATTAACTTTACCCGAAAGGGCGGGAAGGTTGTCCTTGTCGGGAATATTGCACCCGTTGTGGATTTTCCTCTTCAGAAAGTTGTTACGGGAGAATTAAAGGTTCTGGGAAGCTGTGCCATAAGAGGTGAATATGATACAGTTCTGAGCTTGCTGGAATCGGGCAGAATAAGTGTCGACGACCAGATCTCGGTGATAGCGCCCCTTTCAGAAGGAGCGATATGGTTCAATAAGCTTTATCGAAAAGAAGATAATCTAAGGAAGGTAATTCTTGTACCCTGAAAACATATTAAAATGGCTGAAAGGATCTATAACATCTCGATTGCAGGATGCGGAAAAGTTGCCCATCTCCATGCAAAAGCAATTCAGAATATTCCGAATGCACGCCTTGCAGGAGTCTGGAGCAGGAGTCCCAAAAGCGCCAATGATTTTGCATCACTCTACAAAACAAAGGCTTATACCGAAATCGCGCCCATGGTCCTTGAAAATGAAGTTGACCTTGTAATTGTGTGCACTCCGCACCCTTATCACAGGCAACCGGCTGTTGAAGCGGCTGAAGCCGGCGCCAATGTACTGGTTGAGAAGCCGCTGGCATCCGATCTTCGCGATTGCGATGCAATCATCAATGCCTGCAGAGTACGTTATGTCAGACTCGGGGTAATAAGTCAGCGCAGATGGTACTCACCTGTAGCCAGGATGAGACAGGCAATCGATATGGGAAAGATCGGCAAGCCTGCTCTTGCTTCAGTTACAATGCTTGGATGGAGAGACAAGGCATATTACGACTCAGATGCGTGGCGGGGAAAGTGGAAAACCGAAGGAGGCGGCGTACTTGTAAATCAGTCACCACACCAGATCGATCTTATGTTGTGGTTCATGGGAGATGTGGAAGAAGTTTACGGGATCTGGAGAAACCTGAACCACCCCTATATCGAGGTCGAGGATACTGCATTGGTCATTATAAAGTTTAAAAGCGGAGCCATTGGTAACATCCTTGTAAGCAACTCAATGAAGCCCGGAATATATGGGAAAGTGCATATCCATGGTGATAACGGCGCTTCTGTAGGTGTCCAGACCGACGGCGGTCCAATGTTCATCGCAGGGATGACAGGCGTGGCAGAGCCGCCCGTCAATGATATCTGGACTATTCCCGGGGAAGAGAAGATGCTTAAGAGGTGGATTAAGCTCGATACTGAAGTATTCAATAAATATGATCCTACTATTTACTACATGCAATGCCAGATTGAAGATTTCCTGAAAGCCATCAAAAACGATAGGGATCCGCTTGTTACAGGTGATGCAGGACGTAAGACAGTTGAGTTATTCTCAGCCATCTACCGTTCAACACGCGATAATGCTCCGGTGAAATTTCCACTTAAAGCTGAACGCGGTTTTGACGGAAGAGGAATTTAGAGCACACTTGTCCACCGAAGCTTTAGCGGACGTGGAGGGCTCAGAGCGCAGAGCACAGGGCAGAGAGCACAGGGCACAGAGCACAGAGCACAGAGCACAGAGCACAGAGCCAGAGCACAGAGCACAGAGCCAAGAGCACAGACCCCTAACTTTAAGTACTTAATTCACAAAATTCACAATTCTTAATTCTTAATTCTTAATTCCCTACTCTTCCCCATGTCAGCACCCTATATAATTCTTATTGTAGTCGTCGGCGTTACCCTTCTCTTAACGATGGTGCTTAAATTTAAGCTGAACGCCTTTATCGCACTGCTGATAACATCGATAGTTGTAGGTATAATGGCCGGTATGCCCCTCCAGAGTATTTCGGCCAGCATACAGGAAGGTATGGCGAACACACTCGGATTTGTCGCCACAGTAGTCGGACTGGGGGCAATTTTCGGACAGTTGCTCGAGAGCTCGGGTGGTGCAAAATCGCTTGCCGATTACCTCCTTAAGAAATTCGGGACAAGCAAGGCGCCATGGGCGCTTACGTTGACAGGTTTTATTGTTGGCATTCCGATTTTCCTTGATGTGGGATTCATTGTCCTGGTTCCGATTGTTTATGCTTTGACAAGGGATACAAAACGGTCAATACTTTATTATGCCATACCACTTCTGGCGGGTCTTGCCGTAACTCATACTATGGTTCCTCCTACACCTGGTCCAATGGCAGTTGGCGAAATACTGGGGGTTGACCTGGGATGGGTGGTTATGATGGGATTAATCGTAGGACTTCCGACAGCCGTGGTAGCTGGTCCGCTTTTTGGCAGATTCATAGCCGGGAAAATCTATGTGCCAGCCCCTCCGGAGCTACCGAAAACAAGTTCCGAAATGGCGGAGGCTTCAAAGAAACCGCCAACTTTCTGGGTCATTGCAGCCATTATCCTTACTCCCCTGATGCTGATTATAATAAGTACTTTCATAAAACTTGGCGTGGATAAAGGATGGCTTACGGATTCATTATTTACCGAAATTGTGATTTTTATCGGTCATCCCTTCACTGCTCTCATTATTGCCACTTTGATGTCAATCGTAGTTTGTTTAAAAAGAAAAATGTCGGGGCAAACAATACTTGACCTGAGCACAAAAGCGCTCGGGCCGGCAGGAATAATTATTCTCGTGACCGGTGCCGGCGGTGTGTTGAAACAGATCCTTGTTGACAGCGGTATTGGAAAGATACTCGCTGAATCATTGGCCGATTCTTCAATTCCTCTCCTTGTTCTGGCCTGGCTTCTTTCAGCCCTGGTGAGGGTAACCCAGGGCTCGGCAACTGTGGCTATGATTACTGCTGCAGGTATTATATCGCCTCTCCTTCCTGCCTTTAACCTTGACCCCCAAAATACTGCCCTCATCGTAATTGCTATTGCTGCAGGAGCCACAATTCTGTCGCACGTTAATGACAGCGGTTTCTGGATTGTCAGCAAATACCTTGGAATGAATGAGAAGCAGACACTTCAGACATGGACAGTCATGGAGACGATAATAGCGGTGTCAGGACTTATATTTACCCTGATTGTATCGTTGTTTTTCAGGTAGAATGAGACTATTATCTGTTATCTTTAAGGTCGGATCATATTTGATTAATTTAGATGCCATTTTATGAAGTTGAAATTTTGCGGTGCGGCAAGGGAGGTTACGGGGAGCAAAACTCTTCTGACTACCGACTCAGGTAAAAAAATCCTTTTTGATTGTGGAATGTTCCAGGGCAAAGGTCTTGAAACAGACAGCATGAACAGGGATCTGGGTTTTGATCCTTCACACCTGGACCATATCATTCTCACACATGCACACATAGATCATTCAGGACTTATCCCCTATGCATATAAGCTCGGATTCAGGGGTTCTATTGTCTGTTCAAATGCCACGCGTGATCTCTGTTCCATTATGCTTGCTGATACCGCCTATATCCAGGAGAATGATACAAAGATCTTCAACAAGCGAAGAGCCAAAAAAGGGATGCCCCTGGTTACACCGATCTTTACACAGGAGGATGCCAAGGAGTGCATGGCTTTCTTTATTGGTGTTCCCAACAATATGAAATTCAGGATCGATGATAATATCAGGGTAAAATTTACAAACACCGGACATATGCTTGGCAGCGGTGTAGCCAATTTAACCGTTACACATAACGGTGAAACAAAACGATATCGCATATACCGGTGACATAGGCAGGCCTTCAAGCAGGATACTGGCGCCTCCGCAACCATTTCCCCAGGCTGATATCCTGATAACAGAATCGACCTACGGTGACAGGCTCCATAAGGATACTGATTCAGCTGACGAAGAGTTGCTTGAAACTGTTATTCATACCTGTGTTAACAAAGGGGGCAAGCTTATTATTCCGTCCTTCAGTGTCGGCCGCACCCAGGAGATAGTCTATTCACTCAATAAGTTCTTTAATCAGGGCAAGCTTCCGAGGGTTGAAATTTTTGTTGACAGTCCGCTGGCAGTGAACGCCACAACGATATTCAGAATGCACCCGGAATGCTTCAACAAGGAGATCCTCCACATAATGGAAAATGATCCTGATCCATTTGGTTTTAACAGCCTTTCCTATATAACACGGCAGGAAGATTCCAAAAAGCTGAATGACTACAAAAAGCCCTGCATTATTATTTCGGCATCAGGCATGATGGAAGCCGGTCGTGTAAAACATCACCTGGCCAATAACATCTCAGATCCCCGGAATACAATTCTGGTGGTAGGCTACTGTTCCCCCACAACTCTTGGTGCAAGGATAGCCAGGGGTGATAAGGAGGTCTCCATACATGGCACTGTTTATAAGGTTAATGCCGAGGTTAGAAAGATTGACTCCTTCAGCGGACATGGCGATTATAAGGAAATGATGAGTTTTCTTAATTGTCAGAATAAGAATGATCTTAAGCAGACTTTTCTGGTTCATGGCGAATATGAAACCCAGGTAAACTATTCTGCAAAACTCACTGGGGAAGGATTTAATAATATTCAGATACCTTCAATGAAACAGGAGTTCACCATATAAGGCTATCGTTAAACAAATTTTTCCCGCAGATCACGCTGATTTACACAGATCAGACCACCAGTCCACCAGACCAGTAGACCAGAAGACCAGCTGACCAGCTGACCAGCCGACCAGTCGACAAAATTGCATCTATCTGATATATTTTTTCAGTCCTTCCCTGACCTCTCTCCACCGGGGGTAGACCTCTGAGAGTAGCTCATAAAATCCGGTTCCATGGTTATGGTGCCTGAGATGGCACAGCTCATGAATGATAACATATTCGCTGTAGATATCATCGAGTCTTACCAGATCATAGCTCAGGTTGACTTTCCCTTTTGAGGAACAGCTTCCCCACCTGCTTTTCATGGTTCTGACTGTAAGACCTGAAGGTAAAAATCCATAATCCTTGTATTTTGTCTGGACTTCCCTGAATTTTGCGGTAAGTTTATCTTTTGCGATGAATTTAAACCATTCTTCCAGCATCAATTTAATTATCAATGGATTATTATCTTTAAAGAAGCCTGCTTCAATTGCATGGTCGTTTCCCAGCCTCACGGAGTAGCAATCTGAAGGAGTCACTTTCAATTTATATTCGCTTCCATACAAAAGTACCGGGTCGCCATCTGAATAGCCATTACGATTATCCAATCTTACCAGCGTATTGAACCTGTTTAGGGTTTTAAGTATCCAATCCGATTTTTCGCTTACAAATTTCTCTATTGTTTTCAGGGGAGTCCTGTGGGGAGCTTTCACAACAACTCCTTTATCCGGACTTACAATAATGCTCATGGTACGACGCCGCGAAAAATTGATTTTATATTTTATGGTTCCTGTACTCTCCATTCTATACCTTTGTAATTCTTAGTTATTTTTTACAGACTGCAGTACTGACAGATAATAAACAAGGCAGGCTGTACCGTCCATAGTACATTCATTGGTGGAATAATCGGCGAAGTCATCATGATAAACTGCCAGATTTGTCTGAAACTCTGCATATTCATCCTCTTCCGAAAGGTAAATGAATTTGAGACTTTTGAAAATTGTTGAATAGACCGGGCCGTCAACAAGTCCACCGGGTACCTGTTCCCCTCTTACCACATAGGAGGAATGTGTATTACCGGGAAAATCTCCGTTAGCCGGGAGGCCCACTATCATGCTTGTGCCCCAGGGGTTGCATCCGAAAAGCCAGTCGCGGAGTGCTGCTTCCATTTCGGCAAATGACCTGTCGCCGCTTATCTTTTGATAAAGATTTGCCTGTGTCAGCGCAGCTGTTACAAGGTTGTTGGAGCACCAGATGAAAGGTACGCCGATAAGGAAAGGATTATTTTCACCTCTCGACTTTATCTTTTGCAAGTCCTTCCCTCATATTGGAAAGGAACTCCTCCCTTTGGGGATTTTGATCAGTTAAAGAGGCAATTTCCGGATGTCCCATATTTAAAAATGGATACCACTGGTAATGGCGTGCTGTATCGGCGCCCATCCAGGGTGTTACTCTTTCCTGTCGTCCGAATTCAATTGCATGGTTCAGGTAATCAGACTCGCTGGTGACATTAAATAATTCAATAGCGGCAAGTTCCATATCATCAACCCAGTTATCCTCTTCGTAAAAGTAAGGAGCTGTGCCTGGCGCTGTCTGGCAGACTCCCGGATTTTCAAGACCGTAGCTGAAAGCAGCGCTGGCTTTTGTAATAAGGAGTTTCGAAAATTCGGGATCTATATTTTTATAAACCTCAGCGCCGCGGGCAAAAGCTGATGCAAACTTGCCTGCAGTAGAAGCAATCCCGGTTGCACGGTTTTTATATTTGAACAATCCCTGTGGTGTTCCGGTGCAGCGGTAAACAGGCCTTTCCCTGCCCTTTCCGTAATTTGCAGTATCCTCGGTCGGATATCTGAAACCAATGTGGTCCCTGTCGTCAGCAATCTGATTATACATAACTCCCGGTTCAGGATTCATTTTAAGGAGCCAGTCAAGTCCCCATTTACTTTCATTGAGCACATCCGGTACATTATCCTTGCCGGGCAAACCGCTGGCAAGATAATTATCCCCAAAGGGAGCCGGATTTTCCGAGAAGGCAAACAGCATCTGGTATGTTGCATTTGCAGAGGTAGCAACATACTGCAGGTAATCGGCAGCGTCGTGCCAGCCTCCGGTTACATCAATATGAGAAGAATCGGACCCTCCGCCGTAAATTACATACCCGTCCCGTGTATGGCATGAATCTTTAAGGTAAGGGTTAAATCCGCATCTCTGCTGTCTCATATAGTTGAGGAGAAAATCAGCCGTGCCATTATAGATGTCATCTGCAATCCTGAAAGTGGGGGAGACGGCATTCCCTGCCTCGATCCTGTAGAGACCCCCGTTTTTCAATTCTGTGAAGTCCAGTCGGTAACAGCTCGTAAAAGGAGATAATGGATCGGAATGGGTAGTTTCACTTTTTTCAAGGACACTCTTTCCTGTAGTTGTTTCTACCACTCTGAATGACTTAAGGTTAACGCTTTTAGCTGAAATAAAAACTGCAACTTTAATGTCATCGCTCCTGTATCCAAGCTGATTAATCCTGATCCAGGAATTATTCTCTTTCCGGCAGGAAAGTGTAAGGAGACATACCGTTAAGGAAATGGGGATCAGGAATTTTTTCATTCAGGAATGGATTAGTAAAAATTCTCAAATTTTTGTCATCCGCAATTTAATAATTCCTGCTCTCTCTTTTCCGGAGGTTGTAAGATTTGACTTTAAATTCTGTATCGGGCTTTATCTCCGTTTAATTTATAAATATTCTTAATTTATTGTATTCCTTTGTGTTACCCTGGTGACAGCCTTTGTAACTCTTTGTGCCTGCCGGTAGGCAGGGTTAAAAAGGACCTTCAACAGCGGGGGAGTCATTCTCCAACCAGAAAAACTTTATGAATTAATAAGTCCCCTTCAGGGGATTTAGGGGCCGACTTCTCTGTGGACCTCTGCTTAAGTTCTTCTTAATTCCCCAAATTTATTGTTTCCCGCAGATCGCGCAGACCTGCATTAACGCAGATTGAAAACCGCAGACCTGCCTGGCCGGTAGGCAGGATTAAAATCTATTTACCACTAAGTCCACAAAGGAGACACGAAGGATTCACAAATTAATTGCTTTTAAAAGTAACATAAATGTTAAAATATGATAAATTTTAATTGTTATGGAATAATAGAATGAACTTCTATGTCTTAATAATGAAGACTAAAAAGAAAATAAAACATCCAGGTAACATATGATTGTTCCAGTTCTAAACTCAGGTCTTTTATGGTTGAATACCCGTTTATTTACATTAAAAGGCTCTTTATTCATTTTGATCGGATTAACAAGGTTAGTTAGGTTAGGTAGGTTAGTAAAAGTTAGTTAGGTCAGGTTGAAAGGTTGGACTGGGACAATTATTACGGGCAGCATGGCAACATGCTGCCCGTTTTCTTTATCGCAAATTCTCTTTAGCCCGGGAGACGACTGTTTATTCGGCGACAAGGGTGATAACACTTATCTCAGGCGGCATCCAGATCCTGAATGGTATAGCGAGAACACCAAGCCCTCTGTTAACGACAAGTTGCTGATCTCCCTCCCTGTAAAGCCCGTTCCACCTGGAATAGAAAAACCTCGCAGGACTCCACCTGAAGTTCTTTGCTGTTATCCCCATCTGCATACCATGAGTATGCCCTGAAAATGTCAGGTCAATATCTGTTTTTCCCTTTGTCGCTATATCCCAGTGGTTGGGATCATGGCTCAGAAGTATCTTCAGATCCACCTCGCCAATCCCGCTTATAGCCTTGTCAAGGTCTCCATAGATTATGTCGGGAAAGGAACCTTTTGTGGCAACTCCTATGATTGCAATTTTTGAATCACCAATTGTCAGGGTGGTGAATTCATCATTTAATACCATGTAACCCGATGCTCTGATCAGGTTGTTCATTATCAATACATTATTATCCCTGTCTGCCTCAGTGTAAAAGGGCTGGTAACCACCTGAATCATGGTTGCCCAGCACTGCAAATTTCCCGTATGTGGCTTTGGATCCTTTCAGAATAGTATCAAAACTGTTGAATTCCCGCCACCCGAAGGTCACAAAATCACCTGTATTTAACAGGAGGTCCGGATTAAGGTCATTTACTGTTTCAACTACCTTTGTCAGTAAATCCTTATGGTGATAAAAGCATGAAAGATGGAGATCGGACAGCTGAACGATCCTGAGCCCGTTAAGGTCATCTTTAAGTCCTTTGATTTTTACAGTGTAATTCTCTGTTTTGAAATTAAATCTACCTATAAGTGTTCCCTCCGCAACAACCAGAAAAATAATTGCAGAAATTATTATTCCAATATTTGTAACCAGCCGGTTATGGACCTCCAAGCTTCCTTCTGGCCAGAACTCCTGAAAAGTGGAAGGCAGATAATATTATTCTCGGGATCACTACAGCGCATATCATACCTGCCAGATTCAGCAGGACCCATATATGTGACGCTTCATCAAAAATTCCATCATACGAAACAGCTTCAAACCATAAAATCCAGAGCCAGATGCTAAAAACTGTGTTAATTGTAACAAAGAAATAATACCTGATCCATGATTTATCAAAGAAATGCTGCCGTATGACCATAAGTGTCAGAATCTCGGCAACTAAAAGAAAGATGAAAAGCAACATTTAAACAACTTTAGCATGTAAAAATAGTTAATAAGAATTTCCAAATAGTGAATGCATTATATTTTTAAGGAACAATACACTATTTTCGTTGCACCAGTGATTGAATTGAGAAATTACTTTTAATGCCATGACCGAAGTTAAATTTTATGATCCTTCATATGTACCACAAACAGGGCTCATCTTCTCAGTGATAGCGGCAAAATACGGGGATAACTGGATCTTTGTGCGGCACCGGAAAAGGAATACATGGGAAATTCCCGGAGGTCATATCGAGAAAAATGAAACATCAGATGAAGCTGCTGACAGGGAACTGGTTGAAGAAACAGGCGCTGTTGATTTTTCCATAGAATGCGTTGCCACTTATTCTGTGCAAAAGGAAGGGAAGATGGGGTATGGACGTTTATATCTGGCGGATATATCTAAACTCGGACCTTTACCTGACAGCTCTGAAATAGGAGAGATAACAATTGCTGCCACATTACCTGAAAACCTTACCTATCCGGACATTCAACCACATTTGTTCCGGAAAGCTGTTGCCTGGTTTGACAAAAAACATTCTGATATTTGATTGCCTTTGCCCGAATATTCAATGGTTTAAGTTTCATGAGAATTAAGAACTTACACAGAGATCCACTGAGGTTTCACAGAGTTCCACAGAGGGACTTTGAGAATGGTTGAGTATTAACTCTGTGGATCATCAATGTGACTTCTCTGAGGACCTCTGTGTAAGTTCCTTAAATTCTTTGCGTCTATAACTTTTTTGGCTTTTTCAGAGATCCGGAATCCGGAATACTGAATCAGATTCCAGGATCAGATATACTCGAAACTCACTTTCTTCAGCCACTTCTCCTCCAGCAGCCTGGCAATCCGTTTTACAACTGTCCTTCTGATCTCAAGGTCGACGGGAAGATTCGGATCCTGATGTGCAATGTTTATTCTTGTGCCGATAATGAAGTGAATCTCATCACTTTCCATTATCAGTTTAACTATATTGTCGGCGGGGCCTTTGCCAAGCCTGACACTGTTATTGTATGATTTCAGGATCTCATTGACCTTCTGGAGTGTAAGGATACCTTCGGTAACAAGGTCAATTCCATCTATAAAACTCTCAGGGGGAAGTTCAGGATCTTCAAATATCAGTTCGTCGATTATTGTCTTATTAAGTTCCCTTGCCACAATATCTGCTGTTGTCCCTCCGCACAGGATCACCTTTCCTGTAGAGCCTTTTACTTTTGCAGCCAGTTCCCTGTCCTTATCCTTCTCATACGGCGGACCCGTACAGATAAGTAATTTCCTGGGCTCACGGAAATAAATAGTTGCACAGCTTATGTCGTCTTTTGCTTTATATGCATCGTTCTTGTGGGCCATTGTTACAATTTTGCCCGACAGGGTCATGGCTGAAATTGAGGAGTCGCCTGAAACCAGAGATGAGGCATAGCTTGCAATATCGTCCCTGCCCCAGCCAAAAGGGAATGATTCGCTTCCCATTCCGCTCTGCGAGGCGCCATCGGAACAGAATATTATCCTGTCCTCTTTTGATGGCATAAAAGTACATGTCTTGAGTACTTTTCCGGAGTTTTTACCCTTGTTAAGCACAACTTTCTTCCAGGAAGGATCAAATATCTGGTTCCCCCGCAGGACGATAGTTGACGGATTGTCATATTCAAGGATATTTGTGCGGCCGCTGCTCTCAATATCAACAATAGTGAACGTTGAATAACTTATTTTTCTTTCACTGCATACGGGAAGTGTATTCATAATTATCTCGGCTATCCGGTCAACTTCCTTATGTTCGCTCGTGAAGTTGAGCGCCATTGTAGCAGTGAGGGTTGCAAGAATATTGGCTTTTACGCCATGCCCCATCCCGTCGGATAGTACAGCAACAACCCTGTCTTCCTCCTTGATATACCTGTAGAGAAAAACATCGCCGCAGATCCGTTCACCATCGTGGTTGCGTTGCTGGCTGTTTACTTCAATATAAAAGTCTGTGGTCACGCTATGACATAGGGAATCTATCCCGATCCTTTTCTTTTCTTGTAGGATTCAATTATCGAATTTAACATCTGCTCTGTTTCGGAAGCTCCTTCACCCAGAAGGAACCCTATCTTCTGAACCATCTCGAGGTTTTTATCAATAACTTCGCTAACCCGGTTTGTTACCTCTTCTCCCTGCACCTCAGGTGAGTACAGATCACGGATAATTGCTCCGCACATCTTGTTTTTCTTAATGGGGAATATTGAGATGTTAAGCATGCTCTCCTCAAAGTGAATATCCTTACTGACAACAGGTTCATCTTCCTTGAGAACGAACGTGAACATGTTGTAGACATTGAATGGCATCAGGGTTTTAAGGTCAGCGCCCGCGAGTCCGGGGATAATGTCGGATATTGCTTTTGCATCCTCTCCAAGAATATTTATAAAACTGAGGTTTGAATGAAGGATTTTAAGGTTATTATCTACAATTACCACACCTGTAGGCAGCTTCTCAAGCATGTTATTCATCATGTCGGAAGTGCTCTGGGCGATCTCTTTTTCCCTCATGGCGAGCTCCTCAGATTCTTTAAGAGCCCTTTTGGTCTCAGCCAGCTTCTTATTGGTCTGCCTCAATGTTTCAATATATTCCTGTTTATTTCTCAGGTTGAACGTATGGCACATCTCCGGAACAGCCAGTCCTTTTGCCACAGCAGAGGCAAATTCACGGCACGACCTGTAACCGCATGCGCCGCAATCCAGAGCTTCTTCCGGATTTTCCCTCCCGATTATTTTTAATACTTCATTCACAGCTTCGTCAGGCGGGTCCGGAATGCGCTGGTCATCAGGTTTGAAGGTTCTGGTGAAGTCGAGCTTCGACCATTTCTCCATATCCTTTTGCCACTGCACCTTATCAAGTTTGGCGACCCTCTTTTCGGCATACAGCCTTACGAGAGCTCTTCTTCTGAAACGTTCTGTATGACGTTCCATGCCAGGTCCCAGAAGGCAGCCATGACAAAAGAAAAAGTTGAAATGATGATGTATAGTGTCAATATATTTCTCAAAATCATTGATTCCTTCAAATACATCTTCCTTTCCTGCAGCTGTAATAACACTGCTTGTGGCCATATCGCGCCTGATGCCTCCTGCCTGCAGGATCCCGGCCGGGAGAGGGTAGAGGGCTCCCCAGTTGCCGTAGGGTGGATCGAATTCGGACATCTTAACGACTCTCTCCTGGATATTGAATTCATCAAACAGCTGTCTCAGTTCAATGAAAGTCAGTACTCCCTCAACCAGTTTGCCGTCACGGTAGAGGTATGTTTCATCCTTGTTATCTATGCAAGGGCCTATATAAACCGTTGCTATTTCATCTCCGTAGATTTCTTTTACCACCATTGCGGTAGCTATCATGGGTGAGACAAACGGAGCGAAATTAGGAACAAGCTCCGGATGAAATTTCTCAATAAGCTTAACAATCGCCGGACAGTTGGCTGTAATATAGTATTTGCCTTCTGCTTTACGGAAGAGGTTTGCATATTTGGCAGCTATCAGATCGACTCCGAATGAGTTTTCATGGACATAGTCGAATCCAAGGAGTCTGAGCATTCCGACAAATTTCCTGTAATCGGTAATGTCATCGAACTCCGAGGCAATGCTCGGAGCGACAAGCGCAACCGTTTTACGGCCGGATAAAAGCAGATTTTTTACTTCCTCCCTTGAATCCCTGAACTCCACGGCATGGGGGGTACAGGAAATAAAGCAAAGTCCGCAGCCAATGCATCTTTCAGAAATGATCGTGGGATGATCCTTCTGTGCCCTGACCTCAATGGCATTCACCGGACAAACCCTTACACAGGAGTAAGAATTTCTGCAATTCTGATCATTTATGTAAAAGACAGGTTTTCTGTCATTCATATTATTAACCAAGGTGTGCGTCTGATTTAATATTTCCAAATTCCTTTTCCAGGATGTTTTCGATTTTTGAGAGAGTTATCTCCTGAATGATCCTTTCATTGATTCTCAGATTCGGACCTTTGCTGCAGAGATCCATACACCTGGCTCCCTTGAAGATTATCCTGTCTTCCAGATGGTTTCTTCTGAGGTATTCCCTTATAAATGCAACCACATCCCTGTTACCTCTCGAAAAACAGGAACTCCCCAGACAAATCTGCATTTCAATCCTTTGAACCATTAATATCCTGCAAACAAAACTTCTGCAAAAGTAGTAATAATTTTAATGTTTCACCCCTTGTCACCCAAAGCGGGTTTTAACCGCCTGAAGATCCAGAGCGATTGAAGTGAGGAGTATTTGAGATATAAAGTGGTATTCTCTTTTTTCTCGCAGAGGTCCGCAGAGTAAAAAACCGCAGACCTGCCTGCCGGCAGGCAGGTTTTCGCGGAGTTTCTTACTCTGCGATCCTCTGCGTCTGACTCTGCGTGACTCTGCGAGAACTTTCTTTTCTTATTTCTGAAAAAACTTACACAGAGTGTCAGTGTAACTGAAAAATGATCAATCAATAAATAAATCCAGTCACTAAAATTTGTATACATAGAATTAAACGCCTAATTTTATAGGCAGTAATCATCTTTTATTAACCTTCCATAAACAGAATTATGAAAACTTCCACCGGATTTTTACTGTTCATGTTCCTTCTCATCCCAATATCCTGTAAAAACGGGGAGACTGCCAGGAGATCTGGCAAGGTGGCCCTTCCATTTATGGTTGATCTCGAAGGGAATATTGGTAATATTGAATCTGTTCCATTAAGCACTATTGGAAAGGGACTGGAATATATCCCCCTTGAGACAGATACAGCCTGCCTGCTGAAACGGATAGAAAATGCAGCAATAGGCGATTCGTTCATATTCGTTACTGATGGCTCGGAATTATTTAAATTTGATAGAGAAGGTCAGTTCCTTATGCAGATAGGTTCTGCCGGCAGGGGCCCGGGAGAATATTCAAGAGTAGCAGAATTCATAATCGACGAAAAAAGACATGAGATTTATATTTTGTCAGCCCGGGTAGTACTGGTATATGGATATGATGGACAATTCATAAACGAGTTTAGGACAGATTTCCCCAGCAATCAGTTTATAATGCAAGACGCGAACAGTTTTGTTTTTCATCCATTCAATCTACCGATGGGCACTACCGAACCTGTTTACAGCTGGTACATTATAGATAAAAACGGTATTGTCCTGATGAAACTAATTAATACACTGAAAAGAGTAAACAAAGGGGTTATTGTACCCTATTCTCCTCTTTACATGTACAACGGGACTCCTCACTTTATGGAATTCGGCGTTGATACGCTGTATGATTTTGTCGATTTTGTCAAGAAACCTTATGCCATCTTTCATTTCGGGAATCTTAAAATGCCACCCGATCCCACAATGTCGGAAGTACCTGCTATAAATGGGAAAATTTGGGTCAGCGATGTAAGGGAAACAAAAAAGTCATTATTCATTAAAGTTTGGTGGGATATGTCCGACTCAATATCGAACTGTATATATGATAAATCATCGTCCAGGTTTTCGGTCCTCAGAGAGAATGGTTTTGTCAATGATATTGACGGGGGTGTTGTTTTCTGGCCTGTGGAGATCCGTAATGACAACATTTTTATAGGTTATACGGAAGCGTATGACCTGATTAAACATGTTAAAAACAGCAATTTGATTGATGCAAAAGTAAATGACAGGAGAAAAGCGGATCAACTAAAAAGTATTGCAGAGAAACTTAATGAGAATTCAAATCCGGTTTTGATCGTTCTCAGACAATAATGTCACTCCGTCCGGGAAATATAATTTTTCCTGTTTTGGATTATTCTCTTCGGGTCTGGAGTGGGTTATGCTCTCGGTACAACCCGTAAGAGTGTGTGTAACCGAGGGGTTGATTAATAGGCTTTTATTCGCAGGTGATTTTTCAACCCGAGCTCGACGGAGTCAAAGTAACATATAAAAGCCACTGAAAACGAGCGAATATTACAAAGTCAATTCGCGAAAGTGGTAGGATGAATTTTCGTGAGCTCGCCGAAGGCAAACGATAAGTTAAGCCCTCCCACACCGCCCTCCCTCCACCTGGCTCCTCCCTAAAATTGCAGTGGGCAATTTCTTAACAGTCGGCCTTCTTAACGCTCGGCTCTGCCCTCTACACAAAGCCTTGATGGCGCAACGAAACAGACATGTAACCGCTCCGCGGTTGTGATATATTGTGTTCTTGCAGTTACTAAAATAATGTAACCACTCCGTGGTTGTTATATATTATGTTATTGCAGTTACTAAAATAATGTAACCACTCCGTGGTTGTTATATATTGTGTTATTGCAGTTACTAAAATAATGTAACCACTCCGTGGTTGTTATATATTGTGTTATTGCAGTTACTAAAATAATGTAACCACTCCGTGGTTGTTATATATTGTGTTATTGCAGTTACTATAATAATGTTGCTTAATCTGAACCGCGGAGCGGTTCCATCATTATAGCGATATTGTCTAAGTCACAATGTTGAACCGCGGAGCGGTTCCATCATTTTAGCGTGGGAAATTTTAAATAAGCGCGTTTAATAGATGTAATTTTTTATTACAAAACATAACACCCTTGTTCGCCTTAATAAAGCTGTATCAATTCAGGACTTTACCTTATATCAGCCTCGGGGATATTTAAAAACCAGAACAATCATTTCTGTCAGATTATTGGAACTGATAATCACCAACCCCCCTCGTCAATATCTTCACTTCTTTAAAAACACCCTGAAAAATTTGATTACCTGATTTTTATGCCTATTTTAGTAGATATTTAACTAGCAGTGCAGGTGGGAGGGTTGATGTAACAGTATAAAACCAAAGATGAAGATCGTCAAAATAATATTTCTGTTATTCCTGATAACATCCTGCACCGGGAAAACTCCCCAAAAAGCAGTTCCGGTTATAGATTTACAAAACCCGGCTGAAACAAAGGAATTGTATCTGAGTGAACTGCTCGATGATATCCGCATTGTTAAACTTGAAACTGCTGATGAAATATTATTGGGTCAGAATACAAACTATGCGGTTGGCGAAAGATATATTATTTCAATTGACAATGAAAAGATCCTTCAGTTTTCAGATAACGGCAGGTATTTAAGAACAATTGCAAAAGCAGGAAAAGGCCCTGAGGAGTTTCTAAGGGTTGATGCTTTCGCACTGGATGACAAAAACGATATCCTGTATATAAACCACCGGGGTGATTCCCACCATATAATTGCTTATGATCTGAAAAACGGGGAACCTTTTAACAGGATACTTACCGGGATAGATAATCTTATTTCCCAAATAATCGTATCGGGTGATTCTCTGCTGACAATTGTCCCCCGGATGAATAAAGATTATAATTTATATACACTGACTACTTCGGGAAATATAATAGATGGTATTGCCCCTCCAGGTGTAAAGAATATAGGCCTGCAGACCAGTATTGATATGGTGATGAATGATTTGTACTACATGCCGAAGGAGTATGACACTTTGTACACAGTAAATCAGCCTTCCTGTAAACCTTATTGCTTTTTTTATGTCGACGACAGGTTTACTTATGAAAATAATGAGATTGGTAACTTTGTCTATTTATCGGCAAATGCTCCCGGATTCATTATTGCCGCAAAAGCTCATGCAAGGATCCATCTGAATGATGACGGGGAGACCTTCAGTATGAATGCAGATAAGCTGACCCGTTATTTTATAAATAAGAAAGACTTCACCGTTATTGAGATTAAAGACTTTCAAAATGATTTTCTCGGAATTGATGAAGCCCCTGATCAATGGGATGACTACTTTTTTATAACCAACAACCTGGGGTATGTTTATTATTCGTCGTTTGAACTGAAACAAAAGATTGAAAAAGCTCTTGATTCAAATAAACTTGATGAACAAGTAAAACAGAGGATCTCAACTCTGAACAGTCAGATTGATGAAAATAACAATCCAATACTAGTGATTGGCAAACTGAAGATGCAATAGCCCTGTTTTGCTCTACGCTTTTCGCTCTACGCTCTACGCTCTGCGCTCTTCTTCGCTCTTCGCTCTACGCTTTTCGCTCTATGCTTTTCGCTCTATGCTTTTTGCTTTTCACTCTACGCTCTACGCTCAACGCTCCCTGCTCTTCGCTCGTTTACAGACTATATTCCTTGAGAATTATGCTCTTTACGAAATCCTCGATCTCTTTTTCGGATACCTGATAATTGGGTTTCAGCAGATCAAATTGCTTATCTTTTCTAAAATTGTTTCCATCGGAAATGAAATTCAGAATATCCTTTATCTTCAGAATATGGTTTGAATATTTTGTTGCTTTGTTGATCATTGATTTTAAGGAAACCCCTTCCTTTAAGATAGAATAAATATCGTAGTAGTCACGGAAACTGCTTCTTCTCAGCATTACTTCAAGCTTCATTACTCCGATTGTCTCAATATTGGGTATACTTATGTTATTCAGAAAAACTATAGGCTCTTTGACAGGAGATTTGTAGAGTTGATTTGAATAGAATGAAAGTTTTGTATTATCTGCATAAAAATTGACCTGGTTAAAACCAAGAATATCAGGTTCGATTTTGTTGAAAACTGATGAAAGTTCTTTTAGTACCTGTGGCCAGTCAATATCGGACTTACCAGGTAATGGCCATTTACAGAAATCCAGACCTTCACTTATACGATGCCCGGTTTGCAGTGCAAGGGCTGTTCCTCCGATCAGAATATAATCCTTTATACAGTTTAGTTTTGAAACAGGTTCAAATACTCTGCTTGCTTCATCAGAAAGGCCCTGCATAATTAGTTGTGTAAATAGATTTTTCTGTTTTTGATATACTCATCCGGATCGTTTATGCCAAAATAAAACCAGGCAAAGAACCTGTTCAGTCCGTGAAAGTAGGGCTCCTGTCTGAGAATTCTCTCCTCCCACACTTTCTTCAGAAATTCTTTATCATATATTTTAAAAAGTAAATTAATATCATCTACATCAAGCATTAGCAATACTTTTTCAATAAAGAGGTCATCATCAATCTCATTTACATTTTTATATGACCAGAAGGCATTCTTCTTCCTGAGTTTTTGAAATAATATTTGCCTGCTTTTC
>CAWDYR010000004.1:0-108677 GCA_963806555.1 uncultured Bacteroidales bacterium | reverse complement strand
ACAGAGGTATTATGTTTGAAAAAAGTATAAGCTAGAATTTTTTAAATTGGTAGTGGAATAAATTATTAACAATTTTAAAAAAGACTAGCTTATGCAAACCAAAGTTAATGAGAAATTATTTGATGGGCAATCCATTTATGTTGGAATTGACTGTCATAAAAAGAATTGGACAGTGACAATTCTCGGAGAACAATATGAACATAAGACAATGAGCCAGAATCCGGATCCGGATATTCTGGTGTCTTATCTGAGGAGGAATTTTCCCGGAGCTGATTATCATGCTGTATATGAAGCCGGATTTAATGGATTTTATCCTTGCCGTAGATTAAGGCAATTAGGGATTAATTGTAATGTAATCCATGCTGCTGATGTTCCAACCAGCAATAAGGAGAAGATACAGAAGATGGACCCGGTAGACAGCCGTAAACTTGCAAGGTCGCTCAGGAGTAAGGAATTTAAACCAATACATGTTCCTGATCCAAATCTGGAAGCAGACCGGGCTCTGGTTCGCCAACGGTTCAGAGTGATGAAAGATGTTACCCGGACAAAAGCAAGGGTAAGATCTCTTCTCTTCCAGTTTAATATTATCGTCCCTGACAGGTTTACCCTTGGCCAGACCAGGAGTTGGTCCAAGGTATATATGAACTGGCTGAAGGAACTTCAAATAGAACATGAAAGCCTGAAGCAGACTCTTGATAATTACATTCGTATCGGAGAGTTGCAAAGGAAGGAGTTGTTATCAGTTAACAGGCAGGTGAGATCCTTGTCACAGAGAGATGCTTACAGAAGTAACTATAATCTTTTGATCAGTATCCCTGGTATTGGATTTTTGACCGCTATGACTTTTTTAGTTCAGATAGGTGATATAAGACGGTTTGAAAGTCTTGATGATCTTTGCGATTATATAGGACTGGTTCCGATGATGCACGGTTCCGGAGACAAGATGTCAACAGGGAAACTAATAAACCGTGGCAGGAAGGAACTCAAGATCATGATTATTGAAGCAGCATGGGAGGCAGTAAGATTAGACCCTGCCCTGATGGCGAAGTTCAATGAACTGGCCAGGAGAATGAATAAGAATAAGGCAATTATCAGAATTACACGAAAGCTGGTAAACAGGATGCGTTATGTACTTATGACCCAGGAACCATATAAAATTGGGATAACTGAATAAAGATGTAACTTTATAATAACCTTGAAAATCTGGATGGGGGAATACACGCTACCGTGGACTTGCAGCGCCCAGAAATGGAAAGACTGCTTCGCAGAGACTGCGTCCCCCTTCCTTTTTAATATGAAAAGTACATTGCAGCAAATTTACTGACTGCTGATAGAAGATTGATTAAAAAGGTTTATTATAAAAAAATAAAGAGTTTGTTTTCAAGGTGAGAGATTACCTTTTTCTCCCTTGATGCAAAAATATGACAAATCAAGCTTTCGTCAAGGCTATATGAACTCGCTGCGCTTCGGCCTTGACTGAATCTTGATATGTCTATAAGACAGGCATCTAAGAGAGAAAAAGGTAAAAAATGAAAAAAATGAGTGTGAAATTAAAAAATTCTGGCCCTTTTATTTGTTTTTCAACATAGAAGGTCCACAGAGTTAGTACCTAACCGTTAGTTAAATTCATTTCAATGGCAGCAAATACCCGACTGAGAATGAAAAAGATGAATTCACCGGATATCTGGTTGTATTATCCTGTGTCATGGGAAAATTTACCGAATAACCAAATTCGAAGCTAAAATTTCCTGCATAAACATAAGCCGGCAGATATGCCTGTGTATTTAACAGTCCATATTTCTCCTTAACCGAATAGGACATGGCCATCGGATCTATAATACTGTTTCCGCTTTCAACAATAGTTTCGGATGCCTATGAACAAAGAGACTTCCGGAGATAACATTATCTTCCCGTATTTGCCAAACTGCAGCAGGGTGATATTAGAAAAAATAGCAGGTGAAAGGTTCATACTAAATTTCTTTCCAAACAAGGCATTAAACGAAAGATATCCTCCAATCCGGTTATTCCTCATTAATAATCCTGCACCCAGGTTATTTTTAGAGACATTTTCGTTAACAGAGTCTGCAGAATTAAGTAAATACCTGCTGTATGAAGCCCTGAAACTCAAAGTTTTTCTTTTGATTTAAAGGCATCCTTATCCCTGCCGTGAAAGCAGATAGATTATAACCCGGATCGAGATCACTGTACCATGAACCGGATGCTCCGACATATAATCCACTTGAATGAAACATGTAAAGATTCCCATTTATTGAATACATATTATCACCCAGTTCCCTTCCGGCATAAAATGTTTTACTATCGCAGTTGATTCCACTGTATAAATAACTGCTAGGCTGAGGGTTGATCGAATAAGTGGTTTAATGCTTTGTCATACCCAAATACATCCAAAAGTAAAGAGTCAATCCTGTCATATTGGGACAATGCCGGCAGTACCCGGATTAATAATATTATCAAAATGGAAACCTGTTTCATTTATTTTGCAATTTTATTTGTACATTTTAACAAGATTGAAAAAGGAGTCCGAAAAAAGCAGTGTGCTCCCCCGGATCTCCTTTTTCTTTCAAGACTTACTATAGTTGTCCGTTCCCGTTTCTGGTTGTTGAGTTACGGGTATTGGTACCATTTTGAATCATTTGTCTGCTTTGCTCGCCGGAAGCATTGTTATTCCGGAATTCATTCCTTCGCAGCTGGCGTAACTCCTGATTTCCCTGAAGCATATTACATTGTTCTTCAGTTAGCGAATTCATAAAAGCCTGACGTTTTTGATTCTGTTTCATCTCTTTGTTTCCAAGAATGCCTATTTGTTGCTCTGTCAGTGAATTGCGGAATTTTTCACGGTTCTGTTGCTTCACCAGGCTCTGTTCCTTTACCTGATTCTGATTCAGTAATTGGTTCTGGTTTTTTAGCTGATTCTGGTTCAAAGCCCTGTTCTGGTTCCTCACCTTTCCCTGTCTCTGCATTTGATTCTGATCCATCACCTGGTTATGTACCTGGTTCTGCAACTGGTTCTGCGTCTGATCCTGCACCTGGTTCTGCACCTGGTTCTGCGTCTGATCCTGCACCTGACTCTGCGTCTGATCCTGCACCTGGTTCTGCGTCTGATCCTGCACCTGATCCTGTTTCCTGATTCTGGTATGATTCTGTGCCTGTGAAAAGGAGACTCCTGCCAGAAGGAAAAGTACCATGCTTGTTGCTGAAATTTTTAAAACTAAGTTTCTCATGTCTATACTATTTTAGTTATACATCTCAGAAGCTTATTAAGATTATTACCTTGTCTTACTGCTTCCTTGAAATTAAACCGCATGAAATTCTTTTTACCCTACTTTTTTATGATTTTATTTTAGAGAGAATTCAGAAAGAGGCGCCTTCAATAAATAAAAAAATGTTAGTAACCCCTGCCTGACAAGGAGTTAAAAGTAAATGTTCAGGAAAAGTGTAGGCGTAAGAGGTACAGCTTCAGCATATAAGCTTATCGTAGTAGTTTCGTCTGTCGGGATCCTGGTATAATTCGAGTATCGTATATTCTCCCTGTTGAGTACATTCAACACAGAAACTCCTGCATCAAGGTGGATTTTCCGTTTTGAAAGTTTGTAGATCAGGGCAGCATCAAGCCGGCTGTATGGTTGCATATAATCTATCAGGGCAGGAAGCTGATCAGGGTCAGGAAATCCGGAACCCAGGACATAATTGACCGAAAAATGAAAGGATTTAAACTTTGCAAGTCCGGCCAGTTTCAGCTCATGTCTTTGATCGTGCATTGCGGGGATAAATCCGGTGGTCGGGAAATATGGGAAATGCTCAACAGTTTTACTCAGGGTATAGGAAATCCAGATTGTCTGATCCATAAAATCCTTCTTGATGAAAATATCCACTCCCTTTGTTTTACTGTCACCTTCATACAGGTCTGTTCCGGTGCCTGTTTCCACGAAACGGGTAATTCCTCCGGTATTTTTCAAATAACCTTCGGCAGTGAAAATAAAACCTTTCTTATTATATGTGAGTCCAAAGGTCAGGCTTTGAGAATTCAACACCGATACTTTGCTGTTGTCACAAACCGACCATGCCAGCCGGTAATTTCCCGAAGTTTCAATTATCATGTTCTTTGCCACAAATTGGTTGTATATACCTGCTGCCGAATTTATTCTCAGGTAATCATTTACCCTGTACAGAAGGGAAAGACGGGGTTGAAAAAATATTTTCCCTGTTGTTGAATGATAATCGAGCCTTAAACCAGGTTTTATTGCGATCTTTTTATGCAAGTTGATATTATCCTGAATGTAAAAGTAAGGAAGGGTAAGATTTATTTCTTCATCCTGAATGGAATACAGCGTACTTTTCTCGTCCCTGTCTGTAAAATAATTAAGTATTCCAACACCTGCATCAACCTGGTGTTTCTCCGACAGGTTAAATGTATTTTCTATCCTCCCGTTTACTTCGTTTATCGATAAATCATAAATATTATGGATGCTTGTTGGAACCTGCGAACCTGATGTTCGTATTATATCTTCATTATGTGTCCGGGCAGTTTGCAATGATGAAAAACTTGTTATGAAGTTGCTGGTATGCTTATCTTTCCAGCGAAGGCCGTAAAATGCAGTACCACCAAGCTGGTTGTTTTTTTCATTGTGATACAGCGTGATAGTCTTCTGAAAGGTTTCCTTGTCAAAAGCATATGAGAAATTATCCCTGCCACCATAAAGGCTCAGGTAATAATTGGCGTTGGTAGTGCTTCCTGAATATTTCAGATTTATATCGCGAAATTTATAATCGGGTGTAAGATAATAGTCTGCCCGGGAGATTTGCATGCCTCTCCCATATGAAGAAGTTAGAAAACACTACAGGATTATAAAGATCGTAATATGTTTGCCGGTAAGCAAGTAACAATGTCGATTTCTTCTGGAAAGGGACACTTACCATTCCGTTGACTGTCATATTATTTATACAAAACTGTGCTGATGGTGCCAGCCTGTTTCCATCCACACCCGTGATATCCACTATCCCTCCCACTCTTTCGCCATATTCAGCACCAAATCCGCCTTTTAACACTTTGATGTCTTTTGCCATAAAAGGATTTACTGCGCTGATGTTGTCATTAAAATTCTTCATCCCATAAAGTGTAAATCCATCAAATATTATCTGGCTATGTCCTTCATTGCTTCCCCATATAATAAGGTCGGCTGATTGCTCACCTGCTGCAAGTATCCCGGGCTGAAGCCTCAGCAGGTTAAATATCGAGTTGTCGCCATTGCCGGGAAGATAATAGGCTATCTTGTGATTCAGCCTGATTATCCCCGGTGAGGCACCTGCCTGAATTGTCTGCGCCACTACTGCCCCTTTGACGACGACCTCCTGCAATGCAATTACCGATGGTATAAGCTTAAAATTGAAATTTGTTCCTGCATTTACGATAGTATCCAGGATAAAATAACCGATATATGATATTTTAACATTAAAGATACTGTCCGTCGATGTCAGTGAAAAATTACCTTTTGCATCCGAACCAATCACATTGTTATTGATCTCTAATCCCGAAAAAGGGAGAGTTTCCTGATTGGTTCTGTCAGTGATACGGCCGGATATGATATACTTCTTCGGTTTTTCCTTAATCCTGATTGTATAAATAATAAATACTCCATTGTTTATTTCATACCTCAGGGGCAAGCCCATTAAAAGAAAGTCAATTGCCTCTTCTGCAGATGCAAAAGTTGTATCACAGGTCAGCTTAAATGATGATAAATATGTATCATCGAACGAAAGCATCAATCCATACTCAGACCGCAAGTTAATAAGGAGTTTATTCAACGGCTCCTCTGTACATTTTATCGTGATCTCCTGTGAGCAGGAGAAGTGAAACAGGTACAGGAAAAACGAAGAAATAATAAGCTTTTTAAATGACAGGCTTTTATTTATTTCCCGTGATAATGTATTCATTGTCTGCCTTTCGGGTAATTTCCAGGTCAAAAGGTCTGCACACTAAATTTAAAACATTTTCAACAGAGCCTTCTTTTATAAATGTACCTGTATATGTATATTCAAGATTTTCAGGAATATTGATAAGAACTCCGTACTGCCTGCCTATCTCTTCAAATACCTTCCTGAGCGGGGCAGATGTAAAACTAAGTTTATTATTTAACCATGACAAAGTCTGGTCAGTATCTATTTCAGATTGAATAACCAATGTACCTTCCGGGTTTAACAGAGCCTGTTGGCCGGGATTCAGAATTACATCCTGATTACCGGATATTTCCGAGACTTTTACCTTGCCTGAAATACAGGTCACCTGGTAGTCGCTATTTCTGGAGAATATGTTAAAGGTGGTTCCAAGTACAATAGTTTTTCCTTCTGCCGGAAATAACCTCGAATTGTTTTCCTTTCATAACATCAAAATAAGCTTCTCCCTCAAACTTAACAATACGCGTAAAATTCCACCAAAGAGGTTTATAGGATATTGTTGACTGGGCATTGAGATTAATCCTTGAATTATCGGGAAGATAAATTTCAGCGTGTTGTCCGGTTGGCACATTTATAGTTTTTGTATAGAACCTGACAAGAGCGGATATTCCTATTAATAAAGCAATTCCTGCAGCCACGGCAACCTTAATCCAGGGTCTGAAAAAGATAATTTTCCCGGCCGATGGCATATTTCCTGTCTTCTTTTCCAACTCTGTCCATACCTCTTCTTTTGTTTTCCCCCAGTGAATCTGAGTGCTGGAAATCATCTTTTCGGTTTCTTCTGAAAAGTGATTCTGCTTCTTATGTTTCTCTTCTGTTCCCATTTATTTATTCCTCTAATGCTTTTTTAAGAAAAGCCAGCGCTATGCTCATCCTTTTCTCTACGGCCTTAACGCTTAACTGTAACCTGTCGGCAATTTCCCGGTATTTCAGCCCGTCCATCCTTGCCATCATAAAAACAGTGCGATGTTTCTCACCCAGAGCGGCCAGGGATTTTGTGTATCTGGAAAACAATTCCTTATAACGCAGCTGATCTTCAGGGGAAAAATCGACTGAATCGTTTTTCAATGCTGCTTTATAATTCAGCTCCAGCTTTTCTCTTCGATATTGGCTTATAAACATGTCGCCTGCAATTTTATATAACAACCCGGGTGCTGTCATCATATCAATATCCATCTGTTTCTCCCAAACCCTTAAAAACACATCCTGGGCGAGGTCCGAAGCCTGTTCCTTTTCTGCACCGCGATAAAACAAGATAACTGCGTACAGAATCGAAATATGTATCAAACAATAATTTAAACTCTTCCTTTGTCAATTGAAAACAATCGTGAGTTATTATTTAAATTCATTCTCACATTAAAGTTAACTATTCTTTAACCGAACAAAAACAGTATTACCCTACTTTTATAAGGTTTTTTCTAATTATCCGATTTGATAGGCTGCCCCAGCCGAGGCCACCCATAAAATTTTTGCTGGTCGAATTGACCAGAAGGGACCACGGGTACGAGTCAGGGTTCCTGTCTGAAAGGTTCCCATATCAATTTATGTTTTTTTGGATGGGTTGTTTTTCTGTTCCTGAAGCAATTCAATGATTTTATCTAATTTATCCACTTCAATTGACTTCAACATTATTGCCAAAGCTTCAATCTCTTGTTTTGCCTCTTTATTCGTTCTATAATCCTGTTCAGCATGCATCCTGTCACGTTCGTTTTGCCGGTTTTGAGACATCATAATAATAGGTGCTGCATAAGCTGCCTGTGTTGAGAAAAGAAGATTGAGTAATATAAAAGGATAGACATCCCAATGAAACATAAAACCAACAAGGTTTGCCCCCATCCAAAGTATTACTAAAACTGTTTGAAGGATTATAAACTTCCATGAACCCATGCCAAATGCTACCGCATCAGCTACACGCCCACCAAAGCCTAATGTTGCATGATGTTTCTCATGCCAGGTTTTTTGAGTTTCCATTTTTATTGAATTATATTAATTTCTTTAGTGCCCCAGTGTCCGAGAAGCATAGACTTCAGATGCGACTGTTTTTGCGACTCCCGAAGCAAAGGGTTGTCACACTGGTAAAGTTGATTCTCCATTAATTATAAAAAATAAGAAAAATAAGAAAAGAGCAGAAGTATCTTTTATCTAAAACCCTCAAAAACACCCAACCCAAACAGTGCAAAGTCATATTTTACAGGATCATTACTATCCATTTCCCTGAGATTAGAATCCAATTCTGAAACTGCTTTTGCATCATTCTGTTTACGTGTTAATAAGACCGAGTTTCCTTGCAACATTTCCTGAATGAACATCAAGCGGACATGAAAGGATCGAAGGTGAAATTGATTTCCAGATGCCGAAATCAACACCCCTATTGTCATTCCTTATCATCCACCGTAAATACATATTCAATTTCTTTGCCGCCGAACCCTTGAATGGATCAGATACATGCCTCTCTGTTCTTTTTTCATGAGAAAGTTCAAAAAATATCTTGTGGAACTCATGGATAGCAGGCAGAAGTGAATCTGCAGTCTGATAGGTATTGAAGATGGTTTCAAGGCCACCCTTGTGCCTGTAAATATTCTGCAGGGCTTTCAGAAAGTAGATCAAATCGGTCGAATTGAAAGTCCTGTGGACAAATCTTTTGATCATTTCTATTTCATCATTGCTTGAATTCATAATGAATTCGTATGGCGAATGATCGAGCAGTTCCATCATCCGGTTTGCATTTCTGAGAATCATCTTTCTGTTTCCCCATGCGATTGTAGCTGCAAGAAATCCAGCTATTTCTATATCCTGTTTTTTTGTAAATTGATGTGGTATACTTATCGGATCAGATTCAATGAAAGCAGGTCGGTTATATAGTTCAACCTTTTCATCAAGAAACTCCTTCAGCTCATGCTTTTTCAACTTCATTTCCTTAAATTAGGCATCATAAAAATAAGGAAATATGGGTAAAATTATGCTACCCTGCGAAAACTGGATAAGGATGACCCTGTCAGGTACGATTTTGCTTCGTTTGGTTTAGGAGTATCGGAAAATTTTTGAATCACTATTCAGCAAGACTCTGTGTACCTCTGTGAATATTTCACCCGCCGTAGCCACTTTATCATTTCATAATTTTGATTGATTTACTGGCGAAGGCGGGCTCTGTGGACCTCATCTGCCAGGGGGATAGACGTGTTGATAAATAAACAGTGTCAGCCCCTGGCTATAGCATTATCTGTCTTGTATTTCCTCAAAAATATTCTAAATTTACACGTGAAAGTACACGAGTAATGTGCTTTTTTGACTGGAGTATGCTAATCCCTTTAAAATAAAAGATATGAAGAAATTACTCCTCCTGTTTCTTGCAGTTCAATTGCTTATCGCTTGCCATACAGATGCAGGTTATGATACCGTTCCGGCATTTCACAAATGGGCTCCGACTCCGCCAATGGGATGGAACAGCTGGGATTGCTATGGTCCCACAGTTACTGAGGCGGAAGTTAAAGCCAATGCGGATTACATGGCTGATAACCTTAAAAAATTCGGATGGAATTACATTGTTGTGGATATCAGATGGTATGTAGAGAACGATAAATCAGGAGGTTATAACGAGGATGATCCCAGATTCGTCATGGATGAATATGGAAGACTGACCCCGGCCCTTAACAGGTTTCCTTCTGCTGCTGACGGAAAAGGATTTAAACCGCTTTCCGACTACGTGCACGGCAGGGGTCTTAAATTCGGAATTCATGTGATGCGAGGCGTTCCCGTGACAGCTGTAAACAATAATACACCGATCCTCGGAAGCGATGCCAGGGCACAGGATATCTACTCCCCTGAAGGCCAGTGTATCTGGCTTCGGGATATGTACACTATTGTGGCCGGGAAACCGGGAGCGCAGGAGTATTATAATTCGCTGTTCCAGCTATATGCATCATGGGGTGTCGATTTTGTAAAGGTGGATGATCTTTCGGGACGCACCAAAGAAATTGAAATGGTAAGAAAAGCCATCGACAATTGCGGAAGACCGATTGTGATCAGCATTTCTCCAGGCGGAGACAAGCCGGAAACAGCTGACATTCCTGAAGAATAATGTCAATATGTGGCGGACTTCCAATGATTTCTGGGATAACTGGTCACAACTGAAAAACCAGTTTACAATTCTGGAAAAATGGGTCGGGCTTGGCGCCCCTGGCTGCTGGCCCGACGGAGATATGCTGCCCCTCGGCAGGATCGGGCTCAGGGCTGAAAGGGGAGAGCCGCGCTGGTCGGGATTCACTAAGGATGAACAGTATACGCTGATGACTCTCTTCTCAATTTTCCGGTCCCCATTGATGTTTGGCGGAGATCTTCCGGGTAACGACGAATTCACTCTCTCGCTTATCACCAACAAAGATGTTCTCAATGTTAACCAGCACAGTGCCAACGGGAAACAACTTTTCAGGAAAGATGATCTGATAGCATGGACAGCTGACGATCCGAAAACAGGCGATAAATACCTGGCACTCTTTAATGCTTCTGATCAGAAACTTTCCACCCGGGATCCGGCAGGACCGGAACCGGGCGCTGCGGCTGAAATCACTGTCAGATTTGAAGAGCTTGGCCTGACAGGTACCCGGAGGGTGAAAGATTTGTGGACCGGACAAAAACTCGGGAAATTTCAGGATACTTTCTCCGCAACTATAAACAGACATGGAGCAGGACTTTACAGGATACATTAATATTAAAAAATGGACTAATTTTACCTGACAGGGTCATAGCGAAAGGCGCATAAGTAATTAACAAAATAATCGTAACATGAAAAAAATTGTCGTGACAGGTGCAGGCGGATTTATTGCAGGACACCTTGTAAAAGAGCTTGTTAAGAAAGGCAATACTGTAAGAGCAGTAGATATAAAACCACTGAATGAATGGTATCAGATCACTGATGGCGCTGATAATCTGGTTCTTGATCTCCGGCTCAGGGAAAATTGTTTCAGGCCGTAAATGGTTATAACGAGGTTTTTAACCTTGCAGCCGACATGGGTGGAATGGGCTTTATTGAAAACAATAAAGCTGCCTGTATGATTAGCGTCCTGATAAATACCCACCTTCTCCTCGCATCAAAAGAGTGTGGCATCGACAGGTTCTTCTATGCTTCTTCTGCATGTGTCTATAATGGTGAAAAACAGACAGATCCGGATAATCCCGGGCTGAAGGAATCTGATGCTTATCCTGCTCTGCCTGAGGATGGATACGGATGGGAAAAACTTTTCAGCGAACGGATGTGCAGGCACTTTTCAGAAGATTTCGGGTTAACAACCAGGGTTGCCAGGTTCCATAATGTCTACGGACCTCACGGGACATACGACGGAGGAAGGGAAAAGGCTCCGGCCGCAATCTGCCGCAAAGTAATCGATGCACAGCCTGACAGGTAAAAAAGAAATAGTGATATGGGGTGATGGTCATCAGACCAGAAGCTTTATGTTTATTGATGACTGTATCAAGGGGATCCAGGACATTATGTACAGCGATATTAACATACCGATAAACCTCGGAAGCAGTGAAATGGTGTCAATAAACCAGCTGGTGGATATTGTTGAAGAGATAGCCGGATATAAAATGGTTAGAAAGTATGATCTGAACGCCCCCAAAGGTGTCAGAGGCCGAAACAGCGAAAACACACTGATAAAAAAATATCTCGGATGGGAACCGTCAATCCCGCTGAGAAACGGAATGAAGAAAACTTATGACTGGATAAAGGAACAGATGCTTGAATGATTCCCAAAAGAAAATAGGAATAAGCAAATTCAACAAATAATCCCTTGGAATGAAAATAAAAAAGTGCTTGTCAGTGGCTGTTATGATCTGCTTCATGGCGGACATATCGCGTTCTTTAAAACAGCTGCAGCCTACGGCGATCTTTATGTAAGCATTGGCAGGGATGATAACCTTATTAAACTGAAGGGAAAGAAACCTGTTTTCTCTGAATCAGAAAGACTGTTTATTGTCAGATCTGTCAGATATGTTCATGATGCTTTTCTTGCATCCGGAACAGGGATGCTTGATTTTGAACCGGATATGAAGAGGCTTAAACCGGATATCTTTATCGTAAACCAGGACGGACATACACCGGAAAAGGAGACTCTCTGTAACACACTTGGAATAGAATATATTGTACTGGACCGGATCCCGGAACCGGGTCTTCCGTCAAGGTCAAGCTCAGGGACCAAAAGGAATCTGCGATTCCCTTACAGGCTCTGCCTTGCAGGAGGATGGATGGATCAGCCCTGGGTCTCAGAGATACATCCCGGATCGGTTGTTGTGGCACAGATTATGGCCGGATATTGATTTCAACGTCCGTTCAGGCCTTGCAACAAGCTCAAGAGAATGCGCAATAAAAATCTGGGGTGACAGGTACCCTGATGGTGATCCGGGAGAAAATGCCAGGCTGCTGTTCGGAGCTGAAAATCCTCCGGGAAAGGAATATGTATCAGGATCACAGGATCATCTTGGTCTGATGCTTCCGGGAATAAACCGTCTTTATTATAACGGTGGATACTGGCCCGAAAAGATTGAATCAAACATTGACAGATCAACGTGTGACTGGCTTTCCGGTGTTATTCATCTGGTGGAACTTGATCCAAGGCCGGAGGGCTATGATCCATTAAAGGAGATGCACCTGGAAAAACAGTATATAAAAGATCTCGGCGAAGCTGGCGATCTCTGCTGGGAAAGTATCAGGAATAAAGATATTAATGGACTCGGTAAGTCATTGACAGAAACCTTTTTGTCATGGAAAAAGATTTTACCCAATACTGTCCCTGATCCTATTTATAAGGAGGTGGAAACCAAATTCCTTTCAAAATACCGGGGTGCTGTTACCTCGGGCGCCGGAGGAGGTTATGTTATTGTTGTTTCAGAAAACCCGGTTCCGGACTCAATAAAGATTAAAGTGAGATATTAAAAAGAGAGCAAAATGTGCAAAATACTCAACCTGTAATACACCTGTAACTTAAAACCAGTCAACAGATAAAACCAAGTACTATGAAAAATCCCATTTCAAAACAATTAATTTTATCGGGCATATCTGCTCTGATTTTTTCACTGACACTCACTGCCCAGAAAGGAAAGCTTCCGATTGCTGAAGGTACTTTCAGCCCTACTGATGAATCATTACTTCAATACAAGTATCCGGACTGGTTCCGTGATGCCAAATTCGGGATCTGGTCACACTGGGGTCCCCAGGCAGTGCCCCGTCAGGGCGACTGGTATGCAAAAAGGATGTACCAGGAGAAGGATCCGGCTTATAAATACCATCTCGAACATTATGGTCATCCTTCAGTTTTCGGATATAAGGATATAATTCCGCTCTGGAAAGCTGAGAGATGGGATCCTGAAAAGCTTATGGAACTTTATAAGAAAGCAGGTGCAAAATATTTTGTAAGCATGGGAACACATCATGACAATTTCTTCCTGTGGGATTCAAAAATCCATAAATGGAACTCCGTAAACATGGGTCCGAAAAAGGATGTTGTCAGACTATGGCAGGACGCTGCAAAAAAACAGGGAATGAAGTTTGGAGTTTCTGAACATCTCGGTGCAAGCTTTACATGGTTTCAGAGCGCTCATTTATCTGATAAGGAAGGACCAAAAGCCGGTGTTCCTTATGATGGTGCGAATCCTGTATACAGCGATCTGTATCATGCACCGGCAACTCCCGACGACAAAGGCTGGTTAACCAATAATCTTGTTTTCCAGATCGAGTGGTTCAGCAGCATAAAGGAACTTATAGACAACTACCACCCCGACCTGCTCTATTCCGACAGTCAGATGCCCTTCGAAGATGTCGGGAGAAGCCTTATTGCCCATTATTATAACCAGGGTACAGGAAACAACAACAATGTTGGTGTTGTCTATACCTGCAAACAGGCTTCCGATGGTAAGTGGGTACAGGATGTGGAACGCGGAGTCCTTGATACTGTCAGTACCTATCCCTGGCAGACAGATACTTCTATTGGCGACTGGTATTACCGCACAGGCCAGAAATATAAAACTGCAAATGAGGTAATTCAGATGCTGGTTGATATTGTAAGCAAAAACGGAAATCTTCTGATCAATGTTGTTCAGACCCCCGAAGGTGACCTTGAACCGGATATGCTTAAGATCCTTGAAGATATCGGAGTCTGGACTGCGGCAAATGGTGAAGGCATTTACGGAAGCCGTCCATGGAAAACATACGGAGAGCGTTCGGCGGAATCAAAGGCATTTAAAAAAGGACGTTTTAACGAGAACTATCAGTTCAATTCAAAGGATATCCGCTTCACGATGAAGGATGGCTACCTGTATGCTTTCTGCCTGGGTACGCCAACTGAGGATATTGTTGTAAAATCGCTGGGAACAACTTCTGGTTTTGAATCAGCGCCAGTGGCATCCGTTAAGTTGCTTGGAAGTGACCAGAAAATCAGATTTTCTCAGAATAAGTCCGGCCTTGTTATTAAAAAGCCGGCTAAACTTCCTGCATGGCAGGTCATCGGATTTAAAATAGAGTTTAAGTCAGGGAAATAATCAGGCAATTATACCAGGCAAGCCGTGGTAAAATTTATGCTGCTGGTTATTCATTTATAATTAGTCCGTCTTTAATCTGCAGTATGCGGTCCGACATTCCTGCAAGCTGCCTGTCGTGCGTAACAATTATGATGGTCTGACCAAAGGAATCCCTGAGCTTAAAGAAGAGCTTATGAAGCTCATTTTTGTTCTCACTGTCCAGGTTTCCGGAAGGTTCGTCAGCCAGTATGACTGAGGGATTATTTATCAGAGCTCTTGCAACTGCAACACGCTGCTGCTCTCCCCCGCTGAGTTCCGATGGTTTATGGGCGAGCCTGTCGGAAAGACCTAAAAATCCAAGGATCTCTTTTGCCCTGGCTTCAGCTTCAGCTTTTGTCTTCCCGGCAATAAATGCCGGTATACACACATTTTCAAGGGCGGTGAATTCGGGTAGAAGCTGGTGGAACTGAAACACAAAGCCAATATGGCTGTTCCGGAATGATGCAAGAGCTTTTCCCTTTAAGCTGCCGGTGTTGGTACCGTTATAGGTCACTTTCCCGCTGTCGGGCCTGTCGAGGGTGCCGATGATCTGAAGAAGAGTAGTCTTACCTGCACCGCTGGCGCCTACAATCGAGACCACTTCCTTCTCTTTAATTTCGATGTTGATTCCTTTGAGAACCTTAAGCTCTCCGTATGATTTGGTAATACCAGTGGTTATGATCATGAAAATTAAATAGCTACAGGGCTGTCTGAAAAGCTCACCAACGGTTGTGGTGCAATATTTTAATCAGTGTAATCGTAATGGTATGGATTGTCAGTTGAAGGATCGTATTCCTTCTTTTCCGTATCCTTAACATCACTGGCATTCTTCTCAATATTATCCTTGATCTCACTTATATCTTTCTGTACATCTCCGCTAACTTCATTTACCTCATTCGTGATGTTGTCGGTTACCTCATTTACATCGTTCTGGATATTATCCTTAATATCAGTGACATCCCGGGTTATAGAATTTGTTACCTCATTAAAATCACGCTTTATTTCACTGGTACTCGCTTCAAACTCCCTTTTAATATCATCGGTAGCTTTTCTGAAATCGCGCATGCTTTTTCCGATACCCTTTGCGATCTCCGGAAGCTTATCTGCTCCGAATAACAGAAGCACTACAATAATTATAACAAAAATTTCCTGTCCGCTCATTTAAATTCCTGCTTCAAATTATCTATTAATCAGAATCAACAAAGTTAGGAAAAATTATGTTCAATCTTAATCATCACGCAGTATATACTTAAATCAACTGCGCCTATATAAATTATCGAACGCCCGATCTCCTGAATACCTGATATATTCAGCTCCTTCAGAGCTGGGAAGTGTTTGGTAGTTACCTACCCCTGGTTGCGCAAGGGGTTATTCATATTTTGGCTCTTTCAGAGCCAGCCGGACTAAAAACCACAGAGTATATTCAGCAGGTTCTTGCTCCCTTCCCCTTAGCTTTAAGGGGAAGGGTCGGGGTTAGGGTTCAGAAACTATATGGAACAATTTAGAATTTGTGATGAAAGACAGCTGATCACATTTTTATTCCTTTTTTACGCGTGGTGTCGTACACAATTGAGCTTGCAATGAAAATTGAGGAATATGTTCCGACGACAATACCTATGATCATCGCAAACAGAAAACCTCTGATTGTTGCCCCGCCGAAGAAGAACATCACTATAAGAACAAGGATTGATGTTACGCCGGTATTCATAGTGCGGCTCAGGGTATCGTTCATTGCAAGATTAATAACCTCATTTACAGGACGTTTCCGATGAAGAGGAAGAAACTCCCTCAACCTGTCAAAGACAACTACAGTATCGTTGACAGAATACCCCATCACTGTAAGAATTGCGGCGATGAATGACTGGTCGATCTCCATGGAAAACGGCATAAAACCCCACAACAATGAATAGATGCCGATCACTATCATTGAATCGTGTGCAAGGGCAACGATGGCTCCAACGCCGTACTGCCAGTTCTTAAAACGGAGGAAAATATAGAAGAACATGATAATCAACGACACACCCACAGCCCAGATGGCTCTCCTCTTAATATCAGCAGCAATTGTCGGACCTACTGTTTCGGACCCTTTCCTGTATTGTGACAGAAACTGTTCCTTGGTGATATTGTTCCCGATCATACCTTTGAGCCCGTCATACAGGGCGGTTTCAACTTCGTCGTCGACGCCTGTTTCGTTGATCCTGTATTGTGTGGTGATCCTTACCTGATCCTCGCTGCCATAAGTTACAACCTGAGGTGATTCGCCAAAAGCACCGGTAAGATTCTGTGCCACATCAGCAGTTTTAACAGGCTGGTCAAATCTGACGATGTAAGTACGGCCACCCGTAAAGTCAATTCCCGGGCTGAGTCCCCTTATTATTAATGATCCGATACCGATAACTGTAATTAAAATTGAGATTGCATAGAATATCTTTCTCTTTCCGATAAAGTCAATATGAGTATCTTTTAAAATGTTGGCTGTCATTTTAATAGAGAATGTAAGGCTTGCATTCCTCTTAAGCAGGCATTCGTAGATAAGCCGCGTAACGTAAATTGCACAGAAAAGGGATGTGAAAATACCTATTACCAGGGTTGTGGCAAATCCCTTGATCGGACCGGTACCAAATACATAAAGAACTATACCTGTCAACAATGTGGTAACGTTTGAGTCAAGAATTGCAGACAATGCGCCTTTGTACCCATCAGCAATAGCAAGCTTTATTCCTTTTCCCGCCCTCAGTTCCTCACGGATCCTCTCATAGATCAGAACATTCGCATCAACCGACATACCCATTGTAAGCACAATACCCGCAATACCAGGCAGAGTAATAACTGCGCCCAGCGAGGCTGATACTCCGATAATCAGAAATATATTGCCAAAAAGGGCAATGTCTGCAATGGTGCCTGCACTTCGGCTGTAGTAAAATATCATATAAGCGAGAACGATAATAAAGGAAATCACAAATGAGACCAGACCTGAGTTAATGGCCTCTTTTCCAAGTGTAGGTCCTATAATTGTGTCCGACACGATTCTGGCGGGTGCAGGGAGCTTACCTGATTTCAGGATATTTGCAAGGTCGTTTGCTTCATCTATTGTGAAATCGCCTGTTATCTCAGTGCTGCCTCCCGTAATTTCATTTTCAACCCTCGGGTATGACCTGACATATCCATCAAGTATAACAGCTATGCAGCGTCCAACATTTTCACGGGTCATTCTTGCCCATGTTTTAGCGCCCTCGGGGTTCATCGTAAAATCAACCTTTACTTCTGATCCGGTTACTCCCGACGATGGTCTTGCACCTGTTATCACATCACCGCTCAAAGGAGGTCTTCCGTCGCGTGTGGTGACTTTTATGGCATGAAGTTCGTAAAGGGATTTTGTCGGATCATATTTATAAGGATTCTGGCTCCAGGCAAATTTCAGATCGCGTGGGAAAAGCGCCTTGATCTGATTTAATTTAAGATATCTGTTTACCTGAGCGGTATCGATGCCCGCACAAAGTCCAACCATACTTGATGGTAGTGGCTGGCCCTGTTCCGTAACCCTCGGGCTGAGCAAACCAAATAAAGGATTCTGAAGATTGAACTCATCCCTGGTTGCGGCTACTGCTGCTGTCTGCGTTGTATCTTTTCCTATAAGATCCAGTAGCGACTGGCTTTTGGTTGTGTCAGCCGGAACTGTTTCTTTGGCCGATGCAGTTTTTGTTGTATCTGTTTTTTCAGCTCTGGAAGTCAGTTCTCTCAGTATTGTATTTGCCTGTGAAAGATAGCCCAGCACTTCGCTGTTTTCATAAGTTTCCCAGAATTCAAGGTTTGCGGTTCCCTGAAGAAGCTCCCTTACCCTCTTCGGATCATCCTGTCCGGGTAGCTCAATCAAAATACGGCCTTTGGTGGCGAGGTTGGTGATATTGGGCTGCACAACTCCGAAACGGTCAATCCTTGTACGCAGAATATTGAAAGCATTGGTTATTGCGCTCGATAATTCTTCATCAAGAACTTTCAGCACATCCGCATTCGAAGAATTGAAGTTGATTTTATCCCTTAATTCGACAGTTCCGAAAATTGCAGCAAGCTTTGCATTAGGATCTATCTCCTGGAAGGCTCTCCCGAAAAGTGTAAGAAAATCAGCCTGGCTTTGATTCTGATATTCAGTTTTGGCGCGCAACAATGCAGCACTAAATGTCTTATCTGTACTATAATTTGAAAGTGCTTTCAGAATGTCTTCAACCGAAACCTCAAGTATTACGTTCATACCTCCCTTGAGGTCAAGGCCGAGGTTCATCTCTTTCTTCTGAACTTCCTTGAAAGTGTAGCCAAGATAACTCCAGTCTTCTTTTGGTAATGCTGAGATTGAATCAAAATACTTACGTTGTTTTACAAGATCGCCTTTTGCATATTCCTTTGCATCTTTTCTGACTTTATAAGTCGCACCTGTAAATGAAAGCTGGTAAATTGATACCAAGTGCCAATGCAATTGCCAGAATAATTATGGCTGTTTTGTTTTGCATCTGTCTCTTTTTTGGGTTATTAGGTAGTCGTTTTTTTAATCCTCCTTATTGAGGCGCAAAGATATTAATTTTTTACAAAAAACAGCAGAATAATAAAAAGCGCAGAGACATTGCATGCAAAGAGACGTTGCATGCAACGTCTCTACAAAATCTAACTATTTTAGATACTATGCTGTAAGGAAACCTTCTGTTTACTCCAGGAGTTTTTCGTATTCTGTCTCTATCGGTTTTCTGTTAACAAAATCATACAGGGCAAGACTCCTGAGATTGTAAAAATAATTCCAGTAATTCTGCAATGACTGTACATAAGCCCTTCTGTTCTGGTCCTTTCTGGTATCAGCATTGTTCAGTTCCAGGACAGTAATTTTTCCTATAAGGAACCTCTGTTTGGTGACCTCGAACATCTTCATTGCCACAGTATCTGATTTTGCTGCAGTTGCCACCTGGTTTTTCTGAAGGTTAAACTGTTCCACGTCAAGTAAAAGGTTCTGCTCAAAGTCAACAAGGGCCTGTTGTGACTGAACTTCGGCAAGTTCAAGGCTCGACTGGGCCATTTTAAACCTGCCCCGTCCCAGTCCCCAGTCGAGAATCGGCATAGTAAATCCCAGCCTGACGGTTTGCTGTCTGTTCGACTGCTGGTATGCAAGCCTGAAATCAGGATCCTGATCGCGCAAACCATATGAAGCAATAATGTTTGCATTTAGGCCCCGTTCAGCCTTTGCCTGAGCCAGGCTGCTCTGAGCCGTTAACAAAGTCAGCTGCTGGTTCAGTATTTCAGGGTTATTTACCATGGCAAGGTCAAGAACTTCCTTCGAGTTCACCTGTAAATCAGGAATCTCGTTGGGTAATATAAGCTCAAGTCTTACAGTTTCATTGAATCCGAGAAATGACCGCAGACGGATCTCCCTGTCGCGCAGGTTCATTTCGGCTTCTTTCCGTGCATGTTTCTGTGTTAAGCCACGAAAGCTGCATCTGGAGTAATTCATCCTCGGCAATGGTTCCCAGTTCATATCTTCCCTGTGCAATCCGGTACAATGTATCGGCATTTGAGAAGTTCATTTCAGCTATCTGCTTGTTAATCTGGGCAAGTGCAAGTGAAAAGAAACTCATTACAGCCTGCTGATGGACACCTTCAATATTGGACTGAAATGTCTTTTTTGCAGCTTCATATTTCAATGGTTCGGTCTTTTTCTCCCATTTAAGGGAATTGTATCTGAAAACCGGCTGAATAAACCTGATGCTGATAGGTGCAGTTATATAGTTCCTGGAATCCTCTTCCAGATTATTCTCAAGTGTAAGGTCCGAATTAAGTGAGATCGAACCGCCGGTAAATCCCACATTTTGTGACAACGACAGTGATGCCAGGTTCTGGAGAACGTTGGTTGCGCGATATTCCCATTGTTCCAGCGCTGAATTCCAAACTCTTGTAAATGCCGTGCTGTAATCCGGTGTTGATCCGGAGAGGGTTAGTGATGGCCGGTATTGTGCAACAAAAGTCTTGTACATCCAGTAGCTTGCACGGAACCTGTGCTTTGCAATCAGGGCATTGGGCGATTGTTCCTCTGAGAGTCTTATTACCTCGTCGAAAGTTAGTTTTTTAATTTCCTGCGCTGCGCTTTTCTGAACCGGAAACAGGAATACAGTTATAGCTGCAAATAAAAATAATTTCTTCATTGTTAAAATTTTATTCATATCTTAATGATTCGATCGGGTCTCTTTCTGATGCCCTCTTGGCAGGTGAATAACCAAATATTACACCGACTGCTGCCGATACTCCGAAAGCTATAAAAACTGAGAAGAACGAGACTATAGTCATAATCCCGGCAATCTGCTCTATGAGTTTTGCCATTATCACCCCTAAAAAGATCCCGATAAAACCTCCGGTTACACTAATAAGGACAGCTTCGGAAAGGAACTGAACGACAATATCCATTTTCTTGGCTCCGATAGCCATTCTGGTGCCGATCTCCTTTATCCTTTCCATCACTGAGGCAAACATTATGTTCATAATTCCAATACCGCCTACTACCAGCGAGATGCTGGCAATGGCTCCAAGTACAATGTTGAAGATATCCTTCGTCCGCTGCTGTTGCTTAAGAAGTAATTCAGGGACTGTGATTTCAAAGTCCTTTACATTAGTGTGCCGGCGTGTCAGCATCCGGCTGAGTATTTCGGTTGTCGGATTAAGCTGTTCCGTTTCGGTTACCTGCACAACAATCCTGTCGAGCTGGTTATAATTGGTTTCCGTGTCGGACGAAGCATCAGAGCTGCTGACGACAATCCTTGCCATTCCACCGCCACCCGGACCTCCGAAGACCATTGTATTGGAGGAAGCTTCCGATACCAGCTTGGTATTAAGAAGCGCCCTGTTCTGATACCTAAGGAGCATTGTCTGGATTGGAATATAGATATTGTCGTTGTAAACATTTACTCCCTGTTCCTCAAATCCTGTAAGGTTAACATTGGTCTTCTGGAGAACACCTATTACTTTAAGCCAGATACCGTTGAATTTTATATACTGGCCGATAGGATCTATTTTGCTGAAGAATTTTGCCCTGATATTTGCGCCTATGATACAAACCTGAATTCCGTTCTCTTCCTGGTAGTTATTGAAAATTGTCCCGGCAGTGAGAGGAAGGTTGTACAAATAAAAGTAGTCATTGGAAACTCCGACAAGCTTTGCAATGTATTTCACACCGTTAAGCATTGCTGTTGAGTTAAACGAGATCTCCGGACTTATTCTTTTAACAGATGGAAGAGTCTCTCTTATAGCGTCAACATCCAGCATATTCAGTCCCCTCGAGAATTTCTTCTGTTGTTTCTCTCCCTCCTCTGTGGAAGAAGATTTATCAGGGATCACCGGGTTAATAAGGATATTGTTGACCCCTACCATTTTCATCTGTTCCATAATCTCCTGCTTGGCTCCCTTACCTATAGCAAGCATCGCGATTACTGCGGCTACACCAAATATTATCCCAAGCGCCGTAAGCATCGATTTCAGCTTATTGGATACAATTGATTCGACCGCAATCTCTATATCGTGAAAATATCTGAAGAAGAACTTAAACATATCTTTTTAGATTAGTTGTTGTTTCTGAATGGTGATAATGCTGAAGAGGTTAGTTCTGGACTGGTTGCGGATTACCCTGGACATTCACCCTGCGTCTTGCGCTGGTGTCCCTTGTTCCCTGACCCTGACCAGCTCTCTGGCCCTGGCCGCCCTGCTGATTACGCATCTGCATGAATCTCCTCATTGCCGCAGTATCCCTGGTTCTTGCTCCCTGAGCTCCGCCTGCTCCGGCTGCTCCCGGCTGCATATTGCCCCTCATGTTCTGAAACCGCTCCATCATTTCGGGAGTAATTCCTTCCATCATTGGTGGTCTCTGGTTTGCTTTTGCAGCTTCTTCCCTCAACCTCATTTCCTCTTCCTTCTTTGCCTTGGCACGCTCCCTGTTAACGGCAATCAGCGGTTCGCCGGAGATTCTGAACTTCTCGGCGTCCTCAGGAGTGCTGAGATAGATAACGTCGCCAGATTCAAGTCCCTGCTCAACAACAACATTGTTTTCGTTGGATTCACCCAGGACAACAATCTGTTTACTGCCGCTTTTGGTATAGACATACGGGATACTGTCGAGGCCTGCCTGAACAGCTTCCAGAGGAATATAGGTAACATCTTCAATTGTTTTGGTAATGACCTTATTGCCGGTTGTCATCGAGGGTCTCAGGATAGGATCCGACCCGTTTACCTTGATAAGTACTTCAAACACCTTTGCATCGGCGTTAGGCAGCTGTTCTCCTATATTTGCAACAGAGGTGACCACACCGTTGTATGATCGTTCCGGAAATGCATCAACATCTATCTCGACATTCTGCCCCGGTTTAACTTTGCTGACATCGATCTCGTTCACATATGTTTTAGATATCATCGATGACATATCAGGCAATGTGGCTACAACATTGTCCCATGGGGAAATTGAAGAGCCGACTTTTCTTTTAGATCCGGTCCTGTCCCTTTTATAAATAACCATCCCGTCGGATGGTGCGGTTACGACAAATTTCGAAAGAATATTCTGCAGGTCTGCAACCCTCTGACGCTGTTCTGCCAGATTAGATTTCAGGGTCCTCATGTCAGATCTTGCCTGCTCAACTCTCAGTGAATAGCTCTTTATTGACTGTTCGAGCGACCTCTCGGCTTTGTCGAGGTTCATCTCAGCCTGTCGGATGGTTGTGGGAGGTTCATATTTCGATTGCTGAAGTGTGATTCCTGCCTCTTCAACAGTAAACCTCAGGTTCTTGATATTGTCCCGGAGGTTACTGAGTGTTACGGCTGTATCAAGCATTTTCACTTCCAGGTTAGTCTCAAAAGTTGTAAGCCTCTCAAGTTCATCCTTTAAACTGTTGTCGAAGGTTGTCCGGTCGAGAGTTGCCACATAGTCACCAGCCTTTACTTCAGTACCTTCAGGTACCAGGTCGGTGATCTTTATATCCATTGCCCTTATGTTCCTGCTCTGGGTAAATTCGGGACCGGTAATATCTTTTGAGTTTTCAGCCTGCAATTCGCCTGTTGTGGTGACAATAATTTCAAATTCACCTTTTTGTGCCTCAGCGTACAGGTTAGCGATATCTTTCTTTTTCGTTACCTTTCCGATAACGATCAGGATGATAATTGCCACTACTACGACAATGCCTGCGATAATACTTGTTCTTTTCATTGAGATTATTCTTATTTTATAATTGATATTCCAAAAAAACGTTACAAAAGTATTGAAATGGGGATTTAATTTTAATTTTTAACAACTTTTAATATATTCCAATCGCCTTTTCACAATTTAAAGACATTCATCCCCCTGAATTTATTCCGGCGGTTCTTAAAAAAACTAAGCGTATTAGGCTTTTTTAACAACTTTAATTACCATATCTGCCAGATCTTCAGCTTCTTCATCAGTCCTTCCCTCTGCATATATTCTCATTACGGGTTCAGTATTTGATTTCCGTATCTGTACCCAGCCTCCATTGTGTTCTATTCTCAGTCCATCGCGTTCATCAATTTCATGATCCCTGAATTGCAATTTAATTTTATCGAGAATAGAACTAAAATCAGAACCTTCCGGAAGAGTCATCTTTTTCTTGGCAATTATATATGTGGGATATAACTTTCTTAGTGAGGTGCATTTCAATCCGCTTTTGGCAAGATGTGTCAGGAACAGCGCAATCCCTGCAAGTGCATCCCGCCCGTAATGAAGCTCCGGGTAGATTACTCCTCCGTTCCCTTCACCTCCGATTATAGCGCCCCGCCTCTTCATTTCTTCAACAACATTAACCTCCCCTACCGCTGCTGAGAAATAACTTTTGCCATAGCCTTCGGTGACGTCCTTTAAGGCTCTCGTGGATGACAGGTTCGATACTGTATTGCCCGGAGTATGTTTTAAAACATAATCTGAAACCGCAACAAGCGTATATTCCTCGCCAAACATAGAGCCATCCTCGCATATAATGGCAAGGCGATCCACGTCAGGATCAACAACGAACCCTACGTCAGCCTTTTCTTTTTTAACGAGTGCGGAAATATCTGTAAGATTTTGAGGAAGAGGTTCCGGATTGTGGGCAAAATTACCGTCCGGAGTTGTATTCAGCCCGGTTATCTTCGTTACGCCAAGCGCCCTGAGTAATTCAGGGAGAATGATGCCCCCCACTGAATTGACACAATCAATTGCAACCGAGAAGCCGGCCGCCCTTATGGCATTTACGTCCACCAGGCTGAGTCCAAGGACTTTATCAATGTGTTTCTTCCCCCAGGTCATGTCATCCGACATTGTGCCGGTATTGTCGAGCGGACTAAAGTTGAAGTCTTCCGACTCTGCAATCTTAAGTACTTCAAGGCCATCTGCCGATGAAAGGAATTCCCCCGCTTCATTAAGGAGCTTCAAAGCATTCCATTCTGCAGGATTATGACTTGCCGTCACTATTATCCCACCCTGGGAACCAGTTCCTGTAACAGCCAGCTCAACAGTAGGTGTAGTGGCCAGACCGGTATCGGTTACATCAATGCCCAGACTCCGGAGGGTATTGATAACCAGACTGCTTACCAATTTACCTGACCGCCTGGCATCGCGCCCGGTTACTACTTTAAGCTTCTGGTTTACATGTCTTCTTCCAAGCCAGGTTCCATAAGCTGCAGCAAATTTTACAATATCGACCGGAGTAAGGCTTTCTCCCGGTTTTCCGCCTATTGTTCCCCTGATACCTGAGATTGATTTTATTAATGACATTTGCTTCAATTTGGAGTCACAAAGGTGCAAAAAAAACATGAATCATTATAGGTTAATTAATTGTACCTTTGCACTCTGAAAAGTGTAGACCCGCTTCCCTCCCGCCAGCTGTCGGGACTTCCCCCGGGGGGAGATCCGGACATGGAAACCGGAAAGGGGTCGTTAGTTATTATATTAGTCATTATCAGATATGTATTCCAGAAAGCCTGAAAAGAAATCAAGACCACGTGTGGGTGCAGCTGTTCCCGAAACAGCAAAAAAGGAGCTGCTCCGGTTGAACAGGTTTATTGCCAACAGTGGTGTATGCTCAAGAAGGGAGGCTGATGTCCATATACAAAACGGTTTAATAACCGTAAACGGCAAGATTGTCACAGATCTCGGTGTCAGGGTTTCACTCTCAGATGATATAAGGTTTAAAAACAAAAGACTTAAGGCTGAGAAGAAAGTATACATACTGATGAATAAACCGAAAGGCTATGTTACCACAGTAGAAGACCCACATGCTGACCACACTGTCCTTGAGCTCATCGGTGATGCCTGCCGTGAAAGGGTTTATCCCGTTGGAAGACTTGACAAGGCCACAACAGGGGTCCTCCTTCTCACAAATGACGGAGATCTTACAGGAAAACTGATCCATCCAAAATACAACAGGAAAAAGATCTACCATGTTTTTCTCGATAACCCTGTTACTAAAAATGACCTTTTCAAGCTTACTGAAGGGGTGGAACTTGACGGGGTGACTGTTGTCGCAGACGCTGTTTCATACGCCGACCCTGACGACAAGACACAGATCGGGATCGAACTTCACTCGGGTCAGAACAGGGTCATAAGAAGAATATTTGAGAAACTCGGATACAAAGTCAGAAAACTTGACAGAGTCTATTTTGCAGGACTTACAAAGAAAAATCTTTCACGCGGTGAATGGAGGTATCTGAATGATAAGGAGATAGGAATGCTGAAAAGAGGAATATTTTAATTTGTAAACATGAATCACAGGTCAGGCTTCGTAAACATACTCGGAAATCCGAATGTCGGTAAATCGACAATAATGAATGCACTTGTCGGCGAGAAACTTTCCATTATAACGCCGAAAGTCCAGACCACCCGCCACAGGATCATGGGAATTGTCAACGGTGATGATTTCCAGATCGTATACTCCGACACGCCCGGGCATCATCAAACCCAGGTACAAACTTCAGGAGTCGATGATGGGCTTTGTAAATATTGCGCTTTCCGATGCTGATATTATCCTGTATGTTACTGATGTTGCAGAAAGACCGGGAGAAGAAAATGAATACATCAGTAAGATCAGGCAATCGGAAGTTCCTGTAATAGTTGCAGTAAATAAAATTGATCTGAGCAATCAGGACTGCACTCGAGCAGATTGTAAAATCGTGGGAGATGGCTTTCCCTCATTCCCCTGTGATTCCGGTCTCAGCCTTGCTTGGCTTTAACCTTGACACTCTCCTGAATGCAATAACAAGCAAGCTCCCCGAAAGTCCGCCATATTTTCCAAAAGATCAGCTTACAGACAAGTATGAACGGTTCTTTGCATCTGAGATCATTCGTGAAAAGATTCTATTCAATTATCAGAAAGAAATCCCCTATTCGGTTGAGATAGAGATAGATAGCTTCAATGAAGAAGGCGGACTGATAAAAATAAGAGCGTTGATACACGTTACACGCGACAGTCAGAAAGGGATTATTATAGGTCATAAAGGCGAAAAACTTAAAACTGTCGGAACACAGGCAAGACGCGATATGGAAGACTTTTTCGGGAAAAAGGTATTTCTTGAATTATACGTTAAAGTAACAAAAGACTGGCGCGACAAGCCTCAGATACTTAAAAGATTCGGATACAGATAAGAATAAATTGCGGATTGCGGATTTGTGATTGCGGATTTATAAATCCGAAATCGATAATCCGAAATCCGAAATAATCAGAAATATGGGCAGGATAGTGGCAATAGTTGGCAGACCCAACGTAGGAAAATCGACTCTTTTCAACAGGCTGATCGAAGCGAGGGAAGCAATCGTTGATGAGGTGAGCGGAGTAACCCGCGACCGCAACTACGGACGTTGTGTCTGGAACGGTATCACCTTTTCAGTCATCGATACAGGTGGCTATGTGAAGAACTCCGAAGATATTTTTGAGGAAGAGATAAACAAACAGGTTATGCTCGCCATCGGCGAAGCCGATATCATTCTTTTCATGGTTGATGTGGCAACCGGAATCCATGACCTCGATTCAGCAATAGCCGGAACTTCTGAGGAAGATCGATAAAAAGGTGCTGCTGGTAGTCAACAAGGTTGACAACAACGAAAGGCTGACTGGATGCAACAGAATTTTACAATCTCGGTACTTGGTGATTATTTTGCACTTAGCTCCGCAACCGGGAGCGGTACCGGCGAACTGCTTGATGAAGTTGTTAAAAATCTGCCGGAAGAAGATGAAGAAGCTATTCCCGACATCCCAAGGGTTGCGATAGTCGGCCGCCCGAATGTTGGTAAATCATCGCTCGTAAACAGCCTGCTCGGTGAGGAAAGGAATATTGTAACTCCTGTTGCGGGAACAACCCGTGATTCGATCTTTACAAGGTATAATAAATTCAATCACGATTTCATGCTGGTCGACACCGCCGGTCTCAGAAAGAAGGGAAAGGTAAGCGAAGACATCGAGTTCTATTCTGTAATGCGTGCCATCCGGACAATCGAAAATTCCGATATCTGCCTGCTGCTCATCGACGCCACACGCGGAATTGAATCACAGGACCTTAACATAATATCCCTTATTCACAGCAATAACAAGGGAATGATCATCCTTGTAAATAAATGGGACCTTATTGAGAAGGTAAACAACACGTCTTTAGAGGTTGAAAAGGAGATCCGGTATAAAACAGCACCATTCACCGATTATCCGGTCCTTTTCATTTCAGCCATCAACAAACAGAGGATACATAAGATCCTTGAGCTTGTTGATATGGTAAATCAAAACAGAAAAAGAAAAATACCAACCTCTGAGCTGAATGATGTAATGCAGCAGATAATCCGTGATAATCCTCCTCCTGCTCTCAAAGGCAAATATGTCAAGATCAAATATGTGACACAATTACCAACCTATACTCCGACGTTTGCATTTTTCTGCAACCTCCCCCAATATGTAAAAGAGCCTTATAAAAGATATATTGAAAACAGGATGAGGGAAAAATTTGAACTTTCAGGCGTACCAATAAGGATATTTTTCAGAAAAAAATAAGTTACTTTGGTGTGGTTTTTGTGCTGAATAGTTTATTAAATCATCTCAATGAAAAAAATTAAGTATGCGGTGATCGTCTGTTTTATGGTCTTCGCCATTTCATCCTGCGGTGAGATCAAGACTTTGCCCGATGAACCCCGTATTGAGTTTACAAATTTCACTGTATTTGACACAGTGGATATCCTTGGAAACGAGGCTAAAGGCGGCAGGTTAAAATTTTATTTTGAGGATGGAGATGGAAACGTGGGACTTCCCGCGCCGGTGCAGGGCCAGGAAGATGATTCAACCAATCTTTATTTCAAGCTTTACAGGATGACGGACGGGGTTATGGCTCCTGCACCCGATAACGACCCTCTGAAACCTTCAGCATACCGGATCCCTTACATGGTGAGAAATGGTCAGAATACGATTCTTCAGGGGACAATATCGGTGACTTTCCTATACCTTTTCTATTTTGAAAGTGACACTATAAGGTATGATTTCTATCTCAAGGACAGGGATGAGAATATAAGTAACACCGTTTCAACAACCACCATTTCACTTTTTGTGAACGGGGTCTATAAATAAAAGCTGAATCAGATCTTAACCCCCATAAACAGGATATCATCAACCTGTTCATAATTACCTTTCCACTCTTTATAAAATTTAATAAATTCCTCTTCCTGGCGTGCAATCGTTAAGCCTGAGATTTCACTTATCAGTTTTTTCAACCTTGCTATTTTCATCTTCTTGCCATCAGGTCCGCCAAACTGGTCAGGAAGTCCGTCGGAAAACATATAGACAGTATCTCCTTCATTAAGGTAATATTCCTGGTCATCAAAGTATTTCTCCAGAACGGTCTGGCCTCCCACCGACGCCCTGTTACCTTTAATATAATAGGTCTCACCACCCATTACCAGAATCACCGGCCTCATCGCTGAGGCAAACCTGACATGACGGTTTTTCAGGGTGAATTCGCAAACAACAACATCCATGCCGTCGTTTGAAACACCCACTCCGAGGTTCTGGTTGAGAGTCGCAAATATTTGCTTATCAAGCAATGTAAGTATCTCCGAAGGTTTGGAGATCCTTTGCCTCGAAACAATATCCTGCAGCAGTGTTGATCCAATCATCGACATGAATGCACCGGGAACTCCGTGACCTGTTGAATCAGCACAAACCAGGATGAACCTGTCATCGTCAAGCTTGTCAAACCAGTAGAAATCACCGCTTACAATATCACGGGGATACAACATGATAAATGCGTCGTTGAAGTGACTTTTAAGCCTGTTAATATCAGGCAGGATACTCGACTGTATCCTTCTTGCATAGTTAATACTGTCGGTTATTTCAAGGTTCTGTATCTCGATCTCCGATTTTTGTTTCATAACAACCCTTGTTCTGGATTCAAGCTCCTTTTCAAGGTATTCCTGAATTTTTTTCTGAGCTTTCTCCCGCTCCCTTACAATAAGTATTATTATTCCGGTTGCGGCGCCAACCATTGCAAGTATGAACCACCATGTTCTCCAGACAGGCCGGGCGATATTTATCGCGAACGAAAGCGGGTTTTCCTGGGTCATTCCGTCATCGTTTATGGAAATCAGATTGAACTTGTACTTCCCGTCGCGCAGATTGTATGTTACTTCCCGTGAATCTGATTCTTCTGTCCATTCTTCATCGAAGTTATCGAGCCTGGTGCTGTAATAAACCTTTTCAGGATCGGTGAAATCTATTCCGGTGTAGTTTACCCTGATCGTATAGCGTTTCCTGTATGGCAGGTTATAAGATGGCTGAAAGGGTAAGCGACACCATTTATTATAACCGAATTGATGTTGTTTACGGGGGCCATCTGCAGCCTTTTATCCCTCGCTCCGTCGTAAATAACAAGGCCTTCGGTAGTGCCAATGAATATTTTACCATCAGGCGATTCGTAAAGCCCGTTCATATTGCACATTCCGCCTTTTGCGAAATCGGTCCCAAAGACTTTCACAAGTCCGGATTCCTGATCATATCTTGAAAAGCCCCTTTCATGCCCGACCCAGATATTATTGTCTGTTCCGGCAAGAATACTGTAAGCGTAATTTGACAGGAGTCCGTTAGCAGTGCTTATTGACCTCACTGAGTCGCGGAAACATTCAAACACTCCGTTACCAAGAGTCGCAACCCAGATAATCCCGTTTTTATCTTTTGTTATCCCTGAAACCTTATTTAAAAGTGTCCCGTACATCACCCCGTCAGAAGCTATTATTCCCGAGTCGGGATCAATCCGGATCAGCCTGTCGCTTTCAGTGGCCACGTACGCGCTTCCGTCATCCTGAAGGAGTATCTGATTTATGCTGTTGTGAGGGAATCCGTTATTTGTGTTATAATTCCGCAGTAAATTCCTGCTTTGCCGTGATACAACATTGACGCCATTAAGGGTAGCCAGCCAGATCTTATCACCGTCTATCTTTATATCACTGATATAATCGGCTCCTGTATCACCCGATCTGTAAAACTGGCTTATTGATCCGGCTTCGTTCCTGGCAAAGAGTCCGCTGCCACGGGTTCCTACCCATAGAATATTCTCACTGTCAATATAATAGGAGCTGATCTCATTTCTTCCCGCCTGTTTCGAAAATGGGGTGAAAGATCTGGGCTTTCTGTTTAACAAATCATAGACATAAAATCCGGAAGGAGTGCCCAGGATATAATCCTCTCTCATCCTGCCGGTGAAGATTATATTATTCGGATTGCCGTTGATGCCCGGAGTATTGAATTCGAAGGAATCTGTATGGAGCATCGAAAGCCCTTCCCCGTTAAACCCTATCCATGTATTCTCTTCTGAATCCCGGAATACGACAGTGGCATTATCGCCCGGGAGTCCCGATACCGTATTTAATAATCCTGTTGAGACAAGCGAATCGGTGCCGTTCAGGAACTGCAATTTTATGACGCCTGTTCCCGCCGCTGACACCCAGAAGTTATTTTCCCGGTCGCGTGTGACAGATTTTACAGTAAGCATCTCAAGGTCGGGATATCCGTTGAAACGCGATAACAGGTTAGTCCCGTTGTTTATTCCCAGATTATAAATGCCGCTTCCATCGGTACCAATAATGAACTCCTCGTTGCCAGTCAGCTGATTAATGGACATTATCCGCGAATAGTCAAATTCCCCAATCACACTTTCTGTCCTGATCGAATCTCCGTCAACTTTACAGATCATGAGATTCTCCTGGGTTCCGATAAGTAATCTTCCGGATGTTGAAAAACAGGCTGAAAACATATTAGGGTCAGGCCTTAGAAAGATGGCCTCAGCCTGCGGGGCTTCTGCCGGATTAATCCTGAAGAGAGGTTTTCTCTGCGGCAAGATATATATGAACCCATCAGGACCTTCAATTATTGAACTGATACCCGTACCTGACGAATTTGAAAGGACAACCTGCCTGAGATCCCTGCCGGCGGAATAAAAAAGTGTGCCGTCATTACATCCAAACCACAGTGTTTCCTTTTTATCTTTCAGGCAAACAGTTGGATACCGCCCAATAGCAGAATCGGGATATTGTACGTTGAAGAAATCAAAGCCGTCAAATCTGAATATGCCTTCTGTAGTGCCTAACCAGATGTAACCATTCTGATCCTGGTTTATGGTATAGATTACCTCGCTTGGGAGGTTATTTTCAATTCCGTAGTGTTTAAACCGGTAAGCCTGGCCGTTGGTAAGTGCCGAAAACAAAAACAAGCACACAAAAGTGCTGAAGTGGATTTTGCGCATATTTTTGAGCCTTTATAAAGCTTCCCCCTACTTTTGAATCTTTCTTATCCTGGTCACCGGCTGGTAAACCGGTACGCCTCCAATTGGTGAGCTGAAGAACTGGAGAGCATCGCCTCTCTGGTTTTCAAGTGTGACAACCACATTGTTGTTCCTTACAAGTGATACCTGTTTCTTGTGAAACTGAAAATCAAGTGATTTACCTATCTCCTGCTCCTCAACCGGGATTTTTGACTCTGCATAGTCATTTTCGTTGGAGATCGGGACCGCTATCCCCTGCTTGTATGTTGAAACAACCAGGATCCCTCCGTCATCATCCCAGTCGAAGTTCCTTTGTCTTATTGATACTATGCCGGTATCAACATACGGATAAATATGGGCGACGCTTTTTGTATCATTCCACATTCTGAATGTATATTCATAGGTAAAAGCATTTGCGCCTTCAATAGGCAGATCGCTTTTGGCGTCCCTGCTGAGAAAATACCTGTACAGGTTTCCATCATCGCCGGTTATCCCTTCGCATACTATTTTGAAGATATAACTTTTCCATTTTTCGTTGTATTCCCCTTCCGTAGGGTTAAAGGGCCCAAAGGCATAATAGCCATTATCATAGGTAGCTTCATTTCCAAATACCCTGGAGGCAATGAGGTTGCCGCTCTTGAAATTATCGTCGTCTTTCAGGCCTCTCGATTGAAGGTTCTTATCAGGATCAACACCTTTCCCTCCATATATCGAAAACATTGTCTTTGAATCCCATAATCCCTGTATTTCATCATTCTGTCCACCTGCATCGGGGTCAAAAACCTTAATGTAGAACTGGCGGTTGAAGTCTTTCGGGATCGTGAAGAAAAAGATAGAGCTGAAATCATCATCACCCCATGAAGTTTCTCCATTCCTGCCAAAAGTGACGAGAAAAGGTATATTCTCGTCTTTCCCGGGAACGGCCTGACTAAAAATATCCTGCCACAATATTGCAGAAATAAGTGTCAGAAAAAGGATTTTAATTACTGGGGTGTTAACTTTCATTGGTTACCAAAAATAATAAATTTCATTCTCAAGGCTCTCTGATCAAAATATTTTTTGAAACGCAAGCCTCCCTTACAGCTACTCCCGTTTCAGGTTTGGATGTTACAATCAGCTGAATATTATAGGTTCCCGGTCTTGAATATGTTTTTTCAACACCTGTCCCCACGGCAATTGTTTCGTCGCCAAAATTCCAATAATATCTTTCAATATTCCACCCCGGGAGGTTGGTGCTGTCAGCGCTTAATTCAACAGGACGGCCGGCATAAAATACATCGGGGCATGATATATACGGTTGTTCAATATCCTCTACAACAAGTATCTCTGTTTTCTCATTAATTGTAACTTCCTTTGTCATAAGATTAACAACATCAAGCTGAACTGTGTAGGTTCCCGGACCGGAATAGCAATGTTCAACACGTGCACCGGCTGCACTTTTCCCGTCTCCGAATCTCCACTCATAACTGAAAGGTATCGTATCGTACTTAAGGGCATTTTCCTCCACAAATTCATAGCAATAATTGTTCTCTTCAAGAGGTTTGCAGGAGGATTTCCTGATTATTGTTGTTTTAAATTCATAGATGTCATCATTTCTTTGGCGGTTTGATGAGAAGAAACCAGTCTGAAGGTCGGGTTGAGCCACAAAGGCGAAATCGTCTGACGGTGAGTTAACCGGTTCGGAAAGCCTTTCCGGCGCAATCCATGAATTATTTACCGATAAAGTATACCAGACATCGAGCCCGCCGATCCCGCCGGGACGGTCGGAGGTGAAATAGAGTTTGCCCGAGGGATGGATAAAAGGATAGTTTTCGATCCCCGGCGAATTTACGGCCGGGCCAAGGTTGACCGGGCTGCTCCATTCATTGTTAATTAATTCACAATAGAAAATATCGGACCCCCCCTGTCCGCCCGGCATATCGGAGGCAAAGAAAAGATACTTTCCATCGGCGCTTAAAGAAGGTTGACCAACATTAAACTCCGGATTATTGAATTTAAATGGTTGTATAGAAACCAATTCAGTTCCGGAAAGCGACCCTGTAAATATTCCGCTTCTGTTCCTGAATCGCCTGTTCCTTGAGGGCTCACCTGTTTCGATCTCGCTTGTAAAGTAAACAGTCTTTCCATCCGGTGCAACACATAACGGACCGCTGTTAAAGAGTGAGCTCCTTTCGCTTTTAATTTCCAGAGGCTTCTGCCACTCAGCCGTATCCTTCCTTGAAGCTATATATATATTGTATAGTCTGCGGTTATCGAACGATGTGCGGTCGACTATTCCGCTTGTCCGGCGGTCGGAACAAAAGAGGATACCGTCTCTTACCAGTACAGGTGATATTTCACTGAACAATCCTGAATTTAAAGGGAGGCGCTCAACCTTGTAAACAGGGGCTAATTGCCCTGAAAGGCTCGCAGTCTTCAGGATCAGAACAGAGAACAATAATATTAAAGCGGGTTTAAATCTCATAATAATCAAAAATACCTTGGATTTGCCGCACTTACCTTATAACGGAATTCATATCTAAGTACAAATTCTGTTGATCCCTTTGAATATGAATTCATTCTTCCGACAGGATAATCATATGACAGACCGAACATCAGCTGCTGGTTTAGCTGCACCTGAACTATTGCCACAGCCACCTGTTCCGAAAATCTCCATGATCCTCCCGCCCAGATAAGATCAGCTATTATAAAATTGCAGTTGACATCGAACTGGTTCAATCGTTTGGTGTCCTGAAGCGAGTAGTCGATAAGAAACGAAGGCTTTATTTTCAGGTTAGGAGATGCGGCGAAGATCGCTCCCGCCGAGATCAGAAAATCATACTGGCTGAAACTATGATATGGGGTCACATTTCCACTGCCGGATCGGCGATAGCTCATGAAGGAAGGAACTGAAAGACCTGCAAAAAACCTGTCTTCAAAATAATAGATCCCGGCGCCGGCGTTAGGCAGTGCAAGAGGCTTATCGTTAGTTTTGAATACCGGGTCATCCGGATCAATAAGCAGCAATCCGGTATAGTCTGTATTCGACAGGTCAACCCCGGCTTTCAGCCCGAACGAAAGCTTTCCCCTGCTAAGTCTGATGTGATATGCGTAATTCCCATAAATACTCGTTGTCTTGGTGGTTCCATACTGCATGAACTGGGCCGACAGCCCAAGCGCCACCTTGTCATTCTTCAGCGGAGAATGAAATGAAACCGACTGAAGCAGAGGGGAACCTTTAGTGCCCATCCATTGCATCCTGTAAGAAAGGAAGCTGCTTAAAACCCCCCTTGTACCCGTATATGCCGGATTTATAACAAGACCGTTCTGCAGATACTGGCTGTAAATGGGGAATCCCAGGTTGATTCTTGTAGAATCGGGAACATTCTGGCCCTGAACAACATTGACTAAAATCAGGAAGAATGCCGATAGAAGTTTTATTCTTCCGGAAAAGTGAATTTCAGTTATTACTCTATAGCTTCTGAAACCGATCATTCCTAATATCGTTTTAAAACAATGAAACCACTTTTCTTAAATACCTGTCCATTCCCCTTTGAAGTTATCTTCAGCAAATAATAATATGTGCCTTCCGGCATGTCGCTTCCCCTTGAATTTGTGCCGTTCCAGTCCTGCCATTCATTTCCATTCCGGTTTGATGTAGAAAAAACTTCCGATCCGGCGCCGTTAATAATTACCATCTCGGCATCCTGGTTAGGCAGATCAAGCCCTCTGACCACAAAAGTATTGTTATAGCCATCAGGATCATTATTGGGAGAGAAACCTTCAGGAATCACTAAATCATAGACCATTATCTCCACTATATCCTCAAGTTTGCAGGCTCCCCTTGTAACAGTCCATAAGAATTTGTTCAACCCTTTCGACAAACCATTCACCCTTGTGTCATTATCAGCATCATTTACAAAGCTGCCCGAACCTTCAAGCAGGGTCCATTTGCCGGTACCACCTTCCAGTGCCGGATCGGCAACCATTGTTACAATCTTGTCGAATGAATAGATAGTTGTATCGGGGCCGGCATTGATTGCTGACCCGGGCGGCAGTGAATCAAGGGTAAGTTCCAGGGTATTGGATGTGTTTGTGCAACACCCGCCTGCTCCTGAGTTTGCAACTCTCCGGTAATGTATTGTTCTTTTCATAACGGGTGGCTGGTATGTTCCGTTTGAAGAGTTATTCGTCCCGGCCGCAGGAGACCAGTTCGTTCCGTTACGTGCTCTCTTCCCAGAAGTATGAGTATGATCCGGAACCTGCCCCTCCTGTAATCGTCACGCCCGTTGCCTGTGTAAGCGGAGAGGGCGTATCGTCCTTGCATACCGTCTGGTTTCCGGATATTGTATTGTCTCTGATCAATGGCAGGACATTGACTTTTACAGGGGCGCTCTCAGAAAAGCACTCACCCGATGAAACTCTTCTCCTGTACCAGGATGTTGCGGAAAGTGCAGCTGGCTGATAAAACCGGCTGTTTGCAGCCGTAATATCCGTCCAGGCTGAATTGTCTGGTGATGATGACCACTGGTAAATGTAGCTGCCTGCAATACCTGTCCCGCCCGACGGTATGGAGCCTGTGAACCGGTGGGGAGTCGCACCATCACACAAAGTTGTATCGGAGAGCCCTCCGGCAAGAAGTGAAACAGTATTGTCAGCAATTGGTTTGTGGACATTTATAGTCACCGGTCTGCTGGTATTGCTGCATGCTGATGAGTAGGCGATCCTGCGGTAGCGGGTTGTATCGGCAAGTGCAGGCGGAATAAAATCCTGGCCCGGAACAGACGTATATCCAGGGATATCAGTCCATGAATGACTCTCCGGAACTATCCTGCCAGGTGAAAGTGTACGACCCTGCGCCCTTGCCGTTCAACGGGACGGAGCCTGTCAGCTGCAACGGGACAGAGCCAGAGCAGATAGTCTGGTCGCCCGAAACAACTGAGTTATTTGTAATCACCGGGTATTCGTTGAGGAGTACCGGTTCACTATTGTCAGAGCATACATTTCCGCTGCCCGATAATACTACTCTTCTGTAATATTCATGCCCCGGGAAAGGCGGAACATTTTCCACGGGATTATAATTTACATTATTCGTTATTCCCGTGGCAGTAACCCAGGTTGAGCCGTCCTGGCTGCTCTCCCATCTGAACCTGTAAGTATTGTCGCCTCCTGCAAGAGCCGGGGCGGCAGTCCCTTCAAGATCTATGAATGTCATTCCTTCGCAGATCTCCTGCGCAGGAGTCAGTATCGTATTGTTACTAATGGATTCAAGGACATTTATCCTTACCGAAGCGCTTGTATTCAGGCACGATCCTGAAGTGACGGTCCGCCTGTACCATGTCGTCTGTGTCATACCCGCCGGAGGGAGATAACTCTCGGTCAGGGAAGAAGCATTGGTAAATAGTATATTGTCGGTGCTGGATTCCCATCTGTAGGCGTAAAGTCCGTTCCCATCCTGCAGTGTGAGCCGGGAATTAAGTAATGAAGGATTCTGTCCGTAACATAATGTATCCGGATCTCCTATGACATTGTTCTTTATAAAAGGGTGAACCACTACCTGCACTGGCAAACTTATATCTGTGATTATACCTGGAGTACTGTTATCCGTTACAACCCTTCTGAACCAGGTTGTTTGTGTCAGCAACGAAGGGGGTGTATAATATCTCTGGTTGTTAATTCCCGGCGCCGCTGTAAACCCTGCTGAAGCGGATGTTGTGCTGCTTTCCCACGAGAAGATATAGGGCGGGGTACCTCCGACAGGTTTTGTCCCAACTATCTGACCGAACATTATATCAGAGCATACTGAATCGACCCTGTTTCCCGATACAGCCGACCATACTGAATTGAACAGGAATCCGTTAAGGTTGGGTGTATAATTGAATTTTATCTCCCCCAGGCCCTCTGAAGGAATTGTAGGCGCCGGAGCTCCGTTGGCCACCGTGGCTGTGGTTACTGTGGCCGGAACTGATGCAGAACTAAGCCAGATCAGGCCTCCCCCGCCACCTCCGCCTTCACCGAAACTGCCCGTATTGGTTCCGCCATTACCACCGCCGGCAGATATTGCGGCCTGCCCCGATAATTCATTGAAAAAGAGAGCTACTGAGCCGCCGGCTCCACCGCCTCCCGAACCTGCATCAGTGGCAGAATTCAATGCAGTTATGCCATTTGATTTTATAAAACGATTGTTCCCGATAATGGTGTCGGCAATCAGAATAACAACTCCTCCGCCATTACCGCCGGCTGATGCCGTTGATCCTGTTGCCTGGGTTGAAGCCCCTCCGCCGCCGCCGGCAAAAATGCCCTGCTGTATAATTGTTCCGATTATGTTCATACCACCGAAACCACCGTCGCGCGGATCATTACTGCATTGCAGCCCATTTTCAAGACCGCCGCCGGCGCCTTTACCACGGTTTGAACCACCGCCTCCCCCCGAAAATCTCCCGTTTCCTCCTCCCCCGCCAGTGAAATTTGGTCCCTTTCCTTTGGCATGATTGGGTAACAAGAGAACTCCGGTCTGATCATGAATAGCTATGCCTTCTCCCTTGAAGCCGGCATTATTCCATGTTAGTGGATAGGAATCTTGATTATTGGCGAGATCATTTATGTTAACACATTCCCCAATCCCGCTTACCCCGGCAGCGCCTGCAAATCCCTGACCCGAAACATCTATATCGGCATTCATTGTAAGTTTCCTTCCAACCATCATTGCAAGTACTCCTCCTGTGCCGGTTATGCTGTTCCATGGCTGGCTTCCCAGGGTGCCTGTAACAACCGGGGAATTATAAAAAGGCACACGTATCAGCTGAATGTTTCCAATGACATTAAAGTTATTTATATAGACATTCCGTGTAAAATCGATCCTTCCCGTAACTGAATTTACAGATTGAACTATAAGTAATTCATAACCACCCGGGACTCCAAATCTCGATTGTACATTTATACCGTAGGATCCCTGAGAGGTTTGAATACCGACTCCCTGCATCTGCATAATCAGCACATAATCGCCTGGCGTGAACTGAAGCGCCTGGGAAGGGGTGGCAAGTATTACATATCCCGGTGCAATCGTGCCCACTTTTGCATAACTGTTTATTACACCGTTTATTAATTCCTGACCTGTCACGAAATTGATCCCAACTCCGGAAAGGATTAGTATGGTGATAATCAGTTTATTGATATAACAGGTCAGGCCGTTTCTCATTAAAGTCCGGGGTTGAACTTTTAAATAACGTTAAAAAAGCTAAATAATTGAAAAAAGGGTAAGTTAATTTAAGTTGGGCAATGATCTCAGGATTTCTGTTCAGAACTTATTAACGGGAATTCAACATAAAATACTGCCCCTTTATTTTCTTCCGATTCAAACCATATCCTGCCGCCTGCACTCTCGACATATCTTTTAACTATCGAAAGTCCAAGCCCGGTTCCTGAAGATTTTGTTGTAAAGTTGGGAGTGAACATTTTTTTCTTTAGAGATTCCGGGATACCAACTCCGTTATCAGCCACAGAAACAACAACTTTGTTGATCCTTTCCTCCAGGCTTACTTTAATTATGCCCTCCCTGTCATCCGGTATTGACTGAATGCTGTTTTTAATAAGATTTGAAAATATGCCGTTTACCTGTTCCCTGTCGGCATGTATGAACAACTTTCCCGGATGAGGCCATCCTATCCTGAATGATATATTATCAGTGTTCTTGAATAGTTCCAACGTTGTGGTTATCTGTTCCATAAGATCAACATTTACCGGCACCGGTTCAGGTATTTTGGCAAATGAGGAGAAAGCAGAAGCAATGGAGGAGAGGTTATCTATGTATTCTATCTGGTTCTTTGTAAATTTCTCAAGTTTCTTTTCAAATCCCGGGACTCCGTCCTTCCACGATTTAAGGAGTTGCTGAACATTAAGTTTCATAGGTGTCAGAGGATTCTTGATCTCGTGCGCTATCTGCTTTGCCATTTCTCTCCAGGCTGATTCCCTTTCTGATCTGGCAAGCTTCTGAGCACTCTCATCAAGTTCATCGACCATCCTGTTATATTGCCTTACAAGATCACCGACCTCATCGCTGCCTTTGTAGGAAAGATGTTCGCTCTTCTTGCCAAGCTCAACAGATGCAAGCCTGCTGCTGATAAGCGCGAGCGGCGCTGTAAGCCGGCTGCTTATAAATACCGCCAGGCTCATGGCGATCACTATAAGCAATAGTGTGAAATTGATTACAGCAACGATCATATTTGATATTTCTTTTGCAAGAACACTCTGCAATCTGAAATACGGGAGATTAAGATAGGTCAGAACCTGATTGTCCCTGTTATAAAAAGGCCTGTATGCAGAAAGATAACCAAGATTACCAACTTTCTCTTCCTGAAAATAATCACTTCGGTTAAGATTCACCAGGAAGTTTGTAAATGCCATATTATTCATCCTGTGACTGGTAAGGTTGCGGTAAAATATTTCAGGCCGTGAGGTAGCCAGGAGATAACCGCTCAGATCATATAGGTTTATATCAGTATTGAAAATATTCGAGAGATTTACAAGTAGCTCATTCAGAGAGCTGTAGGCGTTGGTTCTCCAGTCGCGGGGGAGACGGGTTTCCATATAGAGTCTGCTCTCAAGCTCTACATAAACCGAATTCAACTTTTCTTTAACATTTTCATAATGTTTTGTCTGAGACTGCTTAATCGCGAGGGATGCAATCACAATTCCTATAAGGGTGAATGAGACAAGCAGAATACTTATAAACGAGAGCTGCAACTTTTGTCTGAAATTGAGCCCGCCAGGCGTTTTAAGTGATGGCTTTTTAGTAAGCAGGAACATCAGGTTTGAAAAAATAAAGATGAAAGCAAAGAGATATGCAAAAGAAATAATGATGTCCTGTGCTGTAATCGCAGGTTTGCTGATAACCACAGTGACATTCCCGTTGCGGTACAGCACATGGCGGAATGAATCTGCCTTAAAAAGCCTGTAGTCATCCTTGCCCAGATATTCAGTATCTGTTTTGTTGTATGGAAAATCGCCTGTGCTGAGGACCAGTTCCCCATTGATATATTTAGCAAACGAATATTCCTTCAGCCTTGCATAACTGTGATACTTTTTGTCGAGTAAAATCTCAGAATAGCCGGGCTGGAATACATTTATATCGCTGTACAGGTCGATGAAAAGCCCGATATACCTTCCGTCACCATAGTCGAAATACACTTTCCCCAGGTAATTGGATCTTCCATGGTTGTTCTCCATGAAGTAAAATCCTGTGCCCGTAAGCTGATGCCCGCTCAATAGTATCTTATCATCAAAGAACCTGAAACAATCTTCGTATCTTTCATTCCTCTCCCCGATCCTCAGTGAGTCGTCCTTCATACAAAGGACAATATTGAAAGTAAAATTACCCCAGTATCCGGTAAAGTACTTTGCATGCAGATAGTCTGAGATCTTATCAACATCACTTTTTTCAAAATAGGTCACATTCATCAGCTGTCTGAGAAGGGAATCGCGTGATATCTGCGGCCACATATCAAGTAAAAGATGCTCAGCGTACGGATCATTCTCTGTCGAGTATGTAACTAACTGTATTTTAATGTTTTCTTCAGTTTTCTTTTCAGACAATTCTGTGATTAGAAAAAGAGAATACAAAGCAAAAATGAGCGCAAGGATTACCGTCTGATTATATAATCCTGTCCGGGTTTGACCAAAAAACCATACAGCAGCACTAATCAGATAATAAAAAAGCAGTATTGAAAGCAGCATTTCAGGTTTACTGAAGAAGAGGGCAGGAAAGACAAGTGATGATATAAGTATTCCAAAAACAATGGTCTTTGTCTCAGTTTGTTTCAGAGTGTGAAACACCTTCAGGATATATAACATGGGAAAGCAGAGAAGCAGGGCAAGCGAAATGAAACCTGTCAGGCTGTAGAGGTTGAGGTCAAGCACTTTAAAGGTTTCAAAATTAATATTTGAGCTGAATATTAAATGGCTGAATACAAGTTGATAAAGTGTAAACAACAAAGCGCCCGGAACAAGCAGCATCGCAACATACAGGGCAGCGCTCCATCGTTTTTCAGTAATCTTTCCCTTTACAGGGAGATATAAATAGAGCACCCAGGAAAATACTGCTAAAAGTACACTTAACAGGGTAAGGTGTCCCAGTGAAGGGATTACCGGATTCATGGTATAGCGGTACGGCGAGAAAAGATCTGTCAGAAAAATAACAGCCGGCCTGCGGGTGATCAGTATAATAATATATAAGGTCAGGAATATTGCTCCGCAGCTTATCAGAGCCATAGTATTCCGATTCCTGTTAACGAGAAACTTAACAAATTCAAGAGTGAGCCAGATCAGAAATATAAATGAAAGCCCCCAGAGCAACAGGGGGATGAAAATAAAGAGTGTTACTACCTTGTCCTCAGGGAATAAAAGGCAGAACAGGAATGTTCCATCAGAGGTAAACACCTTAAATTCGGATGCGTTTTTATCCCTGCTGAAACCCACATTTCCGGAAACTCCGTATTCTTTTAGAAAGCCATTTTTAATTATGTCATTCTCAAAACCATAATCACTCCTCAACCTTAAAAGTCCGACAATTTTTTCATTTCCTGCCTGAACTGTCTCTGTAAGGAACCAGCCGTTCTGAATAAAGACAAGAGGTGAGGTGTAAAGGGAATCATTTAATAAAAGAGGCACATCAAAATCATTATCTGACCAGTAAGTAAGTTTGTTCCCGAAATATTCAAGAATTGTGATCCTGTTCTTTTCAGCTGTGGAAAAAAGGTCTGCCTCCGACAATGATCCGTGGCTTTCTCCCTTTGCCAGAATCGGTTTCATTCCGTTGATACATGTATCCATCACCCTCTCCTTCTCCCTGAGAATCCTGCTAAATTTCCTTGTCCTGTACCTGAATTCAAAATCACCAAGATAAACCGACTCAGCGCCAATACCCAGAAGGATCAGCACAACGGTAAGACACAGCGGAATTAACTTAAATTTACTTTTCATCTGGCATTTTTATCCGGCTACTCATGATGGTAAGGATCTCCCTTAATAATTGTCAGTGCCCTGTAAAGTTGTTCAAGAAACAATATTCGTACCACCTGATGTGAAAATGTAAGCCTCGAAAGAGACAACCGTGCATCAGCTTTTTTGTAAACCTCTTCCGAAAGCCCCCAGGGCCCGCCTATAACAAAGACTATTCTCTTTCTGGGCAGCATAAATAACTTATCGAGCCATCCGGAAAATTCAAATGTAGAATACTCCTTGCCATTTTCATCCAGGGCAACTTTAAAGTCATCGTCCGTAAAAGACCGGATGATCCTTTCCCCCTCCCTGAGCCTTTGTTCCTGAGGGGGCATATTCCTTGTATTTCTTATATCGGGGAGGGTAATAACTTCAAACGGAATATACTTTCTTATACGGCCGGTAAATATGTCGGCACCGTCTGAAATATACTTTTCTGAAGTTTTCCCTGTCTGCAATAAAGTAATTTTCATAATTATTGGCCCGACTTTTGTGCATGTGTAAAAGACAATGCACTATTTACAAAAATAGTAAATATAATGCGGGGTAGTAATTTATAATATCAATGAATGAGGTTAACAGGTTTTATTTACGGTAAATTATTTTAAATTTGTACTGGATTGGACCTGAAAGCTGAAAAATATTAAATATGAGATTCATAAGTTTATCGGTGGCAGTTTTTCTCACCGTATTCATTTTAGCCGCGACAAATCAGGAACAGGCCAGGATTCCTGCAGGTATTACAAACGCCATAAAATCGGGAAACTCAATTGAGCTATCCAAATTTATGAACTCAACGGTTGAGCTTCTGGTTCTGGATAAGGAGGATTTCTACAAAAAGAATGTTGCCGAGACAATACTTAAAGACTTTTTTAATAGTCACCATGTTAAAGACTTTATTATCCGTCATCAGGGTGGAAGCAATGACGCTCAGTATGCTATAGGCAATCTTAAAACCGAATCAGGTGATTTCAGGGTGCATATTCTGCTTAAAAAAGTCGGACAGGAACTCTTGATTCATCAGGTAAGGATTGAGCCCGATAATGAAAAATAACATTCTGCGGAGATTCATCTTAAACAGTCTCGGGGAGGATATTGGCGAGGGGGATCATTCATCCCAGGCGTGCATACCGGAAAATGCAACCGGAAAAGCAAAGCTTCTGATAAAGGAAGAGGGAATCCTCGCAGGCTGCCGGATAGCAAAGGAAGTATTCAGGATTGTTGACAAGGACCTTGTTTTTGAGCAGCACATCGATGACGGTTCGCCAATTGTGCATGGTGACACAGCCTTCCATATTTCAGGAAAAAGCCGGTCAATATTAAAATCCGAACGTCTTGTTCTCAATATAATGCAGAGGATGAGCGGCATTGCCACCACCACCAGCCAGTACACCAACAGGATCAATGGTCTGAAAACCAGGATACTTGACACACGGAAAACAGCCCCCGGAATGAGATTTATTGAGAAAGAGGCTGTACGTATCGGAGGAGGTTTCAATCACCGCATGGGATTATTCGATATGATAATGCTTAAAGATAATCATATCGACTATGCAGGAGGCATTGAAAAAGCTATTTCAAAAACACAGGATTATCTCAGGAAAAATAACTTAAATTTACAGGTTGAAATCGAAGCGAGGAATCTCGGGGATGTAAGGAGAATATTAGCGGCTGGAGGGGTAAACCGGATCATGCTTGACAATTTCAGCGTAAGCGATACCAAAGAAGCAGTAGCACTTATAGGTGGCCGTTATGAAACGGAATCATCGGGCGGGATAACACTCGAAACCATAAGGGCTTATGCTGAATGCGGTGTTGATTTTATTTCTGTAGGGGCGCTCACTCATCACATCAGGACTCTTGATATGAGTTTAAAAGCAATATAGGGAATGCGGTTTGCCAAAAGTGTCGGAGTTTTAAGCAATGCGGGCAGTATAAACAAGCTGGTCCTCCCCGGGTTTGACGGTATCCCGATAACTGGCGTCATAAAATTTGTAATCAAGGGATTCAGAAAGGGGGTTCTGGTAACACGGGCTTCCTCAATAGCATTTAACATGCTGATGGCAATTCTTCCGGCCACCATTTTCCTTTTCACACTTATCCCTTTTATTCCTATTCCCAACTTCCAGCAGGAACTGATAAAATTATTTGAAAGCATTCTTCCCGTGACTGCTTATAATTTGATGGAGAAGACAATTATAGATATTGTGACAAACAAAAGCGGGAGCCTGCTTCTGTTTATGTTTATTGCAACTATTATTTTCTCAACAAATGGCATTCATGCAGTTTTGCATGCTTTTGTCGTTACGTCTCACTCCTTTAAATCAAGATCATGGGTCAACCAGCGCAAGGTGTCGGTATTGCTTCTGCTGATAGGCATCTTTATGATAGCCATTGCAGGATTTCTGATAATATTCGGTAAGATGGCTGTAAACAGGCTCGTTGAGCTTGAAATCCTTGAAAAAAGCTTTGTCATATCAGTCCTTATACTTCTAAAATGGATAGTAGTCGTGATCCTTCTTTTTCTGGCGATCTCCTTTCTGTATTATCTTGCACCGGCCAAAAGACATGATTTTAAATTTATTTCTCCGGGATCAACCCTGGCAACAATATTATTCATTATTACTTCACTCGGTTTTTCAGCATATGTTAACTCTTATGGCCCATACAACAAAATTTACGGCTGGATCGGAACGCTTATGGTAATACTTATCTGGTTATACCTTAACTCCATTGCACTCCTTATCGGTTTCGAGCTGAATGTAAGTATTAAGGATGCAATAGAAGATTCCGATCGTAACGGGGTTGTCTCATTAGATCAAATGCAAAAAATTTAATTATTTTTGGGCCAACTTTCCGATGATGAAAAAGTGGATCTGTTTTAGCATTCTGGTTTTTATCCTCAGTTGTAAGGAAAATGTTGAAGAAACCTACCTGACTCCTGAAAAGGCAAAAGAATACTTCGGCAGGATTGAGGATTTGTGCAACAGGGACAGCGGAAAACTCTGGGGAAAAAATCTTTATGGTCCGGTTATGTTTGTTGACAGGACCAGTAGAAAAATCGTTGCCGATACACCTGATACAGAAGGACTTCTTAAGCTTAAAGACGGTGTCTACACGGGAATATATCCCAGGGAAAGAATAATAGGCACCACTGCAGTTGAGTTTGGAGGAACTATATACGGCATGGTTCCATTACCTGCCGGGGATGACTCATACAGGATCACCTCAAGGGCAATTCATAGCCTCTTTCATGTGTTTCAGCAATCGAATGGCATAGGCTCAACAAGTTTTAATGCCACCAATATGGATGAAAAGGAGGCCAGGATCTGGATCAAACTCGAATGGAAAGCACTGCGTAAGGCTATTAACTCATCGGGGGAAGAACAGTTGCTGGCTATAAGGGATGCCCTGATCTTCAGGGGCTCCAACCGCGAAACATACCCCGAATTTGCCTCAATCGAAAACCAGTTCGAAGCTTATGAAGGGCTTGCAACATTCACCTATACACTTTTTGAAGCGCAATCACCCGAGGAGTATAAAACAAGACTACTCGCATACCTCGATACCAGGTACGCATTGCCCTCATACGCCCGGTCCTTTGGCTCTATCCATGGAGCTCTTTATGCCACACTGTTGTATTATAAGGGATTTGACTTTAAAACAATTGTCTCGGACAAAATCGATCTTGGAAATATGGTTAAGGAACTTTATAATATTGAACTGCCAAAGGTTTGCAGAGATGTGGCCGCAAGTATTTCGAAAAACTATAATCTTGACGAAATCATCAATGAAGAAGAACTAAGAAGGCTGGAAATTGCTGAAAGCCTTAAAAAGCAGCTCAGCGATTTTACAGAACAACCTGTCGTATACCTTGAACTTGAAAGTCCCTACTTTGACTTTGAACCTGAGGATGTTCATCCCCTCGATACTCTGGGAACCATTTACAGTTCGATGCGGGTATCAGATAACTGGGGAAAACTGACTGTCGATGAGGTCGGATGCCTCGTTTCAAATAACTACAAATTCATGCGTATCACAGCCAGGGGGTTTAAATCTGAAAAGAACAACTTCTCCGGCGTCGGATGGCAGCTAACTCTGAATGAAGGCTGGGAAATGGCGGAAGTTGACCAGAATTATTATGTCAGGAAACTGATTCCGTAGGTTTCTCATCTTACCGGGGTCATTGCCGATCCTAAGAACCCTAACCCCGACCCTTCCCCTTAGCTAAGGGGAGGGATTGGGAGGGGATTCAGGAGGTCGCGTGGAGATGGTCCGGCGTCAGACAGAAGTCTCCTGCCTTCAGTTATAAACCTTTCAACAGCTCCTCCAGAGAATTTATTTTTGATTCGGTATCAGCTTTCTTTTTCTTCTCAAGGTCAAGGACATTTGCGGGAGCATTCTTAACGAATCTTTCATTTTCAAGTTTTTTCATGACCGTAGAAAGAAATCCTCTGTAGTATTCAAGCTCTGCTTTGATCCTGGTCCGTTCACTTTCAATATCGATCGTTCCTGTCAGAGGTATATAGAATTCAGTGGTATTTACCATGAAAGATGAAGCTCCCTCCTGCTTCCCGCTGACAAATGTCACCCCGGAGAGGTACCCGAGTTTTGATATTACGGGAAGCAGTGAAGTATCGAAATCACTGATATCCGCTCTGATTCTCAGTTCAATGTTCTCCTTGTTCGGGATCTGTTTTTCCTTTCTTAGTGTCCGGATGGCGCTTACTGTTTGCCTGACCACATCGAATCTGCCGATGAGATCTTTATCGTATTTTTTTGAATGAGGCATCCTGCTTATCATAATGCTTTCCCCGTCTTTTCTTCTCCCGAGCAGCTGCCATATCTCCTCTGTTATGAAGGGCATAAAAGGATGGATTATATGAAGAAGGTCGTCGAAAACTGAAATTGTCGAATCATAAGTTAACCTGTCGACCGGTTTCCTGTATTCCGGTTTGATTATCTCGAGGTACCATCCTGAAAACTCATCCCAGAATAGTTTGTAAGCGTCCATCAGGGCTTCGGAGATCCTGAATTTCCTGAAGTTTGAATCAATTTCAGCAGTCGATTTCTTAATTTCCTCCTTTATCCACCTGACGGCAACTTTTGAAGATTCAGGCTGAGGTATGCTTTCATCAACCTTCCAGCTCTTAACCAGCCTGAAGGCATTCCAGATCTTGTTTGCAAAATTCCGACCCTGTTCGGGAAGGGAATCATCATAAAGAAGATCGTTTCCGGCCGGGGAACAGAGCAGCATCCCCACTCTTACGCCATCGGCTCCATATTTTTCAATAAGGTCAAGAGGTTCGGGCGAGTTGCCGAGCGATTTGGACATTTTTCTCCGTTGCTGGTCACGGACCAGTCCGGTAAGATAAACATTGCTGAATGGCTTTTTGCCCCGGTACTCATACCCGGCTATTATCATTCTGGCAACCCAGAAAAAGAGAATTTCAGGTGCAGTTATAAGATCATTTGTCGGATAATAGTAATTCAGATCGGGATTATCCGGATTGTTTATCCCATCGAAGCATGTTATCGGCCAGAGCCAGGATGAGAACCAGGTATCGAGAACATCCTCATCCTGCCTGAGATCTGCCTCCGGTAAGGTTTCTGTTCCCGCTTTTTTCCCTTGCAAGATCAAGGGCTTCCGTAATATCTTCGGCAACAACAAATTCATTATCTGAATAATACCAGGCAGGTATCCTGTGGCCCCACCACAGCTGCCGGCTGATGCACCAGTCATGTACATTCTCCATCCAGTGGCGGTAGAGATTTTTAAATTTTGCAGGATGAATATGAACCTCTCCGTTCAGTACTGCATCAAGGGCAGGTCTTGAAATATCTTTCATTTTCAGGAACCACTGAACTGAGAGTTTTGGTTCAATAACTGCATTTGTTCGTTCTGAACGTCCTATTTTATTATTATAAGGAACAACCTTTACAAGGTTGCCTGTACGTTGTAATTCCTTTTCAGCAAGATCTTTGGCGACAAACCGGTCATAACCTTCGAACATTCCGGCAGTTGCGCTTATGGTTCCGTTATCATTGAAAACATCGATAGAGGGAAGCTTGTGCTTCAATCCAATTTCATAGTCGTTTATATCGTGGGCGGGAGTTATTTTCAGACAACCTGTTCCGAATTCCATATCGACATAGTCGTCAAAAATAAACGGGACCTCCCTGTTCACCATCGGCACAATCACTTTCTTCCCTTTCAGATGCTTATACCTTTCATCGGCAGGATTGGCGCAGACGGCAGTATCTCCAAGAATTGTCTCGGGACGTGTTGTTGCAACCATAATATAATTGTCCTCCCCCACTATTTTGTAACGGACATAGTATAGCTTTGATTTTTCCTCAGTATAGTTAACCTCCTCATCCGAAACGGCAGTCATAGCCTGGGGATCCCAGTTAACCATCCGCACTCCTCTGTATATAAGCCCTTTGTTATAAAGATCGATGAAAACTTTAATGACGGAGTTATATCTTTTGTCATCCATTGTGAAAAGAGTGCGGTCCCAGTCGCATGAGGCTCCGAGTTTCCTGAGCTGTTCAAGGATGATGCCGCCGTGCTTATGTGTCCATTCCCAGGTCAGATCGATAAACGCTTCCCTGGTCATGTCGCGCTTGTCTATTCCTTCGGATTTGAGCCTGGCCACCACCCTGGCTTCCGTAGCTATTGAGGCATGGTCGGTCCCGGGAACCCAGCATGCATTTTTCCCAAGCATTCTGGCCCTCCGGATAAGAACATCCTGGATGGTGTTATTAAGCATATGACCCATATGGAGCACACCTGTGACATTTGGCGGGGGAATTACAATTGTGTATGGCTCCCTGTCATCAGGGGTGCTTTTGAAAAAGCCATGCTCCAACCAGTATTTATACCACCTGTCTTCAGCCCTGCCCGGCTCATATCGTGATGGAATGTCCATGTTTTCGTTGTTTTGAATAGTTTTAAGAAGTTGTAAAATTATAAAAATTAGTCATATAAGTCTATTTGTCTGCTTGTCTTTTAGTCCATTGGTCTAACCTGCACAAACCACCACCCCCTGGAAAGATTGTCATACAACTAAAAATTTATTTCTTTTTTTCTTTTACTTTCTTTTAGCGGTAAAAGAAAGTAACAAAGAAAAGCCGCTGGAAACGAAAAGTTAAGCCTGTTTCTACGTCCGCTACACAAAGTCTTGATGGCGCTACGAAACAGTCTTAACTTCGCGCCGTTTCCAGTTTGCCTCCGCACCTCTGCTAATTATGTAACACTTTGGGAATATAGGTAGCCTACCTCTCCACTAGCCATCACTGCAGTTGGGGACCTTTAAAATTAATATGTCTTTGAAGGGCGCTTATATAGATTATGCCTCTCCCACCGGGAAAGGGGATAGAAGGAGTGCGGTGCAAAGCCAAAGAGTCAATTTTAAACTGAGGATTATTTAATTAGCTGAAACACAATTAAATAACTTTCCCCTCCTTTTGAAGGAGGGGTGGCCAGACGGTGAAATCATCTCACACGCAGAAACTAAGTTCGTCTGGCCGGGGTGGTTGATTCAAGTCCTTTTTATTACTTATATTCTAATGGATAGACTTGAAACATAGATTAACCACCCCGGCCGGGAAAACAGATTGTAAACTCCTCAAAATCTATAGTCCCGGCCACCCCTCCTTGAAAAGGAGGGGAAATGTAAAATATTGCAAATCTGTTACATACAGTTTGATTCATAAGCTAATCCATTCCTTAGGTTGACGGCTATGGGGAATAGGGGGTGATTTTGTCCAAAGGGGATTAATCTATATAAGCGCTCTTTTAATACGTATTTCTTTTTAATTTAATATGTCTTTTAAGACGTATTTCTTTTTAATTTAATATGTCTTTTAAGACGTATTTCTTTTGGATTTAATATGTCTTTTAATATGTCTTTTAATTTATATATGCACCATTTTAATATGTCTTTTAATATAATCTATCTTTATCTATCGAAGGAATCTGCGAAATCAGCGGGATATTTTTAGATTTTTCCCGCAGATCGCGCAGACCTGCCGCAGATTTAAATCCAGAAAGACCTCTCTTTTGAGTATTTAACTTTTAACAAATAAATCATGCTCCGAAACTATCTTAACCTGACCCTGAGGAACCTCAAGTCGAACAAGGGGTATTTCATAATTAATCTTCTGGGATTGATAATCGGTATTACTTCTTTTATCCTGATAACCTTATGGATAAAGACGGAAACATCTTATGATAAATTTCACAAAAATGCGGCCAACATTTACAGGGTTGATTATCTCTTATATGAAGAAGGTATTCTTGAACAGCATTCTGCATCAGGATCGACCGGTGTGGGGAAAGAAATAAAGAATGCCTTCCCCGAGGTTGTGGATTATACCCGCTTTTATCGCACGGAAAGTCTTGTAAAATACGGGGATAAAACATTTAAGGAGAGAAATATATTATATGCACAATCCTCTTTTTTTGACTTCTTTTCATTTCCTCTTCTAGACGGGAAGCCGGATTCCAGCCTTCTCGCCATAAATCATGCCGTAATTTCTGAAGAGACTGCCAGAAAATATTTCGGAAATGAAAATCCGATAGGGAAAATGATAACTCTGGACGGGGCCAGCGATTTTGAAATTACAGGTATTTTTAAATCAATACCCGGAAATTCTCACCTGAAATTTGATATTGTGCTGTCATACGAAAATCTGATAAAGAGTTCGAGATACTGGGATAATTCGTGGGTAAGCGAAAGAGTATATACTTACATACTTCTGACCCCGGGGGCGGATGCAAAAGCATTACAGGCTAAATTACCACAGATACCTGAAGCTTTTATAGGAAAATTCATGAAAGAGGCATTCTTCCTTCTGGAATACAGGCTGGTAAAACTTACAGATATCCATTTGCGTTCAAATATCAGTAACGAATTGGAGGTCAATGGGAACTATCGCAGCATAGTTTCACTGGGTATTGTTGCCTTACTTGTCCTGCTGATTGCGTTCATAAACTATATCAACCTTGCCACATCAAGGTCAATTGAAAGGGTTCATGAGGTCGGGATCAGAAAAGTAACGGGAGCATCTAAAAGAGATCTGATTTTCCAGTTTCTTTCAGAGTCGGCATTGCTGAATCTTATAGCTCTGATAATCAGCATTTCCGGCGTCATTCTTTTGCTGCCGTTTTTCAAACAGGTAATGCAAAGTCCGCTTCAGGTTGATTACATAATGATTTTGCTTTTATTTATAATCCTGTTTGTATCAGGTTCGCTGTTTACGGGAATGATCCCTGCCATTTACATTTCACAATTTGCTCCCGCTCTCGTTTTGAAAGGGAGTAAACCAACGGAGGCAGGATGGATAAGCCATCTTAAAAATTATCTCGTGATTTTCCAGTTTGCCATTTCGGTGGTTTTGATTATTGGTACAATCACCATTTTCCACCAGGTAAATTTTATGCGTAACCACGATCTGGGATTTAAGATAAATGGTTTGATAGCGCTGGATGGGCCGAGGATACTCAAGGCAAATACTTTTGAATCGTATATGAATACCCTGGAATCTTTCAAAAATGAGATTACAGCGCTGTCAGGAGTTAACAGCATAACAGCTTCTTCAAATGTACCCGGGACTGAAATCAAAAACTCACGCGTTTACGGGATTCCGGTAGAGGGGCGTAACACTGAAAAGAGAATTGATGTTTATTATATTGATAATAAGTTTTTTGACACATACGGGCTTAATCTGGTTGCCGGAAATAATTTCGAAGCTGGAATAGAGGAGGAATCAAATAAGATTATTCTTAATGAAACTGCACTTCCCTATTACGGTTTTAAGAATGCAGAAGATGCAGTTGGTAAAATTCTGAGAAGCGGTAACCAGCAGGTGACAATCAAAGGTATTATAAATGAGTTTAATCAGCAATCACTGAAAGAATTGCCCGATCCAATGGCGTTTTTCAATCAACCTTCAAATATTTATTATACTATCGGAGTCAATATGACAGGCATTGATCTGCTATTACCTCAATTGGAGAAGATCTGGACTTCACATTATCCCGGAAATCCATTCAATTATTTTTTTCTCGATGATTTCTATAATGAACAATACAGGGCGGACCAGCGTTTTAGCGGGTTATTCCTTGCAAGTTCAATACTGGCAATAATTATTGCCTGTCTGGGCCTGTCAGGATTATCGGCTTATTCTATTTCACGCCGGACCAAGGAGATAGGCATCCGGAAAACAAATGGCGCCAGGATAGCTCAGGTGATGGCATTATTAAATAAAGATTTTGTGAAATGGGTCGGGATAGCATTTGTGATTGCTGTTCCCGTTGCGTGGTATGTAATGAATAAATGGCTGGAGAACTATGCATACAGAGTAGATATCAGCTGGTGGATTTTCGTATCGGCGGGGATTATCGTCGCGGTCGTTGCTTTAATCACTGTAAGCTGGCAGAGCTGGAGGGCAGCGACGAGGAATCCGGTAGAAGCATTGCGGTATGAATGAAACCCTCCAGATTGGGAGGCCAGCACTGGGATAAAAGATGAAATCGTTTTCAGAGATATTAAAATCAGAGCTTCAGAAGCCTCTCCCCGGCACCGCAATTCAGATGGAGATGGCTCCTCCCGACAGGCTGCTTATGAACTTCCCGCGGGGACCGGGACCTGGCACACGCGTTGCTGCAGTGCTGGTGCTGCTTTATCCCGATAAAGGAACGATTTTCACAGTATTTATGCAGCGTCCTGATTATGAAGGCGTTCACAGCGGACAAATCAGCTTCCCGGGAGGAAGGAAGGAGCTCCCGGATACAGATCTTATTGAAACGGCTTTGCGGGAAGCCAGAGAAGAGGTCGGAGCCGATCCTTCAAAAATCAGTGTAATCGGTACACTAACTCCATTATTCATTCCTGTAAGCGATACTCTTGTCACTCCTGTCGTGGGATGGACGAATGAGAAGCCTGAGTTTAAACTTCAGGCTGAGGAGGTCGTTTTTCTTATTGAAGGTGAGCTGAAGAGGTTCTTTGAACCTGTAATCAAAACAACACGTTTTGAGGTTCTGGGTGAAATGCGTGATATAAAATATTTTGATTATAAAGGGTATGTTATCTGGGGAGCTACGGCAATGATCCTCAACGAATTGCTGGTAATTATCAGGAATTCGGGTATTTCGCTCGATGCTGGGCTGGACTGAACTTCGAAAATATAAGAACTTACACAGAGGTCCACAGAGAAGGGAACCTAAATTTTAGCCCCCTGGGGCAAACGTATCAACTTAAGGAATGGGAAAACTTATGAATTTAACTGTATTCAATTGATTTTCTGTAACTTAAATTTCCCCTCCTTTTCAAGGAGGGGTGGTCGGGACAATAGATTTTGATAGGTTAACAATCAACTTTCCCGACCGGGGTGGTTTAAGACTTGAATCAACCACCCCGGCCAGACGAATATAATTTCAGCCTGTAAAAATGATTTCACCGTCTGGCCACCCCTCCTTAAAAAAAGGAGGGGAAACTTATGTAATTGTATTTCTGGTAGTTAAAAATACTCGGTTTAACACTGATTCTTAAGTTGACGAGCATACCCCTGGGGGCGATTTAAATCTGTGGAACTGTAATATGCCCGGTATGCTTATTCCGAAGTTACGGCTGGAATTATGTTCTTGTAATGCTCATACCGTTCCAGGATTTCAGTTACGAAGTTTACTGATTCCCTCCCACGGAAATAACCATTTTTAACAACAGTATCGTTATAGTATCTGGGATCTGACTTTTTCAGCAGCCACACAGCGACGTTACCCTCCCAGATAGTCGGATCTTTACCATGCTTCTCAGCCAGCTTCATTGCATCAAGGATATGACCCGGACCAGCGTTATAAGAAGCCAGAATGAATCTGTATCTCTCACTCTCATCAGGTATCTTCGGCTCAAAAATTTGCTGCAGCATTTCAATATACCTTATACCGGCCTTAATATTGTTCCCCGGGGATGAAGTTATATTAATCCCGAATCTTTTACCGGTAGCAGGCATTATCTGCATCAATCCGTAAGCACCAGCCCAGGATCTGACATAGGGTTCAAACCTCGATTCCTGACAGATCAGCGATGCAAGCAACCGCCAGTCCCAGTTTATGCTGTCGCTGTAAATCTTGATAAGTGCATCCCAGGGTGAAACTTTTCCGGTGCTCAAAGTATAATAATCGCTCTTGACGATAGTACTCGAACGGGTATTCTCATAGTATTTATCAAATAGGACCGCATAAGTCCGTGTCTTCCTGAACTTTCCGATCCACTCATTAAGCTCCTTCAATAACCGGCCTGAATGATTTCTCCGAATTCCCCAGGTAATGCCCTGCAGAGGGCTGACAGGAGTACCGACGTCAATATCAGGATAATATGTTGCGTTTACAAGGGATATATTCTCATCACACACTGCATAATCTATTTTCCCATCTGCCACAAGCTGTATCAGCTCCTCGGAATTCGATTGTACCTCTTTTACTTTCAGCCTTTTGCCTATCTCTTTTGAAACTGAACGGAGTCCCTTTGAATGGGGAGTACCTTCCTGAACATAAATAGTTTTCCCGGCAAGGCCTGGATGTGTTCTGGTCATACTGTTTTCGAGAGAGTCGGAGGTCATTTTCCGCCAGGCTTCAGGTTTACGCTGTATAAGAACCTGACGCGTTTCATATATTGGCCGGGTGAACTTTACACGCTTCCTTCCCGGCGAGTTTGCTGTAAGACCTATTGCGAGGAGGTCGGCTTTGCCGGTTTTAAGCATCTTAATTGCATCACCCGGCTGGTTTTCTGTTATTATTTCCAGATCAACTCCAAGATGATCCGCAAAAGCCAGCAGCAGTTCATAATTGAACCCCATTGTCTCTCCCTTGTAAATGAAGTAGTTTGTTGAATTATAATCTGTAACAGCTATCAGGCTACCCCGTGCCATTATCGAATCAAGATCAAATGAAACCGGATCAGGGTCAAATCTGGAAAAGAGGGTTAAGGATAGAAAAAGAATTACTGTGGCAGAGAATATTATCAGAATATCCTGTTTCTTGATCAAAGATGCAGTATTTGTTAAAATCAAGCAGTATGTTTTGAGCAAACAAAGATACTAAAATTTTATTAATCATAGAAAGTCCAGCCGATACCATACCTGAACATCCTGATATTCTGTGGATAAGAAGGCACCATGAAATAATCATATCCCGAGAATCCATGGTTGACATGATCGAACATAACAAAGATCCTGGTCCTCTTAAGCTTCAGGTTCAGGAACACATTTACGAAGGGATAGCCCCCGGTCTCAACATCATCCTGCCTGAAAAACCTTCCTGTTGCCGGCATATAGGAATAAGCATGGTAAGGGGTATGATAGGTGACTTCAGCGCCGAGCTGGGTATTCAGCTGGCCATTAGTCTTTTTAAAATTAAAGAGATGCTCAAAATAGCCTGTCGACCTGACCGCAACCATTGGAAGGTCGAGGATACCGCTGTTACTGCTTTTCTGGACGAGCAGATCACTGGCAAGATGGAACTTCCAGGCCCTCAATTCCTTTCTTAAAAGAAGAGAGACTACCGAAAGCCCTCCGCTATTCTGGTGTGGAAGCATGGCTGTATCAAGGTCTGTATAGTTGTCCAGCAGTGCGTAATTGAGTTTTAGTTCTGTCTTTCGTGCAGGGTACGAAAAAGCTGTTCCAAGGTCAATCCTGAATTCCTTGTTAAAATTATTGTGCCACTCAAAATTATTGCTCCCCCATTGTTCATACCAGAAAGAGGGCAGGTTATTTGTGATGGCGCCTGTTATATCCCACGATACCCTGCCTTTTTTCAAATCGAACGCTTTGGAAATCACTCCGTTAAGGTTAAAATCACCAGCCCGGTAACCACTCAGGTAGAGCTCGCCGGTTGCAACCCATCTGAATTTTTCGCCGATATCATTGTACAAACGGCCTGTAAGCACATTATTGCTCCGGTGCCACACTGCTGTGTCGGCCAGGGTGGTATCGTGGGTTGGCATTATCTGGCTGTATCTGAACAGTTCATTTCTTATGCCTGCACCTCCTCCAAGCCTGAATTTCCTTGATTCGTCAGTTGCAAAATCAAATCTTACGGTATTTTTAATACTTCGTGAATAAAGGGAATCAAATGTCCGTACTTCATTAATATAAATGGAGTCATAAAAGCCTGAATTCGGAGATTGATCGGAATAGGTCCTTGTGTTTTTATCAAGAATAAAGATGTGTGAGAATGTGCCGCTCAGGCCTGATAACCCTGACTTTCCTGCGGAAGTGCTGTCACCCGGCACCGTTTTGGTGCCTCCCACCGTATAACGCTGAACGAGAAGGAAGTTCGTGTTTTTCAGGATACTCTGTGCTTTATTCAGTCCGCCAAGATTTACAGCAACCTGACGGGTATCAAGGTTTTGAAGCGTGGTTATATCCACGACACCGCCATTCTGATTCCCCAGCAATTTGTTAATACCAACGGCAAAATACATTTTGTATCTTTCGCCTGTATAGGAGGAATAAAATGTAAAATCCTTATCCTCCGATCTCTGAAAAGTATAGTGTCCAAGGCTGTAGACAATGTCATAGATAAGCCCGAAATTGAAGAACCGGTTCACGTTCTGGGAATGCCAGACCCTGAATGTCTGTTCTGCAACCTCACGGGGACCGCCGTATGTCCAGACAAGCTCGGTAAACGGCACCTGGGTATTCATAAAGATATATCTTTCCGGCTGATACATCAGCGGATAATAATAGCTATAAAGAAATTTATCAGGATCGGTTACCCTGTCGAAAAAGTTTATCTGGTAAAATGGCAATCCGTAGTTGCCAAGTGTTGCATTAAATGGTGAATATTTATCGGCGAGGCGGTAATGGTTAAAAAGCGAAAAAACAGTATCAACATCGATATTTACCTCCTCAGTGAAATCAGGGGACAGTTTCCATTGTTTAAGGATCTTCGGTTTTACACTATCCTGTTTCTGGCCAGATAAAACTGATGATAATGAAAGGAGAATTAATATTACAGCATTTCTTAACATCAGCGGCAAATATAGGAAAAATGCTAATCAACATTATTGTTGAGATAGGCATTATTCTCCCTCAATACCGGTTCGTTATCATCGCCCGAGGTCAGTGTGAATTTTGAAACCTTGCTCTCATTTTCCTTCTCTTTGGCTCCGATCGACATATTTCTTCTTATATATGCCGGGACATCCTCAAAGGTCTCAATATTCTCCTTCATAGTCTTATTTGTAATTCCTTCCTTCTTAAGAAGGTTCTGCATGTGCTTCACCTTCAGAAGTGTGGTTTCAGGCTTTTCCTTTTCTTCATCGTTATTCTGAGCCCTCCTGTTCCTTATTTCATTTATCTCTTCAATCCTTCCTGAATTGAAATCGATCTCACCCTGCATTACCTCATCGATGTCGGAGACGATTGATCCGGTCGTTTTGTCGTGAACTGCAAAGATGTCATCACCCTGCTCAGGTATCATGTGTGGCGGAACAGGATTATTTATAGCCAGCAGTTCCACCTTTTTAGGTTTTGGATGCTTGTAAGGTGTGAAAATGCTGTTGGAAGGAAATCCTGTTGCAATTACAGTTACACTGATATTGTCATTAAGATTCTCATCCTGCGATAATCCCCTGATTATCAATGCATCTTCCGATGCCGTTTCGTACATGTAATCAGTAATCTCACCGAGTTCATCCATCGTAAGCTCATTTGCGCCTGTGCCTGACGAAATATTTATAAGAATACTTTTTGCTCCTGTTATGTCATTTGAGTTGAGAAGCGGAGAAGCAAGCGCATTTTCGATCGCCTTCAGCGCCCTGTTTTCTCCGGCGGCAATACCCATTCCCATAATTGCGACCCCCGAATTCTTCATAACTGTCTCTACATCTGCAAAGTCAACATTGATATACCCTGCAACTGTTATTATTTCGGCTATGCCCTTTACGGCAGTTGCCAGCACATCATCGGCTTTTGCAAAAGCTGTTGAAACTCCCTGGTCACCGTATATCTCCCTGAGCTTTTCATTATTTATGACAAGAAGTGAATCGACATTATCCTTCAGTTCGGTGATTCCGTCTATTGCATACCGGATCCTCACCTTACCCTCCGATTTAAATGGTATCGTTACTACGGCAATTGTAAGCAGGCCGGCATCCTTGCATGCTTTTGCGATGACGGGTATTGCACCTGTTCCGGTGCCGCCTCCCATGCCGGTTGTCAGAAACACCATCTTTGTGTTGCCTGATAATGCATCCATTACATCATCGAGGTTTTCCATTGCAGCCTGACGTCCGACTTCCGGCTTGCTTCCGGCTCCGCGGCCTTCGGTGATCGACTCACCGATCTGTACCTTAATCGGGACGGGGCTTTTGGCAAGCGCCTGGTGATCAGTATTGCAGATAACGAAATTCACATCTTTGATACCCTTTTCGAACATGTGGTTTACGGCATTATTACCACCTCCGCCTATCCCGACAACCTTTATAATTGATGACCTTTCTACCGGCAGATCAAAATTCATTAAATCGTCTGTCATAGTATTGTTTTTAAATTGTTTACGAACAGTATTCCTTCAACACCAAACCATATTTATTATTTAGCTGATCTTCTGATCCTCAACTTCGAACATCTTCGAGAGCATCTGTTTGATCTTATCTGTCAGCGACACTTTTTCCTCTTCCTGAGGGGCTTCGTCCTCATCGTTTATTTCTTCATGTAATTTTTCCTCAACAGGTTCGGCTACAAGCTTCTTTGTCTTTACATAATCTTCCGGGCGTCCGGCATTGAACGATTTCTTGTAGGTCTCAAGATGTTCAAATCCGCGCATAATAAGTCCGACACTGGTGGCATACATAGGCTGGTTAATCTCGTTCTGGCCTGTCCCGGTAAGATGTTCGTTCGGTACCCCTATCCTTACGTCCATTGCGGTTTTGAATTTCATAAGCTGAGGAAGATGTTTCAGCATGGCGCCTCCTCCTGTCAATACAATCCCTGCTGCAAGCTTATCTGCATAACCCGAATTCTGGATCTCAAAATTCACAATGTCGATGATCTCTTCCATCCTCGACTGGATTATATAAGCCAGGCTTTTAAACGAGATCTCTTTGGGCTCTCTGCCGCTGATCCCCGGTATCGAAACAACCTTGTCTTCAGGTGCGATATCCCCGAGAGCTGAACCATACTGGATCTTGAGCTGTTCGGCATGGCGCTGAAGTATTGCGCAACCTTCCTTGATGTCGCTTGTAACAACGTTACCACCGAACGGGATTACAGCGGTATGGCGGATTATATTGTCAAAATAGATGGCCACATCGGTAGTGCCACCTCCGATGTCAACAAGAACAACACCGGCCTCTTTTTCATCATCTGTAAGGACTGCATCGGCCGATGCCAGCGGCTCAAGTATCAGATCCTTGACGGTCATATTGGCTTTTCTTATGCATTTTTCGATATTCTTGGCAGCCGCAACCTGGCCGATAACAATATGGAAGTTAGCCTCAAGCCGTCGTCCGCAAATCCCTATAGGGCTCTTTATACCGGTTTCATTGTCCACTATGAAAATCTGAGGAATTACATGGATGATCTCTTCGCCGATATCGACATGGATTTTGTACATGTCCTCTATAAGCTTAAAGACTTCTTCTTTTTTAATCTCATCCTCAAATGCATCACGCATGATATACCCGCGGGTTTTCAGGCTTTTTACATGCTGGCCTGCAATACCTACGAAGACCTCGGAAAATAAAATACCTGATCTTTTCTGAACATCATCGACGGTGGTCTGAATGGCGTTGACGGTCTCCTCAATATTGAGAACCACACCTCTTTTGACTCCTTTTGAGGGTGCTTTGCTGAGCCCGAGAATTTCTATTTTACCATTCTCCTTTTTGGTACCGACAATGGCCACAATTTTTGTGGTTCCGATGTCGATCGCTGCTACATACTGTTCTTTTTTATTCATAGTCTGAAATATGGTTTTTCGGTTTATCTCCTTCTGCAAACGATCTGATCCTTAAATGCCAGATTTATATTGGAATATTTGTTCCATCCCACTTCGGGAAGCACTTTGTCATAAAATACCTCGAGGTTACGGAGCTTGACTTCAAAGTTTTCAGCGGTCCCAAGATGGACTATATGGTTACCCACCCTTGGAATGAGGTCGATTTCATCCTGACCGTCAACAAAGATCTGATCGATCTGGGCTGACCAGAAATTATCATTATTTATATAACTGACAAGTCTGAAGATATCCTTCAGTATCGAATTTTTTATACTGGTATCAAGAACGCTGACGCCATTCAGCATCGCCTGGCTGATGTTAATATTGCCGCCAACAATATGAAGACGCGGGGTATAAAGATTTCTTCTCCTTACAACAACTCCATCAACGTCGACATAATAATCGCCTCCATTATTTGCCATCACCCTCATTATCGGATTGCGCTGATCAGCGTAAATATGAAGGATTCCGTCAATCGACACATAAGCCTCAAGTACTTTAAGTTCCCTGTATCTTTCATTCATGCTGCTTTCAATTTCAGCAACAGCGATCTCCCTTACAGGTTTACCAACTATGGTTCCGCTGTTATTACTAATTGTGTTCTGGATATCTCTTTTTGTAACAAAATGATAATCAAGATGAATCAGTAATTGTAATTTTAATGCCCCTGCATGGTCGTGAATAGGCGGTGTGCGCATAGTAAACAGGCATCAGCAGCAAGGTATAATGCCGGTACGAGCAGTAATATTTTAATTATCCTCTTCATTAAGCCACTGAGCTTCTTATTTTTTCTTCTATCGGGGCAACAAGCCTGTCAATATCACCGGCTCCTATTGTCAGCAGAACATCCAGATCATCAATATTAAGACTGCCGGGGATATCCTCCATTTTCACCAGCTTCTTTTTCACTGATCTCATCATATCAAGAATCAATTCCGAAGTTACCCCGGGTATTGGTTTTTCACGTGCCGGATAAACCGGAAGCAGTATTGTTTCATCAAGCTCATCAAGGATTGCTGCAAAACCACCGGCATGGTCACGTGTCCTCGAATACAGATGAGGCTGGAAAATGCCTGTGATCTTTCTTCCCCGTGAAATATTCCCTGACTGAAGTTATGCATGCCCTTATTTCTTCCGGGTGATGGGCATAATCATCAATATATGCAATTCCGGGAAGGTTTACCCTGATATCAAACCTTCTCCTTACTCCCTGAAATAGAATTATAGCCTTACGCATCTTCCGCTTCTGTTACCCCGCAGTTTAGAGCTACTGCAATCGCCGCCGTAAGATTTTCAATATTTATGATTCCCGGGAATGGAAAATGAAGATCACTGAACAATCCTTCAGGTGTCAGGAGGTTGAAGCTGTAGTAATCGTGTTCTATGCTCAATGTTGAAATACCTGTAATCCGAGACCTTCATCCGGGCCATAAGTGAAAGCTGATAACTCCCTCCGGGACTAATATTTTATCACGGATTTTACTGTTAATAAACAGCTTGCCCCCATGCCTTATCTTTGAGCAGAATTCATTATAGGCGGCTATCATGGTTTCATGATCGCCGTAAATATCAAGATGATCGGCATCGACGGAGGTGACGACTGCCATCAGCGGGCTTAAGCCTGTGAAAAGACCTGTCGAACTCATCTGCCTCCATGACTGTATAGCGCCCTTCACCGGTAAGGAGATTTGTATTGTAGTTTTTCGAGATGCCTCCAAGGAATGCTGTGCAATCGAGATGAGACTGCTTCAGCAGGTGGGCCGTCATGGTTGACACTGTTGTCTTGCCATGTGTACCGGCAACTGCCAGTGTGTCGGTGTGGGATGAGATCTCTCCGAGGATTTCCGACCTCTTATGCATCCTGTACCCATTATTCCTGAAAAATGAAATAATATGGTTCTCGGCCGGAATTGCAGGAGTGTAAACTACCAGTACACGGTCTTTCAGGGCAGGTTCACTGAAAAGTGAAGGCAGCGTTGCGACAGAATCTTCATAGGTGATTTTACACCCGGCATCCACCAATGATCTGGTAATGAAAGTCTCCGACCTGTCATAACCTGCTATGGCGAAGCCTCCCTTCGCAAAATAGAGGGCAAGGGCGCTCATGCCGATACCGCCAATACCGACAAAACAGATTCCTTCCTATATTTTTCAGGTCCGTCATTTTTCTGCCAGCTTAAGCACTTCTTCTGCAATTCTTAAATCAGCATCGTACTCTGCCATTCCGGTAATATTTTCTGAGAGCATCTCTCTTTTCTGCCTGTCCGAAACAAGTCTGATAGCTTCAGAAACAAGTGTTTTTTCTGCTTTTTCATCATCTATCATCATGGCTGCATTCTTTTCAACCAGCGCCAGAGCATTCCTTGTCTGATGATCTTCAGCAACATTTGGTGACGGAACAAGTATTACCGGCTTTCCGACAAGACAAAGCTCGGAGATTGTTCCGGCCCCTGCCCTCGAAACTATAACATCGGCAGCTGCAAATGCCAGTTCCATCCTGTCGATAAATGCATGAATCGAAATATTATCGCCAGGATGCTTCGAAGCAGATCTTATGATCCCGTCATAGTAGTATTTTCCGGTCTGCCACAGCCACTGGCAATCCGAATCCATCATCATCCTGATGTTGTCGGTCAGGCATTTATTGATACTTCCGGCACCAAGCGATCCGCCAAGTATCAGGATCACCGGGAATCCTGCCTTAAGTTCGAAAAATCTGAGAGCCTCATCTTTCAGATCAGCAAGATTTTCAAAATTCTGACGCACCGGATTGCCTGTCTTGATTATTTTTTCTGCCGGAAAATATTTCTCCATGCCATCATATGCAACACAGATAACCGATGCCTTTTTTGCCAGAAGCTTATTTGTGACTCCTGCATAGCTGTTCTGTTCCTGTATAAGCGTTGGTATTCCCATTTTTGCACGCGCGCCTGAGAACCGGACCGCTTGCATAACCTCCTACTCCCACAACAACATCCGGTTTAAAATCTCTTTATGATCTTCCTTGCCAGCCTGAGGCTTTTAAACAGTTTTAAGAGAACTGAAAAATTCTTCAGCATGTTTCTCCGGTTTAATCCGGCAACCGGCAGACCGATTATCCTGTACCCTGCAGCAGGCACTTTCTCCATCTCCATTCTTCCTTCAGCACCCACAAAGAGTATTTCAACAGAAGGATCGATCTTCAGCAAAGCATTTGCAATGGAAATTGCCGGGTAAGATATGTCCCCCGTACCACCACCGCTTATAATGACCTTTCTATGCTTTTGCAGGTTCATAAATCTTTTCTCCCTCATCAGTTTTTTCCTCTTCAGGAAGTTCTTCCTTCTTTACCCTGGCATTTGCTACCCTGCTCACACTGAGTATTGCCCCTATTGAAAAGCTCATCACAAGGACCGATGTCCTTCCCCAGCTTACCATAGGCAGAGTCTGACCCGTAACCGGAAAGAGCCCTACGGCAACAAGCATGTTAAGTATTGCCTGCACCGTGATCATTATAATCAGTCCCATCACCAGAAATGCAGGAAAGGCTGTTTCGCATTTTTTTACAATGATGATTCCCCTGAACAGCAGTATCATATATGCAAGTATCAATGGTATAGCTCCGAAGAGCAATCCGTATTCTTCTATTATTATTGCAAAAATGAAATCGGAATTTGACTGGGGAAGCATATTCCGCTGGGTGCTCTTTCCGGGCGCTTTTCCGAAAAGGCCGCCTGTTGAAATAGCTATCTTTGCCTGGTTCGACTGATAATCAGCATCATCATCTGCCTTTCCCGAGAAAAAATTCTCAATCCTGTTTTTCCACACCTCAACCCGGTTATCTTCCGAGACAAGCGACAGCACCACGGCGAACAACACAACCCCAACTACTGCAATCCCGATGTATGCCAGCAGAAACTTAAACGGAACGCGTCCAATGAACATAATTATCATGCTGATTGCAAAGACCATCATTGCCGTTGAAAGGTTTTCGGGCATAATAAGGGCGCAGATTATTGCTACCGGAGCCATCAGGTATTTGGTGACAAGCATAAAACTGTGAAGTTCACCCTGATATCTGGCAAGTGCGCTTGCAAGATAAAGGACAAGCGCAACCTTTGCCACATCCGAGGTCTGAAGCCTGAATCCCGTTCCTGGAATTTCAATCCAGCGTGTTGCTTCATTTACCCTGTGAACCGATAGCAAAAGTGAGAATAAGCAAGCCTACTGAAAACAGAAGTATCAGTCCTGCGAGAGTGAAGAGTAAATCCTGTAAGGCAGGTAATGAACAACTACAATTATACCAGGCTCAGCACCAGCATAAAAAACTGGCTCCTGAGAAAATAGGTCGTATTTCCGCCATGCTTAAGGTAAGCCACACTCACCGATGAGCTGTAAACAGCCAGCAGTGAATAGATCATAAAAACGACAACCAGGGCCCAGATAACCCTGTCACCTTTAAATGTCTTTGTAAGCCAGCCCTGTTGCATTTTGTTTTCCTAAAGATTTCTTACCGCCTGTTTAAACTGACGTCCCCTGTCTTCATAATTGTTGAACAGGTCAAAGCTTGCGCAGGCAGGCGACAACAAAACCGTCTGCCCCTTTTTTGCAAGGTAGTAGGACGACCTCACAGCCTCTTCCATCGAAGTGGTCTCAACAATTGTAGGCACCTTATCCCTGAAGGCTTCTACTATCTTTCTTGTTATCCTTTCCGAGGCAGACAATTGCTTTTACCTTTTGCCTGACCACCGGGAAAAGCTCTGAATAATCATTTCCCTTGTCAATTCCCCCCGCTATCCAGACAACATCAGTCTCCATGCATTCAAGGGCATACCAGGTCGAATTGACATTGGTGCCCTTTGAGTCGTTGATGAAGTTTATACCGCAGACTGTGATTACCGGTTCCAACCGGTGCTCAACACCCTGAAAATCAGCCAGACTTTCCCTGATTACATCCTTGCGGATCGTCAGAACTTTACCAGCCAGAGCTGCCGCCATCGAATTGAAAATGTTGTGACGGCCTTTTAATGCCAGGTCATGAATAGTCATAAGGTTGGTTTTTGTTTGATAATCAATTATCAAATCGTTGTTTTCGATATAGGCAGTCATGCCTTCTTTGAGTTCAGAAGAAAACGGATAACGGGTCATTCCGTATTCCCTCTTTGCGAGCTCAGCCTGTATCACAGGATCATCAGCCCAGTAAATAAGGCATTCGGATTTCGTCTGGTTCCTTACCACCCTGAATTTTGAATCAACATAATTCTGGAAGTTGTATCCGTACCTGTCGAGGTGATCCGGTGTGATATTCATCAGGATGGCAATATCAGCCTTAAAGGAGTACATCCCGTCGAGCTGGAAACTGCTGAGTTCGATCACATAATAATCATAGGAGCCGGTGGCAACAGCCATGGCAAAGCTGTTCCCGACATTACCGGTCATAGCAGCATTTTTACCTGCCTTTTTAAGCATATGGTAAATGAGGTTTGTAACAGTGGTCTTGCCATTGCTTCCTGTCACACATATCTTTATCCCGGTTGCGAACCTTCCTGCAAACTCAATCTCTGATATTACCGGTATACCTTTCTCCCTCAGCTTTAAAACTACAGGAGCATCTTCGCGTATTCCCGGACTTTTAATTACCTCATCGGCAGCAAGAATTTCCTCTTCTGAATGTCTGCCTTCCTCCCACCTTATTTTGTTGCTATCAAGCAACTCCCTGTACTGTTGCTTGACGGTACCTTTATCCGAAACAAAAACATCGAATCCCTTCTTCTGTGCAAGTATTGCCGAGCCTGCCCCGCTTTCTCCAGCTCCCAGTATAACAATCTTCTTCATATTCCTATCTGATCTTAAGTGTCACAATACTTATTACAGCAAGTATTATAGCAACAATCCAGAACCTTGTTACAATCTTTGGTTCCGGATATCCTTTTTTCTGATAATGATGATGCAGAGGAGCCATCAGGAATATCCTCCTTCCCTCTCCATATTTTCTTTTTGTTCTTTTAAAGTGTGAAACCTGTATGACCACCGAAAGATTTTCAACAAGAAATATCCCGCAGAGTATCGGGATGAGAAGCTCTTTCCTTATAGTAATTGCAAAGACTGCTATAATACCTCCGAGGGCAAGGCTCCCGGTATCGCCCATAAATACCTGTGCCGGATAGGAGTTGTACCAGAGAAACCCGATTGTGGCGCCGATAAAGGCGCTGGCGAAAATAACAAGCTCCTCCGAACCTGGTATATACATTATATTCAGGTAATTAGCATAAATGACGTTAGATGATACGTATGCCAGGATACCAAGCGCAACCCCGATAATTGCCGATGTGCCTGTCGCAAGTCCATCGAGCCCGTCGGTAAGATTGGCTCCGTTGGAGACTGCGGTCAGGATGAAAATGACGATCACCACAAAGACGATCCAGGTAAAGATCTGCCTTGCTTTTTCAGGAATGAATCCAACGAGCCATCCATAGTTGAATTCATTGTTCTTTACAAAGGGGATTGTGGTCTTTGTGGATTTGCGCTCCATCGAGACTTCACTGTCAGGATAATAAGGCTGTGTGGGGTCAAGAAGCTCTATCTTCTCCCTTTCCGACAGATCCGAAACCGGTACCTTTTCGACAATTATCACATCCTTGCTGAAGAAAAGGGTAAAGCCAACGATCATTCCAAGTATTATCTGTCCGGCTATTTTAAATCTGGCAGCAAGTCCTTCCTTATTCTTCCTGAAAACTTTAATATAGTCATCGAGGAATCCAATCATACCCAACCAGATGGTTGTCAGAAGCATAAGTATTACATAAATATTATCAAGCCGTGCAAACAACAGCGTCGGAATAACTATTGATGCAAGAATTATTATGCCGCCCATTGACGGGGTTCCCTTTTTCTGATACTGGCCTTCAAGGCCCAGGTTTCTGATTACCTCGCCGACCTGCCTGTACTGAAGATAATTTATGATCCTCTTACCAATAAGCATCGAAATGATAAGAGAGGTTATAATGGCCATGGCCGACCTGAATGAGATATAGAGGAACATCCCGGCTCCGGGGACATTAAGTTCATTCAGATATTTAGACAGGTAGTAAAGCATAGTCTCTTTTTTTATTTAGCCATCAAAGCCGCCCTGAGTTCTTCACGGTCGTCGAAGTGATGTCTTACCCCGTTAATCTCCTGGTAGGTCTCATGACCTTTCCCTGCAACAAGGATTATATCCCCTTCCACTGCAAGCATAGCAGCAGTTCTGATAGCCTCCCTCCTGTCGCTTATCCTCAGTACTTTTCTCCTGACGTCAGGGGTAATGCCCGCTTCCATCTCATCAAGTATCCTTTCAGGGTCTTCAGTCCTCGGGTTATCGGAGGTAAGTATCACTTTTGTGCTCCCCAGGGCACATATTGCTGCCATCTTCGGACGCTTGGTACGGTCCCTGTCGCCCCCGGCGCCCACGACTGTTATCAGCTGCTTACCATCCTCCCTGATCTTGTTAATTGTCTCTATTACATTTACAAGCGCATCAGGAGTATGAGCATAATCTACTATGCCTGCAATTCCTGAAGGCGTTTCAACTGCCTCCAGTCTTCCCGGAACGGACCGGAGATCACTCAGGACGGTAAGTATCTCTTTTCTCCCTGCCCCTAACAGTTCGGAAGCAGCAAATACTGCCAGCAGATTGGAAGCATTAAATTCGCCGATAAACCGTGTCCATACTTCTTCTTCCCCTATGCGCAGACCCATACCGTTAAAGTCCTGATCAATTATCCTGCAGCGGAAATCAGCCATACCCTTCACTGAAAAAGTATACTTGCGGGCTTTGCAGTTCTGAAGCATCACCCTGCCATTTTTGTCATCGGTGTTTACAAGTGCAAATGAGTCGGGAGGCAGGGAATCAAAGAATCTCTTCTTCGCTTTAAGATAATTTTTGAATGTCTTGTGATAATCAAGATGATCGTGGGTAAGGTTAGTAAAAATGCCACCTGCAAATTTCAATCCTGCAATCCGCTGCTGATCGGCAGAGTGGGAACTGACTTCCATAAACGCGTAATCGCACCCGGCTTCCGCCATATCAGAAAGGAGCCTGTTCAGCTGAACAGGATCAGGGGTGGTGTGCGTGGCCGGAAGCTCCCTGTCAATTATATAATTGCAGACTGTCGAGAAGAGCCCGCATTTGTATCCCAGTGCGGTAAACATCCTGTAAAGCAGGGTTGCAATGGTAGTCTTTCCATTTGTTCCTGTAACCCCTACAAGCTTCAGATCCGGAGGAAGGATCGCCGAAAAAGGCTGAAGATACAACGCCAAGAGCTTTTGCCGAGTCGCTGGTTTTTATCCAGCATATTTTTGGATCGCGATTTTCAGGCAGGGACTCACAGATAACGGCTGAAGCCCCCGAGGTAATTGCACTGTTGATATAATCATGCCCGTCGCTTTTGGTTCCCTTTACAGCAACGAACAGTGTTCCCGGAGTAACCCTCCTGGAATCGAATTCAATATTTGTAATAACCGGATCATCCTCACCCTCAAACAGGATGACGTCAATATTTCTTACTAATTTTTTAATGTCAGTCATAATCTATTTCACATATTCATATCAAGTGAAACAACACTTCCTTCGTACACCCTTGCACCATGTTCGGGCGATTGCCTGAGGACTCTTCCTTTTCCGCTGTAACGTACTCTCAAACCTGAATTCTCCAGAAGGTAAATGGCATCCCTGAGGCTCATGCCTCTTACATCCGGGACGAGTCCTTTTTCGTTCCAACACCGACAAGCCGGATAGTGTCTCCGCTTTCACGGGTTGCCACCCACTCCTCCTTTGATGTTTTCTTAAGTCTGACATCAAGATCTCCGAGTACTTCGTTAATATCTGCCCTGTAACCATTCCCTGCTTCGGGAGCCGCAATTTTCGTATCCGTCTTATTGTCTGCTTTATAATCCCTGAAAAAGCTTGTTGCATACACTTTATCGGCTATCTCCCTGAATACAGATCCGGCAACCAGGTTACCGTAATAGACTCCGTTCGAAGGTGCATTAACAACTACAATGCAGGAATAGAGCGGATTCCCGGCAGGGAAATAACCAACAAATGAAGCCTGGTACGACATTCTTGCCTCCTGCCTGTAACCCGCCTTGCCTTTTGCGATCTGGGCAGTACCTGTTTTGCCGGCTATTTTATAGTTTGCATTTTTAAGATTTGTTGCAGTGCCGTGCTCAACAACTCCCTCCATCATAGCTTTTGCTTTTCTGATTGTGGACCTGGAGGCAATTGAATTGACGATAACATCAGTTCCGAAACTTTTTACGACTGATCCGTTCCTCATGATCTCGGTTACAAACCTTGGTCGCATCATCCTTCCGTCATTTGCAACGGCATTATAAAATGTAAGTATTTGCAGGGGAGTCATCTGAACCTCATAGCCGTGTGACATCATTGGCAATGAAAGTCCCGACCAGAGTTTGTCGCCGGGATATCTGATCAAAGGTGTGCCTTCGCCCTGTATCTGCAGATCAAGCGTCTGGTTGAGCTTCATGGCGTAAAGGCGGTTAACGAATTCCTTTGGATTTTTTTTGTAGTGTTCGTTTATCAATATTGAGGTACCCACGTTGGACGATTTTTCAAAGACCTGTTTGACTGTCAGTTTACCATACCCATCTTCCTTCGTGTCGCGGATCACCTTATTATAGAATTTGACACTGCCGGTGCCCGTGTCCACAATATCGCCTGTATCTATCACACCATCTTCTATTGCAGCCATCAAAACCGGAAGTTTGAAGGTGGACCCCGGCTCGGTACTTTCGCCTACGGCATAATTATATGTTTCGCGGTAAGTTCCGTTCCCGGTTTGCTCAAGGTTGGCGATTGCACGGATATCTCCGGTTTCCACTTCCATAAGCACCGCACATCCATGATGGGCATTGTGATTCCTGAGCTGATTTTCAAGTGCGCTTGAGGCAACGTCCTGCAGGTCGACATCAAGTGTTGTCACAATGTCATTTCCATCCCTTGAGTCAATGCTTTCCCTGTCATCGACGGGTATCCAGTCACCCCCGGTAAGTCTCTGTTTGACTACCACGCCGTTCTTTCCGGCAAGTTCCCTGTCGAACGATCCTTCAAGCCCTACCCTGGTCCCTTCATCTCCCATGCTGAGATAACCAATAGTACGGGCTGCAAGGCCGCTTTGGGGAAGTATTCTTTTGTTTTCAGGCTGAGCTAAAAGTCCTCCTTTATACTGACCTTCCCTGAAAATTGGAAGTTCCCTCAACTTCTTCAGAGTTGCGTAGTCAACATTCTTTTTAATGAGAAAATAACGGTCACCCCGTCTTCTTGCCTCTGTAATAACTGCCCTCCATCCTGAAGGAGATCTTTCACCGAGCAACGCCGACAAACCCCCGGATAAGCCTCCTATTCCGTTCGACCATGTATCAGATGCCATGCCTGTGCTTCTTGTATCCATATAAATGGAATAGTATGGGACCGAGCTTGCCAGCAGGCGGCCGTCGCGTGCCAGGATATCACCCCTGTTTGCAGGCATTTCGGCTGTTTTGTAAATATACTTTTCGCTCATGGCCGACCATTTCCCTCTCTGGACATACTGCAGGATCAGGATACGGACAAGCAGAGCAATAGCAAGCAGTACAATTACAAAATATACGACTGCGCTTCTCCAGACTATTTCATCCCTTACTGCCATTCATTCTGTTATTTGTCAACTAAAAGCTTATAGGGAGGTGATTTAAGCTCTTCAAGGCCAAGGCCTTTTTCCCGTACCAGCCTGTAAACCTCCGACTGCCGGCTTACCGACATCAGGTTTGCAGAGGTGGATAAAGCTTCAGCCCTCAGATCCCTTACCTCCCTTGACAGACGTGAAGATTCGCGGGTGATCTTCTCCGCATGGAATCTGTTCCCTATATACAATGCTCCAAGAACCGTCAGAAAAATAAAGTACCACAGGTTCTTAAGTACCAGCTTATCGGCAATATATACCGCTGAGCACCTCCTTCAGCAGATTACCATGCTTTGCCTGTTTTTTTTCTTCTTCGTTATTCCCGTCCATTTTCTAGATCTTTTCAGCAATCCTTAACCTGGCGCTCCGTGCACGTTTATTATCTTCTATCTCAATATCATCAGGAACGATACCCTTTTTGGTGATTATCCTGAATGGAGTTATGAGGTTACCGTAGAAATCTTTCTTCTCTTCCCCTTCAAAATTGCCCGTTCTCATAAAATTCTTAACAACCCTGTCCTCGAGCGAATGGTAGGTGATAACAACGAGTCTGCCATCCTTGTTCAGCATTTCAAGCGCCTGTTCCAGCATCTCCCTGAGATAATCAATCTCATGATTTACTGCAATTCGCAGAGCCTGAAATACCCTTGCATAAAATTTGTGTTCCTGTCTGATGGGTGCGAGCTTCCCGATTGCACCGATTATATCGCTCACTGTTGTGAGCGGCTTAACTGCCCTTGCCGTCACCAGTTCTTTTGCTATCCTTCGTGAATTGACAAGCTCACCAAAGTCATAAAGGACCTTTGCCAGGGCAGTCTCATCAAGAGTCCTGAGCAGGGTGGCGGCGGTAACGGTGCCTTTTTTGTTCATTCGCATGTCGAGCGGGGCATCCTGTCTGAAGGTAAAGCCTCTCTCCGGCTCATCAAACTGATGGAATGACACACCCAGGTCGGCTATGAGTCCGTCGATCGAGGTTATTCCGTTAAAGAGAAGGTTATTTTTCAGGAACCTGAAATTCTGATTGAGGAAGATAAGTCTTTTATCATCAGGTACATTCTGGAGTGCATCCTCATCCTGGTCAAAAGCAATAAGCCTTCCTTTCTTAAGTCTTTTAAGGATTTCCATTGAATGCCCTCCTCCACCGAAAGTAACATCGACATAGGTCCCATCCGACCGGATATTCAGTCCCTTGATACTTTCATCCAGCAATGCAGGTACATGGTAATACATTATTCTGATGGCTCGTTTATGGTTCCACCCATTAGCTTTTCAGCCAGGTCGGCAAAATCTTCAGCAGGCATTTCAATAGACTCGTAGGCAACTGCCGGCCAGATCTCAATTCTTCCATCCTGTCCGGCAAGAACAACATCCCTGTTGGCTCCAATAAGGTCCATTAACCTTTTGGGGATCAGAATCCTGTTATTATTGTCGAGTGTAAGTTCCAGGGTTCCTTTAAAGAAGTTCCTCCTGAACATATTCTGTTCCCGGTTATAGGTGTTCATCTTTTTCCTTATCTTTTCGAGTTGCTTTTTCCAATCATCGGCGGAATAGAGCACAAGGCAGTTCTCGAAAATATCTTTTCTGACCACAAACTGATCCTGTGCTTCGGCAGGCATCTGCTTCTTGAATGCCATCGGAAGGATTATCCTTCCCTTGGCATCAACTTTGCACTGGTAATCGCCTATAAATGTGGCCACAGGTTGTGTTTTAGAATTAAACGCTAAAAATAAGAAAAAAATATCCACTTCCCCCCACTTTACTCCACATTTTTTTAGGATATGTTGATAACTTTTTGAATTGGATGTTATATAAGGTGTTTATATACACATTGGAGGCGGAAGGGCCTGTACAATATAACAAATTCCCGCCCCCTCTCGCAGGCTTAAAGAAACTCCATCCCCCGGCGATGACTGAGTTGCAATAAGTACATTTCCCCGCCCTTTCTACCGGCAGGCCGGCGCCAAGTACGCTAGAATAGCCGCACAGGGCATGCTAACGCTCGGCCACATAACTTCAGCTCTAAGCGAACGGGACGTACTCCTTCCACCTTCTGAATAACGTCATCATTCTGTTATGAAGTTGCTCCCAACTCTCTACGGAGGTTGAGGGGGAAGGGGGGTGAGTTCAGGTTTAGTTTGGCGGGAAAGTAAATAAGTTCAGTTATAATTAAGAGGAGATCCGGACGTGAATTCAGGTTCAGTTGAGAGAGGATGGAAGTGAGTTCATCCGGAAAGAGTTTTTTTGATACCTTTACATTCCCCATCTCAAAACATTGGTTAAATGAACGATTCCCCGAATGCTAATGAGGTTCTGAAGATTGACGTTGAACAGGTTCTCTACTCAAAAAATCCGGCTTTAAAAAAAACACTTCCCGGATTTATAATCAGGTATCTTAAGAGGATAGTTCACCAGGATGAATTGAACGAATTCCTCCTGGGAAGCGGACACCTGAAGGATGCAGAGTTCATTAAAGCGGGGCTCGATTTTTTCGAAATAAAGTACAATGTTTTTGGCAAGGAAAACATTCCTTCGGACGGAAGGTATATTTTCGTTTCCAACCACCCGCTGGGAGGCCTCGACGGGCTTGTGTTCATCTATGAGCTTTCAAAATATCATAAGAACATAAAATTTCCCGTAAACGACATTCTCATGACTATAAAGAACCTGTCGGGGATATTTCTGCCAGTAAATAAACACGGGGCACAGGCTAAAGAAGCAGCAAAGCTGTTGGAGGAAGCTTATTCTTCCGCCAGCCAGATACTCTATTATCCGGCCGGATTATGTTCCAGAAAGAAAAAAGGAGTAATAAGGGACCTTCAGTGGCATAAAAGCTTTATTTCCAAAGCTGTACAGCATAAGAGAGACGTTGTTCCCGCCTTCTTCTCAGGCAGGAATTCCAATTTCTTTTATAACCTTTCCAATTTCAGGAATTTACTTGGAATAAAAGCAAATATAGAGATGCTTTATCTTGTGGATGAACTTTTCAAACAGAGAGGAAAAGAGATAAATCTTGTTTTCGGGAAGACTATACCATGGCAGACATTTGATAACACAAGATCCCAGCCTGAGTGGGCTGAATGGGTCAAGGAGAGATCCTACGAGCTGGAACGATTTATCGGGGGAAAATCAAAGTTTTAAAAAATTTCCTAAATTGCACCGAATTTTTTAAAAAAATATTCGGAAAAAGGTTAACAAAAGTTGAATTAATGAAACCAGTAGTCGAACAGTTGCCTAAGGATCAGATCATTGCGGAATTAACTAAGGATAAGCTCCTGCGTAAGACCAACAATGGAAACAACGAGGTTTATCTCTTTAACGGTAATAACTCATCGGCGTTGATGCATGAAGTAGGCAGGGTGAGGGAGATCACCTTCCGCCATGCCGGTGGAGGTACGGGAAAGGAGATTGACATAGATGAATTCGATACTGACAAGGAAGATCCTCAACAGCAACTGGTTGTATGGGATCCTGATAATCAGGAAATTATAGGAGGCTACCGGTTTTATTTTCCAAAAAAAGGATGCGTTAAATGCGATGTTACAAAACTTGCTTCGTCCTCATATTTCAGGTTTTCCGATAAGTTCCTTAAGAAGTACTATCCGCACCTGATGGAGCTTGGCCGATCTTTTGTGCATCCCGATTACCAGTCACGCTCAGGCGGCCGTAAAAGTCTCTTTGCCCTTGATAACCTCTGGGACGGTCTTGGCGCCATAGTTCTCGATAACCATCATCTTAAATACCTGTTCGGGAAAGTCACAATGTACACCCATTTCAATCAGAAGGCAAGAAACATGATTCTCTACTTTCTGAAAAGGCACTTTGACGATCCCGACGGACTGGTGGTCCCGCTTGATCCCGCAAATATTGACATTCATGAAGAGGAGATGAGGAAGCTTTTCAGAGGATGGCGATATAGGGACAATTATAAAATCCTGTCAAGGGAAGTCAGAAATTTAGGAGAAACAATACCGCCGCTTATAAATGCCTATATGGGATTGTCGCCCACAATGCGTACTTTCGGTACCTTTATAAATCACAAATTCGGGGATGTTGAAGAGACCGGAATAATGATAACCCTGCGCGATATCTACATTGAAAAGATCAACAGGCATCTGGCATCTTACAAAAAGGATTTCCTGATCACCTGGTTCTCTCACAAAAATCAGTAAGCCCTGGCATTTACGCCCTCAACATAATTAATAAATGACTGGTTTGCCACCTTGTTTCCCCCGGATGTAGGGTAATTTCCTGTAAAATACCAATCCCCGGTGTGGCCCGGACAAGCTTCGTGTAATCCTTCAATCGACTGAAAGACAATTTCAACCTCAGCATTAACATCCTCCGAGGTAAGCAGCTGAGAGATCATGCCCGAGATGGCTTCGGTTGAAAAAGGTTTATAGATCTCTTTTACAAGATTCCTTATCTCCCCGACCGGTTTAAGAACTTCTTTTTTAGCCTCCTCATAGACTTTGGCTATCAAACCTTCATTCCCGCTCTTCTTTAAAAGTTGAACAGCCGCTTTGAACGCTATCAGGTCTCCAAGTTTAGCCATATCGATGCCGTAACAATCGGGATATCTCAACTGGGGTGAAGATGAGACTATTACAATTTTCCTGGGATCGAGCTTGTCAAGTATCCGTATTATGCTTTTTTTCAATGTGGTGCCTCTCACTATTGAATCGTCGATAATGACAAGGTTGTCTATTCCTCTTCTTATGACACCATAAGTGACGTCATAAACATGACCAACAAGGTCGTCGCGGGTCTTATCTTCGGTGATAAACGTCCTCAGCTTGACATCTTTTACAGCGATCTTCTCCACCCTTGGCCGCTGGCTTATAATCTGTTCAAGGTCAGCCCTTGTAAGGTTACCCCGCCTCTTAATTATAGAATCTATTTTGGACTGGTTTATATAGTCCTCGACACCTTTAACGAGTCCATAGAAAGCGCTTTCGGCTGTATTAGGAATATATGAAAGAACAGTATTTTCAATATCGTAGTTTACAGCCTTCAAAACAGAGTGTGTCAGGAGCTCTCCCAGTTTTTTGCGTTCCCTGTAGATCGTTTTGTCGGTACCCCGTGAGAAGTAAATTCTTTCAAACGAGCATTTTCTCAGTTCTGTCTCTTCACGTATCTTTTCAATTTTAGTTTCACCTGAAGCTTTTATTACTATGGCGCTTGCCGGAGGAAGCTCATTCACATTATCTGTTCGCACATTAAAGACTGTCTGTATCACAGGCCGCTCGGAAGCCACCACAACTACCTCATCATCAATGTAGTAAAAAGCAGGTCTGATTCCAGCCGGATCCCGCATAACGAACCCGTCACCGTGACCCACCATTCCTGCCATAGCATAACCTCCATCCCAGTTCCGGCTTGCTTTTCTCAGAACGGCTGCAACATCAAGTTCTTTTTCAATCAGAGGGGTAATATCTCTCTTTGAGAATCCCTGATCCTTGAATTTCCTGAATAGCCTTTCGTTCTCTTCGTCGAGCCGGTGTCCTATATTTTCAAGGATAGTCACTGTATCTGAAAAAGCAACAGGTGTCTGGCCAAGTTCAACAAGGCTTTTAAAGATCTCATCCACATTTGTCAGGTTAAAATTACCTGCCATTACCAGGTTCCTGGATTTCCAGTTGTTCTCACGGCTTACCGGATGCACATAGTCGATGTTGTAATGTCCCGTAAGTGCCATAACGCAGGTGGCCAAGGTAAATGTCGCAAACAAAGGGGACATAAGCTTTGATATAATCAGGATTCTGAAACATCCTGGAGTGTGCATTCCTGAGCCTGTCAATGTCTTCATAGATAAGCGCTGAAGACCTCCTTTATGGGATTTGCCTTATTTGATCTTTGTCTGAAAATATACCTGTTTCCGGGTTTGACATTCATCTTGATTCCCGCGATACCGGCGCCATCCTGTCCCCTGTTATGCTGTTTCTCCATCATAAGGTACATCTTCTGCAAACCCCAGTCCCATGTACCATATTTTTCAAAATAGTATTGCATCGGCTTCCGCAATCTCAACATCGCGATGCCGCATTCATGTTTTATATTTTCACTCATGGCTTTTTATTAATTCAGATCCGGGAAGTTAATCTTGTCCGGTACCATATAGGCGTCAGGCCATACCTTGCGGATCATAAGAAGATCTTTCGTACCTTCTGTTCTGGTTCTGTAATTACCTACCCGGATTTTGTAGTAACCGGGCCTTTCAAAAGTGGCATATGATTTTATCCCCGGGAACCTGGCAATAAATTCGGCTTCCATTTTACCTGATTCCACTTTCGCATTCCTGTCTGAGCTGTTGTAGATCTGTATCCTGAAACCATCCAGACCACCTGTCCTCATGTTATAAAGAATATACCTGTTTATAAGGGTATCGATGCGCGGATCCTGATAAATATTCAGCTGGCCCTGCCGCTGGTTCCCTGTTTCATTTCTTTTCAGAAGTCCGGCAGTTGTATAAATATCCTGCGCCGGGCAAAGACCAGTGAAAAGAGCAGCAATAAGAAGAAGTAATATAAACCGGAACCTTTTTATCATCTTACAAATATATCATTAACCAAGTTCCTCAGCGATTTCGTCGGTCATCTCCAGATTATGATAAACATTCTGGATATCATCATCGTCTTCCAGGCTTTCAACGAACCGCAGGACTTTCCTGGCACATTCAAGATCAAGTGTTTTCGTAGTATTTGGCACTCTCTTCAAACCTGCTTCTTCAGGAGCTATGCCCAGCTCATTCAGTTTCCTGTTGACACTGCCAAAATCTTCCTTTGCGCAGGTAACCGTTATGGTATCTTCGTAAACTTCAAAATCTTCTGCACCGGCATCAATCAGTTCAAGTTCAACCTCTTCGGGCGAAAAACCCTCATTTGCAATTGTAAAAACCCCTTTTCTCTCAAAAAGTGAACTTAATGAACCATTTGTACCCAGCTTCCCGCCGTGTTTATTGAAAGCTGACCGGACAGAAGCAACCGTCCTGTTGTTATTATCGGTAAGACATTCGGCAAATACTGCAACGCCGCATGGTCCGTATCCTTCAAATGAAGTTTCAACATAATTGTCAGCATCTGAGCCAACAGCCTTTTTGATAGCTCTTTCGATATTATCCTTTGGCATGTTGGCCCCTTTGGCATTTTGTACCGCCAGCCTGAGGCGGGCATTGGATTCAGGGTCACCTCCTCCTTCCTTTGCAGCAATAATGATTTCCTTAATTATTTTAGTAAAGATCTTTCCTCTTTTAGCATCGATAGCACCTTTCTTCCGCTTAATTGTTGACCATTTACTGTGACCTGACATATTTTTATTGTTTTTAATATTCAGGTGCAAAATTATATATTTCTTTAATACGTCACACAATGTAGTTACTTTTGTACGATTTATGGCTGCAGGGCGTCAGGGCTCAGAGCTCAGGGCATCAGAGCATGCTAGAGCCGCGACCGCTGAGCTGCATGACCGCAAGACCGCAAGACCGCAAGACTTCAAGGTTGCATGAGTAATACTAAAGTGATGGGCAAAAAAGTATATATCGAAACCTATGGCTGTCAGATGAATGTTGCTGACAGCGAGGTTGTTGTATCAATTCTGGCAGGAAAAGGCTATGAATACACAGAAAATATTAATGATGCAGGCGTGATCCTTATCAACACCTGCTCCATAAGGGATAATGCAGAGCAACGGATCTGGGGGCGACTGAAAGCCATCAGCCATCTGAAAAAGAAAAAGTCGGGGCTGCTTGTCGGACTTATAGGTTGCATGGCTGAAAGGCTGAAAGAACAGGTGATTGAAAAAGAGCGGCTCGTTGACATTGTTGTCGGTCCCGATGCCTACCGTGACCTGCCTTCGCTGATTGTTGAAGCTGAATCGGGACATAAGGGGGTTAATGTGTTACTGTCACGGGAGGAAACCTATGCCGACATATCACCTGTAAGAATGGACAAAAACGGAGTAACTTCATTCGTCTCAATAATGCGGGGATGCAACAACATGTGCGCGTACTGCGTTGTTCCCTATGTACGGGGCGCCGAAAGAAGCCGCGATCCGGAGTCGATACTCTCAGAAGCCCGGGAACTCTGGGAAATGGGTTACAGGGAAGTGACACTTCTTGGACAGAATGTGGATTCATACAATTGGCTAAACAACGGATCACAAACCCGGTTTCATGACCTTCTTGAAAAAGTGGCGCTCATAAATCCCCTTCTCAGGGTAAGATTTTCAACATCGCATCCCAAGGATATTTCAGATGAACTGCTTCTGACTATGTCGAAATACGACAATATCTGCAAACATATCCATCTTCCGGCTCAAAGTGGCAGCAGCAGGATACTTAAACTTATGAACCGGGAATATACCCGTGAATGGTATATGGACAGGATAGAAGCGATCCGGACAATAATTCCAGGATGTGCCGTTTCGACTGACATGATTGCAGGCTTCTGCACCGAGACAGAAGATGATCATAATGAAACTCTTTCGCTGATGGAGTGGGCAGGATACGATTTTGCATACATGTTCAAGTACAGCGAAAGACCCGGTACTAAAGCTGCAAGAAAATATAATGATGACGTCGTTGAAGAGGTAAAAACCAGGCGACTTAATGAAATAATAGCCCTGCAGAATAAACTCTCCGCGCGATCCAAAAAACAGGATGTTGGCAGGGTTTTTGAGGTACTTATTGAGAATCTTTCAAAACGATCAGCTGATCATCTGGCCGGACGTACTACACACAACAAAGTGGTTGTTTTCCCGGGAAACGGACACAGGAAGGGAGAATATGTTAAAGTTCTGATTGAGAAATGCACATCGGCGACATTAATTGGAAATATAATTCAGGGACAATAAGCACGGTCAGGTACTAACTCTGTGGATCTTGTGACTTTTTCACCCGCCGTAGCCCCTGGCGAAGGCGGGTTGGATTTTGATTCATATTAAGGTTAACATTATTTAATTGTTTTATTTTACAACTTACTCTAACTTGCACCATCATTTAAAAACATGAAAATGAAAACGAAAATAATTTTGCTTATGCTGTGTTCCGTTATTACGCTTACGACCGTCTCGGCTCAGAAGAGTAATAAAAAGAATAACAAAAAGATCATTGTAAGCGGATACGTGACTGACCAGGACAAAAACCCCGTTGCCAATGCGATGGTTCTGGTAGATGGCAAAAATACCGATAAGGTTACCAATGAAATAGGATATTATAAGATCAAAATCAGCCCTGATGTTCTCAAAATCAGCATACTTACATCATCCAGCGGTGCCGTTGAAGAAATTGTAAACGGCAGGAAAGAATATAAATTTTACATTTGCCGGTTCTGTGCCGGTTCAGCCAGTCAGGAAGGCTGAAGATGATGATGTGAATATCGGATATGGTACCGTTAAGAAGAACAGCCTGACCAGTCCTGTGGGTACGATTGATGCAAGTCAGTCAAAATATGCCTCATACAGGACAATTTATGAAGTCCTCAAAGCGGGTCAGGTTCCGGGTGTTCAGGTAGTCGGGTCAAGCATCAGGATACAGGGGGCATCATCACTTACCCTCAGCACTGAACCTCTCTTCGTTGTTGATGGGGTTACTGTTAATTCTGTCGATGATATCATGCCCCAGATGGTTAAATCAATCCAGGTCCTTAAGGGCTCATCTGCAGCAATTTATGGATCTCGGGGAGCCAACGGAGTGATCCTCATCACACTCCTTAAAGGATCGGACGCCAGATAGTAGAAATCCTTATTTTTCAGTCTTTATAATCAGTTTCAGTTCATCGAGCTGCCTGACTGATATTTCTGAGGGTGTGTCCAGCATTACATCACGGCCGGAATTATTTTTGGGGAAAGCTATGAAATCACGGATGGAATCCTGTCCCCCGAACATTGCAACCCAGCGGTCGAACCCGAAAGCAATGCCTCCATGAGGCGGAGCTCCATACCTGAAAGCATTCAGCAGGAATCCAAACTGTTCATTTGCCTCATCTTCAGTGAATCCAAGTACTTTGAACATCAGTTTCTGGATGGCGGTATCATGTATCCTGATTGAACCGCCCCCGATCTCAACACCGTTTATTACAAGGTCATAAGCATTCGCCCTTACTTTTCCCGGATCAGTTTCCATCAGGTGTATATCTTCAGGTTTGGGAGAAGTGAAAGGGTGATGCATTGCATAAAACCTGCCGGATTCATCATCCCATTCAAGAAGCGGAAAGTCAACAACCCACAGAGGGACGAATTTATCTTTAGTCCTGAGGCCGAGCCTGTTACCCATTTCAAGACGAAGTTCCGAAAGGGCAGTCAGTGTCTTTTTACGGTCGCCTGCAAGTAAAAGTATCAGATCTCCTGGACCTGCTCCTGTTGCACCTGTCCAGGCCTTAAGATCCTCTGGTGAATAAAACTTATCAGCTGACGACTTTAATGTCCCGTCAGAACCATATTTAAGGTAAACAAGGCCTTTTGCTCCTATCTGCGGACGTTTTACAAATTCGGTGAGCTCATCAAGCTGCTTTCTTGAGTATTCCGCGCTGCCTGGTGCACATATTGCTCCAATATATTCTGAATTGTCAAAAACAGAGAACCCCTTCCCTTTTACAATATCGGTAAGATCGCTGATCTTCATGTCAAAGCGGAGATCCGGCTTATCATTGCCATAAAACTCCATTGCATCAATGTAGGACATTCTAATGAAGGGCTCGCTGAATTCAATGTTCCTTACCTGTCTGAACAGGTACTTTGCAAGACCTTCAAAGGTATCAAGTATATCATCCCTCTCAACAAATGACATCTCACAGTCGATCTGCGAAAACTCAGGCTGCCTGTCAGCCCTCAGATCCTCATCCCTGAAGCACTTCACAATCTGAAAATACCTGTCAAAGCCTGCCACCATAAGCAGTTGCTTCAAAGTCTGGGGCGATTGCGGCAAAGCATAGAAAGTGCCTGGCTGCATCCTCGAAGGGACAACAAAATCACGGGCGCCTTCAGGAGTTGATTTGATAAGAACAGGAGTTTCAACTTCCACGAAACCTATCGAATCCATGTAGGTCCTTACCTCCTGCGCAACTTTATGCCTCAGTATAATATTATTTTTAACGCTGCCTCTCCTGAGATCGAGGTACCGGTACTTCATCCTGAGCTCTTCTCCCCCGTCGGTATCTTCTTCAATTGTGAAAGGAGGAATATCGCTCCGGTTAAGAATATTCAGACCTGTTACCTCAATTTCGATATCGCCGGTTGGCATTTTAGGATTCTTATTGCTCCGTTCCCTGACTTTCCCTGTCACCTGGATAACAAACTCGCGTCCCAGCTTCCTTGCTTTTTCACATAATTCACTGTTTATCTCCATGTTGAAAAGAAGCTGTGTCATCCCGTAACGGTCGCGGAGATCAACGAATGTCATCCCGCCAAGATCCCTTGACTTCTGCACCCATCCGCATAAGGTAACTTCTTTCCCCTGCGAAGCAAGTGTGAGTTCTCCGCATGTATTTGTCCTGTACATTTTTTGGTTTTTGAGTTTCAGCAAAAGTAAGAAAAATATGGATTGTTCCCTGCATGGTGCGCCTCCTGCTGAATCACCCCCTTTGTGTTTCCCCCCGAGGGGGGAAATGAAATCCAGTAATGTTTGAAAAGCCTTTTCACTAATTTGAAGGCCAGTAATAAAAGGTAAAAATTTCTTTTTAAATTTAAACCAGAATCCATCATACTATGTCCGGGACCAGGGATGAAATTTATATGCATGAAGCCATTGCTGAAGCCAGGAAGGCATTCGACAGGCTGGAAGTCCCGGTGGGTGCAGTTGTTGTTTGCAATGACATCATAATTGCAAGAGCGCATAATCTTACAGAAACACTCAATGATCCGACAGCTCATGCCGAGATGCAGGCAATCACTGCTGCTACGAACTGGCTGGGAGGGAAATATCTTACGGACTGTTCCATTTATGTAACTCTTGAACCATGTGCAATGTGTGCCGGAGCTATAGGCTGGAGCCAGGCAGGGAAACTTATTTTCGGGGCAAATGACGATAAGAAAGGTTATACACTTATTAAAGGGAGCCTCCTTCATCCTAAAACCATCGTAAAATCAGGCATCCTTGCAAAAGAGTGCGGAGAACTGGTAACGAAGTTCTTTAAAACAAAAAGATAAGCATATAATTCCAACTCTGGCATGGTTTTTCCGAAAATTGAACTTAAGTTTACATAAAACAACCTTCATGACCTTCGATAACAGTAAATCAATAATAGGCTTCAGGATCAAGCTATTTGCAGCAACAGTCATTTTTCTGGGTTACCTGCTTCTGGCGTATGCTGCCAGAGTAATAAAGTTCCCATTACTGGGGATGGAGGAGACCGGCTGGACAGTTATAATCGCAACCATCTATGTAATTATAGTTTTTATTCCGATGGTCCTTAACTACCAGTATATTTACTATTCTGACGATGGGAACAATCTGGTCTTCCGATATTTTACCTCAGGCATTTTCGGAGGCAAAAAGAATTCGATAGAGATCAATAAAATGACTTTTTCAGGATTTACGATTGAAAAGCGGCTTTTCGGACTTATCCAGAGCATCATCCTTTACCAGAATCTGAAAGAAGGGAAGGCCCAATATCCGCCAATCTATATCAGTTCGCTGACACGCAAGGAAAAAGCAAAAGTGACAAGGTCGCTCAATTCTTTTTCTCCCGGGAAATGAAAACAGGGAACGAAAGTAAGCGGAACATGAGTTAAATCATTTTTAATGAATAAAGTAGAGGCAATCTTTGAATCCTTAAACCAGACAGAGGTTTTATGTTTCAAGAACTTACACAGAGTTCCACAGACCTGCCTGCCGGTAGGCAGGGGTTGCACAGAGTTCCACAGAGGATCCATTTTGCGTTGCGATAGTTTTTCAGAATAATAAATTAAGGACATTTCAGATAAATTAATTACCAATCCTAAATAAAATACAAATTACAATGAACGTTGATAAAATAATGAACAACCTCGAGAAGAAGCATCCCGGTGAGGTTGAGTATTTACAGGCAGTCAGAGAGGTACTGGAATCAATAGAGGAGGTTTATAACGAAAACCCGCAGTTTGAATCAGCCAACATCATTGAACGGATCGTTGAACCCGACCGGGCTATTACCTTTAAGGTTCCATGGGTTGACGATGAAGGCAATGTTAAAGTCAATCTTGGTTACCGGATTCAATTCAACAATGCAATCGGCCCCTACAAAGGCGGCCTCCGGTTCCATCCCGAGCGTAAACCTTTCAATCCTTAAGTTCCTTGGTTTCGAGCAGATCTTCAAAAATGCCCTGACCACCCTGCCAATGGGCGGCGGCAAGGGAGGCTCTGATTTTGATCCGAAAGGAAAATCAAATGCAGAAGTCATGAGATTCTGCCAGTCATTCATGCTTGAATTATGGAAATATATTGGTCCCGAAACAGATGTTCCTGCCGGAGATATTGGTGTTGGCGGGCGTGAAATCGGATATCTGTATGGAATGTACAAGAGGCTCAAGGGCGACCATACCGGAGTTCTTACCGGCAAGGGCAGCAACTGGGGAGGTTCGCTCATAAGACCGGAAGCTACCGGTTTTGGTGGAATCTATTTTGCAAAGGAGATGCTGGCAACTAAAAATGAATCACTGAAGGGAAAAACAATTTCAATTTCAGGATTTGGCAACGTAGCCTGGGGTGCGGCACTCAAGGCAACTGAACTGGGTGGAAAAGTTGTTACTATCTCAGGTCCTGATGGTTATGTGTATGATCCTGAAGGTATTTCAGGTAAGAAGATTGAGTACATGCTGGAACTGAGGGCTTCAAACCAGGATATCGTCAAACCATACTCCTATGTTTTTGAAGATGTTGAATTTCATGAAGGAAAACGGCCATGGGAAGTAAAGGTTGATATTGCATTGCCCTGTGCAACTCAGAATGAGCTCAACGGCGATGATGCAAGAAAACTTATTGCCAACGGCGTGATGCTTGTTGCTGAAATATCAAACATGGGATGCACACCCGAGGCAGTTGAAGAATTTAATAAAAACAATATCCTTTTTGCACCGGGCAAGGCAGTAAATGCCGGCGGTGTTGCTACATCCGGTCTGGAGATGACGCAGAACTCAATGAAGCTCAGGTGGAACAGTCAGGAGGTGGACGGCCGGCTGCATGAGATAATGGTAAATATTCACGGACAATGCCTGAAAAACGGAATGCGTCCCGACGGAACGGTTGACTATGTAAAGGGTGCAAATATTGCAGGTTTCCTGAAGGTAGCAAATTCGATGCTGGATATGGGGGTGATATAGGAGGGGGCTGAAATCCAGGATTTAAAGATGTTGCTGGTAAGCCAATCAAAAAAAGGCTTATAAACCTGATTTTTGGTGACATTGGATACAGGGTTTTTTGTATCTTTACTGTGTCTCAACTTTTCGTGCTATGTCGTCAGAAATCCCGCTGAAGCATAAAATTGCTCTTAGCCTTATCCCGCGTATCGGTGATATCAATGCCCGTAAACTTGTTTCTTATTTTGGGAATGTTGAAGCAATCTTTCATGAACCTTACCAGAACCTTGTTAAAATTCCCGGAATTGGATCCGGTCTGGCAAAATACATTTGTGAAAAGTCATACCTCAAAACTGCAGAAAAGGAAGCAGAATATGTTATAAAACATAATATCAGAACTTTCTTTTATCTCGATAATGACTACCCTTTCAGGCTCCGGCAATGTGATGATTCACCGGTTGTTTTCTACTTCAAGGGCAACTGTGACCTGAACAGTCAGAAAATATTAAGTGTAGTAGGTACACGTAATGCCACATCACGCGGAAAGGAACAATGTGAAAAAATAATCGGAAGCTCTGGCTGTCGGCCACCCTGATCTGATAATTATCAGCGGACTGGCTTACGGCATCGATATTTCAGCGCATAAAGCTGCCTTGTCTAACAACCTGTCAGACAATCGGTGTTCTTGCACATGGTTTCAAGTCACTACTACCCTTCAATCCACAGATCCATAGCCAACTCAATGATCACAAAAGGCGGACTCCTAACAGATTTCATATTCGGATACCCTGCCTGAACGGAATAATTTTCTTAAACGCAACAGGATCATTGCCGGAATTTCCGATGCAACTCTTGTGGTTGAATCCGGGATCAAAGGGGGAGCACTTGTAACAGCCGATATGGCAAACTCCTATAACAGGGATGTTTTTGCTGTTCCCGGAAGGCCTGAGGATCAATGGTCGGCAGGTTGCAACAGCCTGATCAAAAGCAACAAAGCAGCGCTGGTAGAATCAGCCGAGGACATTGAATATTTTTTAAACTGGAGACCTGAAAAAACAAAACCACCTGTTCAGAAGACTCTTTTTTCAGAATTAAGCGACATCGAACAAAAGATCTATGAACTTATATGAAAGAAGGCGAATTAACATATCGACACCATCTGCAGATCACTTGAAATACCGGTAAACAAGCTTTCCTCCCTCCTGTCTTCAGATGGAATTCAAGGGACTGGTAAAATGCTATCCGGGGAATCTTTACCGGACAGGTTGAGATGCCGCCCCTCTCAATCCTAATGACCTCGCCCTATGATTTCCGATCTAATGCCTCACCCCCTAAATCGGGGTGTTGAAAAAGTCAAAATCCTTTAACCGCATAGGGCGCAAAGGGGAAATCACTAAGGCCGCAAAGACCGGAACTTATGTGCTTTAGCTTTGCGATCTTTGCAAATTCTTGTGGTCTTTGCGGTTAAGAAGGACTTTTTCAACAGCCCCACAGGAGGGGGTGAGGCAGAGTATATGGGGAGGGGGACAGGAGGGGTCAGGCAGAAATTATGGGCAGACGGATTGAGGAGGTGAGGCCTGAAATATTATGTCAAAGTAACAGATCAGCTTATCCTAATTTTACTAATTTTAGACCTCAAAAAAATACAAAACTCAAACTAATGGATCCAAAAGTACAACAATTCATGGCTATGATAAGAGCCAAAAATCCGGGTGAAAATGAATTTCACCAGGCAGTTCAGGAGGTGACGGAATCACTTATCCCCTACATAGAAGAAAACCCGAAATACAAATACGCAAAGATACTTGAGAGGATCACCGAGCCGGAAAGGACAATAATTTTCAGGGTTCCCTGGATCGATGATAAAGGAGAAGTTCAGATAAACCGTGGATTCAGGATTGGGATGAACAGTGCAATAGGACCGTACAAGGGAGGCTTAAGATTCCATCCCACAGTGAACCTTGGAATACTGAAATTTCTTGCATTTCGAACAGGTCTTTAAAAACAGTCTTACAACCCTGCCGATGGGTGGAGGAAAAGGCGGCTCGGATTTTGATCCAAAGGGGAAATCTGATAACGAGGTAATGAGGTTTTGCCAGAGTTTTATGAGCGAGCTTTTCCGTCATATCGGTCCTGACACTGACGTGCCGGCAGGGGATATCGGAGTCGGCGGACGGGAAATTGGTTATCTTTTTGGCCAGTATAAAAGACTAAAAAATGAATTTTCAGGTGTCCTGACCGGCAAAGGCATTGAATGGGGAGGCTCTCTGATCCGTCCGGAAGCCACTGGCTACGGAGTAACTTATTTTGCACAGGAAATGCTTGCCACCCGCGGCGAATCACTGAAAGGAAAAACTGTCTGTATTTCAGGGTCCGGAAATGTTGCTCAATATGCTACCGAAAAAGTTACGGAACTCGGGGGGAAGGTTGTTACCTCATCCGATTCCAACGGGTTCATTTACGATCCAAAAGGTATAGACTCCGAAAAGTTGAATTATATAATGGAACTTAAAAATGTAAGACGCGGAAGGATAAGCGAGTACGCTAAAAAATACGGCGTTGAATACTTTGAAGACAAACGGCCATGGATGATCAGTTGCGATATCGCAATGCCCAATGCGACACAGAATGAGATAAATGCCGGGGAAGCAGAAATATCTAGTAAAGAACGGATGTATATGCGTTGCTGAAGGCGCCAACATGCCATCGACTCCGGAAGCAGTTGAGGTCTTTCTCAAGGCTCAGATACTTTATGCTCCGGGAAAAGCAGCAAACGCAGGAGGCGTGGCAACTTCCGGACTGGAAATGACCCAGAATTCGATGAGGCTGCCATGGTCGCGCGAGGAGGTTGATGAAAGGCTGCATGTTATAATGAAGAATATTCATGCCACATGTGTTAAATTTGGCAGACAGGAAAACGGATTCATTAACTATGTGAACGGGGCCAATATCGGAGGCTTTGTCAAGGTGGCAAATGCCATGATAGCCCAGGGTGTTGTCTGATGCAGCTTATTGATACACATACACATCTTTATCTCCCGGAATTTGATGACGACAGGGATGAAGTCGTAAACAGGGCAGTGGAAAGTGGCGTAGACAAGCTACTGATGCCCAATATTGATCTGGATTCGGTAAGTCAGATGCTGGCAGTTGAAAGTCGGTATCCCGGTATCTGTTATTCGATGATAGGGCTTCATCCTACTTCAGTAAAAGAAGATTATATTTCCCAGATTGAAAAGCTGAAGGAGCTTTCTGCAAACCATAAATTTTGTGCAGTAGGCGAGATCGGAATCGATCTTTACTGGGATCAGTCCAGGCTGAAAGAACAGATCACTGCTTTTAAAATGCAGGTTGCCTTTGCAATAGAATCGGGTTTGCCGGTTGTAATTCATTCAAGAAATTCATTCCCTGAAGTCTTTAATGCGCTTGAAGAATTTAAAGGATCTGATCTGAGAGGTGTCTTTCATGCATTTACAGGCACAATACATGATGCCGAAAAGGCAATCAGCATGGGATTTAAGCTTGGCATCGGCGGAATTTTAACTTTTAAAAACTCCGGACTTGATAATGTTGTTAAAGAGACCGGACCTGCACATATTATACTCGAAACTGATTCTCCATACCTTGCACCGGTTCCTTATCGCGGAAAAAGAAACGAAAGTTCTTATCTTTGTATAATAAACGATAAACTGGCTGAAATAACCGGGCTAAGCAAAGAAGAGACAGCGTCAATAACTTTTTCCAACTCGGTCAGGCTTTTCGGCCTCTGACAGGAACTTATGAAGAACAGGACAGAAACATCTATACTTATAATATATACCGGAGGAACAATCGGAATGGTGCATGATCCTGGTACAGGATCGCTTGTCCCGATTGATTTCAAAAACATCACAGATCATGTACCTGAACTGGGCAAGTTCGGTTTTAATCTCCAGTCAGTTTCATTTAATCCGGTAAAGGACTCTTCAAATATTGATCCTTCGGTATGGGTAAAGATGGCAGAAACCATCGAGGAGAATTATAATGATTACGATGGATTTGTAGTCCTGCACGGTACCGACACTATGGCATATACCGCTTCAGCGCTGAGCTTCATGCTTGAGAACCTGCGAAAACCTGTAATACTAACCGGATCACAGCTGCCGATAGGACTACTCCGTACCGACGGGCGGGAGCATCTCATAACCGCGATCGAGATTGCAGCGGCAAAAGAAAATGGGCTGGCGCTTGTCCCGGAAGTCTGCATTTACTTTGACAATGAGCTTACCCGCGGCAACCGGACCACCAAATTCAGCGCCGAGCACTTTGATGCTTTCAACTCACCAAACTATCCGCCTCTTGCCAACGTGGGTCTTCACCTGAAATACAACTACAATCTTATAAGATACTCTGATCCTGCCAGGGAATTTAAAGTTCACAAGGAATTTAGTCCCGATGTGGCGATAATGAAGCTTTTCCCGGGTATCAGCAGGAATTTTGTCAAGGCTGTGATAAACACTGCCGGACTTAAAGGACTCATCATCGAAACTTTCGGATCAGGAAACGCACCTACTTATCCATGGTTCATTGAAGAGCTGAAGGCTTTCATCGGAAAGGGCGGTATCATCTTTAATGTGACTCAATGTCACGGAGGCAGCGTTGAGATGGGGCTTTACGAAACAAGCCGCGAGCTTCTGGCAGCAGGGGTTGTGAGCGGAAAAGATATTACATCAGAAGCATCCATTACAAAGCTGATGCATCTGCTTGGAATATGTGCCTCGAGGGAGGAGGTGATAAGGTGCCTTGGAAGGTCGATGGCAGGGGAGATTAGTTAAATCCGGGTGCGGGTTGCGGGTTGCAGGTTGCGGCGTGTGAGTTGAAGTTGCGGGTTGCGGTGCGATTGCGGAGTTGATCGGATTTCGGATTGCGGATTTCGGATTGCAGATCATCATAATACTGCAAATAATCTGCACTTTTTAAAAATTTTCGTATTTTGCGCCGCCGTTTGCCCCCATCCCCCTGAAGGGGGTAAAACGCTACTATTGTTTTACTTTATGTAATACATTTTTAGAGCTGGTTTCAGCCATATTCCGGAGAGATGCAGGAGTGGTTTAACTGGCACGCCTGGAAAGCGTGTGTTCCTCAAAAGGGAACCGGGGGTTCGAATCCCCCTCTCTCCGCCAAAGCTTAAATATTCCCCTCACCGAAGTTGGGATTATTTATTTTACCGAGATCCTGTCGAAAGCTCGCTTTCGAAACCATTGAGAATAAATAAACCCTGCGAGTAAAACCCGCAGGGTTCATTTAAGCTTTGAAGCCTCCCCCCTGGGGATCGCCGAAGGCAATCCCCCTCTCTCCGCCAAAGGCAAAGCAAACCATCCGCCATCCGGCGGGTGGTTTTGTTTTTAGAATGACCGAACAAAACTTGTTTTGTGAAGGACATGATAAAAACAAAACCAATGATGCAATATCAGTAATCCGGATACAAAAAACAGTAATTTGTATAAGTTAACGCATGAAATTAGTCTCAGCTTTGTATCGTAATTTATTTGTTGAGGGGAGTCTATTTATTTTAGTATGCAAAATGTTATCTTAAATAATAGTATTGAAATGCCCATATTGGGTTTTGGGGTATTTCAGGTTACTGATCTTAATGAATGTGAAAAGTCCGTTCTCGATGCCATCGAAACCGGTTACAGATTGATTGATACCGCAGCATCTTACCTGAATGAGGCGGCAGTCGGAGATGCAATTAAGAAAAGCGGAGTGAACAGGGAAGATTTGTTCCTTACCACCAAACTATGGGTCCAGGAAACCGGTTATGAAAAAACGAAGAAGGCTTTTGAAAGATCTTTAAACAAGCTGCAGACAGACTACCTGGATCTTTACCTTATACATCAACCTTTTGGCGACGTTTACGGATCGTGGCGGGCTTTGGAAGAGCTGTATAAAACAGGAAAAGTTAAAGCTATCGGTGTTAGCAATTTTCAACCCGACCGGATAATGGATCTGATAACCTATAACGAAATCGTACCTGCTGTGAATCAGGTTGAAACTCATCCTTTCAATCAGCAGATAGAAACCCATAAATTTTTAAAGGAGAATAATATTCAGATTGAATCCTGGGGACCTTTTGCCGAGGGCCGTAATAATCTTTTTCAAAATGAATTCCTGCTTGGTATTGCATCAAAGTACAAAAAGAGCATTGCTCAGATAGTTCTTCGCTGGCTCACCCAAAGAGGTATAGTTGTAATCCCAAAATCGGTCAGAAAGGAAAGAATAAAGGAAAATTTCAACATTTTCAATTTTAAACTGAGCAACGAGGACATGGAAGCTATAGGAACACTCGACATGAAAACCAGCAGCTTTTTCGACCATAGAGATCCGCAAATTATAAAATGGATGGGAAGCATAAAACTCGATATATAATTTTCATATGAAACTTGATTTAAATGATATATAACCCGATATTTTCACTTGTTTTGTTTATATTTTTTGGGTGTACAACAGAGAATCAGTTTATACATGGAAGTAATTCCAATGGATCAGAACAAAATGAAGAAAACAGGGAAATGGGTAACCATTTAACCACCGGTAATTATGTTCGCGACCTTGTAAATCATACGTTGTTGAAAGGTTTTAGTGAGTTGATGCTACCGCGTGATAATAATTCAGCTTATTATAGTACAAAACTTTCCGATATAGGTTCACTCATGCCATACCATGGCAATGTACGTCCTGACGATGTAATTGGTGCTGTTAACCACATGATTGACGAAGTAAATCAAAATAATACAATATTCTACGATTTTTATACCGATGATCAAAAACAACAGGAACCGGGGAAAAGGTATACCGGGTTATTTTTTTTCAGGGGAAATCCTGATGCTCCATTTGCCATTGTATGTCCTGGGGGAGGCTTTTCATACGTTGGTTCGCTCCATGAAGGATTTCCTTTAGCGCTAAAGATAAGTGAATCGGGACTCAACGCTTTTGTAATCAGGTATCGTATTGGCAGTGAACAATTTGCTACCAGCGACCTGGCGGCAGCAATTGCATATATCTTCCGTAATGCAGAATTACTGAAAGTCAGCACCAGGGATTATTCGGTCTGGGGAGGATCGGCAGGAGCGCGTATGGCGGGGAATATTGCCTTAAACGGAGTATCGGCTTATGGAGGAGAGAATCCGCCCAAACCAGCTACAGTTGTAATAGCCTATACCGGACAATCAAGCTGGTCAGAGGATTTCTCACCTTCCTTCATCACTGTGGCAGCTAACGATGGAATAGTCAATGTAAGTACAGTAGACAGGCGAGTGGAGAATTTAAGGAATGCAGGGGTAGATGTCGAATATCACAGGTATCAAAGTGCGGGTCATGGATTCGGCCTTGGTACAGGAACTGATGCAGAGGGATGGCTCGACCTGGCTGTTCAGTTCTGGCAACGACATATGGGTGAATAATTTTCTGACTGAGAGAAAACAAAATGATGAAAAAGCATTTTTTTATTCTCCACCTGATGACTTGTGCAATCGGATAATATATTTAATTCTAGTCTATTAATATGCTGATATTTAATACTTTAATAATATCTACACATGGTAAACAAACTGATTATAATAGCAACTTATTTTCTTGTGATTTTGGCAGTCCGCATCAATGCGCAGGACTGGCCTCAGTACCTTGGACCAAACAAGAATAGCACTTCTTCTCAGAAAGGGATTCTTCGCACCTGGCCTGCGAGTGGACCTGAAGTCCTGTGGACAGTAAACATTGGAGCGGGATTTGGTGGTCCCGTAATTAAAGACGGTAAAGCCTATTTACTCGACAGAGATGATAAGACGGTGATAACATGAGATGTTTTGATATGAAAACAGGAAAAGAGCTTTGGAAGTATGGATATGAAGCTCCGGGATCGGTTGAATTCCCCGGGTCAAGAAGTGTCCCTGCCGTTGATGATAAATATGTTTATTCCTGCGGCCATAATGGAGATTTATATTGCTTTGATATTAAAACTCACCAACCTGTCTGGAAGAAAAATGTCTGGACTGACTTTGGTGGTCAACCTGCCAGTAAATCCGAGGGTGGATTCAGTGGTTTGCAGGGTGGAGGACGATTCCCTGTATGGGCAATTGCTCAATGCCCCTTAATATACGGTAATTTACTGATTATTGCATCTCAGGCCCCTGAGGCAGGAGTAGTTGCCTATAATAAACTGACCGGAGATGTAGTCTGGAAAACACCTTCACTTGGAAAAGTAGGATTTGTTAGTCCTTCAATCGCAAAAATAAACGGCGAAGATCAGGTTATAATGATTACAGCATCAAGCGGTCGCGGTCCGGCGGTGGCGGTGGCACTCCGGAACCGAGCAATGTAGTGGGTATTAACCCGAAAAACGGAGATGTGCTATGGACCTATTCAAACTGGAGTTGCTGGATTCCTACATCGAGTGCATTTGATGCCGGTCAGAACAAGCTCCTGATTGTTGGGGGATACCAGGCAGGTGCTGCAATGATCCAGATTGAAAAAAACGGTGACAAATACAATGTAAAAGAACTCTATAAAACTCAGGAATTTGGTGAGCACACAAAACCACCTTTATTCTATAATGGTTACTTTTATGCTCAGTTTACCAACAATGAACGTCGTGATGGCCTTGTCTGTATGAGTGAAGAAGGAAAAATAATGTGGAAAACAATGCGTGAGCCGCTTTTCGATAAGGGCAGCATGATTCTTGCCGACGGAGTGATTCTTGCCACTGACGGCAGAAATAGTTTGTATGTGATAGAACCATCACCTGAAGGGTTCAAACCTCTTGCAACTGCTGAAGTACTCAAAACAGACGCAAATACAGATAACAATCAGACCACGGCTCCAAGAATGGGTGGAGGGGCTCTGAACTGGTCTCCGATAGCACTTTCCAACGGCAAGCTTCTGATCAGGAATCAAAGTCGGCTTATGTGCGTAAAAGTAGCCCAGTGATTCCTTATAGGGCTGATAGTCAGGCTTCCAAAATTGGTTCAGGATTATTTAAAAAATAGGAAATGTAATTATACTTTAAATAAGCTTCATAGATTGGTTTGGATTCCTGGTTTTGCAGCATTTCCCCGATTTGGTATTCATTAGATCGGGTTGGAAGCAGGGTGGTTTAAATGCTTCATAAGAATGGAACTAAACAATACTTAAGTTTAAATTGAAAGATCAGAGCTGACAACAAATTGAAGTTTGAGGTGTTGTTGTTTTAGCCTGATTATTTTTTTAATTACAAAATATTTTCCATTATGAAACAACCATTAACAGTTCTACTTTCCTTATTCATCATATTTTCTTCTAATGCTCAGGTACAAAAAAATAGCTTGCACGGAAAAATTCTGGATACAGATAAAAATATACTTCCGGAGCAAGTGTAATTATTGTTGGGACAAAATATGGAGTCAACGCAAACGAAGCAGGTGAATATCTTTTTGATCAGATTCCGACAGGTAAATTAAAAGTACAGGCTTCATTTGTCGGATTTAAAACCATAACTATTGATTTTGATGTTCAACCGGGTCAAAATAATCTGGATCTGACTTTAGATCTTAGTGATATTAAACTGGAAGGTGTAACAGTGACTGTCGCAAAAAAGGGAACAACAGATTTTAGATGTTCCTATTACCATGAGTGTTATCAATGACAGATTTATGGAGGATAACAACATTACTGAACTCGATAAACTATCGGAATTTGTTCCGGGCCTGCTGATCAGAATGCAGGGAGTTGACCGTCCAAGTTTTGTTATCCGGGGACTAACAAGTGATGAAGTAAGCCCTGCTGCACAGCCCAGAATTTCAGTATTCTATAATAACGTTCCCATCAGCCGTGCGAATGGGGCTGCCGTGGAACTTTTTGATATGCAGCAGGTTGATGTACTGAAAGGTCCTCAGGGAACACTTTTTGGGAGAGGAGCAGAAATTGGTGCAATCAATTATATAAGCAATAAACCTACCAGCGATTTCAACGGATTTGTTACTGCCGGAATTGGAAATTTTAATCAAAGAGAACTCAATGGAGCAATAAATATCCCGGTTATCAAAAACAAATTATTTGTTCGTATTGCAGGAATTTATGATTACCAGGATGGTTACATCAGAAACACATTTGGAGGAAACTTAAACGGCAAAAACACTATAGCAGGAAGATTTTCAGCCAGTTATTTACCAACGGTCAAAAATAAAATAGACCTTGTGCTGAACTATCAGAAAGATGATAATCCGGGACTTGGTTTTATGAGCATGAGCTATCCGAATACAGAAAGCAGTACATGATCCATTCGGTTATGTTGCATCCAATGAACAAGGGAATAATCTTGCTAAACCAAAGGGATATTTTTGATGCAACTTTAACTATGAAACATTTTTTTAATGAAAATAACTACCTGACATCGATCAGTTCTTACCGTAAAATTGACAGCTTATTCCCGCTGGGATGGAGATGGAACTGCTGCAGCTGCAATTGATATGAGCGAAGATGACGGATCAGGACAGTTTTATCAGGAACTCAGGTACAACTACTCAATTAAAAATAAGCTGAACGGAAGTATAGGCACAAGTTACTGGAATGACAAAGCCAAGCCAGAATTATTGGTTCTCGCCCAACGAACAGGATATGTTCCACCTGTTTTTCAATACCGGCTTCCTTGTTGGACCAAATGGTCAGCCTAATCCTGTTACTAATCTTCCACCTGATCCTCAATTGGGTCCTTTGGCAGGACTTCCCCTGGTTACAGACCATCAGGAAGAAAACTTATAACAACGCAACCAATCAGGCACTCGAAGGTTTTGCTGATGCCAATTATCAGCTGACCAATAAATTAAGTATAACTGGTGGTGTCCGGATTAATAACGATTGGATACAACTGACCAACAGTGCACAAATGACAGGAGGCAGCCCGGCAACACTTGGATTTCTGTCTGGAAATTACCCCAACCTGTTTTTTAAGACCAGCTAATGAGAAAGAGATAAGTACAACCAACCTTGCTTTTACTTATCGTGGTGGTCTGAAATATTCTTTCAACGAAAATTCCAACCTTTTTGTCAACTATTCGAAAGGACGTCGTCCAAAAGTTCTGCAATTTACTTCAGCAGGTGAAGAACAGGTTCTTGATGCAGAGATTGTTAATAGCCTCGATATGGGATATAAAAACGGTCATACAGCAGCGTTTATGGTTTGATATAGGCCTTTTTTACTACTGGTATATCTGAATTTCCAAACCTCTGCCTGGGTGGCAGATGCAAGTACAGGTGAATTCAATTATATTGTAAAAGATGGTGGAAAAGCAACCGGTTATGGTGCAGAAGCGAATGTAAAATATGCAATTTTAAAGTGGTTACAATTTTTTGGTAATTATGCATATATCCATGCTCGTTTTGCAGAAAACGATGTAGATGGTTCTAAACAAGAATATGCCGGCAACATGTTCAGACTTACACCTGAACACAGTTTTGCTGTTGGGTTGAATGCACGGATTGAAATTGCCAAAGAGATATTTTTGTTTGGAATCCCTTCCTATTCTTACAAGACAAAAATATTTTTTGAGGATGCCAATACTCCCGGTTTGGAACAGGACGGTTACGGGCTGCTGGATCTCAGGGCAGGAATCGAATATAAAAAGATAACACTGGCATTCTGGGGGAGTAACCTGTTGGAAGAAAAATATATTGTCAGTGCAGGAAATACTGGCAGTTTATTTGGAGACCCAACTCAAATACCCGGAGTCCCACGAATGTTTGGAACAAAAATAAGCTTTAAATTTTAGTCATTACAATCGGCATTTCCTTAAAAAAGACAATCGGCTTTTGTCAAGTTCACCAAGTCTTTCTTTTAACTCATCCCGCCAGTCGGGGGTACGAATCCCCCTAAATTATAACTTTGTGTATGTCGTTCCGAAGTTTTAAATTTCCTTTTTAATAAACCCTATGACAGAAGAAATTAAATCAAACATTAAAAATCCTGAAATGCTTGAAAAGTTATTCCGGGAAAACCAGAAAGCTTTTGAATCGGATTTTGAGACTGCTTTTCCTGAGATAAAGGATACAGAAATGGCAAAGTTCTGGAAAGCAAGGCTGGATTTTGGCAAATCAACCGAAAGGATGAAATTACCTGCCCTCCCGGAGATAACCACAATGATAATCGTGTGCCTGATAACGGTTTTCCTTATCAAGCTCCCGGACCTGTTCAATGTTGACCTGACCACCTCCAAATTTTATGAGAAGAATCTGGCAATAGTTGTCTTTTTCGGCCTGACACTTTTCTCAATCTGGATCAACAAGATTGAAAATCAGAGGCGATTAATCTTATTAGCCCTGGCCTTTTTAATTCCGCTGGTATACATTAACATATTACCAGTTGGTAAAAGTGATTCAGTCAATCTGGCATATCTTCACCTTCCTCTTTTGATGTGGTGTATTTATGGGATTGTTTTTACAGGCTTCGACTTTAAAAGCAGAAGCAAGCGAATCGACTTTATAAGGTTTAACGGCGACCTGGTGGTAATTTACGCTATTATTGCCATAGCCGGCGGAATTTTGACTGTAATAACCGTAGGTCTGTTTCATGCAATTGGTATCAATATTCAAAAATTCTATACGAATAATATTGTTGTCGCTGGTGCTGTTGCCGCACCTGTTGTCGGCGTATTTATAATCAGGAATTTTACAACTCTGACAAACAGGATAGCTCCGCTGATTGCCGCCATTTTCAGTCCGTTGGTCCTTGTCACACTGGTGGTTTATCTGGTTGCAATGGCAATCTCCGGAAAAGATCCCTACAACGACCGGGAGTTCTTAATGATTTTCAACATAATGTTGATCGGCGTTATGGGAATTATTGTATTCTCAGTTTCTGAAACTTCAGTTGCAAAGAATCAGAAGTTCAATCAACTGGTCTTGTTCTTGTTATCTATTGTGACAATAGTCATCGACCTTATCGCCGTGTCTGCAATTTTTTACCGACTGGGCGAATTTGGCCTGACCCCCAACAGACTGGCTATTCTCGTATCAAACATTCTTATCCTTGTGAACCTCATCATAATAATGATCGATTTATTCAGGATCAACTTCAGAAAAGGAAATTTTGAAATTGTGGAGATGTCAGTGGCAAAATTCATTCCGGTTTACCTGGGATGGATAATGATCGTGATATTCCTGTTTCCCCTATTATTTGGAATGAAATGAATATCAAGCTAAAAGAAAACTTTATTGACCTTTGGAAGAAGTATTTTGGTAATGCTGAACTTCCAATCGCATTTTATTACACCGAAGGTGACGGTGGTGCAGAATGGGCAGAAAAAGTAAAAGGGCACAGTTGCCTGATATGCGAGCTCACAAAAGTGAGGAATGGCAAGTCGCTGGTTTATGACGATGAAAGGATAAAGTGCGGAGGTGCAAGGAGATATCTCGGGTACTCTGATAAGATGAGACCCGGATTTGAATATTTCCTGTCGTGCGGAAACGGACAGATTGAAGGGGAAAGATATCTTCGATCCCCAGAACTCGTAAAAGAGTTCATGAAGAATCAGCAGACTCTTCCCGGAAAGGGAAGAAATATAGTCTTCAAAAGATGGGATAACCTGGAGGAGAGTGACAATCCTGACGTTGCGATCTTCTTCGTCAAACCTGATATCCTGTCAGGACTATTTACTCTCGCAAACTTCGACCAGAGTGATCCCAACGGCACATTCACACCCTTTGGCGCCGGATGCGGTTCAATTATACATTACCCTTACCTTGAAAGCAAATCTGAACGTCAGAGGGCAATCATCGGGATGTTCGATCCATCAGCCAGAAAGTGTGTTCCTGAAGATGTTATGACTTTCGCTGTCCCGATGAAAAGATTTGAGAAAATGGTCGGGTACATGGAAGAGAGCTTTTTAATTACAGATACATGGAGCACCATAATGAAAAGGATAAAGTGATTAAATAAATCAAATATTTTCCTCTATGAAAATAATAGACATATCACCCGAAAATGAAAGCCAGTATTTCAATTGTCTTGAAGAATGGTCAGAGGATATGAAAGAAGCCGGGACCTGCAAACAGAACTGGTACAACCAGATGAAAGAGAAAGGGCTGAAAGTAAAATTTGCCCTCGACGACAATGATGTTATCGGAGGTATGATACAGTATATCCCGATAGAACATTCAATGTTTGATGGAGAAAACTTATATGTCGTGCTTTGCATTTGGGTCCATGGGCATAAGCAGGGCCGAGGAGATTACCGGAAGCGCGGTATGGGAAAAGCTCTGTTACAGGCTGCTGAGGTAGACTGTCTGAATCTCGGGGCACAGGGACTTGTGACCTGGGGGTTGATAATACCGGTATTCATGAGAGCTTCATGGTTTAAAAGGCACGGATATAAAGTAGTAGACAGAACCGGGTTAATGAGGTTATTGTGGAAGCCATTCAGTGCCAGTGCAAACCCGCCGAAATTCAAAAAGCTCAAAAAGAAACCATCCAAAGGAGAAGGAAAAGTGAACGTGATGATGTTCAGAAATGGGTGGTGCCAGGCTATGAACATCTCCTGTGAGAGAGCCAGGAGAGCATCAGAGGAGTTTCCGGGAAAAATAAATCTTGTAGAAATCGATACAAAAGACAAGAAAAACCTTGAGGAGTGGGGAATCTTTGATGCCATTTATATTGATGGGAAGGAAGTCAGGGTTGGTCCGCCACCAACATATAAGTCGATCAAAAAGAAAATTGAAAGAAAAGTCAGGAAGCTGGAGAAAAAGTATTCTTTTAAGCCGTTTAGTGAAAATTAGGCTCGGTTTACTTTTGCTGGTACCTGCCTCACCCCCTAAATCGGGATTGTTTAAAAGGTCTAAATCCATTAACCCTGCCTGCCGGCAGGCAGGCGCAAAGGTCGCAAAGGAATTATGCAAAGATCGCAAAGGGCTAATTATTAATGTTCTAACTTTGCGTACTTTGCGCCTTCTTAGCGTGCTTTGCGGTTAAAAAAGATTTTTTCAACAATCCAATGAGTGGATGAGTTTAAAAATTAAGCCCCGTGGTGAATGGATTTTTGAACTATTTTGTATCGACCATTATCGGCAGGTTCTTCCCATTCGTCATGAATATCAGTTTGGAATTTGGAGAAACGGTGATCGCCTTGATCATTTCATACTGTAAAAGCCTGTCACTCAGTCCAGTGCTCAATATCTTCTGATAATCGGCAATACCCTGTGCTTCAACCCTTTTCCTTTCAGCCTCCTGACGTTCCTTTTGAAGAACGAAAGTCATCTTCTGGGCTTCCTGTTCCGCGTTGATCTTTGATTCAATTGCAGCTTTCACTGACTCCGGCAAAGTAATGTTTCTTACCAGAAGCTGTTCAAGCATCAGTCCCCGCTCTTTTAAATTTGATTCGATTGTTGAAAATATGCGCGACTGAAACTCATCTCTTTTGGTGGAATATAATGCGACTGCATCATAATATACGGCATTATCCCTGATCTTTGTACGGCAAATCGGACGGACAAGAACATTCCGGTAATCAATACCCACCTCTTTGAGGATCCGTGGAGCATCAGCCGGAATTACCCGGTAAAGAACCGTCAGATCAACTATTACTTCCAATCCGTCTGCCGACAAAACCCTGATAGCATCATCTCCCTGTTTCACACCCTCATCACGAATAGCTGACATAGTATAGTTCTCAGTGCGAACGTCGAACATAACTACCTTTACAAGAGGATTAATAACATTTAGTCCGCTTTCAAGTATCCTGTCGCTGACTTTGCCGAAAAGCTTCTGGACACCAACCTGTCCTGGTTCTACCTGAACAACGGATGCTGATGTTATTCCTAAAACAATGGCTATTATCCCGGCAACTCTGATCACTTTCCGGTACTTCCGAATCTGCGGATCGGTTTTGTCAACGATGAATCCAACAAGCAGAATTAAAACTCCAATTAAGATTATTATCATGGTTTAAATTATTAAAGGTTTAAATAAATAATGTTGCGGGTTGCAGGTTGCGGGTTGCGGGTTGCAGGCTTCGAGTTGCGGCTTAACGGTGCGTAGGTAGCGGAGCGAGTGACTTGGCAATAGCGTAAAATCATTTAAATTAGACTAAGCAACTACTCCATCCCGGTATCCGTGTTTCATCCATTCCAGGTTCTCATGCCTGAAATATGGAGACAGGATCATAGCAAATTTTGTCATCTCATCCCTGCTCATCGGTTTGAAATTCCTCAGGATCTTCAGGTTGGAATCGACAACCTTTTTACTGTCCATGCCGACAGCGATCCCGCTCGGGCCATCAAGTGAAAGGGCGAACCTTACAAGATTTTCCGGATTTAAACCCTGTATAGTTTCTTTCGGACGAACAGTTTTCATCAGCATAACGCCCATACCCTTTGCCTTTGCGGCGGGGATCAGATTACCCTGCCTGTCCTCTCCGGTGGTATAATGGTTCATTGCAAAGAGCATGCTGTCGAACCGGCCTGTATCGAGCATAGTTCTAAGAGCCAGAACATTACCATGTCCTGAAAAACCGATAAACCGGGTAACACCTTCTTCCTTCATTCTGGAGAAAAGATCAAGGACCCCGCCTTTTTTGCAGAGGTTTTTGGCTTCTTCCACAGTTTCTACGGCGTGGATCTTGAGCATATCGAGGTGGTCGGTCTGGAGGCGTTTCAGGCTTTCCTCCAGAGCGATTCTGGCTTTGTCGGGTTCCCTGGCAGAGATCTTGGTTGACAGGAAAATCTCGTTCCGGCGGGATTTTATGATATGTCCAAGGCGTTCCTCGCTTATTGCCCCGGAGGTTGTGTTGACATAGTCGTGGGCAGTATCCCAGTAATATAATCCGTTATCCAGGGCATAATTGCACATTTCGATGGCTTCATCGAGAGTGGTAATATTAAGAAATCTGCTGCCGAGTCCGATTGCGATTCTGGGGATCACGACGCCGGTTTTACCAAGAACAGTGGTTGGCAGTCCTTTCGGATCGTACTGATTTTCAGGCTTCCCGGCAGTTTCACCGGAGCCAGTCACCTGTGAAAAAGCCATTCCGGTACCTGCAAGAGCGACGCCGGCGCCGAGGGTGCTTTTTAAGAATTTTCTTCTTGAGTAATTTTTCTTCATGATTACCGTGTTTTAGGAGGTAATTAATTCAGATTCCCGGGAATAAATGTACGATAAATCGGGAAATAATATGAGGGTTGGCAGGTTTAAAGAAGACGAAGTAAATTAAAGACGGAAGACGGAAGTCGGTCGGAAGTCGGAAGACCGAGGTGAAGACATACAGGTTGCAGGTTGCAGGTTGCAGGTTGCAGGTTGCTGGTCGCTGGCAGCGGTATGCGGCTTGCGGTTGCGGTTGCCAGCTTGGTTCAGTTTGCCAACTGCCAACTGCCAATTCTTATTTACTTATTTCAACCCCTGCCCACTGCTGCCGTATGCTGAGCGCCGAATTCTTACCCTGTGCTCTGCGCTCTGCGCCCTGAGCTTCTTCTTGACTCGCCGCCCCACGCTTCGGACAGGGTTCGTCGCTCCACGCCGCAAGCCGCACGCAGTCTCCGCACGCCTCCTGTAAAAAAGCAACCCCTCCCAAACCGGGAAGGGCTGCTGAAACACTAATACACCACCATGAAGAGCGGTGTCAAAGCATAAGATTAATAATGGATAAGCTTACCGGTGAACATTAACATTCCGTCAACCACAAGCCGGTAGATCAATGTACCTGTGCTGAAGTTTTCGGGAGAATATTCAAACCTGTACTTATCGTAAGCAACCACGAGATCGTCGTATACGGTTGCCAGTTTTGCACCGTCGACGGTGTAGATCTCGAGACGGACTTTGGAGTCGGTCATCAGCTGGAGATCGAAGTAGACGTGATCGGTGAACGGGTTCGGGTAGGCTTTGATGCCGAATTCGGCTGCCTGCATGCTTTGGTGTCTTTTCGTTAGCATTATGGATCACAATTGAGCCTCCACCCAAGACCAGTGTTGGCAGTTCATTTTCATCTATGCCGGCTCGTTGTCGTAAACAACATCCGCTTGTTATTCCCAGATCTTAATACGGAATTTATCAACTCCGCCACCACCATTTATCTTACCATCTGTAACAATAACCATAAATCCATAGTTTCCATCCAATCCTTTGATGGTTCCAACCCCTTTGTAAGTAGCCTGTGCTCCTGCAATAACCAAAGAACCAGCATTATAAGTTGAGCTGCTGAAATTCAGGTTTCCAGCCTGGAATTGGAATTCAGTATTGCCTTCAGGTACATTCGAACCTTTCTTGTATTTAGAAACAAATCCAAAATTGGCTTTGCCTGTTGTATGAGTACCTACCAGTGCACCATCCGGAGAATTGAACCATCCACCGCCAGTAACAAAGCCGCCATTCGGATCGTAAACAGCAAGATAAGCTGCTGTTGATGTGATGCAACCATTTATGGATGCTGTTACTTTGTAAACTTCAACAGATAGTCCGCTTACAGTGGCTTTTGCAGTACCGGAATCGTCTGTAGTTCCATAATAGGTTGGGAATACAGTTGGAGTACCATTATCGAGAGTAAAGGTAACATTAACCCCACGCACAACTGGATATATTTTCGCGATGAGAGATGCATCGATTCCCGACGGTACCGGAGTGCTGCTTTCACTTGCGTCAATGGAAACAGCTTTGATTTCAAAGTTAACGCCATTCGCAAAATTTAAAATGTAATTAGTGTTCAAGGATAGAGTGCCCTGTGTGATAGCATAACTACCTGGACAATCACCTGTTACTCTGATCACTGCACCAGAGAATACATCGTCGTCTATAAGTGTTGGAGAGAATCCGTAAGCATAAGCAGGATTAGCTTGTCCACAAAAAATAAATTGTCCATTAATCGGTGTTACATTGATCGTAAGCGGTGTGATGGACAGCTTGGCTCCTGTGTATGCCAATGTGTAATCACTGCTCAAGGCAAGTGTCCCCTGGGTGATGTTGTATTCGCCAACATGCTCCCCTGCATCACGTGCCAAAGCTCCCGTGAAAGAATCGCCGCCTATAAGAGTCGGACTGAATGTGTACGTCAGTGCCGGATCAGATTCACCATATACCTTTGTCTTAGCAACAGCCGATACATTGATCGTAAGCGGTGTGATGGACAGCTTGGCTCCTGTGTATGCCAATGTGTAATCACTGCTCAAGGCAAGTGTCCCCTGGGTGATGTTGTATTCGCCAACATGTCTCCCTGCATCACGTGCCAAAGCTCCCGTGAAAGAATCGCCGCCTATAAGAGTCGGACTGAATGTGTACGTCAGTGCCGGATCAGATTCACCATATACCTTTGTCTTAGCAACAGCCGATACATTGATCGTAAGCGGTGTGATGGACAGCTTGGCTCCTGTGTATACCAATGTGTAATCACTGCTCAAGGCAAGTGTCCCCTGGGTGATGTTGTATTCGCCAACATGCTCCCCTGCATCACGTGCCAAAGCTCCCCGTGAAAGAATCGCCGCCTATAAGAGTCGGACTGAATGTGTACGTCAGTGCCGGATCAGATTCACCATATACCTTTGTCTTAGCAACAGCCGATACATTGATCGTAAGCGGTGTGATGGACAGCTTGGCTCCTGTGTATGCCAATGTGTAATCACTGCTCAAGGCAAGTGTCCCCTGGGTGATGTTGTATTCGCCAACATGCTCCCCTGCATCACGTGCCAAAGCTCCCGTGAAAGAATCGCCGCCTATAAGAGTCGGACTGAATGTGTACGTCAGTGCCGGATCAGATTCACCATATACCTTTGTCTTAGCAACAGCCGATACATTGATCGTAAGCGGTGTGATGGACAGCTTGGCTCCTGTGTATGCCAATGTGTAATCACTGCTCAAGGCAAGTGTCCCCTGGGTGATGTTGTATTCGCCAACATGCTCCCCTGCATCACGTGCCAAAGCTCCCGTGAAAGAATCGCCGCCTATAAGAGTCGGACTGAATGTGTACGTCAGTGCCGGATCAGATTCACCATATACCTTTGTCTTAGCAACAGCCGATACATTGATCGTAAGCGGTGTGATGGACAGCTTGGCTCCTGTGTATGCCAATGTGTAATCACTGCTCAAGGCAAGTGTCCCCTGGGTGATGTTGTATTCGCCAACATGCTCCCCTGCATCACGTGCCAAAGCTCCCGTGAAAGAATCGCCGCCTATAAGAGTCGGACTGAATGTGTACGTCAGTGCCGGATCAGATTCACCATATACCTTTGTCTTAGCAACAGCCGATACATTGATCGTAAGCGGTGTGATGGACAGCTTGGCTCCTGTGTATGCCAATGTGTAATCACTGCTCAAGGCAAGTGTCCCCTGGGTGATGTTGTATTCGCCAACATGCTCCCCTGCATCACGTGCCAAAGCTCCCGTGAAAGAATCGCCGCCTATAAGAGTCGGACTGAATGTGTACGTCAGTGCCGGATCAGATTCACCATATACCTTTGTCTTAGCAACAGCCGATACATTGATCGTAAGCGGTGTGATGGACAGCTTGGCTCCTGTGTATGCCAATGTGTAATCACTGCTCAAGGCAAGTGTCCCCTGGGTGATGTTGTATTCGCCAACATGCTCCCCTGCATCACGTGCCAAAGCTCCCGTGAAAGAATCGCCGCCTATAAGAGTCGGACTGAATGTGTACGTCAGTGCCGGATCAGATTCACCATATACCTTTGTCTTAGCAACAGCCGATACATTGATCGTAAGCGGTGTGATGGACAGCTTGGCTCCTGTGTATGCCAATGTGTAATCACTGCTCAAGGCAAGTGTCCCCTGGGTGATGTTGTATTCGCCAACATGCTCCCCTGCATCACGTGCCAAAGCTCCCGTGAAAGAATCGCCGCCTATAAGAGTCGGACTGAATGTGTACGTCAGTGCCGGATCAGATTCACCATATACCTTTGTCTTAGCAACAGCCGATACATTGATCGTAAGCGGTGTGATGGACAGCTTGGCTCCTGTGTATGCCAATGTGTAATCACTGCTCAAGGCAAGTGTCCCCTGGGTGATGTTGTATTCGCCAACATGCTCCCCTGCATCACGTGCCAAAGCTCCCGTGAAAGAATCGCCGCCTATAAGAGTCGGACTGAATGTGTACGTCAGTGCCGGATCAGATTCACCATATACCTTTGTCTTAGCAACAGCCGATACATTGATCGTAAGCGGTGTGATGGACAGCTTGGCTCCTGTGTATGCCAATGTGTAATCACTGCTCAAGGCAAGTGTCCCCTGGGTGATGTTGTATTCGCCAACATGCTCCCCTGCATCACGTGCCAAAGCTCCCGTGAAAGAATCGCCGCCTATAAGAGTCGGACTGAATGTGTACGTCAGTGCCGGATCAGATTCACCATATACCTTTGTCTTAGCAACAGCCGATACATTGATCGTAAGCGGTGTGATGGACAGCTTGGCTCCTGTGTATGCCAATGTGTAATCACTGCTCAAGGCAAGTGTCCCCTGGGTGATGTTGTATTCGCCAACATGCTCCCCTGCATCACGTGCCAAAGCTCCCGTGAAAGAATCGCCGCCTATAAGAGTCGGACTGAATGTGTACGTCAGTGCCGGATCAGATTCACCATATACCTTTGTCTTAGCAACAGCCGATACATTGATCGTAAGCGGTGTGATGGACAGCTTGGCTCCTGTGTATGCCAATGTGTAATCACTGCTCAAGGCAAGTGTCCCCTGGGTGATGTTGTATTCGCCAACATGCTCCCCTGCATCACGTGCCAAAGCTCCCGTGAAAGAATCGCCACCTATAAGAGTCGGACTGAATGTGTACGTCAGTGCCGGATCAATAGATCCAAATACTTTTAATTTTGCTTCAGTAGTGACATTTATGGAAAGCTTTAAAACATTTAAATTTACAATCTTGGTAACACTATTGTAATTAGAAATGTCAGTCGGTGTAAAGGTTACAGATAAGGTTTGGTTGTTACCTGCATTTAAAATTGTTCCAATGGAAGGTACATAATTAAATAAACCTGGGCCTGCAGCAGTTGCATTTAATTGTATTGCACTTAAAGCATTTCCATAGGTTATATCTGGAGGATTATTCCATGTTATTGAGGGGGTCGCTTTATTTACTGTAAGAGTTGCATCAGTTGAAACCGTATTGCTACAACTGCTTACAATGACATTATAATTACCTGCATCAGCTACCACAACAGAGGAGATTGTATAGTTATTACTTGTTGCTCCTGAGATATTTGTTGTACCCTTTCTCCATTGATATGATAATGGACCTACACCAGTAGCCGATACTAAAAAGGTGACTGATTCTCCTACAGTTTTTGTCGAACTTGCAGGTTGTAAACTAATAGTAGGGGCTGTGCATGTAACTGCAACACTTTTCGGTGCTTTGTCATTAGACCAAGATCCATTACAACTGTTATCAACTTGAGGCTGGACAGTCCAAGTACCTGTTAGATAAGGA
>CAWDYR010000003.1:0-18964 GCA_963806555.1 uncultured Bacteroidales bacterium | reverse complement strand
CCGGGGGTCGAAGTCTCCTCTGGTTTGTAAGCTCTGAAGGAGCTTAATATGAGGACATTCTGACGCTTAATCTTCCGGAACCACACTCGGGAACAGGCAGTTTGCACTAATACACGACGCGGTCAAACTGTTCCGAGCGCCAGCGAGGAATTCCAAACTCACAGGCAATGTTGACCCTTGAAAAGAGGTGCATAAGGGTAGCTTAGCCTTAAGAGGGTTTGGGAGGGGTCCAGGAGGTCGCGTGGTGAGGGAATCAAAAAAAGGAATTTCCCGTTGAAAGTTGTTATATATGTATGAATTAACTTTTTTGAAAACCTGAATTCTCTTAACAAAAAAAAATACAATGAAATTTTGCTTTAATCAACGTCTTCCTGATGGAAATTTCATAAATTTATCGTGATCTAAAACCTCTGAATATGAACAAGATTACAACAGCAGGAAGAATATTATTTGCACTTCCCTTTGCAGTATTTGGCATCAATCATTTTTTGATGATGGATTATTACATGGGGATGCTCACTTCATTTATACCCAAAACCGGTTTTATCATGGTCCTGACCGGAATTTTGCTTATTGCTGCCAGCATAAGTATTATTACTAAAAAGCTTGTGAAATTGTCGACTACTTTGCTGGCGATCCTGCTGTTTATTTTTATTATTACAATCCATATACCCCACCTGATAAAAGGGTACGAAACTGCAACACTTATAACACTGCTGAAGGATATATCGCTTATGGGCGGATCGTTGATGATTGCCGGAATTTATTCTGAACCTAATGCACCGAAACCCTGATTCAAAGGCAGCTGTTTATGGCGATCTGATGAAGTACAAGCTATCGCTCGCTGTGGCATTTTCGGCCGGGACTGGTTACTTTTTGCAGAGCGGCTCATTCGGCCCCGGGTTAGTTCCGGTTCTGGCAGGCACATTCCTCCTTGGTTCGGGATCGGCCGTCATGAACCAGTATACCGAAAGAGACCAGGATTCGGTAATGGAAAGAACAAATCGCAGGCCTATTCCATCAGGAAAGGTCACTCTGGCATCTGCAAAACTGCTTTTTTTGATCCTGATGACTGCGGGATGCTGCCTGCTGCTTTTAAACGGAGCAATTCCATTTGCCCTGGGGGTACTCAATGTAATCCTGTATAACATTGTTTACACCTCATTAAAAAAAATAACCTCGCTTGCAATTATACCAGGAGCGCTTGTCGGGGCCATACCTCCCCTGATAGGGTTTACATCTGCCGGTGGTACTGTTCTCAATTACAAGATACTGCTCTTTTCAGCATTCATGTTCCTTTGGCAGATACCGCATTTCTGGCTCCTGCTTGTAAGATATGGAAAGGAGTACAGGAATGCCGGGTTTGTAACTATCTCCGATTATCTGAATGAGAAACAGATTAAAAACATTGTCTTTCTCTGGATACTTTTCTCTTCCCTCCTGCTAATGCTTTTTATCGGTTTTACAGATGTCTTTGGAAGATATTTCTCATATATCATCCTTGTATTGAATCCTGTTTTTATTGTTTTCTTTTCCAGGTTGTTATTCTCACAAAAGGAATCATATAATTTCAAGGGTGCCTTTATCATGTTAAATATTTTTGGTATTCTCATGATGTTCCTTCTGATAGCAGATTCCATACTGACCGGGACATAAAACAAATCCCCTCAGTATAAGCATGAATTCTCTGTTTGCGCGATATATCTTTTTCAACAAATAATACTTTTTGCCTGCCACAAACGTTTAATAAATAATCTAAAATCATATACCATGAAGAAGTTTTTGATTTTTATCCTGACAATAGCCCTTCTGGGGCCATTTCAAAGCTGTAAAAAAGATAAAGGGGATCCTCCTGCATTGCCGCCTGCAGCATCAATGGCCATTGACTTCAGCAATTTTGATACCGGCAGGAAGTCAGGAGATAATATTTCAATCCCCAAGGGTACCCTGACAAGCAGCTGGGAGTATGCTGCCAGTGTTGCTTTTGTCTGGAATACAATTATTTACATTAACCTGGCAGTCCCGGTAAAAGCATTTCAGATGGCCGGAGATTATACCCCCTCCTACGTCACCGACAAAACCTGGCAATGGAGTTATAGCGCCACTGTGCTGAATGTGACCTATAAAGCAAGATTAGTTGGCCTGATAAGGACAAATGACGTTAAATGGGAAATGTATATAACAAGGGAAGGAACCGGTGGATTTAATGAATTCCTGTGGTTCGACGGTACTTCAAAACTTGACGGAACCGGCGGCCAATGGGTACTGAACCAGGGTCCGCCGAACAAGGTGCCGGTACTTCAGATTGACTGGACAAAAACCGGGAGCTCGGTAGGCACGATTAAATTCACATATATCAAGAGCGGTGATGCTTCCAAAGACAGCTTTATTGAATATGGACTGACGTCAGCTACATTAAATGCCTATTACAACATCCACTATTACAATACTATAAACCAGCAGTTTTATGACCTGAATGTTGAATGGAGTACAACAGTGCATAACGGCCGTGTAAAAAGCCCTCTCTATTTCGGCAATTCCGACTGGTATTGCTGGGATGCAAACTATTTAAACATTACCTGTCCATGACAGAATAACAGAAATATTGAAAATCCCGGCTGGTCCGGGATTTTTTTATAATTTTACGCACCTGAATTTTAAACAGTCTGTTATGTCGTCCGGGAAAAAGGCTCTGCTACTTATTATTCTGATCCTCATTACTGACCAGATTCTCAAGATCTGGGTAAAAACTCACATGGTGATAGGTCAGGAAGTTCATCTCTTTGGGAACTGGGGATTGCTTCATTTTATTGAAAACAACGGAATGGCCTTCGGTATGGAAATGGGAGGAAAGACGGGGAAATTCGTCCTCAGTATTTTCAGAATACTGGCAATAGGTGGTATTGGCTGGTATCTGACAAGGCTTATCGCCAAAAAAACAAACCTCGGACTGGTTTTATCGGTAAGCGCCATACTCGCAGGCGCCGTGGGTAATATGATCGACTCTGCATTTTACGGGTTAATCTTCAGTGAGAGCTTCAGCCAGCCTGCAATAATGTTCCCTCCCGGAGGAGGCTACTCTTCATTTCTGCTTGGGAGGGTGGTTGATATGTTCTACTTTCCTGTTATACATACTAACTGGCCTGAATGGTCACCCTTCAGAGCCGGTGAATCTTTTGTTTTCTTCCGGCCGGTGTTTAACATTGCCGATTCTGCTATCACCTGCGGAGTTCTGGCAATAGTACTTTTTCAGAAAAGAATGTTCAGGGATTTCAGTTAAACTTAACTCAGTACCAAAAGCCCTTGTGTACCTTTGTGAGAACCTTTGTGTACCCAAAAGACAAGCTGACCAGTAGACCATTAGACCAGAATACCAGGTTGAAATCTGTTGCTCCAGAGATTAATATCTGATGTTTTCTTCTGATTTTGCTATATTTGGACGAAATATCCTTTATGTCGGACCTCACATCAATAAAAAAGCCTGTTAGGGATGAGATGTCTCAGTTTGAGGCGTATTTTGGCAGGACCATGAAGAGTGATGTCCCACTGCTGAAGATAATTCTGAATTATATTTTCAGGCGCAAGGGAAAACAGATGAGGCCTCTCCTTGTATTTCTTACTGCAAAGCTCAACGGTGAAATAGGCGAACCTACATTTGTGGCAGCTACCTTTATCGAGCTTCTTCACACTGCCTCCCTGGTTCATGACGATGTTGTGGACGATGCCAGGGAACGTCGCGGTGCCCTTTCAATCAATGCCCTCTGGAATTCAAAAATTGCAGTGCTTGTCGGTGACTACATGCTTACCAAAGGTTTGCTTATAAGCGTTGAAAAAAACCGGTATGACATGCTTGAAATCATATCTGAAGCAGTAAAATCGATGAGTGAAGGGGAATTGCTTCAGCTTCAGAAATCAAGGAAACTCAATATCAGGGAAGAAGATTATTTCAGGATAATAAAAAGCAAGACAGCTGCACTTATAGCCGCATGTACTGCTACAGGCGCAAGATCAGTAACCAGTGATCCCGAAACGATTCAGCTGATGAAAGAGCTTGGTGAAAATATCGGAATCGCCTTCCAGATCCGGGACGACATTCTTGATTACGAAGGAAACGGATTAACAGGGAAAGCGTCTAATAACGACATCAAGGAAAAGAAAATCACTCTTCCTCTCATACATGCTCTTGAACAGTCAACACTGGCTCGTAAAAAACATATCCTTGGAATAGTCGGCAACAAGAAAAAAACATCATCGCATATTTCAGAGGTTGCGAATTTTGTCTCCGAGCACGGAGGAATGGATTATGCCGCCCTGAGAATGAACCAGTACCGGGATAAGGCGCTGGCAATACTTGATACATACCCCGAGTCGGAGGTAAAGAATTCATTCCGGGATTTCGTTTACTATACGACGTCCAGAAATAAGTAATAAGAATTTTTCAGGGCATATCACCTCTTTTTTATTTTTCCCGCAGGAAATGAAATCCAATAAATGTCCGCAGGCTTTTCTCCCCTTCAGGGGAGATCCCGCTTTAGCGGGAGAGGGGTGTTATTCTGCTTCAAGATTAATCTTTGCCACCTTCACCATGTCCTTCTCATAATGCTTCGATCCCAGGTAGAATAGTACAGCTCCCAGAAACAGCACAAAAGGCAGTATTGACAGCGCTGTCTGAATAGTCGAAAGATCATATATTTTCCCAAGTACAAGAGGTGCGGTTGATGAACCAAGAAGATTCTGGACTACCACCGCAATTGCGTACGAGGTAGCCCTCAGGCCGGGATGTATGACATCCTGGGTAACAGCGGCAGCTCCTGATATGAACATCATTATTGTAATTCCCATAAGGAGAAAAATCACAAATTGCACGGTTCCGCTGAAGAGATATAATCCGGCAAAGAGAAGAAGAGCAGAGGCCAGGGTAGAGATAGCGGGTAACAATAATCTTGCGTTGATCCGGGTCTTCCTCCATCTGTCGGTCAGGATACCTCCAAGCGGAGCTCCAACCAGCGCCATTACCATAATTGCACTCGCCAGAGTGCCCGCTTTATCCTGGGCTATCTGTCTGACAGTCTGGAAATATGTGGAAAGCCAGGTAAGCAAGGCAGTAGTAACAAAAACGACAGCTGCTATTCCAAAATAGGTGAAAATCACTGATGGCTTCGAGATGAACTCCTTTATGAGATCCTTCCTCTCCATTTTGATCCTGTTATTGGCCGTGTCAATAAAGGAGAGGTCAACTGTCTTGTAATCTTTTACAAACAGGAACAGGATTGCTATTATCAGTCCGGGAAGCGCAACTATTCCGAAAGCGTGCTTCCATCCGAATCTTGTTGCAATAATACCTCCGAGAAGCACACCTATTGCCGTTCCTAACGGGATTGAAGCATTCCAGATCCCCATCATTTTTGACCGCTTTCCGATCGGATATAATCCCGAAATCATGGCGCTGCCGCCGGGTGCATATCCTGCTTCACCTACGCCTATGAGGATCCTGGCCATAAAGAGCTGCACATAATTCCCTGTCAATGCGCACAGCGCGGTTGCAAGGCTCCACATTACTGCCATAATGCCAATTGTCTTGGTTCTGCTCCATCTGTCGACCAGAAGTGAAACAGGAAATGTAAGGATCACTATAGCCCAATATACAGCTGAAACAAGCATACCGCTCTGGGTGTGAGTTATTCCCCAGTCTCTCTCGATCGATACAAACATTGAGGTAACGATCGTTCTGTCAATATAATCGAACATATACAACAGAAAGAGCAAAATAAAAACATAATTCGAATATCCTTTGGGAAAGAGATATCCACTGCGTTCATCCGCATTTTTCATAATGCCAGGGAATAGGTTAATCATTACCAAGTAAATAAAAAATTGAATGAGTTTGATTTTTTGTCGTAATTTTAAGTCTTTATACTTATTGAATTGAGCTCGTTACTGATTTAATTTCCACATCCGTTAAACCTAATACTTAAAGAAATGGTAGCCTTAAGTCAAATTGAAGAATTCCTGAAGTCGGAACCATTAGCAATGGTAGGCGTTTCGCGCAATCCAAAGAAATTCGGATTTACTGCTTTCAGAGAGCTGAAAGAAAAAGGTATGAACCTGATACCTGTGAATCCTCATGCAACTGAAATACACGGATCAAAAGTTTATCCCGATGTAAAAAGCCTGCCTAAAGAGGTCAGGGGACTGATCATTATGACCAGGAAAGACCAGACAGCCACCGTAATCAGGGAAGCAAAGGAATCGGGCCTTAAACAGATCTGGATCCAGCAGATGGCTGACAGTAAGGAAGCCGTTAATGAGCTTAAGGGGTCCGATATTAATTTTATAACCGGTGAATGCATTCTGATGCATTACAAGCCTCACAGCATTCATAAGTTCCATGCAGGCCTGAGGAAATTCTTCAGAAGTTTTCCGAAATAAGAAATGCCAGGTCCGATTAAAAAGGTGCCGGTAAAGAAATGATGATTGTCAGAAACCTTGATAAATAAGGAATTCCGGAAGACCGGCCAGTATATTCTGCCATTAACCAGACAGAAGCCTGCGGATGGGAAGTATGATATCTACCCGTCTTTTAAAATTGCTGATGGTAAAGTCTCTACAGGATTTGAGTCGTTGGCGGAAAGAATTAAAGGACAAAAGGTGGTAATTATTGACGGTTATTCAGGCGCCTTTTTCTCCGACTTTTCTGATCATCTGGCTGCAATCCTTTCCGACAGAGGAAAAATAAACCGGATAAATACTGAAGACCTGATGAAATCTCCCGATCTCATAAGGGAGATGACGGGTCCATTTCTCGGGGGTGATGATCCTCTTTTCGGAAAACGGACAACGCTGAACCTTCAGGATTTCTTCATACCCGGAAGGCTTGCGGCACTTACTCCCGATCCTTTGGCCGGCGTCAATATCATTGCAGGCCCCGGCGCCGCCCTGGCAGGCTGGGATGGCCTTCTGATCTACATCGATGTTCCCAAAAATGAAATTCAGTACCGTGCCCGGGCTGGCTCAGTTACAAATCTGGGTGCCCCGGCCCCGTCGGACCCAAAGGAGATGTACAAACGATTCTATTTTGTTGACTGGGTCGTACTGAATAAACATAAACAATCGATATTGCAGAAAATTAACATCTTTATCGATGGTCAGCATCCCGATGTTCCTGTCTGGATTGAGGGTGATGATCTGAGAGAGTCACTTCTTCTAATGAGCCGGAATGTTTTCAGGGTAAGGCCATGGTTTGAACCAGGCAGCTGGGGTGGGACCTGGATCAGGGATAACATTGACGGCTTAAACAAAAATGTTCCTAACTATGCCTGGTCATTTGAGCTTATTACACCCGAAAACGGATTGCTGATCGAAAGCTCATCATTGCTCTGCGAAGTCTCTTTCGACTGCCTTATGTACCAGGAAGCACCCGCTGTCCTTGGGGATTGTTATCCGAGATTCGTGACAGATTTTCCTATCCGTTTTGATTTCCTGGATACCTTTGACGGAGGAAACCTCTCGCTGCAATGTCATCCCCGGCCTGATTATACCAGGGAAAACTTCGGAGAGGACTTTACCCAGGAAGAGACCTACTATATCCTTGACACAAAAGATGATGCAGCAGTCTTTCTGGGGTTCCGGGATAACATTAATCCTGAAGAATTCAAAACTGATCTTGAAGATAGTTTTTATTTAAGAAAATCATTTTCACCGGAAAAATATGTACTTCAGCACCCCGTAAAGAAGCATGATCTGTTTCTTGATCCCGTACGGGACCATCCACGGCTCAGGTAAAAACAACCTGGTTCTCGAAATAAGCACGACGCCCTATATCTTTACTTTCAAGATGTACGACTGGCAACGACCTGACCTTGACGGCAAGCCAAGACCTCTCAATATTAACCGGGGAATTGAAAACCTCTGTTTTGAAAGAAGCGGAGATTATGTAGATGAAAACCTGATATCAAAGCCGGAACTTGTTGAAAGCGGACCGGCTGGAAGCTTTTCCACCTTCCGACCCATGAAACACATCTGTATGATGTATACCGATATCATTTCAACCAAATGATCGGGATCAGGACAAATAATAAATGCCTGGTAATGAACCTGACTGAAGGGGGCATCATTGAAGTATTGACAGAGAACGGCCTGAAAAGTGAATTCTGTTTTGCTGAGACTTTTGTGATTCCTGCAGCTGCCAATAGTGTGAGAATATTTAACCGTTCTGGCGCAGAAGCAGTTCTGGTCAAAGCATTTGTGAAATAAAAAATGGTTGCAGGTTACAAGTTGCAGGTTGCGGGTTTAATGCAACCTGCAACTTGCAACCCGCAACCTGCAACTTATACTAAAATGAAAAGTACAATTTCGCTATCTCTTATCCTATCTGTTGTCCACGGCATACCTCACAAGTGCCCAGTCTTTTATAACTCCCGACGACGAGCTGGTAAATGGCTATTCAAGAAAAATCTCAGGCCTCGATTTTGATTATCACAGCTGCATACCGGGGTTGCGCCAGAGCATCCTGATAAGAGCTGACAGCGGAAAAGACTTCATGGAGTGGGAGACAGGCGCCCCGCCAGCTCTCAATAAAAGAAAATATGCAGCATTCATCTGGGTAACGGCAATCGGTTCAAGTCCCGGAAATGCAAGGATGACCCTTACCACAAGCCAGGGCCATGAATTTGTATTTTACACCGACGGGCGGCCATCCTGGACGATCGGATCAGACGATGGCGCTTCATTAAGCTTTAATTCAATAATGACAGATCAGAATGGAGATCATCACGGGTATATGATACTGAGGATCCCTGCATCAAGGATAATATCCGCGAAGCCGCTCACAATTAAGGTTACCGGGAGCAAAGCTAATCTTACCTCATGGTATATGACCTATAAAAAGGAGGTGAGCACCGGTGTAACGCTGAACACATTTCCTGCAATTCTAAAAAAGGATAATGCACATCTTCAGCTGGTTGAGGCAGCTATTTTCTATTTTGGAAGGGAAACAGAAGCTGAAATCCAGGTTGACAGGAAAACTGTGGCAAAGGCCACGCTGAAATTCGGCTACAACACCGTCAACGTGGGATTACCCCAGGTGTCCAAACCAACCAGAGTGATGCTTAAGCTTGTGGCCGGAGAATTTACTATGTCACAGCAGGTAACTCTCTACCCGGTAAGAAAATGGACAATGAGCCTGATCCAGCATAGTCACACCGACATTGGCTATACGCGTTCCCAGACGGAGATCCTGGCCGAACACCTGAGATATATCGATTATGCGCTTGACTACTGTGATGCCACTGACAATTACCCGGACAATGCAAAATTCAGGTGGACATGTGAAGCATCCTGGCCGGTAGATGAATACCTGAAATGCCGCCCTGTAAGCCAGGTTGAGAGATTACTTAGGCGTATAAGGGAAGGGAGAATCGAAGTAACCGGCATGTATTTCAACTTCGATGAGATCCCTGATGAACAGATACTTGCAGCATCACTTGCTGCAACAGGAAGGATCAGGGAAAAGGGAATCCCCGTCAGTCTGGCGATGCAGAATGATGTGAACGGCATTGGATGGTGCATGAATGATTATTTCAGCAATTCGGGCATCAAGTATCTGAACATGGGTACACATGGCCACCGGGCGCTCATCTGCTTCGACAAACCGACTATGTTCTGGTGGGAATCACCCTCGGGAAACAGGATCCTTACCTTCAGGGCAGAACACTATATGACCGGAAATACTGTCTTTGAAATTCAGACAGGAGATATAGATAAGTTCAAAAACAATTTTCTTTCGTATTTGAAGAATCTTGAGTCGCTTAAATATCAGTATGATGAAATAGCAATCCAGCATTCCGGATATCTTACCGACAATTCACCGCCCTCCACCCTGGCAAGCGACCTGATAGTAAAATGGAACGAACTTTTCGAGTGGCCGAAGATAACAACTTCAACGGCTGAATCATTTTTCAGGAAAATGGAAAGGGATCACGGCAGTGAATTTCCTGTTATAAGAGGGGCATGGCCCGACTGGTGGACCGATGGTTTCGGATCTTCTGCAAGAGAAACGGCGGCAACACGTAAAGCAGCTGTCTCGCTTATTGCAAATATGGGGGCACTCTCAATGGCCACATTAGCCGGAATTGAAGTGCCTGAAGAAGCTTCCGCTAAAATTGACCTGGCCAATGAAGCACTCTTATTTTATACAGAGCACACTCTGGGTTATTCTGAAAGTGTACGTGAACCATACAGCCTGCCCACTATGGAACAAAGGGCGCTCAAGGAATCATATGCCTGGGAAGCAAACCGCCGGACAGCATCCCTTGGCGAAGATGCCATGGGTCTTTTACAGAGTAAGTTCACCAGGGAACCTGAACCATCACTCATAGTCTTCAATACTCTCAACTGGCAAAGATCGGGCCTCGCTGTTGTTTACATTGACCATCAGCTGGTACCAGGAGGCAGCACAGCGGGGATATTTGAGAGGGACGGAACCCGTATCCCGGCACAGGAACTCTCCTCCCGTTCAGATGGTACTTACTGGGCTATCTGGTTAAGTAATATACCTTCATTCGGGTTTAAAAAATTCCTGGTCCGCCCGTTGAAAGAAAGCGTTGCTGTAAGCGAAGATGTTTCCGGAGTCCTCGAGAACAAATGGTACAAAATAGTCACTGACCCCTTAAAGGGAACTATAACTTCCTGGTACGATAAAGAGCTTTCCCTGGAGCTTGTTGACAGGAATTCAGAATACGGAATGGCCGAATTCATCCTCGAGCAGCTTGGAAACAGGAGTCAGATGGAAAGCAGGAAGCTTGTCGATTTTAAAAGATCCCCTCTCGATTCAGTCCGGCTGAGCTCAATGAGCAACGGTCCGGTTTTCAACAGTATTAAATTCACCGCTGAGTCGGAGACAGCAATAGCCCCCGGGGGTTATACGTATGAAATCAGGCTGTTCAACACCGCGAAACGTGTCGAGCTGGCCTGCTCGATAGTTAAAAAGAGCATTATCTCACCTGAAAGTTTTTATATTGCTTTCCCTTTTAAATTAGCAGATGCAAAACATTTCACGGAAGTGCAGGGCGGGATAATAGAAACCGGAAAAGATCAGATCATAGGCTCGTCGAATGACTGGTACTGTGTTCAGAATTTCACATCGCTCAGGAATCCGGAAGCTCAGATAGTGATGGGGTGCAGTGAAATGCCCCTGATGCAATTCGGGGCCATAAATACGGGACGTTACCAGGCCGGGGCAATGCCGCAGGGACCTCATGTTTTTTCATGGCCGATGAATAATTACTGGGTGACAAATTTTAACGCGGATCAGCGGGGTGGCCATAGCTGGACCTACTATCTGACGTCATCATCCGATGCTTCAAGTGTTTTTGCAACGCAGTTCGGCTGGGCGTCGAGGGTACCTTTCCTGACAAGGATCCTTCCGGGGGAAGGAACCGGAGACAATAACTGGGAAGGATCGTTCATTAACGGATGGCCTTCAAATGTCGTACTCATTAGCGCGCGTCCTGCCCGGGACGGAAAATCGGTTCTTATCCACCTGCGGGAAAACGGAGGAAGAGAGGCTTCAATTGATCTTTCCGGCGGGCTTTCCGGAAAGCCTTTAAACGTTCAGGAAGCAGATGTTACAGGTAACAAGGTTCAAAATTCCGGTCATGTACTAAATCCGTATGGTTCCGGATTCTTTGTTATCAGTTCTGAAATGTGAACATTTGGCTGATTTTTTGTATTTTTAGTTGTTGATTTCATCTTTTATATCGAAGCAGAATGCAGGAAAGAGAAAATGTGCACAGTCTTGAATTCTCAGTCAGGGATTATGAGTGCGATGTCCAGGGAGTTGTGAATAATGCCAATTACCAGCATTATCTTGAACATGCACGTCATGAATTCCTGCTGTCGAAGGGGATCAGCTTCATGCAAGCTCCACGAAGACGGGATGGACCTGATAGTCACAAAAGTTGAAATCAATTACAAATACCCGCTTAAAAGCCGTGATAAATTTGTTGTAAGGACTTATTTAAGACGGCAGGGAAATGCAAGGCTCGTTTTTGTTCAGAGCATCTTAAGGCTGCCTGATGAAAAACTTATTATCCAGGCAGAAGTGACGGGCGCTGCAACCCGGAAGGGGAGACCCGTATCACCGGGCGACCTGGTATCAAAACTCGGATTGGAATAAAACTTAAATTATAAAAAGATGGAAATCAAGAATTTATGGAAGAAATTATCCGGAAGCGTGCTTCTGATACTTCTGTTTACAATGTCATCCTTAGCGCAATCTGTCGAAGGCGACTGGTATGGATTGTTAAATGCCGACGGGATCAAACTGCGTCTGGCGGTCCATGTTACCGCGACTGACGGAGGATATTCTTCAACATGGGACAGCCTGGACCAGGACGCACTGGGGATACCCTCAACCACAACTACTTTCAAGTTTCCCGATTTCGTATTAACCCATGCCGGTGCCGGGCTTAAGTATTCGGGAAAGGTAAATGCTTCATTTACCATGATGACCGGCACTTTTGAACAGGGAGGCAGGAAATTCGATATGTCTTTTGGCAGAACTCCGATTGATCCTCCTCCGGCCAGCCCTGCGGCATTAAAGCAGAAATATGAGAAGCAGGAAGTCTATATTACCATGCGGGATGGGGTTAAATTATTCACATCAATCTATACCCCCAGGGATAATCAGGAAACTCACCCTATCCTCCTTAACCGCACTCCATACGATATTGAACCGGGAGGCCCTGAGAACTTCAATTTCTTCATTCAGCTCTATAGCAGGTATGTCGAAGAAGGATATATAATGGTTTTCCAGGATGTAAGAGGTAAATACATGAGTGAAGGCGTATTTGAGGATATCCGTCCTGTAATCCCTGCAAAAAAGAGCAAAACTGATATTGATGAAACAACTGATACCTGGGATACAGTTGACTGGCTTGTTAAAAATGTCAGGAACAACAACGGGAACGTGGGAATCTTCGGGATTTCCTACCCGGGATTTTATTCTACAATGGGAATTATCAACGCCCATCCGGCGGTAAAGGCAGTTTCACCACAGGCGCCTGTTACTGCCTGGTTCATCGGTGATGATTTCCACCATAACGGTGCATTTTTCCTGCTCGACTGCTTCCATTTCTTTTACAGCAACGGACAGCCACACAGAGCTCCGACAAGAAGGGGTAACCCCGGTTTCAACTGGCCAGAACCTGACAGTTACAACTTTTTTCTTGCCCAGGGAGCTGTTAAGAACATAACTGCCAGGTACTTCGGGGATAGCATCAAATTCTGGAATGATGCTTTCGCACACCCTGACTATGATAATTTCTGGAAAGAGCGCGATCCAAGGCCGTATCTTAAAAATGTCACTCCCGCCGTGATGACTGTGGGTGGCTGGTTTGATGCTGAAGACCTTTATGGCGCACTTAACACATATGAGGCAATTGAAAAACAGAATCCGCCCACTACAAGGAATTTCCTCGTAATGGGACCCTGGTCGCACGGCCAATGGGCATTCGGTGAAGCCGACCATCTGGGAAATATTTACTGGGGAATGGATGCCAATGCAAAATATATTGAGGAGGAAACTGAATTTTTCAACTACTATCTTAAGGGAAAAGGTAGTGCCGGCATCCCTGAAGCAACGATATTTGTCACTGGTGCAAATGAATGGAGGGATTTTGAAACCTGGCCGCCAAAAAATACTACTGAAAGGAAACTTTACCTTCAGACCGGCGCTTCAGTTTCTTTCGATGCTCCGGCAGGCATGACAAGCTTTGATGAATATGTTTCAGACCCTATGAATCCGGTACCTTACACCGAGGATATACACGCTTCCAGAACAACCGCGTATATGACAGATGATCAGAGATTTGCATCACGTCGTCCCGATGTGGTTGAATTTCAGACAGATGTGCTGACAGAAGATATTACTCTTACCGGACCGCTGACAGCCGATCTGTTTGTTTCGACTACAGGAACCGATGCCGATTTTGTTGTTAAGTTGATAGATGTCCTTCCTCCTGATACAAAAGCCGCTGAATCTGAGGAGGTAAAAGTGCCTCTTGGAGGTTATCAGATGCTTGTGAGGGCAGAAGTTTTCAGGGGCAGGTACCGCAACAGCTTTGAAAAACCAGAACCGTTTGTCCCCGGGAAAATTACCGAAGTTAAATATGAGCTTCCCGATGTAGCCCATACATTCAAAAAAGGGCACCGGATTATGATCCAGGTACAGAATTCCTGGTTTCCCCTGGTTGACAGGAATCCTCAGAAATTCGTTAATATCTACAAATGCTCTGACAGCGATTTCCAAAAAGCCACGCAAAGAATTTACCACGATTCAAAGTACCCCTCAAATATCAGGGTCAATGTTTTACAATAAGAATCACCTTTTAGTTATCGTAACAAATAATTCATTTTATTTGTATGATAGTCAGAATGTCCTTTGTGAACCTTAGTGACTACCTTTGTGTACTTTGTGGTTAAAAAAATATATTATCCGCAAAGGATCGCAGGTAGTTCAGGAAAGTTTACAAAAAAACATTTTATAAAGAATCTTATCAAAAACTCAGGATCTATAAGAGATCCTTATTAATAAATAATTCATATGGGAAAAAAGAATCTGACCCGGAGGCAATTCGTGACCGCAGTAACTGCAGGTGCCGGAACCATAATCCTTGGAAGCGTGGTCAATGCGATACCATCCGAACGGAAGGCGAAGATGACTGATCCGTTCCGGAAGGTCACCCTTGGAAAGACAGGAATTAAAACAACACTTCTTGGCATGGGTACCGGTTTCAGCGGATTTAACCGTTCATCAAATATTACAAGGGCCGGAGTAGCAGAATCACTGATACGCGAAGCCTATGAAAAGGGCATCCGTTATTTTGACTGTGCCGACAGTTATGGTACGCATCCCTATGCCAGGGGTGCACTTAAGGGGATCCCAAGGGAAAATTACACGCTTGGGACCAAGATGTGGATATCCCAGGGTGGAATCCCGGATCAGGACAAAGCTGATGCACCGGTAGTTATCGACCGTTTCCGCAAAGAGCTGAATACCGACTATATCGATCTTGTACAGCTGCACTGCATGACATCGGGCGAATGGACCGATCAGCAGAAGAGATTTCTCGACGGCCTTGAAAACCTTAAAGCAAAGGAAATAATCCGCGCGCATGGCGTATCAGTTCACACACTTGAAGCGCTCGAAGCCGCTGCCGCAAGTCCCTGGGTCGATGTGATCCACGTCAGGATCAATCCTTTCGGAGAAGCAATGGATAAAAAAGATCCTGCCCTCATTGTTCCTGTAATTGAAAAGATGCACAGGGAGGGAAAAGGAGTGATCGGAATGAAATTGATAGGCAACGGGAAATTCAGAAATGATTCTGAAAAAATTGACGCCTCCCTTAAATATGTTCTCGGACTCGGCACTGTTGACCTGATAATAGTTGGTTTTGAGTTGCCGGAACAGATTGACAATTATATAAGCAGAATGAGGAACATTCCTCTTTCATAAATACACCGATTATCCTTCCTGAAACCAGCTATGAAAACTCTGTCGCTTATCCCCGGATTAATGATGGCAATCACATTATCTGCCTTCCCGCAGACGAATGATCTTTCAACAATAATAAAGCCGGGTGCTACAGTTGAAAAGCTTTCGGGTGAATTCAGCTTTACAGAAGGGCCGACCGCAGATGCTGCAGGCAATGTATATTTCACTGATCAGCCGAATGACAGAATAATGGTTTGGATGGTCAGTCAGGAACTTTCCACATTTATGCAGCCATCGGGCCGCTCAAACGGGATGTTTTTCGATAATAAAGGGTATCTCTGGTCGTGTGCTGATGAGAAAAATGAGGTATGGCGCGTAAGCCCTGAGAAAACAGTTGAGGTAATCCTTAAAGACTTTGAAGGCAAGCTCTTCAATGGCCCCAACGATCTCTGGGTGTCGCCCGACGGGGGCGTTTTCATTACGGATCCGTTCTACAAAAGAACATGGTGGGATCATAGTGCAATGCCGCAGGAAAAACAATGCGTGTATTATCTCAGCCCTGATCACAAGACTCTTAAAAGAGTCGCTGATGATCTTGTTCAGCCAAATGGAATTGTAGGAACTCCTGACGGGAAAATCCTGTATATAGCCGATATAGGAGGAAAGAAAACCTGGTCATATTCTGTTGGCAGGGATGGCTCCCTTAGCGGGAAGAAGCTCTTCTGCGAGATGGGTTCAGACGGAATGACCATTGACAGTAAAGGAAATATATATCTTACCGGAAAAGGAGTCACAATTTTTGATAAGACCGGCAAACAGCTGGGAAACATTGCAGTACCGGAAAGCTGGACTGCTAATGTCTGTTTCGGAGGAAAAAACAGAAAAATGCTATTTATCACCGCCAGCAAAGGACTCTACAGGATAACTACCAGAGTGAGAGGAGCATATTAACTTTACAGGGCTTTCCATTAAACAAAATATTTAACTTTTTTTTTTATTTTAATGAAATAATATTTTCTATTATTGTACCCTGATTGTAGAATTGACATCAAGTTTTTGTCCCAAATTGTTTTCAAAAACAGGTAAAAATGGAAGGTACACGTAGAGCAGACGTAAAACCGGGTATTGAGGTAATGGTAGAATTAACCGAAGATAAACGTTCAGGACGTCTAACCGGCGGTAAGGTTAAAGAAGTTCTTACAACCGCACCCAATCATCCTCACGGAATTAAAGTAAAGCTTGAAAATGGCCTTGTCGGAAGGATAAAGCTAATCATTCAGTCAAATTAATATTTCGTTTTGCTTCATTTTTTCAATTAACGGATCGCTCCGGTCCGGATTTATCTACACTTTAATATTGAGTCTTTTTATATCCAGTACCTGAATCTTATAATTCATTTCAGGTAAATTACCGGGAAATAAGTTTTTTAGTTAAATTTGGATTGCAGGTAGTCCTACTTTTCTTGCAAATTAAATTTTTTAACCCAATTCCATTGAAAATGAAGTACGAGGATTTAATTGTCACTACTTTAGGAAAAGGTAGTGTTGTATCACCGCTAAAGGTTTCACAAAGGGAAGATAGTCCTATTTACAAGTTCGTAGAAGATGATGAAAGAATCCTTTATGAAGTAACACTTGAGAGCTTTTACAGGGACAAGGAAAGCGGGATGACACCGGTTTCATTTGAGAAGGCCGGACCGAAGGAAACCATCTTTTTTGAACCTGCAAAGACAAAAGTCGCGATTGTTACCTGCGGCGGCCTGTGTCCCGGTGTGAACAATGTTATTAGGTCTCTTGTCAATCAGCTTTTTTACAGATATGGCATTAGCCGTGTCCTGGGAATCAAGTATGGTTACGAGGGATTGATACCAAAATACAACCATCCTGTTATTGAACTCACGGCTCCGATGGTAAGCGACATACATCTGTCAGGTGGTACCTTTCTGGGAACTTCAAGGGGGAATCAGGATGTGGAACAGATAGTCGATACGCTTGAAATTCTAAATATCAATGTTCTGTTTTGTATCGGAGGCGATGGAACTCTCAGGGGGGCCCATGCAATTCACCAGGAGATCAACAAACGTAAGTTGAGGATTGGCGTTGCCGGCATCCCGAAGACCATAGACAATGATATTGATCTTATCCAGAAATCCTTTGGATTTGAGACCGCATTTTCAATCGCGAACGATATTATCCGCAATGCACATAATGAGGCTCACGGAGCAAACAACGGAATAGCGCTGGTAAAGCTGATGGGCCGCGACTCGGGCTTCATTGCCGCAAGCGCCGCCCTGGCAATTCAGGAAGTTAATTTTGTCCTGATCCCGGAAATCTCATTTGATCTTTACGGACCCCGCGGATTCCTTAAAATTCTGAGAAAACGGCTGGATGAGAGGCATCATGCCGTGGTTGTGGTGGCAGAAGGGGCTGGTCAGGATCTCTTTGAGGCAGGTACTGCCGAGGTAGATGCCTCAGGAAATATAAAGCACAAAGACATAGGAATATACCTCAAGGAAAAAATAAGGGAAGAATTTACTGCCAAATGCTTGCCCCATTCAATCAAGTACATCGATCCAAGCTATATTATCAGGAGCGCCCCTGCAAATGCCAACGACAGCAAATTCTGCAACCTCCTGGCACAAAATGCGGTGCACGGCGTGCTGGCGGGGAAAACTGACTTTGTTGTCGGCTATTGGAACAATGAATTCACACTGATCCCGATCCCCATGGCTGTTGCAAAAAGAAAAAAGATCGATATTGAAGATGAGTTGTGGTGGAACGTGCTTGAAGCTACAGGCCAGCCAATAAGTATGAAAAATCCCTGATATGATCAAAAATATAATCTTCGATCTGGGAAACGTGCTAATAAGCTTCATTCCCTCAGAATACCTTAAGAAGAAAAACTACCCCGAAAACATCCGCAACACAATCCTTAATGACATCTTCAGAAGCAATGAATGGAAGATGCTCGATAACGGTGACATTACCCTTGGGGAGGCAATAGACACCCTTGCGTTTAAATCCTCCCTGAAAAGGGAGGAAATAGCCCTTGTTTTCAAGATGCGTACCGAAATAATGTTTCCCCTTGACAACAACGTCAGACTCCTTCCAGCACTAAAAAAACGCGGTTTCTCGCTATATTACCTTTCCAACTTCCCACTTGATATTTTTGAGGAGATTAAAAACGACTATTTCTTTTTCCGGTATTTCGACGGAGGAATTATCTCCGCTGAAGTCAAACTCTCAAAACCCGATGTCAGGATCTTCAGTTTTCTCCTCAACAAATACTCCCTTAACCCCCTTGAGTCTGTTTTTATCGATGACATTGAAGAAAATGTCAGGTCGGCTGAAAAACTAAAAATAAAAGGACTTGCTACTTTTGGTTCGGAAAATATATCGGAGCTGATTGAGAAGCTGCTCGAAGAGACTCCGCTGCGGTAAACCCTTAAGAACTTCTAATATTATGGATTTC
>CAWDYR010000002.1:0-106460 GCA_963806555.1 uncultured Bacteroidales bacterium | reverse complement strand
ATCATCCCGAAATAAAAAAAGTATCCGCAATCCCTTTATGGATGGTCAGAATGATAGCAATGCTTTCAGGTAACAAAGAATTGAAGAACGCTGCTTCATTATTTGCATATTTTGAAAAAGTAAAGGAATTGGGTGACCCCGATGAAACAAACAACCTTCTAGGCAAACCTGAATTAACATTTGAAAAATGGATAGATTCAAAATCACAAAGAGGAAAGCAAAGAGCTATTAATCTGCGTAAATCAGCATAATTTGATGGACAATGAAAACTGACACAAAACACAGAGAAGACAATGAGAGCTTGAACACATGTATGGTATCAAATTTAAACTCCGGTTAACTCGGCAGAAAAACTCCATGTTGCTCGTGGTGAAAAAGCATAAAAAAGAAAAATATGAAAGTTATTGCGTTAGTTGGTAGCGCTAGAAAGAAGGGGACTTATTCGGCCGCTGAAAAATTCATGCACAATCTGCAGTCATTTGGAGCCATTGAGTATGAAATTATATCCCTGAGTGATTACAGACTGGAAGTGTGTAAAGGCTGCAAGTTATGCTTTGAGAAAGGGGAAGAGTTTTGTCCTTTAAAAGATGACAGGAACAAGCTTATCGAAAAAATGAGAAATTCTGATGGGGTGGTATTTGCATCTCCAAATTACTCTTTTAATGTATCGGGACAAATGAAGATATTCCTTGACAGACTCTCAATACAATCATCTAATCGATGTATCTTCAATAGAATTCATTATTTCATTGTTTTTTCAAGATAGGTACCATCTGGCTGTTTCACTTTAATGGTGAAGTTTTCGGGTAAAGAATCTCGATCATAGAGGATTTTATGGTTCAGATATACCATCACCCCCGGACAAACGGTTGCATTGACTTGAACATTTTTCCACGCTTCAACGATGAGATCCTGATTTTGTCTGTAAATATTAAAGTGACTGAAACTGGAGCATCCATTGGTACTGATTGTTCCATAAACATTAATCATGAACAATCCACTATATAAAAGTGTCATGGGGTAGCTAATTGTGAGGCTGTCTACCTTTATAAGAGATTCCGCATACATTGGTTCTTTTGAACACCTGACAAAACATATTGCCATTCCGATGACAAATAGGGACTTACCCATGAATAAAAGATTGTACCTGCATGAATTGGTCTTTGGCTTCATATCCTATTGCTTAATGAAGATGGTTATTTACTTATCAAATCTACCGTTTCGAGGAACAATTTGTTTTTTACATAGAATCTCCTTCCCCTGGTTGACATCATTGGCTTGCCTGCCATATAGGTTTCGACCTGAATGGTCTTAATAGATTCTTTAACTTGTTTATCAAATAAATAGCAATTACCAGTCTCCAGATAATAGGCTAATGTATAAATACTATCTCCTTGGTATTTCATATAATCAGAGACAAACAGAATATCCTTTATTGCACCATCATTTATTGCTTTTGTTTTCATATCATCATACCCATAGAGATATTTGAATGGATAGCCAATGAGAAAGGTATCCAGGGGTGTTTTAATCAGGTAACTGTTATCGTCAAATAGGATAACTGATTTCTTAAAAATAATCGGGTCATCAGTTGCAATGAGATTGACAACCTCGCCATTTATTTCAGGAGAATCCTTTTTGCATCCCCAATAGGATACGATAATTGCCAGAAAGATTATTATCTTTTTCATTGGATCAGTATTATCCCAAATTGTTCATTTTTGAATTAAGAATGTTCTCTATATCTTTTTAATCCTTTGCACTGTTATTCTGCCAAAAAAACTGCATCCATTATTAACCACTTGCCAATCAAGTTTAACAGTAATAGGAAATGTTTCTTTTGACAAATCAAGACCTGCATTATCTGGCATTGAATCAATTAGATATCGACCATCATCAATATTAATTATCCATCCACCACAGCATCCACACATCGTGCCGTCTATGCCCGTAATTGTACCAATTGATCTATAGTCGTCATTTTCCTTTGTACAAGCAAACATGATGAAGACCAGAAAGATTATTCTTATGGTTCTCAAATTTGTAAAGTTTTATTGTTCTGATATTTTTGTTAACCTGCATGTAATTAATTGATTGTGTTGTCTCTTGGTAAGGATTAATAAGTCATCAACTAACTCAAATTTAAATTTTCCAAACAGAATCCAATCCCAACTATATAAAGTGATTCTGGCATATTCGTCATTAAATTCTATTGTATCAGTGGAAATTAAGTAATTCCCCTTGCCATAATCAAGACCCCATGAACCAGAATATAAGTATGTAATACTGTCAAACTTTATTGTTATGGTGTCACGAGTATAAGTGTTTGTGGAGAAATAATGTATATCTTTTTCACCATTATAAGTTCCTGCCGAAAATTTCGTACTCTCGTTTTCATCCTTTGTACATCCCGCACAGGATACAATAATTAGAAGGAATATTATTTTAAAGGTTCTCATATATTTAATTCCAAATTCATTTAGGATTTTAATCACCTGGTTTTTCTGATGTAAGTAGAAACAGGTCCATCAACATAAGCAGCATTTAAAATCAGACTGTCATTAACAATGTAAATCTGAGAACGAATACCAGAATTATAACTTAAAAAGTTTCTGTTGGATTCAATTGAATTTATTTCAATACTATAATTTGATGGAATTTGATAGCGTGCCATCCTTATATTCTTTCATTACACCATCGTTGGTAAATTCGAGAGTTAAAGAATATCCAACCGTCAGAGGATTTGAAACCAGTCCTGTCCAGGGACTAACTGAATTTACCCAGTCCCATCTGCCAATAATTAAATCGGAAATGGTTTCACTATCTTTCTGGCAACTGATGAAGGATGTTAAAAAAATTATAAGGATAAATTTCAACAGATTGGATTTCATAGCATATATTAGTTTCTCGTGAAATACAAATTGTAAGCACCATTCGAATAAATTATCAAGTCATAACCAATTAAGAAATGCTGAACCATTATCAGTAAACTCAATAGTGCAACCTCCAATTTTCCCTTTTTCAATCCACTTACCTACAAAACCACATCCATTCCTACGAATATTCTGTCTCATAAATTCTTGAAAAGAAGTTTACCATGGGGAAAATTTTTCACATTGTATTAGGTCTTGGGTTACAATAAAATGCGCAAAATTCATACCAATTTTATCTCTTAGCCACAAGGAAAGTGAGTATTAATTTGACTTTCACATTTAAAGATTGTGTCGCCTTTTAAAAAAATCAGTAGTGAGACTACTTTGATGAGTTATCCTTATCCTAATAGCACGAGGGATTATGCCGAGACATTCAGACTCCTGTATGCAATAAATTGCCACTTTTAATTGTCTCAACCAACTGATTCATAAAGCGTGAAGCAGGTGCTCCATCAACAATGTTATGGTCAAAAGACACCGTTAAACAAAGATGTTCCCGTGAAACAAATTGTCCTTCAAATTCAATAACTTTTTGACTTATACTTCCAACAGTAATCAAAACTGTGGCACTTCCATGAGGAATAAACCAGACAGCCTCTTTACTGAACATTCCGACAGCCGTAACAGCCACTTTTCCATAGGTTTTAGCCATATCGTATGTTCTTATCTGCAATACGAATAAATGTTTTCAGAAGGAAATTTGGAATAAGACGTATCCAAGTACTACCTGATAAACTTCCAAGTTTGTCACTTTGCTGCTTTTTTGCTTCTCTTATTTCGTCATGTATTTGACGAAACGATTTTTCTTGTGCTCCTTTTATTGCGAGTGGCTCAGGCACTTTTTCTCCAGCCATTTCTCTTTCTATCAATACACTAACTGTAACATCATCAAGAATAATAAGTCTTCGTCCTTTTATAAAAGAGTTTAATTGAGGGTGTTCTTTAATTACCTGTGCCAAACATGTTACAATATATGCTGTTAAAGAAAGTTTTTCTCCAGTTCTTTCAAAATATTCTTTTATCAGATGACGTGGTTCAGTAATATCAACTTCAGTGAAACTGTGTATTGCATTTTTCTCCTTTGTAACAGATGCTGAAGCAATAACGGCTTGTCGATAGGAACTTAATGGTAATCTTTTATATCCATTTTTGGTTTTCATTCTATTTACAAATGTGGTCATAACTTGTACGTCATTTATATGCTTGTGCCCCGAGGTTGACGGTATTAATGGTTCCCGTCTTCCAGCGTACCAAATATTATTCCCAATATCAGGGTGGTGCAAGTGCTCAGGAAGTAAATCCTTACCAATCTTGAATGTTTTGTCATAGTAAAACTTTTTTGATTTTCCTGCACTTGAAATTAGTAAATTTTTGTCTCCCGAATAATTAAATCCGTGTTTAATAATTGCCGTTGTGCCAATTTTAAATCAATGCCAGGATAGATTTATTGATTAATCTTGATCTACCCTATGGAGTGAGATTTGTTTTGATACTGTAACCAATTATTATGAGGAATAGCCATCAGGGGACCCCATTTACCTTTAAAAAAACAGAAAAGTGAAGCCATTTCCTTCACTTTTCCTGGGGCAAGCACCTAAACCTGATAGTAATAAGAGCTTACACCCTTTAAATAAAATTCAGTTTCCGAATGCCGAAATCTATCTTAATGGATATCCGGGTCACTTGTTTTCATAATTTCATTCTGTTTTTGTTCAAGTTCATGGTCCTCCGATTTGGGTAGTTCTCTAAAGTATTCAGATTCCTCTCCTAATCCTCCACATACCATAATTATGGAACTTTCATCTTTTGTGCAGGCAACCAACATCAACATGCTTATTCCTGTCAGAATTAGTAATAGGATTTTCATAATTATAAGATTTTAACTAAATAATAAATCCACCTGTACCATGTTTTTTGAAATAATTTTGCGTTCGGTCTTTAGGACAAAGTTCATCGCAAATGGGGGTAGACAAGGTTCAATTTAAGGTGCGAAAACATCCAGTTTTTGTGCTTTCTTATTCAATTTTAGTGGAGATACTTCAATTTCTGATTGATTTCTTCCTATTTCTTCAAATGATAGGGATACAGCAGTTAATTTCGTTTGGTTTAAATGCTGGTTTTGTTGATAAAGACAGACATCTTAATTCTTTTTGTTGAATCAGTATAATTTTAGAACTTTGAAAAACCATTAACTGAATTGAATAGAACTACCCATTGAAAATTTCATCTATGGCAGAGGCGCTGACCACCGATCAGGTATTTATCAGGAAGCTTATCGATATAATTGTAGCAAACCTCGGAAATGAAAACTTTGGCGGAGACGAGCTCGCTGATGAAGTTGGCATGAGTCGCTCAAGGTTAAACAAACGACTGAATGCGATTATTAACAAAAAAACAAATCAGTTTATTCGTGAAGTCCGTCTTCAAAAGGCACTGGAAATGCTCAGAAATGACTCAGTGACTGTTTCTGAAATCGCATTTAAGGTCGGATTCACGAGTCCAAATTATTTTAATACATGTTTCCATGAGTTTTTCGGGTACCCACCTGGTAAGGTAAGGAAAGAAAGACGGGAAAGCCTTGATGACAATCTGAATCTTTATGTTAATTCGTTGGAGAAAGGAAAAAGAATTTCCAGGCAAATCCTTACCGCAAACAAAAACTGGATCATTGGCGTCTCCATCTTTATAGTGATAGTTGCTGTTCTTATCGTTCCTAAATTCTTCAGACGATCTACTATTGATGATTTGAGATCCAAGGATGGAAGGATTTCCATTGCTGTTATGCCTTTCCAGAATCTGACAAACGATACAAAATGGAATATCTGGCAGTTCGGAATTCAAGATGAATTAACAACCACCTTAACTAACTCCGAAGAATTAGACGTTAAGCAGATAGAGTCAATAAATAGTCTTATTCAAAACAGGGATCTGACAAATTATTCATCAATTACTTTCTCTACTGGAATAAGTATATCGGCTAAACTCGGAGCGAATATTTTTATTTATGGCAATATCAAGGAGGAAGAATCAAGGATAAGGTTAAATGCCCAGATAATCAATGCAAATACTGGGGAAACTTTAAAACCCTTTCAAGTAAATGGCAGTGAATGGGAAATATTACAGGCTATTGATTCACTCTCCGTTATGGTAAAAAATTATCTTATAATTTCAAAATTGCGCAAAGAATTGCCTCTGGATCCACGTAAATTTTTATCTACCAGTTCACCGGAAGCATTCAGATGGTTTATGTACGGGGAAAATGAATACAATAAAAGAAATTATCAATTAGCTGTAACAAATTACCTGAAAGCAGTGGCGATTGATTCAAACTTCGCCTCAGCAATCTTAAAACTATCACTTGCAAGCAGATATGCTGGTTTTTATGATCAGGCGAAGGACTTCTGCCTTCGGTTGTACCGGAAGAAGGATGAACTGCCGGATCAGCAGAGGATTTATGCAAATCTCCTTTATAGTGTATGTTTTGAGACACCTTATGAATCAATCAGGTATCTTAAAGAACTGAGAGATATCGATAATCAGGTACCACATACTTATTATCAAATTGGCTTTGCTTACTTTATGCTTCATCAATATGACCAGGCAATTCCTCAATTTGAAAACGCCCTTAAAATTTATGATAAATGGGATACAAAACCGTTATGGATAAATAATTACAGGCTTCCTGGAATTGCATATCATAAAACGAATCAGTATAAGAAAGAAAAAAAACTTTATCGAAAAGCAGAGAAGGATTTCCCTGACAACCCTGACTTAATTTACCTCCAGGCAATTCAGTCATTATCGGAGGGGGATACTGTTTTGGCAAAAAAATATATTTCTGAATACATAACTATTAGAAGAGAAGACTCATGGCCAGAAGTAATCATCATTAGAAGCCTTGCTTCAATTTATGCGGAAGCTGGTATCTTGGACAGAGCCGAAGAATACTATCGTAAAGCCCTTTCATTAGAGCCTGAAAATCCGGGAAGTCTAAAAGACCTTGCATGTTTTCTTATTGAAAGAGATCAAGACATTAAGGGAGGTTTGGATTTAATTGACAAGGCATTAGAAATATCACCTGAAAATATCTGGTATTTGGATTGTAAAGGTTGGGGGTTATACAAACAAGGAAAGTATGAAGAAGCACTTAAGTATATTGAAAAAGCCTGGGATCTAAAACCAATGTATTTCCACGAGTTGTTTCTGCATCTCGAAGCAGCAAAAAAGGCTGCCAATCAAAAGAAAAATTAACTTTGTAAAGCGGATGTAATGGGAAGCCCTGACGGAGCAACTGTCCAGTGCCGGTCTTTAGGTGTTTCACAACTACCTGTTAAAAATAATCTTGTGGTTGGTATTTCTTAACACCAATCTCTGTTCATTTTTTCAGTATAAACATACCAGTTAAAAGTTATAGATTTATAAGAACTAAATTGCTAAGTTTGATAAATAAAACTCATAAAAATGCAAACCATTCGGACAATCATTATTGATGATGAAAGGTATGCCTGTGAAAGATTGAAAAAACTGCTCGTCCCTTATCCCCAAATTCAGGTTATTGATACTTTTACAAATTCCAAAGAAGGACTCGAAAATATTCTTAAGCATAAACCTGACCTTTTATTTCTCGATGTTGAACTTGAGAAGGGGAATTCAGCCTTCGACATTATTGATCAGCTTAAAGACAAAATTAATCGACCCAACATAATACTTGTTACTGCTTATCCGCATTATTCAATTAAAGCAATTAAAAACGAGGTATTTGACTACTTAATTAAGCCTGTTGATATTGATGAACTCGAGAATACCCTGGAAAGACTCATAAGTCATTTATGGCTAACACCCGACTCCATAAAACAAAAGTTCAGTATGCTCAGCGAAAGAGAGATGGCCGTACTAAACCTTGTGCTCGAAGGCAAAACGAGCGGAGAAATAGCAAAACTTTTATTTATTAGTAAAAATACTGTCAACACTCATCGTCGCAACATTCTTAAAAAAACAGGTACACGAACAGTTGTTGATCTCATGAGGATGAAAGGCAATTAAGATGATTAAGGGGAGAATACAGGAATTTTTATTACACCCTGCCTTCTTAAGCTTGATTGTTTGGGCAGTTTTAATTTTAACTATACCTATTCATCTCACAAAGTACAGGGTAAAACATATAGCGGATGAGTATACTTCATCAAAGACAAGTCTTTTCTACGAAGATCTGGATTCTGATGGGAATAGTGAATGTATTTCAATCGACCTGAATGATCAGGAGCAGACAAAGATTATTGTCAGCAGAGACAATAAAATACTTGATCAGTACAACTTGCGATATCAACCCTTATACATTAATCAGGTCTATTTTAACGATTATAATAATGATAGCTTTAAAGAGTGTTATGTATTTACGATTAGTCAGGACTCTATTTTCCTGAATATAATTGATCCTATCAGATCAGGGAAAACTATACTTTCAAATAGATTTATTGATTTGAGGAGGAAGGCTCAAAACAGCGATGACACTCCTCAAATATTCCCTGTCGGTACTGTTGCTGGCCAGGATAAAAGATTCAATGATCTTATTTTTATCATTACAGCTGGTTACAGTACGCAACCAAGAAATGTATATCGCTATTTGATAAATGAGGATTCCCTTATTAAGTCTCCAGAAAATGGAGCTGTAATTCATGGATGTCTAATTTCAGATATAAACGGTGATTCTTTGCCTGAATTTCTATTAAATGTTGGAGCTACAGGGAATCTTGATGAATCTTATCCATTTACGGATAGGTACTCATGGTTAATGATATTGGATAACACTTTAAAGTACTTTTTCCCACCAATAAAGATTGGAGGAAATCCTTCAAGAATTCAAGTATTACCTTTCCAAACAAAAAACAAGACTCATGTTCTTGCTTTCTATGATTATTTTGGATCTGATGACATCCAATCCTCTTTTTATTTATTTGATACAAAAGGAAACAAAATTAAGGAAAAACCAATAACTGATTATGAGCCTGCATTTTCAAAGATATTCCCAAACAAGGATATAAAAAGACAAACCTTCTTTTTCTTAAAAAACCGCAATACTGAAATAGTCGAAATTGATAGTTCCCTTCAAGAAATAAGTACCATTAAAATTCCTCAGATAAGATATGGATATCCCATTGCAGAGATTGATCTTGATTTTGACAGTAAAAAGGAATTGATATTTCAAGGCATTGACCAAAAAACTCTGATATTTGTTCAGGATAATTTTAAGTACCCTGTTTCATGGCAATATAATTCGGATGATTTTAATCCCCTCTTTTCACAATTTCTAAAAGTTGGAGATAAACCAATCATTTATGTTCAATTTTCTGACCATGGTAGTTATATTAGTTACGAAAAAAATCCATTTTATTATTTAAGATTCCTGCTCTATTTCGCAATATTTTTTGCGATCTTCTTCTTCATCTCATTGATAGGGAGGGTTCAGCGCTACCGACTGGAAATGAAAAAAAAGAATGAAATGAAGATGGTATCCCTCCAAATGAAAGCAATAAAGAATCAGATTGATCCTCATTTCACTCTAAATGTATTGAATGCCATAGGAAGTCTATATTCAGATGAGAAAAACAGGGAAAAGGCAGATTACATTTTTAGCAAATATGCCAAACTGATCAGGCAAACCGTTATAACCTCCGACCAGGTTACTGTTACACTTGCCGAGGAACTTGACTTTGTAAAAAATTATATTGAGATAGAAAAGTTCAGATGCGATAATTCATTCAATTACTCAATTACCGTTGACAAGGATTCCAATATGGAGTCCAGGATCCCAAGAACTTTGATTCATACATTCGTTGAGAATGCTATCAAATATGGAATCAGGCGTAGGACAGAAGGTGGTATCTTAAATATCGACATTCAGACAGTCAATGGAATTTTAAGTATTATTGTTGAAGACAATGGTAAGAGAGTTGGACTTCATGATGCTTCAATCAATGGTACTGGAAAAGGACTAACTATATTAAAGGAGCTTATTGATTTATATTACCGATTGGAGAATGTTAAAATAACCTATACTCTTCAAAATATTACTGAGGGGAATGGTACTTTCTCTGGCACTCAGGCAATTATCAGGATACCCACCAGGAATCCCAGGTATTCATAGAAGATTTATCATCTATCCTGGGAAAAATACTCATTCCTAATGATTAATAATACTCAGGTGTGATGAATGAAGATTATCCATCTTATACTGATATTTAGTTGAAATATTGAACACCTGATCTCTGTAGGATTTATCATTGATTTATTAATATCAATTTGAATTAACCAGAGTACCATAAAATGTAAAACGGCCCAGATATTCCCCACAAATTGAATTACCCAATTAATTGAATAACAATCGATACTGTTGTTCAGCCAGGGTGATTCAAATGTAATTTCCAGGATTCATCCTGACTTTACGTTAATTCCCCGTATCTGGGACCGTTTTTTTATTGGGAATTTCCCTGATATTGATAATCCTTATTCAATGCTGAACTTCTCTATTATATCTCCTGCCTTTTCCCAGAAGATATCACCATCGTGGTACAGGAAAATATACTTGCCATCCGGTGAGAGATCCATATCGTAGTCATCCTTTTCGGAGTTAACTGCTGGTCCCATATTTTCAGGAGGTGCCCAGGAACCGTCGCTCTGCCTGAAAGATATATAATGATCGAGGAGACCAAGTCCGCCTTCCCTGTCTGATGCAAATATCATAAAAATGCCCACTGTAAAGAAGAGACTTAATTTTCATAATGAAGAATTTATTTTCAGATTCTAAAAACTGCATGACCGCACGACTGCAAGACTGTACGACAATTCTTGCCAGGTTCTTGCCAGGTTTTTGATGTATTTTGATAATGGCGAACTTATTTATCATGGAACCTGGCTGCGAGGGAGGTTTGCATCAACATATTTATTCAGGTTTTCCCATTTTACCTTCCATTTCCCGTTATGAGGAAACTGATCTGAAACACACATCTTTGCGACAGCAGTCAGAAGTCCCCCGTTGCCCGGCAGATAAATCGCCAGTCTGTCATCCTGGTAATTATGCCCGTTAAGCAAATACCTGTTCTTCGGCTCATCCATCATCAGAAAATCAATGGCCTGTTCTCCCCTTCCGATAGATGCGGCCGACATGGCAAGCATTGGAAAATCCCATCCCCAGGTTGATCTCCAGTTCCATTTTTTCAATATAGTATCAAGGGAATTACCCAGGATTTTCTCGTCAACAAGTTTTGTTTCGGGTAATACTCCCAGAATACCTGAGACAATCGGATGATCACTCATGTACCGCGGATTCCGATAAGAATCTTTGGTATCCTCAGAACAAAGGTATACTCCATCCTGTACGGGAAGTTTTGAGATTTTTTCGGTAATGTCTTCCCATTTGGGATCAGGATCAAGATTTAAACGCTTCCTCCATTCACGGGCAGTTTTCAATCCCCAGTACCAGTACACCAGTTCAAATGCAGGATTAATTGTCGTTTCCAGCCTGAGACTTTCCTGGGCAGGTATTAAGACCGGACCAAGAGTATAGCGGTGATTTGTGCTGTCAAACCATGCGTAAGATGACATAAAATCAGCAGTTGCAAAAACCAGCCTTTCATATTTTTTAAGAATCTCTTTTTTATCCACAGCATTTTCATAGAGCAGTTCCGCAAAAAAGATTATGTGAGGTTGTTGCCATATCAGGTAAGTTCCGACAGTACTCGGGCTCTCCCTTCCGTCAGGACCGGTCATTTTAGGCCACCTTACACCTTCATATCCCTGATGCTGTGCAGTTTGGCGGGCTTTCCCGAAGATCGTAAAATAATAGTTCATCTGCTTTTCAAGAACCTTTTCACGCTGCCATAAGGCAAAATGAACAGCATGCCACCAGTGCATCTCAAGGTGGAACTTGCCAAACCAACTATTGTAGGTCAGTCCGGTTTCAGCAGGAGGCAGTGAACCACTGCACTGAATTTTGGTAAGGTACTGTGAAAGGACGATCCGCCGTTCCAGTTCAAATGCCCGCGGATCAGTGCAATCAGACAGATCCACTGCTCCCCCTGTGGACCAGAATTCTTTCCAGCTGTTCCTGCTTGCTTCTTCAACCTGTCTGAAGCTTTCTAAACTATTATTAATCTGTGCTTTGCTGAACTGGCAAGAGACCTCAAATAATGTATCGGCACTGGCAGGTTCAAAAAAATAAAGATGCTTTGTAACTTCACGAAAATCAGCATTTTTGTGCAGGACTTTCACATAATACCTGTCACTGTCCTGTTCCCGTTCAAATAAAGTTTCAGAACTTCCGTTTGTTAAAACATTGGTATTGTGCCTGTCGGGCTCATTAAAATCATATCCGCCCGGAGAAGAAACACCGAGCGGAAAATGAACCTTTATGTAAAGCCGCTTCCCGGCAATCAGTCTGGATGATATCCTGACCGAAACTATATCTTTATCAGGATGGCAGATCGTTGTGACATGAACAGGAATTCCTTCCACCTGAAAACGGCTGTCAATCTCTCCATTCCAGAGATTCAACTTCTGGACCGGGTTCTTTATATCATTAATTCCTATTTCAGTACCATCTTTTTTAGTTATATATAAACCGATCATACCCAGGTGAATGCGATGAGGATTTGCCCTGAGCCAGGCGGAGGCTTCAGCCTTGAGTGAATCCTCTGAGGCACTGAACTGACGCACATAATTCACTGGTCTGCCATGAACATTGTAGGTCTTATAATTATCCTGCAACTGAAAGTTTCCAGGATTCGGCCAGGTATGCCATCCCCAGTTCGACATTGTTCCAAGGGAAATACCTTTTGAATAGAATTCAGGGAAGGTTTGAAGCCCTGTTATATCAACTGTAAATGCAAATTCACCATTCCCAACCGATAAGGAATTGAGATTGTCAATAACAGAAGTTTCAATATTATGCCTGGCTACGAGTGAAAAACGGTCAATTTCAGAATTATCCGTGCATCCAATTCCATTGATCAATAAAGACAGAATAAGCCACAAAGATATTTTTCTCATAATTCTTTTCAAAGCAATCCTAAAGTTATTGGTTTTTGTCTTCTCCCCGGCATGTCAGCGATGAAATTTATGAATAGTTCAACAAGTGTGCGGCTTTCTTAACCAGCTACAGTATCGGGATTGCTTACTAAAAGGGTAATTTGACAAAATATTTTAACCTCTGCTATAAATCTAAATAAGTTATGCATAGAACGAAAGAAATTGCATTGGATTGAAATTTCCCTTCATGTATTTCAACCTAACTTTAAATTAAAATAATCAGCTGATTAAATCAACGAAATTGACAATGAATGAAAGGATACTGGTTCCCCGGATTAAGGGTCAGGTTAGTAGGGTAACTTCTTCTCCTTTTTTCAAGCCAGTCTCCTTTTTCACTCAGCGAAGGTTTTTAAATACAATATAACTCATGTTTAACTTCAACTAAAATCTTACAATCTATGAAAACAAAAGTATTTATTTTGCTATGCCTTTTTTTGGCATTGGAATGACACAGCTTTCTGCACAAACGCCTCCTGCCAATAAAAATGGTACCGGAGCAATTGTGGACACACGGGTTTTTGAAAATTTTGGATTTCCTGTGTTTTGCGACGGCATTTTTGCCGATCTTTTAACTGGAACAGTTGTCATCCAGGAAGTTATAATATGGAAGAATGGAGTCTGGATAAAGGGGAATCATCGTTACTCGGCAAGGGATTTGCAAAGTTCAAATTCAGATGAGATTTTTAAAGTAATGATAATTGACCAGTGTGTTAATACGGGAGGTGTTAATGCAGAGGGGACGGGAAGCCTTAAAGTTAATTTTATAGGAGATAAAGGTTCTCATTATATAGGAAACTTCAATTATACTTTCTCCTAACGGTTCTTTGGAACTTGTGAATATGATTTGCAATTAAAATAATTGACAGAGGGACTTGAAATTTCTACAGATTTCCCTGCTCCTCAAGCCATTTCCTTACCCTTTCATGTTCTGCAATGTATTTTGATTCCATGTTTCGCTGTATCTTTTGAAACCGTTCTTCGTTTCGGATACTGTTAAACATGGGATCATTTTTGAGAAGGGTTATCCACCATAATGGATAGACATTTTTCTTGTCAGCATCCTCAAGATAGTGGTAAGCCTTTGCTTTATCACCTAAAAAGGCATAAGTGCCGGCAAGATCATATTGGGCAACCTTTCTTTGCGATGTGATCCTGTTAAGTTTTATACTTTCTTCAGAATATTTTATTTGCTGGTTAAAATAGTTTTCTGCCTCCTTCTTTTTGCCCGCCTGCCAGAACGCATACCCGATACGATGCGAACTCTGAAGAGTTAATGCACCTGTTTTTCTAATTTCTTCAACGTAATTTTCAGCATCAAGATACCTGTCTTCGTTATGACCTGGAATTACACTGTAATTCAGAAGACTGGTGGCTGTCGAATCTATTTCTTTTTGTTGTTTCTTATAGGTTAAAGCCTGTTCAAAATTTCCCTGGCAAAATTCTATCCATGATAAATTACCCAGGTAAGCTGATTTATTACCTCCCAGTACAAATGCCTCATGATAATAAAACTTTGCCTTTTCAATGAATCCAACGCACAAATAATCATAAGCCAGATCGCTCAATAGTCTCCAGCGACCCTCTCCCTGGATAAGCATTAATCCTTTTTGATAGCTTTCAATAGCTTTTACATAATCGCCCATGACCATTGCAAAAAGATGTCCTTTTTCAAGGTATACCTGATAATAATTAGGATTAATTTCCAATGCTTTATCATAATTATCCAGAGCTTCTTCAGGCTGTCCAGTCACCCTGAAGTACTCTCCTTTTATAAAATATGCTTCATCCAGCTGATCATCATATTTAATAGCTTTCTCTGACAGGGCAAGACAGGAATCAAGATAGTTCTTTTCAAAATAGTTTCGGTAGTAATACCTGTTCCAATATGTAAAAGCCAATCCGGTATAAGCTTTTGCAAAAGTAGAATCCAACGCAATTGCAGCATTATAGAGATCAACAGCAGTTTGATAAGAGCTTCCATTACGGATGTTTTCAATATCCTTTAGGTAACTGTTTGCTTTCAGGTATAAATTTAACACTGCAATATTAGTGGTAGGAACTTTTTCTATCCGTTTCTTTTCATCAGGAGTTATTGTTGCCTTTAATTCTGAAGCTATGTTTTGTGCAATCCGGCTTTGCGTCCTGAAGAATCTTTTTGTATTCTTCATCCTCTTCTGATATGATTTTGCCCAGAGATGTTTGTCAGTGGAAACCTCAATTAATTGCACCCTGAGACGGAATGTGCTTCCATATTTCTGTCCGCTACCTTCAACTACATAATTGACATCCAGCTCTTTACCAATTTCAGGAATACTTTTTGTTGTATTCCTGTATTGTTCTACCGAGGTATGAGAAATAACCCTGAGTTGATGTATTTTCATAAGGCTGTTGAAAATTTCTTCCATTATACCGTCATAAACATACTGGTCAGTAATATCCTCACTGAGATTTCGAAACGGTAGGACAGCTATTGATTTTTCAGGGTTTATTACAGCGTTCCCTCCGTCAGCGGTAATGTTGCCTGAAAAGTGAGCATAAGCCAGGTAAACCAAACCTGCAATTATTAGAATACCTGCTGAAAATTAAACAAATTTTCGCCAGGCCGGTCTTTTGGATTTCTGTTCCGGAGTGACAGGAACTAAAATATTTTCCTCCCTGATCTCCGGACTTCTCTTTTTAACTTTTCCAGGCGGATAACCGAAAAACTCACGAAAACATGAATTAAAATAAGAAGGACTGCTGAAGCCTGTCCTGTAAGCAATTTCGGATACATTAAATTCTTCATTTTGAAGCATCTCCAATGCCTTCTGCAACCGGAGCTCCTGGATAAATTGCCTTGTTGTTTTTCTGTTAATTGAACGTAGTCTCCGGTTTAAGCGGTAAAGGCTGATACCTGATTCATGAGCAAGCTCCTTAACCCCGAAGTCTGCATTTCCAAGGTTAGCAAGTACGATATCAGTGAGTTTCCTGATAAGTACCTGATCGATCGAAGAAGAGTCTGTCATGAGTTTTATTACTAATTAACAGCTCATAAGGGAAAAATGGTCTTGTTCAAATATGCTGAATTTTAGACATACCTGCAAATTAATTTTGATGAGGTATCATAAAGCCCCGGTCAGGGTGCGCTGAAAAAGTCCTTTATAACCCTGCCTACCGGCAGGCTCAAGCACGGAATCCTGTCATAAATCTAAATAAGTTGTGCCTAAAACGAAAGTAATTGCCTTATATTGAAATTTCTACAGATTTCCCTGCTCCTCAGGCAGGCATTGGAAATCCCGTTCGGATTAATTCAGATCAATAAATTTGTAACTTAACGTGCCGTTCTGATTCGAAACACTCATGTAGGAAGCACTTTCAAATTCGTCTTCCATAGCATCAAGGGTTATATAAGATGTATTTCCAAGGTGTTCCACAGAACGCCAGTGGTCATGTCCCATTATCACAAGGTCGGCATTGTAATCTGCGAACAGATCCAGCAAAACGTACAATTCTTCAACCAGAAGGGTTGTGCTTTGCACACGATGTGCACGGAAAAAGTTGACATGGGTAAAGATCACGCAGTTCCTGTAATTACCGCGGCTTTTCATAGTTTCTTTTAACCATTCCAGCTGTTTGGAACCCAGAGTCCCTGTTCCGGTATCGAGACAAATAAACAGATCCTTCCCGGAAAGGGTGGTCACTGTGAATGTATAGGTTGATGACCCGAAATAATCAATATAGGTTTCCCAGCCATGGAAAAACAAGTCATGATTTCCAACACAAAGAAAATAAGGGATGGTAGCCAGACTCGTCAGGTGCTTATATACCGTATCGTAGTCATATTTCAATCCTGAAGTCACATCACCTGCAATGATAGAAAATGAAACTTCGGGCGTTTGCGCTTTCTCTATAAAAAAATCAAGGTTTGTTGTACCGCCGCTATGGGAATCCCCTCCTGCCAGAAAGGTGTAATTGTCTGAATTTACAATAATATCCCTCGGGGGATTCAGGAGGTTCCATTCCATGGAATTTTCAAATCTTTCATTTGAACCTTCTGAGGTGTAAAAAAAGCCACTGAGATCCACATCCTCCATACACGACTGGATTAAAAACATGGATGATATTAAAATTATATGGCCCGCCTTATTGAGATATCCCATTTCATTCCCAATCGTAAGTAATATCCGAAATAAACTGTTTTTATACACAATAAACCTGCACCTTTATAGCCAAAATCCATGAACGAGGTAAGGTTTCCCCTGAATTGATAAGCTCCCTTAAGGAGGACCAATGGATTAGTCTCCTGCTCGATGATGAAATAGTCATTGTTAGTCACGGAAAACATTAAATTCCATAATTTCTCTTTCCTGTTGACCCGGTATTGAATTGTATATAAGAAGTTCCCGGGTTCAGTAATACGGTAATCACCGGATGCATTTTTGTCTGACTGAATAAAAGTCTTACTGAAGCGATATGTCCGGTAGTTGTTTCCCAGAGTGAACTGAAAATGGGGTAATGAATAGTTTAAAATTATGCACAGGTTAGTTTCCCTGAGTTCGGCAGAGAATGGCACCCATAAATAGAGCCCTGAGACTGCGAAAGACTGTTTGAGGAACGAAAACTTACGGGTATACATGAGTGAATAACCTCCAAAATTTGTCTCCCTGTCACCGCCAAATGAGAATAAAATGCCACCATTAAAAATATCATCGTTTAATTCGTACGAAGGAAGAACCGAATAAGTGAAATAACCTCTGCTAAAAGTATTATTTTGTCCCGCTTCGGCGAAGCTGGTGATCGAAGGCTGAGCTGAACAGGTAATAATAAGAACCCATGACATCAGGAATGAAGCCGCTAACTTCCTGTGGGTAATAATAAATTGCACGTGCATACTTATTTTGTATCTCTCCTGATTTTGATAGTAAGGAAATCAAATATAATAATATTTATTACTTGTGTTGCATTGCCCGGGCATCAGGCTTTCTTTTATGGCCCCCTCTGTGAATCTTTCACCCGCCGTAGCCACCATGTAGGGTCACGCCATGGCGTGACCCTACGACCGACACACGATAATTCCGTAGGGACATGCCATGGCATGTCCCTACTTCACCATTAAAGTTAAACAGCCGGATGGGACCTATCTGGAATTTGTTTTCAGACAAAAGTGATGCTCTCCGGCTCTTGCATCCTGACCAGTAGCCTGCCACTGGCAAGTGCTCAGTGGTACCCGGTTCTGGTAATAACCTGACTCGCCAACATTAAGCGAGTCAGGCGCTCTCCGATTTAGTGACAGACTGATTTAATGTCTATTGGCGTCAGGAGCCACGTTATTGGATCAAGCTCATAAGTGACGCTAACAATATATTTATTCCCTTTATTGCCAATAAAGTTGCTTCTAAATTCACCAATTCCAACAGTTGGATTCCATGTACCTGTTTCATGGCCTTGTAATATGAAAAGTTCTTCAGTCCAGAGACTGACAAACGAAATATTATTTAGGTGCTGATTCCACGCTACCCATTCCCCGTCTTTGTATTTATCCCTGCATTTTAATGTGTAATCCATAGTATTTTGCAGTACATCAACCAACAGACCATCACAATAAATTTCAAGTGTTACTACTGATTCAGGAACCGGCCAATCATAAACATCTCTGTTGTTTTGAGCCGTTAGCTGATTTACTGCTGCAATCATAAACAATAACAGGATCAGGAAGATTTTAGTTTTCATGGTTTTAAAATTTAATTAAACATTAGATATCTCTGTTTAACTAAAGGTCATTGAAAGGTTCTGAATCCTCTTCCATTTTTCTGATAAAGAGTTACAATTTATCTGCAATTTGTGACAATTTTATCTGAACACTGTTACTCCGGGGGAGAGTTGTGAGTTAATCCGGAATACCGAACTTATGTTAATTGATTTTACTGCCTTTGGGAGATTGCTTTTCTGGCTTCTTCAAGATGAAGAAAAGCGGTTTGATTGTATATTGAGTTTTGCATCCTCAGATCCCAGCTTTTTTGAAGAAGATTATGTGCTTCAATATATTTACCCTGTTTATAGAAGGCCCAGCCTTTGGCATGCAAAGCATTTATTGCATCAGGATTTTTTTTGAGAACCTTGTCAGCAAGTTCTATCCCTTCATTTATATTCTGATCCTTATCAATCAGGAAATTGGCCAGGCTGCTCATTCTTGCCGGATTCTCAGGTTCAAATGATAAGGCCTGCCTCAGGCACAATACAACTTTCTCTGTATCACGGGCCATATCATAAATGTATGCCAGATATGCAGCTATTGCTGCATCTGACCAGGCTTCCTTTTTCCTTATTGAAGTCCATTTTTCAATATAACTTTTTGCAGCAGAAGTATCGCCCAGGGTTAGTTCAAGCCAGGCATGCTGATCCATCAACCCGGGATCATCCGGAAAATCTGCATCTGCTTTTTTATAGAGCCTTCTTTCTTTTTTAAACTGACCTGTCCTGTGATATGCGATCCCAAGTTCATAATAGAATGCGCCCCAGAATGGCTTAGTGTCACTTTCAGCGAATATTTTGAGTGCCTTTTCAAACTCGATAATCGCCCTGTCATATTCAAACAGCTCAAGATACGAATCCCCTGAATTAAAATAAATCAATGGATTCCTGTCATCAATTTCCTTTAGCAGTTCCAATGATTTGATTCTCTCATTTTGCGTCCGGAAAAAAATTGCATATACAAAATCAGCCCAGATTCTTTCTCTCATTGCCATTTTATCCCTTTTTCCGTAAAACCTTGCGCACCACTCCTTTCCCATCCTTATAATTCAAATCATTATAATATGAAAGTGCGATTTTCCCCATTGCAGGAAAGAGGTTTGAATCGATAGCCAAAGCCTGGTTATACCAGTCAATCGCAGAAGGAAAATCATTCCTGTAGAATGCTTTGTTTCCCTGAATATAAAGTCTGTATGCCTCAGAATTAGTCGTCTTAACAGACTGGTCAACCAGACCGGCTGGAATTCTCCCTTTAATATCGGAAATTAAAAGGAAGTCCTTTACCCTGTTGGAAAGTGTATCAATCACATTTAAGATAGTTGTGGCTGATCCGTCTATCTGAAACGACTTTAATAATCTCATCTGTTCTGGAATTGATAATTTGTGAATTTAACCTGATTACTGAACCAGCCTGGTTTATGCTTCCGTAAATGAACGTTGTTGCATCCAGTTTCTGTGAGATTTTGCCGGCGACAGCCGGAGTAATTGAAGCATAATCAGTAATACCATTGCTTCTAAGGTACCCGTTAACGGTTTCTACCTGCCTGACCTTTAATTCCCCGGAACTGGAAAGTGATGTGATTAAGCATGTCTGTATGCCATCCTGCCAGACATCCCATTGAGAATCATTGGTCAGATTCTGAAACGGCATAACGGTAATAGAAATTCTTCCGTCTGATGAAATCAGATTCCGGGCAGATTGAAATTTATGGCCCCCCTGATAGATAAGAAAAGTTAAACTAAAAAAGACAAGGACAATGATTAATATAACCGGGATGAAACGTTTAAATGTTTTCTTATCAATAACATTTTCTTTAAGATTAAATACTTCCCCTTTTTTAATCTTCCCGGGAGGATAACCGAAATACTCATGGAAACATTTGCTGAAATAACCAGGACTGCTGAAGCCTACCCTGAACGCAACTTCATTGGCATTATATTCTTCATTTTGAAGCATTTCAGAGGCCTTTTGCAAACGAATCTCCCGGATAAACTGGTTTACTGTTTTTTTATTGATTGAATGAAGTCTGCGATTCAGCCTGTAAAGGCTCATTCCGGATTCACGGGCGAGTTCGTCAACTCCGAACTTTTCATCTTCCAGATTGGATATAACAATCTCCGTCAGTTTCCCGATTAGTTTATGATCCGCAGGAATATTTGCTGCCATAAGAAGTACTTCGAGGTACCTTGACAAAAATTTCTTTTTTGAAAATATCAAAATCTTTTAAAACCACAAAATTTGTTTGATAATCATGCATTTTCAGGTGACGAAAATCATTTATTAATTGAGTCAGATTTATTTGACTTCGGAATTTTGATGGCGTATTTTTGATTGACAATAAACCGCCGGATATGAAAAGTAATCATTTTTTTTTAGGAAGAATCATTTTGATATTCTTTATGGGTCTTGTTTCCCTGAACATAACGGCTCAGAAAATTAACCCTGATACCTTAAATTTCAAACAACTTAATCAGTACATTGTAAAAGCTGAGAAAATGAAAAATGCAGGGATGAATTTAACAATTGCCGGTGCCGGTATAGTTACAGCAGGATATATTATTTCATCTTTCTGGTCGAGTACGGTTTCGTCTGAGGGCCGGGATGTCTTTAAAACGCTGATTCCCCTGGGACTTGGCCTTTTGGTAGGTATTCCTTCTTCAATAGTTGGCATTTCTCTATGGGCAGTGGGGGCCAGCAGAAATACAAAAGCTGAAATTGCTTTAAGGAAGTTTGATATTAATACAAATCATTCGATGGCAGTTGGGATAGGAATTACAATAAGGTTTTGACGGATTGCTGTGCAATATCTGAAGGAATGGCAGTCATTCAACCGGTATTTTTTGCGACGTCATGTTGGATAATTTTTGTACCTGGCATCGGGAATTCCGGAAACGGATTAAAATAGCATTCGATAAAGAAGGAATTGAAATACCTTTTCCGCAAAGAGTTGTCCATCAGGCAAAAGAGTAAAGAATATTGAATAAAATGCAACCTCTGTCCGGTTTATGAAATGTTGCAGATTTCATGTATTTCTGTTTTCGCAAAAGCGCCAATAAATGAGCTGCTTACCAAAACGGAAATCAAACAAAATGTCAAAGGACAACTTAATCCATTATTAACGCCACTTCTGCGAATACTAAAATAAAATAAATTAAGGAGTTCGTTAAACCTCCGGTGGTATTATTATGTTTATCATTCGTTGATATTTTAATAAACCAGCACGAATCAGAAAACCTGTAAGAATGATAAATAATCGGGAATCACCGCTGGAAATCAGAAAGGAAGAATTTAAAAAAGTTGCTTATCAGCTTGTCGATTCGATTTCTGATTTCATAGATGCAATTGATAAAAAAAAGGTTACAACCGGAGAATCGCCGGAAGAATTGCAGAAAATCATTGGAAATTCATCACTTCCGGAATCTGGTACATCAGTGGAAGAGATACTTTCTAAAGCAACTGCCTTACTGTTTAATCATTCTCTTTTGAATGGTCATCCGAAGTTTCTTGGTTATATCACTTCCTCTCCGGCTCCCATTGGTGCATTGGCAGACTTTTTAGCTGCGGCAGTGAATCCGAATGTTGGTGCAAATATTTTAAGCCCTGTCGCAACCGAGATTGAAAAACAAACAGTTAAATGGCTGGCTGAGTTTATTGGAGTCTCTCCCGATTACGGAGGTATCCTTGTTAGTGGAGGCAATATGGCAAACTTTACTGCCTTCCTGGCTGCCAGAACCGCGAAAGCTCCAAAAAGCATAAAGGAGGATGGCATTTCAAACGAATCCCAGAGATTGGCTGTCTATTGCTCGAGAACTACCCATACCTGGATCGAAAAGGCTTCAATTTTATTTGGCCTTGGCTCAAGGGCTATCCGATGGATACAGACAGATTCAAATAATAAAATGGATAATGATGCACTGGAGAATTCAATAAAAACCGATCTTAATAATGGCTGTAAACCGCTAATGATTGTTGGTACTGCCGGAGATGTCAGCACAGGTGTAGTTGATGACCTCAAAGGAATTGCTTCCATATGTAAAACTTATGACATCTGGTTTCATGTGGATGGGGCGTATGGTATACCTGCAGCTGTGATTCCGGAACTAAAAGCAGAGTTTGAAGGAATTGAAGAAGCAGATTCCATTGCACTTGACCCTCATAAATGGCTCTACAGTCCCCTTGAAGCAGGATGTACACTTGTAAAAAATCCAAACCACTTAATTGAGGCTTACAGCACCCACCCTCCATATTATAATTTTAGTAAAAGTGAAGAACCCTCAACTCAAAATTATTATGAATACGGCCTTCAGAATTCCCGTGGCTTCAGAGCTTTAAAAGTTTGGCTCATATTACAGCAGGTGGGACGAAATGGTTTTAAGAATATGATAGGTCAGGATATTAAACTATCGAAATTATTTTTTGAACTTGCAGGAAACCATCCCGAACTTGAAGCCATCACGCAGAATTTAAGCATCACAACATTAAGGTATATTCCCTTAAATCTTACTCTTGAGCCTGAAAATAGGGAAGTCTATTTAAACAGCCTGAATGAAGCCTTGTTAAATGAGTTACAGCCGGGAGGTGAAGTATTTTTGTCAAATGCGGTAATAAACGGGATGTATTGTTTAAGGGGTTGTATTGTGAATTTCAGAACCTCAGAAAAAGATATAGAGGAAATTATAGAAATAATTGTAAGAGAGGGGCGAAAAATGCATAATAAAATGAGTGGTTACTAAGTCCGCCCGTATTCGACAGGCTAAATCCGGAATGGTCAGGCAGATTTATCGGATTCAACTTAGGCCGCAGAAAATAAAACAGCTTTACTGACTTATACAGAATGTAAAATACTTCGCCCAGTTGCTGCCTCCAAAATCGTACCCTGCAGCCCATGCGGTTTCAGAACTTCCATACACAGGATCACAGGCAGCCGGATATTCAACCATGGTGATCTGGAAAGGCTGGGTTAAATCAACCGGAAGAAGAATCACAGCAATTTTGTCGCCACATTGAGGTACAAAATCTTCTCCGTTAGCAGCTGCCTCCTCAAGAATGCCCTTTACTCTTTCCTCCGACCATAAACCCAAACCGCTTTCTGAATAATTATCATCCAACAGTTCCCATATAGCTCTCTGAACATCCCCGTAGGTGTAAGTATTAAAATCCGGAGCTGCAGTCCCGGGGAAATTCTGGCTTATGATCCAGTTGACCAGGTCCATATTCTGCGGATTTTCAACCAGGCCCAGGCTGCTAAAACCAGGGTCGTAGCTTGATATGACCTTAACAGGGTAATCCATGTTATTATAGATAACATTATCAACATCAATGCACCAGCCATTGAATGTGTCGTCAAGAATTCCTCCCTCCGTGATTGTTGTTTTGAAATAGCTTGTTGATCCTGCAACAGGGTATTGAACGCTCATGATAGCTTCTGCCGGAAGTGAATTACTAAATTCTTCAAGGTTCGTCTTCCACTGCAAAACAGGCCTGACCTCTGCATGTGCAAGAATATAAACCTGACTGTTGCCGTCTACAGAGATATTATTGTATGTAAACTCTGTAACAGCGGGAGTGTGGTTTGCATGATATTCAAATAATCCGATCGCCGGATTACCTCCTTCAGTTGCAGGCACCTCATCAAGGCTATTTGTTACCGACAGATGAGTCTCTGAGAAAGCCCAGCCATCATCAGCACTGAATGTCACATTCAGCAGATCGCCATTCAGAGTTATTAAAACCTCTCCCGCCTTTGTGTTCTTACCTGCAAAGATGTCTGCATGAAGGTCGCTTCCACAAACTGGCTGAGAAACATACCCGATCAGATTCAGGTCGTTCACCTTTATTTTTCCTGATGTCTTGTCGTTAAAATCAGGGTTCTTTTCGCATGAGATCAATGCTATAACCAGCACTGAAACAATGCCTGTCATTGATAAAAACCTGTTTAACATAATTTTTCCCTTTTATCTAAAAAAGAATGACCAATCAATAGGTTTAAACAAATGTAGTAAAACCTGGATTTCTGTCATGTTTTATATCAGGAAATTTTTGGCACTGAATCCGAACCTGGGAAATTCACTTTTGACCTTCCGTGGAATTAGCCGTTGGTCCGGATCCCTTGACGAAATACCCCATTACCTTCAGAATTACCAATCTCTTCAATAGGAGTTCTTCTGCGGACTTTAATATTTTTAAAATGAGAAGGCGGGAGTCCGGTGACTTTTTTAAATTGTTTGGATAGGTATGAAATGCTGCTGTAATTCATTTTCCAGGCAATTTCCGAGAGGTTTAATTCGTCATAAATAATAAGTTCTTTAATCCTTTCAATTTTGTTTAATATTACGAACTGGGCAATTGTAATTCCCTGCACTTCAGAAAACAGGTTTGCCATATATGTATAGTCGTAATTTAATTTCTCACTTAAAAAGTCAGAAAAGTTAATTTTAATGAATTCATCCGAATGATGGACCATATCGATAATTGTAGTCTTAATTCTTTCAATCAGTATCGCTCTCTTATCGTCTATTAATTCAAGTCCTGACTTAAGAAGGCCAATTTTTAACTGCTCCCGCTGCTCCTGAGTAATATCTTCCAATATGTCGACTTCACCCAAATCAACGATGATGAAGTGCAGGCCAAGGTTTTTCAGCTCAGTTTTAACCGCCATTCTGCACCGGTTACTTACCATATATTTAATATATAACTTCAAGTAGTTTAATTTTATACATCCACTGTTAATGACTTTTAAATATTTCAGTTCCGGACCGTTTTTCTTATTGAAAATCACTAGTTTTTTAGCTTATCAAAATTTGACTTTAAATTTTGAATGAGTTTTTGGGTCTAAAGGTAAGTCCCCAATTCCCGAAAGCGTTATATATTTTATAAAATAGGTTACATCATTCACACATTCAGGGAATTTAATGGTTTGCACCAAGCGACCTCCTGAACCCCTACCATAACTCTCCCCTTAAGGCTAACTACCCTTTATACTCGTGGAAGAAGCGGCGATTCGCACTAAAATCAGAATGAGTAAGGAGATGACACATTTTGCGAATCGCCGCTTCTTCCACCACCACAAAAATATGACCTGTCATCCCGAGCGTCAGCGAGGGATCTCCCTGATTTATATACAATTACAACTTATAAATTAAGTTCCAAAACAACCCTAAGGCTCATCAAAAGATGTGTATAAAGGGTAGTTAAGGCTAAGGGGAGTGCTTTCTACCTAAATTCTTGCGCTTCTTCTCCCCTGGACCTCTTAAAAATGCACAAAAAAAAAGCACCCGTAATTCTGGGTGCCTTAGTCAAAATACCGGAAATGATTTTAAGGTCTGTTTATCGAATTGGTACTGGTCAGTGTAACGGCAGCATTAATGGCGAGCATTCTGCCTTCTGCAACCGCGTGTGAGTTCATTGTTATTGATGTCAAAGCCAATACGTTTCCTTTAAAAGAAGTATAGTCTCCAATTGTTGCTGAACTTCCAATCTGCCAAAAGATGTTTTTAGCCTGGGCGCCACCTGTAAGAATTACGTTACCGCCGGCTCCACCTACTGTTGTAAGTGCAGATCCTATCTGGAAAATCCAGACAGCGTCGGTATTACCCTGTGCATCAAGAGTAAGATTGCCTGATGCAATCAATAAAGTAGATGTCGATTTATAAATCCCGGGGGTAAGTGTCTTTCCACCCTGATCGCCGGCTACCAGTACAGGTGCCGGGATAACTAGCTGCCTCAGCAAAAAGGTAAGCAGCTGTAAGATCCAGCTTAGCCTGTGCAAGCATGGCAGACGTTCCCATAGGGAGCATGTCATCTGACCCATAAATAGCTCCGTTTGAAATTAATGCAGGCGGAAATCCTGTTATTGAAGCACGAATTCCGGGACTGATTCCTACATCCAGATCATTAATCACACTCAGTCCAACGTTGGTGATTGCAGCAGCTCCCAGAATTCCGAACCTTGCTGCTGATTTAAGATCAACATATGGGGAATTGTTAATTGTAGCTGATGATAGTATGGCCGGATTTGTGTCTACCGGATAGAGTTCATCTTTCTGACACCCTGTTAATAGACCAGCCGATAATATCGAGAAGGTTGTTAATAAATTGATTATTTTCATCATTTTTGTTTTACTTGTGAATAAATTTTCACAGGGCAAAGGTGAGGTCATTTATAACAAGATGTGTTGTACAATTAAAGAGAAGAGTTGTCCTTTTCACACATTCCCCAGGCGGGAAAGCAATTCTATACAAAACATGATAATAGCCTTACCTGGATTGACCCTAAAGGAAGCTCGGTTGCCTTTCCTTTGTTAACCGGAAGAATGTCAGCCGATGATTTCGCTAAGAAATTGATCGGAGAGAAAGGAATAATGATGACCTCACCCGTCCCTGGCTACTCCGGGATAGATGATCAGATAGCCGACTTCTCCATTGTCTTTTAACATCTTTTTCAGCAGATCATCGTAAGCCTGTCTGTATGTGAGACTTCCCCTCGGAGGAGAAACAACAACGAGGAGTTCATCCCTTCCTATTGTCATCTTTGCCCCTAGTATTTCCTTTTCGTCGGTGAATGTATAGGAATTATGTAATACTGTGCTCCTGATCTTTTTAATATGTTTGTCTATCAGGACCCCGGCACTGTAGTATGAATAGGAATTTAACGGCATGGTATTGCCTTCTGCGAGGACGATAACCTTATCGAGGATATGAATGAAGCTGGCCTCTTTCTCAGCATGGGGAGGTAAGAACAGATGTGACTTTTTATATAAATTCAGCGGATTGACCGGATTAAAAACATAGATATTCTGCGGAGTATTTGTAATCAGCTGCTCAAGAAACCTTCCAAACAGAAAGTCGGCCAGCTTTGGTTTCCCTGAAATACCGACGATTATATCTGTTGCACTTTTTTCCCGTGCCACCCGTTTAATCCCGGCCGGGGCATTATTATCAAAAGTGACAAGTGTCTCTATCTTTCTTCCGGATGCCATCGCCCTGCCACCGGCACGGTCGAGAGTTGATCGTGCCAGAGCGAGCCGCTCATTGGCAGTTTCATCGTCATTAACAACAAAGAGACCATACAGAGGCATTAGCATGGTTTTTCTTCTTAAAGGCGAGGGCCAGGTCGAGGAGTCTCTCCATGCTCTGGGGGTTTGAGAGTGAAACAATTATGGTTTCATGTGTCTAATCCGCAGGCAGCCTTGAGTTTCCGTTATCGCTGAGTGCAATTTTTCTTCCGGCCGATTCAGTTACAACTGAAGAGATCAAGACATGTTATGAGGATCAGAACTATCGTTCCGTTTATCACATTTTCATCAATGATCCCGATCCTGTATCCAACCATAATCACTGCCAGAATTGCAGCAGCATGTGAACTGGTAAGTCCGAACAGGAGCCTGCGCTGATCTGATGTGAATCTAAATACCCGTGAAGCAATTTCAGAGGCTGTAAATTTGCCTGCAATTGCAACTATTGTCAGAACAGCAGCAATAATTATGGCATCAGGTCCGGTCGAAGATGATCCGGAGGTCAACGATCATCCCTACGCTGACCAGGAAAAATGGGATGAAAAGGGCGTTCCCCGTAAAGTCAATCCTGTTACGCAGAATTGACTCGGCCGGGATCAGCCTGTTAAGTACAAAACCTGCAGCAAATGCGCCTATAATTGGTTCAAGGCCGGCCAGCATGGACAGAATTGCACAACCGAATACAACGAAGGCAACAAAGATAAACTGTGAATAATTATCATCCTCAAGCCGGCGAAAAGCCCAGCGCGAAACAGCAGGGACCAGGTAAACGACAAAAAGGAGGAAAAGAATGAATGAAATGAACAAGTGTGATATAAAGGCCATGTTCGCTTCCCCCTGTAGCAGTTCCCGTAATAACTGCAAGAACAAGCAGCACCAGTGTGTCAGTAATTACGGTTCCGCCAGTAGCTACTGCAACAGCTTCATTTCGTGTCAAACCAAGTCTTGTTACAATCGGGTATGAAATCATCGTATGGGTAGCAAACATATTGGAGATCATCAGGCTTGTTATAAGGTTATAATCAAGGAGATAATAACAGACAGGCAGGCCCAGTCCAAATGGTATTGTGTAGGTAAGTAATCCGAAAAACAGGCTTTTATATTTTGTCCGGCGGAATTGCTGCTGGTCGAGATCGAGACCTGCAATGAACATCAGAAAGAGCATGCCGATGGTGGAAAACAGATCGATGGCATGGCTTTTTTCAATGATATTAAATCCGCTGGGGCCGATTATAATGCCGGAGACGATCAGACCCAGGATACCGGGAATTCTGAATTTTCTCAGTATCACTGACGATACAAGTATCACCAGCAGGATAACTGCAAATACCAGCACAGGATCATTTACAGGTAACTGCGTGATACTTCTGATATGTTCGGAAGTGGTATTCAATACTCAAATCAATATATTGCACCAAAATTAAGGGAAAAAAGCAGTTCAAATTTCATTTCCCCTGTTTCAGGATTATATATCGACCTTAATCCGGCATCGAAAGGTGCGATAAGATTTAACAGACTGAAGTCCGATGTAAGGTCCAATCCGACTGATGACAGGAATCGGGGCTGCAATTTATCGGTACTTCTGGCAAAATCATAGAATAAAGTCGTTTTAATTCTTTTAAAATAGCAGAGCTGCCCGATCTGCCATTCAGGATAAAACAAAGGCATTGAATACATTGCCGAATAACTGTAAATTTCATCCCGGGTGGTTTCGGTATAACCTCTTGGAAAAATAATAAGGTCAGAAAAAGGATAAAAGTCCTCATTCCTTTTCTGATAAGCGCCATAAAGCCGAAGACCATGATGCCTGCCAATTCCCGGAAAATCCAAAGTAAGCTGCCCGGCAAATAAGGAATTTGAGCTGCTAAAGGGTGTATTACTGTAATCTAATTGCAGCAGCTGGCTCCATCGTGGGAAGATATCCCGTTGCGAGGTTTTTATTGTATTTGAGGCTATCATGGAATAGTTAATGGCAACAATCTGATCATGATCGAACTTAAAGTGTACGGATTCGTCCATTTTAAGTTTTTTATAGTTCATTGCAACAGCCGGTTGAAAACTTCGTATCCAGTAATTATGGGTCCAATTCAGAGGCAGCCTTAAGCCGGCGGAAAGGTTTAGTTCTCTCCATTTTTCAGGTACAGAATCATTCTCCGTATAAACACCCAAATCCTTTCGCCCGCCGTAGTCAACCTTAAGATCAATAGCCGTGTATAAACTTTCATTGTTAACCGATAAATATGTCTTTCCTTCTTTTTCATTCCTGTTATATAAATAGCCCAATGCTGTAACTGTAGTGCCCAACAGGTTCTGGGACAGGAAAGTTACTCCCGGGGCAGCTGTAAAATTCTGAAGATCAATACCCAGGGGAGCCCAGCTGTGAAAATTAAACAGATTTAATAATTTGCTGTATGGTTTTGACTCATATCTGGTTTCAGGGACAGAATCAGGGTTATAAATGAAGTCTTCCTGCCGGGTCAGCATCTCTGCCAGGGGGAATGCGCTTATTTTTGGGACAGTAATTTTATTCCATGCTGCTGTGTCGGTTTTCTCCCTCACAAGTTTATAGCCATCAGCTGTATAATTTGAATAAATTATTGACGTGTTATCATTTGCAACATATGCATCAGAAGCCCCAAAACGTGCTGAGGTAATCCTGAAGATTTCTTTCGTATCGCGGTTGAATGCGTAAATATTATCTTTCCCGTTATACGAAGCTGTATAAAGGATATAATTGAGATAGAACGAAGGCCTTTTCATTTCCATAAAGGAATATGGAAGTAACAATTCTGTTTTGCCTGTTCCGGGATCCGTAAGGGCTAAATTATTCCCCTGTTTCCCAAAAACAATTGATACAATCGATTCTCCATCATCCGACCATTTTGGATGGATGAACAACAGGTTATCCGGCGTACTTATTTTCCGGATCAGGGTCCCATCTTTCGAATTAAGAATAACAAGTGAATATTTATTTTGCGGGTTTACTTCCACCGCTGCGATGTACCTTCCATCCCGGGTCACTGCCGGCGCATAGTACCTTGTGAGACGGGTAAGCTGTTTTACCTTACCGGTATTATAATTATAGGATTTAATGACACGGTAATCCCTGAGTAACCATCTTGGATCATTTGTAAGTTCTGACCAGTACACAAGAGTATCACTTGCAGTCAAAGATTCTGAATAGTAATTTGCTCCCACGGCGAAAAGGGCCTTTTCTTTCCCTTCCGTATTTAAAACCACAACTCTTGTGAGGTCCTCCCGGGATGATTTTACTGCGATGATCAAGCTGTCCCTGAACACTATGGGTAACGTATAACTCGTGTAAAAACCTTTGTCAGAATTTGTGAGTACCTGGTAAGTGTTCTCAACAGTAATTTTATCTTCCTTCATCCACTCCTTTCGCATCTGCAGGGTGAGAGTGTCGTAAAGCTGAAATTTATTAAGACCTGTTTGTTTTTTGATCCCCGAGGAGAATGGGGTCAGGGTATACGGGCGTCGGCCGACATTCCGTAAAACTTCCTTCCAGATATCAGGTCCGTAATTAACCCGGGCACGGCCAACCAGCTGGTATCCGAGTTCATATTTACCGGGTATAAAATCAATGAATGATCCATAGTTGGCTTTTTCATAAGAATAAATACCTTTTTGGACCAGCTGTGCCCGGATGCGCATCTCAAACGAAGGGGTCCTTCCCCGTCCTGTATAATGCAGGGCAGTCTCAGCCATTGTCGGATCACCCTCAATAAACCACATTGGCAGGAACAGACCGAAGATGCCAAATACACCCTGTTCACCTAATACACAGGAAAGGCCTTTTGTAAAACCACAGTTAACGGCAGAATACAATACAGCATGACGGAATTCGTGAATGATCAGCTGATCTACCCAATCCTGGGGATAGATGTCCTGCGGGGGTGCTGTAAAAAACTCCATTCTTCTGGGGGCAATATAAGTAACCGAACTGGGAACCGTTGTCTGGTTGTGAATTATTACAGGTGTCCGGGGGGTTTGCTTATAGATGGACCTGCTCCCGGGAAGATATACATACTCAAGCCCGTTGGCGATATATTGGGCTTGCTCTTCCCATAAACGCGGATAAATAACCTTGAAATCAGGAGTTTTAATCTGGTTCCATTTAACGGATGCAGGATCATTTCCAATAAGATAATACTGGCTCATCCCATTCTGGTTCGTTAGAAGGATACTGCCTGATAACAGAAGAAGAAACCGGCAACATTTCCCTGGGATACTAATCATTTGGATTAAATGTTATCCCAAGTTACCAATTATTTAAATACCAGTGGTGGTTAAAGAACTGATTTTTAAGGAAATTTATCCAGCTAGCATCCCACTCACCCTGCGACCTCCTGAACCCCTCCCAAACCTTTAGTCGCGTATTCTAAGCCACGAAGTAGCTTAATGTGAATAGGGGTTGTTGAAAAAGTCAAAATCCCTTAACCGCAAAGGGCGCAAAGGAAAACGCAAAGTTCGCAAAGAGTTGAATTTATGTGCTTTAGCTTTGCGTTCTTTGCGACAACTTAGCGTTCTCTGCGGTTAAAAAGAACTTTCTCAACAGCCCCACGAAGAGGCAGCCTCATCTGAAAAAATAAAATTGATTTTGGCGGAACAAAGGACTAACTTTGAAGAATATGAAGAACATCTGAGAATAACCTGACTAATGAAGAATGTTCTGCATACCCCGGAATCCCGCTTTGCTGACCTGAAAAATTTCCCTTTTAGTTCTCATTGGATTACTGTCAGCGGACTTAATATGCATTATCTGGATGAAGGACCACCGGATGCCAATCCTGTATTACTCCTTCATGGAGTGCCTTCATGGTCTTATCTTTACCGCCACATTATCCCCAAAATCGCTGACAGACATCGTGTTCTGGCCCCAGACCTGATCGGATTCGGAAAATCAGATAAACCGGCAAATGCTAAGGAACACACCTTCAAGGCTCATATTGGATGGATCTATAGATTTATCGACTTGCTGGGGCTGAAGGATATAATCCTGTTTGGGCACGATTGGGGATCACTCCTCGGATTACGGATTGCTGCAGAACATCCTGAACTGTTTAGAGGTATAATAATAAGCAATGGGATGCTGCCGACAGGAGAACATAAATTGCCCCTTGCTTTCAGGATATGGAAGACTTTTGCGAGATACAGTCCGTTTCTGCCCGTTGACCTTGTAATTGCAAGAGGAATGAAAAGTAGCCTCGGCAGGGAAGAACGATCAGCATATAATGCTCCTTTCCCGTCCCGTAAGTACAAGGCCGGGGTCCGTGCCCTCCCCGGTCTCGTTCCGGTAACAAGTGAAGATCCTGAGTCAGCTGCTAACCGGAAAGCATTGGAATCGCTGGCAAGATTTTATAAACCGTTTCTGACAGTTTTCAGCAAGGATGATCCGATAACCCGCGGGGGTGATATTTATCTTCAGAAAACTATTCCGGGAACAGCAGGGCAGGCTCATATCAGGCTTGATGGCGGGCACTTCGTTCCGGAAGAAAGAGGAGACCAGATTGCGGATATTATTATCAGGTTTGCAAATAAAGTAGCTCAGGATTGAATAATACTACGTTCTGATGGACTGGAACTGCCGGTTTGAAAGTATCGGGGTAAAACTGCCCGGGAAAAGATTATCAACAGATGACCTGGTAAAGAAGCTTAAAATCCCGGTCCTGAGGAAATTGGCCTTACTGACAGGCATCAGCGGGAGAATGGTGTGCTCGCCCGGGGAAGATTCGTTCTCGCTGGCTTGTGATGCGGCGAAGGATTGCCTTTCATATTCGAAATACAATGCCTGTGACCTTGACATGATTATCAGCTGCTCGATAACAAGGTACAAAGGTGGATTGTCCCATCTGTACGAACCCACTTTTTCATTGCTTATCGGGAAGACGATCGGAGCTGAAAAAGCAATAACTTTTGATATTTCAAATGCCTGTGCAGGAATGCTGACAGGCGTATGTATAGCAGAGAACTACATAAAACTTGGAATTATAAAGACATGCATGATAGTCAGCGGGGAGTTCGTTACCAGCATTTACGATCATGCGCTCAGGACAATTAAGACCCCATTAAGTTTAAATATACCTTCGCTTACTGTTGGTGATTGCGGAGCAGCTGTTATTCTTGAAAGAACAGAAAATGAGAAGGATGGTCTGATAATATCAGGATTTACAACCCTGAGCCAGTATAGCGATTTATGTACCGGCAGGCAAAACCGGAATTTTCCAGGCGGACAGATGAGGACTAAAGCCAGAAGGATCCACCAGGTGTCAATAACCGATTCTGTCCCCTTTTTAAAAAAAGCATTTGAAAAAACCGGATTATCCTTTGAAAAGATAGATTATCTCATCCCTCACCAGACTTCCCGGCGGTCAATTCTGTCAGGTGCAAAATCCTATGCTCAATATTTTGGCGAAAAGCCCGGTCATTTGGTTATCAATCTGAAAGATACAGGTAATACAGCATCAACTACCCACTTCCTGGCGCTGTACCAGTACCTTAATGAAAAAAGGTTTGTTGAAGGTGACCGGATCATGCTCCTCTGTTTTGCATCAGGACTGGTTATCGGAGTTGTAATTTTTGAAATGAACGATATGGTTTACAGATATGGGAACAAAGATTAGCATGGTAACTGTCTCAACGCCCTGGTTAAGATACCTTTCAAGGGGTTCTGTAAATTTATCCTCCAGGGCAGCAGGAGAATGCCTCAAAGAAGCAGGCATTAATCCGCATGACCTCGGAATGCTGATCAACACCGGAGTATATCGCCATAAGAATACGGGTGAACCTGCTGTGGCAGCGCTGATTCTAAAGAAGATCGGAGCTTATTTACCGGGAAAGCGGGCAGGTGAATCAGAAACGGAAAATAATAAAGGAACCTTCTCTTTTGATCTTAGCAATGGAGGCTGCGGGTGGCTGACAGGAATCCAAATTACAGATGGGTTCATAAAGACAGGGGATATCCGTTATGCCATAGTTGTAACAGGCGATTCAGAACCTTTCAGGGGATTATCTGAAAACTTTAATTTTGAATCTGCAGCAGCTGCAATAATTTTAACTAATTCAAACGATTCCAGTGGATTTTCACTTATCCGCACCTATTCTTTTCCGGAATATATTGAAGAGTTTATAAGCAACACCCGGTATGGTTATTTAAATCGGAAATGGGGTAAAAAAAACATCCTGTCGATAAGGCAAAAAGAAACATATCTTGACCTTTGCCTGGATTGTGCCGGGGAGTCATTAAAAAGATTCCTTGGAGAAGCCGGAATTCCGCTGAACAGAGTAGACCTGATAATCTCTTCACAAAGCCCCCTGGGGTTTGTATCAGGCATGGAAAAGCGTCTCTGCCCGTACAAGAATTTTGCAGAATTCGCAAAAACAGAAAATAAGGAACTTCATACTGCCGCACCGGCATTTGCTCTTAAAAAAACATGGGATGACGGTCGTTTCAGGAATTCAAAAAATATTGTATTTCTGACTGTGGGATCCGGGATATCTGTCGCCTGCGCTCTTTATAAAAACTAAAAAATGAATATCAAACCTTCTGAACAAACCATTGAAAGTAATCCGATCGGGAATATATCAGAGTATCTGAGGCGAAATGCGGAAATGTTCCCGGATAAGCCTGCGTTTCTGCACCCGGTACGAATTAGTTACCAGGAGCTGGAGGCGGATGTAAACCGCTATTCATTTATGATGGAGAGGATGGGTATCCGTACCGGGACCCGCACAATCTTATTGACAAAGGCAACGCATGAATTCTTTATATTAACCTTTGCACTTCTCAGAGTGGGCGCCATTCCTGTTATGATAGATCCCGGAATGGGAATAAAAGCAATGCTTAAAGCCCTGGCAGGATTAAAGGCGGAAGCTTTTATCGGGATGCCAAAGGCTCATCTGCTGAGAATTATCCGTCCCTCAGTTTTCAAAACTGTAAGGGTAAATATGATTACAGGTCTTTCCGGGTTCCCTTTCATGCAGAAATCGGAGATACCCATTTCTGGTAATCAGCAAAAGAAATATCCATCCTGCCAGGTTAAACCTGAAGATACCGCTGCAATATTTTTTACCAGCGGGAGCACAGGCCCGGCAAAAGGAGTAATATATACATCCGGGATACTCGATAACCAGATCAATGTAACTAAATCTTTGTTTAATATCGGCCCGGCTGAAATTGACCTCTGCACATTCCCTTTGCTGGGGCTGTTTGCCTTATGTCATGGTAATTCATCAGTCATAGCGGATATGGATATGCTGCATCCGGCATCGTTAAACCCTGCCAGGGTAATAAAGAACATTCAGGATTTCGGATGCACGCAGATGTTTGGATCACCCATGGTACTGAACAGACTCTCACATTATGGAGTTGCAAATAAAACCAGGCTCCTTTCGCTCAGACATATAATTTCTGCCGGGGCGCCGGTTCATCTAAGTGTTCTGGAGGCATTCGGACAAATGGTCGGACCTGAAGCAAGTATACATACACCTTATGGCGCAACCGAAGCTCTACCTGTAACCGATATTGATGCTTCCCGGCTTTTTTCAATTGGCAGTGGTGAAAATGAATACGAAAATGGAATATGTATAGGATATCCTGTTAAAGGACTGGATGTCAGTATAATTGAAATAACCGACAATCAGATTTCAAGCTGGAATGAAGCGGTTCAGCTGCCTGCAGGTGAAATTGGAGAGATAGTTGCAAGAGGCCCATGGGTTACAACTGCTTATTTTAATGATCCCCGGGCTGACAGTCTGGCAAAAATACCTGATCATGTAAGTAATGTCTTCTGGCACCGTATGGGAGATCTGGGAAGATTTGATGACAAGGGCAGGGTATGGTTCTATGGCCGTAAATCACAAAGGGTTAACACAAGCGCGGGCACACTTCTCACAATACCCTGTGAGGCTGTTTTTAACCGTCACCCCCTGGTCTCACGTTCAGCCCTTGTAGGAATTACTGACAGGGATACAGGACTTAAAATACCTGTGATCTGCATTGAGCTTAAACCTGGTAATAAACCGACAAATAAAATAATTCAGGATCTGCTGGAATCAGGGGCAAACAATACTTCAACAAAAGGCATATCCTGTATTCTTTTCAATAAAAAATTTCCGGTTGACCCAAGGCATAATGCCAAGATCTTTCGTGAAAAACTGGCTGTGTGGGCCGAAAAAAGAATTAAATGAGGGCATTGGTAACAGGTGGAGGAGGTTTTATAGGTTCTGCATTGGCGCTTGAATCTGGTAAAGAAAGGATTCGAGGTTTCCAGTTTCTCAAGGGGAGACTATCCCGAATTGTCAAAAGCCGGAATTATTGTCAAAAGGGGAGACATATCTGACAGGGAAGCGGTTATAAATGTATGCAATAATACAGATGTTGTATTTCATGTAGCCGCAAAAGCAGGGATATGGGGCTCCTATATGGATTATTATGAAGCCAATGTCAGAGGAACTGAAAATGTTGTTTATGCCTGCAGGCAGAAGAAGATTAAATGGTTGATTTACACAAGTTCAGCAAGCGTTGTTTTTAACGGATCCGACATCAATGGTTCGGATGAATCGCTGCCATACCCGAGCCGGCCGCTTTCGCACTATACTGCAACCAAAGCTCTGGCTGAACAATATATACTTAAAGTCTGTTCTTCTTCCCTGAAAACCATTGCATTAAGGCCACACATTGTTCTCGGGCCCGGGGATAATCATTTACTTCCGGGCCTCCTTGCACAGGCGAGAGCCGGAAAACTTCGACAAATCGGTGCTGGCAGGAATCGTGTGGATATTTCATTTATTGACAATGTGGTAGCAGCCCACTTATGTGCCCTGAAAACCATTATTGAAAATCCTGAAGTTGCAGGTAAGGCTTTTTTCATTACAAACGGAAAGCCTGTTTTACTATGGGAAACTATTAATAAGATACTTGAAATTTCAGGTATTGAACCAGTTAGCAGATCTGTTCCCGTAAAGGCAGCATTGACCTATTCCGCCCTGGCGGAATTGTTTCATAAAATTCCGCTTATTAAACGGGAACCGCATCTGACCAGATTCCTGGTGCATGAATTGTCAGGATCACACTGGTTCAATATTGATGCGGCCCGCAGACTCTTGAATTATAATCCTGAAGCAGGTGATATGGAAAAATTAATCAGCATGACCGGAGTACCTGAGGAAGAAGTGACCGGTTAAAGATCGGAGCTGATCTCATGATTCACAAATAAAGGAGGCAACAACCAGTTTGTTAAATCCTGATCCCTTTTTCAATGAACAAAAATGTATAAAAACCGTCTTTACTTTTTAGGAAGACAAGTTCTTGTTTTTGTAAACCATCCTGTAAATAAAATGTTTAAGTAATTCCTGAAAGATGATATGAAAAAAAAGATTTGCATTTATTCGACGGTTTTGTTCCTGACAACCATTCTGATGTCAGCATGCGGAAACAACTCTAAGCCTTCTACCACTGCGGTTGAACCGAAAGCCGAACAATTGATCCTGAAAGGGGAATACCTTGTTACAATCATGGGATGTAATGATTGCCATTCCCCCAAGCGACCTGGGCCCCAGGGGCCCGAAGTAATCGCTGAGACAATGCTGTCGGGTTATCCGGCCGACCGCCCATTCATGAAAATTGATCCGGGACCTGTTAAAAACGGATGGTCTATGCTCAATGAGGATTTTACTGCCGCAGCCGGAATGTGGGGTGTCTCATTTGCAGCCAACATCACCTCCGACCAGACAGGAATCGGGAACTGGACGGAAGAAAATTTCAGGCGAGCGTTGAAACAGGGCAGGTATAAAGGTCTTGAAGGAAGCCGTATGCTTCTGCCGCCAATGCCCTGGACCAATTTTATAAAACTTACTGACGAGGATGCACAAGCAATTTTTATCTATCTGAAGAACACCAGGCCAGTTAAAAATGTTGCTCCGGAACCGATTGGTCCTGTGGAAATTAAGTAAAAGGGGTCAGACAGGGGTCATTTTAGCTCCGTGAACATGACATACCAATATACAATTTGTATATTTATGTCATAAATGGAGGAATGACCTATGACACACAAATTGCTAATCGCTTTAAGTCTGATTATCCCCGGTCTGTTTATAAATCAGGGTATTACCTGCCAGACCACCGGACTCGTAACTGTAAAGAACAGCGAACAGGTTATCAGTGTCGGGGGTCCCGGCGCAGATATTCCGGGATATACTTCTGAGGCAATCCGGATCGCCCTCGATGCGATACAAACAAGAGGCGGCGGAACAGTAAAGCTCAATCCTGGTGTCTTTCAGATAACCGGACCTCTCCGCCTTTCAGACAACACTTCGCTTATCGGATCAGGAAAGTCGACCGTTCTGAAAAAATGTGACGGTTTTAAAACCAGCTTTATTATTGACGCCGACTGGGGAATGCTTAAAGCTGTAGTAAAAGATGCCAGCGGATTTAAAAGGGGAATGGGGATACAGCTCTATGATGATGAAAACAACCAGGGATGGGCTGTTACGACAGCTGTAATAACGGATATCCGGGACAACGTCATTTACTTCGACAACAGAACCAATAATGATTATGTCTCTTCAAAAAATGGGATTGTTTCAAACGGGTGCTCGATCATTGAGGCTGTAGGAGTCGAAAATGTCAGGATTGCAGATCTCTCAATCGAGGGTAACAAGAGTACAAATGACTATATCAACGGATGCCGCGGAGGCGGGGTTTACATACATAAATCCCGGAACTGTACCGTTGAAAATGTTAAGATAAATGAGTTCAACGGCGATACCTTCAGCTGGCAGATAACGGAAAATATCACAGTCAGGGGTTGCGAAGCCGCAAACGGCAACGGGCTCGGATTCCATCCGGGAACAGGTTCCGACCACTCGATCGTTGATAATTGTATCAGCCACAACAACAAGGGTGATGGGATCTTCCTGTGCTGGCGGGTGCAAAACGGTATCTTCAGCAACAATACTGTTTATGCAAACGGCGACAATGGCATTTCAATCGGACATAAGGACACAGATAATCACTTTGAAAATAACCATGTGTATGAGAACAGCAACCATGGAGTCCTGTTCCGTAATGAAAATGAACAGAACAGTGGCCACCGGAACACTTTTACCGGTAATGTCATTGAAAACAACGGGACCGGACGGGAATCAAGCGGTTTTTATATTGGCGGAGAAACCCACGATATAAGCATAACCGGTAATACTATCAGGTCTGCCGGTAAAGGAAATCAGGCAACAGCTATAGTTGTTGGAAACAAATCTTCCAGGGTAACTTCATCGGGTAACACGATTTCAGGATCAAAAGAGATCATCTACGAGAAATAGCTATTCAGGCTTTTTAACAGCATTTTTCAAAGCTTCTTTAAATGAGGCTTTGAAAATATTGTACGACCAGGTTGCTCCTGTGGTGGTCATAATTTTACGAATTCGCAAACTCGCATGAATGAATAAGTTGAAAGTCGTAAGTAACATCCAATATTATGCAAAAGATCTTACCCAAAGCTATTCTTATTCTCGCAGTGATGCTGGCGGGTTGTCACACGGGGAACATTAAGAAAGATCTCACTGCCGGTTACAGGTTCGCTTCTCCGGATGCCATAATTATCCTTCCTTCCATTCTCCACGAGATTTCCGGACTTACTGATTTCGACACAGCATCATTCGCCTGTATCCAGGATGAGGCAGGGATAGTTTTTATTCTTGACCTGGCATCAAACCAGATCAGGAGGGAGCTTCCTTTTACCTCAAAGGGTGATTTTGAGGGTATTGCAAAAACTGACAGCAGCATTTTCGTCCTTCGCAGTGATGGGGCTCTTTTTGAGATTTCTGGTTTTGACTCGGGTGAAACTACTGTTTATAAGCACAATACAGGAATTCCATCTGAGAATAATGAGGGTTTATGTTACGATGCCCCGAAGAACAGGCTGCTTATCGCATGTAAGGAAAAGGTATCAAAGGGTTCAAAGGATAAACGGTATATCTTTGGTTTTGACCTGAATTCGAAGACTTTGGTTGAGGAACCTGCCTACACTTTTGATATTCAGGACATAATAGATTTTGCAACGGCAAATAACGTTGATCTTCCGGTTAAGACCAGAAAGAAAAGTGAAACTGCAGAGCCTGATTTAAAATTCCGTCCGTCCGGTATCGGTATTGAGCCTGTTTCAAATGACCTGTACGTCCTGTCGTCGGATGATAAAATGCTTTTTACCTTCACTGACAGCGGAACTATTAAAGGTATTTTTAATCTTGACAGGGCGCTTTTCAATCAGCCTGAAGGCATAACCTTTCTTGAAAACAGGGATCTGCTGATCTCAAACGAGGGGCAAAACGGGAATCCCACTCTTCTGAGGTTTAATTACAGGCATTGAAAAAGACGAAATTAATCTGCGACGATCTGCGCGATCTGCGGGAAAACCTAAGATTTCCCGCTGATTTCGCAGACCTGCCTGCCGGTAGGCAGGTTTTCGCAGATTCCTTCGATTAAGTTATTTATAATGTTCGTCCTTTGGTTTTAAGATGAGGAATCCGGCAGGCATTGGTGATTCGACGCTGATGGTTTTCCCGGTAACCGGATGAGGGAATGACAGGCTGTAAGCATGAAGCCTGACTCTCCGCTTGAAATCAGTTGCCGCTCCATATTTATGGTCACCCACGATAGGGCATCCCATATCCGAGAGATGAACCCTGATCTGGTTCTTTCGGCCGGTTTCTGTTTTTATATCCAGAAGGGTGCAGTTACCGACACTCTTCAGCACTTTATAGTGTGTTACTGCAAATTTTGCCTCCTCCCTTTCAAAGGTTGAATGTACTTTCTGGGATTTATCTTCAATCAGCCAGCCTTTAACAGTACCTTCCTGCTTCGGTGGCGAGCCTTCGACAAGAGCGTAATAATGTTTTTCGGTCTCTTTCCAGGTGTCCTTGATCTTATTCATGACGTCAACCGATCTGGCAAAAAGCAGTGCTCCCGAGACTTCCTTGTCAAGCCTGTGAACTACATAAGCCCTGGACTTTCCCTTGCTCTGATTTTGTAAAGACTGGGTAACGATCTGTTGAATATTCACGCTCCCATCGGTACTTGATGTCGATATACCAGGAGGTTTGTCAACAACAATTGCATCCTGATCCTCGTATAACACCGGAAACGGCAGGTTAGCCCTGGCGGCTGCGCCTGTATGCGTGTCGATCTCAACAACGTCACCCGGTTTGAGCCCGTACGAATGCAACGTCACCGGCTTACTGTTTATCCTGACAGCCTCCGTTCTGCAACATCTTCTTTATTCTTGTCCGCGGCGAATCAGGATACTGCTGCAAAAGATATGGCAGAAGAGTTGTGGTTTCTTTTACAGTCGTTTTCAAACTGTCAGTATCCCCATTTTTTCATGATCTCCAGGTCGGTCTTAATACATTCCATCGGAGTTTTCCCCTGGTATGATTCCTGCTCGATTATATACACTTTTGTACCTCCTATTTTTGTAGCAAGATCAACGACCTGTTTTGCATTTACAATTCCCTCACCGATTATGGTGCTTTCGTATTTTTCATTCCCTTCAGTGGCTGCAATTTCATCCTTTACATGAATATTCTCGAACCGTCCGGGGTACTGTTTCACAACATCGAGAGCAACTGCGCCGCCATTATAAAGGTTCCCTATATCGAGCTGGATAACAACCAGGTCCGGATCAATACTCTTCATTATGATGTCGAACAATTTTTCGTTGTTGAGCTGTTCGCTGAATTCAAAATCGTGGTTGTGATATCCGAATTTCATTCCCTGTTTTTTGCACAATTCCCCGCATTTATTAAATATATCCATATAATGTTTAAAGTCCTCATAGGTCTTCCTCATGCTGTTATCCATTGATGGACTTACAACATATTTTTGCTGCAGAACGCCTGCATCCTCAACAGTCATTTTCCAGCTGTCGGAAAAGTCCTTTTTTGTTTCATCCCAATGCTGCCTGCCCATCACAGTATGACCGCTTATCATATTCAATCCCATTCCATCGAGGATCTTCTTAAATTCCGGTGCACTGTAACCATAGAATTTCCTGTTCACATAATTTGCATGTTCAACGTATTTGTAGCCCATTTTGGCAACCTGGGTCAGCGATCCGAGCGGATCTTTTGTCATATCATCACGGATTGAATAGAGCTGAACTCCGATTATCCCCTTTTGTTTCTGAGCGGCAAATACTGATCCGGGTAAAAGCGAGGCGGCTGTTAGCGCCATTGCACCCGATTTGATAAATGTCCTTCGAGATGTTTTCATCAGTTTAAATATTAATTGTGAATCATTTAACAATGCCAAAAGATCTTAAAGGTATTAAAGTCCGGTAAAGAAAGCAAAATTAAAAAAGATTTACCGGCATGGTTATCAAAAGTCCGGATTTTTACAAGGCAGGTATACTATGGAGTTTCACAAAGAGAGCACAGTTAGATTCTAACTCTGTGGATCTCTGTGACTTCTCTAAGAGTCGGAACTCTGTGTAAGTTCTTAATTTATATGCATTTAAAATTATATAATGTTCTTGAATTTGTCAGACAGGTCCTATCTGTAAAGGGATCGGATTTCAGTTAAGGTACATTTTTATCCGCTTCCAGTAATTTTCAGTCATCGGACCGGAACCATTCCACGCCTTGGCAATTCTTTCCAGATCGTATGGCCCGACAAGTGAGGCGAAATATAAAAATATCTTTTCGGAAATTGAGTAGTTAAACATGTCAGGAAGGGTGTATTTAGCGCCTGTCCTCCTGTTATAATCGTCCACCCTCACCTGCCGTATCTGGAAAATACCAACTGCGTTCTCATGCTCATTATATGCCATATTGTTGCCTAGAGTTTCTACCATGCCGGTTGCATAAATAAGGGATGCAAAAGGGTTAATCACCAGTGGCCTTGAAATAACAAAGGATTTGCTTACCGGGGCCAGGGCTGTAAGAGCAAGGGAGAAAAATAACAGGCTTATTATGAATTTTCTAAATCCTGTACCGGAAAGAGAGCCGCTCTTTCTGCTAAAAAGCCTAAATGTTTCAGGATGACCATGTCCTTTCCTATTGACCTCTTTCCGGATCATTCCCGACACAACTTCAAGGGGGTCATCTATTTCACAAGGCTTTTTCAATAAACAGGGATTTAAGTTGTGATGGACACACTAAAATTAATTAAACACTGGTAACTATAATAATGGTTAATTTAGTAAATTTTATGTAACTCCGGGTCATATTTTGAGGTTAAGTTATTAACAATAAAAAAAATCGGGTTGCTCTTTATCCGGCAATAGAGCCGCATAAATATTTAACAACCCAATAATTAAATTGTTCATCACCGGCATTTATGAGCCGGTTAGCGTGATTCCAGGTTCCGACCGGTATTGATTAAGCCTCTGGTTGATAAATCATGTCAGAGGCTCCATCCTGCTCTGTATTCGCTGTGCAGGAACTGGTCAGCTTCAGGCATATTTGTAAAGGTAAACTTCACGGGGTCCCACATCATGACCTGTCCTCCAAGTTTTTCCTTTATCTCATTCCGTATTGCGATATTCCCCAGCAGGACAGTTTCGGTAAGAGGACCGGCCCAATCAAAATCTGATCCGGCCGGAGCGCCTCCCTTGCATGCAAGGATCCATTCTTCTTCGTGTCCCGGGGAAGCAGGAATATATGGTGCGGGTGCTTTATAAGAATCACGCAGCGATGCCGGGAGTATCCTGTCATTGAGGATTTTGCCCTTATCCCCCACATAAAGGGTTCCCCCTTCACCCATTTTCATTCCTGGTTCAAGTTCCGGTATCAGCATAGGTCTCAGCCCTCCGTCGTACCAGGTAAGGCTTACGGGGGGCATCTGCTCCCTGGCCGGGAACTCATATTTTACAATTGATCCGGAGGGGTATGTCTCCTTGTTCACCAGGGTTGAAACTGCCTGGACTGATGTGGGGTATTTCAACTTAAGGGCCCGGAAAATGGGATCAAGTGAATGACAGCCGATGTCACCAAGCGCACCTGTTCCGAAGTCCCACCAGCCTCTCCATTTGAAAGGGTGATAGGCGGGGTTATAAGGTCGCATAGGGGCAGGACCTATAAATACGTCCCAATTGAGATATTCAGGCACCGGCGGTGTTTCGGCCGGACGCTGAACTCCCTGAGGCCAGTAGATCCTGAACAACCCGTTATTTGGCCTGTCGGTCCATACATGCACTTCCCGGACAGGTCCGATAACACCATCCCAGATCATCTCCCTCAACCGCCTTGGCTCTTCACCTGCCTGTCCCTGGTTTCCCATCTGTGTCGCTACTTTATACTCCTTTGCAGCCTTCGCAAGAGCTTTTGCCTCAAATACAGTATGGGTAAGTGGTTTTTGTGTGAATACATGCTTCCCTCTCTTCATGGCTTCCATGCTGATAACTGCATGTGTGTGATCCGGAGTGGCCACAATGACCGCATCGATGTCTTTCTGCTGGTCAAGCATGATCCGGTAATCCTTGTACCTTTTTGCGGTAGGGTATGCCTCGAAAACTTTGATTGTCTGACCGCTCCAGTCGACATCGCACAGAGCGGTGATATTTTCGGTTTTGGCAACATTGACGATATTGTTTCTGCCCATCCCGCCAATACCTGCAGCAGCGATGTTCAGCTTATCGCTTGGGGCTGTGTGCCCTAAACCCGATACCGTATGACGCGGAACGATTGTCAATCCTGCAAGTGTCAGGGCAGATTTGCCCAGAAATCCACGGCGGGTGATTGCTTTTGAAGGTTTTTGATTCATAAGTCTGTTCTTTCTACGAAAGGTAATAATTTCATGACAATTAATCTCAATACTGCTTCTCTTTTTAACGGCAAGGATCCCCTATCACTCCGCGCTGCACTTAATTACGCGTCAAGTTAAGAATCAATGTTAAACTGAATTTTTTTAACTAACAGAAATTCAATTACATAAATTTCCCCTCCTTTTTTAAGGAGGGGTGGCCAGACGGTGAAATCATCTCACAGGTAGAAGTTAAATTCGTCTGGCCGGGGTGGTTGACTCAAGTCTTTCTTATTACCTTTATTCAAACGGATAGACTTGAAACATAGACTAACCACCCCGGCCGGGAAATTGCAGATTATAAACCCGCTCAAAATCTATAGTCCCGACCACCCCTCCTTAAAAAGGAGGGGAAACTGTATTATATTGCGATTCAGTTAATACAGTAAAATTCATAAGCTTGAAACCCATTCCTTAGGTTGACGGCTATGGGGAATAGGGGGTGAGTTTGTGCAAACGGGTATTAATTTATATATGCGCCCTTAAAGACATATTAAAAGACATATTAAAAGACATATTAAAAGACATATTAAAAGACATATTAAAAGGGCGCTTATATAACATATCGCTCTATTAATTATTTGTGAGAGCAAATAAAAAAATAGACGTAAACAAGCTGCATCTTGGTGCCTTCCTGGTAATTATTTTCGGACCCTAAAATGATGGAACCGCTCCGCGGTTCAACACTGTGACTTAAACAATATCGCTATAATGATGGAACCGCTCCGCGGTTCAGAGTAGGATGGTACAAAATGTAATTACCGCGGAGCGGTTACATTATTCTAGAAACAGCAATAAAATAAAATATAACAACCGCGGAGCTGGCACGGTTCAGATTGATCCGTCAGGTTCCGGAACAAACTAAGCTTTTACCTTCTTCGTAAGCTCCATTATTATAGTCTCCTTTTCAGCAACGACTTTTTCTATTTCTGCTACTTCCTTTTCGAGTCCTTCAATCTTTGAATTCAGGTTTTCAATTTTTCCATTGAGTTTCCTTATGTCTTCCTTTAACCCTGATATTTCCCTGTTTAATTGTGCTTTATCATCCTCAAGCCCTTTAATGACCGGAGTATATACCGATCTGGCATAATACCATGCAGTCAGGTACCCTATAAGACCGGCCACAAGGAGCAATGCGATTGACAGGACTGTTGCTGCAGTAACTGACATCGCTGATATGAGTAAAATTGATTTCATAATATTATTTTTTAATTGATATGACTGTTCTTCTGTTTTTTGCCCGTTCCTCATCGGTTACATAGCCTGCAACAGGTTCATCTTCCCCTTTTGACCCGGCAACAATCCTTGAAGCAGGAAATCCTTTTTCTTCAAGGTATCGTTGTACAATGCGGGCACGTTCAAGTCCCAGGTCCCGGTTATAGTCCTTTTCCCCAACGAGGTCAGTATACCCGGTAACAGAAATTACTGATTCAGGGTGTTTGTCAAGCCAGCTTTTGAATTCGGTGAGTCTGGCTTCTGTTTGCGGATCGGAAGCGAATTTGACCCTGTCAAAATCGTAGTTGATCGTGAGGTCGGCCGGCATCATGGCATAAACTTTTGCAAGTGAGTCAGCCGTAGTAGTACCCGGTTTCTGAATTGCCTGCATTGGGTCTGCCGCTTTCCCGGCATGCCTCAGCACATCGACGTAGAGCCATGTTGAAAAGAAGGACCAGATGACAAATACTGCAATTCCTGTGTAAAGGATTCTCATTTTCTAACTTGTTTTGGTTAAAGATCAGGTAATTAACACTACAAGTTAGACAATATTTATTATTAAGTCAATAAAAATGAGAAAAATTTGACTAACAGTCACTCTTTGAAAAGATAATCCTTTTTAAACTTCTGGAACAGTTTTTCTTCATCCTCCCCTCTCTGAACACCTGTGAGGAGAAGCTCCATGAGCTTGGGGATTGTCCTGTCGGTGAAACCGGCTTCAATAGCAAACCGTTTCAATAACTTCATTTCACCTTCCGTAACTTTATCATCAGCAACAATCATCTCAGCGATATTATAAAGGTGTTCGAACTTTTCACTCAGGCTGTATGGGGGAGTATAGTTATGATAGGCCTCGAATTCGATAATCTTGTCAATCTCAGGATCGGTAAGCCCGAATTTTCTTCCCTCCGAGTGGAGAAGGTCCATCTCTGAGGGTTCTATTTTACCATCAGCCCTTGAGACCTGTACCAGGTGAATATAGTGCTCCTTGCTTATCCTCTTGCCATTATCTTTAATAAAATCCGAAAAGTTCATAAAAAGTAGAATTAAATTGGCCTTAATATTTATTAACCAAAATTACTTAAAAAAGTTTAACCCCGATTTAACTATGTCATGCTTTTAGATATTGTATTAGAAATAAATACACTAATCTTAATAATTAACTCAAGTTGCTGGTTGCTGGTTCCTTGTTACTGGTTAGTTGTTGATTAACGGGACAATAAGCGATTTTGTTAAAATGTATTTATTACTTTTGCATTAATCATGATGCTCATTATCAAATAACTAGCAACCAGCAACAAGTAACTAGCAACTTAGGTTAATTATTCAGCTGATGTTGTCATAGTCTGCAAAAATATGAAGGTTGAATTTCAACCCTCATCTTACCTCTTTAATTCTCTCAGCCCAGAATTCATTAAAGCTTTTAGCCGGCTCTTCACAAAGCCAGACAGTTGTACCAAATTCCCTTGCATCAGGATTCTTAATGCTTCCGATTATGGTAATCTTACTGAAAATTGATTTGACATCATCACCCATTTCATCATTTACATAAACCAGGGATTTTAATTCACGGTTAAATTGTCTGGGGATCCAGTACCTGAAACTTTCATGAAAAGAAACTGCCTCGGGAAGCCCGTACTTTTTGCCAATGACAGTTACAGCCCCTGCCTGGCCGTAATTTTCACAATAGATAAAACCTGATTCCTTGTCGGAGACCTGCTGCCAGGCGTTGTTTACTATTCCGGTAAGTTCTTCCCAGCCGAGCATGTCGGCGTAATCCTGTGGCAATGAGTGTATTGAATTATCTTCAAATCTTGTAACGAAATCCAGGCCGTAAGTACTCCTTAATTTGTCAAAATACTTAACCAGCTGTTCTGGTTTGTAAACCGGTATGCCGATAGGAAAGGCAGGCAGGGTGAGGACAATCAGAAAAAGAAGAAAAAGCACTTTTGGAACTGTTTTTTTAAGCGTTTTCTCCCATAAAACTGCACCTGCAGCGATAAGAACCGGGAAGATACCCTGCGTATAATAGCTTTTCCCCTGCATCAGCATAAGTGTAAATATTACACTTAAGCAGATGATCCCGATGAATCTGAATTTAATTACACTTTTATTGAAAAGAAGGAAAATAATACCAGCTATTGTAAGAAATGAAGCAGTAGCAGGAATTGCAATCTGTTCTGCAAGAAATGCAGCCCTGTCGACATTGACCAGCTGTGTATCTTTCAGTTCGGAAAGGTGATTTATCAGAGGTAGTTCATGCATGATCTGCCAGATCAGGTTGGGTAAGAAAACTATGAATCCTGCCAGGACTCCGTACCAGAGGTTTTTGTTCCTGAAAATGGTTCTGTGCTGAGTAAACGCTATTACAATTATGGATAAAACAAATAGTAATCCAATCAGATATTTATTCAGCAGGGCAAACCCGGCCACTAACCCAAACATAATCAGGTATTTCCCTGATCCGGTATTGACATATTTGATAAACAGAAAAAAAGAAAGTGTCCAGAAGATAAGGTCAAGGTGTACAGGCTGGAAAAGGAGGAAAGTCCTGAGGCCGACGATCGAGATTATCATTCCGGTTGCTGCAAGGATCCTTGAATAACCTGATCCACCCAGTTCCCGGGCTATGGCAGCAACAAGATAAACCATAACTCCGCTCAGTAATGCGGGAAATAGCCTGACGGCAAAGAGTGAATATCCGAAGATATTCTGCATCAGCCATGCCACCCAGCCTATCAGGGGAGGAACGGTGGCATAGCCGAATGCCGGGTGAAGACCAAGGGAAAAATAAAGAAGCTCATCCCTGTGATATTCAAGATTAAAGGATGCAATAAGATGAATAAAAACATTAAACAAAGCAAGCGCCGCAAGTGTTATGTTTACGTAATTTATTTTACCGTCAGTCTTCACAGTTGAGAATATGGGCACTTACCGAAAGGGATAATTGGAAAGTTAAAAAAAGAAATTGAAATAACCTCTCTTTCAAATTTATGTTTCAGGAATAAAAATTGCAGGTTTTCTGTCTATAAATTATAGCTTTGGGATTATTAATCAATTACAGTTATGAAACAATTAATCCTTACCTCAAAATTTATATTCATGTTTTTAATCTTTGTAGCCGGATTAAACATCTCATCTGGTCAAACATTAAGGTCAGATCCGGCACTTGACGAAAAGGTGAAAAACTTCCTGAATGACAGGTCAAGACAGTGGTACGATATGAATGTACCTGCCAGCGACGGCCAGCTGCTGTATGACCTTATCATAAAAGGTAAATATAAATCTGCCCTTGAGATCGGCACTTCAACCGGGCATTCAGGCATCTGGATGGCATGGGCACTCAGCAAAACCGGGGGAAAACTGATAACAATAGAAATTGATGAAGGACGCCACAAAACAGCTCTTGAAAACTTCAAGCAGGCGGGATTATCAGAATATATTGATGCAAGACTTGCGGATGCCCACCAGCTTGTAAAACAGCTTAAGGGTCCGTTTGATTTTGTATTCAGCGATGCTGACAAGGACTGGTACAAAAACTATTTTATAGACGTTGAACCAAAATTAATAGTCGGAGGATGTTTCACTGCCCATAATATATCCGAAAGGGGCCGGGGTGGTTACGGCGGACAGGCTGAATTCCTGCAATATGTAAAGAGTTTAAAGAACTACGAAACTACTGTCAATACCGCCGGCGGCGGAGTGTCAATCAGCTATAAAAGAGCTGAAAAATAACCTCATATATATGGCCGAAGAAAAACTGGAGAGGAAACTCGGACTTTTCCCTGCTACCAATATTGTTGTTGCCAACATGATAGGGGCAGGAATATTTACAACCTCCGGACTGTTAATGTCGGGTCTTAACAATCCGGTGCTTTTGCTTATTCTCTGGGGCGCCGGAGGAATAATTGCGCTGTGCGGGGCCCTTTCCTACGGCGAGCTGGGTGCTGCAATGCCCGGAGCCGGAGGAGAGTATCTGTTCCTTTCGAAGCTTTACAGTCCCGTATTCGGATTTCTCAGTGGATGGGTCTCATTCCTGGTAGGATTTTCAGCTCCAATTGCTGCCTCAGCCCTGGGATTCAGCGAATATTTTACAAGAGCTGTACCCGGTTTGTCAACATTGCTTCAGGATGCAGGTATTATGAGTCCGGTACTGACAAAGAAATTTCTGGCGATAACTGTAATCCTGATCTTCACGTTTATCCATTACCGGGGAATCAAATACGGTGCAAAAATCCAGAATGTCCTTACACTTCTTAAGGTCCTGCTGATTGTTGTTTTATTAACGGCAGGATTCTCTTCCGGGAACGGTGACTTTTCACACTTCAGCGAAGGCGGCGGACTACCCTCAGGGCTTGCCGGATTAAAAACCATAGGCCTCTCCCTTATGTGGATCATGTTTGCTTACAGCGGATGGAATGCTTCGACATATCTTGGCGCCGAGATCAAAAACCCGGTTAAAACACTCCCGCGTTCACTTCTCTACGGCACAGGAATAGTAATTCTTCTTTACCTCGCGATCAATTTTCTGTATGTCTATGGAATAAAACCTGATGAAATGAAAGGTGTGATCTCCGTTGGCGGACTTGCCATGGGTAACCTTTTCGGCAAGTCAGCTGAGGTCCTGTTCTCCGTACTTATTTCATTTGCTCTTTTCTCTTCCTTAAGCGCATTTATAATTATAGGTCCCAGGGTATATTATTCCATGGCTAAGGATGGACTCTTCTTCAAATCCGTAGCGAGGATCCATGAGAAATTCCGGGTGCCCTCAAATTCAATATTGCTTCAGTGCCTTATTGCTGTCATTCTTGTCCTCTCGGGAACCTTCGAACAGGTACTTACATATATGGGATTTGCATTGGGAATATTTCCTATCCTGACAATAATCGGGGTTTGGAGACTGAGAAGAACAAACCCTTCGGCTCCCAGGTTACCCGGTTTTCCGGTAACACAGATAATTTATGTCGCAGCAGGTGCTATGATCCTCCTCCTCTCCTGGCTCGAGAGGCCTGTCGAATCGTCGGTTGCAATACTTACGGTTTTGATAGGAATACCAGCTTATTATCTCTTTAAAAGGAATAATTAATCTCACCGGGGTATTCCGGCCAGGTCGCGGATCACCACCGAAGCACATGCTATCCCGAATGCCGGTGGCATATATGATATAGTGCCCACAATTGAAGCTTTATTACGTTCGGTCTTGTCCCCCACTATCTTCGTTTTATCAACAGTCTCGGGAGAATAGACCGCAGTAAAACCTTCCCTTATTCCCAGCCGGTGAAGACGCTTCCTCAAAACCCTTGCCAGGGAGCAATCGGTGGTTTGGGAGATATCACAGATCGAAACCTTTGCCGGATCAAATTTCCCCCCGGCTCCCATTGAGCTTACAACAGGATATCTAAGCCGAAGTGAGTTGCTGATTAAAAATATCTTGGGTGACAATGTATCAATGGCATCCACAACATAGTCAAAACCCTGGCTAAGAATTTCAATGATCCTTTCGTCTTTAATAAACTCCTGAAATACGGTCAGCCCGAGTGCGGGATTGATATCGGTAAGCCTTTTCCCTACCACTTCTGTCTTTGCAAGACCTTCAGTACTTAAAAGAGCTGGCATCTGCCTGTTCCTGTTGCTCGGGCGGATAGTGTCGCCATCGACGATAGTCATCCTGCCTACTCCCGCCCTGCAGATCATTTCAGCAGCATAAGCTCCCACACCCCCCAGCCCAACAACCAGGACACTGGAATCATGAAGTTTCTTAAGCCCCTCACTGCCAAGGATCATTTCAGTTCTTGAAAGCCATTCAATCATTTCTGTTGTTTTTTATACACTGAATGAGGACTTAATCCCTGTGGAACTCTGCGGACCTCTGTGTAAGTTTTTATGCAGCAAATAATCTTTTAAAATTCGAAAATATAGTCGCCTTTAACTCGTCCACGGGAATGTCCAGATCACCTGCCACCTTTTTATAAATGTCTTTAATTGAAACATCTGCTCCGTCAGTTTCGAGGAAAATACGGTCCATGGGAAGGCTTTTCAGCAGCTTTGCTGATTCGGGACGCAGAATAAAATCAAACCAGAATGAAAGGTACATTCCGCGCTTCAACAGCTGTACGGCAAGCTCGCTTTTTCCCCTGAACCCATGGATCAGCCAGGGCAATCCGGCCCGTTGCCTGCGGTGAGTAGCCAGAAGCTCATCCCACGATCTTACGCAATGAATTATCACAGGTTTTTGAATTTCACCTGCTATTATAAGCTGTTCTTCGAATATTTTCCTCTGAAGCTCAATCGATGGCCCCCTTAGTTTGTCAAAGCCAGCCTCTCCGATCGCAATCAGGCCGGTATTCCCGGCAACGGCATGCATATAATCCATCAGCTGCAGGTGGTTGTCCTCTGTCAGATACCACGGGTGAATACCTGCAGTAAATGCCATCCCTGATCTGTTATCAGGCTGCAGGTTCTGGTGTGCCATAAGGCTTTCGACTGAAAAGATGCCCTCTGTAGCCCTGGCTTCATGGGTATGGATATCAATATAATCGTCCTGTTCAGGAAAATGCATGGACTTACCTGTTTAATCCGGATATTCCCCTGTCGATCCGCTGGAGGGTCTCTTCTTTTCCAAGCCAGCTTATTATGTCGAAAATATGCGGACCTCTCAGCGCTCCAACTAATACAAGCCTGAAAGCATTCATGACTGCTCCTGTATTATAACCCTTTGCTTCAATCCATGCTTTTACAGCGGTCTCAGTTGTCGAAACTGACAAATCGGGCATTCCCTGGAGAATATCTTTTAATTCTTTCAATAATACCGGTGAATCTTCCGTCCATCTCTTTTTAACAGCCTCCTCGTCATAAGTAACCGGCGCCTTAAAGAAGAAATCGGTCTGATCCCAGATATCCCTGACAAAACTGACTCTTTCCTTCACAAGACCCACCAGGATCTCGAGCCTCACGATGTCGACATGGTATCCTTTTGGTCTCAGAAATTCCCTGAATTCAATAGCAAGCTGGTTATTGGTTTTCTTCTGGAGATACTGGTGATTGAACCATTTCGCTTTTTCAGGATCAAACCGTGAACCCGATTTCCCGACTCTTTCGATCGAAAATGCATTTATAAGTTCATCCATCGAAAAGATCTCCTGTTCGGTGCCCGGATTCCATCCCAGCAGCGCCAGCATATTAATAAAAGCATCAGGATAATAACCTTCCTCCCGGTATCCCTTTGCAGTTTCCCCGTATGGCCAGAAAAGCGGAAACACCGGGAATCCCATCTTATCGCCATCGCGTTTGCTCAGCTTGCCTTTCCCGTCTGGTTTAAGCAGGAGAGGCAGGTGGGCAAAAAGCGGTGGATCCCAGCCGAAGGAGCGGTACAGGAGAAAGTGAAGCGGAAGGGAGGGCAGCCATTCTTCCCCGCGGATAACGTGGGTTATCTCCATGAGATGATCATCGACAATATTTGCAAGGTGATAGGTTGGCATTCCGTCCGACTTGAATAATACTTTGTCGTCCAGAGTGTTGGTGTTCACAACGATATGTCCCCTGATAATGTCTTCAAAATGGATATCCTCGTCATGAGGCATTTTGAACCTTATAACATATGGTTCTCCCCTGTCAAGCATTGCGTTCCATTCGACGGCACCAAGGGAAATTGAGTTTTTGAGTTTCTCCCTGTTCCCGGAATTATAAATGAAAGTCTTACCCTCACTTTCACTTTTCAGCCTCAAGGCTTCCAGCTCTTCAGGTGTATCGAAGGCATAATATGCATGTCCCCTGTCGAAAAGTCTGTCTGCATATTGCCTGTATATCTCTTTACGGTCGGTCTGCCTGTAAGGTCCGTATTTACCGCCCTCGTTGATGCCTTCATCGACAACAATTCCGCACCATCGCAAGGAATCCATTATGTATTCTTCTGCCCCGCCGACATACCTCACCTGGTCAGTATCCTCTATCCTCAGAATGAAGACTCCCTGATTTTTTCTTGCAAACAGATAGTTGTAAAGGGCGGTCCTCACTCCTCCGATATGCAGCGGGCCTGTCGGACTGGGGGCAAAACGTACTCTAACCTGGGTCATTTTCCTGTTAAATCAAATAATTTACGTAAAGATAGATAAACACTTAATATAACGTAAAATGATTATTGAGGTTGCAGAGTTATTCATTTCTTTTTACATATTTAACACGCAGCTGAGTTCATACAGTTTCACAAGGTCAGGGGATAATGGGTTATTTCTCCCAATAAATTTATAATGTTCATTCTAAAACAACCAGCAACAAGCACCCAGTACCTAGCAACTTAGGTTATTTATCTTAATTTAGCATTTTAAACAGATTCAAATGAAGACTATGAAAGCCCTGGTTAAAGCCAGGCGTGAAAAGGGCTTATGGATGCAGGAAGTTCCGGTTCCGGAACCCGGATTAAATGATGTCATAATAAAGATAAAGAAATCAGCAATATGCGGTACCGACCTCCATATCTATGAATGGAATGACTGGGCGCAGCAAACCATCAAAACTCCAATGGTGATCGGGCATGAGTATATGGGTTACATCGATAAGATTGGCGCCGGAGTAACAAACCTGAAACCCGGCGACAGGGTCACGGGTGAAGGCCACCTTGCCTGCGGACATTGCCGGAACTGCCGGCGGGGGAAGGAACACGTCTGCGAAAACACGGTTGGGATAGGCGTAAACATCGACGGATCATTTGCGGAATATTTAAAGATCCCTGCACTTAATGTAGTTTTACTTGATCACAGGATCCCCGATGACTGGGCAGCTATCATGGATCCATTCGGCAATGCAACACATACGGCACTTTCCTTTCCGCTTCTTGGAGAAGATGTGCTGATAACCGGATCAGGGCTCATCGGGAGTATGGCCATTGCAATAGCAAAATTTGCAGGTGCAAGATTCATTGTTGCAAGCGACCTGAGCGATTACCGTCTTGCAATTGCCAGGAAAATGGGGGCAACTCTTACAATAAATCCTTCAAAGGGGGAAAAAATTTCAGATGCTGTTAAAAAGCTTGGAATGAGGGGCTTTGATATCGGACTTGAAATGTCAGGCTCCCCAAAAGCTTTTATTGAAATGATATCGAATATGTATAACGGATCGAGCATCTCATTGCTTGGAATACTGCCCTCAAACTTTGAAGTTCCCTGGAGTGATATTATTTTCAAGGCAATAACCTTAAAAGGGATCTATGGGAGGGAAATGTGGGAAACATGGTATAAGATGGAACAGATGATAATAGGTGGGATCGATCTTAATCCCGTTATTACCCATCATTTCAGCATCGATGATTTTCAGAAGGGCTTTGATGTCATGGAGTCGGGAAACTGCGGAAAAGTGATACTTGACTGGGAATCACCCCCAACCCCCTGAAGGGGACTTTAATTCAAGTCCCCTTACAAAGTCCCCGAGAAGTCGGCCCCTAAATCCCCTGAGTGGACTTTTAGCCCCCTTTAGGGGGTTGGGGGCGATTTAACTCAGTGGAACTTCTAAGTTCTTATAATATAATGGGTATCACATAGGGCACAAAGGACTAAATAAAGAAAGATAAATTATGTATGCTAGTTTTAAGGAACATCTGAACGGAGTTATTAAAGAAATCAGGGAAGCCGGCCTCTATAAGGAGGAACGGATAATCGTTTCACCGCAGGGAGCTGAAATCAAGCTTAACACCGGGCAAACTGTACTGAACTTCTGTGCAAACAATTACCTCGGATTATCAAATAACCCGGGGCTTATCAGGCTGCAAAAGCCGCTCTCGACGATCATGGCTACGGAATGTCGTCGGTAAGGTTCATCTGCGGAACCACCGATCTGCATAAGGAGCTTGAAAAAATGATTGCGAAATTTTTCGGAACAGATGATACGATACTTTACGCAGCGTGTTTTGATGCAAACGGCGGCGTCTTTGAACCATTGCTCACTGAAGATGATGCCATAATATCAGATGCGCTTAACCATGCATCAATAATTGACGGAGTGCGCCTGTGCAAAGCCCAGCGCTACAGGTATGAGAATGCTGATACCGGCGACCTTGAAAAACAGCTTCAGCTTGCACAGACCCAAAGATTCAGGCTTATAGTGACCGACGGCGTCTTCTCGATGGATGGCAACGTTGCCCCCCTTGATAAGGTTGTTGCACTTGCAGAGAAATATAATGCCATGGTGATGGTTGACGAATCGCATTCAGCAGGCGTGGTGGGAGAAACAGGAAGAGGAGTCACTGAGCTTTTCAACCTTCGGGGAAGGGTTGAGATCATCACAGGTACTCTGGGAAAAGCTTTCGGAGGGGCGATCGGAGGTTTTACCACAGGGAAAAAGGAGATCATCGAACTGCTGCGGCAACGATCACGCCCTTACCTGTTCTCTAACTCAATTCCTCCACTGGTGGCTGCTGCCGGAATAAAAATGGTGGAAATGATGACCGAAACCAATGAACTCCAGGACAAGCTGCACAGGAACTCAGAATACTTCATTCAGAAGATGACAAAGCTGGGTTTTGACATAAAACCCTCAAAATCAGCAATTTGTGCCGTGATGTTGTACGATGCGAAGCTGTCGCAGGAATTTGCTTCAAAGCTCCTTGAAGAAGGTATATATGTGATCGGATTTTATTTCCCGGTCGTTCCGAAAGGTCAGGCGAGGATCAGGGTACAGCTTTCGGCAGCACACGAAATTGAACATCTCGATACAGCTGTCAGGGCATTCGAAAAGATCGGAAAAGAAACAGGGATATTGAAAGTTTAAATTACAGGATCTTATATGACAAGCGGTCAGACTGATTGTCTTCTTTGCGGGGGCAGAGCCAACCTTAAACATAATGACTATCCGGGGTACCAGGAACCCCTTACATATAAGATCTATCACTGTAGTGTCTGCAATACTGCTTTTTCTTTGCCCAGGGAAGACAGCTCCTCAATTTATGAAAACATTTACAGGAGCGGCGATAAGGTACCCGGATATAGCAGGTATTGGAAGTATGCCGGAATTGTAAAAAAAGTATCCAATCCACTGGATTACCTCGCCGAAAGTCACGAAGATTACTGGAGTGTCAGGGAAGCGCTGGCTATGTACGTAAATGACAGATCTTCAGCAAAAATTCTTGAGGTTGGCAGCGGCCTGGGATATTTAACATATTCATTAAACAGGGCAGGTTATAATGTTACAGGAATGGATGTCTCACAGACAGCTGTAAATCAGGCAATCAAAAACTTTGGTGAACATTATATCTGTAAGGATCTGTTTGAATTTGCAAGGCATTCACCTGAATCATTTGATATTGTAATATTAACTGAAGTAATAGAACATGTAGGTGATCCACTTGCTTTTATTGAAGCAATTTTTGAACTCCTGAAACCGGGATGCCGGACAATAATTACCACTCCGAATAAATCGTTCTATCCCGGGGAAGTAATATGGGCTTCTGATCTTCCTCCGGTTCATTGCTGGTGGTTTAGTGAGGATTCCATGAATTATATTGCCGGAAAACTCAAGGCAGGAATAAACTTCATAAATTTCAGGGATTACTATAGAATGAATTATCATATAACCGGTACACGCACATTACTGGAAAACCGTTTACCAAAACCTTATTTTAACAGTGAAGGAGCGCTGATTAAGGAGGCAGGATCAAAAAGTGGTCTTAAATCATCAATCCAATCGGTTTTGATTAAATTACCGGTACTTGAAAAGGTTGCAGGAATCCTGAGGAGACAGATGATTAAAATTTACGGAAAAACGAGAAAATTGCTAAATCCCGGTGCGTTAGTTTGCAAAGAGAGAGGACACATAATGTGTTCTGTCATGCTTAAGACACCATAAAATACAGGGTATGCCACAACATTTTGACTATCAGAACGATATCTTTCATCTCACCAACTCACCTATATGAAGGCAATAGACAGACTAAAAAAAATAAAGAAGAATATCATAAGCCCTGTTTCTGAAGTCAGGGCAAAAAATGCTGCTGACGACCTGGATAAATTAGGCAGGATTTACGGGACTGATAAGATTGGGACCCATAATTATACGCCGCATTATAAATTGCATTTTGAAAGGTTCAGGGACAAAAGTGTCAACCTTCTCGAAATTGGTGTCGGAGGATACGAAAAACCATTTTCCGGCGGGAAATCCTTAAGAATGTGGAAGAAATATTTTCCTTCAGGGAATATCTTCTCTATCGATATTTATGACAAATCTGCTCTTCAGGAGGAAAGAATTAAGATATTCCGGGGAAGTCAGGTCGACAAGGAATTTCTCGACAGGGTTTGCGATGAAATAGGAGGAATTGATATCATTATTGACGATGGAAGTCATATAAACGAACACGTAATCGAATCATTTAAGATATTGTTCCCGAAGTTGAATGACGGAGGGATTTATGTTATTGAGGATACGAATACTTCTTACTGGCCGGAATATGGCGGTGATTCTGATGATCTTGATAATCCTGCCACATCGATGAACTTTTTTAAGAAGCTGACCGACAGCCTGAATCATAAAGAATTTTTAATACCGCGGTATAAGCCAACCTATTACGATGAGAATATTGTGTCAATCCACTTCTATCACAATATAGTTTTTATCTATAAAGGCAGGAACGAAGAGAAGTCAAATATCCCGAAGAAGATGCAAAAGTGAATTTCAGGCTAAAGCTCTTACAGAGTTTATCCGCACTTCGATGAGCCACAATCCTTGCAAATCAGGCAACCTTCTTCATATACCAGGTTTTCCGACCCGCATTCGCCGCATTTACCTTTAGCTTTCGTTCCGTTAGGGATATATTTCTTAAGAGCCCTCTCAACGCCATTCTTCCAGTTGTTTATTGATTCGCTGTCGAGCTTCAGGGACTGCACAAGGTTTACAACATCCTGAATCGGCATTTCGTGCCTGAGTACGCCTGAAATCAGCTTTGCATAATTCCAGAATTCGGGTTTGAACATGTGCGACAACCCTTCAATTGTTTTTCTATAGCCGTACTTATCGGTGTACTGGAAATCGTAACGGGTTTTACTGTCGTCTGTTTTTACCTTTATTATTTTTCCTTTGATGATTGTTTTCGGGATCGGGAAAACTTCATCATCAGCAATTCCGGTGAAGATCTCATAGGGCCTCCCCTCTTTCAGGCCGACAAAAGCTACCCATTTCTCTTCGTTGAAGTTAAACCGGATGACGTCGCAATCAAGCACTTTGGGCCGTTTTGGTCTTTCCGGCCTTATCTCGTTCTTGCCGGCTATCAGTACACCGCTCCTTGAACCGTCGCGATAGACCGTTGCTCCCTTGCACCCCGATTTCCATGCCGTAAGATAAAGCTCACTGACAAGTTCTTCCTTTGCATCAGCCGGGAGGTTTATCGTACTGCTTATTGAATGGTCTACCCACTTTTGTATAGCGCCCTGCATTCGCACTTTGGCAACCCAGTCGACATCGTTGGCAGTTGCTTTATAATAAGGTGATTTGGCAATAGTTGCTTCAATATCCTCATCACTCTTTCTTGTCACTTCGTTGGGATCATACCCGTTCAGTTCAAGCCAGTCAACAAACTTATGATGGAAAACATTGAATTCTTCCCACGAATCTCCGACTTCATCCTTAAAGGTCACCCTGACATCCTTGTCGTTCGGATTGACTTTTCTTCTGCGTTTATAAAATACCGAAAAGATAGGTTCAATTCCCGATGTTGTCTGGGTCATCAGGCTTGTTGTCCCGGTGGGGGCAATGGTAAGGAGGGCTATATTTCTCCTGCCGAATTTAACCATATTATTGTACATGACCGGATCGGCTGCTTTCATTCTCAGGATGAAAGGATTATTTTTCTCCCTCTCCGATTCATAAATTGTGAAAGGACCTCTCTCCTTTGCCAGGTATGTTGATGATTTATAGGCTTCCAGGGCAAGGGTTTTATGAACTTCAACCGAAAAATCTGTGGCTTCATCGCTCCCGTATCTGAGTCCGAGACCGGCCAGCATATCGCCTTCAGCAGTTATACCAATTCCCGTCCTTCTACCTTCCTCAGATTTCTTTCTTATATTCCTCCACAGGTTCCGTTCGACGTGTTTAAGTTCGGCTGACTCGGGATCAGCTTCAATCTTTGACAGGATTGAATCAATCTTCTCAAGTTCAAGATCGATGATATCGTCCATCATGCGCTGGGCAAGACCAATATGTTCTTTATAGAGTTCAAAATTGAACGTAGCATTTTTGGTGAACGGATCTGCAACGTAGCTGTACAGGTTGATAGCCAGTAATCTGCAGGAATCGTACGGGCAGAGTGGGATTTCGCCGCACGGATTGGTTGAAACCGTGGCGAAGCCCAGATCGGCATAGCAGTCCGGTACGCTTTCCCTGATTATGGTATCCCAGAAAAGAACACCGGGTTCAGCCGATTTCCATGCATTATGAATTATCTTGTTCCAGAGCTGCAGGGCATCTATCTCTTTAACAAATTTCGGATTATCCGAAACAATGGGGTACTGTTGCCTGAACATCCCCCCCGATTCGACTGCCTTCATGAAATCGTCAGTAAGTTTTACGGAGACATTTGCCCCTGTAACTTTTCCGCTTTCAAGCTTGGCGTCAATGAACCTGCCGCTGTCGGGATGTTTTATTGAGATTGAGAGCATCAGGGCGCCGCGTCTGCCATCCTGGGCAACTTCGCGTGTCGAATTTGAATATCGCTCCATGAAGGGGACAACTCCGGTGGAGGTAAGGGCGCTGTTCAATACAGGCGTACCTTTAGGCCTGATATGTGACAGATCGTGGCCGACTCCTCCCCGCCGTTTCATTAGCTGCACCTGCTCCTGGTCAATCTTCATGATGCCCCCGTATGAGTCGGACAGACCATCATTTCCTATAACAAAACAGTTTGACAGAGAGGCAATCTGGTAGTCGTTGCCAATACCGGTCATCGGTCCGCCCTGCGGCACTATATATCTGAAATCCTTAAGGACGTTGTAGATCAGCTCCTCGGGCAGCGGATTTTTGTATTTCAGTTCAATCCTTCGGATTTCCCTTGCAATCCTGTGATGCATGTCGTCCGGAGTCTTTTCAAAAAGGTTTCCGAACGAGTCCTTCAGGGCGTATTTATTAGCCCAAACCCTTGCAGCCAGTTCATCTCCCCTGAAATACCTGATACTGGCTTCAACAGCTTCATCGTGAGAATAGACTGGCTTCTCAGACTTTTTTCCCAACGGTTTATCAGTATTTTTCACGCTTTCCTTCTTTTTATTCGGTGATGCCGGTATCTCGTTTACTTCTTCGAAGTCGACAACCGGTTCCAGAACAAATAATTCCTCCATATATATTAATATAATATTGTTATTCTCTGATAATGTTGTGATTAAACGGCCACTGATTTTAAAAGCGGGTAATTGCTAAATTAGACAAGCATATATCGCAATGCAAGACAATATTTTTAAGTTTATTAACATTTGGAAGGATAGTTATTAACTTAGCTTTAAAATCTTCATAACCAACATTTTACAGAAGAATAACAGATAATATATTTCTATCAAAAGCCAAAGTATTTAATTATCTGAGAATTAATAGTTGTTTATAAAACGTCCAGAATTTTTTACTTCCTGAAAAAACAAACCCCGGAAAAGATCCGGGGTTTAAAATCAGGTAAAGAGTATTTTAGTTAACTCTGGTTGCCGGGTCCTCGTTTCCAGCCTAGACTCAGGCTAGTTAAACAAATATCGAAGACCAAGTTGAATACCCCAGGTCCCTGCAACAGTACTCGGATCCTGGAAAGATCTGGTGACATATTCACCGCCGATCTTTCTCATGCTTACCTGCATAATCCCTGTTGTGGCATCCCTGCCGGTAATCAGGAGAGGCGAGTTTGTTACATAGCTCTGATTGAGGCCCCAGGCTGAATTCAAAAGATTCATAAGGTTGATTACATCAACCGAGAACTGAAGCTTGTTTGTCTGCTCACCAACTTTAAGTTTAATATCCTGCATAAATCTCATATCAAGCCTGCTGTTCCATGGGTTATAGGCTCCATTTCTCAGAGCAAATTCACCTGCATGTTTTTTCAGGTAAGGATCCTGGGCTGCAAATGCAAAGTATGCAGTTGCATCTTCCGGACTATTCCATAAAAACTCGCTGGCATTCCTTGGAATGTACATTAATTCATGACTTGAGGTTCCATCCCTGTTGGCATCACCTGAATAGATATAGGAATAAGCATCGCCAATATAACCGTTATAAATAAATGAGATAGAAGAAGTAAAATATTTGGCGTAATCAATTGAATAACTTACAGTCCCTAAAAACCTGTGAGGGGTATTATTGTACGACAAACCAAGTTCATCTGAGTTAAGCTCCCTGGTCATCTGCCTGTACTGCCATGCAGAGAATGGATCGGAACCAGATTTCCCGGATACCTCTTCACTCCAGCTGCGCGAGTAAGCTATCATTCCGCTGAGACCTGCAACTCTCGGAAGGTCGAGTGAAGCGGAAATGGAGTAACCCTGCCCCTTGTTTGTATTACGCATTATTACCACATCGGTATAAGGCTGGGTCAGGTATTTTACGGCATTTTGAGTATTTGACCAGTAAGGCAGGTCATAACTTCCTGCTTTGTAAGTGCTTGCAGCAGGTGCCAGGTTTATGTTTTCAAATCTGATGGAGTTTATATCATTGCTGTAGACACCTTCAAGGGTCAGCATCATATCCATCGGAAGCTTAATGTCAAAACCTAGACTTGTACGCCATACCTGAGGCAGTTTGAAGTTTTTGTCTATTGCAGCTATCCTGCCTCCAACCGGATTGGACTGAGGGAAGATATCTGAAAGGGCTCCATCCTTTAGAAGCTGGGAAGCATCGGCAAGCAACGGAAGGCGTGCCAGCAGATTCTGGCTGCTTGCTCCGCCGCTTGAGTTAACAACAAGCTGGTACTGGATCATGCCGCTGTTTGAAGGCTGGTTTGTAAACCAGACAAATGGAATACGACCGGTAAAGATACCGGTTCCGCCCCTTACCTTCAGGGTTTTGTCGTTGAAGACGTCCCAGGTGAAGCCAAGACGGGGAGACCAAAGTATTTTGGCATCGGGCCAGGTTGAAAGATCAACGCTCTGTCCGTTTGCAAAAGTTACGCCATGAAGGTTCGGATTATCAATAGCTCCGGCAAAATACATAGGGAGGTCAATCCTGACGCCTCCTGTGACTTTTACATTGTCCAGAACACTGTATTCATCCTGAATGTATGCAGAAACCTGTCCGAATGAGAGTTCGGAAACAGGATCCGATATTCCGTTTATCGGATATGTGTATGCAAAGCTGATAGGATCAATATTATCGTTGAAAGTATCAGGGGTTCCCTCACCATTGGAAAATCTTTCGAAAGACCTCAGATTCTTAAACCTGTAGTAACCGCTGCCCTGACGCAGATAGCTGTTCGCAAAATACTGGTGTTCGTATGATAAGCCTGCCGTAAAATTATGCTTATCCAGCTGGTATGTAACATTATCCGTAATTATCAGGGTGTTGTTGTCAACATTGTTCCTGTAGGAAAACAATTCATAGCCTGCCGACATTGTAACGTCGCCTGTTGAGGCAGAACCATTCATAATGTCGATAAACGGGAACAGACTGCTGGTACTTGCGCGCGGCTGTTTATAGCTTGTATATGCCAGCAAAAATTTATTGGAGACTTCTCCCAGACGGCTGTTAAGTTCTGCTGTAATTGAATTCAGTTTATTGGAGTTGTAATACTGTGAGTTTTCAAACGACATACCGCCGGTACGCGAATGACGGCTGTTTACTATTGTAGGTCTTGCATCACCGCTGTTGCTTGGTCTGGAAACATTTTTGCTGTCCGAATAGTTATAACGGATTGTGAATTTGTGGTTTTTGTTTATGTTCCAGTTCAACTTCAGGAGGAGCTTGTTGTTGCCTTCGTTGTCACCACCCCAGCCTTCATAGCGACCCGTTTCATATCCGTACTTTTCCTTAAGGATCTGTGAGAATCTGTTCAGACTGTCGGCGAAAACCCTTGCATTGACATTCTGGTCTGTGGCATCGCGGCCGGGCTGCATTGCAAGCAGGGTATTTCCCGGAGTAAGGGTGTTTTCCTTTTCACCGCTTACAAAGAAGAAAAGTTTATTCCTGATAATTGGCCCGCCAAGAGTAAAGCCATAGACTTTTTTAGCTGATTCAGCAACAGAGAGTTCCTTGTCACGGATTTTGGTTCCGTTAAAACTCTGGTCACGGTAAAATCCATAAACTGATCCCCTGAACTGGTTTGTGCCACTCTTTGTGATAGCATTAACACCTGCACCAGTAAAGTTCGACTGGCGAACATCGAAGGGGGCTATTGCGACCTGGATCTCCTCAATTGATTCCATCGAAATGGGTTCCCCTGAAACACCTGGCATGTTACTGCCGGAAAGGCCGAAGTTATTGTTGAAGTTTGCACCATCAACAGTTACATTGGTTGTATAGGCTTCGCGGCCGACATATGAACCGGTGCCGGTTGAATAAGGCGAAAGCCTCGTGTAGTCCCCAAGGTTCCGGTTCAGTGATGGAATAAGCGCCATATCCTTTGTGTTGATGTTGTTTGAAGCGCCCATCCTCTCGGTGTTAAATGCAGATGCTTTTACTCCGGTTACAATAACCTCATTAAGCTGGGTGCTTGACTCCGTAAGATCAGTTGTAAGGACATAGTTCTCGCCAAGCAGGAGGTTAACATCAGTAAAGGTTTTCTTTGAATAACCAATAAATGAAACCTCGATCCGATATGGCCCGCCAGGTCTCATTCCCTGAATTGAAAACATACCCTGCGTATTGGCAGAAGCCCCGTAGGTGGTACCCGATGGCTCATGAACGGCAAAGATTATTGAACCGGGCAAGGGCTGACCGCTGCTTTCAGTTATCCTGCCGCTCATTGATGATGTTGTGGATCCCTGCCCTGATATGACCGTGGACAGCGGAATAAAAATCAACATCAGTAATAGTCTTGTAATTTGTTTTAGCATAAGATTTTGGATTAAGGAGTTAAAGTTCAATCTGTTTCTTCTAAATTCTTCTATTTTAGATTTGTACGAAAAGGTTCTATTCAAAAAAACGGAGCATTAAATTACATCTCCTTAACTTAATCATTCCCAATCCGGAATGAATAATTGTTAACATATTATGAGCGTTTTTTGTTCATATCTTTTTGGGCGATCCTGTTAAAAATCATTGCAGTTGCTCCGGCATTTCCTTTAACGTAGTCTGCTGCTGATCTGGCTGATGAAAGGTAAGCAGCCTTGTCAATCAACCAGTCGTCCACTATCCGGGAAAATTCGTCAAAAGTCCTGAAGCTTCTGGCGCCTCCAAGGTTTATCAGATCCGAAGCTTCCCTGAATTTTTTAAAGTTGGGTCCGAAAACGACAGGTATCCCCCAGCATGCTGCTTCGAGCACATTATGTATCCCCTTGCCGAAACCGCCACCGATTGCTGCGATCGAGGCATATCTGTAAGCCGACGACAGCATGCCGATATTGTCAATTATCATAACCCTTGCGTCAACAGATTTTTCGGTGAACTCCGAAAACCTTACCACTTTGGTTGTGAAAAGCTTTTCAATCCTTTCAATATTCGGCCCGTCGATCTCATGTGGTGCAAATACCCATTTCATATTGTCGGGGTACCTGTTGATGTAACGTGAAATAATTTCCTCATCGGGTTGCCAGCTGCTTCCGGCCAGAAGGATCCTCTCACCATTACTGAATGCTTCAAGCTCCGGAATATCCTTAGCTGTTCCTGCAATCTGAACTACCCTGTCAAACCGCGTATCTCCGGCTACTGAAAAATCTTCAATGCCGATTTTTTTCAACAGTGCACACGATTGTTCATCCTGCACGAAAATGTGGCTGAACCTGGAAAGCATACGCCTGAAAAAAACTCCGTACCACCTGAAAAAAGGCTGTTCAGCCCTGAAAATCCCTGAGATCAGGTATAGCGGGATCTTTTTCCCGTAAAGCGTTGAAATGTAATTGTTCCAGAATTCATATTTTACAAAGATGGCAAGGACGGGATTTAAGATGGAAATAAACTTTTTCGAATTGCCGGGGGTGTCGGCAGGAAGATAACATACATAGTCGGCAAATCCGTAATTCTTTCTTATCTCATACCCTGATGGTGAAAAGAATGTCAGAACAATTTTATATTCAGGTTTCTCCTTCTTTAATAGTTCAATTACCGGTCTCCCCTGCTCAAACTCACCGAGCGAAGCACAGTGAATCCAGATGTATTTATTCCCGGGAATGATGGATCTTTTCAGCGAAGCTTCCCAGTTTTTTCGTCCGCCTGACCATAGTCTGGCCTTTGAATTAAAGGGGGAGAGGATCCTTGTAAGGAATACATATATCAGTATTCCAAGATTATAGATAAATCTCATAAATCGCTAATGAAGTGGCAAAGGTAATAAAAAGGAGCAACGGGACAAAGGACAACGGTTTTTCAAAACCCGGTGCACAGGGCATCCGGAAACGGAGCGAACCGGGGAAAAAAGAGAGACTTTTTTCGAGAAGCAAGAGAGCCGGATAAGGCTTCGGTGGAGCAGGAAGCAATTACCTTCATTATGCCATTAACAAAATTACTCCTATTTTTGCAGGACATCAACCTGATTATGGTAAGATTAATTGCTCTGATCATCTCCATTGTCCTGCAGATCTTTGCAGCCTCGGTCGCCCTCCGGTTCATGAAGCTCACAAAATACAGGCTTTCATGGATTCTTCTGTCACTGTCGTTCGTTTTCATGGCAGTCAGGACAATCATAGAGTTTTTTGAATATTTCCGCGGAGACCCGACAGAGCAGTGGCAAATGATAGATGAGTGGATAGGGGTTCTGATTTCATTCATGATAATAGTGGGCGTCGTACTGATCCGGGAATTGTTCCTCTCCCTGAAACGCGCTGATTCTGACAGGCTGAGAGCTGAGAAAAGGGTGATAACAGCAATTATCAATACTGAGGAGAATGAGAGGAAACGATTTGCAAAAGACCTTCACGACGGACTCGGACCCCTGATGTCAACAATCAAAATGTCCCTTTCAGCCCTGAATGAAAGGATAAAGGATCCTCCCGGGACGCTTATCCTGAGCAACACGAACCACCTTATCAATGAAGCCATCAATACCCTTAAGGATATATCCAACAACCTGAGCCCGCATGTATTGTCAAATTTCGGGCTTTCGAGTGCATTGGGCGCTTTCACGACAAAGATCAACCAGACAAAGGCAATTGAAATTGATTTTAAATCGAACATGGAGAACCAGAGGGTCGAATCTGAAAAGGAGGTAGTCGTTTATCGGGCTGCCTGTGAATTGATTAACAACTCAATACGCCATTCCGGGGCCTCAAGGATCGAAATTGAACTGAACAAACACGAAAAATTTATTACCTTGCAGTTCTATGACAACGGCCGTGGTTTTGATACTTCTTCACTCGCCGGTGAAGATACCAAGGGCATGGGGCTGTCGAACATCGAAACCCGGGTCAGATCTGTTGACGGTGTCTTTATTCTTGAAAGCAATCCGGGAAAAGGCACAAGCGCTCTTATTAAAATCATTGAATGAGCCGGTAATGTTACTAGTTGATCTATGGAAAAAATCAGGATTATAATTGCAGATGATCATCAGCTCTTCAGGAACGGGTTAAAAATACTTCTTGACGCATTTCCCGAATTTGAAGTGGCTGCGGAAGCATCAAACGGGGAAGAGTTCCTTAATGTGCTCAGGAATACGACTGCCGACATTGCGCTGATGGATATTAATATGCCTGAAATGGACGGGGTTGAGGCGACAAGGAGAGGACTTAAATTGTGTCCCCGGATAAACATTATTGCCCTGTCGATGTATGGAGAAGAGGAGTATTATTATAAGATGGTTGATGCCGGAGCCAAGGGATTTCTTCTTAAAGATTCTGATATATCGGAAGTTAAGGAAGCCATTCTTACAGTAAACAAAGGCGGAAGCTATTTCTCGCAGGAACTGCTTTACCATGTAATCCAGAAAATAAAACACAGGGAAAGCGAGACAAAGTCCGCTAACCTGTCGAAACGTGAAAAAGAGATACTCCTGAAGATATGCGAAGGCCTGTCAAATCAGCAGATAGCCGAATCCTTATTCATCAGTAAAAGGACTGTTGACAAGCACAGGGCAAATCTCCTTGGAAAAACAAATTCGAAAAATACAGCCAGCCTTATTCTGTTTGCCATAAAGAATAAACTGATAGAGATATAGTTGTAAGTTTTTTTCTAATCTTCACCTATGAACGAATCGCAGGATCTCGGACAAAAAGGGGAAAAACATGCCGCCGCTTTGCTTGAAGAAAAGGGGTATACGATCCGTCACCGCAACTGGAGAACAGGTAAACTGGAGGTGGATATTGTCGCAGAAAATGAAGAGTTTGTTGTATTTGTCGAAGTCAAAACGCGAACCGAAGATTTCCTTGTTGAGCCCAGGAACGCCGTTAACAGGGAAAAACAGAGGTCAATGATGTTTGCAGCCGAAAATTACATCAAAAGGTACGACATAGGCAAAGAGGGCCGGTTCGACATTATTACACTGGTCTGGAACGGTAAAACATTTGTTGCCGATCATATTGAAGATGCGTTCTATTCTACTTTAAGATAGAATCTGATGAACATAGAATCCTTAAGGGAATATTGCATTTCAAAAAAACAGGTTACCGAAAGTTTTCCTTTTGATGATGAGACACTTGTATTTAAGGTTTCGGGAAAGATCTTTGCTCTTGTCAGCCTCGGGGACGACTTTACGATAAACCTGAAATGTGATCCGGCTCTTGCCCTTGAGCTCAGGGAAAGATATTCCGCAGTAACCCCGGGGTATCATATGAATAAAAAACACTGGAATACAATAAATATTGACGGTTCAATACCTGATAATGAGATACTTAAATGGATAGATCATTCTTATGATCTGGTTTCTTTTAAAACAAAACGCTGAGCCGCCGGAGCCATAGTCCGACCTCATATTAAGCTCCTTCAGAGCTTACAAAGCTAGAGGAGACTCTGATCCCCGGTTTTTCTAAACTCAGGCAAGAACCACGAAGTGGTGATATATGAATAACCCCCGGCGAAACCGGGGGTAGAATGCAACTAGATGACGTCAGCCCTGAAGGGGCTGAATAAAGGAAAATTCCTGCTCGCATCCGGGAGATCCTTCGCTGCGCTCAGGATGACAACCGGTGTGACGTGGAGTTTTGGGGGGAAGAAGCGGCGAGCCACCGTCAGGCATTCTTCTGGTTTTAATGATCCGTTAATCGGCGGCTCGCCGCTTCTTCCCCCATTCCCCCGATGTATCAATTAATGACCTGTCATCCTGAGCGAAGCGAAGGATCCCTTAATCGTTTGAATAAAAAGCGTATAAAGATTAGCCTTCCTGATCAGATTGCTCAACCTGGCAAGAACCATTGACGCGGTGATATTCAACTGAGCTTTACTAAATCCAGAGCCACGAATGTGGCTTTTTCTAAACTCAGGCAAGAACCACGAAGTGGTGATATATGAATAACCCCCGGCGAAACCGGGGGTAGAATGCAACTAGATGACGTCAGCCCTGAAGGGGCTGAATAAGATGTTGAATAAATTGTACTTATTTAAGATCCATCACAAAAACACCTCTTGCCGGAACATTTACCTGAGATGTTACATCCAATTCCTGCCCGGTTATTACATCAATACCCTTTGTATATGAACTAATAACATCCCTGTAACGATCCATATTTAGTAACTGGTCATTATTACTGCCGTTCAAAATAACAAGAGACTGTTTTATCATCTTTGATTCTTGCATAGACATAGCAACCGTTATTATCAGGAGCATAATGAATCAGATTACCTTCAGTAATAGCCTTATTTCGCTATTCGCCAATGCAATAATTTCTGCATGTAATCCCATGCTTCATTCTGCTTGGGAGTGCGTCCTTCTGCATTAAATGCATTCACAGTATCTTCTTTCCAGCCACCGGGAAAATCCTTACGGATATTTCCATCTCCGCTTTCTTTTGTACCTGTCATGGCAATTTCAGTACCGTAATAAATTTGCGGAATACCTCTGGTTGTAAGCAGGAATGCAATACCCTGTTTATATTTTCTCAGGTCTGTATCCTCCTGAAGTGAGAAACGCCCTAAATCGTGGTTGTCCAGGAAAATAAGTATGTTTTTTAAATCGGGATATAAAAAGTCCTGTGCCAAAGATTCATAAATTCTGAAAAGGCCTTTTGATTTTCCATCACTGTTGAGCATTCTCATCTACGAAAGCTTGCTGGCAAATAAAGGTCAGGTTGAAATCCATAACGGTTTTCAGATAGGAATTTGAGTTGTTGATCCTGGAATTACGCTGCCACCAGGCAGTGAAACCGGGGCCACTTGGATACCAGGATTCACCAACAATATTAAAATCGGGATACTCATCTGTAACTTCCCTGCACCATCTGGCCATAAAATTCATAATCTGCATATGGGTGGGTATCCTGACGAATACCATCGATACGGGTATATTCAATCCACCATATACTATTCTGAATCAGATAAGTGGCAACATGTCTGTTTCGCTGGTTCAGGTCGGGCATGCCCCTGGTGAACCAACCATCAACAAAGTATTTTTTCTCTGATTCAGGAGCATGAACATCTATAACACTCCATTTATTGTGATTGGTCTGAACATAAGTGTTATTGAAATTGAGCCAGTCACCTGAAGGCAAATCCTTCATCCACCAGTGACCGCTGCCACAATGGTTAAAAATCATATCCATTACAACTTTCATCCCGCGTTCATGAGCATTATCGATCATCTCTATATACTCTTTGTTGGTACCGTATCGCGGGTCTACCTCATAGAAATCAGTGATTGCGTAACCATGATATGTGTTTGGGCCATTCTTTTGAACCGGATTTAACCAGATTGCAGTAATTCCCAAATCCTGCAAATAATCAAAATTATTGATAATGCCTCTGATGTCTCCACCATGACGACTTCCTGAACGTTCCCTGTTGACAGTGGCACCTTCCAGGTTATCATTTGAAGGATCACCATTGGCAAAACGGTCGGGGGTAATCAGATAGAGTACATCTGCAGTACGAAATCCCAAAGCCCCGGGTTTCTGGTTACGTGGTTTTAAGTTCATATGGTTGAATAGTTTTTTTCTTATCCTCGCTAAATTCGATATTCATGATACCTGGTTTGGCGGATTCTGTGATATTGAGATAAATAAACAAATAATTGGGACTTTCAACTCTTACTATTTCTTTAACTTTAACTCCCGGATAGTTGATAGAAACTTTCGAATCGGAAATATTCTTACCGTAAACCATAATCTGTAATTCGGTATTTTTCATGTCTGTCCACCAAAATGGCGGATCAACGTGAGTTATTTCCACACCTGAGGCATTAACCAGATAAGCTACAAGCAAAGCTGCAATCAGTGTAACTTTTTTCAACTTTTTCATATGAGTTTCAACTATTTTTAATCAACTGCGGGAAAATGTTAGCATTGCTTAATTCACAATATTTAGTTTTAAATGTAAGGAAATTAATTCTCACAACGGGCCAATAAAAAGAATTAATCTCAGATGTATTTGGTACAATACTCGCTTTCTTTAACCCCCGGACGCCATAACCGTCAACCTAAGAATCAGTGTAGGGCTGAGAATTTACTTAACTAGCAGAAATACAATTAAATAAGTTGGGGCTGTTGAAAAAGTCCTCATTTAACCCTGCCTACCGGCAGGTCTGCGGTTTTATCAGCGAAAATCTGCGAGAAAGAAAAAAAGAAGAAGTTTCTCGCAGAGTTGCGCAGATAATTTCGCAGAGTCACGCAGAGAAGAGAGTACCCAGATAATTCATCGTTTTCGGAGTTATATACCCTCTGATATTGGAATCAAAACTGATTGTTATTCAACTTCTTTATGGTTAATAATGATATTGTTACAGGTAATTTATTTGCTGTAACAGATATAATAATCATTGTAATACAATAATTCAAACTATTCCGGGTAATAATAAAAATCCGTTTTAACAGTGCATACGAAAAATAAATCCTTTAACACAAAGGACACTAAGGTTAACACAAAGTCGCACGAAGGATAATATTAAAAGTTTTTGTAATAATTAATTCAGTTTTTTAGATTCTAAGGTTTTCTCGCTGATCACGTTGATGATCGTTGATTTTTTCTGCGGAAACCTGCCTACCGGCAGGCGCAAAGAACGCTAAGTTGTCGCAAAGTCTCTCACGAAAATGTAGTCTCTCTGAAAATCTGCCGATACAAAAAGAGTTATATAGTAGAACGCAAAGCTAAAACACATAAATTCAGCTCTTTGCGAACTTTGCGTTTCCCCTTTGCGTCCTTTGCGGTTAAAGGATTTTGATTTTTTCAACAGCCAATGTAAAATATTGCAAATAAGTTGCATACATTTTTAATCATAAGCTATCGTATTCCTTAGGATCGGCTGTGCCCCGGACGGTGGCAAGATGCAACCATGTAACAACAACCAGGAACCGGTTCCTGAATTAAGTCCCATTCATTTTTATTGAATAAATACAGATTATAAGTTCGATTTTTATAATTTTGGATCCTGCCTGCCGCCTGCCTGCCGGTAGGCAGGGTTAATTGATTTATTTTTTTACCACGAAGTACACAAAGGTCCTCACCAGGGGGCACAAAGGAGATTTTATACAGACCCGGGGAAAACAGGTTAACTTAAATTTCATACCATAAATATTGCAAATATAATGACATCATGAAAAAATTCTTTTTATTATTGGCTATTGCTTTCTTATATTCAAACTCTGACGCTCAGAGGAAGAATGCAGCTCCTCCCGTGAAACCCGACGAAGGATTTATCTTCACTCCTGTGGTTGATCTGAAATCAACCTCTGTAAAGAACCAGGCCAGCACCAGTACCTGTTGGAGCTTTGCAACTACCTCTTTCATCGAGTCGGAATTACTGCGGATGGGAAAGGGAGAATATGACCTCTCCGAAATGTACATAGTCAGACAAAACTATGTCGACAGGCTTAAGGATAATTATCTCCGCCAGGGCAAAGGGAATCTCGGACAAGGAGGTCTTGCCCACGACTGGATGCGCGAATTTTCCGAGGACGGAATTGTACCTGACGAAGTTTATTCAGGACTTAACTATGGATCACCTACACATAATCATGGTGAACTTGAGTCGTTTATCAATGCTGTGGCTGCAGTTCCGGTTCAGAGGAAAAATGAGAGTGAGCAGTATCACAATATTGTAAACGCTATCCTTGATACTTATCTTGGGAAGCTGCCCGGAACATTCACATACAAGGGAGTCAGCTATACACCAAAATCATTTGCTGAGAGCCTTGGAATAAATCCTTCTGACTATGTTGAAATAACTTCTTTCAATCATTTCCCGTTCTATTCGCAGGGGATCCTCGAAGTGCCCGATAACTGGGCAATGGCAAGATTCTATAATGTTCCGCTGGATGAACTTATAGAGATTATGGATTATTCATTCAGTAAAGGTTATACAGTAAACTGGGACGGCGATGTAAGTGAAAGGAGCTTCTCGCATACAAACGGTGTTGCTGTAATCCCGTTGCCCGGAATGGCTGATGGATCAACCACAGACCGTGCAAGGCTCGAGCGGATGGGTCCCGCCTCTGCCCAGGCTCCTGCTGTCCCGAAACCCGGACCCGAGATCAATGTAACACAGGAGATGAGGCAGGATGGATATGAAAGCTTCGTGACAACCGATGATCACATGATGCATCTGACAGGCGTTGTAAAGGATCAGAACGGGACAAAATACTACAAGACAAAAAACTCATGGGGAACTGTCAGGAATGCTTTCGGAGGATACCTTAACATGTCGGAAAGCTATGTACGTGCAAAAACCATATCCATTATGGTGCATAAAAATGCGATTCCACCTGCTATAAAAACCAAACTGGGTATTTAATCTTGCTAAATCACTAGTTTTAAAGCCCCCCTCGGGGGGTTTGGGGGTAGATAGAAAACCACCCCTAAATCCCCAGGGGGGACTTTCAATCCTGCTATTTACTTTTCTTCGTTTATAGTTTTTAAGCCCCCCTCGGGGGGTTTGGGGGTTGCCAGAAAACCAACGGGGTAATGAAACAAAAAATCTTACCCTGTCAGCAGATTGCATCCCCGGATGTCACTGTTATCGAACCTCCCCAGAACCTCAAATCCGCCGTCATCATGGAGTTTTCCAAGGTCGCCCGTAGCAATAAATGAGCACGAATTTATGTTCGCAAGATCTATTATATTTATCCCTCCTGTAACACCGGGTTCATCAATAATTGAGAGCGGATCCTGAGGATCGCGGATGAGGATCTTCATCCACGGCGGACAGTAAAAGATCCCTTCTTCTTTTGAATACGCCTGGCTTAGCAGTTCCGTCATCCCGTATTCGGAGTGTATGACGGGAACGTTTAACTTCTGTTTAAGTATGTCGTGGAGTTCTTCGCGTGTTATCTCTTTCCTCCGCCCCTTCATTCCGCCCGTTTCCATTACTATGGACCCTGACAGGTCGGGTGAATAATTTTCTGCAAGGTCAAGAAGGGCGAAACTGACTCCCAGCAGAAGGACCTTTTTATGTGCCATCTTCGCTTTACCAAGGTTGCCCGGAAGATCAGTGATATTATCCTTATAAAATCCGCTTAATGGATCCTTGCTTCTTTTTATCAGATTATTCATCATGTAGACCAGGGATGAATTAGCCCGCTCTGTATATGATGGCAGAAGCGCAGCGATGAAATAATCAGCCGGTTCACCATAAAAAAGCCTGAATGTGGTGAGGAAGCTGGTTTCATACAATCCCTCGTCGGCGACGTAATGATGACCCGGAGTAGCTCCGGAGGTACTGCTGCTTTCAAAAACGACAGCCGGTGGAAGATCCCCGGTTACCACGGTGTGGGTCCTGAAAAACTCAACAGGAAGAAACGGGATATCCTGAATTCTCTTAATCCCGCGCCTGTCTCTCTGCAGGTTGTAAATAAATTCTTTAAATACCTGATTGTTTTCCGCCTGGTAACCGAATATCTGAAGCGCTGTCCGGGAAAAAGATTCCTGATCTGCCAGGTTGAATATCCGGGCGCTTAAACCGAGGTTCATTTGCCGGGAAACGTTAGCGTTCCGTCGGGCTGGTAAGCCCACTCAAACGTACATTCACCGTAGGCGACATCGCTCCGCTTTTCAGCAATCGTATTCACGATCCTGAATTTGGAATAATGCTCCGAAGCGCTCTTGAATATCCATATCTGGTTAGCTCTGATGGTATCGCCTGATTCTTCCCACGCGGGGACAGAAGCTGAAGTAAGGTTATTGAAAGCAGTCCTGGCAGATGATTCATCCGGATAATCCCCGACCCTGTAGAAATAGTTGTTAATTTCAGCCTGCATCATCAATCTCCTGATTGTTCCGTCAATTCCAACATCAGCAATCAGAGATATATCGGGACGCGGATTGTCAAGGGTTGATAATTTCTTTGCGAGTGAAAATGAAAAACCGAAAGCATAATATGGTCCGGAACCATATAGAGTATTATCGATTGTTTCAGTTCCGGCATGAACAGGCTTTTCTTCCTTCTTACAACTATAAAAGGAAATAAGCAAAATCAATATGAATAAGCTTCGTCTCATATACAGTCAGACAAAGATAAGTCAATTTTGTTAGATGAGGGTGGAATTTTACAGCCGGCCCGATTAAGAACTTACACAGAGCTCCACGGAGGTAGATCGCCCCCAACCCCCTAAAGGGGGCTAAGTCCCCTTCAGGGGATTTAGGGGCCGACCTCTCTGTGGAACTCTGTGTAAGTTCTTCAAAAGAAAATATCTATTCTCCTCTTATTGCAGTGATGCCCGGAAGCTTCTTTCCTTCCATATATTCCAGCATGGCGCCACCGCCGGTAGAAACATAGCTCACTTTATCTGCAAGTCCGTTTTTGTTTATTGCTGCCACTGAATCGCCACCGCCTATCAGGCTGTATGCCCCTTTGGCAGTAGCAGCTGCGATTGCTTTTGCGATAGCTGTTGTTCCTTTCGAGAATTTTTCCATCTCGAATACGCCCATTGGCCCGTTCCAGAGTATGGTCTTTGACTTTTCAATTACATCTGAAAAATCTTTTATCGTCTTTTCGGCGATATCCATTCCCATCCATCCGTCGTCAACGGCATCGGCTGCAGTAATCTTTGTATTTGCTTCATTATCAAATTTATCTCCATTAAGGCTATCAACCGGCAGGCAAAGGTTTACTTTCTTTTCTTTTGCCTTTTCAATGATCTTAAGAGCAAGGTCAAGCTTGTCGGTTTCGCAAAGTGAATTGCCTATCTTTCCTCCAAGCGCTTTAATGAAGGTATAGGTCATTCCGCCTCCGATGATCAGGTTATCGACCCGGTTGAGCAGATTTTCGATAAGCAGAATCTTATCGGAGACCTTGGCGCCGCCCATAATAGCGGTAAACGGACGCTGTGCCTTGTTCAGCACTTTATCCATTGCTGCCAGCTCGCTGTTGATAAGGAAACCGAACATCATCTTGTCTTTGGGAAAATAATCTGCTATGACGGCAGTGGTCCCATGTGCCCTGTGAGCTGTTCCGAAAGCATCATTTACATAAACTTCGGCATAGGTGGAGAGTTTTCTTGCAAGCTCCTTCTGTTTTACCTTAAGCGCAGCTTTTGCAGCTTTCTTTTCTTCATCGGTAGCGCCTTCAGGAAGAACAGGTTTACCCTCTTCTTCAGGATAAAACCTTACATTTTCAAGTAGCAGGACTTCACCCGGCTTAAGTGCACCCGTCATTTTAACGGCAGAATCCCCCAGACAGTCATCGGCAAACATTACCTTCTTCCCCAGAAGTTTTTCAAGTACAGGAAGAACCGGTTTAAGGGAGTATTTTTCCATCCTGCCCTCAGGCCTGCCAAGATGCGACATGAGTATAACGCATCCCCCGTCGTTCAATATTTTGTTTATGGTGGGCAACGCACCCCGTATGCGGGTGTCGTCTGTTACAACAGAAGTTTTCTTGTCGAGCGGTACATTGAAGTCAACCCTGACTATTGCTTTAATACCTTTGAAATTGAAGTCCTGAATCATTTTCATAGAATAAATATTTTTAAGTTAAGGTGTATATCTGATTACAAACCTACATTTTTTTTAGAAATAACAGTTTGATGCATTCAAACTTTATTGCAGATGCTTCCCCGGGCTACTCTTTGTGTAGCGGGCAGGGCCGAGCGTTAAAAAAAAGTCCGGTGGACTTTTTTAGCGAAGGAGCCAGTTTGCAGGGAGGGCCTTAACTTTTCGTTTCCAGCGCCTTTTCTTTGTTACTTTCTTTTTGCGCAAAAAGAAAGTAAAAGAAAAAGTCACTAACTTTCGGCCTGTACACACGCGGCATCGCATTATAGCATAAGAGGAATTAATTAATGAGATTTTCAGAAATACCCGGACAAAAAGCTGTAATTGACAGGCTTGTCAGTTCAGTCGACCGCGAACGTGTCAGCCATGCACAACTGTTTGCCGGACCCGAAGGCTGCGGAAGCCTTGCACTGGCCCTGGCCTATGCTCAGTTTGTGAGCTGCGAGAACAGGTTGCCTGAAGATTCGTGCGGGACCTGCAAATCGTGTGTCAAGTATGAAAAGTTAATCCACCCCGACCTCCATTTTGTTTTTCCTGTTATAAAGGATAAAAAGGTTGCCGAACCTGTAAGTGACTACTATATTGAGCAATGGCGCGAGTTTGTAAGACATTCTCCGTTTTTCAGCGTTAACAGGTGGCTCGATTCGATTGAAGCAGGTAATGCCCAGGGACTTATTTTTTCCTCAGAAGCCTCTGAAATCATAAAAAAGCTTAGCCTGAAGACTTTCGAATCGGATTTCAAGATAATGATTATCTGGCTTCCCGAAAAGATGCATCTTGCAACTGCCAATAAGCTTCTGAAAATGATAGAGGAGCCGCCTGAAAAAACTCTTTTTCTCCTTGTATCGGATGAGCCTGACAAAGTCATCCCCACAATTCTTTCAAGATGCCAGCTTGTTAAAATCCCCTCCTTCAGCTCAAAGTCAGTCCTGGCATACATTAAGTCAAGGTTTAGTCTCGACGACAAAAAAGCGGCTGACATATCAAGGGTAGCCAATGGTAACCTGATAAGGGCCATTGAGTTGTGCGAGAATGAGGATTCATCCCTTGTCAATCTTGAACGCTTTAAGAACCTTATGAGGTTTGCCTGGAAACGGGATATCATTTCACTTATCAGCTGGTCGGAAGAGGTAGCCACTATCGGAAGGGAGCCTCAGAAGAATTTCATTTCCTTCTCGCTCCGTCTTCTGCGTGAAAATCTCATGCTTACACTCGATCAGATGAAAAACAGTCTTGTCTTCCTTACAGGGGAAGAAGCCGGATTTTCAGTTAAATTCCATCCCTTTATCAATTCAAATAATGCTTCGCCCTTTGCCGATGAGCTCAACCTGGCATATTCTCACATCGAATCCAACGGGAATGCCAGGATCATTTTTCTTGACCTCGCCCTTAAAGTTACCCGGCTTATTGAAAAGTGACATAAATCTGAATCCTTGAACTTTCGATTTTATTACCTATTTTTGCTGCATTAATTCTGTAGAAAGCAGTCAATGACAGAAAATGAAGAACAGGGGCAGCACGGTGAAGATATCCACCTGCCCGATATAACATATAAGCCCGGATATAATAAACTGGATTCCTTTAACTGGTTAAACGATATTCCGATAGTCTGTAGAAAACGAAATAGCCGAGATACGTTTCAAGAATACAAGAAAAGGCTTTTTCAGAAATGTCAATAATCTCAGGCTTGAAATTGGTGATGTTGTTGCCGTTGAAGCTTCTCCGGGTCACGATATCGGAAGGGTCTCGATGGTCGGACCATTGCTGAACGAACAGCTTAAACGCCTTAAGGTGCAGCCTTCTTCCGATGATCTGAAAAAAATCTACCGTAAGGCCAAAGCTGTCGACATCCAGAAATGGGAAGAAGCAAAGAAGCTGGAAACGACTACCATGCTCAGGTCAAGACAGATCTCCGAGGAGCTTAAGCTCAATATGAAGATAGGGGATGTGGAATACCAGGGTGACAAGACCAAGGCAATCTTTTATTACATAGCAGACGAAAGGGTTGATTTCCGGCAGCTCATTAAAGTGCTGGCTGAAGAGTTCAGGGTAAGAATTGAGATGCGGCAGATCGGCGCCCGCCAGGAAGCCGGAAGGATAGGAGGAATCGGATCATGCGGAAGAGAACTATGCTGTTCAACACATATTACAAACTTTATCTCCGTAACCACATCCCACGCAAAATACCAGGAGTTATCCCTGAATCCGCAAAAGCTGGCCGGACAGTGCAGCAAGCTTAAATGCTGCCTCAATTTTGAGTTTGACTGTTATATGGATGCCCAGAGGTCATTCCCGCCAAGGGAGATTCCCCTGGAGCTTGCTGATACAACTGCATATTTCTTTAAGATGGAAGTTCATAAAAACCTGTACTGGTATACCACCGATCAGCATTCAACGGTTAACCTTATTTCCGTACCCGTGGAAAGGGTAAAGGAGATACAGGCTTTGAACAGGAAAGGCCAGAAACCAGATCAGCTCCTCCTCAAAAGCGACTCCTTCGATTCAACTCCTGTATCGCAGGATCTTCTGCAGAATAACAGCCTGACACGGTTTGATGAACCTGAAGGCAAAAATCATCAAAAGCACCAGCACAGAAGAAAAAACAGAAATTTTAATGGCAAAAGGAATCAATAGATTTTTGCTTGTTCTGATAATGATTTTTTCCGTATCCTGTGGCCGGAATGTAGTGTTTACCGACTCCGCAGTGATGGATGGTAAAGTATGGCGGCTGGCCAACATACCCGAATTCCGGATACCGGTAAAAGATACCCTGAACAGCAACAACATACTGTTTACTATCAGGACCGGCTCATCATACCCCTACAGAAATATCTACCTGTTCGTAACAACCACTTCCCCTGAAGGCAACAGCATGACGGATACCCTTCAGTATAACCTCGCTGATGAAAGGGGGGAATGGTACGGCAGAGGATTCGGTGATATTCATGAGCTTAGGCTTCCCTATAAAACAAACGTGTTTTTCCCTGTAAAAGGAACCTATCAGGTCAGGGTTCAGCATGGCATGCGCATCGAAGACCTGAAAGGAGTTTACGACCTGGGCATTAAAGTGGAAAAGACAGTTAAATAGTATCCGGGAGTGGGAAAGAACAAGGTTGCACGATGGAAAGAGCTGGGCACCTTCCCTAATGTCATACAACCCGAATCCTGTGTAATTTCCGGCAAAGGCCACAGGATCAAGGGAAACTGGAGAAGTGATCTCTTTATGAATGAAAATCCTGTTGTCCTCGAGCTGGGATGCGGCAAAGGAGAATATACGACAGGCCTGTCACAGATCTACCCCGGCATGAATTTCATCGGAGTTGACATTAAAGGCGCCCGGATGTGGCGGGGTGCTAAAACAGCAAGTGAGGCCAGATCACAAAATACAGCATTCCTCAGGACCAGAATAGAGTTTATCGATTCCTTCTTTGACGAAAACGAGGTCGATGAGATCTGGATCACGTTTCCTGATCCTCACACGGATAAGAGGAATTCAAACAAAAGACTTACCTGCCCCTGGTTCCTGAATAAGTATCGCACATTCCTGAAAAACAATGGAATAATTCATCTTAAAACGGATAATTCTGAACTATATAACTATACCTGCAAACTGGTTGCGGAAAACAGTCTTGAGCTGCTTGTTTCCACTGATGATCTTTACACAGCCTGCGAGGCTGACAGACTTTCTTTCAGTAATCTGTATGCCCGTACGCCGGATCCGGGAGTTATTGATCAGGTAACCAACAGTGTCTTAGCTCTCCGGACACATTATGAGAAGATATTTCTTGAGGATGGTTTTAAGATAAATTATCTTGCTTTCAGGCTTGAAAAAGATAAAATATTATATGACAGCTGGAAAAAATCTTTCAGGTGATTTTTTTACAAGGGTATATGAGATCACAAAGCTGATACCTTACGGGAGGGTCACATCATACGGGGCTATCGCCAGATACCTCGGAACAGGCCGGTCTGCCCGGATGGTCGGGTGGGCGCTTAATTCAAGCCATAAAAATAATGAATTTATCCCGGCACACAGGGTGGTAAACCGCAATGGCCTTCTAACCGGAAAATATCATTTCGGAAATTCGACCACGATGCAGCAGCTGCTTGAAAACGAAGGCTCTGTTATCGAAGATGACAAAATCGTAAACTTCACAGAAAAATTCTGGGATCCATCAGTTGAATTGGGATGATTTTTTGATTTCCCGAAAATAATAAGTAAAATTGCAGGTTGTTTATATTTAATTTAAATAAAAATAGCACGGATATCGGAGTTGTTGAAAAAGATATTTTTAACCGCACCAACCATACTCAAAGACTCTCTGTGGAACTCTGTGACCTCAGTGGATCTCAGTGTAAGTTCTTATAATACTTTACCCGATAATCGAAATTTCAATAAAGAAAAGAGTTTTATAATTAGCACGCTAAGAGGACGCAAATAATGTTTCAAAAAGAACAGATCTTAAAAGCACTGACAAAAGTTATTCATCCTGAAAAAGGAAAAGATATTGTTTCCCTTGGAATGATTTCAGATATTGAATCAGGAGAAGACGGAATATCTGTAACAATTACACCTGAGAAATCAAACGATCCGTTTATTTCATCAATAAAAAGCACTGTCGCCCGAACCCTCAAGGAGGCTCTGGGAGCTGACGCGGTTATCAGCAGGATCACCGTGCAGCCGGTGGCAGCTGCTCCAAAACCGGAGGAAAAGCCAGATGACCTGCTTCCGGGAGTGAAAAATATAATTGCAATTTCTTCAGGTAAAGGAGGAGTAGGCAAAACAACTATTGCTGTTAACCTGGCTGTCGCCCTGGCAAGGAAAGGATATGCAACCGGTCTTCTTGATGCTGATGTTTACGGACCTTCGGTGCCGAAAATGTTTGATGCTGAAAAATACAAGCCTGAAGTGTACCGGGCCGGTAAATATAGATTACATAGTTCCATTGAAAAAATATGGGGTAAAGGTCCTGTCAACAGGATTTTTTGTCGATCCCGCCGATGCAGTGGTCTGGCGGGGCCCAATGGCCTCGAACTTTATGAAACAGCTTATAGCACAGGGAGAATGGGGTGTTCTTGACTATCTTATTTTTGACCTTCCTCCCGGAACAAGCGACATTCATCTTACTCTTGTTCAGGAGATTCCGGTTACCGGGGCAATAGTGGTCAGTACACCGCAGGAAGTAGCTCTGGCCGATGCAGTCAAGGGGATCTCAATGTTCAGAAGCGATAAGATCAATGTACCTGTCCTGGGCCTTGTTGAGAACATGTCGTGGTTCACACCCGCCGAGTTGCCTGATAAGAAGTACTACATCTTCGGAAAGGATGGGTGCAAATCTCTTGCTGAAAGAATGAATGTCCCATTGCTCGGGCAGATCCCGCTGGTACAGAGTATTTGTGAAGGAAGCGACAACGGGCATCCCCCTGCACTTGATGATTCTGTAACAGGCACTGCATTTATGGCTCTTGCAGATGAAGTTATCGAAAGGGTAAATAAAAGAAATTCTGAATCCGAACCGACAAGAAAAGTTGAAATCAATAAATAATTATAACAATAAATATTATGGAAGATATAACAAATATCAGGGAACGTGTAGTCAAAGCATTGAACAGGGTCAGGCCTTACCTTCAGAACGACGGCGGAGGAATTGACCTGCTGGAAGTGACTGATGATCTGACTGTAAAGGTCAAGCTCACAGGAGCATGTCATGGATGTCCCTACAGTATGCAAACCCTTAAGGCAGGCGTCGAACAGGCAATCATGCAGGAGGTTCCCGAGATCAAAAGGGTTATTTCTGCCTGACCGGATTCAGCATTCCATTTTTATCTACCTTTGAAATACTATACTAGCATTAAGTAAGTTTATAGTATTAAAAGCCAATTATTGCTTTCAGGGAGAACACTATATAAAAGTCTGATATCGTTTGGATTACTTCTGATCCTTACAACTTGCTCGGTTGAAAAAAACACGGGCACGACCAGGTTTTACCATGGCCTCACCGCACGATTCAATATATACTTTAACGGCTATGAAAGTTTTAAGGCAGGTCTTGTTAAAATTAATAACGGCTACAAGGATGATTATTCGGAACTGCTCAAGATCTTTGAATTCAGCGATCCTGCCACAGCACAGTTCTGTTCCTCCGACATGGAGAGGGCAATACAGAAAGCCTCAAAGCTTATCTCATTAAAATCGATTTCGGCAAAACCTGAATTCGACGCAAAAAAAGATCTTACGGAAAAAGAAAAGGCTCTCCTTGAACAAAAGGAATTCAATGAGTGGGTTGATGACAGTTATTTTCTGATTGCGAAAGCAAGGTTTTATAAACATGAATTCAATGAGGCTGCCTCGGTCTTTAACTACTGCATAAATGAGGCCAACGATCCGCTGATAAAAACCGAGTCTTCGATCTGGCTTGCCCGGATAAACAATGAAACCGGAAGCTATATCGAATCCGGCAGGCTCCTGAGCGAGCTTGAGATAACTGCCTCCACCTCAAAGCTGATCAGGACGATGTACTATACAACACTGGCTGATCTGAATATAAAGCAGAAAAAGTTCAATGAAGCCGTTGAACCGCTTACAACCTCCCTGAAATTCATGACAGGCAAAAGGACAAAATACAGGCTGACCTATCTGCTTGCCCAGCTGTACGAACGTGCCGGCAACGCAGCAAAAGCTACTGAATTATATGGTGAAGTTGTAAAAATGAATCCTCCCTACGATGTGGAATTTAACGCCAGGATAAATATTGCAGGTGTTTTTGACATAAATTCCGGAAATCCTCAGGAGATCCAGAAAGAGCTTGAAAGGATGCTTAAGGATTCAAAGAACAAAGACTTTCAGGATCAGATCTATTATGCACTTGGAAATATGAAGCTGAGGGAAGGAAATGAGGAGGAAGCACTTAACTACTACAGGAAATCAGCATCATCAAGCTCGGTAAATCCCGGCCAGAAGGGGAAATCATACCTGGCTCTTGCCGAATACTATTATAAAAAGCAGGATTATATGAATGCCGGGAAATTTTATGACAGCACCGTCTATTTCATCGATCAGAAATTTCCGGACTTTAAGGAGCTTAATTCAAAAGCCCAGAACCTCCGCGCACTGGTTGAGCAGCTGGAGGTGATCCAGACCGAAGACAGTCTGCAGAAGGTAGCTTCCATGCCTGAAGCTTCAAGGGATGCGCTGATAGCCGGGATAATTGCTAAGATTATTAAGGATGAAAGCGAGGGTAAGGTATCTGAATATGCCGACAGGGCTAATATCGGTCAGTACTACGAAAACCAGAGAAGGTTCGAGGGGAATATTTCACAGGAAGGAAAATGGTATTTTTATAATCAGGCAGCACTGACATTCGGCCGGACTGAATTCCGGAGAAGATGGGGAGACCGCAGACTCGAGGATAACTGGAGAAGATCGAACAGGGCAAAGGTAAATGTGCAGCAGACTGCCGGCGCCGATGAGACCGGGAAAAAACCGGCAGATACTGCCCGGGCCGTAATGGATTATAAAAAACCTGAATTCTACCTTAAGAACCTGCCACTGAACGACACATTGCTTGCTGTCTCTAATGAAAAGATAGCAACTGCATATTTCAATGCAGGCGAGGTATTTTCTGAAAGAATAGCAGATCCGCGTAAAGCAGCCGGGTCATACGAAGCGCTGTTAACACGGTTTCCGGAACACGAGCTGGTTCCCGAAACTCTTTACAACCTGTACAGGGTGCTGAAGGACGTAGATAACCTCAGATCTGAAACCTACCGTCAAAGGCTTCTCAGCGACTATCCGGTAAGCGAATACTCAAAAATCCTGTCTGATCCTGATTACAGTAATAAACTGATTGCCAGAATGAAGGCTGCAGAAAGACTCTATCAGAATGCTTATGCCTTATATACTCAGGAGAATTTTCTTGAGGCGATCAGAGTATGTGACAGTGCGCTGATAAATCAACCCCGGGAGGCGCTTGCCCCCAAATTCATGCTGCTTCACTCATATGCAACTGCAAGAATAAGTGATGAAAGAACCTTTAAGGAGGACCTGAATAAACTGATAAAGCAGTGGCCTGAAACGGATGAAGGGAAAAGGGCAGCGAGCCTTATTGCTTACCTTAACCAGGAATTACCCGAGCTGAAAATTGAAGAGGAAAAGGAGATCGCAACTGAACTTTATATTGCCGATACAATTCCTGTTCATTCTTTTGTCCTCGTAATCTCCGATCCGTCTTTTAATATCAATCAGGCATCGTTTGATGTTATAAGCTATAACATTGATAACTACACTAACAGGAATTACCGTACCGTTGCCCAGCTTATCGATAAGTTTATAATGATAACCGTTTCCGGTTTTACCGATAATAGTCAGGCACGTGAATATTATAATGGCTTTTATCCCGACAAGATCCTGAGAAACTCCTCATCGGCTAAAACCTTCAGCTTTCTGATAAACAGCGACAACCTGAAAACCCTCGAACAGGACAAGAATCCGGAACGGTACTATCTTTTCTTTAACGAAAAGTACCTCAGTTGGCAAAAGAATAGGTAAATTTGTGCCCTTAATCATTCAAGGGAATAATGCGAAAGCTTAGGATTTTGTGGACTGATGATGAGATTGAAGTCCTGAAGGCTCATATCCTGTTTCTTAAGGAGAAGGGTTATGAGATCGACACCTGCACCAACGGGATTGACACAATCGATATGGTCCGGCATAATCCCTATGACCTGATATTCCTTGATGAAAACATGCCCGGACTTACAGGAATTGAGACACTCAGACTAATAAAGGAAGTAAGGACCGATATTCCCGTGGTTATGATTACCAAGCATGAGGAAGAGGGCATCATGGAAGCCGCTATCGGAGCTGAAATTGCTGACTATCTTATTAAACCGGTTAAGCCTAACCAGATACTTCTTGCCATAAAGAGGATCACGGAGCAACGTCGTCTGGTAACTGAAAGAACCACAACCGATTACATTCAGGAATTCGGCCGTATCGGGAACATGATCTCTGATGCCAGGGTCCATTCGGACTGGACTGAACTCTACAGGAAAATAACCTTCTGGGAAGCCGAGCTTGAAAAATCAACAGACCAGCGGTTGAATGAGATCCTTAAGACCCAGGAAAATGAAGCAAACAATGCTTTTGGTAAATATCTTGTAAATAACTATGTCTCCTGGCTTGATCCGGATTCAGTTGAAAAACCGATTCTCTCCCCTTCGCTTTTCTCGAAAAAGATATTCCCTAATCTCCAGTCAGGCAGACCTCTCTTCTTCATTCTTATCGATAACCTGAGATATGACCAGTGGAGAACAATATCAGCAGAGCTCGCAGGCATCTACAGGGTAATTGACGATGATATCTATTTCAGCATTCTTCCCACGGCAACCCAGTACAGCCGCAATGCTATTTTCTCCGGATTAATGCCGTCGGCAATTGCGGCAATACTACCCGAACTCTGGGTGGAGGACGATGAAGAAGAAGGCAAAAACCTGCATGAAGATGAGCTTTTTAAATATCAGCTTACCCGCAAGGGACTAAAATACAAGTGGTCGTACAACAAGATCACCAATAACCAGGAAGGCAGGAAGGTAAATGACAGGGTCAAACAGATGCTTGACAATGACATCAACATCCTTGTCTACAACTTTGTTGACATGCTTTCGCATGCCCGGACTGAAATGAACCTGATCAAAGACCTGGCAAATGATGAAAGAGCTTACAGGAGCCTTACACGGAGCTGGTTTGTACATTCACCCCTGTTTGAGCTGCTGGTTACCCTCTCCTCCCACCAGGTACGGGTGATTTTCAGCACTGACCATGGGACGATCAGGGTGCAGAACCCGATTAAGGTAGTCGGCGACAGAAAGACCTCTTCAAATCTCAGATACAAGATGGGCAGGAATCTTGACTACAACCCCAGAGAGGTATTTGAATTAAAATATCCGGAAAAAGCAGGGCTCCCCAAGACCAATATTACCTCAAAATACATTTTCGCACTGAACAAGGACTTTCTGGTATATCAGAATAATTTCAATTACTACGCCACCTATTACAAGGACACCTTCCAGCACGGAGGCATCTCGATGCAGGAGATAATGCTGCCCGTAGCGTGCCTGGAGCCTGTGTTCTAATCCACGTCAGGTTCAGATGAGGATACTTATCAAAAACAAAAGACAGCTTGCAGCCGGTTCAAAGCGACTTCTGGAATACACCGGAGATAAAAAGATTCTTGCTTTTTACGGTTCAATGGGCGCCGGAAAAACTACAATCATCAAGGCGGTATGCAGGATCCTCGGGGCAGTCGATACTGTAAGCAGTCCCACTTTTACCCTTATTAATGAATACAAAACCTCAAGCGGGGAACAGCTCTTTCATATTGATTTTTACAGGATCAAAAAGAAAGATGAAGTATTTGATTTTGGAATTGAAGAGTACCTTTCGGGCGGTTCATATTGTTTTATTGAATGGCCTGAGCTCGTTGAGGATATTCTGCCACCTGAAACCGTGAAGATTAAAATTACCGTCGGGGATAATCAGGAACGGATACTTGATATTCCTTAACTATCATATTTTGTTCCTGTATCGCAATTTTTTTACCTTTGAGAAAATAACAGCTTTCCTGATATGAATGACAAGAGCAAAAATGGAAATTTCGGCTTTGGTAGTACCTCCTTTATGCCGAAGGAGGAACAGCTCGAAACAGCCGTTAAGCAGAAAAAGATCTCCATCGGCATTCCGAACGACAAGAAGAATGATGAAAAGAGAGTGGCACTGACTCCGGAGGCTGTAAATATTCTGGTAGAAAGCGATAATGAGGTGGTGGTCCAGAAAGGGGCAGGTATGGGTGCAAATTATTCAGACAAGGATTACAGCGAGAACGGGGCAATACTCTCCGATTCCCCGGCAAGGGTCTATAGTGCGGATGCCGTAATAAAAATAGCTCCTTTTACCCAGCAGGAAGTAGAGTATCTCAAGGGCAACCAGATAGTTATGTCATTCCTTAATGTCCTGCGACTTAATGAGGAGACCCTTGGAAAGCTTATAAGGAAAAAGGTCACTGCCATAGCCCTTGAAAAGATCCGTGACAACAGGGGAGAAATGCCGGTGATGGAGTCGATGAGCGAAATAAGCGGGGTGACATCCCTTCTCATCGCTTCCGACTACCTGAGCAACCACCATGGCGGGAAAGGGTGTCCTGCTGGGCGGTATAACAGGTGTGACTCCTACCGAGGTGGTTATCATAGGTGCAAATACGGCAGGCGAATATGCAGCCCGTGCAGCTATCGGACTCGGATCGCAGGTCAGGGTATTCGACAAATCGCTCCATAACCTGAGAAGATTTCAGAATCTCGTGGGTCAAAGGCTTCAGACATCTGTCTTGCACCCCCAGGTCCTGAAGAAAGCATTGAAATCGGCTGATGTTCTTATTGGCGCAGTTGAGCTTGAAGATCTTCGCCCAAGGTACTATGTCACCGAAGAAATGATCAAGACCATGAAAAAAGGATCGGTAGTGATCGATCTGAGCATTGACCGCGGCGGATGCATTGAAACTACCGAATGCCGTGCCCTCAGGGATCCGGTCTATGAAAAATACGGGGTCATCCATTTTTCTGCCTGGAATCTGCCTTCCAGAGTCGCCCGCACTGCATCAATAGCGCTGAGCAATATTTTCAATCCCCTGCTGCAGAACATTACAGAAGCAGGAGGCATAACCCAGCTCCTTAAAAATGACAGGGGACTCAGGAACGGGGTCTATCTCTTTAACGGGATCCTCACCAATGAAACACTTGGACAAAAGTTCGGCATAATCTCCAAGGACCTTGATCTTCTGATATCAGCATTCTGATCATCAGATAAATGAAAGGGCATGCTCCCTGCCGTCGGTCCTGATTTCAGCCTTTCTACCTATATAGAATGCACGGTTGTCGTTAACGTGCCCTGCCGGGAAATCAAAAAAGAGAGGATATCTCTGATCTGCCACGATATCAGTTATAGTCTGCACTGCACTCCTGCCCCATGGAATCTTTGTATCTTCCATCTTTGTGAAACCACCTGCAACAAGGGCGGCAAGTCCCTTCAGCTTACCTGCCAGCTTAAGTGATGTCAGCATCCTGTCGAGATGATAGTAATACTCACCGACATCTTCAATAAAAAGGATCTTTCCCTTTGTCTCAGGCTCACCTTTTGTGCCGATAAGGCTGTATACCAGGGAGAGATTCCCGCCTGTAACTTCACCTGTTACTCCTGCCGGTCTGACAGCCTCTCCTTCCCATTTAACCGGGTGGTAATCCCCGAAAAGGGCATCGTGCAAAGTGGTTAAGGAAGCTTCCGACTTGTCAGGGTCCGAAAAATTAAGGGGCATCTCGCCATGCACCGAAACCATACCGCAAACCTCACTAAGCCACAGATGCAGAACCGTTATGTCACTAAAGCCTGTGAACCATTTCGGATACCTTCTCAGCAGGGAATAATTTATCCGGTCAATGATCCTCAGCAACCCATAACCGCCCCTTGAGCAGAAAACTGCCTTTATTTTCCTGTCATACGACATTTCCCTGAGGTCATGAAGCCGTTCCTCGTCGGTTCCTGCAAATGGTCCTGAACGCTTCAGTACATTCCTTCCCAGCCTTACCGTCAATCCCCAGTTTTCAAGAAAGGCAACTGCCGCACTGATCTTATCTTCATCAATAGCCCACGACGGCGAAATAATTGCCACCTCATCACCTGGTTTCAGATAGGGCGGCACAATCTTTTTTAATGGCATCCTCCGATATTTTAAGTAAAAATAATCAGTATTGGCTCCTTCTCCAACTTCCTGAATAAACATTATCCATTATATTTGTGCAACCTGAAAAATGGTGCTATTTCATTATCAACATCATGAAGAACTTTAAAAGATATCTCATCACCTCAGCGCTTCCCTATGCAAATGGTCCGATACATATCGGGCATCTTGCAGGAGTTTATGTTCCCTCCGATATTTATACAAGATATCTCAGGCTGAAGGGTGTGGATGTAATTTCAGTCTGCGGTTCGGATGAACACGGGGTTCCCATAACACTTAAGGCAAGAAATGAGGGAGTTACACCCCAGCAGGTTGTTGACAGATACCATGCGCTGAATAAAAAAGCCTTTGAGGATTTCGGCATTGCATTTGACATCTATTCCCGCACTTCAAATAAAGTGCACTACGAAACTGCATCCGATTTTTTCCTGAAGCTTTATAATAAGGGTGAGTTTACCGAAAAATCTTCCGAACAATACTATGACGAGGAGGCAGGCAGTTTCCTTGCCGACAGGTATATCGTGGGCACATGCCCGCACTGCGGAAATGAAAATGCCTATGGCGACCAGTGTGAAAAATGCGGTACCTCACTAAGTCCGACAGATCTTATCAATCCCCATTCCACAATAAGCGGAAGCAAGCCGGTGCTGCGCGAGACCCTTCACTGGTACCTGCCGCTTGACAAGTATGAAGGATGGCTCAAAAAATGGATACTTGAAGATCATAAGGAGTGGAAAACAAATGTATACGGCCAGTGCAAATCGTGGATCGACCAGGGGTTGCAGCCAAGGGCAGTGAGCCGTGACCTCGACTGGGGGATCCCCGTGCCCGTTAAAGGAGCAAAAGGGAAAGTGCTTTATGTCTGGTTTGATGCCCCCATTGGCTACATCTCTGCCACAAAGGAGCTTACCCCTGACTGGGAAAAGTACTGGAAAGACGAGGAAACAAAACTGGTCCATTTCATCGGTAAGGATAATATTGTCTTTCACTGCATCATCTTTCCGGCGATGCTCAGGGCAGAAGGAACTTTCATCCTTCCGGAAAACGTGCCGGCAAATGAATTTCTGAATCTCGAAAGCGAAAAGATCTCGACTTCACGCAACTGGGCTGTCTGGCTGCATGAATACCTTCAGGATTTCCCCGGGAAACAGGATGTCTTAAGATACACTCTGTGTTCAAATGCCCCCGAAACAAAGGATAACGATTTTACCTGGAAAGACTTCCAGGCACGCAACAATAATGAGCTTGTGGCTATCCTTGGCAATTTCGTTAACCGTGCGCTTGTTCTTACGGGCAATTATTACAACGGGAAAGTCCCGGAAAGAGGTTTGACGGATGACAATGACAATGCAGTTCTTGCCGAATTGTCAAAGATAAAAGCGAACGTGGAAACGAGCCTTGAAACGTACAGGTTCCGAGAAGCCCTCCGCGAAGCAATGAACCTTGCCAGGCTCGGCAATAAATATCTTGCCGACGCTGAACCCTGGAAGGTCATCAAAACTGATCCGTTGAACGGGTAAAGACAATCATGAATATTGCCCTCCAGATCACTGCCAATCTGACAATAATTCTTGAACCTTTCCTCCCTTTTTCAATGCTGAAACTGAGGGGATGGCTCAATACGGGTTCAATCACATGGAATGATGCAGGCCGTGACGATCTCATGCCTGCCGGTCATGTGATCAGCAAACCGGGGCTTCTTTTTGAAAAAATCGAGGATAAGGAGATAGAAAGGCAGATAGAAAAGCTTCAGGCAACAAAAAAAGCAAACGCAGCCTCCTCGGCAAAACTGCTACCTGCCAAAGAGCCTGTTACGTTTGACGATTTTTCAAAAGTAGATATCAGGACAGCAACCATTCTCGAAGCGGAGAAAATTCCAAAAACCACAAAGCTGCTCAAACTTAAAATAGATACAGGTCTTGATGTAAGGACAATAGTCTCGGGGATAGCTGAATATTTTGAACCCGATAAAATAATTGGTATGCAGATATCTATTGTCGCCAATCTGGAGCCGAGGAAAATAAAAGGAATTGAATCAAAAGGGATGATCCTGATGGCCGAGGATAAAGATGGAAGGCTTGTAATGGTCTCTCCGGCTGAGAAGGTAAGTAACGGAAGTAATATAAAATAGCTCAATAAGCCGCTCATTCGGGAGCGGCAGCCATGATGTTATGAATAAGTCTTAACGCTTTGACACCCAGGATCCCGGAAATTTAGGAGATATGCTGTCTTTTTTGATGACTGCCGTCTGCAGATCGCTGCAGTACATGGCAAATACCCTGAAAAAACCATTTGCAGACTGCACTAACTCCGGCTCGAATCCTTCGGCTTTAAGGTCCATAAGATGAGACCGGGCGTTTTCTTCCGATTTAAAACTCCCTGTAACAATACCATAGAGTTTTGTATCAACTGCAACAACAGGAGGTTGTGTTTCGGGTAACGGTTCAACAGGATTGACCCGGATATTTGTATCAGGTGCAAGATTCACGGACTCGTCAACAGCTTTCCTGTTATTTTCAAATTCAGCCGTAACAAGCGGATTCAGCGTGGAGGATTCGACTTTTGCTTTAAAAAGATCTGTCTTCAGAGGTACCAGTACCATCAGGGCGAGTACCGGGATCACAACCGCCGCTGTCCACAACGTTTTTCTGGTTGAATACTGCATTACGGGATCTTTGCTTATATGCCTTATTACCCGTTTCCTGACATCATAATCCCTTACCGGGAAGAACTGGAAAGATTCGAGTCCATAGGAATCGAGGTGGTAATTAACATTGGGTTCGGGCTCAAATTCAATATTGTATTCACGGTTATTGACGAAGGTTCCGATATGGTCAAAAACCACTTTTTCTCCCCTTTCCAACCTGGCCGTAATGTCCCTGACAAACTCTTCAACAATCCGCCTCGAATCGCCGTAATTGACCCCTGTCGACTGTGAAATTTTACTTATAAGAAGTCCGTCGTTGTGTTTAAGGTTCCTGTTGAAGGAGAGCTTTGTAAGGGGAGGATAAAAAGTGCCCGTTGCTTCATCAATACGCGCTTCGGAATGATTCCCTATGAACCCTCCAAAGCCCGGCACAATCACGCATTCGTGACCGAACAATAATTCCCGTATGAAAGCTTTAATTTCCAGAATACGCTGTATAATCCAGAACAAAAATAGGCTGTATATGGTCTTTGTTATTCAAAAAGCGAGAGATGTTATTAACATTTTACCAGCGAGTTTTCAGGCATTTACTAACATAGTTTTTAAAAGGGATGAGTTATTGAGAGTTACACTTTTTCAGGAGAAAAAACACTATATTCGTGACTTAATAAATTCTTCTCATATTATGCGGGAGATTCAGATGGTGGACCTGAAGACCCAGTACGAAAATATCAGGTCGGAAACAGACAAAGCAATTTTCTCGGTCATCAATTCCACAGCTTTTATAAAAGGGCCTGATGTAAGGCTGTTTGAGGAAGAGCTCAAAGCTTACATGGGTGTCCGCAATGTTATTTCATGTGCCAACGGTACCGATGCCCTTCAGCTGACAATGATGGCCCTCGGCATGAAGCCGGGGGATGAGGTAATAACCACAAATTTTACATTTATAGCCACTGTTGAAGTGGTCGCCCTGCTCGGACTAAAACCTGTTATTGTTGATCCGGAACCCGGTAATTTCAATATCTCGCCCCAGGCGATCCGGAAAGCTATCACACCACGGACAAAAGCAATTGTTCCCGTCCATCTTTTCGGCCAGTGCGCCGATATGGAAGCTATCCTGGAACTTGCAAAAGAATATGGCCTGTTTGTTATCGAAGATGCAGCACAGGCAACAGGCGCCGACTATTTGTTCCGCAACGGCAAAACAAGGAAGGCAGGCACTATCGGAACTGCCGGTACAACTTCATTTTTCCCTTCAAAGAACCTTGGGTGCTATGGTGACGGCGGAGCTGTATATACTGATGACGATCTGCTTGCGGGGAAAATCAGGAGCATCGCCAACCATGGAATGAAGGAGCGCTATCATTACAGTGATGTTGGCGTTAATTCAAGGCTCGACACCCTTCAGGCTTCAATCCTGAGGGTCAAGCTTAAATATCTTGACAGGTTCAACAACTCAAGGAGAGCTGCTGCCGGTTTTTATGATAAGGTCCTGTCAGCCTGCCCCGATATAATAACGCCTGAGAGAGAAGTATATTCAACCCATATTTTCCATCAGTATACTATCAGAATCAAAAATGGAAAAAGGGATGAACTCAGAAAGTACCTGGCGGATAAGAATATCCCCTCAATGATCTATTATCCCGGTCCGCTGCATATGCAGGAAGCCTATCGCTATCTTGGTTACGGGGAGAAAGACTTCCCGGTGACAGCCGGATTATGCAATGAAGTGCTTTCACTGCCAATGCATACCGAACTTGAACAGGATCAGCTTGATTATATAACTAAGAATATTCTAAAGTTTTTTGAACTGATCAATAATGGATAAAGATTATTTTGCCCACGAAACTGCAGTCATCGACGAGGGTTGCTACAATAGGGAAAGGAACTAAAATATGGCATTTCAGTCATGTCATGACAGGATTCCGAAATCGGTGAGAACTGCAATATCGGCCAGAATGTGGTAATTTCTCCCGGGGTTAAACTTGGAAGAAATGTTAAAGTCCAGAACAATGTCTCAATTTATACCGGCGTCATTTGCGAGGATGATGTATTTCTTGGACCTTCAATGGTCTTTACAAATATTATAAATCCCAGAAGCGCAGTTATCAGGAAGGACAGCTATGTTACAACTATTGTTGAAAAGGGCGCTTCAATAGGTGCAAATGCCACGATAGTCTGCGGAAATAAAATCGGAACCTTCGCGTTTATAGGAGCAGGCGCTGTGGTAACAAAAGATGTAAAACCGTATGCCCTTGTAGTTGGCAATCCTGCAAGACAAACCGGGTGGATGAGTGAATTCGGACACAAGCTGAAATTCGATGAAAACGGACTTGCAACCTGCCCTGAAAGTGGTGAGAAATACAGGTTTGAGGACGGGAGTGTCTCAAAAATAACTAACAGGCTTTAATTCTCTTCTCTAATAATACAGGTTATGGATGACCCCTAAAAATTTTGGTCTGATCGGTGTGGCCGGTTACATAGCTGTTCGCCATCTCAGGGCAATAAAAGATACCGGAAATAATCTTCTGGCAAGTCTCGACAAATTTGACAGCGTAGGCCTGCTTGACGGATATTTCCCTCACAGTGATTTCTTCGTTGAATTTGAAAGATTCGACAGGCATTTTGATAAGCTGAAAAGGACCGGAACCAAGATTGACTACGTAAGTATCTGTTCCCCGAATTATCTTCACGATTCACACATCCGCTTCGCATTAAGGCACCAGGCTGAAGCGATTTGCGAGAAACCACTGGTGCTCAACCCGTGGAATATCGACGCCCTTCAGGAAATTGAGAATGAAACCGGCCGGAAAATATACACTGTTCTGCAATTACGTCTGCATCCTAAAATTATTGAGCTAAGGGAAAAAATAAAGAACGGGCCAAAAGGAAAAATTTACGACATCGATCTGACTTATGTTACCAGCCGTGGAAACTGGTACTTTATCTCCTGGAAAGGTGATTTACAAAAATCAGGCGGTGTGGCAACAAATATTGGTATTCATTTCTTCGACATGCTTACCTGGATCTTCGGCGACACCACACAAAATATAGTTCATGTTTCCGAACCAGACAAGAGCGCAGGCTACCTTGAACTCGAGAATGCAAGGGTAAGATGGTTCCTTAGCCTCGATTCGGACGATCTCCCGGCTGCGGTCAGGGAATCAGGGAAGAGGACCTTCAGATCAATAACCGTTGACGGGGAGGAATTTGAATTCAGCGAAGGATTTACTGACCTGCATACCGAAACCTACAGGGATATTATTGCCGGCAGGGGCTTTGGCCTGAGTGATGCCCGTCAGTCGGTCATAACCGCCTACACGATTAGAAATTCGAAGCCTATTGGACTGACAGGCGATTATCATCCCCTGCTAAAAGCAAAATAGCTTAAAAAGTATACTTTCTAAAAAATAAATCTTACATACCGGAGTTCCTGATGAAAAAGAAAATACTGGTAACCGGAGGAACCGGCTACATCGGATCCCACACAACTGTTGAGCTGATTGAAAAAGGATTCGAAGTTGTGATAATTGATAACCTTTACAACTCTGAAGCAGAAGTTATTAACCGGATATTCCAGATTACCGGGACGAAACCTGATCTGGAGGTTTTTGACATCTGCAACGCTGATAAGCTTAATGAATTCTTTAAAATGCACAGTAATATCTCCGGGATCATCCACTTTGCTGCATATAAAGCTGTCGGAGAGTCCGTCAATAAACCGCTTGATTACTACAGGAACAACCTTGTATCCTTAATAAACCTTCTGGACGCGATGAAAAGTTTCGGTATTTCCAACCTTGTTTTTTCTTCGTCATGCACGGTATACGGCCAGCCTGTAAAACTACCTGTATCTGAAAGCGCCCCGTTGCAGCCTGCAACTTCCCCATACGGTAATACCAAACAGATCGGTGAAGAAATTATAAGAGATACGGCAGCAAGCGATAAAAAAATAAATGCAATCTCCCTGAGATATTTTAACCCTATAGGAGCCCATCCTTCCGCGCTGATCGGAGAACTTCCCAGGGGTGTTCCGGAAAACCTGGTCCCATATATTACACAGACCGGTTATGGTCTCAGGGAAGAGCTGAAAGTATTCGGCGACGACTATGATACCCCCGATGGGTCATGCATCAGGGATTACCTTCATGTGGTTGACCTGGCAAAGGCACATGTCACAGCCGTCAACAGGCTCGTTGAGGGCCGGAACAAAGGAAACTACGAGGTTTTCAACCTGGGCACCGGGAATGGTGTTTCTGTGCTTGAAGCCATACACTCATTTGAAAGGGTAACCGGGATAAAGCTCAGATATAAAATTACCGGACGAAGACCCGGCGACATTGAAAAAATATGGGCTGATCCTTCACTGGCCAATAAAGAGCTGGGCTGGAAAACACTGAGCTCACTCGACGAAGCTATGGGGACAGCCTGGGAGTGGGAAAAATTTATAAGAAAAAATAATTAAGATGAACGGGGAAAAAGTAATTCTTATAACCGGGGGTGCAGGATTTATAGGATCGCACGTTGTGAGGAGATTTGTTAACGGATATCCCAGGTACAAAATCGTCAATGCCGATAAACTTACATATGCCGGCAATCTTGAAAACCTGACCGACATCGAAACAAAAAAGAACTATTTTTTCGAGAAGATTGATATTGTAGATAAAAAGGCTGTTTCAGATCTGTTTAAAAAATATGACTTTGACGGGATTATTCATCTTGCAGCCGAATCGCATGTCGACCGTTCAATAACTGCTCCTGACGAATTTGTTTATACAAACATTATAGGCACTGTTAACCTGTTAAATACGGCTCTGGGTAACTGGAAAAACAGTACTGAGGGTAAACTGTTCTATCATATTTCAACCGATGAAGTATTCGGATCATTGGGAAAAGAGGGTTTGTTCACCGAAAAGACTGCGTACGATCCCAAAAGCCCCTATTCTGCTTCGAAGGCGAGTGCCGACCACCTGGTAAGGGCATATGGTCATACATATGGCATTCCCGTGATAGTCTCTAACTGTTCAAATAATTACGGTCCGAACCAGTTTCCCGAAAAGCTCATACCTCTTGCCATAAATAATATTAAAAACAATAAGCCTGTCCCTGTTTACGGAAAAGGTGAAAACGTCCGCGACTGGGTTTATGTTGAGGATCAGTGGCTGCTATTGATCTGATATTCCACAGGGGAAAGCCGGGTGAAACATACAACATAGGCGGTAATAACGAGTGGAAGAACATCGATCTTATTAAACTTCTTTGCAGGATCATGGATAAAAAGCTGAACAGGCCTGAAGGTACATCCGGGAAGCTTATTACATATGTGAAGGACCGTCCTGGTCACGATCTGCGTTATGCCATCGACTCCGCGAAGCTTCAAAAGGAACTTGGATGGACCCCGCTGCCTGATTTTGCAGCGGGACTTGAAAAGACTGTCGACTGGTATCTCTCAAACAGCAAATGGCTCGAGAGGGTTATATCGGGCGAATATGAAAAGTACTACGACAATCAGTATTCAGGCAGATAAAACCTGCTTTTCCCTTATTTTAATCATCCTGCCTATAAGTTCATCAGCCAGGGCGCTCTTTTGTTTTATATGCTCCTGAATCGCAGCAACGACGGTGTTTGACTCAAAATCACCTCTTACCTGTTCAAAATCAAGCTTTTTAATCTCTTCCCCTCCGTCAATTCCGAACCCGGTCATTGATGATAACGTAAATTCCTTCCTGGCGTCGTCGTAAAGCATTTTGTCAAGGTCAATAACACTTTTCTTCCATCTTTCTACAATCCTGATGACATCATCAGCTGTGAAATCATTAACAGCCTTCCCCTCCTCCTCCTCGATCCTCTCGCAGGCCCAGGTCCATTCCCACTGATAATACGATTTATGCATCTCCCTGAAGGCTTCTGCGACATCATCTATTGAATTTATAGCTTCCCGATTCAATATCGTCAAGAAGTGTGCTTACTGCCTGCTTGGGTGCTATCAATCCGGCGAGGTCGACCCATTCCCCTTTACCCAGAAGCTGATCCGGAGCCAGCCGTTTCCTTAATTCAGCATTATCCCTGAAATTGATGTTCTCAAGCCGCTTTATAAGTGAGTTGCCAAGGAATTTGTTGATCCCTGTCTGGTAAAGTTCTATTCCTCTTTCAAGCGAGGCTCCCTTTATCATCATATTATTGTAAGTATAGGATGATGAAACTGTTCCTGATACCGATTTCAGTTTATTCAGAAGGTCCCTGCCCTCAATCATTTTACGGATCGTATAAGGGCTCAGAAGGTTGAAATTAACCTGGTCGAGTTTGACCGGATCCTTTCTCCTGTCGCGTACAGGCCACTTCTGCGCGTCCCTGATGGTACCAACACTTCTCAGGTTTATTCCCGGAACAAGTATGCTTTCATCGTTGCTTTCAATAAGATAGGAGAAAGGCAGGGATGAAGTGTCCATATTCTTGTAATGCCGTCCCATAACCAGGGTGTATGGGCCGATACGTGCCGGCCACAGCACATATGAATCGCTGGTTGTCTTAGATCCCCGTTCCATGATACCCTGATGGATCGGACCAAGCTTGTACATGTGGTTGCTCTGGTTCGATCCGCTGCCAGCATTCATGAAATGAAAAAATACCTGCAATGAGGAGTGTCGATTTATGATGGGTCACAGTATATGGTCCTGCAAATATTGAACATGCTTCGCCGTGATAGCCCCCGCAATTTGCAAAAAAAAGCGAATTCTCAGCCGAATAGTGTTTGCCCAGAACGCACCCCTGCCCAATAAAGCATTTGTCAATAAGGGTTGACTCGGTAACAATTGAACCGGAACAGACAATGAAATGTTCCATTATAACTCCCGGACCAATGAAGACCGGATCTTCCCTGCAGCTGTTCACTGATCCTTCATTCAGGCTTATTGCTCCGTCAATTTCACTGAACTGACCGAATCCTTACATTCCTGATGTTCCTGCAGCTCATAATCTTCGAGCCGGTACCGATTATTCCCGTTTCAGAGCTGTATTGAATTCTGAATAATCATGTACCATCTGTTCCATCTTCTTGATGGCTTTCACACGGTGACGGTAAAGAGCTATAATATAAGCCTCATGTGCCGACAGCTTGTCCCAGATCCTTACCGACCGGCCTCCTGTTTCGTTAAGCACAGCAACTTCTGTCCCGTTTCCGAAGGAAGAAACACCCTCGGTATGGATCTTCCCGCAGTTTTTAATTATCACATCATCCCCGATAAGGTAATTTGCTATATAATCGCCGATATTGCAGATCAGGACATTTGAACCGATTGTGCAGTTGTGAATGTGCGCATTTGAAATTCCGCATCTTACACTCACACCCGATTTATCAGGTATTGGATTTCTTAAAGCTGCCAAGCTTTATATTACCTGAAAAAGTTACATTCTGGCATCGTGAAGGATCAAATCCTTCAGACACAAGAATATCTGTTCCAGTCATCACAAATGCAATTATTTGCTGCCAGTGCTTTAATTTCCGCACTGGTAAGCTTCCTGAATTTTTTCTCTGAATTCATTCCGGAAGGATTTAAGTTATTTTATTCGACAGTAACTGATTTGGCAAGATTTCTTGGCTGATCAACATTACAGCCTCTTAACACTGCAATATGATATGATAGAAGCTGAAGAGGTATAACTGCCAGAATTCCTGAAAAGGCAGGAAGTGTTTCAGGCACCTCAAGAACATAATCAGCCATTTTCCTGATTATTTCATCTCCCTCGGTCACTATTGCAATTACATTTCCCTATCCGGCCTTGATCTCCTGGATATTGCTGATTATCTTTTCGTAAGTATCGTCTTTTGTGGCAACCACAACAACAGGCATGTTTTCATCAATAAGGGCGATAGGTCCATGTTTCATTTCTGCAGCCGGATATCCTTCAGCATGGATATATGATATTTCCTTAAGCTTAAGTGCTCCCTCAAGGGCAACCGGGAAGAGATATCCTCTGCCAAGGTAAAGTGCATTCTGTGTTTGCTGGAATTTTTCCGCAAGAGCCAGTGCCTGTTCATTGACTTTAAGTGTCTTTTCAATTTTGCCGGGAATTGAAACCAGCTCGTTATCAGTTCCTTATAGGTTGCGGCTGAGATTACACCTTTAATAAATCCTATTTCAAATGCCATCATTGCAAGGACGGTAACCTGTGTGGTAAATGCTTTTGTTGAGGCTACTCCTATTTCAGGACCGGCATGTGTATAAACACCGGCATCCGTTTCGCGGGGAATGCTCGATCCCACAACATTGCATATCCCGATAACTTTTGCTCCCTTTTCCCTTGCAAGCTTAACAGCAGCAAGAGTATCGGCTGTTTCACCGCTCTGGCTTATTGCAATTACAATATCTCCTTTCTTAATTATCGGATCCCTGTACCGGAACTCCGAAGCATATTCAACCTCTACCGGGATCCTTGTGTACTCTTCAAAAATATATTCACCCAGAAGACCGGCATGCCATGAAGTACCGCAGGCTACAATAATGATCTTCTCCGACTGCGACATTGATTCAAGTACATCATGAAGGCCGCCAAGCATTATCCCGGAATGATCAGGAAGCACCCTGCCCCTGAAGGTATCGTGGATTGCCCTTGGCTGTTCAAATATCTCCTTCAGCATGAAGTGAGCAAATCCTTCTTTGTCTATTTCTCCGATCTTAAGATCGACCTCCTTGACTTCGGGTTCAATATTACCGGGCCGTGTTGTCTTAAGGACAAGCTCATCCTTCCTGATAATAGCTAAATCATCATCCTTCAGATAGATTACCCTTTGGGTATATTCAACAATAGGGGTGGCATCGGAAGCAATGAAGTTCTCACCTTCGCCAACACCAATTACAAGCGGGCTCCCTTTTTTTGCCGCAAACAGCCTGTCGGGTTCCTGTGTGCAGATTATGACAAGGCCATAAGCTCCCTCGACTCTGTTAAGAGCAAGGGTAATAGCCTGTTCCGCAGTCAGATCACCTTCAAGGTAAAGATGTTCGATGAGATTTGCCAGAACTTCGGTATCTGTCTGGCTGTTAAACTCGATCCCCCTGCTTTGCAAGGTGTTTCTTCAGCCGGGCATAATTTTCGATTATCCCGTTGTGCACCACCACAAAATTTCCTTTATATGATACCTGGGGATGAGCATTTAGTTCGTTGGGTTCGCCATGTGTGGCCCACCGTGTATGACCCATACCAATGGTTCCGTTAAAATCAGTCGTGCTGATCATGGCTTCAAGATCAACTCACCCTGCCTTTGCATTTAAATATCCTGGTTTCGCCATTGACAATTGCAAGGCCAGCTGAATCATATCCACGGTACTCAAGACGCTTCAATCCATTCAGAACAATTTCCCGTGCAGGTCTGGATCCGATGTAGCCAACAATTCCACACATAAGAGATTGATTTTAGAAATGAAGAATCCCAGACTGATAATCAGTACGTCTTAGACACTAAATAACGAAGATGGAAAAATTCAATTATTGCAGGAGTCCTGAAAGTATTATGTCAGGATAAAAGTTTGTCGTAAAAATCATTATAGGCATCGATGTAGACTAACTCATCCTGATAGTTGAGTGTGGGCTTATTTTGTATACTGACGTACTTTAAAAGTTCCTCATTAATATCTTCACTTCCGACGATAATAGCATCGGAATACTTAATGGCAAGCTTTGATATACTGATGAAGTCCGGCTTTTTCACAAGCTTCAGGCTCTCACCGTCGATCCCGTCATATCTCAGCTTATCGGCAAAAGTTGACCTGAAGGGAGTTTTGAATTCGTTGTTGTAAACTGAATAAACAATCTTATAGTCATGGAATAACGGATCATCATTATAAATGCTGCGAAGATATACCGGCACCAGCGATGTCATCCATCCATGGCAATGCACGATATCGGGAGCCCATCTGAGCTTTTTCACGGTTTCAATAACACCCCTTGCGAAGAACAGTGCCCTTTCATCATTATCTTCGAACTCCTTCCCTGCAGAGTCGGTTACAGTATATTTCCTCTGGAAATAATCGTCATTGTCAATGAAATAAACCTGCATCCTGGCCGACTGAATCGAAGCTACCTTTATGATAAGTGGATGATCGGTGTCGTCAATTATAAGATTCATTCCCGAAAGCCGGATCACTTCATGCAGCTGGTTCCTTCTTTCATTGATGCTGCCATAGCGCGGCATAAAAGTACGGATCTCCTTTCCCCTTTCCTGAATTCCCTGAGGAAGATACCTTCCTATTTTCGATAACTTGGTTTCACCTAAATAAGGAGTGATTTCCTGTGATATGAATAATACCTTTTTGCTTTCCATTTAACTGCCCGGATATACCGTTCCATAACAAGGTGCAAAGATAATAATAAAAAATGAAATTATAATCAATACCTTTTTATACGGATTTGGGTACTGTTCCTGCTTTTTTACCTTAAGTTTAAACAATTTTAAGACGATCACACAACCTGTAAAGTTTTTTCGCTTAGGTTTGCATTTTTAATTTTATATGAAGATTGTAACTACTGTTAAGGAACTCCGGAAATTAATTAAGAACGCCCGGCTCTCTCCTGTCGGATTTGTCCCCACGATGGGAGCCCTTCACAAAGGGCATCTCTCCCTTGTTTATAATGCCATGGTGAACTGCCCGGTTATAGTCATCAGCATTTATGTAAACCCCACACAGTTTAATGATAAAGAGGACCTCAGGAACTATCCAAGGACACTTGATGCGGATTTATCGATGCTCAGCGAGATTCTCCGCAGGGATGATATGATCTTTACCCCATCTGATAAAGAGATATACCCGGTTGAGGATAAAAGGCAATTTAATTTCGGCAACCTCGACAGGGTGATGGAGGCAGTGCACCGCCCCGGCCATTTCAACGGAGTCGGACAGGTGGTAAGCCGTCTGTTTGAAATTGTGAAGCCTGATTATGCATATTTCGGACTAAAGGATTTTCAGCAGCTTGCTGTTATAAAGGAGCTTGTAAGACAGAGCGGGGATAACATAAGGATAATAGGAATTCCCATAATGCGCGATGAGGATGGGCTTGCAATGAGCAGCAGAAACCGTCTGCTGGAACCTGAGATCAGGAAAAACGCCGGGATAATCTATAAAACAATCACTGCCGCTTCGGGAATGATAAGGGACCATGATATTCAGTATGTTAAGGATTATGTCAGGAAGACTATAGGCAACATCAGCGGATTTGAGGTTGAATATTTCGAGATCGTCGATGACACAGAACTCATGCCTGTTGAAAGTCGGGATGATATAAAAAAAGGTACAAAATATTTTGGCTGTATTGCTGTAAAAGCCGGAAAGATCAGATTGATAGATAATATTGAAATTCCGTTGAATCAATCAAACAGTTAGTTAAATTTGCAGCCTGACAAAGTAAGCTGGCTGGTAAAACCTGTTGTTGATTAATTGCTGATTAATCAGGCAATAAGAAATGCTATCCGGAATTGACAGAAAGATATCGGTTTTATCAAAAAGCATATTATCAATCAACTAGCAACCAGCAACCAGTAACCAGCAACTTACGTTTAAAATTATACAATATTAAAAATGTTTATAGAAGTATTAAAATCGAAGATACATAAGGTAACCGTCACGGAGGCAAATTTGAATTATATCGGGAGTGTTTCAATCGATGAAGACCTGATGGATGCATCCGACATTATTGAAAACGAAAAGGTACAGGTACTGAACATCTGCAACGGTGAGCGTCTCGAAACATATGTGATCAAAGGTGAAAGGGGTTCAGGGCAGATTTGTCTCAATGGCCCTGCAGCACGCAGAGTAGTCGTTGGCGACGTCGTTTTAATTATGTCGTATGCCATGATGGATTTTCAGGAAGCAAAATCATTCAAACCGACAATTATTTTCCCCGATACCAGTACAAATAAACTGATCTGACTTGAGAAAAGCAGTAATTCAATCTCTTAAGTTTCTGTTGTTTCTTATTGCAGGCATAGTCCTGCTCTGGCTCGCATTCCGCAATGTCGAATACCGGAAGCTGGTTGAAGGACTAAAGGGTGCGGATTACAAATGGGTTCTGCTTTCAATGTTCTTCGGCATGGTTGCATTTATAAGCAGGGCGCGCCGGTGGAATATACTGATACATCCACTGGGTTATTCACCGGCTCTTAAGAATACATTCTATGCGATGATGACCGGATACCTGGCTAATCTCGCATTGCCCAGGATCGGTGAAGTAACACGGTGCGTGGCTCTCGGAAAGAAAGAGAAGATACCGGTCGACCAGCTTATCGGAACGGTGGTTATAGAAAGGACACTCGACCTCATTTCACTGCTTTCCATTATGGTGCTCCTTATCTTAATCAGGGGCAAAGAGATCAACGAATTCCTGAAGGAAACCATCTTCATCCCGCTTCAGGAGAAAGTTTTCGCCGTGCTGGGATTTACCTGGCTGACCTGGGTAATTATTGTCGTGGGAATTGTCCTGTCGCTTTTCCTGTTCTACTGGTACCGGAGCAGGCTGAGAAAGTTCCTCTTCTTTTCAAAGATGTTTGATATGGCCAGGGGAATACTGAGCGGTTTCAAAACAATTGCCAGCCTCCGAAGCAAATGGGAATTTATTTTTCATACTGTTTTCATCTGGGTCTGCTACATGATGATGACGTGGGTTGTAGTTTTTGCAATAGAGCCGACTTCACATATCGGCCTGGGCGACAGTATTTTTCTTCTTGTGGTGGGCGGACTGGGTATGTCGGTACCGGTGCAGGGCGGTATTGGTGCATTTCATTACGCCGTCTCGCGCGGTCTTGCTTTCGTTGAGGGAGTAAGCCTTGAGGACGGACTTGTTTATGCATTTCTAAGCCATGAATCACAACTCATCCTGATCATTGTAGCCGGATTTATCTCATTTTATATGATCTTCAGGAAAAACCATATCAAAACGTGAAGATAATACTAATTCACAAATGATGTTACGTATTGATTATCTATGTATTATATATTTTAAAATACGTATTAAAAGCAGTATTAAAAGACATATTAAATTAAAAAGAAATACGTATTATAAGACATATTAAATACCTCACCCCCTTTATC
>CAWDYR010000001.1:0-179672 GCA_963806555.1 uncultured Bacteroidales bacterium | reverse complement strand
GCCAGCGTGAGAATGGCGGCATTGCTGGCAAGCGAATACTGTGTTCCCCAGGTCATCAAAACCTGAGCGGGAAATACACCCAGCAAAGCAAGCTGTCCGAAAATAATTACATCTTTAAACTTTTTTCCTCCCCTGTTAAAATCGCGGAGGGCGAATGGAGCCAGGAAGATAGTTGCAAGAAGCATCGGCGCCCAGACGGTAAAGTACGGACCCACCTGATCCTGAGTTAACTTGATACATGTGAACTGTAACGACCACATAAGGTTACATGCAAAAAGAAGCAACCATGATATAACAGTTTTTCTCATAAAATATCCTACAACTTCAGTCAGAACGTAATAATCTGATTAAAAGACTATTTACGAACCTTTTTAACTGTATTCCTGACACCTTCAATCATCATATCAAGATCATCCTTCGTCAATTTCGGATTCATAGGAAGATTTAATTCCCGGGCATAGAAAAATTCCTCCGCATTGGGACAAAGCTTATCCGGATAATTATACATTTTCTTAAGCCCTGTAAAATGATATGTCGGTTGATAATGCAAAATACCCTGTATTCCTTCATCCTGGTAAAGCACTCTCATAAAATTATCCCTTGATGCTCCCAGAATCTCCTCCTCGACGCAAAGAGTATAAAGATGAAATGCATGGTGACAGTTCGGATCTTCAAAAGTTGGTGTTATCCCTTCAATACCCTTTAGTCCTTCGTTCAGATAATGACCGTTATACCTGCGTTTCTCAACCAGCATATCGAGCTTTCTTAACTGGGCTCTTCCAACAGCAGCCTGGGCTTCATTCATCCGGTAATTGTTGCCCCATTTCCCGTCATCGTCAATAACATCAAAGTGAGAGGGGATCCAATAGTCTTTATCATCTTCTTTTGTCAGCTTTATACCGCCAAATTCCCAGGCAGTCTGTTTGGGATCCCAGTGTGTTATGCTCATTACTCTCATTCTCTGAATTTTATCAGAGAACTTTATCATCGTTGGTTGTTATCATACCTCCCTCGCCAAGGGTAGTCATGTTTTTCAGTGAATGGAAGCTGAAGCATCCGATATCACCGATACTGCCTGCCTGTCTTCCTTTATATTTTGCACCATGCGCATGGGCACAATCCTCCATAACAAAAAGATTATGCTTCCTGGCAATTGCCATTATCGGATCCATATCACACATCTGCCCGCCATAATGGACAACATAAATTGCTTTCGTCCTGGGAGGTGATCTTCTCCTCAATTTTTGCCGGGTCAATATTGAAAGTCCTCGGATCAATATCAGAATATACAGGTTTGGCCCCTTCCTTTAAAATCACAAGGGAGGTTGCAATAAATGTTATCGGGGTAACGATCACTTCATCACCGGCTTTTATTCCCATTGCCTGGGTAGCTGCATGCATGGCAGTTGTACAATTTGAGGTGGCGAACGCATTCTTTACTTCAAAAGCCCTGGCAAATTCCCTCTGGAACATGGTTACCTGGGGTCCCATTGTCTGAGATTCCTGTCTCAATACGGAAAGAAGCATCCTTTCTTCGTCTTCATCATATATTGATCCGAAGAAAGAATATGGTACTTTCACATCGACACCATCGTTCATATGATAACCGGATGTTATTCCGCCTTCAGTATCCGAACCTGTGAATAAGATTTCTTTTTTCTGTTCCATAATTATATTGAATTAGAGTTTTCTAATGTTAAATGGCATCAAGATATCTAAATTAATTACTTCCCCGGTTTCAACAGTTCCCTTTTTTTTACTTTGCTTATGGCGGCCAGGAGAATTGCGTTGCTCTTCATTGGTTCAGTAACAGGTTTGCCGTAATCCGTCTGCAGAGCCTGATAATTTATAGTGCCATGCAGATTAATCTGCCTGATTTTTTTGCCAAAACGCGGATTGACCCATTCGTAGGCATAGAATGTAACCGGATTATTGATTGCGTCAGAGGAACAGATTACCGGGTCAGCTTCATAGCAGTACATATTCTGGGGAGATCCTGTTTCTCCTTCCCTCTTATCGAGCCTCTCTTCTCCACCCGGATTCCATTCCCTGATATTAACTCCGTACTGAACCGGAACAATCGCTTTAAATCCATCTTCATAAATAACTTCGTACCAGCCCAGCAGATCGGCTGAGTCAAAAAAATCGGGGATATTAAAATAAGCTTTCTGGTTTTCGGAAGGAAGCGCACAGGCATGCAGAAAGATCAGGCTGCTGACATCTTCATTGATCCTGATGCCTTCAACCAGAAATGGGAGAGGGTTGTCGCCGGTTCCGGTCGATCCGACAGCTATTGCGCAATTGGCAGACACTCCTGAGGCATCATAAAGATTAAACTTTTGTGATCTGTTAAGCACTTCGCCCGATTTGAAGGACATCAGGTTGAGATTGAATGCTTTAGAATTTTTCGGCAGATTGAACCTGGAAGAGATATCCAGGGCTTCAACGGGATCCCCGTCTTTACTCGGAATTCGCTTCCCGCTTAAGTTTGCCCTGACCTCCGGCATCAGTCCGGTAACAATTCCTGCAAGTTCTCTCTGGCTGAGAGAGTGTTTGGACCAGAGAAAATTCGCACAACCCATGAAGTCAAGGATCAGATCTTTCCCGAAATTAAACTCATTGGTTGCTGCCCACGACGATGGGGCGCCTCCCTCAAGATCTATTTTCCTGATCCTTTCATCCCAGTTACTGATGTTAGGTGTAAAATTCCCATAAATCTGTTTAAAGCCAAAATTCTTCAGTTCCATTTCCTTTTCCTGGTCCACCCAGAACCAGTTAAGAACCAGGATATCCTTCGGAATTTTTTCTTTGACTACAGCAGGGCGCATCGCTCCCGGAGTCTGGTACTTTACCCCGGTTGAGGAAATCCTGTTCTGAGGACCTGCATCACGCACACTTTCAAGAAGATAATCGCCCCACATTGCAATCTTAATGCCCTTGGCTCCAAGGTAATCATGAATTTTGTTTATATCCCCGGCAAAGAGTTCGGAAAAATCTTTCCCTTTGCACAGCGGGCATACTCCCAGTGGAGCGCCCCACCATTCATCGTGACCAATATGTATCATTTTGGGGTTTATCACCTCAATATATTCATCATACACATCGAACATCAGTTTATACGATTCAGGATTCGAAGGGCAGTATGTATCAGGCCATGTATCTCCCGGATACTCCGCCAGTTCGGGATGCCTGGTCAAGAGATAGTATCCATGTGTCAGGGATGGTATTTCGGGTATGACCTCCAGGAAATTCTCAGCGGCAAAATCTACAATGCTTCTCACGTCATTTTTTTCAATTATGTAACCGTCTCCGGCATCATAATGACTCGAGTTTTTTTCTTCACCCCTGATCCCTTCTGTAGAATTCGACCGTGTATATTGCATGTATTTCGAAAATTCTATCCATCCTGCATTTGCTTCAGGATGCTTGTCAAGCCTCATACAGTTAAACTCGATTATTACTTTATTGTATTTGTAGAGCGCCATGAAGTCCCTCATAAACCTCTTGAAAAAGGCTATGTTCTCAGGTCCTGGTATGTACAACCTTATTGCCCTGAAAGGAAAGGCAGGCCAGTCTTTCACTTTCAAACCCTGGACTTCCTTCCCGTTTCCTGCGTCAATTAACTGTCGGAGGGATTGTAGTCCGTAAAAGGTACCCTTGTCATCACTGCCTCCGATTATTATTTTATCTGCATTAACAAGTAAAATATAGCCTTCCGCTCCGGGATCCTTTTCTGTGACTTCAAGCTGGTTACTTTTGGCATACCCGTTTATCAGTGGGTTGTCAAACCTGCCCATTACAACTATTTTTCTGCCGTCAGGTATATCCTTTCGTGGTTCGATCTTAACTGCAATACCATATTTGTCACTCAGTTCCCTTACCAGAAAACGGGCAAGGAAAATGTCATTTTTATCCGGATGCAGGGGAACAATGATCGATATTGTTTCATCCAGAACAAATCTGGTTTCAGTAACCTGAATCTGTTGAGGCAGCGGAAATATCAGAGTCTTTTCACCTGCATTAATCCTGATAGTTCCAATAAACATGCAGGACAATATAGCAAGGGCATTAATAATTATCTGAGATGGATGAATTTCCCTGGGTTTCATAGGGTTATTTTATAAAAGTTGATTACATTAACCAATTAGTAAACAGCAACTTATGATAATTAATGAATTTCCTTTCCTATGAATTAAAGATAAAACTAAATTTTAAATTGCTACCCTTCATCAACGAGTAACAAACCCGTAAGCCCTGCGCCCTGTGCCCTGCGCTCTGAGTCCTGCGCCCTGAGCCCTGCGCCCCTCAACCCGTTTTACCAGCCGTAGCTTTCGCGAAGGCAGGCAACCCGCTATTTATTAAACAAACCTGGATAAATGGGGAAATTGTTTTTACAAAATTATAAAAAACCCACCCCTTGCCCCTCCCAGGAGGGGAACTTAATGGTAGTGCCCTGTGCCCTGCGCCCTGTGCCCTGCGCTCTGTGCCCTGCGCCCTGCGCTCTGCGCTCTGCGCCCTGTGCCCTGCGCTCTTCGCCCTGCGCCCTGCGCCCCGCAATCCGCAAACCTCTTAAATCGTTATCCGTGCTGATTGATTTTCAATAACCAGTTCGCCAAGTATCTCCTCTGAGCTTATTGCCTGATGGATAGCTATGACCCAGATTCTGTCTGAATCCTTCTGCATAAGCAAAGGTTAATCTCTTTCCCCCGCATGGCGGCAAGATGTTTCATTACAAGAACATACTCGTCAACTCTGTGGTGTTCCAGCAACCAGTTTCGCTGGCTTACATGACAGGAAAGCATTTTTTCCTTTATGGAAATCTCACTTTCAATATCGACATAGATAGATGGCTGAATTAAAGTACCGAACTTATCTTTTCCTTCCATCGGATCGCAATAATACAGATATGGTATGGGTTCAAATGGTTCATTGTCAATTTCCATGTTTTTAATCCCGGACGAAAAGCATGCAGTCTGAACTATCAGGCTTGTGACTTCGTGGTCAATCATATAGTCGTTGGGGCTGGCGGTAAAAACAATTGACGGATGAACTTCCCTTATTAAATTTGTGGTTTTGTTAATTGTCTCCCGGCAATAAAAAATATACACATCCTCAAATTCAAGGCAGTGATAATATCCTCCGATTACCTGGGCAGATCTGTCAGCTTCTTCTTTCCTTATTGCACTGATTTCTTCTCTTGAAAATACGGTAGTTCCCTTATCTCCTTTCGTGATGGTGGCAATATGAATAGTCCATCCGGCTCTTTTAAGAAGTGACAGTGTTCCGGCACACATAAATTCAGCATCATCCGGATGTGCAAAGATACCCAAGGCGACTTTGTTCATTTGTTTCAGGATTGGTTATTCCAAAAATAGACAGGCCCTGATTAGAAAAATAGTACTAATCGTTGAATAAATGGTATTATTAAACAATTGGTCAGCGATTAATCAGGGAAGAAATTAAAATGTAATATTTTTATACATTTTTATCATGAAATTATTCAAAAATCATAAGATTTTAGCATATTTATACCATAAACTACTTCAATAAAAATGAAGATTGCCAAAGTAAGATTGTTTCAGGAACCTGATAAATCCTTTATTTATTACAGGGAGAACAATCCATTTACCCCATGGCATCATCACCCTGAATATGAATTGTGCCTGATAAGGAAAGGCAGGGGTAAAAGAATGGTAGGAGACAATATTGACCGGTTTGAAAACAATGATCTTGTCTTTATCGGTTCATACACACCCCATGAAAGTCTCTGTGATCCTGAATATTTCAGTCCGTCTGGTTTTCAGGGAGAGGGAATAGTTATTCAGTTTATGCTATGATTTTCTGGGGGACAAATTTTTTCAGATATCTGAAAACAGCAATCTCAACAAATTTATCCTGGGATCAACAAGAGGGTATGCCTTTTTTGGACAGAGTAAAAGAAGAATAATATCTCTTATGCTTGAAATGGAGGAGATGAATGACTGTGAAAAGTTATATACACTCCTTATCAATATTTAAAATTTTTGCCACCACCAGAGAATTTCTTGTCCTTTCAAGTCCTGCCTTCACTGAACCATTCTGGCAGGATGAATCGGGCAATATGCAGAAGGCGTTGAAGCATATCCTGCAAAATTTCCAGAAGCATGTAGAGATCAAGGACTTGCTTGAAATTACAAATATGTCAAATACATCTTTTTACGCTGCATTTAAACAGACGTACAGAATGGCATTTAAAGATTATCTGTTGAATACAAGGGTTGGATACGCCTGCAAATTATTGACAGATGCATCACAGAATATTTCAGGAATTGCATATGATTCGGGTTTTGGAAATATTTCCAACTTCAACAGGCAGTTCAAGAAGATCAAAGGTGTAACACCCTCCCAATATCAGGAACAAATTAGGAAAATTGAAAGTGAAAGCCTGAATTCAATCGAGATAAGTTTCAAATATGCCTAACACAGGCTTCAAATTCCTCTCTCCTCCCGACCCATTTGTTTTGTTACCGGCACGCCTCAAGCCAGTGTCTCACTGAAGCTCTGAAACCAGATCCACTGTTAATAATAACGGGCTGGTTCAGGTTATATCTTTATAAATATCTTGTTCTTGTAAAGCCAGTAACAAAGATACCATAGCGCTGCCCAGGCTGCGAGGCTGGCAATAATAGCTACCGTCAGCTCACCTCCCCATGAGAAAAATGCTTTGGAGAAAGGGGTGAAAAACCTTATCAGGATCCCGGTTGTACCGAGTGAGAAAAACAGGTAGATGAAAATCGAATTCATACCCACTATCTTGAACATATTCCATCCGGTAGCAAAAAGCTTTTTGCAGTCAATCAGCCAGTAGCAAAGACAGAGAACAAGAATTGCCAGGCCTCCGCTTACAAATACAAATGATGAGGTTGCAATCTTCTTAATAATTGGTGTTATACCCAGAAGATCAAGAGAATATCCGACAACTAAAGCGGCAACTCCGGCTATAAGAAGTGTCTGAATCTTCTTTGCAGCAGATTTCTCACTCATAAGCAGCTTTCCGCACAGAACTCCCCAGACAGTATGGGCTGTCGTTGAGATAAAATTCAAGGTAGCCCACTCGCTTGCCTTATCTACTCCTTCAATTTTATTGTTGAACCAGGCTCCGAGGTTTTCGTAGTTTACCCAGGGATGATTGAATCCTTCAACAGGGAAAAAGCGGTAGGCAAGATCAATAAGTATCAGTAGAACCAGGGTAAATGAAATCTGGAACAGATAACTCTTGTTTCTTATCAGGAATGCTACCAGGTAAGTAACAGAAAGCTGGGCAAGCACATTCTGAAACCTCCAGACAAAATGCCCGGGTCCCATGCAATACAAGAGCCCATCCGAAGAACAGAAGCAAACCGGATCTTTTAAGCGCATGAAGCAGGCATTGACCGGTCGCTGTCTCCTTTCTTCTTCCTGTTGGCTACGGCGAATGGGATGCTCACACCGACAATAAACATGAAGAAAGGCTGGATCAGATCCCAGAAATGCAATCCGTGCCATTCATGATGGCTCAACTGTGTGCCGAAAAACTGCAGGAAGCCATTGTCTGCCTGCAGGAAATGTTCATAAAGTTCGGTGGCTCTCTCCGGCAAGAAGAAACATTGTAAGTCCACGAAAAAAATCAATTGAATTTACCCTGCCTGGTAATGCAATACCGAGCATCCTGAGCTTTTGTTTCCATATTTCTTCGGAATTTTTTTTCGAATATAATGTTATTATCAACACTTGATTAAACTTTGAAAGGAATTTATTTTGTTGGCCCATTCTATTAATTTTGCCTTTATAAAATAAAGCAAAATGAAAATAATCAATATGAAAATAAAGAATCCCTTAGAAATAATTAATCGGTTTTTACCTGTGAAACCGGCTCTGCTTGTTTTCACACTGTTGTTTCTAAGGCAGGGACCGGGTTATGCACAGTTGAAAATCTATATAAATACTGATCTCGAAGGGATCAGCGGAGTTTATAAATTCGAACAGACAAGGTTTAAGGAAACTCCCCTTAATATCCAGGCCCGTGAATATTTCATGGACGATCTTGCAGCTGTAATACGCGGCCTCCGGGATGCGGGCGTGACTGAAATTGTGGTTCTTGACGGGCATGGTTCACAATGCCTGATCCCTCATATGATGGTTCCGGGTGCAAAATACATAACAGGACTCCCACGTCCCGGGTGCGGCAAATCTCACAGATCTTGATTCAACATTTTCAGGAATAATAATGCTGGGATTTCATGCAATGATGGGAACACCCGACGGAGTGCTGAATCACACCCAATCTTCAAAAACCGAAAACCGTTACTGGTACAACGGGGTGGAATCAGGGGAGCTTGCCCAGTTCGGAGCAATAGCCGGTTATTTCGGCGTTCCTGTAATAATGGTCACCGGTGATGTGGCCACCTGCCGCGAAGGAAGGAAGTTCTTTGGAGATAATCTTGTAACGGTAGCTGTTAAACGCGGGCTGTCGAGAGAAGCTGCAGAGCTTTATCCTTTTGAAGAGACACGAAAGGCTTTGTATGAAGGTGCAAAAAGAGCCGTGGCAGCTCTTCCTTCCTGTAAGCCCTATATTATTAAAACTCCGGTCAAGAGTGAAGGAAGAGTATCTCGACCTTAATCCAAATCTTCCTCAGCCGGCTGTTATTAAAAGGGAAGGAATTGCCAGGACTGCCACTGCAGTTTTTTACCTGGTGGAAAAAGTGAAAAATGCATCAAATGAAGGAAACACTAATTTCAGCATTAAGGATTTCAGGAAAAACACTTCTTGAATATTTTAATAAACCGGTTGAAATAAAACAAAAGGAATCGCAGAGCAGCATTGTTACAGAAGCAGATTTTGCAAGTGATGCGGTCATTACTAAAATAATCCGGAAAAAATTTCCGGAACATAACCTGATCTCTGAAGAGACCGGTTTTGAGAGCAAAAATTCCGAATATACCTGGGTAATCGATCCGCTGGACGGCACTTCGAATTTTGCATCCGGAATACCGTGGTTCGGTGTCCTGATCTCTGTGTTCAGGAATAACGTTCCTGTAATGGGGGGCGCATACCTGCCTGTATTTGATATGTTGTATTTTGCAGAGAAGGGAAACGGGGCGCTGAAAAATGACATGCCCCTGAAAATGACAGTGAATAAGGAGCTCAAAAATTCACTGGTAGCATTTTCAGTGGACTATACTGATGACGAAGCTTTTCTGAATAAAGGTATCAGGATCTATAAGTATATAATCAAAGGCTCAAGGAATATCAGGTCAACAAATTCACTGGTTGATTTTATTTACGTGGCGGAAGGCAAATTCGGAGGATGTATTAATCTCTTCACTAAAGTCTGGGATATATGCGGACTTGGGTTAATTATTAAAGAGGCAGGAGGAATAATGAAGGATATATTTGGCAATGACATACACTTTTCAATCACAAAAGATATAATGAATACTAATTTCCCGGTAGTTGCAGGTTCGAAGGAAATTGTCGAGTCGCTTAAAAAAGCATTAATGGGTAGAATCAGACCCGGTGCTAGCGAGGATTTCTATCCTTGTGCAACCGTTTCGCATAGCCTGCAACCTTGCAACCCGCAACCTTCAACAATTCTAGTTGCTTAGAAATTCGTCAGTAACTTTAAACTCCGGCGCTTTCCTGTGCCTGGTTCCCTGCTCGTATCCATAAGCAATCTCCAGAAGGATCGGCTCGCTCCAGGCTCTTCCGAAAAATGTGATGCCAACAGGAAGGTCGTCAATGAATCCCATCGGGACCGTGATTGCCGGATAACCCGATATGGCGGCAAGAGATGAGCTTCCTCCGACAAAATGATCTCCAAGGATCAGATCAGTTTTCCATGCAGGAGAGCCGGTAGGGGCGATCAAAGCATCCAGGGTGTTGGTATTCATTAACTTATCAATACCTTCCTCCCTTGTTGCCCTTTGCATTTTCTTTAGAGCTTCAAGATATTCCTTCGAATTCAGATCACCTTTTTTTTGTGCCTGGATAAGTATCTTCTGATCGAAAAACCTGAGTTCAACACTGTCTCTTTTATTAAACTCGATCAGTTCTCCCAGATTTTTAATCCCGGATCCTTCTCCCAGTCCCTTGAAATATTTATTCAGGCCGTCCTTAAATTCATAGAGCAATACCTGGTATGAATTGTCATTATATTGTCTTGCCGGAGGAGCCTCCACCTCGGATATTTCAGCCCCCAGCGCTTTCATGTCTGCAATTGCAAGCTTCATAAGAGAATCTACATTATCGGAGAAGCCTCCTGAATTTTTTATAATTCCGATCCGCTTGCCTTTGAGCCCGTCTGTTTTGAGAAAACCCGTATAATCAGTGTGGGACCTTCCTTTGGAATCAAAGGTTTTAGAATCAGCAGAATCAATGCCGGTCAGAGCGCCAAGGCATTTTGCCACATCCCCGACGGTCCTCCCCATCGGACCCGGTGTATCCTGGGTGAACGAGATAGGAATTATCCCCGTTCTGCTTATCAGTCCAACAGTGGGTTTCAAACCCACAATTCCGTTATTATTTGAGGGGCAGACTATTGATCCATTGGTCTCGGTTCCGATTGCTACGGTACAGAGATTTGCAGAAACTGCTGCTCCCGAACCAGAGCTTGAACCGCATGGATTCCGGTCGAGGATGTAAGGGTTCTTTGTTTGTCCGCCGACTCCGCTCCAACCGCTTGATGAGGTCTCAGCCCTGAAATTTGCCCATTCGCTGAGATTTGATTTGGCGATGATGACGGCTCCTGCCTCTCTAAGTTTTTTTACAACCCGGCTGTCAGATGCCGGAAAGGAATTCATAAGTGCGGTTGCACCTGCTGTATTCGGCATCCGGTCGTGTGTATCAATATTATCCTTAATGACAACAGGAACACCAAAGAGAGGACCCGGGGTCTTTCCTTCAGCCATCTGCCTGTCAAGCTCTTCAGCGATCTGTAACGCATCCGGATTGATGATGATAATGGAATTCAGCACAGGGCCACTCTCATCTATTTTAGCGATCCTTTCGAGATAGGCCGATACAACGTCACTGACCGTGTATTTCCCGTCTTTGTATCCCTGCTGAAGCTGTGCAATGGTAATCTCTTCAAGCCACCTGGTATCGTTTTCTTCCGGCACGGCAGGATTCTTGCCAGCCTGCCTGCAGGTTGATAACAGCGACATAATAAGGAGGATGGTTAGAAATAGAGAGTAACGGATTTTCATGGTAGAATAGATTTTATTGAATAGTCTGTCTAAAAAATTCTTTCTCAGGGTCATATTCTTTGTGCGCCTTTGTGCTAACCTTAGTGATCCTTTGTAGTTTGGTTTTAATTTCTTACCATAAAAGACCCGAAGGTTTCACCAGGGTTCACAAAGAACTTTTAAACAGCTCCAATTTATTATTTATTTTTTCATTGAAGCTCAATTTTAATATATTTGTTTTTATCAACCCTGGAAAGGAAAATGAAAAACATCTACCTGCACGATCCTTAAAAACCCTCAGAATATTCATGACCTGGTACTTGCAACAGTTATCGGGACTAAAGGCTCGACACCCCAAAAAAAGGGTAGTTCAGCGCTCTTTGACAGGACAGGGCTGATATATGGTACTGTGGGTGGTGGGGTAGTCGAAGGAAAAGTGCAGGAGATCGCGGGAAGAGCTGTCGTTTCAAAGAAGTCGGGCAGCTATCTCTTCGTGCTCGACAACAAGGTTGCCGATGGAGAAGATGCTCTTTGCGGTGGTGAAATCGACATACTCGTTGATTCGGATCTGCAAAGGAATGTTGCTGTTTTTGAACAGATTAAACATTCATTTGAGTCAAGAACAAAGGGTGTTCTCGTCACCACAGTTACCCCTGAGGATGATGAGAGAAGTGTAATTAACAGGTACTGGGTTACAGATGTTGGGAAGTCATCTCTTCCCCGGGAACTGATGAATGCTGCCGGATCTGAAATTGAAGCTATACTGGGCTCTTTAAAACCGGATGATTTTCGTGAAATGAAAATTACACTCCCGGGCGACAAAACTGATTCTTTCATTTTACTTGAACCGGTCATACCTCCTTTGCGTCTTATTATTGCAGGAGCGGGGCATATTGGCAAAGCTCTTTCAAAAATCGGACAGATGCTCGATTTTGAAGTCACGGTTATTGATGACCGTCCCGAATTTGCCAACGCAGAAAATTTACTGTCAGCCGATCACATTATTACAGGTGATATAGGAAACACGATAGCTCAGCTTGAAAAAAAAGATGACACTTACATTGTGATAGTTACACGCGGCCATAAAGATGATGCAAAGGCTCTCAGGGCATGTATCGCATCTGATGCTGCCTATATAGGTATGATCGGGAGCAGGAACAAAGTTGCCATGATGCAGAGGGATTTCATTGCCAGTGGCTGGACTGATCAGAAGGAATGGAGCAGGATATATGCTCCGATAGGATTGGATATCAGCTCAACAACAATCGAGGAAATTGCAGTAAGCATAGCAGCTCAGCTTGTCCAGGTTAAGAATATCCGGAAATCCCTGCCAGCCAGACATGAATAAAATCTGGGCTATAATTCTCGCCGCCGGTGAATCAAAAAGGATGAAAGTCCCGAAAATGCTTCTTCCTTTTAATGATAAGACTATGATAGAAAAGGTTATTGAAAATGTTACGGGATCCGAAGTTTTTAATACCTTAGTGGTGCTTGGTTCATACAGGGACGAAATCCTGGGTTGTATAAGGCATCTCCCTGTAATCCATTGTTACAATGAGAATTACAGGGAAGGGATGCTCTCATCCGTGAAGTGTGGTTTTAAAAATCTTCCCGACCGGTACAAAGCGGTCCTTATCTTTCCGGGTGATCAGCCCCTGATTGAACCTGCAGTTATAAATAAAATTATTGCGGCTTACAGGAGGTCAGGAAAAGGAATAGTAATTCCTGTTTACAAGAAGAAAAGGGGACATCCATTGCTGGTTGACTTCAGGTACGGCAGTTCAGTTGAGGCTCTTGATAAGTCAGAAGGATTAAATTCCCTTGCCGAAAATAATCCCGGGGATGTTTTCGAGGTTTCAATAAATTCACCTGGAATAATTAAAGATTTTGATACGAAGGAAGATTATCTGAATGAGATTAATCGAATAAGTAGTTATGGACGAGAAAATCAATTTTGAACTACGGGAAAAATACGGAAATTCTTGTGGATTGGGCCCGGACACTGCTATGGGTGATGCCGTTGAAAAACAGCTGAAGAAATGAAAGGATAAACAAAACCATGAAAAAGACAATATCTGAATATACAAAGGCGCCCAAAACAGGTAGAAGGCTATTCTCACTTCACAGAAGGGACTTCCTGAAATATCTGGGAGGTGGAATTATAATCATCTTCAATCCACTTCAGGGATGTAAACCTAAGTTGGCTCCTGTTGCAGCAGGAAAGGTCACTTCCAAAGGACTTTAATTCCTTCCTTCATATTATCCGAGGATGGTACAGTGAGTTGTTACACCGGCAAAATTGAAATGGGTCAGGGATCAATGACTGCCCTTGCGATGATGATGGCTGATGAACTCGATACGCCGCTGGAAAGTGTTAAAATGGTAATGGGCGACACTGATCTTTGTCCCTGGGATGGCGGTACCTGGGGTTCAACTTCAATTCGTGAATTCGGCCCGAGTATGAGGCAGCTGCTGCTGAAGCAAAAGCAGTTCTGATGTTGCTGGGATCAGAAAAGCTGGGTATTGAGGAATCTCAGCTTGAAGTTAATAATGGAATAATATCTGATAAGCGCGACAAAAATAAAAGTGTCAGTTATGCAGAGTTGACAAAAGGAAAGAAAGATTGAAAGGTATCTTAAAGAGAGTCCGGTCCTTAAAGATCCTTCCCGGTTTAACCTTATTGGAAAACCTCTATAAAAGACTTGACGCCTATGCAAAAGTGACAGGAGAAGCAAAATATTCAGGCGACATAAAAATTCCGGGAATGTTGCAGGCCAGGATACTCCGCCCTCCATCACATGGGGCTAAACTGGTTTCTGCCGATACTTCGGAGGCCGAAAAGATAAAGGTATTGAGGTTGTCAGGGATGGTGATTTTATTGCCCTTCTGCATGAAGATCGTGACACGGTTGATGAGGCAATCGTCAAAATTAAGGCAGAATACTCCTTTAATGAAATGGAAGTTAACGACAAAACCGTTTTCGACCACTTTTTGAAATCGGCTACTGAAGGAGATGTTGTAAATACAAAGGGAGACATAAAATCAGGCAGAGAAATGTCCGACACGATAATAGAATCGGAATTTCGCCATAGTTATGTAGCTCATTCACCAATTGAACCTCATACTGCTGCTGCCAGTACCGATGGTGACAAAATCACTGTATGGGCTTCAGCACAAACGCCCTTTCCAACGCAGGAAGCCATTGCAGGCAGATTGGGGCTTCCACTTGAAAAGATTCAGGTTATTGTGCCCTATGTAGGAGGAGGATTTGGCGGTAAAGGTGACAATCCGCAGGCAGCAGAGGCAGCTAAAATAACAATGATGACCAAAAAGCCGGTGATGTTAGCCTATACCCGTGCAGAAGAGTTTTTCTATGACACTACCAGGTCCGCTGCGCTGATTAAGCTGGCCTCCGGTCTGGATAAAGCAGGTAAGATAACATTTTGGGATTACACAGTTTATTATGCGGGGGACAGGGGATCAGACACAATTTATGATGTTCCCCATCAGAAGACCGTTAGCATCGACCAGCGTGAATCCGGGCCTCAGGTTCATCCTTTCGCAACCGGCCCATGGCGCGCTCCCGGAAATAGTAACAATACTTTCGCCAGGGAGATGCAGATGTGCCTTATGGCTTCAAAGGCAGGAATGGATCCTCTGGAATTCCGCCTGAAAAACCTGAAGGACGATAAGATGATAGCCGTACTGAAAGCCGTGGCGGATAAATTTGGCTATACTCCGGGGAAAGGGCCAAGCGGCAGAGGGTATGGCATTGCCTGTGGTACGGATGTCGATACATGGGTGGCTTTGATGGCTGAGGTCAAAGTAAATAAGGAAACCGGACATGTTCAGGTTATCCGTGTTGCCTGCGCACAGGATATGGGGCTTTGCGTCAACCCCCAGGGAACAGCCTTACAAATGGAAGGTTGTATCACTATGGGATTGGGTTATTCTTTTACGGAGGAGTTGCAGTTTGAAGGTGGAAAAATGTTAAATGTTAATTTTGATACATACGAAATTCCACATTTTTCATGGGTTCCGAAGATAGATACAGTAATTCTCAACAAGTTGGATCAACCTCCCCACGGTGGTGGAGAACCCGCAATAATCGGAATGGGAGGTGTAATCGCAAGTGGAATTTTTGATGCAACCGGGGCTGTCCTCTACGATATGCCCATGACTCCGGCCAGGGTATTGGAAGCGCTTAAGAAAATTTAAACAACCCGGAATAGAATAGTGTCGGGGATAAATATTAATTCGTACAGGATCAGTTTTAATCATTATTAAACAGAATATTAAATCATACAAAATATGGAAGAAAAAATCAGTTTTAACCTTAATGGCAAAAAGACAGAAATAGTGACTGATCCAAATCAGACACTTCTCTGGGTGCTCAGGAATCAGCTGGGACTTACCGGAACCAAATTTGGCTGCGGGAACGGATTCTGCGGAGCCTGTACAGTACTGATCAACAGGGAAGCGACCAGATCGTGCATGACACCCGTAAGTGATATTGCGGGCAAGGAAATTATAACTATTGAAGGTCTGGCACGCGGGAGTAAACTCCATCCAGTCCAGCAGGCATTTGTTGACCACGATGCCCTTCAATGCGGATATTGCACTCCCGGCATGATATTGACTGCCACCGCATTGCTAATGAAAAATCCATCACCTTCACGCGCAGCAAATTATTGAAGGACTTGAGGAAAACTTCTGCAGGTGCGGAGCTCATACAAGGATAATTGACGCTGTCGAAACAGCTTCTAAAGTAATGAAAGGAGGGAAATAGCTATGAAGAAAAAGGATTACAGGTATTCAACTATCAGCTGAAACGGGTGAAAGTACAGGAATAAAAAGAAGAAGCTTTGTTAAACTTCTCGGAGGAGGAATTTTCATATTCTTTCAGCCATGGAATATTCTCGACCTTGTTGGCTCACCGGCTGAACAGGCAAGGAGCCTGCCAAAAGATTACAACGCCTTCCTTCAGATCGCCGGGGATGGAACTGTTAATTGTTTCACCGGGAAAATTGAAATGGGGCAGGGAGCAATTACTTCGTTGCCACAGATGATGGCCGATGAACTGAACGTTCCGCTCGAAAAAATCAAAATGGTCATGGGCGATACCGACCTTTGTCCATGGGATGCAGGAACCTGGGGATCGCAAACTATTCAAACATTCGGACCTGCGATGAGGGCAGCAGCAGCCGAGGCGCGGGGAGTCATGGTTGACCTTGGCGCCGCAAAACTTGGTGTTCCTGCTTCCCAGCTGGAGGTTAAGGATGGAGTGATCATCGATATCAAAAATCCAAAGAACAGGGTCACCTATGCCCAGCTTGCCCAGGGGAAGAAACTTGAAAAGTTCCTCGATGTAAAGCCTCCAGTGGAAGATTATACAAAATTTACCTATGTCGGGAAATCCTATAAACATTCGGATGCAATCGCAAAAGTTACAGGACAGGCAAAATATACAGGTGATCTCCGGCTTCCCGGAATGGTATTTGCAAGGATCCTGCGTCCGCCATCACACGGGGCAAAACTGACAACTGTCGATGTGTCGGGAGCTGAGCAGGTTAAAGGTACACAGGTTGTCCGTGATGGTGATTTTATAGCGGTACTCAATGAAAACCGCGACAGGGCTGATGAGGCAATTGTTAAGATCAAAGCCGAATATTCCTTCAATGAGCTCAAGGTTAATGACAGGAATCTCTATGACAGAATGGTAGGAGCCGATTCAAGAGTCAATGTTGTGCGGACCAACGGGGACCTTGATGCAGGCAGTCAGGAATCAGACAGGATATTTGAATCGGAATTTCATGATCCTTACGTTGCCCACGCTGCTATTGAAACACATTCCGCCATGGCCAGCCTTGAAGGTGACAAGTTGACTGTATGGGCTTCCACCCAGTCACCATTTGGTCTTCAGGACGGTATTGTACGTGAACTGGGATTTCCAAGGGAAAAGGTAAGAGTGATAACTCCTTTTGTTGGCGGAGGTTTCGGAGGGAAAGGTGCATATCAACAGGGTGTCGAGGCAGCGAAGATCGCAAAACTTGCCGGGAAACCTGTAATGCTTGTCTGGACCCGTGATGAGGAGTTTTTCTATGATACTTTCCATCCGGCCGGGGTTATCCGGATCAGATCGGGAATGGATAAATCAGGTATGATCAAACTCTGGGATTATAATATATATTATTCCGGAACTCGGGGTTCTGATACGATTTACGATGTTCCGAATGCTAAGACAACTAGCCTACGCCCAGAATATGGATGGCGTGCAGATTCATCCGTTTGGCACCGGAGCCTGGCGTGCTCCTAATAACAATACAAACACCTTCGCCAGGGAGTCGCATATCGACATTATGGCCTCCGCGGCAGGGATCGATCCGTTAGAGTTCCGGCTTAAGAATCTTAAGGACGAAAAAATGATAGCCTGCTGGAAATCAGTGGCAGAGAAATTCGGATATGTGCCTGCCAAAGACTCCTGGAGGAAGAGGCATTGGAATTGCATGCGGAACTGATGCAGGTACCTGGGTTGCAATGATGTGTGAAGTTAAAGTGGATAAGAAAACGGGGCATGTTCAGGTTCTTCGCGTGGCATGCAGCCAGGATATGGGACTATGCGTCAATCCGCAGGGAGCCCTGATCCAGATGGAAGGGTGCATCCAGATGGGTCTGGGATATTCACTTATAGAGGAAATTCAGTTTGAAGGCGGGAATATTAAAAACCGTGGCTTTGACAGCTATGTAATTCCTCGTTTCTCCTGGGTGCCAAAGATGGATTGTATTATTCTTGAGAGGCAGGATAAGCCTCCAAAGGGAGGAGGAGAACCTGCAATCATCGGAATGGGTGCAATTATTGCAAATGCTATCCATGATGCTACTGGCGCCAGAATGTACTCGATGCCATTCTCTCCGGCGAGGGTGCTTGAGGCATTGAAAATGGTATAACGGGCGAATAAAAGAAATTAAGAACTTACACTGAGGTCCGCTGAGAAGTCACAGAGTTCCACAGAGTTAGTACCATGACCCTGCAGTTAAAATTAACTCTGTGGAACTCTGTGACTTCCTCTGTGGAACTCAGTGTAAGTTTTTATTTCTTTGCTGTGGCGGGGGCGTCTGATTTAATAGATAAACAGAAACAACAACGGCACTACAATCCCGATTGCCGTCAGGATTGCTCCCCGCCGGGTAATCCCGTTTTTTCCCTTTACCAGGAAGAGCCCGGTGATGGTTACTGTCATCAGGGCAATACAGAATATATCGCTGAAGTATTTCCACCATTTACCCGGATTGTAATGGAGGAAATTTATCTGGTAGAACAGTGGCCTCTTGCTAATCCTTTCAACAACACCTTCTCCGGTTTTTGTATTGATCCTTACCGAACCTCCCTCGACAAATATTGTCAGTACATTCCCGGAAGGATAATACCATGTTTTATATACCGGGTTGCCCGGGACATTTTTAAGAATATTCTGCGCAACTTCCTTGTTAAGCGTCTCTCTGGTAAAATCTACATTAGCAGAGAATACATGGTTCTCAATAATATAGTTCGGATTCCAGTCATGTTTATGGTTGAGTGCAATCCCTGAGATTGCATATATAATTGATAGTCCGGCAATAAGATAACCGATGTCACGGTGGGTAATCCTGTTTAATTTTGAAATGTTCATCGTATTAAAATTCGGACTATCAATAAGAAATTATACAGAGTTCCACAGAGCCCGCCTTCGCAAGGGGGCTATGGCGGGTGATAAAGTCACAGAGGTCCACAGAGTTAATACATAACCGTGCTCTAAGTTCCTCTGTGGAACTCAGTGATACTCTGTGTACCTCTGTGTAAGTTCTTAATTTCTATTTAACGAGCGTGTGCTTGTTGTATATCATCATAAGGTCCGAAAGGACGGGCTGGGAAGCCAGCGCTTTTGCTGTTTCGCATGTATCAGCTCCAACGGATGATTTTGCGGCACCTGCTCCTTCGTGCATTCCTCCGCCCTGATGCATGGCTTCTCCTTCCGCAGCAGGAGTTGCTGTAACTTGAGTCAGAACACCTTCCACTACAATTTCACTTCCAAGTAATTCCATGGGGAATTTTGGCATCGCTTCTCCCGCCTGGACATAAAGGCTGATATCAGGATTTTCACCGGTAATAAATAATTTTTTACCACTTTGTGTACATACATGAACGACTTTTCCTTCAACACTAATGGTTTTCCCGACATATTCTCCCGGATTTTCAATTAAAGAAGCAAATTCTACTTTATTTGTACCTGAAGCTTCTTCTGCTTTGGATGATGCTTCCTTTTTGCCTGTGTTACCGCATGAAAAGATAAAAACAGTAATTACCAGTAGTGAAAAAAGTTTTTTGATCATGATTAATTGAGTTTAAGTTGTTAAAATTATTATTAATTGCTTTAAGGGCTGCAAGATAGAAAAAAACTCTGAAATCCGGTTCTGCAATCTCATAATCTCAGTGGAATAATTAACTTTGGATAGTTGTCTAATATTTTATAAACCAATTAAATTTTATTCAAAATGAAAAAGAATTTTATTTTGCAAATACTGTCATTCACAGTGATTCTTGCATTCCTTGGCCTTCCTCTGGCATCCAATGCCCAGGGTTCAAAGGCTAATTTCTCGGGTACATGGGCTTTTAACGCTGAAAAGAGTCAGATGGGGGAGCAGGGCCAGGGTGGAGGCATGAGAGGTGGAGGTGGCGGTGGTAACATGGTAGTTAAGCAGGAAGGCAACCTCCTGACGGTTGACCAGACAAGAACAGGCCAGGATGGGCAGTCAACGACTACTACCAGCAAGTATACCCTCGACGGGAAAGAAAGTGTTAACACCACAGGAAGGGGCGAAAGTAAATCAATCGCAACCTGGTCAGCCGACGGCAAATCAATAAATATTGTTACATCAAGGTCTTTTGAACGGGACGGACAGACTACCACGATGAAAACTACTGAAGTTTGGAGCCTTACAAGCCCGGCTGCACTCTCTGTTGTATCGACAATGAATACACCTAATGGCGAACGTAAGACAACAAGGGCTTACGACAAAAAGTAACCAGTAAGTGCTGACAACTCATAATAACCGCAAGGAATTCCCTTTGCGGTTATTTTTTTATACATTAGCTTTCATATCCGCCAGCTACCCTTTATACACATCTTTTGATGAGCCTTAGGGTAGTTTTGGAATTTAATTTTATAAGTTGTAATTGTATATAAATCAGGGAGATACCTCACTTGTGCTGCTAATGATAATATTGCATTAGTGACACATTATAAGACAGATACACAAAGGTCCTAATGATCCGCCTTTATTCAGCCCTTTCAGGGCTGACATCATTTAGTCGCATTCTACCCCCGGTTTCGCCGGGGGTTATTCACATATCACCACTTCGTGGTTCTTGCCTGAGCTTAGAAAAGGCCACATTCGTGGCTCTGGATTTCGTAAAGCTCTGTCACTTTTGTGGCTCTGCTCCATCCTGCTGTCCTGAGGATCAGAAGCTGGTTTCAATTTCTGCCTCTGAAAGAGGCCTTTGTCCCTTGACTGTCCCGGAACGGGACAAATGTGAATAACCCCCGGCGAAACCGGGGGTCGAAGTCTCCTCTGGTTTTGTAAGCTCTGAAGGAGCTTAATATGAGGACATCCTGATGGCTTAATCTTCCGGAACCGCACTCGTGAACAGGCCGTTTGCACTAATACACGCCGCGGTCAAACTGTGTAAAAACACCTCAATACTGGATGTGCAAAATTTTTGTATAAAAACTCGGGATGACAGGTCATATTTTTGGGGTGGGGGAAGAAGCGGCGATTCGCAAGATGTGTCTCCTTACTCATTCTGATTTTAGTGCGAATCGCCGCTTCTTCCCCTAAATCCTTGAAATAGAGCATGTCATTCCAAGCGCCAGCGAGGAATCCCAAACTCACAGGCAATGTTGATAATTGAAAAGTTGTGTATAAAGGGTAGATCCGCCAGGGGAAGGGATTGACATGACCGGATCAGCTTTCTTTTGCTGCCTGAATAAGATCTTCTCCCTGCAATCTGAATTTTTCAGCCTCTTCAGGAGGTGAAAGATATACTTTTTCACCCGGTTTAAGTCCCTGTTCGATAATAATATACTTCTCATTTGAATCGCCGGGAACAACTATCTTTTTCAATTTATTCTTTGTATACACAAACGGGATGCCATCCGCACCGGTATTTACTGCTTCGGTCGGAATATAGACCACATTGCTGATAGTTTTAACAATGACTTTATTTCCGGTTGTCATGGTGGGACGCAGAGTAGGGTCGGACCCGTCAATTTTAACCATCACCTCAAAGACCTTGGAATCGGTGTTTGGCAGTTTTTCCCCTATATTGGCAACTGTAAAAATTTTGCCTGTGTAGGATTTTTCCGGGAAAGCGTCCACGTTAATGTTAACAGTCAGTCCGGGTTTTACCTTGCTTATTTCAATCTCGCTGATATAAATCTTTGATAACATCGAACTTAAATCAGGTAATGTTGCCACTACCCTCTCAAAGGGATTTATTGAAGAGCCTGCCTTGATCTTGTTGCCACGCCTGTCCTTTTTATATATTACCATCCCCGGCGAAGGTGCCTTAACTACAAATCCGGAGAGTACCTCTTCAAGATCAGCAACCCGACGCTCGATACGGGAAACCCAAAGTTTCTGGCTACGCAAATCTCTTTCGGCCTGTGCAACCCTTAATGTATAGCTCCTTGCACTCTGCTCGAGCATCCTTTGCTGTTTATCAAGATCAATTTCAGCCTGCCTTATGGTTGTTGGCGGCTCATATTTGGAATTGCGAAGTGTTATTTCAGCTTCCTCAACCGAATGCCTCTGGTTTTTAATCGCATCCCTTAGTCCGGTAAGAGTGACTGCCGTATCCAGCATTTTTGTCTCAAGATTCGTTCTGAATGTTTTGAGTCTTTCAGCCTCATCTTTCAAAGTATTATCGAACTGTGTCCTGTCCAGCGTGGCAATATAGTCTCCTTCCTGAACTTCAGTACCCTCGGCAACGAGATCGGTAATTTTGATTTCCTGGGCATGAAAGTCCCTGCCCTGAGCGATCTCAGGTGCTTTTATGTCAGTGGAGTTCTCAGCGAGTAATTCACCGGCTGATGAAATGGCTATCTCAAAATCCCCCATTTCAACTTCAGCAAACAGATTTTCGTTATCTTTTTTGGATGTAAGCTTGTTGAATAATGTTAAAGCAATGATTGTGACACAGAAAACGATACCTGTAATAATCAGTGTTCTTTTCATAATCTCAAATTTACAGTCTAATCTGGTTAAGTAAAATCGGATGCAAAGTTATGAAATAATAAAATTGTATCCTCTGGAATATAATATTTTAACATGTTTTAACAACGCATTCCGCTTGTCCCGAGGGTTCACCAGAACAACAATGGTTGAAGATCAGCTTAATATCTGCTATTTAATAACCCGATTTTCTACGGAAATTTGAGAGATGATCCGCTGTTTCCCTGATAATCCTCTGAACGGCAAGGCCATGAGAGATATCCGGAATTATGGATTTTGTGTCGTTGCCGGTAAGAAAAACATAATGGGCATGTGCCATTGATCTTAGCCATCCGGGAGGAACATGTGCAGACGGGAAGCTGCTTTCGGGCCGGTAATTGCTCCCGGTAATGATCCTGCTCCACACTCCTGTTTTTTCAAGGTAATACTCATAATAATCAGGAGTATGGGTCGAGAACTTTATGGTTCCCTCTTCTCCGTAAAGTTCAAAAGATATCATGTCGCCTGAACCTGAACTTATGCGGCTCGCCGAGATTATCCCTGCTGCTTTTGTGACTGGATCGTAAATATTTATCATGCTGAAAAGGTCAGAATCTTCAGGGACATCATGAAAATGTCCTGCCTGCAAAGCATTGGTAATTTGTATTTTGTCACCTAAAAATGCAATTAGCAGACTGACGACATGCGAGCCAAGGTCGGCCATGGCGCCTCCGTCGGGTGCCGGTGTAAGCCGGTTTGTCCGTTTTGAACGGTAACTTTCCTGAAGGTAATCGCCATGGTAATATTTTACATCAAAATGGATGGGCCTCCCTGTCATTCCGGATCTCCAAAAAAGAAGGGCTTCCCGTATATGTGTGGAAAAGAGGTATTGAAAACCAACCTGTATTTTTATATCAGGATGATCTTTTACAATTACGGCAATATCCGTTTCTTCTTCAACCGTTGAACAAACAGGTTTCTCGAGGTAAATGCGCTTCACTTCCGGCATATTTAAAGCTGCTTTAAGATGCTCATAATGAACAGCATTCGGACCAAGGATAAAGACGGTATCGATCTCCCTGTTATTAAGAAACTCATCCAGCGGCAGAGCCCTTTTGAATCCATATTTTTCTGCAAACGATTCGCGGCGTGACAGGGTAGCTGAGCAGACAGCTTCCATTTCTATCTCAGGAGAGCTGTCATAATAATAACGCACCGAATTGAGTGAGAAAACATGAGCCCGGGCGATACCGCCTGCACCGATAAATCCAACGGTGAATTTTTTCTGTTTCATTTATATTATTTATAAATTTATATCAAAAATAATTGATTTATTGGTTACTTTTCTTCTCTGAAGCTTTCTATAACAGAACTCTGATGAGCTGCAGAACAGTTTATTTAATAATATCCCCGATATAATAACACTAAACCCATTCTTATGAAAAAATTAAAAGTAGTGATTCTGATTGCCCCGGTTTTTATTGTTTCAGTTCTGAATGCCCAGGTTCGTGACAAAGCTGCCCTGGAGAAAGGAATGAATTTCATCGATACCAGAACCTATTCTGCTGCTGAGTTCGGAGGTGTGCTTGTCTGCCCGGGCGATGTTATTGTTGCTGATGGCGATGGTGTTGTTGTTGTACCGCGTGCCGTAGCTGAACAGGTGGCAAAATTTGCAAATGAAATTCTTGCCGGCGACAAGGCAGGCAGGAGAGGATTATATGAAAGCCTGGGCCGTCCGCTGGATAAAACTGTGAAATAGGTCCGCAATTATGAAAAAAACGCTGATCCCCCTGATTATTCTGTTTACCGGCACCATTGGATATTCTCAGACGGTCCACACAGAACCAAAGACGCTCGATATTGGCTCGAAGGCGCCGGAATTCAACCTTCCGGGTGTTGACGGCAAGTCCTATAGTCTGAAATCATTTGACAAAGCAAGGGTTCTGGTAATCATTTTCAGCTGTAATCATTGTCCCACAGCCCAGGCTTATGAGGACCGGATAATAGCTCTTGCAAAAGATTATAAGCCTAAAGGTGTTGAAGTGGTTATGATCTCACCAAATTCCGTTAAAGCGCTGAATTATTCCGAGCTTGGATATACGGATATGGGCGACAGTTTTGAGGAGATGAAACTACGTGCGGCAGATAAGAAGTTTACTTTCCCGTATCTCTATGACGGAGATGACCAGAAGACGGCCCTGGCCTATGGCCCTGTGGCGACGCCTCATTGTTTTGTTTTTGACGGTAATCGTATCTTAAAATATGCAGGTCGCATTGACGGGTCAGAAAAGCCGGGCACAGGTAAGGGTGAAGATTTGAGAAATGCTGTTGATGCTGTTCTGTCAGGTCAGCCGGTAAAAACTCCGGTTACCAAAGTCTTCGGATGCTCTGTAAAGTGGTCGTGGAAAGATGAATACACCCAAAAGCTTTACAAACAGTGGGCTGAATTGCCCGTAACTCTTGAAGAAATTGATGTAAACGGAATAAAGCAGATCCTTAAGAACCCCACGGAGAAACTCAGGCTTATCAATATCTGGGCAACCTGGTGCGGACCATGCACCATGGAGTTTCCCGACCTTGTGATAATTGACCGGATGTACCGGGGACGCCCGTTTGAATTTATATCTGTCAGCGCCGATAAACAGGCAAAGAAAAGTGATGCGCTTAAATTTCTTAAAGAAAAACAAGCCTCAAACAAGAACTACATTTTCAATAATGATGATGTTTATAAACTCATCGAGGCAGTCGATCCGGAATGGCAGGGTGCAATCCCCTATACCCTTTTGATTGAACCCGGAGGGAAAATTGTTTATAGAAGTCAGGGGATGATCGACCCCGGGCAGATGAAGAAGCTTATAGTTGAGAACAGGTTCATCGGGAGGTATTATTAAGAAGTCGAAAACCATGAAAAGCAATTACAGCAGAAGGCATTTCATTAAATCAACAACAATTATCGCCGGACTTGCTCTTGAACCCGGGGGTTTTGCCGGAGCCTTTTTAAATCCCGCAGGAAATCCTGTGAGGCTGGGAGGCCCTGTTACAGGAAAATTTCAGGATCCGGGCGAGTGGATAAAGGCAGTCAGAGCCCTGAATTACAGCGCAGCTTATTGCCCCGTCCAGGCAGGTGCACCCGCAGAGTTGATAAGGGCTTACAGGGAAGAGGCAAAGAAGAGCAACATACTTATTGCAGAAGTTGGAGTCTGGAATAACCTGATGGATCCTGATGAAGCAGTCAGAAAGGAGAATCTGAAGAAGAATATTGATAGTCTGAAGCTTGCCGATGAAATAGGTGCAAAATGCTGCGTGAATATATCCGGAGCAAGAGGGGAGATTTGGGACGGGCCATACCCTGGTAACTATTCCAAAGATACTTTTGAGTTAATTGTTGAAAACGTCAGGCACATAATTGATGGCGCGAAACCTGTGAACGCTTTCTATTCGCTTGAACCAATGCCTTATATGTTGCCCGATTCACCCGATTCTTACCTTGAGCTGATCAAAGCTATCGACCGGAAACAGTTTGCCGCCCATCTCGATCCGGTGAATATGATTTCAAGCCCTCAGAGATATTACGGTAATGCAGCCTTCATCAGGGAGTGCTTTTCAAAACTCGGGCCTTACATCAAATCAATCCATGCCAAGGACATCATCCTTCTGCCGAAGCTTACTGTTCATCTTGATGAGTGCAGACCCGGACTCGGATCGCTTGATTATTCGGTGCTGCTCCAGGAGGCGAGCAAGCTGAAAGATGTACCTGTTATGCTGGAACATCTTGAAAAACAGGAAGACTATAAGCTTGCGGCAGATTATGTCAGGGAAGTGGGTGCAAAATCGGGGATCAGTTTTATGAAGTAACATATTTTCGGGCGCTATAACTTAAAACAGAAGCTAAATCACCCCTAAATCCCTGCCCACCGGCAGGCAGGCCCTAAAGGGGACTTATCGATTTACAAATACTTAAGGCAGGCAAAGTGATCCTTCGCATCCTTGATATATTCTTTGTCGTTTTTCACACAACACTGATACTCTTTAACAGTTTCGGTTGGATCTGGAAAAAAACGAGGAAATTAAACCTGGTAACACTGTTACTGACAGGCGGTTCCTGGCTCTTCCTGGGACTCATTGTCGGGACGCTGGGTTATTGCCCTCTTACAGACTGGCATTTTAATATCCTTGAAAAACTCGGAAAAACCAACATTCCCGATTCATACGTAAAATACCTTGCCGACAGGTTGACCGGGCTTGACATAAATGCATCCTTAGTTGATGATATAACGTTATATACCTTCATTGCTGCCCTGGTGCTTTCTGTAATATTTAACCTGCGGTCAGGCTGGAAAAAACCTGTGAAATGATCCTGAAATAGTAATGATTTGTTAAAACTGCCCTGCAACAAAATAAATTTCAAAATTGAATTGTCTAAATATTGAATATTTGATTAACAGGTAAAAGAAACCTTGATGGAGATTCAAGGTAATCTGAACATGATTTATACTTAAAAAGAAAGACAAAATGAAGAAATTAACAAAAGTTATGGGAATACTGCTTCTCATGGTGTTGGCGGGCAACGGCAGTCTGAATGCTCAACGCGGGATGAGAGGCATGATGCAGGATTCTGCAAGAATGAACAGAATGAGAATGGATATGCGCCACGATACAGCTGCTATGAGGCCTTTCAGGCGCGGAATGGGTCCGATGTATCATAGTCAGGTGTGGCGGGGCCCGATGGGAAGTGGTATGGGTCATATGTGGATGAATCCGTACATGAGAAGAGGTATGGGCCCGGCCTGGTGGGGTCCGATGGGAAGAGGAATGGACCCGGGCATGAGGAACAGGATGCGCAGGGACGGGATGGGAATAAACGGTAACCTGCCCGAAAGAATACCCAATCTCACCGATGATCAAAAAACAGCTATTGAGAAGATCAGGGCTGATAACCAGGTTGAGATGAAAAAATTACGGGACGAGACTTCGGCAAAAATGAAAAGCATGCGTGAAAAACACAGGCAAACTATACTGGATCAGCTTACTCCTGAACAGAGGAAATGGGTTGAATCCAACGTTCCGAAACAAGAGGGAAATTAATCCGGAAACACGTTGATCCCTTCTCCCGGATTAAATAATATCAGATTTTAGAATGGACGCCTGACAGGGCGTCTTTTTTTTACTTATTTTTAAAACTATATGTTTGTACTGACTGATTACGGGTCACAATATTTGAAGATTATGAGGAACGTTAAGGGAGGAAAAAACAGGAACAGCAAATCACTTGTTAATCAGGGAGAAAGCCGCAGATCATTTCTGAAGAAATCGGGTGCGGTCGCCGCGTCTGCAATAATTGATCTTAAGTTTCCTTTGACAGAATCGGATCACCCTCAATCCGGAGCGGACGGCGAAATTCCCTGGTACAGGCGGACCACCCGATGGGGACAGACGAACATTACTGAAAAAGACCCGGTAAATTACGACATCTCCTGGTGGCGTGGTTACTGGAAACGTACACAGATTCAGGGTGTTATTGTCAATGCAGGTGGCATTGTGGCTTACTACCCAAGCAAAGTACCTCTCCACCGGCAGGCAGAATATCTGGGCGGACGTGATCTTTTTGGCAGTTTATGCAAAGCCGCTCACGAAGATGGTCTTGCCGTCTTCGCCCGGATGGACTCAAACAGGGCACATGAAGAGTTTTACAAAGCTCACCCGGACTGGTTTGCAGTAGATGCTACAGGAAAACCCTATAAAGCCGGCGACCTTTTTATTACATGTATAAATAGTCCTTATTATGATTCGCATATCCCGGCAATCATGAAGGAGATCATATCTGAATATCATCCTGAGGGGTTTACCGACAACAGCTGGAGCGGTCTTGGCCGGGATTCTATCTGTTATTGTGAAAATTGCAGGAAGAGTTTTCGTGAAAAGACCGGAAAAGAAATTCCTCTGAAGGCGAATTGGAGCGACACAGGTTACAGACAATGGATAAGGTGGAATTATGAACGGCGTCTTGAAATCTGGGACCTGAACAACAGGACAACGCGTACTGCAGGCGGCAAGGATTGTATCTGGGCAGGCATGAACAGCGGATCTGTCAGCGGTCAGAGCAGAAGTTTCAGGGATTATAAGGAAATATGCAAAAGGGCAGACATAATTATGCTTGACAGCCAGTCACGGAACGATGCAGAGGGTTTTCAGCAGAACGGCTCTACCGGCAAGCTTATCCATTGTCTTTTAGGATGGGATAAACTGATCCCTGAAAGTATGGCGATGTACCAGGCCGGGAGGCCTACTTTCCGGTTGTCGGCAAAACCGGCGTCGGAGGCACATATGTGGATGATAGAGGGAATAGCCGGTGGAATTCAGCCATGGTGGCATCATGTTGGCGCCTGGCATGAAGACCGGCGGATGTATAAAACCGCCGGACCGGTCTTCAGTTGGCACAAGGGAAATGAAGAATTCCTCATAAACCGGAAGCCCCTGGCTTCGGTAGGTGTTGTATGGTCGCAGCAGAATATGGATTTCTACGGCCAGGATTCAGCAGAACAGCTGGTTGAACTGCCCTGGCGTGGGATCACCCAGGCGCTCCTGCGGGCCAGGATCCCATACCTTCCCGTACATGCCGACCATATCGACAGGGACTCAGCTGACTTTTCCGTTTTGATACTTCCGAATTTTGGGGTTATGACCGATAGCCAGGTGGCCAGTGTCAGCCGGTTTGTTAAAAACGGCGGCAACCTGGTTGCCACTGGTGAAAGCAGTCTGTTTGATGAAGGGGGTGATCAGGCGGCCCGACTATGCACTTGCGCAGATATTCGGAGCCCATTTAATTGGAGGAAGCAGATCACTGACTGAAAAGATACGCAACCGGGAAGGAGGGAGTACTTTACACACATATCTCCGTCTTACTCCTGAATTACGCCGCCAGGTTGATGGTCCGGAAAATGGTTCCGAACCACCCGTAAATGGAGTCCGTCATGCCGTCCTTCAGGGGTTTGAGGAAACAGATATACTTCCATTCGGGGGTACCCTGGAAGCTATCCGGACAGAACCGGGGACAGAATCGCTTTTTACATTTATTCCGGAATTCCCCATTTATCCTCCCGAAACTGCCTGGATGAGAGTGCCCAAAACTGATATTCCGGGATTGATCCTTAACACAACTGCAGGAGGAAGCAGGATTGCTTTCTTACCCGCCGATATAGACAGGCAGTTCGGTCGTTACAACCTGCCTGACCATGGAAATCTGCTTGCAAACATTATCCGCTGGACTTTAAAAGACAAAGTCTCCCTGAAAATTGAAGGCAAAGGCCTTATTGATTGTCACCTTTATAAACAACCTGGCCGGATGATTTTGCATCTTGTCAATCTATCAAATGCTGCAACCTGGCGTCAGCCGGTTGACGAGCTGATTCCGGTCGGACCGCTGGCTGTCAATATAGAAATTGAGAAAGATGTTACAGGTAAGAGCGTGAAACTTCTCGTTTCAAATCAGACTCTGCAGGCAACTGTAACCAATGGCTGGTGCCGGTTTGAGATCGAATCTATTTCTGATCATGAAGTGGCAGTGATAAAGTAGGGTTGCAGGTTGCAGGGTACAGGTTGCGGGTTGCTGGTTGCGGGTTGCATGTTCGTTTTTAGAAATAAATATATATGTTTTATAACATAATTTAATGAAAAGAAGGAATTTCATAAAAACAACCAGTGCAGGGACTGCATTTGCAGTGTTCGGATCACCTCCTTGATAATTTTATTATAATGGAGAATGATGCCTGGTTTGACCGGCCGATGAGATGGGCTCAGCTGACACTTGTCGAGAATGATCCCGGTAGCTTTGATCCTGATTTCTGGCTAAGCTATTTCAAGCGGATTCATGCTGATGCAACCACGCTCAGCGCAGGCGGGATCGTTGCATATTATCCGACTGATGTTCCTCTTCACCACCGGAGCGACTGGCTGGGTGACTCAGATCCATTTGGCTACCTTGTAAAAGGATGCCGCAAAATGAATATGTCGATTATTGCCCGTACTGATCCGCATGCCGCCCGTCAGAATGTTTTTGACGCACATCCCGACTGGATTGCAGTGACTGCAGATGGCAAACAACGACGTCACTGGGCAAATCCGGAGTTATGGGTCACCTGTGCCCTGGGTCCTTACAACTTTGAGTTTATGACAAAGGTGCACAACGAGATAATGGAGAGATACCAGCCTGACGGCATTTTTTCAAACAGGTGGGCCGGCCATGGTATTTGCTATTGTGAACATTGCAGGAGGAACTTTAAAGAATCTTCAGGGCTCGATCTGCCCCGTTCGGCCGACCGGTTCGATCCGGTTTACCAGAAATACAGCGAATGGAACACTGGCAGGCTGAAGGAGCTCTGGATATTGTGGGACAGTGTAATCCGAAAACAGAAATCCACCTCACGGTTTATTCCCAACGGATTTCCGGATAAGGTTGTTACAGGCAATCTTTCGGATATTGTATTTACCGATCACCAGGCAAGAAGCGGAGTTATTCCGCCATGGTCTAATGGAAAGGTTGCAAAAGAATTACGCGCCTCTATAGGCATGAAACCCCTTGGAGGAATATTCAGTGTAGGGGTTGAGGAACAATACCGCTGGAAGGATTCGGTACAGAGTGAGGCAGAGATCAGGGTTTGGGTAGCTGAAGGTATTGCCAACGGCATGCGTCCGTGGTTTACAAAATTCTCAGGTGTACTTTATGACAGACGCTGGCTCAATACTGTGGATAAGATATACCAGGTCCTTTACCGGAATGAGAACTACCTGAGAAACGTTTATCCGATGGCACGTGTCGGAATGGTCTTCTCAGAACAGAATCCCAATTACGGGAGTAAAGCCTGGCAGCAGAGAAGCGGTGATCATTCGTCAGGTATGTATCATGCACTGATTGAAAACCGTATGCCTTTTGAAATGGTCAACGCCCGGCTGCTTGATCCGGAACACCTTAAACCCTTCAAACTGCTGGTGCTTCCCAATATCGCTACTCTTTCTGATATCCAGTGCGGTCAGCTGCGGCAATTTGTAGAATACGGGCGGCAGTCTTGTTGCTACATTTGAAACATCACTTTATGATGAACAGGGAAAGCAAAGAAATGATTTCGGACTCAACGATCTGTTTGGTGTTTCATAGGATAATGGAGTGGAAGGACCAATGCAAAACAGTTACCTGAGGTTGAAAAGCGATCCGGTAACAGACTAAGTTTCATCCGGTTTTGAAAGATCTTGAAGATGCATACCGGATCATTAATACCATATCACAGGTTAAAGTGATCCCAAAATCCATCTTTCCCTCTCCGGTAACACTGATCCCGACCTATCCCGATCTGCCAATGGAGGATGTTTATCCCCGAATTCCTGAAACCGATATCAGGGAACTTTATCTTAACGATACGGGCAAAGGAAGGGTAGCCTATTTCCCGGGCGATATTGACCGCACCTTCTGGCAGATCATGTCGGCAGATCATGGTAAACTTCTCCGTAATACGATATCATGGGCTCTTAATGAGGACCCGCTGGTTGAGGTAAATGGACCGGGAGTAATTGATGTTACCGTTTGGCGCCAGGAGAGTTCAATGACTGTCCACCTTGTTAACCTTACTAATCCGATGATGATGAAAGGTCCTTTCCGGGAACTGATCCCTGTCGATGTTGGAGTAAGAATAAGAATTCCGGCGGGGATGAAGGCCGGGGGCGTCAGGTTGCTGTTTAGAGATCAAATTGCTGATGTTGAGGTCGTTGATAATATTATCAGGTTGAATGTTCCTCAAATTGCAGATCACGAAGTAATAGGGATCGATCTGGCAGAGAAATAAAAATGCACCCCCCTCGCCCTCTGCGCCCATGCGCGTCAACTTAAGAATCAGTGTTAAACCGAGTATTTTTAACTCCCAGGAATACAATTACATAAGTTTCCCTCCTTTTTTAAGGAGGGGTGGCCAGACGGTGAAATCATCTTACCTGCAGAGGCTAAATTCGTCTGGCCGGGGTGGTTGACTCAAGTCTTAACCACCCCGGTCGGGAAAATTGATTGTTAAACTATCAAAATCTATAGTCCCGACCACCCCTCCTTGAAAAGGAGGGGAAAGTTATGTTACAGAATATCAATTGCATACATTTAAATTCATAAATTTTCCTATTTCTTAAGATCGCACATGCCTCTGCGCCTGCCTGCCGATAGGCAGGGTTAAAAAGGACCTTTTCTACAGGGTGGGAGTCTTTTTCCTACCAGAATAACTTTATGAATTATTGTGAAGTATTACACTCTTCGATCTTCCGTTTATCTACCACCTTCTGTGACGGTTCTCAGTATTTCTGCCGGTTGAACCGTTCCTGGACCTGTTATAATCCACATGTTGCTGTTTTGGCGCCTTTACCGGGTTGTTGTCAATCAATGGGAATGGATGATTATCAACAACCTGTATTTTTTTTATTATCAGCTTTTCAATATCCCTCAGATATTCTTTTTCGTCAGCATCACAAAATGAAATAGCTGTGCCGTTTGCTCCGGCTCTTCCTGTCCTTCCAATACGGTGGACATAAGTTTCAGAGATATTGGGAATCTCATAATTAATAACATACTCAAGATCATCCACATCAATTCCACGGGCTGCAATATCTGTAGCCACCAGAACTCTTGTCGTCTGGGCCTTGAAATTTGACAAGCGCACGCTGGCGTGCGTTTTGTGCCTTATTTCCATGAATCGATTCAGCGCTGATATTTTTCTTCTTCAGGACCTTCACAACTTTATCAGCGCCGAATTTGGTGCGGGTGAATACCAGGGCTGTTTTTATCTTTTCATCTTTAAGCAGCTCGATCAGAAGAGCATTTTTATTTACTTTATCAGTGAAATATACAAACTGGTTCACAATATCAACTGTTGATGCAGAAGGAGTAACTTCCACTTTTACAGGTTTATAAACTATAGTGCCGGCCAGTTTTACGATCTCGGGAGGCATGGTGGCTGAGAAAAAAAGCGATTGTCTTTTTTGAGGAAGAGCTGCAATGATCTTCCTTACATCATGAATAAAGCCCATATCGAGCATCCTGTCAGCTTCATCAAGAACAAAAATTTCAACATCTCTTAATGAGATATATCCCTGGTTCATAAGATCAAGCAACCTGCCGGGTGTTGCAACAAGTATATCCACACCATTTCTTAAAGCTGTTGTCTGAGGATTCTGGTTTACACCTCCGAAAACCACAGTACATGTTCATCCGGTATGCCGGCCATATGCTTTAAAACTCTCCTCGATCTGTATTGCAAGTTCCCGGGTAGGGGTAACAATAAGGCTCCTTATTTTTCTTTTCTTGTCGAATGCCCTGTTTGCTTAGCAGCTGAAGAATTGGTACGGCAAAAGCAGCAGTTTTTCCTGTCCCGGTCTGGGCACATCCTATCAGATCGGTTCCCTGAAGTACAATCGGGATAGCCTGTTCCTGGATTGGTGTTGGTATTGTGTATCCTTCTTCTTTTAATGATTTAAGAATAGGTTCAATAATGTTCAATGATTCAAACTTCATAATAAATTGTTAGTAAATATCTGGTGAAATAAAAACTGCCTGGTAATGGCGGGGATTATTCCGATAAAAACGCAAATGTACTATTATTTGACAGATATTCGGTTCTGCAGGCACTATTCATCAAACAAATCCCAGTTTCTCCTGTTAAACTTGTATGGAACGGATAATCCTTATAACAGATAATGTAACAAACATGGATCGGATAATCCTTTATGACGGAAAATGTAACCTATGCTGCGGAACTGCCAGGTTTATCAAAAGGCATGACAGCATAAAAGCCTTCAGGTTTGAATCGCTTTATTCGGAAGAAGCGGGCAATATTTTGCAGAAATCAGGTTTGTCCGGGAAAGATCTAAACACTTTGATCTACTTTTCTTCCGACAGGTTCTATCTGAGATCCTCCGCAGTACTTCATATTCTGAAAGATATGGGTGGCGCCTGGAGCCTTTTTTATGTATTCATAATAGTACCACCGGTGATCGGCGATTTTTTCTATAAAATAGTTGCAAAGACAAGATACAGGATCTTCGGCGAGAGAGAAGAATGCTTTTTCGATTAAATAACCTCACCTATAAAATGAAAGAAATTAAGAACTTACACAGAGTTCCACTGAGGGTTTGCCCCCTTCCCCCTAAAGGGGGTTTTAATAAGTCCCCTTCAGGGGATTTAGGGGCCGACTTCTCTGTGGACCTCAGTTTAAGTTTCTTAAACAGACCCGTAAAACAGTTTAACTTAAATTTCATACTTTAAATATTGTATTGTAGCCCTTTGTGTACCTTAGTGCTGAACTTTGTGATCCTTTGTGCCTGCCTGCCGGTAGGCAGGGTTAATGGATTTATTTTTTTACCACTAAGTACACAAAGGTTCTCACCAGGGGGCACGAAGGAGATTGTTTCAGGACTCCTTAACAGGTAAACCAGACTCAGGATGTTGAAGAAAGCCGGTATAATAGCACTGAAGATCAGCCTGATAGCTTTAGGCGTCCTCTGCCTGTTTTTAGTGTTAGTCTTCTTTGGTGCATTTGGCCGGCTGGAGAGTAAAAAGGAGCTTCTGAACTTCAAAAATGAAACAGCTTCAACAGTACTCTCGTCTGAAGGTGAGCTTATTGGCAAATTCTTTACTGAGAACCGGACGAATATCACATCCGGACAAATTCCGGAGCATCTGGTTAATGCTCTTATTGCCACTGAGGATGCCCGTTTCTTCGAACATGGAGCTATTGATTCAAAAAGCCTGTTCAGGGTTTTGTTGAAAACCATATTCCTCGGGGAACAGAGCTCTGGCGGTGGCAGCACGATCACCCAGCAGCTGGCTAAAAACATGTTTGGCAGGGATGATTACTGGCTGCTTACCACTCCTGTAAACAAGACAAAAGAGGTATTTCTGGCTGTCCGCCTGGAAAAACTATTCAGCAAGGAGGAGATAGTTACCTTTTATCTTAATACGGTTTCATTCGGAGAAAATATTTTTGGGATCGGAACCGCGTCACAACGATATTTTAATAAAAAAGTTGAGCTTCTTAAGATTGAAGAATCAGCCGTATTAATAGGCATGCTTAAGGCAAATACCAGGTATAACCCCCGTCTTAATCCCGAAAATGCCAAAAGCAGGAGAAATGTAGTAATCAGTCAGATGGAGAAATATGGCTATCTTCAGAAAGCAGAGGCGGATTCCCTGGCACAACTGCCGCTTGAATTGAATTATACCAATACTGAATCGGAGGGACCGGCAGATTATTTCCTTGTACAGGTAAGGGATGATGCAGATCGCATCCTTCAGAATACTTTTTCTCCCTCAGGGGAAAAATGGGATATCGAGAGAGATGGCCTGACAATAACCACGACATTGAGCTTTACTCTTCAGGATTATGCCAATAAAGCGTTTCATGATCATTTGTCAGTCATGCAAAAAAGACTGGATGATCAATTCAGTAGCTCAACAGGCATAAGAACGCTCACCGATATTACTGAACGTGAACTGGTCAGGTTGAACCTGACCGCCAGAGCCGGGAAAACCATCGCCTCGCAGGTATTTGACTGGAACGGATCCTATGCGGATTCTGTTTCTGTAAGGGACAGTCTGAGAAACGCCCTGACGTTATTGCATGCGGGCCTGCTGGCAATGGACCCGACGTCGGGAGCCATTAAAGCCTGGGTAGGCGGGATTGACTTCAGCACGCAGCAATACGATCAGATCCTGGCCAGACGACAGCTGGCGTCAGTTTTTAAACCGGTTCTTTATTCAGTGGCACTTGAGGAAGGAATGGAACCATGCCAGTATCTTGATAATGATTCGATAGTTCTTTCGGGGTTTGAGGATTACAGTCCCGAAAACTATGACCATTCCTATGGTGGAAAATATTCACTTGCGGGGGCGCTTGCCCGATCGATGAATGTTCCCACCTTTAGCCTGTTTTTGAAAATTGGTTTTCCCAGGCTGGATTCGATGTGGAAAAAGATGGGATTTTCGTTTCCGATCTTCGATAATCCTTCACTCGCATTGGGTACGGCTGAAGCCAGCATCAAGGAGATAGCCGTTGCCTATTCCACATTTCCAAATGGTGGCTTTAAAGTAAGCCCTCAGACAATAGTTTCCATTAAAGATCCGGGTGGAGAGGTGATCTGGGAAAATGATTTCAAGGAAGTTAAACCCCGGGTACTTTCGGAGAGAACAGCTCAACTTATGTGTGCCATGCTGCAAAAAGCTATAAGAGAGGGAACAGGAGCCGAAATGAGCAGCGTTTATGGTGTTACTCTTCCTCTCGGCTGGAAAAACCGGCACTTCCCAGGACTATGCTGATGCCTGGTTTGCTGCCTTCAATCCCGGTCTGACGATTGTGAGCAGGGTAGGGGCTTCAACTCCCGGTGTTCATTTCAACAGCGGGTCGAACGGCTCAGGAAGCGCACTTGCTCTGCCTCTGGTGGCATTAACATTGAGAAAGGTACAGCAGAATCCGGATCTGAGAAATCAGCTATTCAGATCTTTTCCGGAGCTGCCCGCCGAATTATCAGGCGCACTTGACTGTCCTGATTTCAGGGAAGAATCCATTTTTGACAGGTTCATGGATATTTTTGAAAATGAAAAACCGCGCATCACCAGAGAGATCAAAAAACCAGTGAAGACTAAGAAATCCTTTTTCAAAAGGCTATTCAGAAGGAGGTAATATTTTCTCAGTGCCGGCAATGTTCTTTGGTTCTTCATTGTCCTGTCCGACTCAACCCTTTTCGCATTATTGCGTTCCCGGATTATGGGGATAAGATCGTCACCCGCAAATGAGAATTTCTCATATTTTTCCGGTCTCGTCAGATAAACCGGAGTCTCCGGATCAAGCCCCTTCTCAATAATTATATTTTTATCATTTGATAGTCCAACCAGGACAATCTGCTTTTCCCCCTTCTTTGTGTAAACAAAGGGAATGCTGTCGGGTCCGGCGTGAACAGCTTCGAGAGGAACAAAAACCACATTATCAAAAGTGTCTATAATTATTTTGTTGCCAGTGGTCATCGAAGGTTTAAGCGAAGGATCCGTGCCATCCATCCGTATTTGAACTTCAAACACTTTCGAATCGGAATTGGATAATGTCTCTCCGATGTTTGCGATACTGAAGATCTTACCGGTAAATGATTTTCCCTTGAAGGCATCAATGCTGATCTCGGCTGCCTGTCCTGGTTTTATCTTGTTGATATCGATCTCGCTAACGTATGTTTTTGAATTGAGTGTAGAAAGGTCAGGCAGTGTGGCCAATACCGGATCAAAAGGATTCAGCATGGAACCTGTTTTAATTTTAACGCCTGTACGGTCTTTTTTATATGTTACCATTCCATCGGAAGGGGAGGTGATTGTAAAGGAAGCCAGCAATTCCTGAAGATCTTTGACTTTTGTGCTTTGCTCCTTCAGGGATAACCTGAGCTTCCGGGTTTCAAGCGATGTCTTCGGCCATCCTCAGTAAATAGAGTCTCCGTTTTTGTTCGAGAACACGCCGGGCCATATCGCGTTCTATTTCTGCGCGACGCTGTGTTGCCGGTGGTTCATACTTTGACTCATCAACTTTAATAGCAAGCCTCTTCAGCTGCAAAAACCTGGTTTCTGATATCATCTCTCAATGTGTTGAGAACCACAGCTGTGTCAAGTAGTTTCATATCAAAGTCAGCCTGGATTTTATTCAGGTTTGTTATTCTCATCCTTCAGCGTATTATCAAAGCTTGTCCTGTCGAGAGTGGCAATATAATCACCCTTTCTTACGATTGTACCTTCGGGAACCAGATCTGTTATTTTTAAAGGCGCTACTCTGAAATACCTGTTCCTGACAATATTAGGTCCCCTTATGTCCATCGACCTTTCGGGTATCAGCTCGCCAATGCCTGACACGGTGATTTCGAAGCTGCCTTGTCTGGCTTCGGTGAAATTTACTTCCTCCTTATTATTCTCAGAAGTGATCCTGTAAAACGATATCAGCCCGGCTGAAGCCAGGATGATGAATATTATAGTTAATCTGATTGTCCTTTTCATTCTGCATTTCTACTGGTTTTCAAACTAAACAGCATTATGTTGCCTGTTTAGAAACAAACCGTTGCAGGAAATGTTCGGTGTTTTCAACTCAGCGTCCGAATGCATATAACTTATGAATTAAAATATGTCATTTTCAACAACCCCTTTTGGAGTGGTTCAGGAGGTAATGTCATGTGATGCCAGTTCATTCACTTTATCCTGTAAGCAGAATTTATTTGAGTCAAAAAGTCAAGTCATTGCATTTCTTCTAATTTTGTAATAAAGTAATTCAGATGATGGAATGGATAAACGCTTTGCTATGGAAGGAAACAATCCCTCATACTATTCTTTTATACAGCGTGGTAATTGCTACAGGAGTATTCCTGGGAAAACGGAAAATATTCGGCGTTTCCCTGGGTATCACCTTTGTCCTGTTTGCAGGAATTGCCCTGAGCCATTTTGGTTTTAAAGTGAATCATCAGGTTGCCGAATTTGTACGGGATTTTGGCCTTATTATGTTTGTTTTTTCAATTGGGCTCCAGGTTGGTCCCGGATTTTTTTCCTCATTCAAAAAAGGAGGATTAACACTTAACCTGTTGGCAGTTTTTGTTGTTCTGCTTGGAGGTCTTACCACCATTATGGTTCATTTTTTCACAGATACTTCCATGCCTATGCTTGTTGGCATTATGTCGGGCGCCGTAACCAATACACCCGGGCTGGGAGCAGCGCAGGATGCTCTTAACCAGGTCTCCGGGAACGACGGGGTGAATGTCCCTGAAATAAGCCTTGGTTATGCAATTGCATATCCTTTTGGCGTCCTGGGTATTATTTTCACGATGATTTTTATAAGAAAAGCTCTGCGGATAGATCCTGGAAGGGAATTGGATCTTTATAACCAGGATCAGCATCCGGAGGGGATAATGCCGGAGAAATTAAGCCTTATAGTAACAAATCCAGCGGTGTTTGACAGGACTGTAACTGAAATCTCAAAACTTCTGAACAATGAAGTGGTAATATCGAGGGTATTACATAAAGGTGAGTTGCTGCTTGCAACTTCTGAATCAACGGTATCAGAAAATGATATTATCCTGGTCGTTACAAAAAAAGAGCTGGTCTCCGAAGTTATTAAACGGATCGGCGTTCAAAGCGAAATGGACATTACATCCAGATCCGGGAACCTGATCTCACGCCGTTTGATTGTGACCAACAGGGAAGTCTTTGGCAAAGACCTTGGTTCGCTAAGGCTGAGAACAAAATACAATATCAATATTACAAGGGTTTACCGTTCGGGGATTGAACTGATAGCATCACCCCGGATAAGGCTGCAGATGGGTGACCGTCTGACAGTAGTAGGCGATGAAAAATCAATTGAAAAGGTGACAGGAATGCTTGGCAATTCGCTTAAACGCCTGAGGGAACCCAATATAGTGCCGATTTTCATAGGCATCATGCTCGGAGTGATTCTGGGCAGTATTCCTGTCCATGTTCCCGGTATTACAAATCCGCTGAAACTAGGGCTGGCCGGGGGACCGCTTATTGTTGCAATCCTTCTGAGCAAATACGGGTACAAATTTTCTCTTGTGTCTTATACTACCACGAGCTCAAATCTGATGATCCGTGAAATCGGAATCGTTCTTTTTCTGGCCAGCGTGGGATTGATTTCAGGTGAAAAGTTTATTCCAACGCTTACCTCCGGCGATGGATTCATCTGGATGGGTTACGGCGCTCTCATAACCCTGCTGCCTTTAGTCCTGACCGCAATCTTTACAAGAGTTGTCCTTAAAAGAAATTATCTGGAGATCTGCGGACTTCTTGCCGGAAGCATGACCGACCCCCCGGCGCTTGCATTTGCCAATAACGTGGCACAGTCGGAAGCGCCTGCGATTGCCTATGCCACAGTCTACCCTCTGGTAATGTTCCTTAGGATTTTCATGGCTCAGCTGCTCATCTTGCTTTTTGTCTAGTTATTTAATAACTTGTAACCAGAGAGTATTTGATTACCGGCATTAACTGAATACAAACCAACATTCGTTGCTATGAAAACTATGTCAACCATTCTTTCTCTGCTGATTATCTGCATTTTTTCCGTCCCCCTCACCGGCCAGATTGTTATAACCAGTACAAATCCGACGGCTGCAGAGGTAATCGAAACCATAATTAAAAAAACTGGCAGCGCTCAGATTCCTAATACTGTGGATGTTATCAAAGAGGGAGATCCTCAGACCCGTGTAACAGGCATAGTGACAACCATGTTTGCCACTATGGAGGTTCTCAGAAAGGCAGTTGAAATGAAATGCAATCTTATTGTAGTGCATGAACCGCTCTACTATAATCACCGCGATGAGACACAGCAATTTGTTAAAGATCCTGTATTCCTGGAAAAGAAAAAATTCATAAATGACCACAAACTTGTCGTCTGGCGGTTCCATGATTATATACACAGCGCCAGACCTGACGGAATAATACTTGGTATGGTTGAAAAACTTGGCTGGAAGAATTATGTATATAAGGGTGATTTCTCCAGGTTTGCTGTACCTGAAACAGACCTAAGTGCATTGCTTCAGCGTTTGAAAGCAATATTTCCCAAAAATGCATTTTATGTCATAGGAAAACCTGACCTGAAGATAACGCAGATAAAGCTTTCTCCCGGAGCCCCGGGAAGCCAGTCTCACATCGCATCGCTGAACAGCGATATTGATGTTCTCATCGCAGGAGAGGCATCCCAATGGGAAACATATGAGTATGCCCGTGATGCTGTTGCCCAGGGGAGAAAAAAAGCCGTGATCTTTCTGGGGCACATCTCTTCAGAGGAAGCCGGTATGGATTTTTGTGCCGGATGGTTCAGGGATTTTATAAGGGATATACCCATTATCTTCGTTGAGAGCACACCTTCGTACTGGTCGTATTAGGAAGTGAGGGGAGAGAGGGAGAGGGAGAAGGGGAGGAGAGTGGGAGAAAGAAAGGGGCTGGATTAGATTAAAATTGCTATATTCAGCGAAAATTCTTTTGTGCAAATTTAGCTCTAAACGGATGAAATGCGATGGGTAGAAAAATGTTGATTCAGACAGGCACCTGGCTGGCAGTGTTTATTTTTTCAGGTTTTCAGGGAGGGTATTCACAGGAGAGCAACTGGACCAGTTTCAGAGGAAGCAGCCTTAACGGTATTGCCACAACAGAGAAAGTCGCCCTTAACTGGGACGAATCCGGCATAATATGGAAAACAGAAATTCATGGCAAAGGTCATTCATCTCCTGTTGTTTATGGTAACCAGATCTGGATTACAACTGGAACATCAGACGGGAAGGAACTTTATGCAGTTTGTGCTGATTACCGGACCGGAGAGATAATTTACGATATCAAAGTATTTACCCCGGAGGATCTTTTTGGTAAACATTCGATCAACACTTACGCAAGCCCCACTCCATGCATTGAGAAAGGTTTTGTCTATGTGCATTTCGGCAGTTCCGGAACAGCCTGTATAAAAACCTCAGACGGCTCAATCGTCTGGAAACGGACTGACCTTAAATGCAAACATGTACAGGGACCCGGTTCATCGCCGGTACTCTATAAGAACCTGCTTATACTTCATTATGAAGGAACTGATGTAAGATTTATAATTGCACTTGATAAATCGACAGGGAAAACTGCCTGGAGAACCGACAGGCCGGAAGAGCCATACAAACCGCTGCCGGAAATCGGAAAGAAAGCCTACATCACACCTCTTATACTAAATGTAAAAGGACGCGACCTGTTGATCTCAAACGGATCAGCTGTCTGTTGTGCTTATGATCCGCTTACCGGGAAAGAAATATGGAGAGTGGTAAGGGGTGCTGAATCGACAGTGCCGATGGTGATAGCTGAAAAGGGAATTATTTATTTTTACACGGGTACCATGATCGATCCTGAAGGGACTGTTTTTACGGAAATGCTGGCCGTTAACCCGGATGGTAAAGGCGACATAACGGCAACTAATATCCTGTGGAGAAAACGTGATGACCAGATCCAGACACAGATACTTACTCCTTTAATTAAGGATGGTTTGATCTACACAGTTAATTCAAGGAACATCATGATGTGCATTGATGCGGCTACCGGAAAAGAGATCTGGTCTGAACGCCAGAAGGCAAATTTTAACGCATCCCCCGTTTATGCCGGCGGGAACATCTGGTTCTTCTCCATAAAAGGAGAGGTTCTCGCAATAAAGCCGGGCAGAAATTTTGAACTGATAGCCCGTAACCAGATGGATTCAGGGATCTGGGCTACACCGGCATTTTTAAGAAATTCGGTGGTTCTCAGAACTGAGAAATACCTCTGCAGGATCGGACAATGACCTGAAAGATCAGAGTCTGTATAGGATGCGGCAGACTTGTGAAGAAATCAAACCTTACGGCTGCCGATATGATTTATTCAGCTTTATTAAATATAAATGCTCCCTCCGCAGCTCCGGCAGAGCTTGAATTTTTAAAGCTTATGGTAAGAGTCTTATTCATTTTATCAACTTTCCAGATCTCTTTTGAAATAAAATCTTCCGTACCATTCGATCCTGTAAAAGTCGTTGTCGTCTCAACATTCAGAACACTTTCCTGATCACCCCGGGATGCTTTTGCTTTTCTTGGCATTTCATAGACCGTTATAAGGTATTCTTTGCCGTCAAGTGTAAGATTTTCGGTAAAAGGATACTCCTGGCCGTCTCCGGTATCATACGTTCTTACAGTCAGGAGGCTGTCTCCTTTCAACGTAACATCTAATCGCACAAGGGTTGGAGAATACTCCGCCAATGTAGATTTGGTCCTGTCCAGCTTCCAGGTACCTGAAAAGTCTGACGTTTGTCCTGATGCCGGTATAACCGAAGCAATAATGAATACAAATACGGTCATAAAGATTGTTGCCTTTTTCATAATTGTGTTATTTAATTTAGGGGTAAATGTATAAAAACTAAAATTATATAATTAACCTAAGTTGCTAGTTACTTGTTGCTGGTTGCTAGTTATTTGATAATTAGCAACATAATTAATGCAAAAAAAATGCATTTTAACATAATCGCCTATTGTTCTGTTAATCAACAACTAACCAGTAACAAGAAACCAGCAACTAGCAACTTGAGTTAATTAATGGTTAATTAACCTGTATTAATTCCCGGCCGGATATTTTGTTCTGAATAAAGGACAATTTTTTTTATCCGGTCAACACGTGTGTTATCTCTTTTGGCGTCGTTCAGCCAGGCAATATAAAGTCTTCTTGCGGAAGGAGAAAATTTGATAAAATTGTCGAAGGCGGTCTTGTTGACTTTAAGGCCCTCCAGAAGATCTGCGGGGATTTCCGGATCGTCCGATCCCCTGTAGGTGTCATAGACCAGTCCGGGATTATTGAATATTTCATTATAAGCTTCCAGGCCTGCAGTGGCCATCCTGCCTTCCTGAATCAGTTTTTTAGCCCTTTCTATATTGTATCTCGACCACCTGCTACCCTTCCTTCTTGGTGTGTAGCTCTGAATATAATACTCGTCATTTATTCTTTTAAGTTTCCCGTCAATCCAGCCGAAACAGAGCGCCTCTTCCAGCGCCTCTGCATATTTAATGCACTCCCTGGCTGTATGCTTTTTATACATGATCATCCAGATTCCCTCTGGCAAAGTGTAATTCTGTTCAAGCCATTTCCGCCACTCAGCCCGGTTCTTAAAATAAATCTCTTCCTTCATAACTAAGTGTGGGTTACGGATCTGCAATGGTGAATTAACATCTTTTCTATCAGAATAACAATGAATGGAATGAATCTGATGAATATCTATCCGCGATCGGGATGGCTATCACGATTGCGGGAGATTTTTTGTTTCCCGCAGATAACGCTGACCTGCCTGCCGGTAGGCAGGTTTTCGCAGATAAAATCCTCTTGATCCGAAAGCAATTCGTTTATTATCTGCAACCAAGTTATTAAAAGTTCATTCAATATAATATGTGTTTTTATGGATTGTAGAAAAAATTTGATATTATCCCGCTTTATTTATACATTTAGATTAATTAATCTAAGTTGCTAGTTACTTGTTGCTGGTTGCTAGTTATTTGATAATGAGCATCATGATTAATGCAAAAATATCAAATCAATTTTAAAAAAATCGTCTATTGTTCTGTTAATAAACAACTAACCAGTAACGAGGAACCAGCAACTAGCAACTTGAATTAATTAGGAAGTTTCAGATTCTCCAAAAAAGCAAACAATAATATAATGAAAGTTCTGATTACAGGATCTTCAGGCGCTTTGGGCAGTTTAATCACCAGGAGTCTTGTTGAAAAGAAAATTCCGGTCACCGGGATAGATATAAATGGAGACAATGAAAACGTTTCCCTGGAAAGTTTCAGGTTTTACAAATGCTGTATTACAAACAGAGATAAGCTGGAATCTATTTTCCTGAAAGAGGAGCCGACGCATGTAATTCACTTTGCATGTTCATTCAACAAGATACGCAACCGGCAGAAGGAATATCAGGTTGACATTGTGGGATCAAGGAATATCCTTGAGATATCCAACAAGACACCTTCCGTCAGGCAGCTGATCTTCTCAAGCTCGGCTGCCGCATACGGTGGCAATAGCGGGAATTCACCATGGATCAGTGAATATCATCCGCTTCGACCGGGAAATTACAGGTATGGCGTAAATAAGGGACTGATTGAGGAAATCTACCTTAAGACACCCGTCCGGGAGGATCTTAACCTTAGTTTAGTCAGGATATGTACAGTAATAGGACCGGCCATCAACAAAAAGGGAAGCGTAGTCTCCATATTGTTGAAAATGCCCTGGCTTCCGGAATTTTGCAGGGATAATAAGCTTCAGTTTTTACATTCCGACGATTTTGTTTCCCTGATCAACCACATGATCCCTGATGATCAGATAAAAGGAGTATTTAACATTGCTCCCGACAGCTTTTCACCCCTTACAGAGCTTCTACCTGATAAAAAATTCATAAGGATCCCGGTTTTTCTCGTAAGCGCGTGCCTCTCGGTTCTGTGGCATCTTAAGCTGGTTGATATTCAGCCTGCAGGCATAGATATCAGTATTTATCCGATACTGCTGAGTCCTGAAAAGATAGCAAAGCGATTCAATTATAAATTTAAATTCACTTCGACAGAAGCTTTTAAAGATACAATTTCCAATTACATGAGATCGGGTAATTAATACGGGTTTAAATATTAGACCAGCGGACCAGCAGACCAGCGGACCAGCAGACCAGCAGACCAGCAGACCAGCAGACCAGCAGACCAGTAGACCAGTAGACAAAACTTACTTTTCAATATTTACCGTCACTTCAGCGCCTTTTAATCCTTTTGATGCTGCTTTAACAACAAATGAACCGGAAGCTCCTTTTTCTGCTCTGACGATCACAAGACACAGCCCATTATAGGCCTTCCTGTATGAAGCCTGAAAAGGATCGTGACTGGTTGCATCCCCGTTGTCGACCGCAACAATTTTACCAGGTCCTTCTATGCTGAAGTTCACCATGTTACTGCTTCGCGGAACAGCCAGGCTGTTTTTATCTTCAACCCTGACAGTTATAAACACAAGGTCGGAACCATCGGAACGGACAGACGTACGATCAGCAGTTGCAGACACCATGGATGCTTTCCCGGTGGTAATCATTTTATCTTCAGCCCATTTTACCCCATTCCTGTATGCTACAACCTTTAGTTCACCCGGTTGATATACTACATCATCCCACTTTAGCCTGTATTCATATTGCCCTTTTTTCTTTCTGCCAAGCGATTTGCCATTCAGAAACAATTCGGCTTCATCCCCTGAAGTATAAACATGTACTGGGGTTACCTGACCCTTTCTTTCCGGCCAGTTCCAGTGAGGAAGGATATGTGCCATGGGCAGCTCAGGTCTCCACTTGGACTGGTAAAGATAAAAACGGTCTTTTTTAAAGCCGGCCAGATCAAGGATGCCGAAATAGCTGCTTCTTGAAGGAACTTCTGTAACGTTTTGTTTATCAAGTAATTCTTTTGCCATATCATATCTGCGTGTTCCCGGGCGCAATCCGGTGAGATCGCCTCCGTAAGGAGTCGGTTCACCGATATAATCAAATCCTGTCCAAACAAATTCACCAAAAACACCCGGATGTTTATCCTGCATCTCCCACTGCTGGTCGGGGGTGGAAGCCCATGCGGGATAAGCGAGGTCGTATGATGAAATCTGGAAGATCCCTTTACCGGGCAGATTATTATTCAGGTCGCCTGCAACCACAGGGAAGAAATATTCACCTCTTGAACTTATTGTCGACGCCGATTCTGTTGAATGGAACGGCAGGTTATCATTGTCTTTCAATGCGAAAAAAGCATCATACCTGTAAAGGCGGTAGTTAATTCCAAAAACATCAACGGTTTTCTGAAAGCCATTGGTTCCTGATTCGTCCCAGTTACACCCGACTGTTACCGGTCGGGTGTTATCTTCTGACCTGATAATAGCCCTCAGGCTTTCCGAGAGTGCAGGGTTGTTCTGATCATTTACTTCGTTGCCTGTGCTCCACATAAAAACTGACGGGTGATTGCGGTCACGGCGTACCATTGCCCGCAGGTCCTCCTCATGCCAGGCATAGAACAGTTTGTTGTAATCATTCCGTTTCTTGGGCGTCTTCCAGGCATCAAATGCTTCGTCCTGAACCAGAAAGCCCATCCTGTCGCACAGATCAAGCAATTCGGGAGCCGGCGGGTTATGGCTTGTCCTGACTGCATTGCATCCCATTTCTTTCAGAATTTCAAGCTGACGTTCGGCAGCCCTTATGTTGAAAGCTGCTCCGAGCGCTCCAAGGTCGTGGTGATTGCAAACACCCTGAACCGGCACTTTTTTACCGTTAAGCAAAAAGCCATCCCGGGCAGTAAAATCAAGTGTCCTGAATCCGAAATTGACCCCACTGATATCAGTTACCTCTGTTCCCTGAAGTATTGTTACAACAGCTTTATAAAGTTCCGGATTTTCAATATCCCATAGAACAGGATCTTTTACAGGTATATCAAACCTGAATTTGTGATCTCCGGAGGCAGTCATCATTGCTGTCGCCGTTATTGATTCTGCAACCGGCAACGCTGACGCAATACCATTTTCATTAAGCTTATAAACTGATGCCCTGGCAGTAACAGGGACCGGTTGATCAAGGTGACTCTCAACATCAGCCTCCACACTTAGAACAGCGCTCTCCTTTTTGATTTCGGGAGTAGTGCAATAGATCCCGTTAAATTTAATATGAAGGGGAGAAGTCTTTACAAGCCAGACGTTCCTGTATAAACCAGCACCAGGATACCATCTTGAATCCCAGCTTTTTGTATCGAGCCTGACTGAGATCAGATTCTCTTTACCAAAATCCACATACGGGGTAAGGTCAAGACGGAAGGAAGTGTATCCGTAGGGCCAGCCACCCACATGCTTACCATTCAGCCACACATCACAATACGCCATGGCGCCATCGAAATCTATATAGATCTGTTTTCCCTTTTCGGCATTATTAACTGTAAAATGTTTTCTGTACCACCCTATCCCTTTCCAGGGCAGAAGGCCTGTATTATTTTCAAGCGTATCGCTGAACGGACCTTCAATTGCCCAGTCATGCGGTAGATCAACGGTACGCCAGTTACTGTCATTCACTGAAGGATTCTGCAACCCTTCAGGTTCCCTGTCAGTTGTTACGGCATCAGTGGCGGCATTGAAATACTTAACGAATTTCCAGCCCTGATTGAATGACTCGCGCGATCGGGGAGAATTCTGGGCAGATAATCCGGCAGTCAGAAAAATAAGAAATGAGATAAGAATGACGGTTAGAAGGTTGCGTTTCATGATTTAGTGTTATTTTTAATTTTCGCTTAAAATTAATAATTCAGGCCAATCATTTGCCAGATCGCGATTGATTACTTTTATCTTTTTATTTTTGTTTTGTCTTTAAAAACTTCTCATGATGAATAAATTTTCAGCTTATAGTTTTACATTGATTGCATTATTGGTCTGGATAATACCTGCCCGGGCCCAGTACCTTGCACCGGCAGAAAAGACATTTACCCGTCAGGACACCCTTAGAGGTTCGATTACACCTGAAAGGGCCTGGTGGGACCTTGTCTACTACCATCTGGATATTGCAGTAAAACCGTCGGACAGCACCATTTATGGAAATAATACAGTGATTTACAGGGTTTTAAAAGCCTCCGGAGTAATGCAAATCGATCTTCAGGAACCGATGAATCTGTTAAAGGCAGAACAAAGCGGTAAATCACTTAATTTTGAGAGGGAAGGGAATGTTTACTGGATTAGGATGACGGATAAGCAGGAACCCGGGAGATTGTATTCAGTGATCCTGACTTATGGAGGAAAACCCAGGGTCTCAACAAGGCCTCCATGGGAAGGAGGGATAACCTGGAAAAAAGATAAGAACAACAAACCTTTCGTTGCGTCGACATGCCAGGGCGACGGCGCCAGTCTCTGGTGGCCATGCAAAGATCACATGTATGATGAACCGGACAGTATGCTTATCAGTGTGAACGTCCCATCTGATCTGATGGATGTTTCAAACGGCAGACTCAGAAGCAAGATAACCCTTAAAAACAATACCACTACCTATAACTGGTTTGTAGCCAACCCTATAAATAATTACGGTGTCAATATCAACATTGCTGACTATGCTCATTTTTCGGAAATATTTAATGGTGAAAAAGGCAAGCTCGACTGCAATTATTATGTTTTGAAGGAAAACCTTGAAAAAGCCAGGGTTCAGTTCAAACAGGCTCCAATGATGCTTGAAGCATTTGAACACTGGTTTGGACCATATCCTTTTTATGAGGACGGATATAAGCTTGTCGAGGCGCCCTATTACGGGATGGAGCATCAGAGCTCCGTAACTTATGGCAATGGTTACAAAAACGGATATCACGGCGTGGATCAGAGCGGCTCAGGCTGGGGCGACAAATTTGATTTCATAATAATTCACGAATCAGGTCATGAGTGGTTCGCAAACAGCATAACATACGAGGACGTGGCTGACATGTGGGTCCACGAAAGCTTTACAAATTATTCGGAGAACCTTTATGTAGAATACTTCTATGGAAAGGAAGCGGGCACTGAATATGCCCTCGGAACACGGCGCGGTATCAGAAACGACCGCACTATTATCGGAAGATATGATGTGAACAGCAGCGGTTCAGGGGATATGTACCCGAAAGGGGGCAATATGCTTCATACTCTCCGGCAGATAGTAAACGATGATGAAAAATGGAGGGCTATTTTACGGGGAATTAATAAGGATTTCTATCACATGGTCGTAAAGGGATCTCAGATAGAAGATTACCTGAGCAGCAAGACGGGCCTCAACCTGAAGCCTTTCTTTGACCAGTACCTCAGGGATATCAGGATACCGGTCTTTGAATACTCTGTCAGGGATGAGAAACTTATCTTCCGTTGGAATAACTGTGTCCCGGGGTTTAACATGCCCCTGAAAATATATGTATCAGGTGTCGCGAAGAATATTGTTCCGGCATCCGGCTTTACAACGATTGATCTTGGTATTAAGAATGCAACTATTCTCGTTGATCCGAATTATTATGTCGCAACGCTTAATATGACTGGTAAATAAATTTGGTTATCGATCTGCGATTATCCGCGTGATCTGCGGGAGAATAAAAATTTCCCGCAGATTGCGCAGATTTACGCAGATTAAGGCAGATTGCTTATTTATCTATAAGTACCGGTTTCCCGAATCCTATCTTTTCAAGCGGTTTAAGTTGTGTTGCAGCATCCCCGACAACTACATAGTACATTTTATCAGGCACAATATATTTGTCGGTTATAGCTTTATGCTCTTCAATGGTCATGGTTTTTATAACATCTTCCTCCCTCTTTATATAATCCTCAGGCAAACCATACTTGCCCATTGTTGACAGCATATTTACAAGTGCATCATTTGTTTCAAACCGCAGAGCGTTTGATCTTATCATACAGTCTTTGATAAACTGCAGATCAGCCTCTGATATGCCATTCCTGTATTTTTCCATCTCTTCCCTGATGATCCTGACAGACTCAAATGTTGCGTCTGATCTCACGCTTGTCCCGGCGATGAAGGGGGCGATTGATTTCATCTCCTGGAAATAACTTGAAGCACCGTAGGTGTATCCCTTTTCTTCTCTTAAGATCTGATTAAGAATGCTGGTGAAAGCGCCGCCAAGCCGGTAGTTTATAAATTCCGTCTTTATGAAATCCGGATTATCCCTTGAAATAGCCGGATATCCTGCATAGATCACCGATTGCCGCGATCCTGGCATGTCGGCAAAATAGATTGTCGATTTTTCAGGTGGTATAGGTGAAGGATATTTGCTTAAGGTGACATCCCTGGTTTTCCATTCATCTGCCAATGGTTTGAGAGCGGCGATGACTTTCTCCTGCGCGATATTGCCTGCTATGAAGATTTTGGTTACGGAGGGTGAAAAACACCTGTCGTAATACGCTTTAAGATCATCGGGACTAATTTTGTCAATTGATTCCCTGGTACCCTGAACGTTGTATCCGAAGATATTATCACTTCCATAAATCAGCTTGAAGAATAACTGGCTTGCAACGTTCCTCGGTTCCGCTTCCGATTGTATTATGTTGTTCTTCGTCCGGGTTATGGCCATTCTGAACTCGGCAGAGTCCCATCTGGGTTCAAGAAGGATCTCTTTCATGAGTGAAACAGTTTTGGCAAAATTCCGGGTAAGGGTTTCCGAATTCATGGAGATATCTTCCCGGCCGGCGTACATCCTGATATCAGAGCCTAAAAGTTCAATCTCTTCTTCAAGCTCCTCAGGTGTCTTGTTTTTTGTCCCCTGTGGAAGGACGGCAGCTACCATTGAGGCCACACCCGGCAGGCTTATATTGTCCTGGGCAACGCCCCCGTCGATAACAATGCTCATGTTTACAAGCGGTAGCTCTTTGTTTTCAATACCATAGACGGCAATACCGTTTGGGAACTCTGATTTCCAGATCTTTGGAACATTTACCTCGGGTTCCTTCCCGGCAGGTGGTTCAACGGTACGATCGAGTGATGAAGGGGTCTTCATGGTCTCTTCATTTCCCTCTTCAGCAATTTCAACCTGGCTGGCTTCGCTGATATTCTCCTCTTTTACTCCCGCAGGCACTGAACCATCGGCAATCATCTCTTTCTGTCCCCTGGGAACAAAGCTCGTCACGAGATGAGGCTTCCCCTTAATATATTTTTCATAAACTGCTTTAATATCGTCAAGAGTTACAGCTTTTATATTTTCGATATCTTTTTCAATAAAACCAGGATCGTTCAGGAAGGTATTATAGAATGCAAACTGAATGGATTTCCCGAAAACGCTGGCTATCCCGTTATAAAAGCTTTTTTCACTCGAGGCCTTTATCCTTTCCACATCCTTTTCAGTTATTCCCTCTTCTTCAAAACGGGCAAAGGCCTCTGATACAGCTGCTTCAATTTCCTTAAGAGATTTCCCTTCATTTGCTCTGATACTTATGGTGAATTCTCCGGTTAGTTCTCCTGTATTGTTATAAGCAGTTGTCCTGGATGTCAATTGTTTTTCTTTCACCAGGACTTTGTACAGCGGAGCCTTTTTTCCGTCGGCAAGGACCTTCGCAAGGAAATCGAGTGCATATGCATCTTTACTGTACGACTGAGGTGCAGGCCACACCATTGTTATTTCCGGAACATTTGCAAAATTATCTTCATGGTAAAGCTTTTTCGTTGTGTCGAGTGATATTGTCATAGGACTGCGGGGAGCCACTTCCCCATGTGATTTAATCTCTCCGAAATACTTATCGATTAAAAGCTTAACAGTGTCAGTATCAAAATCTCCGGCAAGCACAAGGGTGGCATTGTTTGGGCCATAAAATTTCTCATAGTAAGCTTTTACATCGTCGGGCGTGGCATTTTTCAGGTCTTCCATTTCGCCTATTACCTCCCAGCTATATGGATGGTTGGCAGGATAAAGATTTTTGTCGATCACATATTCTGTAAATCCATAAGGTGAATTATCTTCACCCTGTCTTTTTTCATTCTGAACAACATTCTGCTGAATTGCAAGCAGACGGGGAGTAACGGAATTGATGAAAAATCCCATTCTGTCCGATTCAAGCCACAATACTTTTTCCAGAGCGTTTTTCGGGAACATTTCAAAATAAGTGGTAACATCCCGCGAGGTGAAACCATTATTATTCCCTCCTACTCCTTCAATGACCATATCGAACTTTCCGGAAGGCACATTTTCTGAACCGCCGAAAAGGAGATGCTCAAACAGATGGGCAAATCCCGTCTTCCCCGGTGTTTCCCTGCTTGATCCCACATGGTACATGATGGCATAAGAGATCATCGGATCTGAATGATCGGTGTGCAATATTACCTGTAATCCGTTCGGCATTGTGTATTTCTCGAAGGGGAGGCTGAGCTTGTCGGCCTCCGGAGCTTTCGAGCATGATACCGGAATAAGGATTGCGAGGAGCAGGATAGCTTTTTTCAAAAATTGGAGATTTTTCATATTTGGTGTTTTAAAATTGAAATACTTTTAGTCTGACTAAAGCGAATTACGAATGTATTAAAATATCGGCATTCACTAAACAGTTAGATCTGAAATTAGTTTTATACTGAGGTCTCCGCTTCATGTACTCACCCCCTGCCCCAGAGCCGTCAACTTAAGCTTATATAAAATTTTGTAATTCTCTGATAGTAAAGGGCATAGCTACTTTTTTCCCTCTTCCTTTGGAGAACAGGGTCCCTCCTGCGCTGGGATAGCGGGAGATGACTGGTAATACCGGGCGTTTCCCAGTCCTGTTTTATTCCGCCCCTACGGGGCTGGAATAGAGGAAGTTGACCGAATAAACCGGGCGATGCCCGGTCCCATATTATTCCGCCCCTACGGGGTTGGGATAGCCGTTACCTCTGTGTTAGTTCTTATAATACTATCATATAAGAAAGCTTGTTTTTTTTAACTATTTTAGACTTGAATTTTAAAACCCGACCAAATGAAAAGGAGTTTACTGATATCTCTGTTGCTTTCACTTATTGCAGTCTTCTTCAGCCCAGGAGAAAAATTTCCTCGAATAACATCTACAACTATCTTAGAAAATACTTCTGTTTTTGAACTGAATCAGGAAGATGGTCACACACCCCTTGTTCCCTATTCCACAGTAAATGATGCTCTTAAAAATGATTTTAATAAGTCTGCGGGAAGGTTATCCCTGAATGGCCTCTGGAAATTCCATTATTCAGATACCCCGGAAGGCACTCCTGCAGATTTCTTTAAAGTCGGGTTCAACGACAAGAAATGGGATACGATCAGCGTTCCTTCAAACTGGGAGATGAAAGGCTATGGTGATCCGCTTTTCAGAAATGTCTCAACACCTTTTCATCCTGACCCTCCACGGGTCCCGAGGGAATATAATCCGACAGGGTCATATCGCAGATCATTTAATATTCCTTCCGGCTGGAAGGACAGGGAAATTTTCCTCAGAATGGAAAAGACCGCTTCTGCCTCATTTGTGTGGGTAAACGGTAAGGAGGTCGGATATAATGAAGGAGGACAGGAGCCGGCTGAATATAATATCACAAAGTTCGTCAAACCGGGAAATAATACAATTGCTGTAATTGTGTTTAAGTATTCTGATGGCTATTATCTTGAAGATCAGGATTATTGGCGGCTGGCTGGCATTTTTGACAATATATGGCTTTTTGCAACCCCCAAAATCACACATTTTTGACTGGGTCGCAGTAACGGATCTTGATGATACCTATACGGATGCCAGGCTCGACCTGACGGTTGATGTGAAAAACTATTCCGTAAAACCCTGGGACAACTATCTGGTCAGGGCAGTATTATATAACCCTGACAGGAGCATTGTTAAATCATTAACATCAGAAAAGTTTTCCATTCAACCCGGCGCCCGGCACACCGTAAAGTTGTCGGATGTCATACAAAAACCGGCAAAGTGGTCGGCTGAATCCCCGAACCTTTATTACCTGACTTTAGAACTCCTTAACTCTTCAGACCTGACCAGTGAGGTTATTTCAGGCCGGATCGGTTTCAAGGAGACCGAAATAAAAAACCAGGTATTTTACCTTAATGGAGTGCCTGTAAAGCTGAACGGTATAAACAGCCACATGCAGCATCCCGTTACAGGTCACACAATGGATGAGACAACAATCCGAAAAGACCTGAGTATCTTAAAACAGTTCAATATAAACTGCGTACGCACTTCTCATTATCCTCCGGTTATCAGATACCTGGAGCTTGCCGATGAGTACGGTATTTATATTGTTGATGAGACCGGGGATGAAGCCCATGCTACCGAGTATGTTTCACGGGATAAGGCATGGGAAGGCATGTATCGCGAAAGGGCCAGGAAAATGGTGCTCCGCGACAGGAACCATCCTTCCATACTTTTCTGGAGTGCCGGGAATGAAAGCGGGGAGGGCGACAATATTTGTGCTGTGATAGATGAGGGGAAGAAGTATGACAAAACCCGTTCATGGATGTACGGAGGCAATGCTTTCAGTCACCCGTGTGAAGAGATAATAGGTCCGAGGTATCCTCAGATAAGGGACCTGCTGACAAGGGTGTACAATATTCCGGAAACCATCGATCCCCGGCCTTCATTCCTTGATGAATACCTTGCGGTTACCGGTAACGGGGGAGGCGGACTTGATGACTACTGGGATGCATTTTACAGTCATCCCCGAAGTATGGGAGGGGCGATCTGGGATTATGTCAGCACCGGGATAAAAGAGAAGGTCAGAACATTGAAAGATGTGTCGGGCAATAATGTGCAGGTTAATATAATGGGCAGGGCAAAGCTTGTTCCGGGTGTGTCGGGCAAAGGTCTGGATCTTAACGGCCACGATCAGTGGGTAGAGGTTTACAGGGATGAGAAGCTTGAAATAAGCGGAAATAATTTAGTATTGACGTTATGGGTATATCCGCGATCACTGTCGGGCTCCGCAGGCACCTTAATTACTAAAGGGAACTGGCAGTTCGGGATAAGCCAGGTAAGGAAAGGATTCGCTTGAATTCTATATTACTACAAGGCAAAGACAATCAGTTAAAATCGCCCTTCCTGCAAACTGGGAATATAACTGGCATCATGTAACCGCCGGTTATGATGGTTCTTCTATTTTCATTGCCATCGATGGAATGGAAAGCGATCATTTGCCGGTCTCGGGTAATATCAGGAATACCCCGTTCCCCGTCAATATTGGCAGAAATGCCGAGATCCATGGGCAGGAGACTTCAGTCTATATCTCTGATGCAATAATCGACATGGCCGGCATTTTTTCAAAACCTGTCGATCTGACCTCTCTGAAAGAACCTTCGGATGATATTAAGAAAAAGGCAGATCTGTGGCTCGATTTTGAAGAGATTTCTGAAGACGGTGATTTTTACAGCTATGGCATTGGCGCACGGACTTACGGATCAATCTGGCCCGACCGCAGGCCTCAGCCTGAAATGTGGCAGATGAAAAAATCGGCGCAGCCCGTTCAGGTAAAGCTTGTCTCAGCCGGAAAAGGGGAGGTAGAGATCACCAACAGGTATCTCTTTACCAGTCTTGGCGATCTGGACACTGAGTGGGCGCTGCAAGCCGATGATAAAGTCATTCAGCAGGGGAAGCTGTCTTTAAACACACTGCCTCAGAAAAAGGAGGTAATAAGGGTCCCTTTTACAAAACCTGAAATTAATCCGGGAACTGAATACAGGCTGCTTTTAACTTTCAGGCAAAAAGAAAAGAACATGTGGGCTGATGCCGGGTTTGAAACAGCCTGGGAACAGATGGAGCTGCCCTGGTATGAGGCAACTGAATTAAAACCGGCAAATAATGCCTCCCCGATAAACGTTGTGCAACAGGGCGAAAAGCTGGTTATAAAAGGAAATGGTTTTGAATATGCCGTTGATACAAAGTCGGGTCTCCTGATTTCAATGAAGGTCAGAGACAGGGAATTGATCAGCAGGGGTGCAGATCTTAATTTATGGCATGCCCCTCTGGCCAATGAGACTGACGAATGGACATTCAGATCATCAAATATAAAGCACCGCACCGATGGTTACGGACGAATGGCTGCCACTGAATGGTATTCGGCAGGGATTGACCGGCTGACCCAGACCCTTGATCAATTTTCCTGGGAAAAAACAGGTGAGAACATCGTTGTTATCAATGTTAAAAGCGTATCTGAAACCGCAACAAGGAGAGGTGCCTTTATAAACTCTCTTAAGTATACAATTAACGGTGAGGGTGAAATAGTAATTGAAAATTCAATAATCCCCGACGGCGATGTCCCTTCATGGCTGCCACGGGTTGGGCAGCAATGGATCCTTGATAAAAGCCTGGACCAGGTTCAGTGGTACGGCCGCGGGCCGCAGGAAAATTATCCCGACAGGAAAAGCGGATACAAAATCGGAGAATACAAATCGTCAGTTACTGAAATGTATGAACCCTACCTTATACCTCAGGATTACGGATTGAGGACTGATAACCGCAGGGTCAGGATAACTGACAGGAGCGGGGCGGGACTCGAATTCACCGGCGACAAGGTGTTTAATTTCAGCGCCCATCCATATTCAACTGAAAATCTGACAAAAGCCTTATACACCTATCAGCTTCAACCATTTGATGGCATTACTTTTAACCTTGATTATGCGACGAGCGGAGTGGGATGTACTGCAGCAGGGGTTTTCCCGCAATACCAGGTTATGCCAGGGAGATTTGATTTTACGGTGAAGGTCAGGCCAATAACTCCATAAAACTCATAAATTAAGGGGCAAAGCCGATCTTAAGGAATGGGATAGCTTATGCAAGTTGTATATAACTGATATACAATAATTTACATTTCCCCTCCTTTTCAAGGAGGGGTGGCCGGGATTATAAATTTTGAGTGGTTTACAATCTGTTTTCCCGGCCGGGGTGGTTAATCTATGATTCAAGTTTATCCATTTGAAAGGTAATAAGAAAGACTTGAATCAACCACCCCGGCCAGACGAAATTAGCTTCTGTCTGTAAGATGATTTCACCGTCTGGCCACCCCTCCTTCAAAAGGAGGGGAAAGTTATTTAATTGTATTCCAGTTAATTAAATCATTCAAAGTCTAAAACTGGTTCTTAAGTGGACGACTATGGGGTTTGGGGAGAGTTCGGATGGGTCTGCTGAGGGATTTCAGAGTTCCTGAGATTTATAACCCTTGTAATTCCGTAATCGCATACAGGTTACCTGCTGACAGCTCTACCGCCTTTTCAAGGTTTTCTTTAGCCGCAGTGTTATCGGAGAGCCCTTTGTTTCCCAGTCCTTTAAGAAGATAAGCATTTGACAGCCTTGCATTTTCTGCTTCCCTTTCCCCGAACTTCGCAAAGAAATCGATTTCTTTTGATGAACTCTGACCTATCTGCCGGTCACCTTCACCTATAAGTTCATTAAAAATATCCATTGCCTCTTTCTTCTTTCCAAGCTTCGCAAAGCTCAATGCCTGGTAGTACTTAATATAACTTGAGCTTCTTGTCTCCCGTCCTGTTGATAATGTGAAATAACTTTTGGCCTTTGACCTGTTTCCCATTGCTTCGTACGCGGTGCCGATGAAATAGTCAACCTGTATGTTACGGTTACCCGATCTGCTGCCACCCGCCTCTTCTTCCGGAACCTGGGCCAGCAGAAATTCATCAAGGGCTTTCTTAAAGTCTTTCCCGGCGAAATGCTTTTTGCCAAGCATCAGATGTGCGTCTATAATGTTGTCCCTCACACGTGAATCCCCCTCACGGTAGCTGAATTTTCTTCCTGTAAGGTATTCAACAGCAGTCTCCGGTTTCCCGGCAAGGGTTAGAACTGTCAGCTGACGGGCAAAAGCATCATCGCGCCATGAAACTGTTTCATTGTGGCCTTCAAACATTTTAAGTCTCTTTTCAACCGGTGCGTTGCTCATCTCATAAAGAGCGTCAAGTTCTTCATAATATACGGGTTCGTCCTTCTTAAGCGACATTGCCCTTTCATAGGATGCTATTGCTTTCAGTCCGTCGCCCTGATGCTGATAATAGCCCCATCCTAAATTCCGGTGTGCGATTGCCAGATCCGGCTCGTATTTTACTGCCTGCTCCCAGTATCCGATAGCTTTTTCAGGCTGCTTGTCAAAGAGGATATTGCCGAGGTAATAATAAGCCCTGCTGTCACCCGGCGTATACCTGAGTGCGGTCTCAAGGACGTTGATGGTTTCAAGACGGAATGGGAAACAGTAGTCGACAGATTGCTCCGATCCAGATTTGAAATATTTTAGGGCTTCCTGCCTGTCACCAGCTTTATCTGCAATATATCCGAGGTAATAGCTTACAATGGGATTGTTCCCTTTAAAACGGCTCAAAACGTCTTTTGCCTCTGCCACCAGACCATCATTGAGGTAGCCTACAGCAAGTTCGAGGTAATTCTGGTCAAAGTTCCTCATTTTGAGGTTCAGCGATGCAAGCTCTTTTTCGGCATTCTTTAGATCGCCTGATGCCTTTGCTGTAAGGTATGACTCGTTTGAAGCCCTGAAATCGAGAGGATCATTTTTCAACAATTGTTCAAGGGTCATTTTTGCACCTTCAAAATCGCCGGAAACTCTCAGAAGGGAGGCTTTCAGGCAGATTGCACTGTTATTTTTCATGTTGGTCGATAATGACTCATTTACCTGGTCAAGAGCTTTGCTGATATTACCCCTGATTGAAGAGATCCGTGCAAGCTCCAGGAAAGCTGATGAATGCCAGGCATAATCCCACGAGGCACGGTAAAGCGTATCGATGGCTTCATCATAAAGTCCGAGCGCCTTAAGGGTCAGTCCCTGACCATAAAGGGGCTCGCAATTTGAGGGTCTTGTATAATCCTTTGTAAGTCTTTTTATTGCAGCCGTAAAATAACTTCTTGCCTTAAGATAATCTCCGTTTTTAAGGCAGATATTTCCCATAGCAGTATTTGTGCGGATATCCAGCGGATCGCGTTTCAGGGCCTCTTCGTAATAATCTTTTGCATTAAGGGTCGGATTTCCAAACTGCTGAATCCTGCTTCCCGTAAGATAGAGTTCTTCAACCGTGGCCATATCCTTCGGCACGACGGGTCGTTTGACAGTCTCGGGAAGCTCCTTCTCCGGAGGCTGCTTAACGGGCTGGTAAGAAACAAGGATCTTCCCGGTTTCAGAATCGGATATCTCTGTGTAAAGGTCAGTAAGTTCAAAAGGTCCACCGATACTCACCAGCTGTTTGAATGCATGTTCCGGCGATATTTCAAGATCCTTTTTAAATACTGTTTCGCCTTTATTTTTAAGAAGTATAGTTGCCTTGTTTATCCTTGAAGTGGAATAATATCCCAGTAGAACCTGGTTTTTTTCCCTCAATTCAAGGTTAACTGCCCCATTAAGGTTTGCATTTTTAAATCCCTCAATATCTTTTACGGGATACCAGTATTGCCTGAATGTCTTTACCTCGTACGGCCTTATCCAACTGTAGTCAGGTTGGTTATCGGAGAAAGCGCCTGTCATAATTTCCACGTAGGGTCCGTCATTTTCAGTAAGTCTTCCTTCGGTAGCCTGGCCTCGTGGACCTGAACCCCATTCCCAGAGCTTGGCGCCCTTGACAATATTATGATCACCGATATGTACTGTCCCGGTCTCCCTGCCATGGTCGTATCCCCCCATAAAGTCTTCCTTCAGATCCCAGGCAAAAAATGAACTGGAATTAGGTGAGTTTTTCCACCAGCTCACATCAACGCCCCGGGTGAAATCCTGTCCGCTATACACCTGTGTTGAAAATGGCCACCGGGTGAAGCTGTTTTTCGCATGGAATGTTGCAAACTGAACGCTGGGTGGGAAGATCACCTGGTAATTGTTGTTAGTATGAGCCGCAACGTTTGCCCAGTAGAGAAATGAATTTGTGAAAGGCGTAGGGTTCAGGATTTTGATCTCTGCCATAAAATATGATTTGCCGGGGAATGCTGTTATCGCTATGGTCCACCTCATCCTTTGCCTTGGCTCGGTTTCGCCTATGCGTATTGTTTTGCTCCCGTCAGCGTTTTCGGAGATTGTGTAGTCGACAGGAAGAAAAGTAGAAGCCCTGTGATGATGAAGCACGCACCATTCAATTCCTCCGGAGACCCAGGCTCCCAGCATGCCGATATTTGATGGTTTTACTACCGTATTCTTGTAGATGAAATTGTAGTTATTTGTTTTATCGGTTGCATAATATAGCTTTCCGCCTATTTCGGGCGTGACACAAAGTTTAATATATTCATTTTCAAGAATTAAAGCTTTCCAGGCTTTGTCGGATTTCTCATCAGAGATTACATCAATCAACCCATAGGGATAAACGTATCTTGACGCTCCCTGGTAGGATTCACCCTTGAAGAACATGGGATTTTTATCGGGAGGCCTGACAGGATATGTAGGAAGTACCCACTCCTGTTCGGATACTGTTACCTGCGATTCAAGATCGAAGGTTGAAAGGAGGATCACAGCCAGAATAGTGACAAGACTGGCCGTAAGCTTTACTGATGTGGTTTTCATGTCGGGGATTTTTTGTAAATCAAATATAAAAGTTAGCATCATAAGTCTGATGAATATCTGAAGAATATTAGTTATATTTTCATTTTTAATAATTGTTGCACCTGAGCTTTAACAATATTTAACTTATGAAAAATATTTTTGCATTACTGCCGGCTTTCATTTTTGCCATGAATAATGGATATTGCATTGAAAATCAGAAAATCACTTCAGAACAAAAAACAAAGCTTGAACAGCTTAAAAAGGAAGTGTCGGATAACCTGAACGGTAACATACTCTCCTTCTGGACAGCAAAAATGGTTGATAATGTCAACGGCGGATTCTACGGACGGGCAGATTATGCCGGAACTGTGTACCCCGACGCTGAGAAGGGTGGCATATTAAATGCCAGGATATTATGGACATATTCATCGGCTTACCGCGTTACCCGTAATCCTGAATATCTGCAAATTGCCACACGTGCCAGGGATTACATCCTTGAGCATTTCATCGACAGCCAGTATGGCGGCGCATACAGGAGCCTGAATGCAAAGGGCGAACCATCCGATCCAAGAAAACAGGTTTATACCCAGTCGTTCTTTATTTACGGCCTGGCAGAATACAGCAGGGCAACTGGAGACAAACAGGCGCTGGCTAAAGCTATGGAGATCTTTAAACTGTTTGAAAAGTATGCGCTGGATAAAGAAGCAAACGGATATTATGAAGTCTTCAGCCGCGACTGGCAGCGTGTCCGTGACAGGCTGATCGGTGAAAAAAATGATACAGACGAAAAGACGATGAACACACATCTCCATATCATGGAAGCCTACGCTAACCTTTACAGGGTGTCGGGTGACAAAGTAGTTGGCGACCGTCTGAGGAACCTTGTCGGGATCTTTCTTGATAAGATAATCGATAAAAAGAGCTTCCACCTGATCTGCTTCATGGACAGGAACTGGAACAGCACCTCAACTGTCGATTCATATGGTCATGATATTGAATGCTCCTGGCTTCTCTATGAAGCGGCTCATCTGCTGAAAGATCCCGCGCTTCTTGCAAGGGTGAAGGAGACAAGTCTCAGGATTGTGAAGGCAGCCGCAGAGGGCCTTCAGAAAAACGGTAGCATGCTTTCCGACAAGGACAATTCAACAGGTCATGTAAGAACCCAGCTTTCCTGGTGGGAACAGGCGGAAACAGTTGTCGGTTACCTTAATGCATTTGAGCTTACAGGGAATGAAACATACCTTGAAAATTCAATTAAGTGCTGGGATTATACAAAACAACATTTTGTAGATGCGAAAAACGGGGGATGGTATAGTTCCGTAACCGAAACGGGTGAACCGGGAAGAGGCGACAAGGCAGGATTCTGGGTTTGTCCTTATCATAACGGAAGAATGTGCATGGAAGTTATGGAAAGAGTTAAAGACTGAATCAGACGCTTACCCGGAGATCATTTAAACTCAGATAAAAATGTACACTTACACGTTAGGCGGTAAAGATGGCAGGAAGTTTATCCTGCGCGAAAGTGACAATCTTGTCGCTGTCCGTACTAAAAATTCAAGGGATCTTCAAAATGCCGTTATCACCGATAATGGAAAAAAGGTCCTTAAGGACTTTGAAGTATTGATGGAGTTCCCTGAAGCCGATATTACGGTATTTCAGACAAAAGAATCTGTTAAAGATGATGTGGCTGTGAGAAATAAGGCCAGATCAGCCCTTAAGAAGGAGCCGGAACTGAGGTTTGTGGGGAAAGTGCTTGTTGAGGAAGATGGAAAAACACTCGTGTTATACACTGAAAATGTCTTTATCAAATTTCATGATAAGGTCAAGACTGAAGCCTGTGAGAAGATTTTAGCAGAGAACAGTCTGAAAATCAAACAAAAACCTGATTATGCAAGGAATGCATATTTTGCAGCGGCGCCTGAAAATACAGGAGTTAAGATTTTTGAGCTTGCAGAAACTCTTTTAAACAAAAAGGAGGTTGAATTGTGCCATCCTGAGCTCATAAAGAAAAGGAGCCTGAAGAAGATACATCCTATGCAATGGCATTTAAAAACAACCACCATTGACGGGATCCTGATCAGGGCAGGTGTAAAAGCCGACATCGCCCATAAGCTGACGATGGGAGAAAATATAATAATTGCCCTTATCGATGACGGGTTTGATATTGACCACCCCGAGTTTAATCTGCCCGGGAAGGTCGTACATTCAAGAGATGTTTCAACAAACAGCACTGATCCGCGTCCGAAAAACATTTATAATAACCATGGCACTGCCTGTGCAGGAGTAGCAACTGCTTCGGGGATTGAAGCTTCGGGTGTCGCACCTGCCGCCACGCTGATGCCCGTCCGGCTCAGCTCCAACCTCGGTTCGATGGCCGAAGCAAACGCGTTTAAATGGGCTGCCGACCACGGAGCTGATATAATCTCCTGCAGCTGGGGTCCGGAAGACGGCAACTGGAGCGATCCCGGCGATCCTGTACACACCTCTGAGACCGGACTGCCCGACAGTACACGTCTGGCAATGGATTATGCCATTTCCAACGGGCGCAACGGTAAGGGATGTATAATAACCTTTGCAGCAGGGAATGGAAATGAAGATGTCAGGTATGACGGATATGCCAGCTATAATAAGGTAATTGCAGTATCGGCATGCAATGATACCGGTAAAAGAAGTGTTTACAGCGATTATGGCGCGAGCGTCTGGTGCTGTTTCCCAAGCAGCGATTTCGGATATTCCCCGTTTAACCACCCCCAGCCCCTTACATCAGGAATATATACCACTGACCGTATGGGCTCTGCAGGATATAATCCGGATGGGGATTACACCGGAGATTTTGGAGGAACATCAAGTTCATGCCCCGGGGTGGCAGGTACTGTGGCTTTGATTCTTTCTGCAAACCCTGCACTTGACTGGCTGCAGGTGAGGGACATCCTGAGGGAGACATCGGAGAAAATTGACAGGGCTGATGGCAGGTACGATAAACAGGGACACAGTATTTTTTACGGCTATGGAAGGGTGGATGCAGAAAAAGCTGTTAAGCGGGCCCTGGAGCTGAAACCGGCTGCAAACAAAAAAGGCCGGAAGAAAAACAAGGAATCCCTGCCGGTGCTATAAATTCAGGAATAAGCTGAAAAAGGCTGGTTCAGGTAACAAATATTAACATATAATATAAACCTAATGGGACGTGAAGTACTGACACTGAAGGATATCCGGGAGTATAAAAAATCCGGAGACCGGGTCGCAGAAGAAGCTGTCTATCCGGTTGGTAAGGACAATTATGTTGACAGGCTGTTTAAATATATTCCTGCAGAGCTGGTTGCGGGTTATATTTTCGTACTCGGTATTGTGAAGCGGCTGACAGATACCGGCGAGGTAAGGGTTATCCATTGGCTTCTCTTTTTTATTTTTTGTGTTCTTACCCCTTTATATCTGTGGCGTATCCAGAAAGTCCTTAAACTTCAGCAACATATCATTTCTTTTCTTTCATTTGTTGTATGGGTTTTTGCACTGGGTGGTCCGTTTGCGCTTTTCAGCTGGTACAATCCTCTTTATGGAGAAATTCTATTGCCGGTATTCACAATCGTAATTGCAATATGGGAGGCAGATTGATCTGAATTTTTAAAAGGTCCGGATACATGAATTTCTAACTTTTAAAATTCAAGTACTTTGTGAATCCTTTGTGTAATCCTTTGTGTGACTTTGTGGTATAAAGAATTTAACCACAAAGGGTCACCAAGGTTGTCACTAAGGTAACACAAAGGAATACAATAAATTAAGAATATTCATGTATTAAACAGGCTAAACAGGCTGATTGCATTGGATTGTGAAACTTATTAAGAAATAATCTACGCAATGAAGAAACTTAGCGGGTTAATACCAGATAAAATTAAAGTCCATCTGGCAGAAAGGAAGAAAATAATTAATTCATTCATGCTTCGTTCCGATGTTGGTTTCAGGCTGCACCAGATACCAGTATATGTTTGTTAACAGCAAACTGGATCAGGATATCAATAAGGAATTTGTAATCGATAATGATACGGTAAACATCAAATACAAATTCTCCCGGAGAAAATCTATGTGTTAAGGTTACAATTTTCAATAAGCTGCATCAACCGATTTACATCGATCTTGGCAGATCCACTGTGATCCTTAACAACCAGCAGATAAATGACGCCTTCTATCTTGAAGACCCGGTAAACTTCATAGCCCCGCTGGCTTATATATCATTCAGCAGTAATCAGCTCAAGAATGAATTTATTGATGTAAAACAACTGGAATCACAAAAAAGCGTGGTTTATATAGACGGAAGCAGCACCGGATGGAATTATTCATTCAATGAGGGAACTACACCTTTGTTTTTCAGGGTCTCGCTTGCTTTAACGCCAAATGATGACTACTCTTACCCTGCTTTTTATGACTATTCTTTCTGGGTCTCCGCTATCAAGCAGACATTCGATGGCCCGGGATCAAGACCCTACAAACCATCAAATCAATTCTATATCCGGACAAAACCTATTTTCGGACAGATCGTGGAGCTGACCGCCTTATTGCTGGTAAGTTCGATTATTGTAGGGTTGGCAGGAGGCTGATAAAATCCACATATGCTCTTAAAGACGGAGACATAATAACTGTTTTCCGGCGTTTTTACGGAAGAGAGTCATTATGAAAAGCCTGAATCCGGATTGAAACTACTGTTTTTAATCAGAATAAGCAGGCAGTTCGTCAAAATCGATATTTTTAATTCATAATTAATGACAGCTGGTTAAATCTAATATAATCAGGGGCATAGATTTGATCTTTGTCAAAAGACAGTGCCATTCCCTCTTTTCCTTATAAATTCCTGTTCCATTTTGACGAATGATATCCTTTTCGAAGGGAGTAGATTATTTCAATAAACAATTCCCCTGAATTAAGTGACCAACGGTTTTCATGATATGCTCATATTTCCATAAAATGGGCATCACCTGCTTGATTTGAGCCATTATCTCAATTACTTTTATAATGAAGGACCAATATAAAAACTTAGAGATATAAAGACATGAAAGTTCATTACCAGATCACATCAGTTGAAACCGGAACTGTAAAATTAAGAAGAAGAAGAATTGCCAAGGCATTACGCTGGTGGCTTCGTGAAAACGGTATTACTTTCCAGCATATATATTATTTCTGTTAAAAAGACCCGGAGAAGAGATTTCATGACGTCAAATATTCCTGAATAAGGCTATCCCGAAGGGAAGCCTTATTTTTTTTACGGATGCAGGCTACAAATTCCTGTTATATCCTGTAAAAGCCGGCTTTACAGCATACTCATGCAATTGTCTTAAATTTGACTTCTGTTAAAACAAACAGTAACTTTGTCCTTAAATTTCATCAACAGGAACAATAAGGATCAGTGGAGGATACATAAAAATTCAGGCAATGAAAACAAGAATATCAGTTTTAATTCTGCTGTCTGTTATTTGTTTCAGCAGCCTTGATGCACAAAAAAAGAGCAGCAAGATTACAATAACCGGAACTGTACTTGATGCAACAAAAAGTCCGGTTGTGAATGCGATAGTCATGATCGACGGTGAAAAAACAAGCTCTATGACCGATGGTGCAGGAAAGTATAAGGTAAAGGTTAAAAGGGATGCTCAAAAAATTTCAATTTTCACATTTGGGAATGGAATATTTGAAGAGCAGATAGGAGGGAGGACTGAGATAAACTTCAATTTCTCTGGCTATTCAACCACCGTACAGAGTGTACAGACTGAAAGCCCGGGAGAAGAAGGCGTTAATACAGGATACGGTTACGTTAAAAAGAAAGACCTTACCACCCAGGTTGACAAAATTGACGGTACCAATGAGAAATACGCATCCTATTCGTCGGTTTATGACATGATCCAGAGGGAGATCTCAGGTGTAAGGGTTAACGGGAAGCAGGTGGTGATACAAGGCTCAAAGAATATGTGGGGCGATGTGCCGGCTATGTTCGTGGTTGACGGCGTTCCCGTAGATGACATAAGTAACATTGCGCCAGTGACCGTTGAGTCGATAGAGGTTCTGAAGGGTACGGCGGCTTCAATCTATGGATCGCGTGGATACGGCGGGGTGATCCTTATCAAAACCAGGGTTAAGAATTAAATTTTTTGCTTTCCCGCAGATCGCGCAGATCACCGCAGATCTAAATCCAGGTTAATTACTTCCTTTAATTATTATTGATCTCAAGTTCAGGATATTGAGGGCAGAATTTGGAGACTGTGGTATTCTCAAAGGTCATGTTTCCAAGCTTCGGGCTCCAGTTAATCCGGACCATATTCCAGACGTCGCGCTTATTGTTTAATGAAGATGAGTTACGTATAACCATCTTACCGTTGATATCCGACCAGGTGTAATTATCGCCATACCTTATTCCTATCCCGTTGTTAATGAAAGTACAACTCTCAGCCACCACCAGATGGTATGGTGAGCTGAACCCAAGCTCCAGCCCCTGTCCGCAGTTTGTGAAAACACATCCGCTGAATGTGTGATTTTTCACAACATCGCCTCCGCTTGATAAGGCGGCACCTTCATGAAAACAAGCCTCAAACCTGCAGTTTGTCAGGGTTATATCTCCTCCTTCCTCGTTCCCTGAATCAAGTCCGTCATCTTTTGCATACATGAACTTTGTATTTTCTATATCAGCATCCGACGCACTCAGGTAGAGGGCATCATTATCTGCATCCTCAAAAACGTCGGAGTCATTTGGGAAATCGGTAAAGACGGAATTCGTCAGGGTAAGTTCAGAACTGTTAATCTGGCCTCCGGTCTGGGCACGCTGTACCAGGATATTATCGAGAGTCAGGGTAGCATATTGAGGATAGAAAATTTGTCCTATATGATCAACCATAAAACAATGGTCGAGTGAAAGTGTGCTTTGTTCAGTATAAAACAGAGCCTGTCTGCCGGAATGTCCCCAGTTGTAGCCGCTGGTATCGTGGTATCCGCTCTGGCAGAAGATTGTATATCGCGCTTCGATGGTACCACCGGCCACCCGTGTTATAAATCCTCCCCAGAATTTGTCACCCCGGCTGCAGGTCAGAAATATTGGATTTGCTGCAGTGCCTGAAAAGATCACCGGACCACTTACATTAATATCCACAGCTTCATCGATAAGAATAACAGCCCCTTCGTGCACCGTCAATGAGCCGGCAACGATATCCAGATTGCCTGTTATCTTTACCAGGCTGTTGGCCGGAATATTAACATCTGAGTTTATGGTCCCTTTTAATTCAATAGGCGTTGAGGAGATCCTTTCAAGAGTCGCGCTTAAGCGTTTACCTCCGATCATGAAGTCTGCACGGCTTGTAATAGCGGATGAAGTGATGCTTACGGAACCAACACCCTGCTTGATATTGAATAAGTCAGCTGTAACAGGACAGGTGCCTTCACAGTAAACAGGTTTAATATTACCCGATTCTTTCACATAAAAAATAAAAGGCACCTTTATCTGGTCGGTATACCAGCGGGGGTAAAACATTTCAACCTCTGCAGATCCAACCTGATCCGGCACAAAGGGTGCTGGAACCCATGCGGGTATTCCCCATTCTGAAGCTTCCCTTTCCCTTGTTGTGGTCGTAAATAAAAAAGTATCATTTGCCTTTTGGGCATCCTTGTTTACCAGAACAAGCTCATAAAATCCATTATCACTGAATTCAATGAATTCCCCGTATGCAAAATCGACAGGGTTGTTGTTGAGTATAGCTCTTTGGATGTTGCTGGTGTCGTTCTGAAGGGCAAAAGGCATGTAGTAGTCGTGCCGTGTTTCAAGATCTGATATATTGATACATCCTTCAGGAGGCTCAGCTGGCTCCGGTTCTTCTTTTTTATTGCATCCGGCTGCGAGTGTGATCAACAATAAGCAGGTGAACAATCTTCTCAAATACATGATTTACCTGGTTTGTTGTATTTCGAGCTCACTCATTATCCAGTTTCTCCGCTCCTTCAGCATTTGTCTTTTTGCGGCAAGATTGGCTGTAAATAGTGTATAGCTGGTTTCATCAACATCGTATTTCGACTGTGCAACGATGGAAGCGTTTGTATAGAAGCTGCCGACATGCAGGTAGGTGTTGTCAAATATCCGGTCAATAGCCGGCAGATCAATTTTTTCCGCCACCTTCCGCAGAACTTTCAGATATTCCTGATACAGAACGCTGTCACGGGCTATTATGTAATCAAGGTCATCTTCGATCGAAAAGAGCAATTTTGAACCGACATCAGCAATCACATCAGAGGTGCTGTTATAAACCCGCTGACCAAGTACTTTCCCTACCGCCCACGACCTGCCTATTTCATGAGGCTGACTCTCAAAAAGATCGTCAAGGTCCCAGGGGAAAACCCCAAATACTTCTTTCCTGTCCCTGATTTTGGTATAAAAAATTATTTCATCGGTGTAATCGCCGTTTTTCAATAGCATGTCGATACTCACCTTTGCAAAATACTGCTCCATGTCGATATTTGCTGAAAGGGTATCATACAACTGACGGCCAGAATACTGAGGGAGAAAGGAGTATATCCTTTCAAAGCAGGTAAGATACTCAGGCAGTTTTTGTTGGCCTTCAGCACTTACAGACCAGGCTTTTACAACATGGTCATAACCTCGCCTTGCCACAAATGAAGCATTTTTTTGCTCAATGAAATATTCAAAAGGGTCTTCAATAAACAGATATAATCCCTGGGTAATGTCATTTAACCTTACCTCGGTGAAAAAGCTTAAGACCGGCCACAGACCTACCTCTTTAAACAACCCTATGCCCGTGCTGTTCTCAATATAGGTGTAATCATAAACCATTGCCAGCAGCTTGAATTCTTCATATTTTCGCTCCATCTGTTCCTCAGGATTTAAGAGGGTTATTTTACGGTCCATATTAATTCCGAACCCTTTGCGTGTAAAGTTGAGAGTGTTATCCCCCCTTATTTCGAACCTGTCGACGGTGTAGGTTTCTCCCGCAAATTGCAGGCCTGGGACAGGATCATTTACCTCATACTGCTGACCACGGCTTGAATTAATATGCTCCCTCTGGGAATCAGTTACGATGAAATTAAAGATCTCCTTTTCGGGGTCGGTAACATAATTATCGTCCTTCAGGCAGGATGAAAGAGACAGTGAGGCCAGAAGCCAGAGAAGCAGACAGGATCGAAAAAAGATCTTCATTAAAAACCCTGAATTTTTGAGTTAACACAATTCAGTACAATATTAGAGATATTCTCCTGTTTTCCGAACTTTTCCGGCACACCAATTATTTTTAAGTGTCCCGGACTAATTGATTTCACCATCTGGCCAGGGGCTGTTATAAAAGTCTAAATTAAGAACTTACACTAAGGCCACAGAGGTCGCTACACAGAGGTTCAAGACGCCAACGTTGGTAAAGAACTAATCTTACTGTGGATCTTTGAACTTTATCACCCGCCGTAGCTTTGCGAAGGCGATCTCAGTGTAATTGTGTAAGTTCTATTAATAACTGATTCCTAGGATCGCTGCAGGGGGACAACCCGGATATATTTAATTGTATCGGAATCATTTTTTGTTACAAATGAAGTTGACTTATACATTTATATAAGCGAACTTTGAAGGAACATTAAACGTCAAAACCTGACCTGATGAAAAAAACATTGATATTTATTTGTCTTTTGTTATTGCAAATTACAGATTCATACGGACAATGGTACACCAGGAAATATGATGTCTCAGACATTAATTTTCTGACTGAAACACAGCTTCGCGAGTCAATGAAAGACACTAAATCCGGTGTTTATATTTCACTTGCCGTTGCCGGTCTGGGAGGAGTTGTTATCCTTGTAGAAAAACTGTGGCCTTATGACCTGGAGGATGATGAGGATCCCACCTTTTTCGAACAGCTCCTCGGAAACAAGGGTATGCACACAGTTATAATAGGCGCCGGGATAGTGATGGCAGGTGGAGGAACAATAGCATCCTTCAGCTCCCTTGGCAGGTTGGGGACTATCAGATCGGCGCTTAACAGGAATTTTCCGTCTTATGGTTCCCTCAGCCTGTCTCCGTCAATTGTCTTCGAAAAATATACGCATTCAATTTGTCCCGGCTTTACTTTGAGTTATCGATTCTGAGGATTCCCGGGTATCATCACACTCTTTCGTTCAGGATCGGTGTCAGGACAATTTTTCAATTGCTTTCAGAGCTTTTGTAAGAGAAATACCGGCTTGCAGGACAGGTTTCCAGAGATCGCCTGTTTTCGCGAGCCGTTTTTCAATGTTCCTGATGGTAAACATTTCCGGCGACAACCGGTGGTTAACCTCCTTCCAGTTCAGCGGAGTTGAAACAGTTGCAAATGCCCTTGGACGAACGCTGTAGGGTGCGGCAATGGTCTGGCCTTTTCGGTTCTGAAGGAAATCGATATAGACTTTATCCTTCCTTTTTGACACTATCCTTTCAATGCTTGTTACCGAGGGTAGCCTCTTATGGGAAAGGATGGCAAGTATTTCGGCAAAGGTTCTGACCTGGTCATAATCGTATCGGGTACCGAGCGGGATATAGACATGCAGGCCGGTGGCCCCGCTTGTTTTACAATAGCAGGCGATGTTTATCTCATCGCAAAGTTCCTTTATTACAAGCGCGGTGTTTACAACATCCTTGAAAGGATTGTCGCCCGGATCCAGGTCAAGTATCATGTATGCAGGGTGTTCAGGCTTCCTGTATGTGCTATGCCACGGATTGATTTCGATGCAGCCGAGATTTGCCATGAAAACCAGTGTTGCCACATCATTACATATAAGGTAGTCAATACCTTCCGTGTGCGATTTGGATTCCATTTTTACTGTCCTGATCCATTTCGGGATCTGGCCGGGATCCATATCCTTATGATAAAAACTCTCACCTTCTATGCCATGCGGATGGCGGTTCAGGGACTGAGGCCTGTCTTTGAGATAGGGGAGTATATACCTGCTGATGTTCTGATAATAAGCAATCAGGTCACCTTTTGTATATCCTTCTCCGGGCCAGTATATTTTTGTAAGATGTGTCAGTTTTACTTTCTGGCCTGACAGAGCGACGATTTTCTCCTTTTCTTCCATAGGATTGTTAATTACCTGTTCCTTAGATAAGGTTTTCATTTCATTAACTACCTCCCCGGGATCCTTATCTTCCCTCAGGCCGATGAATACCGGCAATCTCAGGATCCCGTCGCGGGTCCATTCCATAAATTTTACAGTGGCCACAAGGCCTGGTTTAAGCCATACCGGCCTGCCTTTGGAATAAGAAAGTCGCGGAACTTCGCTGAAAGGACATTCAGGTCTTTTCAGTGGCTCAAATTTCTGATACAGGTGTTTTAGTGATGTTTCACTAAAACCTGTACCGCAATTGCCGATATATTTCAGAGTTTTCCCTTCATACATTCCCAGAATTACAGACCCGAAGTATTTTCTGCTTCCCTGTGGCAGGGTATACCCGCAGATCACCCCTTCCTGTGTCAGTGTGGATTTTATTTTGAGCCATGAATCCGGGCGTTTTCCGGGCATATAGGCGCTGTCCGGATCTTTGGCAATTATTCCTTCAAATCCTTTCCGTGATAAGCTTTGGAACAGATCCCTGCCATTCCCCACCCGGAAATCAAGTTTAATGACTTTTGTAAAATCATATTTCCCGAAGAAAGCATCAATCAGCTCCTTTCGTTTCAGAAGGGGGAAATTCATTATTGAATGCCCTTTCAGATAAAGCATGTCGAAAACATAGTATTTCAAAGCTCCCTTCCCTTCCGTGATATGGTTCTGGAGCAGTTGAAAGTTGCTTCGCCCCTTTGAATCTTCAACTACCACCTCTCCATCAATAACAAGGTTTTCCTCGATTTTTCCAAGGTCATCAAGCAATGTCCGGAATTGTTTAGTATAGCTGTTCCCGTTGCGGGATACCAATTCCACCTTCCCATCCCTGACCGAACACAAAATCCTGAATCCGTCCAGTTTCATTTCGTAGATCCATGAGGGGTGATCCATCACTTCCCCTTTCAGCTTTGCAAGCATGGGCCGGGGGAGGGGATCCGGAAATGGTTCAGCAGAGTTAACTTTTACGGCTTTTCCTGTTTTGGATGCCTTCGACTTTAACGGAGGAATCGATTCTATGTCGAAAATATCCTCAGCAAACTCATCGGCCTTTTTTACGAGCATCCATTCATTTCCCTTTTCGGTATCTTTAAGATGAAATATAGCAAACCGGCCTTTCAGGTAGGTGCCGTTCAAGCTGAATTTAATGTCGCCTTTACCAAGCATTTCCAGAAGATTCTTTTCAGGATCTTCAGTTTCGGTTACGGGTTTGTATGTTCCTTTATCCCAGATCTCCACTGTTCCGGCGCCGTAATTTCCTTCAGGTATCTCGCCGTAGAACCTGCCGTATGGAAGTGGATGATCTTCAACCATTATTGCCAGCCGTTTCTCCCCTGCAACCATAGAGGGACCCTTTGGAATAGCCCAGCTCTTCAGTACGCCTTCCATCTCAAGCCTGAAGTCGTAATGCAGACGTGTGGCATTGTGTTTCTGAACCACGAAAGAGAGCTTAGCCTTTTTCCCTGTTGCCTTTACGGATCGTGGTTCCGGGGTGCTTTTAAAATCCCTCTTCTTCTTATATATTGCGAGGCTCAATTGTTATGATGCTTTTGATCGTGCAAGACTTGCCTTAAGCTGTTCCATGAGATTGTCGGTATTTGAATAAGACACAGTCATTTTCCTGATCTTTACCCTTTTTGCCTGATGCTCTATCCTCAATTACCTTAAGCAGGGCAGCTGCATATTCATCCTTGAATTTCGCAATATTGAAGGTTTCGGTATATTGGTTTACAAGAGTGAGAGCCATTTTCAACTCTTCCGGTTTTATAAGGGATCGGGACGGTATTTTCAGTTCCCCGACGGTGCGGATCTCCTCTGCAAACCTTATTTTACTCAGTACCAGTACTTCCTTCATCGGCTTCAAAACCGACAATGTCTCCGCTGTGCGAAGGATAAACTGCGCAAGACCTACTTTCCCTGATTTGGCCATGGCTTCACGAAGCAGGGCATACGCCTTTTCTCCTGATTTTTCAGGTTCGAGGTAATAGGAGTTCTCGAAATAAATAGAATCTATCTCATCCTCCTTCACAAAATTGTTAATCGCTATTACCTTGCTTTTTTCAGGCGATGCAGCTTCAAAATCCTCGTCCTCCAGTAAAATATACTGGCCATTGTAATTGTAAGCCTTTCCTATCTGCTCCATCGTCAGCTCCTGGCCGGTATTCTCATTAATACGCCTGAACCTGACCTTTCCCATATCGCGCCGGTCTACCATTTCGAGGTTAAGGCTGCTCTGCTGTGTGGCGCTGTAAAGTTTTACAGGGATATTCACCAGACCAAAGCTCACCGAGCCTTTCCAGATTGCTCTCATTTTATAATATTTTTAAATTACAGAAAATCATTGCAATGAGTCCCCTGAGACTGGGTAGGGGAAATTATTTATGAACAGTCGTTGTTAATAACTTATACTGAAACAAAAATATGAAGCTGCTTGTTTAAAACATTTTCATTGATATCAATAAAATTCCACAAAAAGCAATTTCCCGTTGATCATGCAGGCTCTGAAAAAGAAGATCAGGAAACACATTGGGGTGGTAGCGAATCCTTATTTTCTGAAATTAACATCCCTGCATAAAAAGTAAATTAGTATTTTTGAAATCAAAATATGCAGATCATTCACAATGAAGTCAATAGAAGAAAGGAAATTAATTCTTGACAAAGATATTTTTAAACATGTGAATCATGGGTGGAGAATTGCAACCCAATCAGAAACAAAGTGCTTAATGGTAAGAGAAAAAAAAGCAAATGGTTTTCTTTTGATAATTCTTCTTTTGCTTTTTATCATACCGGGAATAATTTATTTATTTATTTATAAAGGCAGAAGCACCGTTACTATTGAGGTAACTCAGGAGGGCAACATTAGATATTTTGTAACCGGTTTATCAGATTTTGAAAAATCCGAATTGATGTGGTATTAATCAGGGAATCAGTCCGGGAGCTGTCTAAATATTTTTTCGGGGGAAAGGTTTCAATGGAGACCTGTCACCAACCAGCCATATATGTCCGAATGGATCTCTGAATCCTCCTTGTCTATGGATTCCCCACGGCGCCTCATGATTCTTAATCCTGTCAAAACTCCCGTTTGCACCAGCCTGCAGAGCTCGGGCTATGAATAAATCGGGATCGTCACAGAAGACCTCAATCCTTGTTGATGTAATGCCAAGCTTTTCAGGACTCTCCCAACCATTTCTGGCTGGTTCGCCAATGAAAAAGGGAGTGCCGTCAATCTGCATGCCAGCTACTGAACCCAGGTTCCACAATTCAGTGGCACCGAGCGCCTCCTTATACCAGGCAACAGCTGAAGCTGTATCGAGGACTGCTAACATAACTGATATGACCGGGTGTTTGTTTCCGGTATCAGGGTCCTCTTTCTTCGGTAAACCTTCATCTTCGGATGTTCTGTTAATGCCATGTGTATTAACCATAATTAATAGTATTTATGTGAAATAAGTACGTTTAGTGTGCTGTAGTGGGCTCCTTTAAATATGTAAACAGATAAGAGGGAAGAGTGTTGAATGACCAGATATTTTAAGCCTTATTCCCGGGATGGATGATCCTGTATTCCTTTCAGGATCTCTGGAAAAGCTTTCGGGAAACACCATGGAATCCGGTTTTACGATATTGGCTGACCTTAGATTGCATTTTGTCAGAACAAATTGTAACTTTGAAAATAAGCAATAAAATATAGTAACATGAAACAGAACGCAAGGACTTTTTCCTTTAATATTGGACGCCGTAATTTTTTGAAATCAGCCAGCGCCGGATTGATAGGATTTGCGGGGATTGGCAGCTTAGCCTCACCCGAGCAGAGTATTAAAGAAAAGTTAATCAGGCGGACTAAAAAAGAACGCCTGCAACAAATTGCATCCAACTCTTATGCAGTAAATCAATTATTCAAGAGACGGACTTCTCCCGGAAGAGAGGAACGTCCGGAGACAGTTCAGTTAAAGAAGAAATATGGTGAAATTACGCTTCTTGACTTTCCACAATTCACAAAAGATACTTATCCCGGGTGTCACAGCAATGGATCTCTGGTCATCTCTGTTCGGAGATATAAACGATGATTCAATGTTTACCAGAATTGAAAGAAATGGACAAACCCGCCTGGGTGACTTTGATCCGTCGACTCTCTCCTCAAAACGTTACCTTGATCAGCTTGCCGGTAAAATCGCATCAAGCGGAATAAAGGCTGTGCATATTTCAAATAATGCTCCCCGTAATATTAGCCGATCCGGATGAGGAATTAAGGCGTGAAGGGATCCGTACTGGCAAAACTATGGCTTGAAGCTGCAAAAACCATTGGTGTCAGGTCAATGCGTGTAAATACAGGCGGCCCGCAGATAATTCCTGCATCCGTCATCAAGGGGGGATATCCACAAAATGTGGAGATTGTTCCTTACCTGAAAAATGCTATTGAATCGTTCAGGGAAATGGCAGATTATGGAGAAAAAACAGGTGTCAGGGTCACGATTGAGAACCATTGGGGATTAGCAGCTGATCCGATAAATATCATAATTATACTCAATGAAGTAAATAGTCCCTATTGTGAGTCTTCTCCCGATTTTTGCAACTGGGAGCATGAATATATGCTTTATAATGGTCTTGAGGTTTTAATTCCGAAGGCTAAATCAATGTGTCATGCAAAACGATGGACAAGGTATCCTGACGTTGATATAAGCCGTTGTGTTAAAGTACTTAATGATGCGAAATACAAGGGATATATTTCGGTTGAATATGAAGCAGGGGGAGATCCGGTAGAGGGTACATTAAAATTGATGGAGGATGTGGTAGAAACACTTGTTTAAAATACCAGACCAACATTAAGCCCTGCTGTAGTCAGTTTTAAAGCGCCAGATTCGGAATTGAATGGAATAATATTATGAATCCAGAGCTCTGGCTCCAGGTTCAATCTGAGGTTATCGCTGATGTCAAAATACTTTCCAACCGAAAAGGAGATTCCGAGTCCCGTCTGTTTATCAGTGATCTGATCAGAATTATTATTAAGTTGAAAATCAAGCATTGGATTGAGACTTAAATATAACCTGTTCAGATTATAGATGGTTGCCAGGGTGACTGAAATAAGATTCACCCTGTCAGTTTGCCGGACTAAATCTCCGGTATTCATATTTGGTGTGTATTCAACCTGGGAGAAGTGGTAAGCCAATCCAAATCCAAGATTTATTTTCTTGTCAGAGATGAATGAGTAATCTACCGATGTGCTGAAACCTGGCTTAAAATTGCGACCTGGTCCACCCGCCACGAATCTGTAATACAAAGCATTATTAATTGTAGGAGCGACTGAGAATTTAATTTCCTGTCCATGAAGAAAAACAGTCGTTAAAAGAATTGAAAAGAGAAGAATTGTTTTTTTCATTTTCAATGTGGGTTGGGTTTAATTTAACGGTCAAAATTTAAACCGGATATCAATTCTTATTCCCTTACAAAATGATAATTGAATCCATCGGTAATACCTGACTGGGATAATGTTAATTTTCCATCTTCAAGAAAGAATATTTCAAATGGGTGATCAGTATAAAAGTTAGCTACCGGATCGTTATTGAATGACTCGTGAAGCGTTAAAAGAAACTCAATGCCGCTATTTTCAATGTCTTTCGAACTCTGCCTTTTTATTTCGTATGATCCTCCCTGGATTACTGTATGGTTGAAATAGACAGAATATCTGTCTGAACGATCAAAACGTACCGCATCGAAGTTGCGGATTGACTGGAATCCGGCAATACTTCCCGATATACCGGTAATTTTCCAATTTCCCTGAATTTGTTTATTCATTTCTTGTTTTTCGCATGCAAGAGCTGTAAGAGCGATGCACACGGATAAGAAAATTATTTTTTTCATAACCTTTGTCTCAGGTATTAGGAATACAAATATCTCACAAAAATTATACCATTAATCCAAAAAAGTAACCGTTTAAGACGTGGCGACGGACAGGTTGAACCTGGTAAGCAGCGGAATTGACTTCTTACTTCTGACTTTCAACTTTTTCAATCGAAGGAATCTGCGGTAATCTGCGAAATCAGCGGGAAGTTTTTAGTTTTCCCGCAGATCGCGCAGATCGCGCAGATCCTCGCAGATTAGAAAACCAGAATAACTTAATTTACTTAAGTCCCCTTCAGGGGATTTAGGGGCCGGCTTCTCAGTGGACCTCTGTGTAAGTTCTTCTTAAGTCCCCTAATATCTTGTTTTCCCGCAGATCGCGCAGATCTTCGCAGATTAAGAAGCCAGAATAACATAATTTTCTTAAGTCCCCTTCATGGGATTTAGGGGCCGACTTTACGCAAAATGGCTGGAGACGCCAGGTTAAGTGAACATCACTTGATAAATCCAGAAATTGAATTATTGAAAAATATTTATAAATATAGTTGATTAACTATAAAATAAGTCATATATTTGTTATATATAAAAATGGTCAGAGTGCAAAGGGATCATAATTAGCTATTTATGTTAATTTACTGTTATTCATGCGACCTTGTTTTGATTAACATTATTATGGGCAGTCATAATTTCTAATTTTTTAAATTGAAAATCATCATGGAAGACGCGGTTAATAACATACCTGATTTCGATGATATCGTATTTGAGAATAGAAACAAGTATTACGGAGGATATATCCTGCGAAAGAAATATTACCGGAATGTTATAATTTCACTTCTGATCGGAACCACCATTATAGTCACAACCGTTACTATACCATTCCTGAATGCAAAAGCGCTGGAGGACAAAGCCAGGCGAGCTGAGAGGCAGGTTGAAATCAAAATGGAAAACCTGGATCAGCCGGCTGAACAGATTGCGCCTCCTCCGCCTCCTCCACCACCCCCGCAGGATGTGGTACAACAGGCAAGATATGTACCTCCTGTAGTTGTTGATTCAGTCAAACCTGAAGAAGTTGTTCAGCTTATGACAGCGGACCAGGCGCAGGTTGAAGTAAAGGATGAAGAGGTGGTTGAAATCGTTCAGGAGATTAAGGAAGAGGTTCAGGAAGAAGCGGCGGAAGTTGAACCGTTTGTACGTGTTGAAGAGATGCCAATGTTCCCGGGTGGTGAAAGTGCACTATTAAATTATATCTCTGAACATACCCAGTACCCGGAGATTGCTAAAGAAAACAATATCCAGGGAAAAGTAATTGTACGATTCTGCGTAACCCCAAAAGGTGGCGTTGATAAGGTGAGCGTTTACAAAAGTGTTGATCCTGAACTTGATGCAGAAGCAATAAGAGTTGTGAAATCATTACCTCAATTTATCCCTGGCAAACAGGGAGGAAAACCTGTGCCAGTCTGGTTTGTAGTACCGATCAATTTTCAGCTCAAGTAGAAGCTATTGGTAACTGGCGTCAGCGGGAAATTTTTTGTTTTCCCGCAGATCGTGCAGACCTGCCTGCCGGTAGGCAGGTTATTCAGATCTTTGCGACCGGTCAGTGGTTTTTTTGTTCATATTTATAATTGAATGGAAGTTGATCACCCATTCTTTGATTTGTCATTTCACCTCTGCGCCACCAGTTAATTCCTAATGGATCATAATATCCTAGTTTATCAAAGTATACAGAATCTTTCTCTACCTGAATTGTTGTTTCAATACTTTTTGAATAATGATAAATCTTAGCAACACCTTTATATTTCCAATACTTGATGTTTGAATCCGTCTGAACAACCAGATTTTCATAAGAGAGCTTTTTATTGTCTGAGTTTTTGACAGTGAATCCAGCCGAATCGACTCTGTTATTCCACAAGGATCTGAAAAATTCCATACGGGAACCTGTATATGCTAAATGCCTCTTTTTTTCGACTATGCTGCGTTTTAATCCTTTTAATGTCTGATCCTCTTTAAAAAGATAATACCCGACATAGGTTACTGTTGAAAGTTTTGGTGAACATTCAAATATATCCAGATAATATATTATCTGATAACCAAGAGCTTTGTTTTCAATGATTAAAGGTTTTGGGGAGAAAGCTGTCAATAAATCTGAAAAATCATAATACTTTAGAATTATGTCATTTTCATTAAGGATCTTACAGTTTCTTGCATAAATTGATGTTCCCAAAAATTGCTCTTTAAATATTTCTAGTTTTTGTTGCCTGTATTTCCTTTCTTTTGCTGTAAGTTTTGAATAGACATAAACATCATTAAGAATATAAACTTTGGGTGATAAGAAAATCTGTAACGGATTTCCTAATTGATAATTTGACACCAGGACTGATTCGTAACCAAGGTAAGATATGGCAATGGGCAGCTTTTGATTTTCGGGTAGCATTAATTTAAAGTTCCCGAATTTGTCTGTAATGGTGCCAACCGAAGACCCATTAAAGAAAACGTTAGCATAAGGGATTTGTTTCCTGGTACTATCATCAAATACAGTCCCATAGATTACTTGACAATAGTTCTTCAGACAGATGAAACTTAAAATGAAGAAGAGTACTGTTTTTTTCATTGGGCACGCTCAAAATTCCCACTAACTAAATAGGGTTTTATACACAGGCTTAAAACAGTTTTTCATTTAAAGGTAACAATAATTAATAACAACAATAGCTAAACTGTTATTTCAAGATGATACATGTAACCCCGGTAATTGATATCACAAATTGTGATATCCAGTAAAACTTAAAATCATTTTTTGTTTTCCTGTAGATCCTCGCGGATTAGTAAACCAGAATAACTTAATTTTCTTAAGTCCCCTTCAGGGGATTTAGGGGCCGACTTTTCCGTGGACCTCTGTAAAAGTTTTTATTAAGTCCAAATTTTTTGTTTTCCCGCAGATCGCGCAGATCTTCGCAGATTAAAAAACCAGAATAACTTAAATTTCTTGGCTTTGCGAACTTTGCGGCAACTTTGCGTGCTTTGCGCCTGCCTGGCCGGTAGGCAGGGTTAAAGGGGAGAGAATGGAAGGCGATGAAGTCAGGTTTCTTGTTCATAATGTTGGTGTTATAGTTAAACAAATATATTCTAACAGATGAAGAATAATCATTGTGCATAATATAGAGTCAAAACATTTATTTAACTTTGTTTTATGGGAAATTATAACGAACATACAAACCAAAGTTTTGAAACTATATTTTTCATAATTATAATCTCGCTCTTTGCATTATTCTTTTTTAGTAAATCAGAAAATCAGACTTCATCATTATCAGGATATTCTCTTCAATACGAACTTGCATATGGAAATATTTCAGTTAATTCCGATGCCACTATATTTAATGCTGTCAGTTTACCTGGTCTTTACAAAAACTGGTTATCTGCTCCACACAATACAGCCCTTAATCTGTTTTCAATACAATATAGTATCTCCAATTACAGCCATACAACAGATCAAAATTTTATCAACATACAAAAAACAAGGCTTTTAATAGAACCTTTATTCCTCTGGAGGGTATACTATCTTCTACCCATGAGCGGAAAGGCAGATCCGCCAGTTTTAAGTTAAATCCTTTCATCATTTTTGATGATTTCCCTAAAGGAGAAATGAAATAAATTTTAACTTAAAACTTTCTTTTATGAAAACAAATTTTTTTATTGTTACAAACATTATTGCAGCCTTCTTATTTGCAGGATGTGCTACAGAGAAGAACTTTGATTTTAAAGCTACAGTTGTCCCTCAGACATATATTACTGTACCTTCACCCGATGATATAAATAAATCCACTGAGATAATTAATAAGAGACTAAAAGACGTCGTAAACATTCCACAAGAAAGAATAAAACTTGACGTTACTGAAAATCAAATATCATTAACTGTTTCCAAAATTGACATCAGCAAAATCGATCTTATCAGAAAAATGATCACTGGTCAGGCCAATCTGGAATTCTGGGAGACTTATGAAAACAGTGAAATCATGGGATATCTGTCTGCAGCAAACAATATGCTGCGAGATATGCAAATTGCTGCTGAAAGAAAAGATACTAATAGTAAAAACCTTACATATCGGAACCCATTGTCAGGAATTCTGAGTTCAAGGATAACAGCCCAGGGTGAGCCATTACCTTCGTGCATGATAGGACTTGCCAACGAAAAAGATACCTCTAAAATAAACAGGTATTTGAAAATTAACCAGATAAAAGCCCTTTTCCCGCATGATCTTAAATTTTACTGGAGTCAGAAGCCATACAAGTATGACCCTTCAAAATCATTATACGAGCTTCATGCAATTAAAGTGACCAGGCCTGACGGACAGGCTCCTATCAGTGGGAGTGTAATTACTTCAGCTAAAACAATTGAAGGTTCCACAAACTCTGATGTGAAAATCGATTTGACTATGACTACCGAAGGAGCAAAATTATGGGCAAGGATAACACGTGAAAATGTAAAGAGATGTATTGCAATTGTTCTTAATGGCTATGTAAGATCCTATCCAAAAGTAATGGATGAAATTTCAGGAGGAGAAACTGAAATTACAGGAGATTTTACAATTGAGGAGGCAAGGGATCTTGTCAACATGCTGAATTCAGGAGAATTACCGTTTGAGCTTAAAATCATTGAAGAACAAATAATCAATAATTAAGCACCTTCCCGAAAGTGAAGGGATAGAAGCCCCCGGAAATAATCTCCCGGGGGCTTTTTGCTTCTTTGGATTTCTGGCAGGGCTTGCCATTTATAAAATATCATGTGCAGATATTCGATTTATTGTTTTTGTTTTACCACATAATTAGTTTTGCATGATAAAGGAATGCCTTTCTCAGTTACACCCTCAACAGTTATATTCACGGTTGTGGGTCTGTCAGAGTTGAAGAAATCCAGTTCTTTTTTATAGTTAATTTGATTGATTTCAGGTTCCCAGAAGATAGTTGAACGATAATCAGGAGCTCCGGTCTGTTCAGTCTTATTGTCATATTTCGGTGAATAGAAGATCCTTGGAACTTCAAAACCCTGAAAAGATGTATAAACTGAATTCGGAGCCAGCGTGACAGGTTCTCTCCTTAGCCCGACTTTTGTTATAATGTTAATAACTCCATTGGCTCCTCTCATTCCGTAAAGGGGGGAAGCAGAGAGAACATCGATCCTGTCAATGGCATTCATCGGAGTGTTGAGGACAAAACCAATTCCTGCATCTTCCAGTTCGTATCCATCCAGAAGGATTAAAGCACCAAACCTGACATCAGAACCACCTTCAATCTTTTTCGTTGAATACTGTCCGCGTATAAATATTTGAACATCATCCGGATAAAAAAGATTTGTTTTATCTATTCCCCTGACAACCCGGACGCCCGGAATTCGTCCTGACAGGTAGCTGAAAACATCTTCTGAAAAGTTCTCCTGGGCCGGCTGCACTATGAGTTCCTTGTCCGGTGCGGTATAGATCCGTCTGCTTTCCCTGACTTTAATTTCCTGGGGAGTATCGATCTTCGTTGCTGTTATCGTTACTTCCCCTATGCTTATCGTATCACTAAGTTTATACTTTTTCAATGCATTAAGCCTGTATGAAGCCTCTTCCCGATATGAAGCAAGCTCTTTCTGAGTTATCTCTAACACTGCCGTGTCCTTCTCCAGCTTTTCTGCACCAGGGGGATTATAGCCAACCGGTTCAACAGATATTTTCCCCTGCATGTTTTCCAGTTTCCCGGTTGATGATAGAAATATCCTTACTTTTCCATAAACTTCGAGTTCTTCAAATCTGAAATTCCCATTTTTATCGGTCCTTGCATCCATGAATTCTGTAGTATTCATATGGAAAATAGCTGCATTGATTCTGGCTAAGGGAACTGGATTGTTATTCAGAATCCTTTTTACCTGTCCGCTGATATTAAATCCCATTTCATGCCTGAATGCATTAAGTGTATCATACTTCCATTTGAAATCCCTCCATCCCTGAGTCAGTAGCAAAAGGTCAAGATCCTGAAGCCTTTTTTGGTTATCAGGATCAAAGTAGTAACCAGGATCTTCAACAGGTCCCCTGACATCCGATTCAAGCAGGAACCACGATGTAATTGACCTTGAATATGGTGCCGAACCGTCTGATAACTCTTTTTCGACAACTGCCATTGAAAAATCTCCTTTATCTGTTAATGCTGAATCCCCTGAAAGTGCTATTGTCACTGTAACCTTTTCACGGGGGCTATATTCTATTTTATCAGTTGTTACAATCAGATGTTCATTCTGGTTTCGCTGAAGGAAGACCAGCCTTTCGCAAAGCGGCAATCCATCCGGCACACCAAGAGTGACCCTCAGAACACCGTCAGGAATATCAGCAAGCGGAATTAAAAAGTTGTCGACCAGTGAATCAATTTTCAATTTTGTGGTTTTATGTACCAGGTTTCTCAGTGAAACCTCAACTTCGAGATCCTTTCCGATTAATGAGGGAAGTGTGGCTTCGTTGGTATTTATTGTCAGCATAAGATTTTGATCGGAGGTGATCACGGTGCGTATTGCAACTCCTGATGGAAAACTTGCAGGAATTAGCGCCTTTGTTTCCGTACCATCCTTTCCCTGAACAACAGTATAATAAGTATAACCAGTAAGTGGTTTAAGGTTAAAGAATCCCATCCCCAGATGTGTGCTGTTAAATATTGTAATCAATTCTCCGGATGAAGAGTACAGCTTTAGAGTCACCTCACATCCTTTTCCAAGGGCATTAACTGCCTTGAAACCAATGGTTGAGGTTACATTGTCAATAAGGGATCCGCCTTCCGGAAAAAAGGTAATATCAATTTTGTTATCGATATTTCTAACCGGCAACTGAAGCTGGTCAGTTTCATTTGGGTCGACAATTGTTATTTCCTTAACAAAGAATTTCTCTTCGCCATAATTACGCATGTGGTTTGTATAGGCACGTATTCTGTATTGTCCGGATGGAATCGTGTCAGGGAGAGAAAAATCTCCATGACCGGTTCCTTTGACAACCCTGATTATTCTGCTTTGAACAATTTCCGATTCCGGGGCGATGAGTTCAATATGGAGGTTGTTAGTATTAAGTGAAAGCTTGTTTGTTGAAGGATCAATAACGTAGGCTTTGAACCAGATATCCTCTCCTGAAGTGTACAAACCACGGTCAACATGGAGATAGACTTTTTCAGCCACCTGAGTAGTATCCTCAGGAATTACGGCAATAAGTTTAAAGGAAATTAAAAAAAGAAAAGCCAGGGAAATTAATTTCTTCATATTTATGAAATTTTATATTGAATCATATAAAATTCATGCCCCAGGTTGCGGTTAACTAAACTGTTTTAAACAGTCTTACAAAAGTTTTTCATTTAAAGGTAACAATAATTAATAACAACAATAGCTAAACTGTTATTTCAAGATGATACTTGTGACCCCGGTAATTGATATTACAAATTGTGATATCCAATAAAACTTAAAATCATTTTTTGTTTTCCCGCAGATCCCGCAGATCGCGCAGATCTTCGCAGATTAAAAAAATAACTTAAATTTTCATAAGTCCCCTTCAGGGGATTTAGGGGCCGACTTTTCCGTGGACCTCTGTGAAAGGGCTTATTAAGTCCCCAAATTTTTTGTTTTCCCGCAGATCGCGCAGACCTGCCGGCCGGCAGGCAGGTCTTCGCAGATTAAAAACCAGAATAACTTAAATTCTTCTTAAGTCCCCTTCAGGGCCTGCCTGCCGGTAGGCAGGGATTTAGGGGCCGACTTTTCCTTCCCCGATTAAAAAAATGTCTTGAAAAATTTGGAAAGTTGCAAACGGTAAACTACATTTGTAGATAGTTGTCAATAAAAGTAGATAGAATGTACCTTACCAATGCCGAAGAACAAGTTATGAAGGTGCTATGGGACCTGGAAAGAGCCTTCATCCGGGACTTAATGAAGGAATTTCCCGATCCAAAACCTGCCCAGACGACTGTTTTTACCCTGTTAAAAAGAATGATTGATAAGGGCTTTGTAGGTTTCAGGCAGTACGGAAATTCACGGGAATATTATCCTCTTGTCAGCAAGAGTGAATATTTTTCTGATCAGATCAGCGGCATAATTAAAGATTTCTTCAACAACTCTACTGCGCAGTTTGCATCATTTTTTGCTGATGAAACAGACATGACAAAGGAAGAACTTGAGGAACTAAGGGAGATAGTTGATAAAAAAATTGCTCATAAAAAGGCAAAAAAATGACTTCTTTCATCATCAAATCCGGAATCTGTATGGTCATCCTGTTCGGACTATACTGGTTGATTCTCAGTAAAGGAAAGCTGTTCATCTTCAACAGATATTACCTGATCTTCTCGGTTCTTTTTTCTTTAACCGTCCCTTTTATTTCGATCCCGATAGATCCTGGCTCTAAAAAAGTAGCTAACGAATTAGTATCAGTTTTGAACCATAAACCTCAGCCAAATCCTATAGAGCATGGAGTTGGAACTGACCATCAGGAAAAAGCGTTACCAGGCATTACAGATACTTATTATATAAGTCAATCTGTATCAAATAAAACCATTCCTATTGACAGTAAAAAAATCCTTTTAATAATTTACCTGTCAGGGTTTATGCTGATGTTAGCCAGGTTCTTCAGGAATATTTTACTGGTACACCGGATGTATAGGCGATCTGAAAGAATTGATTACGAAGGGTATAAGATTGCATTGATTGACTATCCTGTTAATCCTTTCAGCTTCCTTCGGATAATTTTTTTAAATAAACAGGATTACATTGAAGACAGGATTGCTCTGAATGTTCTCAGACATGAGCTTGAACATGTAAGACAATCACATTCTTACGATATCATCTTTTTTGAGATACTTCAAATAGTTTTTTGGTTCAACCCTGTGCTGTTTTTATACAATTGGGCAGCAAGGATCAACCATGAATATCTTGCTGATGATGCAGTAATCAGAAGCTCCTCAGACCTGGAGACCTATGCTGGTGAGTTGATAAATTTCATAAGTCGCCGGGTAAATGTAAGATTTACAAGCGGATTCAGTCCATCGATGATCAAAAAGCGTTTACTAATGCTGAACACGAATACCAGTAAATGGGGCAAAAACATCAGGATGGGTATTACTCTGTTTATATCAATTCTGGTGATGATTATTTTAAGTATCAGACCTGTATACCCTGATACTCAGGATCGCAAAAACAATAGGCAGATTGCAGAAAATGATGATATTGTTGTTGAAGAAGTATATTTCAGAAACCCTGATTTCAAACCTTTGAAAGCTCTGGTTGTATTGGATGGTAAAAAGCTTGATATTAGTGATACAATTAATGTTGACCCTCAATATATTAAAACCATCGATATTTTAAAGGATCGCACCGCAATCCGTAAATATGGCAGAATCGCGAAGAACGGTGTAGTTGTAATAAGCACTTATGATAACGACAAAAGATCTGAACCTGATTCCTCGTATTTCAAACCAATTTATACTGTGAACAATAAAGTTCCGGAAGGATCAATAACTATCCCGTTTTTGAATTTGTATTCCTTAAGTATGTGGACTTATCCGATTTTCCAACAACAAGATCTCAGGAAGCGTTGGAGGACGATAGATATAATGACCAGGGACTTTTACAGGATAAGAGGAAAGGTTATTCAGAAAAATGGTGAATCATTATCCGGAGTTACGGTAACCGTCACTGACAACCCTTCCAAGGTAACGACAGAGAAGGACGGGCGATTTAATCTGGAGGATGTAAGGTCAGATGCTGTGGCTGAATTATCTGCAGAAGGATACGAACCTTTATATTTTAAAGTTAAGGGAATGGTTTTCACATCTGATCTTACAATAACTCTTGACAAAAAGAATGAACCGGATCAAAATATGATCTGGACCAATAACACTATTAAGGATTTTTCAGGTAAATGGAAATACGATAAAGAATTGTCCGGGACGCCTTTTCCTTTAATTAATTATGTTTACGATATTCGTCAAAATGATTCTGATTCTATAATGATAAACGCTTCAATGACTACTGAAAACAACAGAGAACTTAATAATAGTTACAGCTTTGTCTTCAATACAATTAAAACCGAACCATCAAATATGTTTGAGAACTTAAATTCTACAATCACATGTTCGATTGCCGCTGATGGACAATCCTTTTCAGTCACGCGTCAGGTGAAAAGCAAACTTGGATTATTCAAAGACTATAAAAGAACTGAAACTTATTCGCTCAGTGATGATGAAAAGCATCTGATCATCCGCACATTTGATTTTCCTGACGTCTCTTCTGTCGCTGGAAAAGAAATTATAAAAATGGTTTTTGACAGGATGTAGGTTGATATTTAGTGTATTTTTTGAGGGAATAAAGATACTATCATTGAGAAATGCCTGAAACATTACCGGGTTGTCTGTCACAGCATACCCTGCTCTTCCAGCCATTTCCCTACCTCCTTATGTTCAGCTATGAATTTTGCTTCCACATCCCTTATAATCTGCTTAAATTCAGGTTCACTCCTTATGGTTTCAAATAACGGATCATTTTTTATCAGTGTTACCATCCATGCCTCCTGAAGGGGTCTGTTTATAAATTTCCTTAGATACCCTAAGGCTTGTTCCCTGTTACCTCCGAATGCCGACATACCTGCCAGATCGTAATAAACATAATAATTCAGACCATCGGAGCTTTTCATGGTCTCATCTATCATTTGCTTTTTTAAGCCAAAATAATATTCCGCCTCATTCTTATATCCATTTAGCCAGTAGATATATCCAATACGGTGAAATTCATTTTTATCTGTAAAGTCCCTGACGGTATTAAGTTCCCCCACCCATCGTCTGACCCACTTTAGCGATTCCCCAGGCTGTTTTGAATACATATAGTATAATGAAAATCTTCTGTTGAGCCCATAAAAAGCGGAATCTATCCGGTATACATTCTTCAGGAGGTTGATAGCATTTATATAGTTACCCTGGTTGTCAGCTTCATAAGTTGCCCGGTAACTGAAATATTGGGCAGAATCACCGTCGAGTAGAAGTGCTTCACGATTAAAAAAATTGCCCTTTTCAGGAAATCCGGCAACATTATAAGCTTCAGCCAGGCTGCGAAGCAGTTCGGGTTGTTCAATCTGGTGATTATGTTCGACCGCTTTTTGAAAATTTTCAATTGATCTTACAAGACTACTTGTAAGGAATCCCTTCAGGTAATAAGCATGCCAGTCGTTTGGATTGAATTTAATAGCCTTATCATACTCCTCCGCAGCTTTTTTGTAATTATATCTATGAGCATAATATGCGCCACGTATGGAATATGCTTCCGCCAGCTGAGAATCATGTGAAAGCGCAATATTTGCAAATATCAGCATGGAATCCAGATTACCGTTCAGATATGATACTATTGCAAGTCCGGTATATCCCGGAGCAAAAGTTGAATCATATGCAAGCGACTTCTTAAAAAGGATTTCGGCTCGTTTCGCTTTCTGGCGATTTAATGCAGGTGGTTCAGTTCTCCTGACCTCCTCTCTACCTCTCTGGTAAAAGTCGTATGCCGTCAGGTTCGCTGTTGGTATTTTTTCAATGATTTGCTTTTCCACCGGTGTTATTGAGGCTTTCAGTTCTGCAGCAATCGACTGTGCAATCTGACTTTGTATACCTAAAATATCTTTTACCTCTCTTATTTCCTGTTCATATGGTTTCGCCCAGATGTGAGTCTCTTTACCATCTGCCCTGATTAGCTGGATACTTACGCTGAACGAATTTCCATACCTTTGCCCGCTTCCCTCAACAATATAATTCACTCCCAATTCTTTAGCAATTTCAGGAACAGATTTGGTTGTGTTTCTATATTGTTCAACTGAAGTGCGGGAAATGACACGTAGTTCTTTAACCAGTTGGAGATTATTTAAAACCTTATCCATGATTCCATTGATAAAGTATTGATTACTATCATTCGGGCTGTCATTAATAAACGGTAATACAGCTATTGATTTTTCAAGTTTTGAAAGGTCTTTATTAAATTCTCTTTTATGAATGAAATTAAATCCCAACAGGACGATGATTAGAACAGCACTTAAAAAAGTCGTGGTTTTCCATCCACCTGAGGTTGGGGTAGTTTTGTAATCAATACGCTTTGCTGCCCCTAATGGTTTTGTCTTCCTGATCCCTGCTGGTGTAACGTCATAAATCCATGAGACAAAAACAGAAATAACAAATCCGATACCAAGAAGGACGATAATAAGCGCCTCAGTCCAATCAGGTAATTGTAATGGCCTGGCAACTATATCAACAAGCTGAAGTATGGCAAATGAAATTGCAGCATATACTGTTATTACATGTATTACCTTGCGTCTTTTTAGGTCACGCCAGAACTTTTCAAAGTTACCGGAATTCTGAGGCATTTCTAATTACATAAGTTATAGTATGTTCTAAATTGAACATTTGACAATCGTTGTATAAACTGGTTGTGACCTGAAATTGTTCAAATCTTTCTGATGGTAAGAAAATACCTCAGGTTAAGCTCCCAAAAGAAGCTCCCGGATGATTTCGAAGGGCTTCTCGCCGGCTGGCGGAAAGGAGAAACTTCAGTATCCTTTCTCCTGGATGACAAGAATTCATTCCATGACTGAACTCATATAGCGATATGGACCCTCGGTATGTTAAAATCCAAAGCCATATACGCAATAGCTGATAAGGGACATTGAAACCTTTTTCTTTCCGGTCCCGGAAGTAACTATCTGCTTCTTCGCGACTAAGCCTGGTAAAGAGCATCCAACCAGTATCGCCCAGCCAAAAGAAGGGATCTCCGGACTTTGTGGCCAAAAACCTTTTATTCTCTGAAATTATCAGTTTTGGAGTTAACTCCGTTTTTATCCCTGTCCGGCAGGATAAAAAAGTCAGGAGATATGTAATACAGACAAATAGTCTCATTTTCTATTGCAAGCAAAACGTCGATTGCAAAGTTACATCTTAATACGCTTATATAAATTATCCTGCGACAAGACAAGCAACAGACTCAAAAAGACTGTTGGCGCACCTAATGTGTTTATGTTTTTCATTATGAGAGTAGTCAGGTCACTTTTTCATTGAACAAAAAGTGTATCAATAATGGGGAGGCATTTTATTAGTTTACCTGATCAGATCAAAGCTTATAACGTAAAATTGGCTATAAATTGGTTTTACTGTTTCAGTTCGCACTTCAATTTTGGAATCATTGGTAAAAACATAAAATGGTTCTCCATATGATTTGTACAGTTCGCTATTGCGAAAATATCTATTGCTTCTGTCCGGATATTTATTCTTAATTTCTTCAAGGAATTCGTTTGTTTTATCAGCATAAGTTGAATTTCGCCTTATCATGACTCTTATTGTTTTAATGACCTCTGGTAGTGGTGCATGATCTGGTTCCCATTCATACATGCTTACCTTAACAACAGCCTGATCCCGCTGATTTTTTGGTTCCCAGTCTTCCGATCTGAAAGCCCTGAGATCAGGAATTAGAGCATTTGGCATTGTCCCGGGTGCAATTACCTTAGTTTCACGAACGCCAGAATATTCAAAATTATGCTTTTTTAAGATTTTTCTTAAGTGGCCGGTATTTGTTAAAGCTATTTCAAAGTCTTCAACTGTCAAAGAAGGTTTACTTAAAAGTTGACAATTACCAATAGTGCTATTTAAGCAGCTAAGAAATAAAAGAGCCAGTATTCTTTTCATAGTAAGTAATCACTGTTTATTATCTGGTTTTAAGTTTCATGTTTATTTGGCCTTGTACTTGTGCAATTTTAGTGTAAGAATGGTATGTCATGTGTTTTTTTTTTCACGATTTGATGAAATGAAATTCTCGCGGTTCGAAGTACCCATTTTCAACATCCCGGAGGACTAATTCATCGTTTGAGAGAGTAATAAGAAAAACGTTTGAGTTTGCAAAAATATGGGAACCGGCAAATGAGCAATAATTTGGATAATGGGCTTCGAAGAATAGTTCTAACTTCGAATTGGTTTGAGATACTATCCTGATAATTCCATTTTCTATATTATTTACTGAATAATGAAAGATTTTGTAAGTCAGGTCTTCATTTATTACGAGTCTGTCATATCTGAGAGATTTGGTTACTAAAACTCCAGAGCTATCATAACTCATTGATTGAGTTTTCCAGGTCCCCAGGATTGATCCATATTTAGGTAGAAATGAATCAGACTCTTTCTTACAGGAGATTGTAAAAATGATTGCGAGTAAGAATATTGATGTAGTTCTCATATTTAAGAGATTAAGATTGGTCAAAATTGGTTGCGTCAGAGCTTATTACAAATATCTATAATTTTTCCGTTATGGTTTCAGGTTTTAATATTTTATATACAATCAGTCTTATTACTAAAGTGGAATCTGGAGAAACATTTGGAGGATAATTTTTTCTTTTTACTAAATAAAACGGTGCAATTATTTCCCGAATTTCATACTCAATGGACCAGGGGAACATAAGATATTAACGTTGGCTCCTGTCTGATTATCTCGCCGGTCATGACATCTACATATAATATAAAGGAAACCTGATCCACCCATATCTTCCAAGCCACATGGATCTCGATCTGATCTTCGTACTCAATTGGAACTGCAACAAGGCCGACTGTACTTTTTTGAAGAGATCCGGAAGTAATTTTGAGGTTAATGGGATTTCCCGCCATGCCAATATGTGTTACAGTCCTGTTAATGAGGAATCTTTTGGCGAGGTCCTCATTAACATTGAAGTCCATTGGAACATATACCTCAGGAAACCAGTTGCCCTGGCAGGATATTACCTCTCTGCCTCTGATCGTGACATATAATAATGTTGACAGAACGTCAATAGAATTAATCGTTTGAGCTTTGATTTCCACGTACCAGTTCTTATTTCCATCCGGAGAATCATTTCTCTCGATCACCTTGATTATTTCGGGATTATCAGTTTTCTTCACCCCGGTATAGGATGAATTCTTTAAAAGAAATCCTTTCACGATACTTATCAGATCAGATCGTGTAATAGTAGTATCTACAGGAGGATCTGGCGCGATAACCGGGTCTTCAGCATAATCACAAAAACCAAATGCGTTGAGGGAGGATTCAACGTAAATATTCTGCTGTGCGAAATCAGATTTCATCCCAACAAGGCGATCAGTATCAGGTTTTTTAATAATTGTCGGGTATTGGTGATCATTATTTACCAGATAGGTACTCTTCTCGCAGCTATAAAGCAGGATAGCTGATGCAAGGAACATTATAAAACATTTGCTCATAACAATGTGATTTTCTGCCTTATGTCCTTCATTATTCAACTGTAGGATCACCGACTTTACCCATAAATAAGATAGTTCCTGTAGAGGTTTCGTGGATGAAATACAGAAAGGGCCGATCAAGATCAATCTTCCAGACTATTGGTTCCGGATCCGGTCCCGCCGTAGTAAACCTGATCTCCACTATTGTAGCTGCAGCTGCTTCTGTGCCTTCCTCATTTGTCTCGATGAATGACTGATGTATTACCCTGCTTATCTGGAGCTGGTTATCACTGATATTGCTAAAATCAGCCCAGTCAGAGAAGGCAATACCCATTCCCAGACCTTTGAGATCTTCATTTAAGAGCCTCTTGTAGTTATATTTGAACCTCGGGACGCTAAGTTCAACTTTGTGAGTGTTATTTTCCAGAAGTCCCATCCATTCGTTCCATTGAGATGGTGTAAGGGTCTTCGCCGCTTCGGAGACAGAAATACCTGCATCAGGTAAAACGATTAACATTGAATAATTACCCTGACCGTAGGGGATGTCAACAAGTGTCAGATTATCTTGTTTTGTAACACTTCAGGTTCTCCTCCTGATGCATCATTGGAACTATTTTGGGTGCTGTTGGTGTAACATAGAACGACTCTTCCTTTGTGTCAGCCTTGTCAAACTGATACCTCCACTTCCCGTTGAAATAGACAGCATTGATCAGAAGCATGGCAAGATCAGGATCAAGGTAATCCAGCATATCCGTGATCTTATCGTGGGTTTTCTCCTCAATCCACCCGTTTACAATATTTACTGCTTCAGGGTCTGTGACATCTATTCCACGCGCTTCCGCTTTGTACCAGTTCTGTACATCGTCCATAAACTTCTGTTTTACAGAAAGTCGTTTTTCGACCCATACTGAGTTGGCTATTTCGAGTACCACGCGTTCATCCACAGGAACCATCTCCGTCATAAGCTTTAGGTATGTGTCATTTATCTGTTCAAGGGTCTTGCCATCCAGTCTTAAAGCCTTTTTCATCGCTTCAAAGGTCTCTCCTGATGCACCATTCAGGGTCATTGACAGGGCGCTGGTGATGCTGAAAGGAGAGATCATTATATTCTCATTTCCTTTTGCATCAGCAAGAATGGGTTGGAACAGATCAAATGCAAACGTATTTGCAGAGTCAATTACTTCTTTTTGATGAATTTCCGTGGTAATAGTTACAGGATCTCCCGGATCGATGGGCGGATCATTTGGACCATTTTTTTCACAGGAAGGAATGAGAATAAGTGGTATGAGGGTTGCAACAAATAGTTCAACTTTGGATAAATTTTTCATTGACAGGGTATTTAGGTTACAATTTCATGCACAAAAATTGTACCATACTCGTGGTCAAGTTGTTTATGAATTATCCTTATCAGAAGCGTTTTAAGATCCTTAGTCCACTTATTTATAGAATAAGCACTTTCCCTGTCATTGTCCCCGAGTAGATCCATTAGTCTTCAGTTAGCCTTAATTTATAAAGCCCTAATCCGACCATAGGGAACCAGATTAAATATAATGGTCCTGCTATAAACATAATTATGTTACCTAAAGCTGGTGTAAAAAATCCGATGAGAATATGACCAAGATCCAATCCATGAGTGGCAATCCCAATAATTGCTGTTGATCTGCTAAATACCTTTGATCGAAGCATTACAAATGAGATTAAGAGTGCTCCGGTCTGAAGAAGGAGTCCACCTATTTTTGCTCCTGTTCCATGCCACATGTCAGAGGCGAGGATAGACTCACCTGCGGCAAGTAATTGATTTCTTTGAAGATCTGAGGTGGAAATTTCAAATTTATCGCTTAGATAAAGATAAGAAAACACCGATGGAGTTGCCAGGAAAAGAGACAATCCTGCAAACGCAAATATCATCGAAATCGTAGAAATAGCATGGTCTGTACTTTTAAGTGCCACAAACAGGCTGTAGAATAATAAATAGTAAAGTGGCATTAAGAACACGGTCAGGATGTCAAGACGTAAGAGTCCATAAAGCTTATTCTCCTGAAGTAATGAAAATGTTTGTTCAATAGTCTCAGGTGGTCCGCCAATAAGGCTCATTATCAGCAGGGTAATAAGTGAATAGATTAAAAGAATAAAACAGGCAATTCCTCCAAGCCAGTACACAGTTTTTTGAGAAGTCATAGGGTAGGGGTTTAAATTCATTCAGAAATTTTTCTTAAAGGTACTTTTTTAGGGGTGCAAGAGCAAAAGCAATGGTGTGAGGAGTTTCTTAACTTTATTGTCCTAATGTATTAGCGATACTGATTATTTTGATTTTTTCTTTGTTCTTTTTTGTTTTTTAATTTTAAGGTCACTCGCTTTTTCAGGTAGTTGGCAAAGTATCAATACTCCTTAATGGATAGAGTTTGATATTATACGGCCTGATCTCTATTTGCATTGCTTTTATCTCCGTTGCGCCGGTACAAGTTCCTGGTCATAAAAAGTTTACAGCTCCGGCGCTTGATACTACATAGGCCTGCGGCTACGGCCTGAAGGCCGTAGTTATTGAAAACTTAGGAGAAGAATTCCGATAAGATGTATTGAAGTAATTTTTTTTTTGAAGAACGAATTAGTTAAGGGTGCGGTGGCAAACCGGAAATCACCGCTTGTCAGCGGTTCGTGGGTATCTCAGGAAGTTTACGGGAATTAATACTCTACAAGGAAAGATATAATTGATTAATTTCATAGTTATCTGAATATCATATATAAACATTTTAAATATGTCTTATAATACGTCTTTCTTTTTTATTTAATATGTCTTATAAGGGCGCTTATATAAATTAATCCCTGCACAAACTCACCCCCTATTCCCCATAGCCGATCCTAAGGAATGGGTTAGCTTATGAATCAAACTGTATGTAACAGATTTGCAATATTTTACATTTCCCCTCCTTTTCAAGGAGGGGTGGCCGGGACTATAGATTTTGAGGAGTTACAATCTGTTTTCCCGGCCGGGGTGGTTAATTACTGTTTCAGTCTATCCATTTGAATAAAGGTAATAAGAAAGACTTTAATCAACCACCCCGGCCAGACGAATTTAGTGTAATTAAGATGAGAGTATGGCCTCTCACAGGGACGTACAGGCGTACCTGGAAACCGCCCCTCGGTGCTGAACGGGTAACTGTGAGGTACTAAACGGTAAGGGGAAAAGGTCCTGTCGAAAGGATCAGGTAAGAATAGAAAAGATGAATGAAAATGAACCTTTGATGAAGTGTCGAGAAAACGAACAATCTGTCAAAACCACTGGTTTATTAACGCCGGGGGACTCAAGTGCAGCGGTTACCTGTTTACTGGCTGCATGGCAGACGGCATAAAGGAGGCATGATTTCTATTCAGGCTTAGTTATGGAACAGAGGAACTCATACAAGGATGGTAAAGGAAAGGCACAACCGGGAGGACAACCCGGGAGGCCGAATACTGATGACTTGTATGAGGACAGACTCAGTCGTAGTAGTGATGAAACTCCTGTAATGGGAGCGGAGCGAAGGGCTGAGGTTATACAGTTGAAATTGCCGCTGTCACCCCTGGACAACCGGGGTAGGAATAGGACAATGGAGACGAAAAGCATACCGATTACACAGGAAATGGTAATCGCCGCCTACAAGAGAGTAAAGAAGAATAAGGGAGCAGCCGGGATAGATGATGAGACTCTGGAGAAGTTTGAAGAGAATTTATCAGACAATCTCTACGTGATCTGGAATCGATTAAGTTCAGGCAGCTACCGACCGACTTCAGTACTTGAAGTAGAAATACCTAAGGATGATGGGAGAAAGCGTAAGCTCGGAATACCCATAGTAAGAGACCGGATTGCCCAACAGGTCATCAAAGATTACCTTGAAGACCGGTTTGAGGCAATATTCTCGGAGAACTCTTACGGATATCGTCCAATGAGAAGTACTCATCAGGCAATCGCACAGGTTCGTAGAAATGTGCGGGAATACCAATGGGTCATTGACATGGACATATCAAGCTTCTTCGACAAGATGTCACACGAACTGCTTATGAAGGCAGTAGAAAGGCATGTCGAGGAAAAATGGGTAAAGATGTATCTCATCCGCTGGCTTGAAGCACCCATAGAAGACAGAAAGGGTAACAAGCGTCTCAGGATGGGAGAGGGAACACCACAGGGAGGAGTTATTAGTCCTCTGTTGCAAACCTGTTTCTTCATTACGCTTTCGATAAGTGGCTTGGAAAGACATATCCGAAGCTTCGATTTGTCAGGTATGCAGATGATATAATCGTTCACTGCAACACGCAAGCAGGAAGCTGAGGAAGTTTTGAAAGCCATAAGAGAGAGAATGGCTGAATGCAGACTTAGAGCTGAATGAAAAGAAGACGAAAATTGTATTCTGTAAGAAAGCAAGGCGTAATGCTGACTATAAGACAGTACAGTTCGACTTTCTTGGATTTCAGTTTTCAGCCACGTCCGACCATGAATAAAGAAGAAGGGAAGATGTTCTTAGGGTTTGATTGTGCGATTAGCGACAAGAACGAGAAGAAGATTATTGATGAAATACGCAAGATCTAATTTCCACAGATGGACCAATAGTGATATCTACCAGATAGCTGAGTTCTTCAATCCGAAGATTCCAGTGTGGATAATTACTTTGGTAAATTCAGGAAACATGAGTTGCAGTGGATCTTCAATGTCTTCCATCGCAGATTGAATAAGTGGGTGGTTAATCGGTATAAACGGTTTAAAGGAAGTCATAAGAAAGCTGGTCGATGGATTACGGGATCTTGCCAAACGGCAACCCGATCTATTTGTACACTGGCAGCATGGTTTCAAACCGCGTTGACTTTTGTATAACAAGAGCCGTATGATGCGAGAGTATCACGTACGGTTCCGTGAGAGGTTTAGGGGTGAAACTCCCCTTTACCTACTCGATTACTGTTTCAGTCTATCCATTTGAATAAAGGTAATAAGAAAGACTTTAATCAACCACCCCGGCCAGACGAATTTAGTTTCTGCGTGTGAGATGATTTCACCGTCGGGCCACCCCTCCTTCAAAAGGAGGGGAAAGTTATTTAATTGTGCTTCAGCTAATTAAATGATCCTCAGTTTAAAATTGACTCTTTGGCTATGCACCGCACTCCTTTCCCGGTGGGAGCGGCATAATCTATATAAGCGCCCTTATAAGACGTATTTTTTTTATTACAAGACATAATACACTTGTGTACTTTAATACTTGTCAACCCGATGAAACTCTCATGATGGGAAAAGGTTTCTTTTTTTCTTAACTTTAGGTTTTACTGTTATCGACCATATCAAGAATCCTGACACGGCTGTAAAAGATCAAAGACCATACAGAAAGGGTGCAAGGGAGTAGAAACATATCCTGATGACAATGAATGGCAGAGGCGAACATCTTGAATACATTTCTCAAAGGGGGCTATTCCATATTAACTGCGATCTGATTGTATTTACAAAGACAGAAATAGAGATTATTGAGAAATGGGGACATTGGTTCAGAGGTTTGACAGAAATATAAAATATGGCGGACAGAATTAAATTACTGATCCTGAAAGTTGCTGAAGCTTTATTTCTTCTGGTGTTCGTTTCCTGCCAAAAGGAGATACAACCACCCGCTGTCGGAAAGCCGGTTATTTCAGAAATAACCATAAAGGGTGCTACTGTGGAAAGTCAGATCATTTCGGACGGGGGTTCCCCTATTACGGAATGCGGCTTTTGCTGGAACACCACCGGCAATCCCACAATTGAAGACTATCACACAGAAGCCAATGTTACCGAAGGAAGTTTCTCCTGCATATTGGATACCCTTAAAGAAGGAACAAGGTATTATATCAGATCATACGCGAGGAACAGGAAAGACCTCTCGTATGGACTTATGGCAAACTTCTTAACTAAGGCTTTCAAGAAACCTGTTTTATCTTATTATAATATTCATGGTGTTACACATAATGCATTATTCTGCAGCCTGGGCAATATTGAGGACAACTCGGGTAACATAATTTCAAAAGGTGTTTGCTGGTCAACCTCAATCAATCCTACCCTTGATGATCAAAAAGTTGATCTGGGAAGCGGCTCTGAGGCTAGTAATTGCGCTATAGAAGGATTACAACCAGGTACAGTATATTATCTTCGGTGTTATGCCACTAATATTGCAGGTACAACTTACGGAGGAAATCTTGTTGGGAAGACATTTGACGGTTTCATGACTGATTTTGAAGGACACATTTACTATACAGTCCGTCTGGGAAATCAGGAATGGATGAACAGGAACCTTGAGACATCCTACTATACGAATGGAGACAGAATCTCAACGACCGGTACTCAGACTGTGAATATTGAAATGGAGAACCAACCTGTATATCAGTGGGCATTTTTGGGACATGAGGATCACCCGGAGCTCCTTGATGACTTCGGGAGGCTTTATACATGGTATACTGCCACGGAAACCAGGAAGATCTGTCCTTCCGGATGGCACCTTCCATCACTTGATGAATGGAATGAGCTATTTACCCATCTTGGCGCAGATACATTAACCTCAAGAGATCTGCGGTGGTGTTTCAACTACAACTGGGACAGCCCCATTAATCCGGGAAAAGAAGGCAGTTTCTGGGCACAGCTTGCAGGTTTCCGCCTTGCAGCCGGTGAATTCCAGTCCGGTTTCCGTTACGGTACATATTGGTGGACTGCAACTGAAGCATCTTCCGGGAATGCAAACGTTGTGTATTGCGGACCCTTCGACATTGATTTAATCGCCACTACAGAAAAGAACAAAAAAGACGGCTATTCTGTGAGGTGTGTGAAGGATTGAACCCCGAAAGTGTTTAAATCTTAAAGATTTATTTGAATATCATATATATACCATCGTATCAAACCTTTTAACAGCAAAGTACGTAAAGTTGCCGCAAAGTCTACCTACTACGATTATCCTAGGAACTCCAAAATCAATAACTCTCTGTTCCGAACAGCGTTATATAGTAGTTCGCAAAGCTGAACCTTGCTTATAATCTTTGCTATAGCTAAATCCTTTGCTTATCAATCCTTTGCGTACTCTGCGTAAATCCTTTGCGTCCTCAGCGGTTAGTTGCAGGTCAAACTCTTCCGGGGGTGGTAAGCGATCAAAAAATTAGCAAAGCCATATTCCGCTCCTACGGAGCTTAAGATGAGTGTCATATTCCTGCCATGGGTTGCGCCTCGTGCCTCGGCTTACCCATGGCTAAAATATTCAAGGCCTACGGCCTGATATCTCGGGTTCGGGATTTCACGCTACCATTCCATCGGGATTACCTCCTCGCCGCATGGGGGCTGGCTCGTCGGTGATCCCAGGAAGTTTAAGACTTTATATTCCTAAAGTGTAACCTTATTAGCAGAGGTGCGGTGGCAAACCGGAAACGGCGCGAAGTTCAGTCTGTTTCGTAGCGCCATTAAGGCTTTGTGTAGCGGGCGTAGAAACAGACTGAACTTATCGTTTCAAGCCGCCTTTTCTTTGTTACTTTCTTTTACGCGTTAAAAGAAAGTAAAAATCAGATCAGTCCGCCTGTCGGCGGTTTTTGTTTTACTCAAATTCCTCACTCCGGCAAGCCGGGTTCGGAATTCAGCCTACCCTTCGATCGGGATTACCTCCTCACCGCCTGGGGGCGGCTCGTCGGTGATCCCTCGCAGGGGAGCATCAAAGGCATCAGATCAGTCCGCCTGTCGGCGGTTTTTGTTTTACTCAAATTCCTCACTCCGGCAAGCCGGGTTCGGATTTGAGTAAAACAAAAATCCCGTCCGCCAGCTGGCGGAAGGGACTGATCTGATGCCTTTGGCGGAGAAAGAGGGATTCGAACCCCCGGTCCCATGGATACAGGACAACGGTTTTCAAGACCGCCGCATTAGACCGCTCTGCCATTTCTCCAAATAGATGATATCACATCAGAAAAATTCGCCCGCCGAAGCTTTAACCTGGGCGGGCTTTTCTCCGCCGCAAAGATAATATTTTTTTGATTTTTTGGATTTTTTGCACTGAATATTATAAATATCATATAATCAGCTGTATAAGTAATTTATTAACAGGATGTGAACAAAAGTTTTTCCTTGTCATACGGAAGTTATGAACTGATGAGGAAATGCGTTAATTTTGAAATCACGGTGTTTTTCCGGAAAAAAAGACCTTTTTTGTACTAAAAGTGCCACTATTTGCGCAAAATCGGAAAAAATAATTTGTACATCACTTAAAAAAAAATATATTTGTACTCAATTAGAACCATTGGTCTAACCTTTAAATCTTTCATCATGACAAAAAAAGAATTAGTTAATGCAATTGCTGCTGATGCAGGTCTTTCAATTAAAGATTCAGGAAAAGCTTTGAACGCATTTGTTGGAGCTTTTGGTAAAGCAATGAAAAAAGGTCAGAGGATCCAGCTTCCAAGCATGGGTACCTTCACCGTTGCAAAAAGAAGTGCCAGAGTAGTTCGTAACCCGCGTACAGGTGCAAAACTTAATGTTCCTGCTAAAAAAGTTGTTAAATTTAAACCAGCTCCGGCACTTAACAAAGGTCTTTAATCTTAGATGATTGAGATTGCCTCAGGGGTGTTTTTTAACACCCCTTTTTTATACCCTGACCAAACTGTTAAACATTCTGACACTAATCATGGACAATCAGGATAGCAGCCTGAATTTAAAGTATCTCATCCGTTTTTCAGCCTTAAATCCCGTGCCTGCCGAAAGACAGGGCTTATAGTGACTTATTGATTAACAAAGACTTATGGAACCGCTATAAAGGAGTCGGGGGGTAAAAAGACGGGAATGGGTGCAAAAATCCGGACCTTTGATACAACCTGTATTTGGATTTCCTCAAGAGTAATAATAATCAAACATAAATTTGGTTTCAAATTTTTTACTATTTTTGATTTGAGAATCCCGGCCTAAATTAGGACAAGATGAACTGTATAATAGTCGATGACGATAAACTGAGCTGCAAACTACTGGAGGGTTATGTTAACAAATACGCTTCGCTGAACCTGCTCGGCGTTTTTAATGATCCTGTTTCAGCCCGAAATGAGATGGCAAAACATAAGGAGATCGACCTGATACTTCTGGATGTCAAGATGCCGGAAATGGACGGATTCGACTTTATCGGAAGCCTTGACCATCCGCCTAACATTATAATTGTATCGGGAGGAGGTGAATTTGCCCTCAAAGCATTCGATTTCAATGTCGTCGATTTCCTTCTCAAACCAATATCCTACGCAAGATTCTGCAAGGCAATCGATAAAACAGTAAGATATTTTTCTCCCAAGGAGATCACAACTTCAGGCGACGAAGAAATATTCATCAAAAAAGGATCCTCTCTCGTTAAACTTAAACTGAAAGATATTGTCTTTGTCGAAGCCCTTGAAAACTATGTTACCCTTAACACCAGCACCGACAAGTTTACTATCCATTTTACAATGAAGGCAATTGAAAACCAGCTGCCTTCAGGTGTATTTATCAGGGTGCACAGGTCTTTCATAATTAATAAGAGCATGATCCAGGCTATTAAGGAGAATTCACTGGATATTACCGTCGGACATTCTGTCAAAAATATACCGGTAGGAAAATCATTTAAGGACTCGCTCCTCAATGACATTAACGTGATGGCCAGATAACTTCTTCATGATAGCATGCTAACTAACCGCCAGCTATTCCTTCAACATCTCGGACAAACTTCTTCTTCACCACTGCTGCTTGAGATAGAGAGAGCTGAAGGCGTATTTATGTATGGTCCCGGCGGAGAAAAATATATGGACCTGATTTCAGGCGTTTCAGTAAGCAATACCGGCCATCACCATCCTGCGGTTGTCAAGGCTGTAAAGGATCAGGTCGACCACTACATGCATCTGATGGTGTACGGCGAATTGATTCAAAGCAGCCAGGTAAAATACGCAGAGTATCTTACTCATTACCTGCCTGAAAGCCTTAATTGCTGCTATTTTGTGAACTCCGGGAGTGAGGCTGTTGAAGGGGCGCTTAAACTGGCAAAAAAGTATACGGGCAGAAGCCGTATTATTTCATTCAGGAATGCTTACCACGGCAGCACCCATGGGGCTCTCAGCATACAGGGAAGCGAAGAGTACAGGAATGCCTTCCGGCCACTGCTGCCCGATACTTTTCAGATCAGCTTCAATGATGTCGATGCACTTGACATAATTGATGAGAAAACTGCCTGCGTGATCATCGAGCCAATCCAGGCGGAAGCCGGTGTAATCCTTCCCCGGGAGGACTTTCTGGGGAAAGTGAGAAGCAGATGCACCGCAACAAAAAGTCTGCTGATTTTTGATGAGATCCAGACTGGTTTTGGGAGGACCGGGAAAATGTTTGCTACTGACAGGTACAACGTTGTACCTGACATTCTTCTCCTTGCAAAGGCTCTTGGCGGTGGAATGCCCCTGGGAGCATTCATTGCATCGGCAGCCATTATGAATTCACTGACAGTCGGATCCTCCTCTGGGACACATTACAACTTTCGGTGGTCACCCGGTATGCTGCGCTGCCGGACTTGCTTCAATGAAAGTTCTTACAGAGGAAAACCTGGTTGAATCATGCAATCTGAAATCTGAACTCTTCAAACAGAAACTGAATCATCGCATAATAAAGGAGGTGAGAGGAGAGGGGCTGCTTCTTGCAGTTCAGCTCACCGATCCGCGGTATGTTAAATATGCTGTTTCCAAAGCTCCGCAATATGGCCTGATTCTTGACTATTTTCTTTTCTGCGGAGATGCACTCAGGATAGCCCCGCCGCTTATAATCACCGGCGATCAGATTGACCAGGCATGTATGAGCTTATCCCGGTTGCTTGATGATGCAGAACAAAACGCCGGGATTTAATGAAAAAAGCTCTGTTTATATTTATCCTGTCCGGATCATTTTTCCTGGCTTCGCTTGACGGCCAGATTGTTAAAAAAGACTTTCAGGCTGTCCTTGAAAAGCTATATGCCAGACTTTTAGTCAGCGCCGCAGATGAAGAGAGGACTGAGGATTAACGATTCAATATCCACTATGATCGACAGCTATGTAAGGTCAGACTCAATTTTCACCCATACCTTTAAAAACCTCCGTTATCTCGGGCAGATAACTTCTCCCGATTCCCAGCTTAAAATTGTGACATGGAATCTGCTTCTCAGAGATTCGGTCAGCCGGTATTTTTGCTATTTCATCCTGAATTCAGGGAAAGAAAACAGGATTTACAGACTAAGCACAGAATACAATACCGGTCAGATCAGAACCGATACAACCTATAACGAAAAGGACTGGTACGGAGCACTGTACTACGACTTAAGACCACTTAAAAAAGAGAACAGGGGAAGCTGGATGATCCTGGGCATCGATTATGGTAATCCTTCTGTGACGAGAAAGCTGATTGACGTACTGACATTCACACCTGAAGGAGGCATTATTTTTGGCAAAAAATGGTTCGTGGCAGGAGAAGAGATTAAATTCAGAGAAGTGCTTGAATACAGCCATACCGCAGTAATTTCACTTCGATTCATTTCAGAAAAAAGCATAGTTTTTGACCATCTGGTGCCTATCGATCCCGCACTGACAGGGAACAGGGAATTTTATGCTCCTGATTTTTCATACGATGCCTATAATTTTGAAAAAGGAATGTGGAGGCTTTCAATAAATGAGGACATAAGGAATAAGAAAAAAAAGTAAGGAAATGATGAGAACCAGTCAGGCGTATATTTTCTGTCTTGATGAACACCGCAATTTTTCTGAGGAAGTCAGAAAACGGTTTTCCGATACAGCCAAGTACAAAATTTTTTCGTCCGTCACCCACATCGATTTTCTTCGGAACCTCAATGACCAAAACGAGCGCCTTAACTGCAAGGTGGCTATTCTTACAATCTACGACGGCAAAGAACAGGGTTTACTCATAGAAAATCTGACTAAGGAAATAAAAAAGAACGATCCCGGCACAGGTCTTATCCTTGTATATCCCGCTGAAAGGTCGGATGAGATAAAAAAGTCGGTGGTTTTTAATATCGACTCCTACATCCCAAGAAATGCCAATACAATATTGCGTCTGCATAATGCCGTTAAGAAGCTGATAAGCGAACATAACCTTGAGATTTACCGCAGGCGCAGAAACATGTCGGTATATATCTTTCTGGCATTTCTCTTTCTTTCACTGGTACTTTTTCTGGTGGCACGATTAAAACTGCCCGTCTATTTCTAGCCGGTATCAACCCGAAATTCCACAGATCTGTGAACAAGACCTGAAAAAGTGACTATTTGTCAGTTGGCATTTAACGGCATATCTTTTGAAAGAGTACCCGCGTTAACAATGTCTAACTATTAAACTAAACGATATGCAAACTGGAAAAATTGGAGTAACAACTGAGAACATTTTCCCGATAATAAAAAAATTCCTCTATTCTGACCATGAGATCTTCCTTCGCGAACTTATTTCAAATGCCGTAGATGCAACCCAGAAACTGAAGACCATGGCTTCAGTGGGAGATTATAAGGGAGATCTGGGCGACCTGACGATCCGTGTTTATGTTGATAAAAAGAAAAAAACTATCACGGTATCCGACTTTGGCATCGGAATGACCTCTGAAGAACTTGATAAATACCTCAACCAGATAGCTTTTTCAAGTGCAAATGATTTTCTTGATAAATATAAGGACCAGACAAATGCCATAATCGGACATTTTGGTCTTGGATTTTACTCCTCTTTTATGGTTTCGGACAAGGTTGATGTAATTTCAAAATCGTGGGAAGAAGAGAAACCCGCTGTAAAATGGACCTGCGACGGAAGTCCTGAGTATCTGATTGAAGAGACAACAAGGGATCGAAGGGGAACCGATGTGATCCTGCATATTGACAAGGAATCAAAAGATTTCCTTGAAGAAAACAAAATCGAAGAACTTCTTAAAAAATACTGCAAATTTCTTCCTGTCGAAATAGCATTCGGACAGGAGAAGGAGTGGAAAGACGGGAAATATGTTGATACCGGAAAGGATAAGATAATTAATAACACCAAACCTGCCTGGACCCTTAAGCCTGCTGATCTTAAGGATGAAGATTATCTTAAGTTCTACAGGGAGTTATATCCCGCGGGTGATGAGCCGCTCTTTAACATTCACCTTAACGTCGATTATCCTTTCAAGCTTACAGGAATTCTTTATTTCCCAAAGATCAAAAGCAACATAGAGATCCAGAAAAATAAAATCCAGCTCTACTGCAACCAGGTATTTGTTACCGATTCAGTGGAAGGGATAGTTCCCGATTTTCTTACCCTCCTGCATGGTGTGATCGATTCCCCGGATATTCCGCTCAACGTTTCAAGAAGCTACCTTCAGAGTGATTCCAATGTAAAGAAGATCTCGACTCATATTACAAAGAAAGTTGCTGACAGGCTGAACGAAATATTTAAAAACAACCGTGAGGAGTTTGAAAAGAAATGGGACAACCTGAAGCTGTTTATCGACTACGGCATGATCACCGAAGAAAAATTCTATGAAAAAGCCTCGAAATTTGCGCTGCTTAAAAATACTGATCGATAAGTACTTTACTTATGAAGAGTATGAGAAGGTCAATAAAGGAAAACCAGACTGATAAGAATAAAACACTGGTTTACCTCTATTCAACAAACAAAACCGACCAGTTTACATATATTGAAAAGGCCAGAAACAAGGGATATGATGTTCTCCTTCTTGATGGACAGCTCGATGTGCACCTGATAAACCATCTTGAGACAAAATTAAAGGACTCAAGATTTGTAAGGGTTGACTCGGATGTTATTGACAAGCTTATCCAGAAGGAGGAATCGAGAGAGTCGAAACTTACCAAAGATCAGCAGGATGATATGAAGAGTGTTTTCAATGTGAAGGGTAAAGCGAAAGAAATGTATAATGTTGTTATTGAAACACTTGACGAGAATGACGGACCCGTGTTGATTACACAATCGGAATTCATGCGCAGGATGAAGGATATGTCGCAGATGGGAGGAGGGATGAATTTTTACGGAGAACTGCCCGACAGCTATAACCTTGTTGTAAATCCAAATCATTCTCTTATTGTTAAAATTTCAGAAGAACTTCAGTCGGAAGCAGGAGATAAGCTCAGGGAGAACAAAACTGAGATCACCAGGTTGAAGGAGGAGATAGATTTCATGGAGAAGGAGCATAGCAGGAAAAAGAGTGAAGAGATAAGCCAGGTTGAGAAAGATGATCTTGAAAAGCTGAGGAAGGAACTGGAGACTATTGAAAGCTCAAGAAAGGAGATTCTGGAGGCTTACGGATCCAATAACAAAGTCGTTAAACAACTGGTTGACCTGGCACTCCTTGCTAACAATATGCTCCGCGGGGAAGAACTTAGCACCTTCGTGAAGAGGAGCGTGGAACTGCTGTAAGAGGTTGCAGGTTGCAGGTTGCAGGTTGCATGCACTCCCTCAGATCATTCTGGCCACCTCTCCCTTTAAAAAATCGATCGCCACACGGGTCGGCTCTTTTTCAAGTTCCATAATATTGGTTAGAAGCTGCCTGCTCAGGTCGATCCCCGTGGCTGTTGGTGGCATTTTCTCAGCCTCGTTGTTAATAGCTTTGATAGTGTTGGAACGCGCATTTTTAACAACCTCCCAGGCCTGAGGGCTCATATAGATCTGCTGGGAGAGATTATGCTCAAATTCACTCCTGATATTTGTAGAGCAGCGCGGAATGAAGCTGGGTTGATGTCATGTCAGGAGTACTTACCCTTACAAGCAGCGATTCCATTGAGATCCTTTCAAGGAACAGCACTATTCTTTCATACGCCTGGAGCTTTATGGGGGTGACAGTCCTTGCTCCCTGAAGAACAATTTCCTGGCGTCTTTTATCCTGATCATTCCTGATCATATTCCGAAGCAGGATCCATGCAGTAAAAAAAACTATCAAAGCCGGGATTGTAATTTTAAGGATATCAGCTGCTATTTCCATAATCTCTTGGTTTTAAATACAAACGTAAGATATTTTGGTAAATAAATTAAGTCTTAAAAGGAGTTTTTCCCGCAGATCACGGTGATTTTCGCAGATTTATTTCATAATATATAATCACGGCAAATAACATATTTAACCAATCTGCGTAAATCTGCGAAATCTGCGGGAAACTTTTCATTCAATGTGAATAACCCCCGGCGAAACATTAATGATAATTTAGAATCACGGCAAATAACATATTTAACCAATCTGCGTAAATCTGCGAAATCTGCGGGAAACTTTTCATTCCATGTGAATAACCCCCGGCGAAACATTAATGATAATTTAGAATCACGGCAAAATAACATATTTAACCAATCTGCGTAAATCTGCGAAATCTGCGGGAAACTTTTCATTCAGTATTCGTTTTTCTTCATACATTTGAATCCGGACTTCTTTTACCTCAATTTAAACATTATGGAATATTTATCAGACAGAATTAAGGCTCTATCGGTCTCTCAGACACTTGCAATGGCTCAGAAGAGCCGGGAGTTAAAAGCAAAAGGCTTTGATATCATCAGTCTCAGCCTCGGGGAACCAGATTTTAATACCCCTGACTATATTAAGGAAGCGGCAAAAAAAGCTATCGATGAGAACTATACAAAATACCCGCCGGTACCCGGATATAATGATCTGAGGGATGCCATCTCGAAGAAGTTCAGGGAAGAGAATGGACTGACCTATTCGTGTGATCAGATAATTGTTTCGGCAGGAGGGAAGCACTCGCTTATAAATGTAATCCTCTCAATAATAAATCCCGGTGATGAGGTAATAATCCTTGCTCCCTACTGGGTAAGCTACTGGGATCAGATAATACTGGCAGGAGGAAAGCCGGTTGTGATCGAAGCGACTCTCGAAAACGATTTCAAGATAACGCCCGGTCAGCTCGAATCCGCAATAACTGCAAAGACACGTCTTATAATTTTCAATTCGCCGTCAAATCCCACAGGTATGGTTTATTCAGGAGAGGAGATGGAGAAGATAGCTCGGATAGTTGAGAAACATGAAGGCCTTTTTATAATCTCGGATGAGATATATGAGCATATTATTTTCGAAGGGAAACATGTAAGCATGGCTTCATTCGGTTTCATTTACGACAGGGTGATAACCGTTAACGGTGTGTCGAAAGGATATGCCATGACTGGCTGGAGGATAGGATATATAGGTGCGCCGGTCTGGATTGCCAAAGCATGCAACAAACTTCAGGGTCAATTTACCTCGGGGGTTTGTTCAATTGCCCAGAGGGCTGCTCTGGCTGCCATAGAGGGACATGATAATTCGCGGCAGGTGATGAAGGAAGCATTTAACCGCCGCCGTGACCTTATCTGCGGACTCCTGAAAGAGATCAAAGGGATGAAGGTGAGTGTACCTCAGGGGGCTTTTTATGTAATGCCTGATATAAGCTACTATCTTGGAAAAGCCGATGGAGAAAAGAAAATAAACACATCTGACGAACTTGCTCTCTATCTCCTTGACAAGGCTCAGGTTGCGGTTGTAGGCGGAGATGCATTCGGAGCGCCCGCGTGTATCAGGATATCCTATGCAAACTCGGATGAGCTTCTTGTGGAGGCTGTGAAAAGAATAAAGTCCGCGCTGGAAAGACTGAATTAAAACGGTATTTAATATTTATTATACGACACTGTTTCCTCGGGAGGCTTGCGTTTCTTTTCCCTGTATTCGCCGGTTGAATATCCTAAAGTAATTAGTAGCTCAACTCTTTTTGAGGAAGGGATATTAAGGATCTTTCTGATCGATTTCTCATCGAACCATCCTATAATGCATGTGCCGATACCTTCAGCTGCAGCCTGCAGACAGATATTGCCGGCAGCAATACCAATATCGATATGGGAATAGTCCTTGTTTTTAATTGTTCCCCCCACTTTTGAAGAAAAGTTTGGTCTTTCCCTTACGATTACAACAATCACGGGAGCCTGGTTGACAAAAGTGTTCATCCCGATAAGTTTTGCCGAGGCGGCTTCTGAAACATCCTTTATAAGCTCAGATCCGGTGACCACGACAAACTTCCAGGGTTGTGCGTTGCATGCTGAAGGCGCCATCCTGCCAGCTTCAACAATTCGTTCAAGCTTTTCCCTTTCAACAGGCCTGTTACTGTACCGGTCGCTCTGACGCTTATGGATCAGCTCAAGCATATCCTTCCCTGAACCATACAGTGTTATGTTAATATAAATTGACGATCATTTTTAAAGCAGATAGAAGAAATATCGTTTAAAATATTGAGGATCCGGACTGTGGATTGCGGATTTGAAAATCCGAAATCGAAAATCCGAAATCCGAAATGATCATAATAGCGACATATTCGTTTTAACTTTACACTAGTATCAGTCTTTAGCTGGAAGTAGCTTTCGGGATGCAGACAGGCAGGACAATTCTTAAGCGGTTTGGTACCGAAATGAATGTATCCGCAATTTCTGCAATACCAGAAAACTTTTTCTTCACGTTCAAATACTTTATCCTTCATGACATTCTCAAGCAGTTTCCTGTATCTTTCTTCATGCCCTTTTTCAGCAACTGAGACTGCCTTAAATACGCCGGCAATATTTTTAAATCCTTCTTCTTCTGCAACCTGTGCAAAATCAGGATAAACTTCACTCCACTCCTCATGCTCGCCATCAGCCGCACTTAAAAGATTTTCTTTTGTGGTGCCTGTTTTCCCGCCGGGATATGTTGCTGTTATTTCAACCATTCCTCCTTCGAGAAGCCTGAAAAACCTTTTGGCATGCTGTTGTTCCTGCGCTGCAGTTTCAAGGAATATGCCCGCGATCTGTTCATATCCTTCTTCTTTTGCAACTTTTGCAGCAAATTTGTATCTGTTTGATGCCTGTGATTCACCGGCAAATGCTTTTAACAGGTTCTGTTCCGTCTTTGTTCCTTTGAAACTTTTTTCCATAAATTTTAGTTTAAGTTAATGCCACACAACTGGTTCAAATATAGTAAAAATATCTATCTTTATTTTGAATTTCAGTTGATACCAATTGTTTAAACCTTAATCTAAAATTAAAATGGGAGCATTTTTAGTAATTATTCTGATAATTGTTGTCCTTGTAATGATGGCAATTTCCCTGTACAACAGGCTTGTAAAGCTGAGAAACAACAGGGAACAGGCTTTTGCCGATGTTGATGTTCAGCTTAAGCAGCGGCATGATCTTATACCTCAGCTTGTTGAATCTGTCAAAGGCTACATGGAGCATGAAAGAGGTGTACTCACCGAAATTACAGAAGCACGTGCCAATGCGATGAAGGCAACAACGATCAATGAAAAGATAGTTGCCGAAACAAGGCTTTCAACAGCCCTTGAAGGCCTGAAAGTATCGGTTGAAGCATACCCCGATCTTAAGGCAAGCCAGAATTTCCTTGACCTTCAGAACGAAATATCAGATGTTGAAAACAAGATTGCTGCTGCACGCAGGTTCTTTAATTCAGCCACAAAGGAACTAAATGTCGCTATTGAAATGTTCCCGTCAAACCTGATTGCCACTCTGTTCAACTTCAAACGTGAGCCGATGTTCGATCTTGGTGAACAGCGCGCAACAGCGGGGGAGCCACCACAAATAAAGTTCTGATCCTATGAAGTATTTCGGTTTACAGGGTCAGATAAGGAGAAATAATACGAACTCGATATTGTTATTGCTGATGTTTCCGGTCGTTTTCTTCGCCCTGACATGGCTCTTCTTTTTTCTCACGTCAGTGACGGCAAAGGATTCGGAAATGACACTCTTTGACGTAAACAGGAGTTTCATCTCTACCGCTCCCTGGATCACTATTGGCGTAATTATCTGGTTTATAATAGCATGGTTTTCACATTCTGCAATAATAAACAGCGCTACAAATTCAAAGCCCCTGGAAAGGAAAGAGAATAAAAGGGTCTATAACCTTGTTGAAAATCTTTGCATCTCAACCGGGATGCCAATGCCCGCCATCAATATAATTGAGGATGATTCCCTGAATGCTTTTGCAAGCGGGATAAATTCAAAAACCTATGCAGTTTCACTTTCACGCGGAATAATTGATAAACTGGAGGATGATGAGCTTGAGGCTGTTATTGCTCACGAACTTACTCATATCAGGAACCGTGATGTGAGGCTGCTGATAATTTCAATAGTCTTTGTGGGAATCTTCGGTTTCATAGCCGAGATGCTCTTCAGGTCGATGAGGTTTGGCAGGATTGGACGCGGGAAGAAGGAGGGAGGGGCTGTTATTATTGCCCTGCTGCTTGCACTTGTGGGATACCTTCTGGCTTCACTTTTCAGGTTTGCGCTTTCAAGAAAACGTGAATACCTTGCCGATGCAGGCTCAGCTGAGCTTACAAGAAGGCCTCAGGCGCTTGCTTCGGCATTGAGAAAAGTGTCGGCTGACCCGACAATTGAAGCGGTTAAAAGGAAAGATGTTGCACAGATGTTTATTGAAAATCCACAGGTGAAGGAAGAAAAAAGCTCTTTTTCATTTGCGAACCTTTTTGCAACTCATCCTCCGATAGACAAAAGAATCAAACTTCTGGAACAGTATTAAAAATAAAGAACTTTCACAGAGTAAAAGAAGAACTATCACAGAGTTCCACAGAGGAGTCACAGAGTTCCACAGAGAAAGAAAAATCCGTTAACCGCAAAGAACGCTAAGATGTCGCAAAGAACGCAAAGCTAAAACACATAAATTCAGCTCTTTGCGAACTTTGCGATCTTCCCTTTGAGCCCTTTGCGGTTAAAAAGGACTCTTTTACAGCCCAGACTTATTTAATTATACGTTCAACTAATTAGTAATTTCAGTCTAAACTGATTCTTAAGATCGGCTATGGTGCAGCAGGCCGGTTCTTCCGGAAAAGTTTTGACTCTTCTCCCTTAAGGAGTCTGGAGATATTTTTCCTGTGGGTAATTATGAGTGCAAAAGCCACCAGCACTGAAAATATCCTGAAAAGAACCGAAGGGGTATTAAAAAACAGGAACAAAAGTACCGGAAATGCCACTCCGGCGCTCATTGATGAGAGCGATACATAACCCGAAATAAGCAGCACACACAGGAACACCCCGAAACATGCGACCGTCAGCAATGGATTGATTGCCAGTAGCACGCCGAATACTGTGGCGACACCTTTTCCTCCCCTGAAACCTGCAAATACGGGAAATATGTGCCCGATGATCACCAGCAGCCCTGCCAGTATCTGAAGATTTACAAGGAGCGGAGTTCCGTGGTCCGCCAGATTGAAAAAAAGCGGCAGCATGGCAGCAAGCCAGCCTTTGAAAACATCCGCGATCAATACCGGAATTCCGGTCTTCCATCCCAGCACCCTTATTACATTTGTGGCGCCTGCGTTGCCGCTTCCGTGTTCCCTGACATCTACCTTGTGGAAAGTTCTGCCTGCCCACACAGCTGTTGGTATAGATCCTGCCAGGTAAGCGAGTATTAAGGTTATTACCAGTTTAATATACATTCCCCTTATCAGATCCGTGGTCCAAATTCCGAAAGCTTCGATGTCTCTTCATTTGAGGAGAACTTGTTGAAGTTGTTTATGAATTTCAATGCCAGATCAGTTGCGGCAATATGCCATTTTACCGGGGAAATCCAGGCTTTGGCCGGATCAAGAAGGGAGCTGTCGACGCCATTTAATTTGACCGGGATGCTCAGGTTGAAGACCGGCAGGTTGGTGAATTCACTTTTATCCAATGATCCGTTGAGTATCGCATTAATGATCCTGCGTGTTGTAGGAAGGTCAATCCGGCTTCCGGTGCTGTATGGTCCTCCTGTCCAGCCTGTATTTACCAGCCAGACTTCCGCGTTGTGGAGTTTGATCTTTCTCGTCAGCTCATTTGCATAGATAATCGGATCAAGCATAAGGAATGCTGCACCGAAGCATGCAGAGAATGATGGCACAGGCTCGATGATTCCTCTTTCGGTGCCTGCTACCTTTGCCGTGTAACCACTCAGAAAATAATATTTTGTCTGTTCTTCCGTAAGGCGGCTTACAGGGGGCAAAACTCCGAATGTGTCGGCTGAAAGAAAGATAACTGTGCCTGCATGACCGGCTTTTGACACCGGCTTTACTATATTATTGATATGGTAAATCGGGTATGAAACCCTTGTGTTTTCCGTTTTTGAGTCATCATCAAAGTCAATTGTTCCGTCGGAGAGTACCACAAGGTTTTCAAGGAGTGCATCGCGACTGATGGCATTGTAAATGTCGGGTTCATTTTTTTTGCTGAGCTTTATGCATTTGGCATAGCATCCTCCCTCCAGGTTAAAAATGCCGTCGTCATCCCAGCCATGCTCATCATCACCTATCAGTGCGCGGTCAGGGTCCGTTGAAAGAGTTGTCTTTCCAGTTCCGGAGAGGCCGAAGAATATTGCAACATCACCATCTTTGCCAACATTGGCAGAACAGTGCATAGACGCTATTCCTTTTAGCGGCAGGTAATAGTTCATTATTGAGAAGATACCTTTCTTCATTTCACCTCCGTACCAGGTTCCTCCGATAACCGCCATTCCCTCTTTAAGGTTAAAAATGACAAAGTTCTCGGAATTGAGTCCCTGTTTTTTCCAGTCGGGATTGTTTGCTTTCGAGGCATTAAGCACAACAAACTGCGGGCAGAATGAATCAAGTTCATCCTGCTCGGGCCTGATGAACATATTCTTTACAAAATGAGCCTGCCAGGCTACTTCAAGTATAAATCGCACGGCAAGGCGGGTATTTTTGTTTGCACCGCAGAAACAATCAACCACAAACAGCCTCTTACCCGAAAGCTGCCTGGCTGCAAGGTTTTTACAGTGTTCCCAGATTTCGGGTGTTAAAGGTTTGTTATCAGAGACCTTTGATTTCTCTGACTTCCACCAGACAGTATCCTTTGTTGTCTCATCCAAAACAACATATTTATCATTTGGTGACCTGCCGGTAAAGATTCCGGTGTCAACGGCAACCGCTCCCGATCTGGTGATTACGCCCTTTTCATATCCGTCAAGCCCTGGCTTGATCTCTTCGGCAAAAAGGAAATTATATGACGGATTATAGATTACTTCAGTAGCATCTTCAATTCCGTAATTTTTAAGTTCTTCCACTGAAAACATCTGCAGAGTATTTTTTGTGTATGTCATAATGGTTAAAATTATTAATATTACAATTATAAACCGCCGTAAAAATATCAATTTCCAAATGATAAAAGTGATATGAATAGGGTAAAATATATCATAAAGGTCTTAGTATTGGTTTAAACTTCATAGTTAAGGGTTAGAGCAGACATGAAAAGAAAAAAGGGCATCCCGCAGGACGCCCTTTTTTTATTTATCAGAACCGAAGGATTACTTTCCGAACTTAACAGCGGCCTGTGCTGCTGCCAGTCTGGCGATCGGAACCCTGAAGGGAGAGCAGCTTACATATGTAAGTCCTGTTTTATAACAGAATTCAACTGAAGCCGGATCTCCACCCTGTTCACCACAGATACCTACTTTCAGATCAGGTTTGGTAGAGCGTCCTTTTTCAACAGCCATTTTAATAAGCTGGCCAACGCCATCCTGGTCAATTGTCTGGAATGGATCTGCAGCAAGCATTTTCTTGTCGAGATAAGCATTCAGGAAACTTCCGATATCATCACGGCTGAATCCGAAGGTCATCTGCGTAAGGTCATTTGTTCCGAATGAGAAGAAATCAGCGGTCTTTGCCATCCGGTCAGCAAGAAGTGTGGCTCTTGGAATTTCGATCATAGTCCCGTATTTATAATCGAGCTTTTTCAGTCCGGCTTTTTTGCAGATTTCATCATAAGCCTGGTCAACAATTTTTTTGGTAACATCAAGTTCCGATACATCACAGGTAACCGGGACCATTAATTCAGGTTTCGGATGTTTTTTCTCTGCAATAAGGTCGGCAGTTGCTTCGAACATAGCCTTAACCTGCATTTCAGTTATTTCAGGGTAGGTTATGCCGAGGCGGACACCGCGATGGCCCATCATCGGGTTGCTTTCGTGAAGCGCTTCACCGCGTTTTGCTATGTCTGATTTCTTAATGCCCAGGGCTTTTGCAAGTTCAGCCTGTTTTTCGGCTCCCTGCGGTACGAACTCATGAAGTGGCGGGTCAAGAAGCCTGAATGTTACAGGGAGACCATCCATGGCTTCCATGGTGTCTTTCATATCTTTCTTAACATATTTAAAGAGCTCATTGAGCGCTTTCCGGCGTTCAGCCTCATTAGCGCTGAGGATCATTTTACGAAGCAGGAATAATGGTTGTTCCGAACCTTTTCCATAGAACATGTGCTCGGTACGGAAGAGTCCGATGCCTTCAGCTCCGAAATCACGTGCTATTTTTGCATCTGCGGCTGTTTCTGCATTGGTGCGGACACCCATTGTCCTGTATTTATCAACGATCTTCATGAATGCCTTGAAACGAGGGTTCTCCGATGCATCCATAAGTGTGATTGCACCTGTATAAACATTGCCTTTTGTGCCATTCAATGTTATAACATCACCTTCCTTAAGCACTATATCAGTTCCTGTAATTTTTATTTTCCTGGCAGCAGCGTCAACATGAAGTCCGCCTGCACCTACGATGCAGCATTTGCCCCAGCCGCGTGCCACAAGTGCAGCGTGGGATGTCATTCCACCGCGTGCTGTAAGGATACCTTCAGCGGCGCGCATTCCTTCAACGTCTTCCGGATTTGTTTCTTCGCGGACCATGATAACCTTTTCTCCTTTACGGAACCATGCAACAGCATCTTCGGCTGTAAAAACGATTTTGCCTACTGCAGCACCTGGTCCGGCGGGTAATCCTTTAACTATTGGTTTTACCTTTTTCTCTGCATTCGGGTCGCATATCGGGTGCAGAAGTTCATCAAGCTGTGCGGGATCAACACGCATAACAACTGTCTTTTCATCGATCAGTTTTTCCTTCAGCATGTCCATTGCCATATTCAGGGCAGCAGTCCCGGTTCTTTTGCCGGTGCGGCATTGCAGCATATAAAGAGTACTCTCCTGAATTGTAAATTCAATATCAAGCATATCCCGGAACGACTTTTCAAGAATATCGCGGATCTCGCAGAGCTCTTTGTAAGTCTTCGGCATAGCTTGCTCCATGCTTTTCAGGTGTTTATTCTGCTCATTTTTTGTTTCATTGTTCAGGGGGCTTGGTGTGCGTATACCTGCGACGACATCCTCTCCCTGAGCATTTACCAGCCATTCGCCATAGAACAGATTCTCACCTGTTGCCGGATTACGTGTAAAAGCAACACCGGTAGCCGAAGTGTCACCCATATTTCCAAAAACCATAGCCTGAACGTTAACTGCAGTACCCCAGTCATCAGGTATTCCTTCTATGCGCCGGTAAGAAACGGCCTTCTTCCCGTTCCAGCTTTTAAATACGGCCTTGATACTGCCTTCGAGCTGTTCTTTTGCATCATCAGGGAAAGGTTTGCCGAGCACCTGCTTTACTTTTTTCTTGAATTTTTCCGAAAGATCTTTCAGCTCATCGGCTGAGATTTCAGTATCGGTTTTATATCCTTTTTTATTCTTAAATTCATTTAGCATTTCATCAAGCTGTTTGCGGATACTCTTGCCCTCTCCGGGGTCAATACCTTCAGCCTTTTCCATCACTACATCAGCATACATCATAATAAGACGGCGGTAAGAATCCCATACAAAACGGGGATTATTTGTCTTCTTCAGAAAACCCGGGATAGTCGCGGTGCAGAGTCCGATATTAAGTACGGTATCCATCATCCCCGGCATTGATTTCCGTGCTCCTGAACGGCATGATACAAGTAACGCGTTCCCGGGATCTCCGTATTTCATACCCATTGTCTCTTCAGTTTTTTTCATGGCGGCCCATACCTCCGGCATAAGCCCTTCCGGGAGAGTAAGGCCATTCAGATAATATTCGTTACAGGCATCGGTAGTGATAGTAAAACCGGCAGGTACAGGTAATCCAAGGAGACACATTTCCGCAAGGTTGGCGCCTTTACCCCCAAGAAGGTTCTTCATTTCTGCTTTACCCTCTGCAGTCTTCCTGCCAAAGGAATAAACTCTTTTTACTTTTGACATACTTTTATGAATTTGAGATAAACGTTAATTAGGATTTTCAAAATAAGTTGCAAAGCTAATATTTAAAATTGAATTTCAGAAACCAAAACCGCCTCACGATCTGGGATGAAACATGATCAGGGTTTCGCGCAGGAAACTCCTGTCGATATGAGTATAAATCTCGGTCGTAAGTATCGATTCGTGACCCAGCATTTCCTGGACAGCCCTGAGGTCAGCTCCTGCTGCAACCATGTGAGTGGCAAAGGAGTGACGGAAAGTGTGGGGGCTTATTTTCTTAACGATTCCGGCTTTTCCTGCAAGGTCCTTAATTATGGTGAATATCATTGCTCTTGTCAGCTTTTTACCCCTGCGGTTCAGGAAGACAATGTTTTCATCATGGATGACAGGCAGCCGGTTCCTGTCAACCTTATACAGGTCAATCTCTTTCAATGTTTTTTCACTTATGGGAACAAGCCTTTGCTTGTTCCCTTTTCCGATGACTGTTATAAAACCTTCACCATAATGGATGCTGGTAAGGCGGAGGTTGACAAGCTCGGACACCCTTAATCCGCAACCGTAAAGAGTCTCGATGATCGCTTTGTTCCTGTGTCCGCCGGGAAGGCTGAGATCGATGGTATCCACCAGCTTGTCTATTTCAGTCACCGTGAGGACTTCCGGAAGTTTTAACCCGATTCTGGGCGACTCGATAAGGGAGGAGGGATTCTCATTTATCTCTCCGTCGATAAGCAGGAATTTAAAGAAGGCCTTTATCCCTGAAAGTACCCTGGCCTGTGTTCTTGAATTTGGGTTTCCGGAACCATACCAGCCCAGAAAATCCTTCAGGTCGGAATAGGTGACTGAAACCGGAGTCAGATCTTTACCTGATTCCGATGCAAAGCTTTCGAGCTTCTGAACATCATTCAGATAAGCTTCAATACTATTCTCAGACAATGATTTTTCAAGCCTGAGATAGTTTTCAAAGTTTCTGAATGCCACTTTCCAGGATAAAGCCATCCGGTTCTGTCGTTTTGAGGGTATAAAAATATTATATAAATGAGAAATCGTCAATAAACAAGGTCATTATATTACGTAGAGACAGGTCTCAGACCTGTCTCTACGTAAGAATCTAACCCTGAATTCAGATATTATCCGTTCAATAATGTTATTTTTACTCTTTATTAACCTGTAAAACGGGGTGAATGAAAATTCAAATAATTAACGGACCAAACCTGAACCTTCTCGGAAAGAGAGAACCGGAGAAATACGGCATGCTGACCTTTGAAGAGTGGCTCAACAATCTCAGACCGGTTTATCCGCTTATCGAGTTTGACTATTTTCAGTCAAACATTGAAGGAGAACTCATAAACAAGATCCACGAAGCGGGATTTTCCTGTAACGGGATCATTCTCAATCCGGGCGGGTATACCCATACATCGGTTTCGCTGGCTGATGCAGTTGCTTCGGTAAAGGCGCCGGTGGTAGAGGTACACATAACAAATATCGCAGCACGCGAAGAGTTCAGGCATAACAGCCTGGTAGGACGGTATTGCGCGGGGAGCATTATCGGATTCAGACTCGACGGCTACCGCCTGGCGGTGGAAGCGCTTATTGAAATTAATCAACACCCGGATAAAAAAGGATGATAAAGAAGAGAACTAAAATTGTTGCCACAATTTCCGATAAAAGGTGCGAAAAGGAGTTTATTAAAGAGCTCTACGAGGAAGGGATGGACATTATAAGGATTAACTCGGCGCATCTTAATACCGAAGGTGCATTGCAGATCATAAATAATGCCCGGGAAGTGTCCGACAAAATCGCAATCCTGATTGACACTAAAGGCCCTGAGATCAGAACGACAGTATGTGACGCTCCTATCAGACTAAAGAAGGGTTCAACAATTCTTATTTCCGGAAATCCCGACAAGACGAGTTCAGCCCAGACCATCTATGTGAGCTATAAAGCCTTCGCCGAAGAGATCCCGGAGGGAACATCAATCCTTATCGATGACGGCGAACTGGAACTGAAGGCTTTAAAGAGGAACGGGGAATTCCTTGAGTGTCTTATCGAAAACGACGGATTGCTTGGCTCAAGAAAAAGTGTCAACCTTCCGGGGGTAAAGCTATGCCTCCCTTCGCTGACGCAGAAGGATAAGACTTTTATTAAAATGGCTGTTGAAAACGGAGTGGATTTCATCGCCCACTCATTTGTACGTTCAAGACAGGATGTACTTGATGTTCAGGCTGTCCTTGATGAATATAAGAGTGACATCAAGATCATAGCCAAGATAGAAAATGAAGAGGGTGTTGAGAATATAGATGATATTCTGGAAATGGTTTACGGAATAATGGTAGCAAGGGGCGATCTTGCTATTGAGATACCGTACGAAAAGATCCCCGGCATACAGAGAATGATAATTTCAAAATGCATAAACAGCAGGAAACCTGTAATTGTGGCAACCCAGATGCTGCACTCCATGATAACCAACCCGAGGCCGACCCGGGCTGAAGTAAGCGATATTGCAAGTGCTATATATTCGCAGACCGATGCCATTATGCTCAGCGGCGAGACTGCAAGCGGCAAATATCCCGTTGAAGCAGTTAAAACAATGACAAAGGTTGCACTTGAAGTCGAGAATAATAAGGAGAAGTTTCTGGATCTGGACGCTGTAAATGTTAGAGGTGAAATTTCAGCTTATCTTGCAAAGGTAGCCGTCAAAACTTCAATACGGATCGGTGCAAAGGGAATCATTGCCGATACGATGGGCGGCAAAACCATTAGGGATATGGCTGCATACAGGGGATATAACCAGATAATGGCCCAGTGCTATTCAACAAGCACAATGAGGGAGCTGGCTCTATCTTACGGAGTGTATGCGAGTTACCAGGAGAGGAAAAAATCAATAGATGACTTTATTAATATTGCCCTTAAAGATCTGACTAAAAGGCATGACCTTAAAAAGGACGATATCATTGTTGTTCTGGCAGGAAATTTTTCTGGTGGATCGGGTTTCTCATTCATTGAAGTTGGTACAGTTGAATATCTGAAAAGCCGGGTTGACATAATTGACTGAAGGTGTATTGTGGTCTGATTTTTGAGGGTATTATATTAGCCAAAACCGGTTATTAATGGTAAAAACCCTTTTTCTTTCAATATGGATAATGACCCACCCGGTTCACGTTTCACTTTTAAGTATCGATTATGTCCCTGACCAAAAGTTATTCAGTGTATTTTTAAAACTATATTACGATGATTTTCTACTTGATTCGGGGATTGATGAAAATGGGAAACATGCCCTGAAATTTACAGGCGACGATGAATTTACAGGGAAATTTATTACCGGATATATAAACGATAAAATCAAAATAATTGCAGGTGACAGACAACTTTCCGGAGCGCTCAGGGGTTATAGTCTTGAGGATAATGAACTGAAGATGAATCTGTCATTTAGTATTGTTAATAAATTAACAACACTTACAGTTAAAAACCTGATAATGACCAAACTCTATTCCGATCAGGCTAATATGCTGATTGTCAGGGTAAATGATTTTGAAGAAGGGGTAAAGATGACCCCGGATGAGACTGAACAGACATTTATAATTAAATAACTTAAGCCAGAACGGTATTTAAATCAGCTGAGGAAATTGATAATGAAACGATTTTTCATAGTTACTCTTTTATTGTTTTGTTTTATTCGATCAGAAGCAACTCATAACCGGGCAGGGGAGATCACTTATGTGCAGTTATCCGATCTTACCTATGAAATTACGATCACCACATTCACATATACCCTGAGCTTTGCCGACCGGCAACAGCTAACGGTGGAATGGGGCGACAACTCATCTTCGGTTGCTCAGAGGGAAAGCATCCTGTACCTTCCTAATTATTATAAAAGAAATATTTACAGAATAGTCCATACTTATCCCGGACCTGGTGTTTACAGGATCGTTGTACAGGATCCTAACAGAAATGAAGGTGTACTGAATATTCCAAATTCGGTAAATGTTGTATTTTCAATTTCAACAACACTTATCGTAAATCCCGCGGTGGGAAGGAACAGCACTCCTGTTCTGCTTAATCCTCCGTACGATAAAGCTGCCCGAGGCTATGTATTCATTCATAATCCGGGAGCATTTGACCCCGACGGCGACTCTCTTTCCTATGAACTCACTGTATGTACCCGCGAAGACGGGCGTCCAATAGAGAACTACACTTTCCCTCCTGCAACAAATTCCTTCAGGATCGATGCTGTCAGCGGCGACCTGATCTGGGATACTCCCAGAGATACCGGAAAATATAACGTGGCCATGCTGATAAACGAGTGGCGATACGGGAAGAAGATAGGCGTAGTCGAAAGGGATATGCAGATAGAAGTAAAGGATACCAGAAATAAACCTCCGGTAAACGGACCTCTCAAAAATTTATGTGTGCAGGTAGGGGATGTTGTTGATTTCCTTGTAACTGCCACCGACCCTGACAATGATCCCATCGGACTCAGATCTACCTCAGGTGTTTTCAATCTTGCATGTCGCGCCCAGTTCACAAAGGTGGATTCAGTACCCGGACGTGCTTCCTCCAGGTTCACCTGGACCCCATGCCATGAAGCTGTAAGGAATCAGCCCTACGATATCCTGATAAAAGCTGATGATTACAGCGGGGAGCTTAAGCTCTCAGATATTGATAATATGCAGATAAAAGTAGTCGGCCCCGCGCCGGTTCTCGTTACAGCATCTCCGGAAGGTAAATTCGTCCGTCTTACATGGAATAACTACGGCACCGGGGTTATTTCGGGCTTCAGCATTTACCGCCGTGAAGGGGTCTCGAGTTTTGTTCCGGATTCCTGTACTGCAGGTATTCCGGCTTCCTCAGGATTTATAAAGGTGGGATTTGCCGATGGCAGCTCATTGGTTTCATTTGTTGATACCGACAATGGTCAGGGCCTTCAGTTCGGCAAAGAGTATTCATACAGAATAGTAGCAGTTTACCCTAACGGCACCGAGAGCATCTCTTCGAATGAGGTTGCCACATCACTGGTATCGGGAGTTCCGGTGATAACTCATGTAAGCGTACGTAGCACCTCGGTAACCAACGGTTCAATATACGTCAGCTGGAAAAAGCCCGACAGGCTTGACACCATACCTGCCCTGGGCCCTTACGAATACCTGATTTACAGGGCAGATGGAATTTCCGGGACCAGCTTTGCCCAGGTCAGGTCAATACAGACAGTCAACTTAAATGACACCGTATTTATTGATACCCTTCTCAATACCCAGGCAAGAGGTTATATCTACAAGATCGAATTGTACAATAACGCTGCAGGTAGCAGATTCCTTATCGGTGAGCCTGGCTTTGCCTCATCCGTTTTCCTCACTGCCAACCCGGGAGACAAAAAAGTAAGGTTTGTTATCGCCCGGAATGTTCCATGGGTAAATACAAGGTATGATTTCTTCAGGCTCAATACGACGACATCTGTTTATGACTCCATCGGCACGACTAACCAGCTCACTTTTACGGATAATGGGCTTATAAATGGCAACCAGTATTGTTATTTCGTGCGCTCATCCGGAGGATACCCGAGCGCAAATCTGCCCAGGAATCTGATTAATTTTTCGGAAACAACCTGTGCGACGGCAGTCGACAATGAACCTCCATGTATCCCGGAAATAACAGTTACCAGCCAGTGCGACAGCCTTTACAATACTGTCAGATGGAGTATCACTGATGCTGCATGCCTCAACGATGTTGCAGGCTACAAGATTTATTACAAGCTTACAACAGACGAAAACCTGACAGTTGTCGCGACTATCAACGATAAGAATACCTTTACCTACAGGCATTCCCCGGGAGAAACAGTATCGGGCTGCTATGCGGTCTCGGCTTTCGACCTTATTGGAAATGAAGGCGACAGGTCAGTTATGATCTGCGTCGATTCATGTAATTTCTATGAGATACCCAATGTCTTCACTCCTAACGGGGACAATTTTAATGACATGCTTGTTGCCAAAACCACGGGACTTGTTGACAAGATTGACTTTAAGCTCTTTAACCGTTATGGCGTTCTTATATTCCAGACCGATGTCCCAAGGATCAATTGGGACGGCACGTATAAGGGCAAGATCGTTTCGCCCGGCGTATATTTCTACCAGTGCGATGTTTTTGAAAGGAGGATTTCAGGCCTTGAGCAATTCCATCTTTCCGGATTTGTGCATGTTATTACGGAAGAAGGCTCAAAGGTTCCGGTGTTTAAATAAAATCAGGGGAGTCAGAGAATGAGAAAGTTATTAATATTTATGGTGGTGATTTCTTTTACCGCCTTCCTTTCGGGACAAAAGCCTGCAGATTTTCTACTGAAGGGTAAAGCCTTCATTGATGCAGGCAGATCAGCTGATGCAATAAATATTCTTACTGAAGGTTTGCAGTCGTTCAAAGAAAGCAGCCTTTATCTTCAAAGGGCTGAAGCCTATATGCTAAGGGGGGAATATTCACAGGCATTAGGCGATCTTAATTCAGCAAACAAGCTGGAACCATCGTCAGGGGAATATGGCCTTGCAAGGATCTACGGTCTGAAAGGTGATGCAGCAACAGCTGTTTACCATCTGGAGGCGAATCTTAAATCGCCCTTTAAGAAGAGTGAAAAAGAAATAATGCTCGATCCTTCTTTCAGCACCATAGAGAACAGGACTGAATGGCGGCAGTTCTGGCAGAAGGAGTGGTATGGAATTGCCGAAAGAGGAGTATCTGAAATTGAATATTATATTTCAACAGGTAATACCGGTGAAGCCAGGTCGGTCTTGTCGGGGCTTACAGGGGAGTACCCCGGAGATAACCGCATTATATACGCCGGTGCCCTCCTCAGTTTTGCGGAAAGTAAGTATCCTGAAGCCATTAAGGCAGTTACAGATCTCCTGAATGAGGATCCGGATAACGTGAAATACCTCCGGCTTCTTGCCACGACTCAGGAAGCAGGCGGCAATCAGGCGGGAGCTTCAACAACCTATACTAAACTTCTCAATCTCGGGGTTCCTGATGCTGAATTGCTTCTCCGGAGGGCGGAATGCTTCAGAAAAACAGGAGAGACCGGTAAGGCGCTTGAGGATGTCAGCAAATATCTCGATCTATATCCCGCAGATAAAAAGGCATTGAGCTTTGCCGGGAAAGTTGAATCAGCATCGGGAGACAATATAAAGGCGCTGGATTTTTTCTCACAGAACCTGAAGCTCCATCCAAATGATGCACAGTGCTATGTTGACAGGGCTAATTCATATTTCCTGTCGGGATCCTGGAACTGGGCTATAAAAGATTACAGCATGTCACTCGACCTTCAGCCTGAAAATTCCGAAGCCTGGCTTAACAAAGGGATCTCACTGTTGAATTCGGGAAACGCGAATGATGCCTGTCACGATTTCAGAAAGGCATTCAACCTCGGGAATAAGAAAGCAACCGAACTGATCAGCAGGAACTGCATTAAATAGGGGAGGCTACCGGGCAATTACCTGGTATTTCTTAATATCTTATCGAACAGATCCTGGGGCTTAAATGGCTTCAGCACATAATCATTAATACTGAGGTCTTCTATTTTATCATGGCTTTCCGACATGATGGCTGCTGTAAGAGCCACAACAGGTATATCCTTTATCCTCGGATCGTTTGACTGCCTGATTATCCTTGTGGCTTCTATCCCATCCATCACTGGCATGTGGAGATCCATAAGCACAAGGTCGAAATCCTCATTTTCAAGAATATCAAGCGCTATTTTGCCATTTTCGGCATGAGTTACCTTAACTCCCCAGCCGATCAGGAATTTATTGGCAACAAAAAAGTTTATCTTATTATCCTCAGCGACAAGTATCCTTTTTCCCTCCAGTCCTGCGCAGGGTTCTGACGTCTCAGCGGTCTGTACGGCAGTGGCTTTTTCAGGTATACCGAAAGCAAGAGAGAACCTGAAAGAGGAACCGACTCCCGGCTCGCTCTCAAGCTCAATTAGCCCACCCTGGAGCTCCACGAGCTTTTTACATATTGAAAGGCCCAGGCCGGTTCCTCCATAGTGCCTTGTAGTATCAGGCGATGCCTGGGTAAAACTGTCAAAGATAACTTCATGCTTGTCTTTTGGAATGCCAAGACCTGTGTCTTTAACCTGAAATTCTATAACTGTCCTGTCGGTTTTATGTTCCAGCTCCTTAATAATAACAAAAATGCTCCCCTTCTGGGTGAATTTCAGAGCATTTGAAAGCAGGTTGGAAAGGATCTGGTTCAAGCGGATGGAATCTCCAATTACTTCAGTGGGAAGGTCATTATCCTTTATCATTTCAAACTCAAGGCTTTTTGACCTGGATCTGAATGAATAGGCTCTCATGATGTCCTTCAGAAAATCGCTGAGGTTGAAAGGTGTCTGCTCAAAAACTATCTTTCCCGATTCCATCTTATTGTAATCAAGAACATCGTTTACCAGTGTCAGCAAGTGGTTTCCCGAAAACCTCAGTGTCTTTATGAAATCCATCTGATCCTCCCTGGGCTTGCCCTGAAGCAACAGATTGGTTATTCCTATGACTTCGTTAAGCGGGGTCCTGATCTCATGACTCATTGTTGACATGAACTGCTGCTTTGATTGTGCAGCCTCCTCAGCTTTGCGGCTTGCAAGGATTACGTTGTCGAGCATTGTCCTTCTCTGAATTGCTATTGCAATCTGATTTGCAATGAATTCAAGGACATTCACATCTTCCTGTGAGAACTTGTTTTCATCATGGTAATCCTGCAGCGCCATTACTCCTATTATTTCCTTATCAGCCTTCAGAGGAACCCCCATCCAGATTTTGCAGGGTGCACCTACGAGGTCAATATCGCCCGAGTTTTCAAGATTTCTCAGGTCAGTTTCCTTGAGAAGGACTGATTTTTTAAGACCTATCACCCAGCGGGTAATTGTTTTACGGGCAGGTAGCTTGTCAAAATTGTCTTTTTCATCCGAGAAGAATGGCATTGACAAAGTATCACTCTTTTTGTCATAAAGCGCAATAAAGAAATTATTTGTGTCCCAGATCTTGCTCAGCTCATGGACAATAGTCGGATAGATATCTTTTACATCCATCTGGTTAAGTGCGGCAGTTGAGATATTATAAAGTATCTCCTGAATAAGCTGGTTTTTCCTTTCAAGGGAAATATCCCTGTAAATCCCAAGATAAGCAACAATCTCGTTGTTGATCAGGATATTGGTGGCATTCAGGGAGACCTGGATTTTACGTCCCTGTTTGTCTCTTCTTATTGTCTGCTTTATAACTTTATCCCTTCCGGTGGCAAGAGCGTCAATGGTAATAGCCTCTTTCATCATCTCCTCAGGAACAATCAGATCGTCTATTTTCTTGCCAATGACCTCATCGACCTTGTAGCCAAAGAGACTCGTAAATTCTTTATTTATTGAGGTAATATCCCCGTTCCTGTCGATTATTGCGATCGCTTCGGGAATTGAGTCAATAAGGTGTTCGAGAAAAGCTTTTTCCCTGCTGATCTGATCCTCATATTCCTTGTGTTTGCTTATATCGGTAACAACGCCGCGGTACCCGATTATCTTTCCCTTTTGAAAAAGGGCAAAGGAATGGGTGAGGATAGGGACCTGAGTTCCATCTTTCCTCGTGGCAACATACTCATTGCTTGAAACCTGGTCGGGAGATCTTAATCCATTAAGGTTTTCGATCATACTGGCAAAGCTGTCGGGAAACAATTCAGAAATGTGAGTTCCTGATTCCAGATCCGCTTTATTGTACCCGAAGAAATTCAATCCCTGTGAATTCGAATATATTATCCTGCCTTTTACATCTACTTCGTAGATCATCTGCGGCAGCATCTCTGCAAATTCTTCAAAAATTGTCCTGTGCAGATCATCCTGCCGGAACTCCTTTAAGGTACCGTTTACTCCGGTGCGCTGTCCGGTTTTGGGCTTCAGGGAATCGAGCTCCTCTTTAAGCCTCCGGTTGGAATCCAGAAGTTCTTCGTATTTTTCTTTATAATCAATCATTTCCGGCATTAAATTCAGCTCTGAAATTGGAATACTATTAAACAGGTCTTTTACAAAAACGCTAATTATGTCCCTGGATTTTAATTGCAGTCCTGTTTTTTTTAGGTTTTTCAGAATAGTACCTGCAAAAATCCCTCAATCCGCACTGCGAACAGAGCGGATTTCTTGCTTTACATATATATCTTCCATGTAATAACAGCCAGTGATGTGCCTTATGCATCATTTCCCCAGGGATATTTTTAGAGAGCTGAGTTTCAACGCTTAAAGGTGCCTTTGCATTCCTGGCCAGGCCTATTCTGACCGAAACCCTGAATACATGGGTATCGACTGCGATTACCGGCTTATTGAAAGCAACAGAGGCTACAACATTTGCTGTTTTCCTTCCGACGCCCGGTAACCGTTGCAACAAATCGGGTTCGGACGGCACGATACCTCCAAAATCGCTCAGGAGCATCCTTGCCATTCCTGATAAATGGTTTGCCTTGCTGTTCGGGTATGTACAGGATTTGATAAATTTAAAAATATCAGAAGGCTCGGCCAGCGCCATCGATTTGACATCGGGATATTTTTCAAGCAGCACGGGGGTTATCATATTCACCCTCTTGTCGGTACACTGGGCTGAGAGTATAACTGCCACGATAAGCTCAAAAGGATCGGTCCACTCCAGTTCAGTCTCAACAACCGGCCGGTTTTTCTGAAAATATTCGAAAGTCAGCCTGTATCTCTCTTTTAATGTCATTGTAATAAAAATAGCGAAGCGTGAAAGTTAACACTTTTTATCTTTGCAGAATGGATTGATTGTAATGGGGATTAATTTTCACCATATCCCTGGTGTTTATTTAAAGTAACGGAATGATTTCATACCTTTAACAAACAATTGAAAAATATTGGAGAAGATAATCATAAATACGGTCGGATCTTCGTCCGAGGTTCTTGTAGGCGGCTGGCTGGGAGTCGGTGCGTGAATTGCTTCCGGGGAGCGGTGTGGTCATTATTACCGATATTAATGTTAAGCGTATTTATGGCGACAGATTTCCCGAGTTCCCGGTCTTCGCCATTAAAGCCGGCGAAGTAAGCAAAAAGATCGAAGTAATTGAAGGTCTTGCAGAACACCTGCTTGATCTGGGTATTGACCGCACCGGTTTTATCCTTGGCATCGGAGGCGGTGTCGTATGCGATATTGCAGGGTTCCTGGCCTCTATATACATGAGGGGGATCAGGTGTGCCTACGTCTCAACTTCGCTCCTTTCACAGGTCGACGCCAGTACCGGCGGAAAAAACGGGGTTAATCTGGGAAGCACCAAGAACCTTCTGGGGTGCTTCAGACAACCTGAATTTGTGATATGTGATCCTTCAATGCTGAAAACATTACCTGAAGAGGAGTATTTCTCGGGGCTGGCTGAGCTTATTAAAACGGCTGTCATCGGAAATAAAAAGCTTTTTGAGGTAATTGAGAATAACCATGAAGCAATAGTCAGCAGAAATTCAGATCTGCTTACTCTTGTTGTTTCAATGGCGGTTAATTTTAAGGCATCAGTTGTCTCGGAAGATGAAAAGGAGACCGGACAGAGACGGGTACTTAATTTCGGCCATACCTATGGTCACGCGATTGAACTGTATAAATCATTCAGGCACGGTTACGCAGTAGCATCAGGAATGGCTCTGGCCACCGATTTCTCATTTGCCAGGGGATATATCACAAAGGAGGAATGTGAACGGATATTCAATGTGCTTAAAACCTATAACCTTCTGCGCCGGCATGACATTCCAGATAACCAGATCGGTCAGCTGATACGGCATGATAAGAAGAAAGCGGGGGATGAAATGTACTTTGTATTTACAGAAGGAATAGGCAAAACCCGCATAGAAAAAATTACCGTACGTGAAATTGTTGACTTCTACACTAAAAATAAACCCGGATAAAAACTGATTGTTATGAATTCTTTTGGCACTCTTTTCAGAGTATCACTTTTCGGAGAGTCGCATGGAAATGGGATAGGGGTGGTTATAGACGGTTGCCCGCCCGGCATACCGGTCAAAGCCGAAGATTTTACAGGTGATCTCTCCAGAAGACGCAGCGGGAGCAGAGGCACCACTAAACGCCACGAAGGTGATCAGCCTGAAATATTAAGCGGAATCTACAACGGGGCAACAGCCGGATCGCCGGTAACAATAATTACACGAAACACAGATAAGATCTCAGGCGACTATGAGGATTTTAAAAGTGTACCCCGCCCGGGGCATGCCGATTATGTCGCGGGAATTAAATATTCAGGTTTTTCAGACTTAAGGGGAAGCGGCCACTTTTCAGGCAGGATCACCTGGGGACTTGTTGCTGCAGGGGTAATAGCTAAAATGGTTGTACAGCCGGCTGAGATTACTGCGAAGCTTATATCGGCAGGTGGGATTGCAGATATTGACCTGGCAATAGAACGTGCAATAGCTGAGGGGGATACAATTGGAGGAATCATAGAATGCAGGGTAAAGGTTCCCCAGAAAGCTCTCGGAGAACCTTTTTTCTATTCATTTGAATCGGCATTAAGTCATCTTATATTTTCAATCCCGGCGATCAAGGGAATTGAATTCGGCTCAGGCTTTGCCGCCGCCGGAATGAAAGGATCAGAGCACAATGACAGTTTTGCCGGCAGCTCAGGAACCACCTTCACGAATAATGCGGGCGGGATCAACGGCGGAATCACTAACGGCAATGAAGTAGTATTCAGGGTTGCCGTTAAACCTACCTCTTCAACCGGTGTTGAACAGAATACCTTCGATTTTGCAAAGGGAGAGATGACCAGCCTCAGGGTCAAAGGTCGCCACGATACGTGTATCGCTCTGAGAATGCCGGTAATTGTCGAAGCTGCAGCAGCCATTACAATGGCTGACCTGCTCCTTATCGACAGGGGAATATATGGACCCAGGCTTCAATTCTAGAGGACCTTTAAGGTTGCTCCGGTGACCCGGAACCGGTTATCGATCCTTTCCCCGATGATCCAAACTATTTTCCCTTCCGACTCCAGGATCAGAGCCTGCTCCTTACTGGTTATCGGGTACTTCCTGTCGACGAAATAGTCACTGAGTTTCTTTTTCCTGTCCATACCCAGAGGGAAAAAATAGTCACCTGTTTGCCAGGGTCTGATGACCATCGGATAACTGACAGTATCAAGATCGAGGTATGCCACAAATGGGTCATCCGGTATTTTGAAGCTTTGGCTGACCTCAATAATCTCTGCCGACACAATACCGGGTACATCAGCGAAATCTGTGATTTTTTTTATTTCCATAGTACACGGTGTGGCTTTTTCGAGCGGAGTTATGATCAGTTCATCCCTGTTTTTAAGCAGACGGTGGGTGCGGGTGAAGATCTGGGATCCTGTCAAACCGTTCAGCAGGTTTATCATGTCTTTGATCAGAGCGCCTGTAACTCCATATTTCCTGAAGAGTTCAAAAATCAGGGCGCTATTTGAAAGATAACCATGTATATCATTTATTCTGAATATTATAGTATCGTCTTTTGTTGTTGAGATACGGTCCCTTATACTGCCGGTATACGCCGATACGATCTCATTAATTCCCGCCAGCCTCCCTGCGGTTTCATTAAGGGTGTCTTCAACCGACGGGTTTATTTCCTTCAGAACAGGTACGACCAGATGTCTGATCTTGTTTCTTGTGTACTTTGTCTCTTCATTCGACTTGTCCTCCCGGAACTGAATGTTTTCCGAATCGCGGTAATGAGCTATCCTCTGGCGGGTAGCAAAAAGAACCGGCCGGATGATCCTGTTGCTGGCGGGCTTCATTCCCGTCAGTCCTGCAATGCCCGTCCCGCGAATCAGGTTGATTAACAGGGTTTCAATGTTGTCATTCAGGTTATGGGCTACGGCAACAAAGTCGAAACCGTTTTCACTCCTGATCCTTTCAAACCAGTCATACCTCAATTCACGGGCTGCCATCTGAATGGAGATACCGTGCTTCCCTGCATAAGCTTTGGTTTCGAAGCGCACTGAGTAAAAGGGGATATTGTTTCTTGAAGCAAAAAGTCTGACAAGTTCTTCATCTTTATCAGATTCCTCAGCCCGCAAACAAAAATTGCAGTGGGCGATCCCGGTCTTAAAACCTGCGGTCAGGAATAAATTCGCCATGACCATTGAATCTGTTCCTCCGCTTACTGCCAGAAGTATCCGGTCATTCTCCCCGAAGAGACGGTTCTCAGCAATGTATTTTATAAAATCATCAAGCATGTTCCTGCATCCTGAAACTATCTGAAGGGTAATACTGAAGGCGGGCCTGGTTCAAAATTATGTGGTTTCAGCAATTGCTCCCCGGAAACAGGAAGGTGATTAACCGATGAGTTCAGCGGTAAATTCGGGAAAAATCCTAACCTGATCTGTAAAGTATTCAGGATCAGGTTATCATTTCGTACTCTGATACCCAATCCGATTGCTGAGAGATAATCTCCATTGCCGACAAACTCATTTGTTCCGAACAGGTAGCCGATGTCGGCAAAGCCGAATAATGCGAATTTGAACCCATAAAAATTGACAGGGCTGAACAATACTGATTCAATGCTGACGGAGAGCCTTTGAGCTCCGTTTAAAGAGTCATTTCTGAATCCCGAGAAGCCGTTTTCGCAATTAAATACCAGGGATTCATCGAGATACCTGTCAAACCCGCGTGTATAATCCACTTTCAGGAAATTTCGCAGCCTGTACCTTCCCATTAAAACCAGGTTGGAAATATAAGTTGTTCTTAACGACAGCATACCCTGTTCTGTCCTCCCCCTGTTATAAAAAGTAGCAAAACCGGCAGAGGTGTAAAAGTAGCCTATCCTTTTGATCGAATTCACCGAGCGAAAGTGTGGTCCCCAGATACATTCTCTCCTTGAATTCATTAATTTCCTTTCCTATTGTAATATTCAGCAAACCGCCGTATGGGATATCCTCAGTACGCCCGTATCCGTAAATAAGGTTTGCCTTATAAAATTTCTGAACTGAAAATGATGCTGAACCCAGGAACATCTTATATCTCTGAAGCCGGTGAAATGATTCAGGAAGGATATATGGCCGCGCAAATACATTATTATTCATGTACCTGGCCCCGATAATAAGTCTTGAAACGGAAACTTCATTTAAAAGGAATGACCTTGAAAGCCAGTAATCCTGCAAATTGTACTTTACCTGCTCAGGCAGTTCCAGAGTATCGAGGTCATCGGAAGTGAACATCTCCCTAACCGAAATCCCGCCGGCATATTTTGTCGCAGAGCTTACAAATTTCCTGCTCAGATCGAATCCGTAGGTTTTCTTCCCCAGGCCATCGAGGTAGAACATGTTCAGATCGATGAAGGTCTTTCTGAAGTTGTTGATGAGGTAATGAACTCCGAATCCGGGCGAATCTGAGAACCTGTTGTCGAACGGGATCTCAATGCCAACCTCATGTCCCATTCCGAAAATATTCTTCTCGAACACTGAAACGGTGCCTTTGTCGAAGCTGCCGGGTTCAAACTTTGCTCCAAGGGAATAAATATCTTTGGTAACAACAATAACATCAACCTCGTTTTCGGATACCGGGATAAGCATTATCCTGGCATCGTCAATATAGGGGAGCTGCCTGATCAGCCTTTCGTTGTCGCTAAGGACCAGGGAAGATACAGTATCGCCTTCATTAAACAGTATGTTTTTGCGGATAATGGCTTCACTGGTGTTAAAATGCGTATTATTGAGAAACTTTTCAAGCTTGTTGGTTTTATTCAGCTCCGGGATGTTAATATCCGTCCCAAACACGTTAAGTCTCTGAACTACAATATTACGGATAGTTTTACCCTGGTACCCCAGGTAATTTTTATCACTTGCAGCGGTAATCTCCTTTTTAACAGAGGGTTCACGGTTTATAATTACAAAATCATACAGAGTTCTTGTAATGAGGGTCTTTGATGCCTTGTTTTTGAGGGAATCAAGGAATATTATAGTCTTTTTATCTTCAGACAGCGGGGAAGGGATCAGCGCTGAAGGAAATGAAAACGGAGAACCTGTATACGACAATTTTATTTTTCCGGGTTTAACCGGAGCTATTTTTGATAGTGGAAATAAAAGTGAATCAGAATCGACTGGTTTTTGGGAATGAACAGTACTGCTGAAGAACAACAGTACCATTACAGGTAAAATTTTATATGAAATCCTGAGGTTTTTTATGGTATGGATTTCAGGTTTCATGCGGGGTTCTATTCAACACGTCATCTGAGTTAAACTGGAATCCAAGTCGTTTACCTGTTATAACCCTTGAGTGTTGAATCTTGGATTCAGCCTGTCCTACTGTAGCAATTTTGACTGTGTCGTATGGCGGAACCAGCAGATCAAATTCAAGGGAATATTGTATTGCCGTTGAAATAATAAGTTGCAGGGCAGGCCTGCTCAGGGCATCATTCCCGTAATTGGAGAAAAGCATTCCCATTTGTCTTTTCCCTTCAACCAGATATTGATTCTCATGGTTAATGAATATACGGGCTATAAGGTACCCGAGATCATCGAATCTTGAATATTTAAATGAATCGAACAGGAAATTGTAGATATTAATGATCCCGGAATAGGCGTTGTATTTATTCTTCTGAATATAAGGGGTTTTCCAAGCCGGATGTTCCCTGTCGAACTGGAAGATGTTGGAATGCATGCTGAAAAGAAGGATATCGCCCGCCACCTTGAGCTGGGCATCAAAGCTGCTCCTGTCGGTATATTCCATCTTAACCCTTGGATCGATATTTCCCAGATTGGTATTTACATCCTTTGAAAAGGTCCTGAGAATGTCTTTAGCCACACCGAACCATTCGAGGGTGTTGTCATATACTTTTTGTTTCAGGATGGATTTTTCTTTGAGTGTACTGACGATGGTCAGTTTCCTGGTTTCCAGTTCCGACATGATATACTATATTATAATGGCGTCTAAATTAGTAAATAATAATTAAATGACTTTTTTACAGGACACAAAATTATCGCAGATAGTAACAGACTTATCAATAAGATCTTGCAAAGAGAACACGCCTTTTAGAAGGTTTGCCTGAGTATATGCACTTCCCTTCCTCTTCAGGGCTGTCAAAAGGAATGCACCTGATTGTTGCCTTTGTCTCATCCTTGATTTTCTCTTCCGTTTCAGCAGTCCCATCCCAATGGGCCATTATAAAACCGCCCTGGTTATCGAGTATTTCAATGAATTCGCTCCAATTGTCAGTGTAATAAGTATTTTCGGTCCTGAATTTAAGAGCCTTATTGAAAATATTTGCCTGTATATCTTCAAGCAGTACAGGCAGACGGCTTATGATATCCCGGACGGGGATAGTCTCTTTTTCCAGGGTGTCCCTCCGGGCGACCTCCACAGTCCCGTTTTCAAGATCCCGGGGGCCCACTGCAAGTCTTACCGGTACTCCTTTAAGTTCATAGTCTGCAAACTTCCATCCTGGTTTATAGTTATCGCGGTCATCGTATTTTACGGAGATGCCCGCATTCTCAAGTTCATCTTTTATCAATTTTGCCTTTTCCGAGATCTGGTCAAGCTGTTCCCGGGTTTTGTATATAGGAACTATCACTACCTGGAGAGGCGCAAGGCGGGGTGGCAAAATAAGTCCATGGTTATCGGAATGTGCCATTATCAATGCTCCTATCATTCTTGTCGACAAACCCCACGATGTTGCCCATACATATTCAAGCTTACCAGTCCTGTCGGTGAACTGCACATCGAAAGCTTTTGCAAAATTCTGTCCGAGGAAATGGCTTGTACCGGCCTGAAGGGCTTTACCATCCTGCATCAGGGCTTCAATAGTAAAAGTATCAAGGGCTCCTGCAAAACGCTCGTTTTCACTTTTATATCCTCTTATTACCGGCAGAGCCATGTATTTCTCGGCAAAATCAGCATAGACATTTATCATCCGTTCGGTTTCCTCAACTGCCTCTTCACGGGTGGCATGTGCAGTATGTCCCTCCTGCCAGAGGAATTCTGCGGTTCTCAGAAAAAGCCTTGTTCGCATTTCCCACCGTACAACATTAGCCCACTGATTAATAAGAATAGGAAGATCGCGGTAGGACTGGATCCAGTTTTTATACGAGTTCCAGATGATTGTCTCTGAGGTTGGACGGATGATCAGTTCCTCTTCAAGCTTTGATGCGGGATCAACAATTAAACCGTTGCCGTTTTCATCTTTTTTGAGCCTGTAGTGCGTAACAACCGCGCACTCTTTGGCAAAGCCCTCAACATGAGCAGCTTCGCGGGTGAAAAATGATTTCGGGATAAGAAGAGGGAAATAGGCATTGACATGACCGGTAGCCTTGAACATTTTGTTGAGCTGCGCCTGTATATTTTCCCATATCGCATAACCGTATGGCTTAATGACCATGCATCCGCGGACAGCCGAGTTTTCAGCCATATCTGCCTTGATAACCAGATCGTTATACCATTGTGCGTAATTCTCGTCCCTGTTTGTTAAAAACTTTGCCATTATTTGGTATGGTATTTGATTTACTCAATGTAAAAAATTGGCTGGTAAAAATAGACAAAATCCCGGGAAATTAAAAATGAGGAGGTTCATCATGAAAGCAAAATATTACATCATCCCAGACCGCACCAGCACAAGAACAGAATCAAACAGAAACGCTTCGGGTTCATCTGGTTCAAACAGTAGCAGAAGGAAATAAAATAAACCAGGAGACGCCATCCCTACCGTGAAAGGGGTGTAAAAACCAAAGAACCAACAAGTTCTGTAGAGTTGAAATTAAGGGAGTAACATAAAAAAAATGTATTTAAACACCCACTTTGAAAATAAATTGTATCTTAGAAAAAAATATTAAATTTGCTAAACCTTAAAAAGAACCTTTAAAAATTAACAATTGGTATAATATTTGAGAGTTAATCAATATACTAAAAGAAAATAAAATGAAAGCATTATATTACATATTCGGAGGTGCCCTTCTAACACTTGCATCCTGCTCATCCGGACTTTATGTAGGATCTGAATATGACGATCTTTACTATTTGCCTTCAGATCAGCCGGTTACGCGGGTTCAGACCAGGGTTAACAGACCGGTTGCGGAAGGTAACCTCAGGTCGGGTGACTATTATGATAATATATATGCAGCTGACACACTTGTTTCAAAAGAATATTCAGATGCTGTAGATTATGATGATGCAACACTCTATGACAATAACGCTCTGAGAGATTACGGTTATTATGATAACTACTCATACACCGGAAGGCTGAGAAGATTCTACGGGAATTACTTCGAACCTTACTGGAGAGATCCTTTTTACTACAGCTGGTATCCATCATTCGGATTTAATTATTATGGCGGATATCCTTTCTACAACTACTACGATCCATTCTATTATGACTATTACAGCCCCTACGGCTATAGCCCATACGGCTACGGCGGATTATATGGCAGCTATTATTACGGAGGATTGTTTAACAGGTTTTCACCCTTTTACGGATCCTACTACGGAGGATATTACAGCAGGGGTTTCTTAAATGATAATTATGATTCCAGTTACGGGAGAAGAGAAAGGGCCAGTAATCTTTCAACAAAATGGTCAGGAGGTTCCGGATCGCCCACAGGCACTTCCTCACGTAGAGGTACCGGTATTTCGACCGGTACAAACAGCGGGGCAACCCTTCCCGGCGGATCACAGACAGTAAGTGGCTCAAGGAGAACAGTTACACAGTCTGCAGGTTCACAGCAGGGAGTTACCTCCAAGTCAGCACAGGAAGCCGTTAAGTCGGGAAATCAGACAGTCGGAACACAGTCAAGAAGACCGGCAGTTAGCAGACCGGAATACAACTCCGTTAACAGGAGCTACACTCCAAGCTACAGCAATCCCAGGCTGAGCACCCGTCCTTCATATAATAATACAAGGGTTAACTCAAACGCGAGCCAGTATAATAATGCCGGAAACAGCAGGGTTAACAGCAGCACCGTACCAAGCAGATCGGGCTCAACCCAGCAGTCAAACCCGGGCTACCAGAACACAAGGAGGAGCACTTCCTCCTCTTCATCCTATACACCTTCACAAAGCAGAGCGGGCTCGTCATACAGCGCACCGAGAAGCTACTCTGTGCCATCCGCATCAAGAAGGAGCTCTTACAGCGGAGGTTCACCCTCATCAGGTTCAATGAGCTCCGGGAGCAGATCGTCGTCTTATAGCAGTGGATCTTCATCCGGTTCAATGTCAAGAAGCAGCAGTTCCTATTCAGGATCATCATCATCTTCGGGTTCATCTTCATCAGGTTCATCGTCATCAGGTTCGTCCGGAAGAAGGAGATAGTTCAAAACAAAATATATTATTTATGGCTCTTTTAATTTCATTCTGATTCAGAGTGCAGGTATAGTATTAAATAAAAACAAAAAAAAATGAAAAGAATAACACTAACCATAGGAGCAGCATTCCTGACTCTCTCGGGGATCTTTGCCCAGAATGTCGATGATGCTTTGAGGTATTCCCAGATTTTCTATAACGGAACTGCCAGGTTCATGTCGATGGGCGGTGCGTTTACAGCTCTCGGCGGTGATATGTCAACATTAAGCCAGAACCCCGCAGGAATAGGAGTTTTCAGATCAGCAGAGATTTCATTTTCACCGCAGCTTTTCCATATCGGAACATCATCAAATTTTCATGGTGTATCAAGAGATTACCTCTATAACTTCAATATCGGGCAAATAGGCATAGTGAGTAACCTGATCTCCAATGCCAGGGAATCGGGACTGATATCGCTGAATGTTGGATATTCATTCAACAAGACCAACAATCTGAATTCTTCAATCAGAATTCAGGGGAACAGCAGTTCAAACTCCCTTGCCGACGCATGGGCTTACCAGGGTGCAGGAACTTATTACTCGGATCTTGGCGGTGCCCCCGGCATTGCATATGATGCCTGGATAATTGATACAATAACAGGTTCAGGCGCTACAAGCTACGGAACCGTCTTCTCAAATTACGGCGACAATGCCTCCTCAACATATGGTCAGAACATAAGGCGCCTGATAACCAACGAAGGATATACCGGTGAACATGCTTTTTCGATCGGAGGCAACTATTCAAACAAGATCTTCTTCGGAGCTACCCTGGGAATTAACAGGCTGAAGTATACAGGACATTATGAACATCAGGAAATGGCAGATTATAATCTTGATTCAGGTTTTGAGAGCTTTACCTATACCGAGCATTTTGAAAATACAGGAACTGGCGTTTCATTTAAGATGGGAGCAATTTTCAAACCTGTTGACTTTGTCCGGATAGGGCTTGCATTCCATTCGCCTACAATCTACAGGATCAATGAATACTACTATGATAATGTAAGTTCAAATTTTACAGGGAATGAACACTACGAATTTGACAATGAAGCTACAAGATATAATTATGCACTCACTACACCTTTCAGGGCTCTTGCCGGAATTGCCATACAGGTAGAGAAAGTCGCCCTGCTGAGCGCCGACTATGAATTTGTTGACTATACCGCTGCAAGGTTTTCAGAAACAGGCGATAATTACGATTATACCGAAAAGAACAGCGCTATTAAGAACACTCTGAAGCCAACAAGCAATATACGTCTGGGAGGCGAATACCGGTGGAATAAAATATATTTCAGGGGTGGCTATGGCTACTACGGAAAGGTATTCCGGACAGGTGAGGAAAATGACGACATGGACTACAGTTCAATTTCATTCGGCCTTGGCTTCAGGGAACAGAACCTTAATGTTGATTTTGGTTATACAAATATTCAGAATCCACAGAGGTATATACTCTACAATACTGCAGTGGAAACCGCCCTGGCCAACCTGAGCACAGGACGTAATATTTTCACTGTTACCGTCGGATATAAATTTGGCTACTGATACTTTGAGTTACTTCTGATTTCAGGGGCTGTTGATAAAAACTACAGCCTCTTTTTTGTGTAAAAAGAAATACGTATTTCGTAAAAAAGAAATACGTATTTCTTATAAAAAAAAGACATATTAAAAGACATATTAAATAAAAAAGAAATACGTATTAAAAGCGCTCTGTTCTTAATTACAAAGCATTAAGTTTTAACTTTTCAAGTAACTCAAGAGCCCCTATTGTTATCGATAGCCAAAGCCATAGCTTTATTTTTTCGTTTTCTAAAATCTTTTGGCTTGCAGCAATGAACCAATAAAGATAGTTCTGCAGATATTTTGAAGATACTCCATTAAAACGATTTAAGTGTTTTTTAATGGCCATATGTAAGTTATTGACAGTCTGTATATGATACGCCTTGTTCTTCTGCGTAGGTTTTCCCAGGAGAGTTACTGCTTTGTGATTTAATCCTTCCCTTTTGGCCAAACCCTGGTAAACTTTATAACTATCTGTGCACAGCACCGCAGACTTATCAATTTTACCTCCCAGTGCATCTGCAAGAGCTTTTTTATTCATTATACTTTTCCCCACTACCCTTGCAAGCTTGTTTCCAGATCTGTCAGTAGTAACAAGAACTCCGAGTTTGTTCTCCGCATCAGTCATGTGTCCCTCGTTGCCGCGCTTGCGTGGAGGCCTGAGAAGGCCCCTTTTCCCTTTCTCTGAGTATCTTAAGTAAAACTCATCGGCTTCAACAATACCGGCAAAATGATCGGCTTCAACATCTGATAGACTGCTGAGTATCCTGTGTCGCCAGTTAAAGGCCGTCCCGAGACTTATACCAACTTTTTTAGCTGATTCCCTAAGTGGGAGAGATTCTTCCATGCACTGAACATATGCCTGCCATTTTTCTGTTTTATGCAGATGATAAATTGCTGTACCTGTTGTACTTGAAAAATAATTGCCGCAATCATTGCATTTCAGTCTCTTAACCCCTTTATAAGACCCTTTGGACCATACATTCATGCTTCCACACCTTGAACATGCATGTAGTACATCCCGCTCCTGTTTCTTAAGAACTTCCTCCAGATAGCTGCCTTGGCTGAAGTGTTCAAGCCTCAGGTCACTTAACAACTGTCTGCGTTCATCTACAGACAGTTGTGATATTTTGGATTTCAATTCATCTATATTCATTTCCTGTTTTTACACAGTAACAATTAATCTACCTCATATGTTGCAACAGCGCGATTAAAAGCGCGCTTATATAGATTAATACCCTTTGCACAAACTCACCCCCTATTCCCCATAGTCGTCAACCTAAGGAATGGGTTAGCTTATGAATCAAACTGTATGTAACAGATTTGCAATATTTTACATTTCCCCTCCTTTTCAAGGAGGGGTGGCCGGGACTATAGATTTTGAGGAGTTTACAATCTGTTTTCCCGGCCGGGGTGGTTAATTACTGTTTCAGTCTATCCATTTGAATAAAGGTAATAAGAAAGACTTGAATCAACCACCCCGGCCAGACGAATTTAGTTTCTGCGTGTGAGATGATTTCACCGTCTGGCCACCCCTCCTTCAAAAGGAGGGGAAAGTTATTTAATTGTGTTTCAGCTAATTAAATAATCCTCAGTTTAAAATTGATTCTTTGGCTATGCACCGCTCTCCTTCTATCCCCGTTACCAGTAGGAGAGGTATAATCTATATAAGCGCCATTAAAAGACATATTAAAAGGGCGCTTATATAGATTATCCTGGCATCATAATTATACCTTTTAACCGCAAAGCACACAAAGTTGCCGCAAAGTTCGCAAAGCTAAAACCTTTGCTTATAATTCTTTGCGTACTCTGCGTAAATCCTTTGCGTCCTCAGCGGTTAAAGGATTTCGGATTATTCGATTTTGACAATTAAAAACTTACACAGAGGTCCACAGAGGATTCACAGAGGTCCACAGAGCCCTGCTGAATAGCGTTTGATAATTAATATAAGCCCCATTAAAAGACGTATTTATTTTGACAAAAGATAATTTCGTCCACGGATTTCCCTCCCCCAGGGGGAGATGCCGAGCTTGCGAGGCAGAGGGGGTCTCTTGCCTTGCGAGGCAGAGGGGGTCTCTTACCTTGGGAGAGATGCCGAACTTGCGAGGCAGAGGGGGTCTCTCTACTATAGCAGATCAGCCGATTCAGGCCCCATGTTGAATATTAGGTCAAGGATACTCAAACCTCCAACAAATCCATTTTCACTGAATACCTGGTAATAAGGTTTTGTAGAATACCCGGAGGCTTTTTTGGGTGTCAGGGTGTATCTGAAATCATTTTTTATTCCTGCCGGCTTAAATGAAGAAGTATAGCTGACAGCTCTGTCTATTCTGAGGATGCCAAGGCAGATCCTCAAAAGTTCTTCATTCAGATCGAGCAGATATTTATGGCCTCGGATCAGGCTTCTTTCAATACTTTCAAAATAAAACTGGAAATACGGAGATGTGCCGTATGCTGAACTTAATGCCCTGAGGTGCACCTGCTGCCATCTCTTTGAGTAATCAATTACAACATCCCTTACTAGAGCTTTAACTGATGCACCTTTCATCACCGGGACTGAAAGTACCTGAGTCCCCGCAGAAGTCAGGATTTTACACCTGTTACGGTAAGTCTGCTTGACATAATTTTCCTCTCTTTCAACAAGGACGCTGTCAGCATTTTTAATAAGGCTGAAATATTCAATGGGCGGGAAGTAGGCTGTGGAAAGCAGTATTTCTCCCGGCATAATCAGATATCACTTCATCTGATTGATCATGCTGGCTGAAAATCCTGCTCCGAATCCATTGTCAATGTTAACAACAGTGACTCCGGCCGAGCAGCTTGTAAGCATTGCCAGAAGAGCTGATATTCCTCCGAAATTGGCGCCATACCCGACACTTGTAGGAACTGCAATAACAGGTATATCGACAAGCCCACCGACAACCGATGCAAGTGCACCTTCCATACCGGCAATTACAACTATGACCCTGCATTTCCGTATTTCCGGAAGCTTATCGACAAGCCTGTGGATACCCGCAACCCCTGCATCGTAGATCCTTATAACCTTATTTCCCAGAAGCTCTGCAGTAACTGCGGCTTCTTCGGCGACAGGCATATCCGATGTTCCGGCCGTGATTACTGCTATCCTGGTATCGGAAGAGGAGGTTTTTTTTTCTGAACGGATATTATTCTTGCTTCAGGGTAAAATACAGCATCAGGGATAACCTTTTTTACTGTTTCAAACATCTCCTGTCAGCCCTTGTGCCGATAACATTGTTTTCCCTCTGATACATTACCCTGAATATGGCAGCAACCTGTTCAACCGTTTTACCTGCACAATAAATAATTTCGGGATAGCCTGTGCGCATCTCTCTGTGATGATCAATCCTGGCAAAGCCAAGGTCGGTATATGGAAAATTTTTTAAGACTTCAAGGGCTTCTTCAACACTTTTATCACCGGTTTTTACCTCTTTAAGCAGATTTTCAATGTCTTTCCTGGTCATACAAATTTTATTTCCGTATCAGAACTTCCTGATCTGTAACCTTCAAGATCCAAAGATACGTATCTGAATCCGATTTTTTTAAGGTTACTTATAATAAGTTCCTTTTCAGGATTATGAACCATCTTTTCCATATAACCGGGCAGACACTCAATTCTTGCAAGGTCGCCATGTATCCTCACCCTGGTGCCGGGGAAGCCTGCTTCGAACAGAAAATGCTCTGCCTGCTCAACCATTTGCAGAACACCTTCGGTAACTTCAGTATTATAAGGGACACGTGTAAGCAGGCAGGCCATGGCAGGCTTATCCCAGAAAGGGAGCCCCTGTTTGAGAGATATTTCCCTTATATCCTTTTTGGTCAGACCGGATTCAAGCAGCGGGCTTCTTATTTCAAGTTCCTTTAATGCCTTCAGTCCGGGCCTGAAGCTACCGGTATCGTCTGCGTTTGTTCCATCCACCACATATCTGAAACCATTCTGACCGGCAAAAGCAACCAGATCAGTAAACAGTGATTTTTTACAGGTATAGCAGCGGTCGACCGGGTTAAACCTGATGGGTTCAGGAAAATCGAAATCGATTATCTTATGGTTTATGCCGTATGTTTTAGCAAAATCAACGGCTTCTTCTATCTCGACTGAAGGAATATAGGGAGTCCTGATTGTAACTCCGATCAACTCAATTTTTTTCAGCGAGTGAGCTCTGTGTAAGAGAAATGAACTGTCAACACCACCCGAAAAAGCAACAACGAACGATTTCAAATCTTTAAGTATCGTGTCCAGCTTTTCCGTTTTCCATTCTATAGTCTCATTTTCTGTTTCTGAAGTCATATTTTGTTATTTTTCTGAGTAATTTCTGAAATTAAATAATTGTAAACTTCCTTTCAACGGAACACCTGTTTCAGATGCAATTTTCCTGCATGTTTCAAATTCGGGTTTAGCCGAAACCTCCCTGCCATTGAGAAAGGAATATTTTACTGTTATCTCACCGTATTTTGTGCTGAGATTCCTGAATTCCCTTACCAGGGTATCTTTCTGAAATCTGAATGTCCGCAGACCAAGTGTTGTGGATTCTGTAAAAATGATCTCTTTTATCTTATCAGTCAGCCCGGATTCACATATAACATTCATCACTATCCCGGGTCTGCCTTTCTTCATTATCGTATGGGAGTAATAAACATCGGAGGCTCCTGCTTTAAAGAGCCTTTCCGAGATGTAATCAAAAAATTCCGGGCATATCATCAATGTTGCACTGAATAAGCAGAGCCTCATGACCCGGATTTGCAATTTCCGTTTTTTCACCGATCGATACCCTGAGGAGGTTGGGAACAACAGGATTGTCCTTGTGTCCGACCCCGTAAGCGGTTTTTTCGAATACAATGGCGCCTGAAGCCCCAAAGTCAGTACCGAGTACAGATAAGATAGCGGCTCCTGTCGGAGTGGTTGCCTCAAAATCGACACCTCCGCTTCGGAACGGGATTCCCTTTATTATCTCGGCTGTGGCTGGGGCAGGAACCGGTAATATGCCATGATCGCAATTGACGAATCCGCTTCCCAGCTCAACCTCGGATACATGAACTGCTTCAACACCTAGTGCATTAAAACAGATTGCGGCACCAACAATATCAATGATTGAATCGATTGCCCCGACTTCGTGAAAATGTACTTCTTCGACCGGGATCCCGTGAACGGAAGCTTCTGCAACGGCAACCTTCATGAAAATTTTCATGCTTAATTCCTTTGTTCTCTTCCGAGCGATGAATCCGCTATTATCTTTTCAATATCAGACAGATGTCTGTGCGCATGTTCATGAATTGTCTGCCTGACAGTGACTTTCGTTCCCATTATCCCATGTCTCTGATCCTTTTCGGCTATCAGTTCCCATCCTTTAAGATTTAGTTTGTCAGCTCACTGATCAGAAAATCCTTTTCTATTCCAAGATCAATCATGGCACCAAGATTCATGTCACCGCTTATTCCGGAAAAACAGTCATAATAAAGACTTTCATAAAGGATGTATTTTAGTTCTTAAAACAATCAAAATTGATGAATGTTATTTAATGTATAATTCCCCTGCCAATTATAGCCAGTATCAGCTGTTCTCCTATAAATTTACATTCTACAGTGCCGAGTCTTATAAAAACCAGTTGTTTTTCGGCTTTTTTATTATATTTCTAATTCTGCGCTAAGATACAATTTACATTTACTGTAATATACAAAAAAAAATTGTAATTTTCGATCACTTTATAATATTTGAAGAAAAAGTTAATTTACGTATGAAAAGAAGAGAATTTTTTAAAACATCGGCAGGTGCAGGACTTGCCGCCGGAGCTGCTTTAAGCCTTGGCGGATATGAAAGGCTCTGGGCATCTTCGCCGGTTGCTGCAAATTATGATATGATTGCCGTTATGGGCGGTACTCCTGAGGCAATGTTCGACCTTGGAATACAGGAGCTTGGCGGAATGGGGGCTTTTGTAAAAAAAGGACAGAAGGTACTTGTTAAGCCAAATATAGGATGGGATGTAATTCCCGAACTTGCTGCCAACACAAATCCCTGCTTGTAAAACGGATAATTGAACACTGTTTCAAAGCTGGTGCAAAAGAAGTATATGTATTTGACCATACGATGCGATAACTGGGTAAACTACTACAAGAATTCCGGTATTGAAAAAGCTGCAAAAGCAGCCGGTGCAAAGGTGGTTCCGGCAAATTCGGAAAACTATTATCAGCAGATTGAGATACCCGGGGGTGTAAAACTGAAAAGTGCCAAGGTGCATGAGCTTCTGCTTGAAACTGATGTTTTCATAAATGTCCCGGTTCTTAAAGATCATAATTCAACGAGGATGACAGGCTGTCTGAAAAACAACATGGGGCTTGTATGGGACAGAGGATTCTGGCATTCAAACAATCTGAATCAGTGCATTGCCGATTACGCCTTGTATGAAAAGAAACCTGCACTGAATATCATGGATTGCTATAATGTTATGGTTAAGCATGGTCCGCAGGGAGTATCAAAGGAAGATGTTGTTCAGATGAAATCACAGATACTTACAACCGACTGGGTTGCCGGCGATGCTGCCGCAGCAAAAATGCTTGGCAGTTGACCCTGCAGGATCGACTATATTCCAATTGCACATAAAATGGGTCTGGGGAATATGAATCTGGATTCCCTGAATATAAAAAGAATAAAAATGTAATTTGTAATGACGTCACCTTTTCTCAGAAGATTCCGGATAGTTGTTTTCGGCTAGTTGTTCTGATATGTTTTGTCTTGATATTTGTTGATTTCAGGTCATTTATATCCCGAGGTATATAAAAATTATCTTTTCTATCTGCAATTTATCCCTTCCTTTGTGAAATTTCTTTATCTGAGGACGCTTGCGGCAGGTGGATTTCTTATATCTTATATTGACCCTGCTTTCGGGACGTACATATTGTTCATTTTTATGCCCCCTGGGAATAGGTCAGGATATATTCAGCAGGATTGGAGGACGGATCAGAAAGAAATTCAGGAGATACGGCTATAAAAAACCATTTACAATCCTCCGGTATTCTCTCCTGGCATTACCTTGTGGTTTCTATGATCTGGGGCATTTATGGTAACCCTGCTTGATCCGTACAGTATTTTCGGAAGGTTTATGACTTTTTTCGGCAAACCGGTGGTACTGCTAGTAAATAATTTGCTTGCAGGCATCCTGGGTAAATTTGATAATTATACAGTTCAGTAACATATGGATAAAAGGATTCCAGCTTGCTGCATATTCGATTCCGGCTGCTTTTCTTCTGCTCGTTGGCATTCTGTCCCTTTTAAAAGGAAGGCTCTATTGCAATATGATCTGTCCGTTGGGACACTTCTCGGACTTCTCTCAAAGATTTCACTCTTCAGAATTAAATTCGATACTGAACAAATGCTACCAGATGCGGGCGATGTGCAATTGTCTGCAAATCTTCATGCATTGATTTTCTTAATTACAATGTTGATGTTATCAAGATGTGTCGATTGTTTTAACTGCATCAGCATCTGCCCCGACAAAGCGCTTTCGTACGGTCCTGTAAGATTTAAAAAAACTGAACATGAGACTGATGAAAGCAAACGGAAATTCATTGCCGGATCGTCCTGATGCTCTTTGGACTTTCTCAATATGTAAAAGGTCAGGAGAAGAGTGTTCCTGTCCCAAAAAGGGAATCAACAGTCAAGGAAACCAAGACCTTCCCTGTATGCCCTCCGGGAGCAGGATCTTTGCCGATTTTACGAAAAACTGCATTGCATGTTCATTATGCATAACTGCATGTCCGAATAATGTTCTGCAGCCGGCTGTGAAACAATATGGCATTGCCGGATTAATGCAGCCTGTAATGAATTATCACAAGAGTTTTTGCACATATAACTGCACTGTCTGCACCGAGGTATGCCCGACATATGCACTTGAAACCCCTTGTGCTTGAAGCAAAAAAACTGACCCAGCTGGGGAAAGTCATTTTTATAAAGGATAACTGCATTGTAAAAACAGAAAAGACCGCTTGCGGTGCATGTTCGGAGAGCTGTCCTACAAAAGCTGTTTATATGATCCCTTATGAGGGCAACCTTGTCAATACCTGAAACAAACCAGGATATATGCATCGGATGCGGACATTGTGAATTTGCATGTCCTACAGTTCCTTACAAGGCAATTTTTGTTGACGGAAATCCAAGTACATATTGCTGCTCAGAAACCTGAAAATGAAGCAGTCAGAGATAAAAACACCTGTTGAATTTCCGTTCTGACGTATTATTCCGTAAAAAAACTGATTTTTGTCCGGATATCCGGTCACCTTAATTTTTATTAAATTCATATATGAATCCTTCACATATTGAACATATTGGATTGCTGTCTCTGATCTTGAGGCTTCAATAAGCTTTTATGAAAGAGTTTTTGGACTGAAGTGCTATAAGATTGAAGAGGTACCGGAACAGAAAGTAAGGACTGCTTTCTTTTTAGTCGGAGAAACGAAGATTGAGCTGCTCGAATCAACAGATCCTGAAGGTCCCATCGGGAAATTCATTGAGAAAAGAGGGGAGGGGATTCATCATATCGCGTTTGCAGTTGAAAATATCGAAGAGAAACTGAGGAATGCTGAAAAGGAGGGAGTGAAGCTCATTGATGTTAAGCCGAGGAGAGGAGCCGAGGGACTGGATATTGCCTTTCTGCATCCGAAATCGACAGGCGGAGTTCTTACCGAGATCTGTGAAAATAAAGAGCAATCCTCTTCTCCGGTTAACCCGAAATAATTTAGTAGGTTTGTATAAGAAAACCTGTGAGCCTGATGAACAACCATTCTGCCACTTCAGGAAACTCCGGTCCGAAGATCAGGTCCGATTGTGAGATGACCCTAAGCTTCCGGAATGACGGAGGAATAGTTATTGATCTGAAATCAAGGGTTCAAACTCTGTATGGTGAATCAATAAGAAGCAATGCACTGAAATTTTAGCATTTTTTGGCATAACTAATGCACTTCTGACGATAGATGATTCGGGGGCTCTGCCTTTTGTTATCGCTGCCCGTCTTGAAGCTGTTGTTAAGAAGCTTATTCACACAGACCTTGAATTTCTCCTCCCCTTTGCTGAAAGAGAACAGGTATTCGACAACTCCTGACAGGTTCAGGTTTACCCGCCTTTATGTCCCGGGAAATTCACCCGGGATGATGATCAATGCCGGACTTCATTCTGCCGACGGGATAATTCTTGACCTGGAAGACTCTGTTGCTCCGGAAAAGAAAGATGAAGCAAGGATCCTTGTCAGGAATGCCCTGCGGCAGATAAATTTTTACGGAGCGGAAAGAATGGTCAGGATCAACCAGGGTGAAAGAGGTTTGAAGGACCTCGAATATGTTATTCCTCAGAATGTTAACCTTATTATTATACCGAAATGTGAAACTGCTGCTTAGGTTCAGGCTGTTGACTCGGAGATTGCACGGATAAGGGAAAAAAAAGATTTAAAAAATCCTGTCTATCTCATGCCGGTCATTGAATCTGCCCTTGGCGTTGAAAGGTCATTTGAGATCGCGGGATCATCTTCAAATATTGTTGCTCTGGCAATAGGACTGGAGGACTATACTGCCGACCTGGGTGTTCAGAGGACCAGTGAGGGAAAGGAATCCTTTTATGCAAGGACCAGGCTTGTAGTTGCTGCAAAAGCTGCAGGTATCCAGCCAATCGATTCCGTATTTTCGGAGTTCGCTGATATGGAGGCTCTAAGACAGAATGTTATTGCTTCAAAAGCCTTGGGCTTTGAAGGCATGGGATGCATTCATCCCGGGCAGATAAGCGTAATAAGACAGGGATTTGCTCCGGGTGCCGAAGAAATTGAGAAGGCAATGAAGATAGTCGCGGCTTTTGAAGAGGCTGCTAAAAGCGGATCAGCGGTTACGGCGCTGGGTTCAAAAATGATTGATCCTCCAGTGGTTGCCAGGGCTCAGAAGACTATTGACCTTGCCGTTAAACTCGGACTTTTATCCGGCAGCGGGAGCAGGGAATCATTCAGAACCGAATTTGTAATAATGATATATACCATGCCCGTTCCAACTGTCATAAATGCAGCCGGCAGGGTTGTTCCCCTTGAGGTAAACGGAAAGCCGGTTATTCCATTCATGGGAGTTGGAAAGTACAGGCCTGCCGGAAATAAATATGGTCCGCCTGTGTCCACCTGCTCCGATTATCCGGATGACGGCAATAAGGTAGTCGCTTCGCTTGAAGAAGCGCTTCTACGGTGCGGTCTCCATGACGGGATGACCATATCCACCCATCATCATTTACGCGACGGCGATCTGATAAGCAACAAGGTGTTTGATATTGCTTCAGCAATGGGAGTAAAGGACCTTGTCTGGTTCCCGTCAGCCTCTTTCCCCTGCAACGATCCTCTTATCAGGTATCTTGAGGACGGAACGATAAACAGGATTGAAGGAAGCATGAACGGTCCCCTTGGACGTTTTGTTTCAGAAGGAAAGATGAAGGGAACAGCAGTTCTGCGGTCTCATGGAGGACGTGTTCAGGCAATTCAGGACGGGGAAGTTAAAATCGATATTGCAGTTCTTGCAGCCCCTTCAGCTGATCGCATTCGGCAATGCAAAAGGTACAGGCGGCAATTCAGCCTGTGGTGTACTGGGATATGCAAAAGCCGATTCGATGTATGCCGACAAGGTCATTGTCGTTACTGACAATCTTATTGATCTGCCATGCTATCCGATGGAAATTGAAGGCAACTATGTTGATTATGTTGTTGTTGTCGACAGGATTGGGATCCCTGAAAAGATTGTTTCAGGAACCACACAGATCACCAGGAGTCCCGACCGACTTCTTATAGCAGGGCTTACTGCCGCTTTCCTGGAAAAATCAGGGATACTGAAGGATGGTGTTACAATGCAGGCCGGTGCAGGAGGCACCTCGCTGGCTATTGCTGTATTCCTTCATGAGATGCTTAAGACAAAAGGCTGGAAATCAAAATTCGGATTTGGCGGCAGCACAAAATATATGGTTGAAATGCTTGAAGAGGGACAGATGGGATATATTCTTGATGCACAGGCATTTGATCTGGATTCTGTTACTTCGGTCGCAAAAAATCCAAATCATATTCCATATCCGGTCTTTAACGCCTATAACTATCACTCGAAGGGAAATCTGACAAGTATGATGGATATAATGATACTCGGTGCAACTGAAGTTGATCTTAATTTTAACGGAAATGTCGTAACCCATTCGGATGGCTGGCTCCTTCATGGTATCGGTGGCTGGCAGAACTGTCTTCATGCAAGGAATGTCATACTTCCCCTGCCGCTTTTCCGTGACAGGATCCCTGTAATTGTCGATGAAGTAACAACACTTATGCGGTCCCGGGGAACTTATCGATGTCATTATAACTGAGAGAGGTATTGCGATCAATCCCGTTGCGGCACGGATCTCGATTGAGAGTGTCAGGAACAGCGGACTGCCGGTCAGGACCATTCAGGAGCTCAAGGAAGAAGCTGAGAGTATCTGCGGCAAACCTGACAAACCCGGTATTTGAGGATGATATTGTGGCTGCCATAAAATGGGTCGACGGGACGGTAATCGATGTCGTAAGAAAAATAAAGGCTTAACAGTGATAACTATTCCTGAATATGTATAAATGTGCAGTATGCGGACATGTTTACAATGCCTGAGGAGGGAGAACCCTCGCTTGGGATTGAACCCGGAATTCCTTTCAGCGAACTTCCGGACGACTTTTTTGTCCTATATGCGGAGCGCCGAAGGAGGAGTACCATCCCTTTGAATAAGGTGATAAACAGGGCTGGACGGTATCAGGTGGTCTTCAGGGGTATATTCCTGATAACGTTGAGGAGAAGATCCCAGAACATCTGCACTGTCCTTATTTCAATCTGCTCCTGAGGTGTATGAGCGCCTCTTATAGTGGGCCCGAAGGAGATCATGTCGATCCCTTTGAATTTTTCATAGATAAGACCGCATTCAAGTCCTGCATGGATTGCTCTTATTGCCGGTTCCTTTCCGAACAGGTCATTGTATGAACTTACAGTTATGTTCAGGATTTCGGACTTAAGGTTTGGTTTCCATCCCGGATAACCCTCGGAATGTATCACTTCAGCGCCGGCAAGATTGAAACAGGATTCGACCATCGCCGCCGCATCATGCTTTGATGATTCGACCGAACTTCTTTGCGTGGTGATGATCCTTATATTGTTACTGCCGGTAAAACTTACTGAAGCAAGATTTGTCGAAGTTTCAACGAGATCATCCATATCCCTCGACCAGGCTATTACTCCGTGAGGACAGCATGAAAGGGAGTTGAGCAGCTTTGTCTGGGACTCCCTGTCCATAACTTCTGCCGGGGTTCCGGCTTCACTGATGGAAATCTTAAGTTCCTTTTCCATTTCTCCGAATTCCTCTCTCAGTACGTCCTGGAATTCTGAGACCCACTCCTTAACAGACTCTTTAAGAGGTTCATCTACTGTTATACCGGCGAATGATTCCCTTGGAATTGCATTTCGAAGGTTTCCGCCATCAAACCGGCTTACCCGGATATCAAACTTATTTGAAAGGTCCCGGAGCATCCTGTTCATAAGTTTTACGGCATTGCCGTATCCTTTGTGGATCTCGTCGCCTGAATGACCCCCATGAAGCCCGGTAACTGAGATCCTTAATGGGATCTGACCCTCCGGTACCGGCTGACTTTCATACCTGAGATCGCTAACAGTATCCATTCCTCCGGCGCATCCGATAAAGAGAATGCCTTCATCTTCAGAATCGAGGTTAATAAGTGTCCTTCCCTCGAAAAAACCGGGTTTCAGGTTTATTGCACCTGTCATTCCTGATTCTTCGTCGACGGTAAACAGGCACTCTATTTTTCCTGCTTTAAGATTTTGGTCAGTAAGAATTGCAAGCTGTGAAGCCAGGCCGATTCCATCATCGGCGCCAAGTGTTGTTCCCCTGGCTTTTACCCACTCCTTTTCAATGAATGGAATTATGGGATCTTTTGACCAGTCATGAGGATAGTCTGCATTTTTTTCTCCTACCATATCCATATGACTTTGCAAAACAAGGGTTTTTCTGTTTTCAAACCCAGGAAATGCAGGTTTTATGATCAGAATATTACCAATGGAGTCCTCTCTGCATTCAAGATTATGCCCCGATGCAAAATCAAGGAGGTAGCTTCTGATTTTTCCTTCATTCTTGCTTAAACGGGGTATGCTGCAAATCTCTTCGAAATAGATCCAGATTGGCGCTGGATTTAGTTGAGATAAAACGCTCATGCTTTATAATTCTCTTACAGTTAGGCACAAAAGTACTTTAAAAATTGTTAATGAACAAAAAATAATGACCTCAGATCGCCTTGCGGCCTCTGCGGATCGCTTATGAACGACTATGTGCAACTCAGTCATAAGTTCTTTCATTTGCAAAGTGGCTGCACAGATTTTGTGGGTTTAGATTCTCGCTTTCCCGGCCGATTAATCTTATGTTTCCCTTCCATTTGAAAGGTTAAAAAAGACTTGAATCAACCACCCCGACCAGCGTTTACCACCAAAACTGATTTTGGTTGACGGTATGCCCCGAAGCCCCTTCCATCTGGAGGAGTTTGGGGAGATTATAGTTAATATCGATATATTATGTAAGCGCCCACAGGTCAGTCAAATTTTGTTAATTTTACAATTGAATGTTCATTCTAACTAAAACAATTCCGACAAATGTCAAAGCGGACCATAGTTACATTACCCGGAGACGGAATAGGTGCCATAGTTCTGAAAGAAGCCCTGAGAGTTCTGGATGCAGCCGGTTTCAAAGCAGATTATGCAGATGGTGATATAGGCTGGGAGTTCTGGCGCAGGGAGGGAAATCCATTACCTCAAAGGACACTGGATCTGGTAAAGAAACACAGGATCGCACTATTCGGTGCAATAACTTCAAAGCCAAATGAAGAGGCAAAGGCTGAACTTGATCCTTCACTCCGGGGAAAAGGTCTGGTATATTCAAGTCCGATTGTAGGATTGAGGCAGAAATTCAATCTCGATATATGCGTTCGTCCTTGCAGGTCATACGAGGGGAATCCGCTTAACTTCATCAGAAGAGGAAAAGATAACAATATTGAAGAGCCACATATAGATGTAGTGATATTCCGTCAGAATACCGAATGCCTGTATTCAGGAGTTGAATGGACAAATCCCCCGGAAACTGTCTACCGTGCATTTATGACCCACAGCAAATTCGTTGAAAATTTCGGTAAAGTTCCGGTCGGGGAATTGTCAATTTCATCAAGAATCTTCACAAGGAAAGCAACAACCAGAATTTTGCTGGCTGCTTTTGACTATGCACGCAATCATGGATATCCATCTGTAACTATGTGTGAGAAACCCAATGTCATACGGGAAACATCAGGACTGATGTGGAGGCTCGCAAAAGAGATCCAAAAAGACTCCTATCCTGAAATTAAGCTTTTCAATACCAATATTGACGCTCAGATGATGTGGCTGACAAAGAATCCTGAAGATTATGGGGTGATTGTAGCCGGGAACATGTTTGGTGATATTGCTTCCGATGCATTTGCCGGACTTATCGGAGGACTGGGATTTGCCTGCAGCGCCCAGTTCTCGGAAGACGGTATTGCAGTCTTTGAACCGACACACGGGTCAGCTCCCAAATATGCCGGTTATGAAATTCCGATCGTCAATCCTGTAGCCATGATTGAATCAGCCTGCATGATGCTTGATTACATCGGGGAGACTGAAATATCACAAAAAATCCGCTCCGCAATTGCGGGTGTGATCAGGGAAGGGAAAGTAAGGACCTATGATATGATGAAGATGCAGGGAAGACCAGAGGTGATTAATAATGGTGCAGCTTCTACAATGCAGATGACTGATGCAATTATCTCAAAGATCAGGTAGGAGTGCCCGCAACTCGCAACCCGCAACCCGAACCTGCAACCTGCAACCTGCAACCCGCAACATAAACTTAAGATACACCTGAATGAATGAAATAGTAAAAAAACTCTGGCCTGAGCTTGAATGGATAGACGATCCGCTGCTCAGGGAAAAGACTGCCAGAACCTGGGAAATTGCTCTCGGGCGCAGCGTACTTACTGCAGAGGACCTTGAAATAATACCATTTACGCTGTTATGCGGGCCCGGATTGAAAGTAAGCTTTATGGAGCATAAAAGATGTGTTGTTCATATTGCAAAAGCCAGCGGGGAAAAGATGAATGAGTATTTCGGGAATGAACTTCCCGTCAATATGGATGTGCTGATATCAGGGGCAATACTGGCAGATGTAGGCAAGCTGCTCGAATACGAGCTTGACGCTGAGGGGAAAACAGTACAGGGAAAATACGGACAGTATCTGAGGCATCCTTTTTCAGGAGTATCACTCGCTGAAGAGTGCGGCATTCCTCCTGAAGTTTGTCATATAATTGCGGCCCATGCACATGAGGGTGACCTTGTTAAAAGAACAACCGAAGCATACATTGTACATCATGCCGACTTCATGACATTCCTGCCGTTTAAAAGCCGTCTTATGATTTAGAGATACAGGATCTACCCGAGCTTCATCTTTTCAACTTCCTCAATATTCCGTTCATTGGCAACGTCCTTTGCATCAGGAGTAGTAGAGATAGTCAATAAGATCCTCATATTTGTCCATGATCTTACCCCTTACAATCTTCATAGTCGAGTTCATAAGTCCATTATCTTCTGAAAAACCTTCCTCGAGAATTCCGATGGAAACTGGCAGCCATCGTTGTGGGAACATATTGCCGTACTTCCCGTTTGTACGGTACTCATTTAACTCATTTTCAATAAGAATAAGCACTGACCGTTTGCCTTCGTCCGAATCGGCAGAGAGGTTTTTTTCCTCGAGGTAAATCTTGAGCTGTATGCTGGTTGGGAACAACAAGGGCGACAGTATAGGGTTTCTGGTTATTGTAGAGCATACATTGGTCTATATATTTAGACTGTTCGGTGATGGTTTCCTCGATACCTTCAGGGCTGAATTTTTCGCCGTCATCAGCGATAAGAAGGCTTTTAAACCGTCCAAGGACATAAAGAAATCCATCGCCATCCATATAACCCATGTCGCCGGTATAAAGCCATCCGTCCTTTATGGCTTCTTTTGTGGCTGATTCATTTTTCCAGTAACCGTGCATTACGTTACCCCCTCTTATTACTATTTCCCCTTTCTGGTCCAGGGGCAATTCCATCCTTTCATCGTCAACTATTTTAAGATCCATATTGTTGACAAGGACGCCTGATGAACCGAGCTTATGTTTCCCTGTGGAGTTGGAAGATATAACAGGAGAAGCTTCGCTCAGTCCGTACCCCTGGTACATTGGAATTTTCAGGGCATAAAAGAACCTCTGGAGCTCAGTGTCAAGCAGTGCTCCGCCACCGATGAAATAATCGAGTTCTCCGCCAAAGCTCTCACGTATTTTGCTGAAGAGGATCCTGTCGTAAAGATCGAGCAGTGGTTTTTTAATCTTCTGTATTCCTCTTCCTTTATTCCATCCCTCCTTATTATATGAATATGAGATCTTTATTGCATGATTGAATAGAATTTCAGCCATTTTCCCCTTTTCCCTGATCCCTTTCTCGATATTCTTCCTGAAGTTTTTGGCAATTGCAGGTACGCTCATAAGCAGATTCGGTTTGATCTCCTTAAGACATGAAGGCAGATTCCTGAGAGTCTCCATTGGGGTCTTGCCAGTCTTGACCGACGCTATGCTTGCACCTTTCCCCATGAAAGCATAGATTCCGCATGTATGACCGAATGAGTGATCCCATGGGAGGATGAGAAGTGTTTTATAAAATGACGGTATGTCCATCAGGCTGTAAGCCTGATACACATTGGTGACATAATTGCCATGTGTCAGAATGATGCCCTTTGGATCAGCAGTTGTTCCCGACGTATAGCAAATATTTGCAAAATCCGAAGGTTTGATGCTTTCCGACAGTCTCCCCGAACCTGATCTTATTCCCTGGCGATTCAAGCCATTCCCTTCCCAGCTTCCTTACCTCATTAAAATGGATCTCCCTGTCGGAGTATTCTTCCTGTGTATCAAAATGGATTATTTTTTCAATTGTTTTGCATTCGTCAATTACATGTTTTAGTTTCTGGGCCTGAATAGAGGAAACCAGGACCATTCTTGATTCCGAATGGTTGATCCTGAATTTTATTTCTTCCGGAGTAAGCTTCACTGAAAGAGGCACATTCACTGCACCTGTGTAGAGTATTCCCAGTTCCCCGACCACCCAGCTGTTACGGCCTTCCGAGACAAGGCTCAACCTGTCACCTTGTTTGATTCCCAGTCGCATAAGGCCTGCTGCAAATTCATAAACCTGTTTCTTCGTTTCTCCGTAAGTAGTACCTTCATATTTATCCTGCGGTTTTTCCCACATATAAACATTGCTTTCATACTTTTCGACACTTTCTTCAAAAAATTGTATCAATGATTTCATCAGGAGTTGAATTTAGGTTTTAAAAATTAAGCTGTCTAATATATGAAATTTGTTCAAATCAGGTTACACCAAAAAGCCAGTATATCAATGCCGGATAAATGCATTTAGAGTAAGAAACGTAACCGCTTCAGATTAAACGGTCAGAGCAGGGCGCTTAAGAGTAATAGAATTCTGTATGTTGCAACAACGAATTTAGATTAATAGGGTATATATCTTACCTGAATATTGTTTCATTTCTGTCGGGACCGACCGAAACCATTGAAACGGGCACTCCTGTCTGTTTTTCAATAAATTCAATAAATTGCTTAAGCGAAGCGGGCAATGCGTTGAACTCCCTTATTTTTGAAATATCCTCATCCCAGCCTTCGAGATCTGTGTATACGGGGTCAATTCTTGCATTGTTGTCAAACAGGATCTCTGCATGTTCCTTTCCATCGGTAAGATATGAGGTACAAACCCTGACTGTTTTGAATCCTGAAAGTATATCAGCTTTTGTCATGAAGAGTTTTGTAACTCCATTTATCATTATGGCATATTTCAATGCAGGAATATCAATCCATCCGCACCTTCTCGGCCGCCCGGTCGTTGCTCCGAATTCGCAGCCTTTTTTTCGCATTAGCTCACCGGTAGGATCATTAAGCTCAGTCGGGAAGGGTCCGCTACCCACCCTTGTACAATAGGCCTTGAAGATTCCGAAGACCTCACCGATAGATTTGGGCGAAACACCGAGCCCTGTGCAGGCCCCGGCGCTGATGGTGTTTGAAGAGGTAACGAAGGGATAAGAGCCGAAGTCTACATCGAGCATTGTGCCCTGGGCTCCTTCCGCAAGGATTTTTTTCCCGTTTGAAGTAAGTTCATTGATAAGATACTCTGTATTCCTGATCCTGAATTTCCTTAGTAATTCAATACCTTCGAACCACCCGGATTCGTACTTTTCAAGTTCAAATTTAAAACTGTAATTTTTCAGGATCGCCAGGTGTGCCGACACGTGTTCATTGTACAGATCTCTGAAATTTGGCCGGAGTATATCTCCGACTCTCAGTCCGTTCCGGCCTACTTTATCGGTATATGCCGGCCCGATTCCTTTCAGGGTTGAACCGATCTTTGAGTTACCCTTCTCCATCTCATAAGCTGAATCAAGTATCCTGTGAGTAGGAAGGATAAGGTTTGCTCTCGTTGAAATAACGAGCCTTTTTATCAGTTCTTCAAGAGGCGGGCCAAGTTCATCAATCTCTTTTTTAAAAACTGCAGGATCGACTACAACGCCATTACCGATTATATTGAGTTTTTCAGGATGAAAAATACCTGATGGTATCAGGTGCAAAACATGCTTAACTTTGTTGAACTCAAGTGAATGACCGGCATTGGGTCCTCCCTGGAAACGGGCTACAACATCGTAGGCAGGACTAATAGCATCAACTATCTTACCCTTTACCTTCATCACCCCATTGAAGTCCTAATAGTATGTCAATGTTCATATTATATATTGATCAGGATTATTCAAAACAGATTCCAAGTTACAAAATAATTCATGCAATTATCACGTTGATCAAATATTGTTAATAAATGGAATATGAATGTCAAAAAGAACCTCTGATGATACTTTCCCCTGATATTATTCAGGCGTAATTTTAATTTTTTAATTTCTAAAATCCAAAACTTAACAACTTCAAAACTATGAAAAAGTCAATTTGTTCGCTGATTATTGGTCTGCTTTTTATGATGATTGCAGCTCCCCTGTTTTCGCAGGATCAGCCGGCATGTTTCTTCTGAAAAAAATGTGCTTAAAGTCAATACATTAGCTCTTATTATTGGCACAGGATCTGTTTTTTATGAACGAGAATTTTCTGATCTTATCTCAGGTCAGTTAGGTGTAGGTTATCTGAATTACAAAATTAATGATGCAAAATTCAGCGGACTTATACTCACTCCTGAAATGAGACTTTATGTTAAAAAGAATGCAATCGACGGATTTTATGTTGCGCCTTACTTACGTTATACGAATTATGGATTTGATGGCGTGGATTCCAAAGGTTCTCTGATATCATACGGTGGTGGAGCCGCTTTTGGCATGCAATGGATCTTTCAAAAGGGTTTCGTAATGGATCTGTTTTTCGGGGGACACTACACCAGTGCTGATGCCAAACTGACAGCAGGCACCGAGACACCTGACATAGCAAAGTTCGACGGATTTAAAACAAGAGTGGGATTTGCCCTTGGCTTTGCCTTTTAGAGAGCTGAAGATGATTTAAAAGGGATGATTAAATGTCATCCTTTTTTTTTGAGGTTTCATTATCATTATCCTTAAGGTTGCCGTAAATATACAGCGAGTGATAATGTGGAGTGAAACTATACAATTCAGAGGCAGTCCTTATGATTTCATTGATCCTTGGATCGCAAAACTCAATAACCTTACCAGTTTCAATGTCAATAAGATGATCGTGCTGGCTGCACTGATACGCCTTCTCAAACTGAGCCATATTTTTTCCAAACTGATGCTTGATCACCAGGTTGCAATCGAGCAGTAATTCTATTGTATTATAAAGAGTTGCACGGCTTACCCTGTAATTCTTGTTCTTCATGAAGATATACAAGCGATTCGATATCAAAATGACCGTTTCTGGAATATATCTCATCCAGAATTGCATACCTCTCAGGCGTTTTCCTGTGTCCCTTCTTTTCAAGATATTCCGTGAAGGATTTGCTTTACGGTTGTCCTGGTATCATCACTAATCATATTTGGTCTGAATTAAGATAAGACAAAAGTATTCTTTTTTTGCCAATAATGAGGCATTGATTACCGGGGATGACTATTCTGAAAAATCCTCAACTCTTTTAATGCTATCTATTCCCCTTACATTTGAAATTTTGAGAATCAGGTTGTTCAGGTCCTGGGTATGATGGACAAAGAGGTCGATGGTGCCTTCGAATATTCCGTTGCGTACGCTGATATTTACATTTGTCATATTGACCTTTAGTTCCGAAGAAATAATATTTGTTATATCATTTACCAGACCAATCCTGTCGACTCCTGTCATGCTTACCCGCGCGAGAAATGAAACCAGCTTATGGATTGCCCATTTGACAGCTATTATCCTGTTACCCTCGTTCGACATAATCCTTATGGCCACCGGGCACTTGGGTTTATGTATAATAATGGATCCCTCCGGGGAACGGTATCCCAGAACTTCATCGCCGGGTATCGGGTTGCAGCATTTGGCTATCTCGTACGACTGCCCCGAATTTTCAATATTTTCCCTCAGTAGGAAGGGAATGTTCCCATCGATCTTATCTGTAAGTTCCTCCTCATCCTCCTTTTTGGTTTTCTTATTTCCGAGAAGTTTCAGCTCCCAGTACTTGATTACATTTTTGGAGGGGCTGGTCCTTACGATCTTTTTAAGATTATCCAGATTGACGGTGCCAAGTTCTATTCCTGAATACAATTCGTCTTTATTAAGCACTTCATAGGATAGCATCAGTTTCTTTACAATTTCCGAATTTGGCGCCACTCCAAGCTCGCCAAGTTTTGTTTCGAGCATCGCCATCCCTTTCTGGATCCTGCTTGTCGATTCGGTTTTAAGCTGACTTTTTATTGCCTCCTTTGCTTTGGATGTGGTTACAAATGACAGCCATTCCTTTTCAGGTTTTGCAATGTCGGATGTAATAATCTCAACCTGATCGCCACTCATCAGGGTTGCACTGATAGGATTAAGCCTGTAGTTGATCTTGGCTCCGATAGCTTTATTACCTATCTCAGTATGGATCTCATAAGCAAAATCAAGAGCAGAAGCGCCTTTGGGCATACTGACAAGAACTCCTTTTGGCGTAAAGACCATTATTTCGGAGGAGAACAGATTCATCTTGAATTCATCAAGGAATTCTATCGGGTCTTCAAGGGGGTTTTCGAGCATCATCCTGATCTTCTTGATCCACTTGTCTAGCTCTGTTTCCGGAGCATTGTCGCCCTTATATTTATAATGTGAAGCATAGCCTCTTTCGGCAATCTCATCCATTCGTTCGCTTCTTACCTGGACCTCAACCCATTTGCCTTCAGGACCCATAACAGTCAGATGGAGAGCTTCATAGCCATTCGGTTTAGGGCGGCTTATCCAGTCGCGAAGCCGGTCAGGCTTTGGAAGGTATGAATCGGTTATCATTGAATAGATGTTCCAGCAAATTGTTTTTTCAGGAATCCCGGGGATGGGCTTGAATACGATCCTGACAGCCAGGACGTCATATACCTCTTCGAAAGGAACATTTTTCGACTGCATCTTTTTCCAGATGGAAAAGATCGATTTTGGACGACCGTTAATGTCAAACTTGATTCCGGCTTCTGTGAGTTTTTCAATTATGGGAAGACTGAACTTGTTGATAAGGGACATGTATTTCTTTTCCCCATGTTTCAGCTTTGTTGCTATATCCTGGTATATCATCGGTTGCCGGTACTTGAAGCTCAGGTCCTCAAGCTCGCTTTTTATAGCATAGAGCCCCAGCCTGTTAGCGAGGGGAGCATAAAGGAAAATTGTCTCACCTGCAACCTTCATTCTTTTGTTCTCGGGCATTGACTCGAGAGTTCTCATGTTGTGAAGGCGGTCGGCTATCTTAATTAGGATTACCCTCAGGTCGTCAGAAAGCGTCAGAAGCATCCTCCTGAAGTTTTCAGCCTGCATTGAAGAGGAGGAGCCTTTATCGTAAGTGCCTGATATTTTCGTCAGACCGTCGATCAGATTGGCGATTTTGTCGCCAAAATCCCTCCTGACATCTTCAAGCGAATATTCAGTATCTTCAACGACATCATGAAGAAGTGCGGTAGCAATTGATCTTGCTCCGAGACCGATCTCCTGGTTTACTACCCTGGCAACAGATATGGGATGGATAACGTAAGGCTCACCTGATTTTCTTCGCATATTCCAGTGTGCCTTATTTGCAATCCTGAAAGCTTTATCAATGAGTTCCCGGTCACCGGGATTGTTGCTTCTCAGAAGATTATTTACCAGCAAATCATATTCGGTCTGAATATTCTTTATATCTTCTTCATCGAAAATATCCTTACTCCCCATATAAACTCCATAACTTTGTTCACTTTGTACAAAGATAACTTTATTAGGTTAAACTTTTTCTTCACGGTGATATAGTGCAGCCTGTTTAACGGCTGTTTTTAAACAGTGTCAGGGTTCCGGTCCTGGAAATAGATCTGCCGGTTGGAGTTGATACCTTCAATATCCATAAGTAGACTCCTTCCGGAACCGGTTCGCCGTTGTCGGTTCCGTCCCATGATTCAGTAAAATCCCCTGACTCGAACAGGACTCTTCCCTGACGGTTGCTGATTATCAACCGGTACGAGGATGGGGTGAAGGTAATTACCGGCCGGAAGAGATCATTCTTGGTATCTCCGTCGGGAGTAAAGATATTTGGCACTGTAATAACCTCATCTACAGCCATACACACCCTGTTTGAACTGCTTTCTCCCGTAATCCCGTAGGGATTGGAGTTTTCAGAAGCTATAATATAAAAACAGACCTGCCCGGCCATTATCCTGTACATTATTTCCGGGATGCTTATTGAAAAAACAGTATCGCCCGGCTCTGTCTGAGCCTCCTCGATAAAGCCGCTGCCAGTGTCCATAAAGACCTTGTAGTCCGAGACTGGTCCGAGCCAGTCCTGATATTGGTTCCAGGAGAGTCTTGCCTCATTTCCTGCACTGGTGACGGAGAGCACCATATTCGAAGCAAGGTTTGAGGAAGTTGACGATACACTGCAGCTATTGATTGCCGACAGACGGTAGTAATTTATAGTATTGAGATCAGCAGTTTTATCTGTAAAAGTAACCGACCCGGTTGCAGTCCTGATCTGGCCGATCTGCTGAAAAGTACCCGACCTCCCCGTCTTTCTTTCCAGTCCGAACAAATCTATTTCTGATGAAGGATCAACTGTGAATTTAAGGGCGATCTCATCAAAGTCAGTGACCGTTGCATAATCTGCATTGATCCATTGCGGGGGAGTCTGAATTCTTGCAGTAAGGCATGATTTGTTGGATGAGGATGCAAAACCATTTTCCAGGATAGCCTTTACAATAAAACAATAGGCAGAGCCATTTATAAAATCATCAATCACCAGGTTGGTAACATCGGCAGATGTATGCCCCGCAAGGTAGTATGCATTGCCATTAACTGATGTAAGCACATCATATCCTGTTACAATTACAGGAACGGACATATAATTGTTCCAGGCGAGCAGGATCTTCTTATTGCAGGTGTCTAGCTGCGATGCCGTAAAGATGGTATTAAGATCGTTTGAAAGAGGGCTTATATTACCTGCTGTGTCAATTGCTGCAATAACGTATGATTCACTGAAATAGGATGTTCCGGGCCGTAAAACCGAATAGGAGATTGCAGTGCGATCCGGGATTGTGTCAATTGCATAGCCTTCACCATCCTGGAAAATATAAACTACATAACCTGTAACGTCAGGAGAAGGACTTAACGACCATGTCATTTCCGTAATACCTGTAACCTGATTTATGGTCACTGTTCTGAAGACAGGAGATACCGGTGGATCCTCATCAGTTTGACACACAGCAGGTGACGCCGTTATTAACAATAACAGAATAATAAGATATCTTATTGATTCTGTCAGGTTATCCGGCTGTAATCTCATACAGATCATCAATTTTATAATACGTTTCCGCAAGCCTGATTAATTCGTCCGGGATGATAGTTTTTATAGTTTCTGCAAGGCGTTGATAGTATGTATAGTCAAGGCCAAACTCCCAGACGGCTTTAAAGCTTTCCGCCAGAGCAAACGGACCGTCAAACATTCTGACAAGTTCCCCCGACATGTAATTCCGGACGACTTCAAGTTCATCAGGTCTGACAGGTTCGGTCTGAAGCATCCTTATCTCCTTATAGATTTCGTCGATAACCATCCGGGTATTCTTCGTGGCCGTGTCTGTCGATATTACCTTGAAGCCTGAAAGCTCAAAAGAGGAAACACCTGAATGAATGCCGTAGGTGAGACCTTTTTCCTCCCTTATGTTTTTCATCAGTCTTGAACCGAAATACCCTCCAAGAACCGAATTCAGAATTTTTAATCCCGGGTAATCCGGATGGGGTTTGGTAATTGTGGATGAGCCGATTCTTATTGCAGTCTGGAGGGCACCCGGCTTTTCAATTTTTACGGTTTTCAGATCATTTCCCTTAATAAAGCCTGCCGTTTCTTCAATATAGATTTTTTTTGACAGAAGTTCCCCGAAATGGGTATTCAGCAGATCGACTGTCCTTTCATTTATCCGTCCGGATATAATTACAGCCATGTTTTCGGGCGTGTAATATTTGGAATGAAAATCTTTAAGTATTGATGGCGTAATTGTTCCGAAATCAGATTCTACCACCTGCCGTCCATAAGGATGATGACTCCCGAAAACTGATTCAAAGATCTGATCCATTGCAAGATTCTGTACTTTTTCCCTGTTAACCTGGTACCATCTGAATCTTTTTTTCATCAACTGGATGAGTTCTTTTTCCGGGAACACCGGTCTGAAAAGAATTTCAGAAGTTAACTCGAGCACCTTTTCGATCTGTTTACTCAGAAAATAGACAACTATACCGGCAATATCCTTTTCAGAAGAAGGGTTTAAAAAGATACCGTAATAATCAAGTATCCTGTTCAACTCCTCAGATGTGTAATTTTCTGAACCCTCGGTAAGCATCATATTGGCAGAAGAGGCCAGCAGCGGAAAATACTCCCTGACCGCTCCTGCCCTGAAGATGATTTCGATCCTCATTACGTCCTCTGTCCCTGCTTCGATCAGGAATACCGGAATTCCATTTTTCAGGTAAGCGCTTTTTGTCCGGTTGAGGATCTTAGCGTCGAATGGGAAAACGGGCGGTTGTATCCGTTCAAGTGGACTCATTTTCAATTTTTTCTGGATGAAAGGTAATACAGGGTGCTACAATTTTCGGGTATAAAATACTTTTGTGCAGCCTCTCTGACCCTGTCTTTATCAACTGCCCTGTAATTTTCAATCTCCCTGTTTATCAAAGCCGCATCCCCGAGGAGTTCATAAAAGCCAAGATTCATTGCTTTATTGAGAATACTTGTATTTGAAAGTACGGTTGATGATTCAAACTTGTTTTTTACCTTTTCGATCTCAGGGCTTCCCAGGGTACCATCTTTAAAAGAGTCAATTACCTCTGTAACAGCATTTTCGGCTTTGTAGATGTCGATATCCTTCATGAGTTTCCCGTAAAGGACAACCAAACCCGGATCAATATCAGAAGTAATATAAGCGTTTATCTCGCTGAAGAGATTTCTCTTCCTTACGAGTTCCGTATATAAACGTCCCGATTCGCCCCCAGCCAGCAGGTCAGTCAACAGGTCAAGTGAAAAGAAATCATTGCCATTACGCGGACCTGTATGCCAGACCTTATAAAGTGCATCAGAAGGTATATCTCTTTCTATTGTAAGCTTCCGTTCCGAATCCTGTGCAGGTTCCGCCGGGAGATTTCGCTTTGGAACTCTTCTTTCTCCGATTGGTCCGAACCATTTTTCAGCAAGGTCATAAGCCCTTTCGGGAGTAATGTTTCCGGTCAGCGTTAATATCGCGTTGTTTGGAGCGTAATGGGTAAAGAAGAAATCTGTGATATCACTGAGCTTAACATTTTCAATGTGTGAGATATCCCTGCCAATTGTTGCCCATCGGTACGGATGAACCTTGTAGGAGAGGGAGCGGAGCAGAAGCAGGGCATCACCGTAAGGCTGGTTCAGGTATCGCTGCCTGAATTCTTCGATGACTACATTTTTCTGGATATCGAGGTTACGCTGTGAAAAATCGAGCTCCAGCATTCTGTCGGACTCAAGCCAGAATCCCGTCTCGATATTTCCGGAGGGGACTGTCAGATAATAATCTGTAATATCATTGTTTGTGAACGCATTGTTTTCACCACCTGCGAGCTGCAGCGGCAGATCATATTCCGGAATATTTATCGAACCGCCAAACATAAGATGCTCAAACAAATGGGCGAGCCCTGTTTTTTCCGGATCTTCATCCCTTGATCCTACGTCGTAGAGGATATTCATAGCCACCAGGGGCGATGATATATCCTCATGAACAAGGACTTTCAGACCATTAATCAGACTGAATCTGCTGAAGTTTATCATCTGTTTAAAGGGATTAACAATTGGACAAACTTAGTTAAAAAACAGAGAAGGTTTAGTATTGTTTTTATATTTGCAAAATTATGTTGCGGAGCAGGTATTTATATAAGCTTTTAAATACACGTCTTGCGAATTTTGACCAGGCGAAGGTTGTTTACTTCCTTAGCCTGATCGTCGGACTGCTCAGCGCAGTCGCAGCTGCAGTGCTTAAAAATACAATTCATTACACACATAAGATCCTTACAGAGGGGATCACACCTGAATCAGGAGGCTATCTTTATATGGTTTACCCGTTGATAGGGATGTTCCTGACCATGTTATTTGTACGGTATATTGTCAGGGACCATATCGGGCACGGCGTCAGCAGGGTTTTGTATGCTATTTCAAAGAAGAAAAGCAAGCTAAGCAGGCATAACACATGGACATCCATCGTTGCTACAACACTTACAATTGGATTTGGCGGTTCAGTAGGTGCAGAGGCTCCGATTGTTCTGACAGGTTCATCGATAGGATCGGCGATCGGCAGGTACTTCAGACTGAATTACAGGAATATAACCCTGCTTATCGGATGCGGCGCCGCAGGAGCAATTGCCGGCATTTTTAAAGCGCCGATTGCCGGACTGGTTTTTACCCTTGAGGTCTTAATGCTCGACCTTACGATTTCATCGATCGTTCCTCTGCTTATCTCTTCGGTCACTGCTGCAACTGTAGCCTATTTCCTTATGGGTGACGTTGTCCCCCTTTCTTTTAACATCACAGAGGCATTCATTATTAAGAATATTCCCTGGTACCTTGTTCTGGGGGTTGTCTCCGGCCTTGTATCACTCTTCTTTTCAAAAATGTCGCTTTTGATAGAAAGCAGGTATGAAAAGATAACGAATGGGTTTATAAGGCTTGTGACCGGAGGACTGGTTGTCGGAGGGCTGATCTGGTTATTCCCCCCGTTTTTCGGAGAGGGTTATGACACGTTGGAATCCCTCCTCCAGGGTAATGCGTCTTCGGTTTTCGGGAATACCATATTCAGTGAATATGCAGATAACTATCTGATCTATATTCTGTTTTTCTTTGGTCTTGTAATTCTCAAGGTATTCGCCAGCAGCTCAACAAACGGAGCAGGAGGGGTTGGAGGTATTTTTGCACCGACTCTGTTTATTGGTGGTGTGAACGGTTTCTTTCTTTCAAGCCTTTTGAGCAGATATGCCGGAGTTGAATTTCCTGACAACAGATTTGTCCTTGTCGGAATGGCAGGAGCAATGGCAGGTGTAATGCATGCTCCCCTTACAGCTATTTTCCTGATTGCCGAAATAACAGGAGGTTATTCGCTCCTCATCCCACTTATTATCACATCAACAGTAGCTTTTATAACAACAAGAAGCTTTGAGAGACATTCAATTTACCATGTTCAGCTTGCAGAGAGAGGTGAGCTGATAACTCATGACAAGGACAAGGCTGTTCTGACTTTTATGGACTGGAGAAAAGATATTGAGAGAGACCTCATCAAAGTAAAGTCAAACGACTCACTTGGCGATCTGGTCAGGTTTATTTCCAGGTCGAACAGAAACCTGTTTCCCGTGGTGGATGACAATAATGTGCTGGAGGGAGTCGTAAGCCTTGATGATGTGAGGGAGGTGATGTTCAACAATGAATTATATGAAACAACATTCGTGAGAGACCTGATGACAATACCTCCGTCTTACATAGATATTCAGGAGAACATAGAAACAGTGATGGACACTTTCAGAAAAACCGGCGCATGGAACCTGCCTGTACTTGATAAAGGCTATTATGTGGGATTTATATCCAAATCAAGGATATTTTCTACCTACAGGGAACTGCTTGTTGAGTTCTCGGAGGAATAGACAAAATGATTTTACGGTTAATTTTTTTAATTTTTTAACATTATATTTGTCCTGAACAGCCTGACACCGTAATTGGCCGACAACAGATTTTCCAGTGTTAATCCTCTCATAATCAATAATTAATAATAATACGAATGGAGAAAGATACTTTGATATTTGACCTTATTGAAAAAGAACGTCAACGCCAGATTAACGGAATCGAGCTTATTGCTTCTGAAAATTTTGTCAGCCCTCAGGTGCTGGAAGCTATGGGATCAGTCCTTACCAATAAATATGCCGAAGGTTATCCGGGTTACCGATATTACGGGGGTTGTGAGATTGTGGATCAGACTGAACAGATTGCCATAGACCGGCTTAAGCAACTCTTTGACGCTGAATATGCTAATGTACAGCCACATTCAGGAGCACAGGCAAATATGGCAGTTTTTATGGCAGTCCTTAAACCCGGTGATACCTTTATGGGCCTGAATCTTGCACATGGCGGACATTTATCGCATGGTTCCCCTGTTAATTCATCAGGTATCCTTTACAGGCCTGTTGCATACAGTGTTAAGGAAGAAACGGGACTTGTGGATTATGATATGATGGAGGAACTTGCACTTAAAGAGAAACCCAGAATCATAGTAGGAGGGGCCTCTGCTTATTCACGTGAGTGGGACTATGAAAGGATGAGAAAGATCGCGGACAGTGCAGGTGCAATCCTGATGATTGATATGGCACATCCGGCCGGGCTTATAGCAACCGGGCTGCTTAAAAATCCTCTGAAATATGCCCATATTGTCACCTCGACTACCCATAAAACGCTCCGAGGACCCCGGGGAGGTATCATACTTATGGGAAAAGACTTTGTTAATCCATGGGGGATATCCACGGCAAAGGGCGAGGTCAGGATGATGTCGTCGCTTCTGAATTCAGCTGTGTTTCCAGGCGTTCAGGGCGGCCCCCTCGAGCATGTCATTGCTTCAAAGGCTGTCTCCTTCAGCGAGGCATTGCAACCTGCATTCAGGGTTTACCAGGCACAGGTGAAGAAGAATGCTTCAGTAATGGCTGAAGCGTTTATTGAAAAGGGTTACAAAGTGGTGTCGGGGGGAACCGATAACCATCTTCTGCTTATTGACCTGAGAACTAAATTCCCTGATATATCAGGTAAAAAGGTTGAAAACACACTTGTCCTGTCACATATTACCGTTAATAAGAACATGGTGCCTTTCGACAGCCGTTCTCCTTTCCAGACATCGGGACTAAGAGTGGGGACACCCGCCGTTACAACAAGGGGTTTGAAGGAAGAACATATGGGAATGATTGTGGAACTTATCGATGAGGTGATATCTGATATTGAGAATGAAGCTGTCATCAGGAAAGTCGGCGAAAAGGTTATAAGTATGATGAAGGCCTTTCCCCTCTTCGCCTATTAGCGCAATTAGCTGATTCAGGCAAATTTACCTGCAGTATATAAACGGGATATATAGCGCCCCGGATAGTCAGATGGGCCCCGGGAAAGCCTATTTCAGAATGAAGATGTAGGTTATCGTACCTTTCTGTGTAACAGGCGCATCAGACTTCGGGTCAAACCGTGCCTGAAGGGCAGCCTCCTTTGATACTCTTAAAAGGTAATCATCAAGAGTGGTAGAGCCTTTGATTCCGGGGATAGCCTGAGTGACTTTACCTGATCTGTCCACACTCACCTCAACTACAACCTTACCTCCATCCTGATATTCATATTTTGGTGGTGGCAGGGACTGAGATCCGCGTCCTTCGAGAGAATAAGAAACACCCTTGGTTCCCAGTCCGCTTCCGTCGCCCCTTGTTTTTGAATCTACCGATCCTGTCGGGACACCCTGGTTGCCTTTTCCGCCTGCCTCGCCTTCGCCTGTGCTTGTAGTACCGGCATTCTTTGAATTTGCAAGGGCATCGCGGGTCCGGTTCTTTATATCGGCCTGCCTTTTTTGCTCAGCTTCAATCCTTTTTCTCTCTGTTTCTTCCAGCTCTCTCTTTTTTCTTTCGGCTTCAGCCTGTTCCCTTATTTTTCTGTCAGTCTCTATTTTTTCAAGCCTTCTCTTTTCTGCCTCCGGATCGACTTTCTTTACTTCCGGGGCTTCTTCATTGTTCTGGGTAAGAATTGGTTCGTCGGCCTGGACCTTTGGTGGGCTGCTCTGGGGAGGAGCGGATGCTTCCTCCTGAACAGCAGGTGGTGAGGGCTCTATAAGTCCAAGCCCTGTTTCATCGGTTCCGAAATTGACAAGAATACCTTCCTCGAGGTCAGGTAGCTTCGGGGCTTTGAATGCAACAAATATAAGCAGCAAAAAAAGCACGACATGAATGATCGTAGTACCAAGGATCCCTTTCTTTTTTTCGTTGGGAAACCTTCGCAGGTCGTTATTTGGGCGAGGTCGCAATTATTAATTTATAATTATTAGCCTGTGCAATATTTAAAACAGCCACGACGCTTTCAAAAGGTACAGTTTTGTCGGCATGGAGCGAAATATAAGTCTCGGGATTTGATCCAAGCCTTTTTTGCAGAACATTTTCAAGGTCCTCAAGTGTAACAGGTTGTTGCTCGACATAATATTTTTGGTCGCGTGTTATTGAAACTGTAGTCTGTGGCTTGGCGGAAGTCTGGGTACTCCCCTTCGGAAGGAGCAGCTTCAGGGCGGTAGGATGAACGAGTGTTGATGTTAACATAAAGAATATGAGAAGGTTAAACACAACATCTGTCATTCCCACCGAACTGAAGTTAACGCTTACTTTATTTCTGGATGATATTGCCATTTTAGCGTCCTGTTTTTAAAGGTTCATTTAAAATATCCATAAATTCAGTCAGTGTTGCCTCAAGGTTAAATACCACTCTTTCAACCTTGACTACCAGTGTGTTGTAAGCAAAATATCCGAGAATACCGACTATCAGTCCGGCAACCGTTGTAATAAGAGCCGTATAGATTCCGTCTGACAGCAGTGATACCTCGATATTATTTCCTGCCTGCGACATGGCATAGAACGACTGAACCATTCCAATAACTGTGCCAAGAAATCCGAGCATCGGTTCAGCTCCTGTTATTGTCGCAAGAGTCGGAAACGTCTTTTCGAGTTTTGAAATTTCAAGTTTGCCGACATTTTCAATTGCAGTGCTGATATCCTGCAATGGTCTTCCCAATCTGCTTATTCCTTTTTCAACCATACGTGCCGACGGGCTGTCGGTCGATTTGCAGAGTGCAAGGGCTGCCTCTATTTTCCCGTCATGTATATAGTCCTTTATCCTGTTCATGAAATTTGTATCCTCTTTTGTCGCCCTCCTTATCACATAATACCTTTCAATGAAGATATATGCTGCTACAAAAGACAAAAGAATGATAGGGATCATTACCCATCCTCCTTTAATTGCCAGATCGAGAAGTGTAAGCTTCATTTCGCTTGCTTTCTCAACGGTGCCGGGAACATCCTGCATAATGAGCTGTAAAAATGCCATCTTTTTACTTTTAATTAATTAATTTAAATACAAGTAATTATCCTATTCGCTGTTGATTTTGTCACGGGGCGAAGATATTAAAAAACGTAAAAACAACATGGTCTATTATTCAGGGTTAATAACAATGTGATAATATTTATTAACTCTTCTATTTGACAGTTATTTCATCCTCTTTTTTAATATCGGATTTGTCCTTTTTCTTAAACAGATCAGAGAATTTATTGAAGTCCTGCTTGTAAAAGATACCCAGTCCCTGTGTGTAGGGAGTACCTCTTCCCGTGTATATATTATTGAACCTGTTAAATACTTTAAACCGTATTTTTTCAGTGATTTTATATTCAAGATCAAAATCACCGGCAATGGACTTTCCGTAATAGATCGAAGGATCTCCGACACCAAAATTGCCATTTATCATGACTTTGTCGTTTAGTAGCTGGGTTGACAAGGCAACCTGGACCTCCTGTGAATTGATGTCTTTACTATCGGGCCTGTAAACAAAACCTATGTCAAAGTCTTTGCTGATCTGCGACAGCCAGTTGCTCAGCTGGTTTGAGACCATTTCGAATGTGTTGTGCTGTCGCCGAAGCTGATACATTGAAAGATCCAACGTCGGGAAAGAAGCTGTTCATTACAAGCAGGAAAAGGAACTGCCGGCTTTTTGCCTCATCGGTGGAAATGGCGTTTTGCAGATATGTGCGCGTTTTCTCGTCAGCATTTGGCAGGTAGATGTCAAACTTGACAAGCGGGTTGAAGAGGCTTCCTGTCAGTGTCAACTGCGGTTCGACAGATACCCTGTCAGTATATTCATCACCAAGTATTGGAGCAAGCGAGGTCTTTAAGTTTTTATAACTTGCTTTCAGATCGATCTCGGCGTTTTCCACATCTCCGTTAAAGGTGATATTCCCTCCGCTCTCAACATCAAACCTCTTATTTAAAATATTGCCAAGTGTAAAGAGGTAATCCCCTTCATCAATAGTGTAATCCCCTGTTATTTTTAGTTCCCCTTTTCTGTTAAGGTTTATATTGAGGTCGCCTTCTCCTCTTCCCTTAATGACGTCACCTGCCTTGGGATCAATCAGCAACTGGACCTCTGCATCGGGAGTAACAGTAAGGTCAATATTGAGCTCCAGGGCAGTTGCTGAACTTTGTTTTAAAGCTTTTTCTTCTGCGTTTTCGATCGCGGTTGTGTCCTGGACTTACGAAAGTAACAAATGAATTTTCTGAGATTGAAAGACCTGAATTAAGAGGTATAAAAACCTTGGTATCCTTATTTGTTGTACCTGAAATATCGAACGAGAGGTAATTCGGACCGCTCCTGATTGTTGTAACACCCGTTGCATAAGCTGTTCCATAAAACATTTCGTTGTCCTTTGCCTGGGTGTTAAGTACAAGGCAATCGTTCATATTGATAGTAAGATCAACGACAAAGTCTTTAAAATACTTATGGTTTACCGAGCCTGTAAGAGTTGCTGTCTTACCCTTTTCATCAGTAAGTTTAAGATTCCTGAATTTTATTCCGGCATCATCAAACCGGATAGTATCGTTAACCGTGTATTTTGCCTGAAGATAATCGATCTTCAATGAGGTGTTTTCTGCCATCAGTGCGCCTGTCAGCACTGGTTTGCTTATTTCTCCCGTAAGCCTGATATTGCCTGATACGGTACCGGTTATTCCTGATGCAAAAAAACTAAGCAGGGGATTTAGTGCATCTACCGGCAGCTTTGATGTTTTAGCTGTAAGATCGGTCTTTTTTGATGCAGGGTCATAAAATCCGGTTAAATCAAGGTTCCTTTCCCCGTTGAAATTATTACTTGCATTAATCTCAGCAACTTTTCTCAAGGCATTCCATTCTGATATTATCTTAACATCACCATATTCAGCCCCGAGAATGGAGAAACCTTTGGCAGTAATGTTGCTTTCGATCAATGGACTTTTTAAAGCATGAGAAACAGATATATTGCCATCAATAATCCCTTTTATATTGAAGGGTATTTCATCACTTCCTTCTTTACGGTATTCTTCGCTTATCTGGTTCAGGGGACTGAGATCCAAACCTTTGACGCTAAGCCTCAGGGTATCGCCGGCGTTTTCTGTAATGTTGCCATCAATCTGTAAAAAATTATCCCTGCTGCCTGCAAGGAATCTGTTGATATAAATTGCACCCGAATCGAGTACAATATCTGACTTGCTTATTCTCCACAGGTTATTGCGTACATAGATGTCTGAAGAATCGATCCCGATCTTCCAGACAGCCACATTACTGCCCTCTGTCTTTTTGAAGAGCGATCCTCTTGCTGCAAAACTGCCTTTGTTCAGCACCTTGTCCTTGTTATCCCAGTTAAAGCTGAAGATAAAGTTGTCAGGCTTCACATTCAGGTCAAGGTCGAAATCTTTGAGTCCGGCTTTTCCAAGTATCGACAACGATGAACTGTTAAGATCCATATTAAAAGTGGAGCCCGAGTATTCAGAGGTAACTGACAGATCATTGAAGGTGTTGTTTTTAATGGTCAGAGCTTTTGACTTAAAATTGAAGCTGATTGTACTGTCAGGAATAAATGACCCGTTAAGAGTGCTCTTTTCAGATATGATAATGCCTGTTTTAAGGAAATTATTTATTTTATCAGTGTTTTTAAAGTTGACTGAAAACAGGAAGTTGTTCTTTATCTGGTCTTTCCCTGCTTCTGGCGCCGAAAACCGGGAAGGCATAAGTGAGGCGAGAGCTTGTTTTAATACTGTTGATACTTCTCCGAAATTGTAATAACCTCTGAGATCCGCGTCGGCAAAATCTGTCCTTAATGAAATTGCAGGCTTGTTATTCTCGGTGAATGCTTTTAAGGTGAAATCGTAAAGATCAAGTACGCTGTTATACTTTTTAAGAGTCGAATTAAGCATCTTGATTTCTCCATACAGGTTGTCGATATTGTTGCCCTTGAAATTAGCAGTAAGGAGCATTGCCAGATGCGCCGTTGAATCTTTTTTGTCAAAGTTCAGCCTGTACAGGTCCGACTCTGCCAGGTTAAGGGTAAAATCAAATTCCGGAAGCTCATTGCTGAAGTCGAACATCCCAAGAAGGTCCATCTTTATATTCTCTTCTGAAATATTTATAGTCCCGTCCCATGTTTTTTCTGTAAAAATCCCGTTAAGTGCGACATTCCTGTACACATATTTATTTACCTCGATGCTGTCAATCTTGCCTGTAAGGGTTCCCGAAATCTTTTTTCGCGGACGATGCATAACCGTCAAGATTTGTCTCCATGCTGAGCTTTCCCAGCAGATCCGGTTTTCCTGTAAGCTCTCCCAGATCAATGTTACTTCCCTTTACCAGACCTTTGATTTTAAATTTGTTCTTTTCCTCAGGCCGAAGGGAGACATCCATCAGCATATCACCCTTTTCAGTAGCGATTCTACCATAAGCCACAAAATCATTGATAAAGCCCGTAAAGCTTCCATTGAAGGTAATATTTCCCAATTTCTTAACCTCTTCAGGTATTATAAATTTACTTTCGCCAGGCATCTTGAAATTTTCAAGATCTTGTGAATTTGTTTGCAGACTGCTTATGCCTACATAAATAAATGCACCTTTTATTTCAGGAAGCCCCGAAAAGTCAAAATCGCACTCAAGGTCACTGCTGATCACCGTAAGTAAACCGGATATCCCTTCCTTTTAATTCGGCTATTGTTCCGGATACTTTTCCCGATAATCCCGAATTCTTCACTGCTGCCTTTTAAGAAGGGAAGAAAGTACCGAAGGTCAGCACTGCTTAAGTAGTGATTTCTGAAGCCCGAAATCAAGCCTGACCTCTTCTACAAATCTGCTGAAAGATCCTGATGAATCAGCTTTAATGTTGATATGATCAGCATTGATGATGGAGCTGTCGCAGTTCGAGGAACAGATTGCTGAAAATAAAATCATTATCAGCAAGCAGTACATCGCTGCTCATCCTTTGAAGTTTAAAGCCTTTTGATTCCTCAAATTCGAGTCCCCTTATATTGAATGAAATTGAATCATTCTGAATTTTCAGATCTGCAATCCTGCCATTAATCCCTGTAATAACGAGGTCGTTGAAGTCTATCAACATCTTGCTTTCAGCGGCTGTCTTATTCTGCAGTAAAAATGCTCCGTCCTTTATACTAATCTGGTTTACCGAGACGGTGGTGTTGCCTTTATTCCCTTCGCTCCCGGGCTTTTCAAGCATGCTGAGATACCAGTTCAGGTTCACTCACGCCTGAAGAGTCGGTGATAAGTGAAAAGGACGGACTTGTAAGCTCAGCAGTTCCAAACGCAATGATTTTATTTCGTAAATCAAGTTTCCTGATCCCAAGCGAGATCTTCATGTGAATAAAGCATTGTATCATTATTGCCATCCTTTATCAACAGATCGTTGATCAATAATTTATTGAAAAATGAGTATTCCAGTCTTCCTACTGTGATTGTCGATTGGATCTGTTCCGAAAAATGACTTGTTATTCTTTTAACAATAAAGGTCTGGACCTCAGGTATCCGAACTATAATGATAAATGAAGGACGGGGTCAGCACAATGATACCGAGCAGGATTATCAGATACTTAAATGATTTTTTAATACTTTTGAGCATTTATTGATGGTATTAAAAAATAATAGGTCAAAATAACCTAAAATATACCGAAAATCAAAGTATTGATGACAGTTACAATCCTTGCCATTGAATCTTCATGTGACGATACTTCTGTTGCTGTTATAAGGGATGGATATATTCTTTCAAATCTTATAGCAAACCAGGATGTCCACATGTCTTATGGCGGTGTTGTCCCTGAACTTGCTTCCAGAGCACATCAGGCAAATATTGTGCCGGTTACTGATCAGGCTCTGAGGAAAGCAGGAGTTACTCCCGGTGAAATCGATGCTGTTGCTTTTACACGGGGACCCGGATTGCTTGGTTCACTCCTTGTCGGTACATCATTTGCAAAAGGATTTGCCCTTGCACTTGGAATTCCGCTGATTGAAGTAAATCATCTTCAGGCACATGTTCTGGCTCACTTTATACTTGAGAAGGACGCTGATAACAAAATTCCTGCTTTTCCGTTTCTATGTCTGCTTGTTTCAGGTGGCCATACCAGGATAATAATTATGAAAAATCATCTTGAAATGGAGGTGATTGGAAATACGATTGATGATGCAGCAGGTGAGGCATTTGATAAATGCGGAAAGGTTATGGATTTCCCGTATCCTGCCGGACCTACTTATTGATAAGCTGGCAAAAGAGGGAAATAAAAATGCATTTGTTTTTTCAAAACCATCGGTAAGGGGACTTGATTTCAGTTTCAGCGGATTAAAAACCAGTTTTCTGTATTTTCTGAGGGACAGGCTTAAAGACGATCCGGAGTTTATTGAGAAAAACAAAGCAGATCTTTGTGCTTCACTTCAGAATACAATTGTTACTATTCTTATGAACAAACTGATTAAAGCAGCACAAATGACAGGAATAAGGGAAGTTGGCATTGCAGGAGGAGTATCAGCCAATTCAGGATTAAGGGAGGCATTTACGAGTTGAAGGCAGAAAAAGAGGCTGGAATCTATTTATTCCCAGGGTGAGTTATACTACTGATAATGCTGCAATGATTGGTATTACAGGATATTATAAGTATCTTAGAGGTGAATTTACAGGACATGATGTGGTACCTCTTGCCAGGTTCAATTAGATGATTGTAAATCATTTGGATAATTATATTTTCGAAAGACATAGTTTGGAATGAACGAGCTCAGGATCGCACCAACAAAAAATTCACCGGAGGTAATTATGTCTCCGGACGGCATTATTAAAATAAAAGGCCGTTCAATTCATGAAAACATAGTTGATTTTTACAAGCCGGTAAGTGAGTGGGTGAATGACTATATTAAGGTCCCTGCGGATATAACCTGCGTGGATATCAATCTTGAATATTTCAACAGTGCCAGTGCCAAAATACTGATTCAACTTTTTCAGCGCCTTTCTTATGTTCAGTTAAAGTACAAGAAATTCATCATTAACTGGTACTACGAAGAAGGAGACGAAGACATTCTTGAACGCGGTGAATATTTTTCTTCTGTACTGAATATCCCCTTCAATTTTATAAAGCTCAGCTGAGGGTCTTCACGTACTCACCCAGGGTGCCTCTTCTATCAGGCTTTTTAGACTGCTTTTAATTCTTTTTAATTTAATATGTCTTCTGTCTTTTGTCTTCAGTCTTCTGTCTTCTGTGGATTTCTCCTTTTAAAATAGATATAGACCGGTACCCCGAGCAGCAGAAACCCGATTCCTATTGCCATATGCAATGGCTTATTTATCGTTATATTAATCACAAACCATATATTTATAACAATGAATATCAGAGGGGTAACAGGATATCCGAATGTTTTGTACGGCCTTTCCGCGGTCTTTATTTTTTTTCTGAAGATAAATATTCCGGCGGCTGCAAGGGTGTAGAAGATCCATTCAACGGATACGGTATAAGTTATAAGGTTTTCGAGTGTGCCCCAGAATAGAAGCAGGACTATCGACCAGACCGACTGGACAATAATTGCATTGACCGGGGTCCTGAAAACCGGATGCACCTTTGCAATACTCTTGAAAAAGAGGCCGTCTGAAGCCATGGCGTAGTAAATGCGTGGGGCCGACAGGGTGTAAATTCCGATTGTACCGAATGTACTGACTGCGATCAATCCTGCAACCAGCAAGCCTCCAAAGGGGAGTATCGTGCTTACTGCTTCTGCAGCCACTTTTTCGGAGGTGACAATGGTGCTGACCGGCAGGAGCATCATATATGATATATTTACGAGAAGGTAGAACAGGGTTACTACCGCAGCCCCGGTGATCATCGCCACAGGTACGTTCCTGGCAGGATTTTTAGTTTCACCTGCAAGGAACGAGGCATGCTGCCAGCCTCCATAAGAGAACAGAACTCCCGTAAGGGCCACGCCGAATGCCGATAGTCCTGCATTTGAAGGAGTCGAAAATGAGATCTCTCTGAACGACAGATCGCTGTTCCCGAAAATGAAGCCAAAACCGATTATCAATAATATCCCCAGGATCTTAAGTCCTGTAAAGACATTTGAAAAGATTTCACCGAATTTTGCCCTGAAGACGTTGATGGTGGTCAGCAGGGAGATCGTAAATACGCTCGTGATCACTTTCCATGTATTATCCATCGGGATAAAAAAGCTGAGATAATGTGTAAAAGCCAGGGAAAGAACTGCAATCGACCCCGATGTGATGATTACAAGATATGCCCAGCCATAGAGGAACCCAAGCCAGCCGCCGTACGCCTCCTTAAGAAATACATATATTCCGCCGGCTTTTGGGAATAGTGATCCAAGCTCCCCGAATGTGAGAGCCCCTGTCAGGGCAATAAGACCGCCGAGAGCCCAGACAAGCAGGATAAGTCCTGAAGAGGGGATCAGACCTGCAATCTGTGAGGGGGTTACAAAGATACCTGAACCTATGCACGAGCCAATCGCCACCATTATCAGTCCGTACAGCGTAAGCTCTTTAGCAAGATTTGGCTCTTTAGCAAGGTTTGGCATAGTGTTTACCTGATTAGATTGCCGGAGTCTTTTTATTTAAAAAGGAGGGTTCTGTCTATCTCATTCCCATATCCGTTTATGACAAGCCTGTCGGCGTAAACATCGACCAGGGCAAAGCTGTTGGTGGATTCGGTTTCTACCATCCCTTTCATGGTAATGAAATGTTTGCCGCTCAGAACGGCGTA